>NZ_JWSU01000009.1:0-5474 GCF_000816565.1 Arthrobacter sp. L77 | reverse complement strand
CCGTTCGCCACTAATCCCCCCACAAGTGAGGTTCATCGTTCGACTTGCATGTGTTAAGCACGCCGCCAGCGTTCATCCTGAGCCAGGATCAAACTCTCCGTAAATGCATTACAGACACAACAATGACACCCGGGAAAACGGGCGACACCACTGCACAAAATTCGAAACCAGCCAAAAAAACCAGCCACCACACACAAACATGCGCGACGACCAGCCAATTCAACCAATCAAAAACAATCGGTATCAACAAACTTGGCACACTATTGAGTTCTCAAACAACAGGAACAACCGATTACTCACGGAAACCCGACGCTCACACGCCGCTCGGCCCCGCTTTCCCTCGCCGTTATGTTCACAGCTTATTTCACTTTCTTTTCCCCTGTCAAATCCATTCACCGTGACCTGAACCACCAGCAAAAGAAATACGACAAAGAACAAACCCACCACAAATAGCAGTCGAATTCGACCACGCCTCACAGCGCACGAACCAACCACACGAATTTGAAGGGGATGGTCGCCCTCACCGGGGCAACTCATGAAACACTACACGGCGCACGGCTGTCGGGCAAACCGGACCACCCCCGGCGGGATCACCGTGGTGCGTCCATCGTTCGGCCATGACAGCAGGGCCTGGTGACCGTGCGTCTCCATGCACCGCTCGGTCCGGGTATGCGGGCGCCGCGCTGCGGGCAGGCGCCGACGGTCGGCTACTGGTGGACGAACAGTTCCATGGAGCAGGAAGCCCGGTGGTGCGGGCACGGCTGCAGGCTGAAGCCGGCAAGAACTTACCGATGGCCTCTGTACAGGCAGCTCGAGCTTCCGATGGGCACCAAGAAGGACATCCAGTTGGGTACGCAGTAGGACGTCCGGCCTGCGTTGGCAGGAGCAGGTCCCACTGACGTCTCGCCCCGGTGGTCGGCTCCCCCGGTGCGCCCGCAACTCGACTCCCGCTGCCGCTCCCGACGAACCCATCGGCTCAGGACAGGACTCCGGAATGTTGCGACCGCTCAAGCTGACGACAACACCAAGGGTCGAAGACCTACCGAGACGGGACGACGCGTCGGCCCTGTGACCACTTGTCGTGCCATCCAGCGCGGTCCCCCGGCGGGGCCCCGCCCGAACCGTTCCAGCCCACTCCCGCCCAATCCCTTACCGCCCGCTCCCATCCAGCCGACTCCCATCCAGCCCACTCCCGCCCAATCCCTTACCGCCCGCTCCCGCCCAGTCCCATCCGGCCCAATCCCTTACCGCCCGGTCCCGCCCAGTCCCATCCAGCGGCGAGGCCTGAGCCGCCGCGATGAGCGCGGCTTCGGAACCAGGCCGAAAGGATCCCGCCACGTCCATCAGCCCAGCTCATCCGCCCGGGGCATGGTGGCGTTATCCGCTCCAGGTCGATCGGTACGGAGATGAACAAAAGGGACTGCCGAGCGTCTCGGCAGTTGCCGGGGCTGCGGTAGCCGCGTGCGGTGCCTTCGACCTGTCCACGGTGCGCGCCCAGTCCGCGGCCGCACGGGTGCGGGTGATCGCAGAGTCACGGTCCGGGGTCGCGTCGAGGTCATGAGCCCGATCGTGGGAAGAAGGGCGTTCACCTGCTCTCGCTCCTCGCGCCGATTCGCGTAGAACGCTCTGCCCTGGACGGTCATGGAGCCGTGAACCGAGGCCTTCCGACAGCACGGATCAGCGTTGTAGCGTGAGGGCATGATCGTCCCCGATGCTACCCAGGACGCCGTGGCTGTCGCAGATCACTACGACGAGCTCGATCCGATCTATCGGCGAGTGTGGGGCGACCACGTCCATCACGGGCTATGGGCGACGGGTCGTGAGACGCCCGCCGAGGCCGTGGAGGCGCTGATCGACACGGTCGGCGATCGGCTACGCCTCCTGTCCGGCGAAGCGTGCGTCGACATCGGCTGCGGCTATGGCTCTACTGCAAGGCAGCTCGCGGCGACACACCGGGTCAGCGTCACCGGCTTCACGCTCTCCGCCGAGCAGGCCCACTACGCCTCCGCGCATCCCGTACCCGGCGTGGACATCCGTCTCCGTGATTGGCTCGCCAACGGACTGGCCGATGGGTCGACCGGTGCCGCATGGGCTATCGAGTCGAGCGAGCACATGGTCGACAAACCCAGGTTCTTCGCCGAAGCGCATCGCGTGCTGTCGCCCGGCGGTCGCCTGGTCGTCTGCGCGTGGCTTGCCGAGACTGATGCCGGCGGTTGGAAGGTTCGCCATCTGCTCGAGCCGATCTGCCGCGAGGGGCGCCTGCCCTCGATGGGTACACGCGAAGAATACGAGGCGATGGCGACGGCCGCAGGCTTCGAGATCATCGGTTACGAGGATGTCAGTGCCCGCGTCGCACGCACATGGACAATTTGCGCCCGCCGACTCGTGAGGACCTTGCTCGTCGATCGCGAGACCCGTCGCCTCGCCCTCGGCGCACGCAATCGGATCTTCGTTCTGAGTATCCCTCGCCTGATCCTCGCCTACCGCACCGGTGCGATGCGCTATGGGATCCTCACGCTGTCGAAGGCACGGGAAGTCGGGACGCAGCGCGAACCCGGCCCATCCATGCCGCAGGAGACACCCTGATCGCCTGCACCACTGCAGCCGACTTGTGGGTGAATACAACGGGGCTCGGGCATCACGACCGGCTACCCTATCGGGCGGTGAGGTCGAGCATCTGTGCACCGGGCGCCCTCGAGTCCGACGATCTCCACGACTCCTTCAGGTTCGACCTTCGTCAGATTCCGAAGTCGACTGCACTGGTGTTCGACGTTGTCCGCACGGCTGTCCGAGGTCGCCTGCACTGGCCTGGGCGTTCGATCGCCGCTGGGTCCGAGAGCCGGCGACCAGAGCGGGTCCCGTTGTGGTCCGAAGCGGCGACGTCGGCGTTGACTGTCTCGATGATGAGCTCGACGGGCTGGCCTCTGTCCGACCGTCCCTGTGAGTCGGTAATCCTGTGAGTCCCTGACCTCGGGTCGCACCTGCGCCGGAGGATCCCTGGACGGTGTCGCCCAACCGAGTGCGCTCACCGACTTGGTTTCAGCGGACCAGGATGTTGTCGTGAACCTCGGTCCAACCCTCTCCCCTGAGGTCCTCGTTGGAGTAGGAATCCGTCACCAGAGTGAATTGGAGAAGGTCTGAACCAGCACCGGGCGAAACGGTGACAAGCTGACCATTGCCTTCCCCGCAGCCACCGATGAAGTCGTCGCCCGTGGTCGCATAGGCGCAGAAGCCCTTATCGTCCTTCATTTCACCGATGAAGTACGAAATCTGATTCTGTTCTGCGACTTTCCGGACGGAGTCGATGTCCAGACTCGGGTCGGAGACGAAGTCCGGAAGTTGGTCCTCGGACGTTGCTTTCCGATCCAGAGCGGCGATGCCGTAGTCAGCGCCGCTGCACGCGCTGATGGTGGCAGCGGATAACGCTAGTACCGCGATCGCGGCCGCCTGTCTCGAATACATCGTCGTCCCCTCGGTCCGCGCGAAAAGTGTTGCTGCAGCTGCCGACGCTATCAACCATCGATCGTCGCGCAGCAGCTAGAACCTGAACCGCAATGCCACCGTTATGCAGAAGGGATCGGCTTGCGGGCACCAATGGTGGCGTTGGTCCACGTGGGTTCTACTCGTCGTACTCCACGTCGGCGAAGGCCCCGACTTCTGCACGAAGTCCCTCGGCGATATTGGCGCCCTCTTCCTTCCACGCCACCTCGCTTTCCGGCGAACTCCCATCACTCCCGAACGAATTGTCGGCATCCCGCATGTCGGGCCGGATGCGAAGCCGACGAGTGAGGTTCCATGACGGCCCGAAGCCTGCAGGCTCCATCGTGTACTTGGTCGGACGCTCATCCGTGCTGTTCTCCCCGAGTGGCCACCGATGGCCGTAGTCAACAAACAGGCGGATCCCACGATGAGCGGTCTTCACCGACAGAGCCGAATTCTAGCGCCGTCCGTGCGGTCATCAGTCGGCCGGCGCCAAGGAAACCAGGCGGCGGCCTCGGACGAACCATCCGATGGTCGGTCCGAGCAACAACGTCCGGGGAAGGCGCCATACCTGGACTTACTTCCCAGTCGGAGCTGTACTTGCTCGGCGGGGTCAGAGGCTCTCGACGACGTGATCGTCCTGGCGCAGCGCGACGATCGCCCGGGCGACAGACAGAACAGCCATCAGGGCCAGGACGCACGAACCCACGACCTGATACAGGTTGTCAGCGCTTGAGAACACGAGCACCGCGGCGAGGGCGCACGCCGTACCTCCGAGCCCTTGGAACAGCGCGTCGCGCTTCGACGCGCGAGTGGGTGACCGCCGTTGCGGCTGTCCGTTCATCCCCATAGTCATGGTCGTGAGTGTAGACAGTGGCAGTCCCGGATGACGGCGCCAAGCGTGCCGTAGATGGAACCTCTCGCGGGCAACGTGCTCCGCTGCCCGGAGCACGCCGGTCAACCGATCGCTGACTGCTCCACTCCTGCGTCACCCGATACGGGTACGGGAGGGGTGCCCCTATCCGAGTCAGCCAGTACGCTCGCGGCTATGGCCGCTTGCTCAGTACTGCGTTGTCCGACGTCAGCATCCGCTGTGGTGACGCTGGCGCCCTACTCAAGGCGCGAGGTGCCTGTCTGCGCCGCGCATAAGGCGAGCCTGGACGACGGCGCCCCGTGGATGGCCAACCCCGGCACGCCCATGGGAGCTCTGAGCGACACGACTGGTTCCGTTGAGGTCACGATCCTCATGGGCCAGGACCTCACGCAGGAACCACGGGTGATGGACCTCGGCCTGAGTCCGACCATCGGCAGCGAGGTCGGCTTCTCGGTGAACCTGGTGATCGACGCACCGGACGGGGAGCAGCAGGTCACCTTCTGGCTGACCGAGGACCAGGGTAGGTTGCTCGGATCCTGGCTCAGCGAGTAGCACCACAGTGCCCGCGCGAGGGTTTCCTGCGGGCACCCATTCGATCGCTTCGCACTGCTGCCTGGGACGGACGGTCGATGCCGGCGTGATCCAGGGCGACACCCGCTGTATCTCGGACCCGGCACCGCCGGTGGGCGCCGATCATCGGGACCCGTGATTGCTGGACTGTCCGTATCGAAGGTCTTGGGCGCGCCGACCTGTCCTTGGAAGCACGGGAAGGTCACGAGATGATGCTTATCGCCCCGCTCGGGGCCCTGACGCCTCGCGAGCATGCGACTTCCCGAGCGCTGGGCACTTGTGGGGGCATCGTGGCAGGCACGGGCCGAAGCCGACCGCCGCCGCGCAGAAGGCTGGTGGCCGGGGTGTGGCAGCGGCCGGCGACGGTGGCGGGGCCTGGGGTCAGGGGGTGGGAGGGAACGGGTCCGGGGTGGATTCGCTTCGAGCCGATGTCCCGTCCCGCTGACGCCCTGCCCGCTGGGTGCCTGCCCCATTGTCTGCTCTGTGGTGCCTGGTGCTGGGTGGGTGGTTAACGTGGGAAGGCCCCGCACCTGGTGGTGTGGGGCCTTCC
>NZ_JWSU01000008.1:1782-344209 GCF_000816565.1 Arthrobacter sp. L77 | reverse complement strand
AGTCGAATTCGACCACGCCTCACAGCGCACGAACCAACCACACGAATTTGAAGGGGATGGTCACCCACACCGGGGCAACTCCATAACTATACGGCCGCTCCGCCCCCGCGCCAAATCCACCTGGTGTCCACCTGCGGGTCGCGGCACCCGGTCATGGGAAGAGCCGGCACACCCCCGCGGGGTGTGCCGGCTCTTCGGTCGGAGGCGCGTGGGGTCAGGTCACATCGACCATGGCCAGGTTGCGCTTGCCGCGGCGCACGAGGAGGTAGCGGCCGTGCAGCAGATCGTCCGCGCCGACGATGTGGTCGGCGTCGGTGATCTTCGTGTTGTTCACGTAGGCACCACCCTCCCCGATGGTTCGGCGGGCCGCGGAATTGCTGGCGGACAGCCCTGACGTCACCAGCAGCTCGATGATCCCCAGTCCGTCCCGGGACACCGCGACGGATTTGAGTTCTGACGTCGCCGCCTCGAGTGTCGCGAGGTCGAGGGACCCGAGGTCGCCCTGGCCGAAGAGGGCTGCGGACGCTGCGATGACCTTCTCGGTCGCGTCGACGCCGTGCACCAGGGCAGTGACGTCGTACGCGAGTGCACGCTGCGCCGCCCGCTCATGAGGTCGCTCGGCTGTCGCCTGCTCGAGTGCCTCGATGTCGGCGCGGCCGCGGAAGGTGAAGATGCGCAGGCGCTCCGCCACGTCGGCGTCGGAGGTGTTCAGCCAGAACTGGAACATCGCGTAGGGGCTGGTCATGGCGGCGTCGAGCCAGATGGCGTTGCCCTCACTCTTGCCGAACTTCGTGCCGTCCGAATTGGTGATCAGGGGCGTACCGATGGCGTGCACACTCTTGCCCTCGACCTTGCGGACCAGGTCGGTGCCGCTGGTGAGGTTGCCCCACTGGTCGGACCCACCGGTCTGCAGCACGCAGTCGTAGTCGCGGAACAGCTGCAGGAAGTCCATCCCCTGCAGGATCTGGTAGCTGAACTCGGCGTAGCTGATGCCCTCGTCGGAGTTGAGCCGCTTGGCGACGGTCTCCTTCTTGATCATGGTGCCCACGCGGAAGTACTTCCCGACGTCGCGCAGGAAGTCGATGACGCTCATCGGGCCGGTCCAGTCGAGGTTGTTCACGACCCGCGCCGGGCTGGGTCCCTCGAAGTCGAGGAAGCGGCGCACCTGGGCTTCGAGGGAGCCGACCCACTCGGCGACGGTCTCCTTCGTGTTCATGGTGCGCTCCGCCGTCGGCCGCGGGTCGCCGACGAGGCCGGTGGACCCGCCCACCAGGCCGAGCGGACGGTGGCCGGCGAGCTGCAGGCGGCGCATCGTCAGCAGCTGCACCAGGTTGCCGAGGTGGAGGCTCGGAGCCGTGGGGTCGAACCCGCAGTAGAAGGTGATCGACGGGCCGCCCAGCAGCTCCTTCAGCTCCCCTTCATCGGTGGAGACATGGATCAGACCACGCCACACCAGCTCGTCGTAGACGCCGTCGAAGGACGGATCGTTGCGCTGGCCTGCGAGGCCACTGACCGGGATATCTGTTTGCTGGGACACGAGTCCAAATTATCAGTCGGCGATACCAGCAGGAATCCGGCCTCCCGAGATGACGCGGAGGCGCTGCGTGGGGCGGGTCATCGCCACGTAGAGGTCACCGACCCTGGCCGTCGCGGAGTCGAGCATCTCCTGCGGCTCGAGGATCACGACGCCGTCGAATTCCAGGCCCTTCGACTCGCGCGGGCTGATCACCACGATGTCCTGGCCCGGCCCGCCCGCGCCGGAGCCCACGCGGTCCCCGTATGCGGGTGCCAGGGCCTTCCGGACGGCGGGCAGCAGGTGGTCGGGCGCGATGACGGCGAGCAGGCCGCCGTCGATGGCCGTCAGTTCCTCGGGCATGGCCTGCACCAGGGCGGTCACGGCGTCGTCCACCGTATCCAGGATCGGGGGGAACCGTCCCTCCCGCACCGCTTTCGGGGCGGACACGACGAGCCCCGCGGCGTTCGCCATGCGCACCGCGGCCTCGGCGATCTGTGCGGGGGTGCGGTAGTTGACCGTCAGCTCCTCGAGCTGCCAGCGGTCCCGCACGAAGGGCTCGAGGGCCTGCTGCCAGGACCTCGAGCCGGCGGCCGAGCTGGTCTGCGCGATGTCCCCGACGATGGTGAAGGACTTCAGCGGGCAGCGCCGCATCAGCAGACGCCATTGCATCGGGGAGAGTTCCTGGGCCTCGTCGACCACGATGTGCCCGTACGCCCAGGTGCGGTCGCCGGAAGCTCGCTCCGCGGCCGAGAGCCGGGTGGCGGTCACCGCGTTGTGCTGCGCGAGATCCTCGGCGGTCAGCACCCCGTCCACCCCGGAGTCCTCCAGGGAGGCGTTGACGTTCTCCAGGGCCCGCTCCGCGTTGGCGAGGTCGCGCTTCTGCTCCTGCTCGCGGGCGGCGGTGTCGCGTCCGGCCGACGGGTCGAGGTCGCCGAGCAGCTCGGCGGCCTCGTCGAGCAGGGGCACATCCGCCTCGGTCCAGGGGGCGTCGGCGGGCCGGGCGAGGACCGCCAGTTCGTCCTCGTCCAGGTGGGGGGCCGCCGCACGCAGCAGCTCCGGGCGTGCGAACAACTCGGACACCAGCTTCTGCGGTGTGAGCGGCATCCACGCGAGGTTGAGGGCGATCCGCACGTCGCGGGAGCTGCGGACGTCCTCGGCGAGGTACGAGCGGTCGGCGTTGTTACCGCCGCCCGAGGACTCCTCCAGCTTGTCCAGCAGCTGCTCGGTGAGCTCGCGGAGGAGGATCTTGACGAAGGTGACCCGTGCTTCGTTGTGGGGCTTGCCGGTGGCCCGGGCACGCTCACGCGCACGGGAGACCTGACGGGGGGTGAGGGTCAGCATGGTCCCCTCGACATTGAGGCGCTTGTTCTCCGACGGCACGCGCTCCCGGTTCGCAACGGCAGTGCGGATGACCTCGGCCATCTCCAGCCGGCCCTTGAGGGCCGCCGCGGTCTCGTCCGTCTCCAGCACGGTGGTGACACCGGGCATCAGTGTGCCGATCCCCGCCATGACGACGCCTGTCTCGCCGAGGGACGGCAGGACGCGCTCGATGTACTTCATGAAGGCGTCGGTGGGACCCACGAGCAGTACGCCGGCGGACTTCAGCCGGTCGCGGTGCGTGTAGAGGAGGTAGGCGGCGCGGTGGAGCGCGACCGCCGTCTTGCCGGTGCCCGGGCCGCCCTGGACCACGGTCACCCCGGGCAGCGGCGCCCGGATGATGCGGTCCTGCTCCGCCTGGATGGTGCCCACGATGTCTGACATCTGGCCGGTGCGCCGCGTGTTGAGTGCCGCGAGCAGGGCACCCTCGCCCTGCAGCGAGTCGTCGTCGCCGAGGAGGTCCGCGTCCAGGACGTCGTCCTCGATGGCGACGACGTCGCGTCGCGCGAGGATCAGGTGGCGGCGGCGGCGGACGCCCATGCGCTCGAAGGCCGTCGCCTGGTAGAACGTGCCGGCTTCGGGGGCCCGCCAGTCGACCATGAGCTGCCGGAGGTCCTCGTCGGACAGGCCGATGCGCCCGATGTAGCGCTTCTCGCCGTCGTCCAGGTCGAGGCGACCGAACACGAGGCGGTCGTCGACGGCGTTGAGCTGCGCGAGGCGGTCCTCGTACATCGTCGCGAAGGCGTCCCGCTCCGACCTGTTCTGGTGGGATCCGGCCGCCTGCGTGCGTCGGACCTCGGCGAGCTGCAGCGCCTTCTCCGCACGCAGTTCATCGAGACGGTGGTACAGACCATCGACGTAGCCGCGCTCGTGCTCCAGCTCGGCCTTGGCCTGGGACGTCTCGTGCATCGGACATTTCCTTCCATCAAAGGCAGACCGTCAATTCTAGCGTGGTGGACGCTACACGGTTTCGATCGCATGCACCCGTCGGCCCGCCAGGGCATCGCGTCCGGGGAGGTCCGCGAGTTCCAGGACCACGCCGCACCCGACGACGACGGCGCCGGCCTGTTCGAGCAACGCTCCCGCGGCGACGAGCGTTCCCCCCGTGGCGAGGACGTCGTCGAGCAGGAGCACGCGCGTCCCGGCGGGCAGGTCCGACTGGTGGATCTCGAGGGACGCCTGACCGTATTCGAGGTCGTAGGACTCCCGGTACACGGCGCGGGGCAGTTTGCCCGCCTTGCGGACGGTGACGACGCCGGTGCCGGTCGCGTAGCCGACGGCGGCGGCGAGGAGGAAGCCGCGGGCCTCAACCCCGGCGACGGCGTCGAACTGGCCCGCGAAGGCTTCGGCGAGCGCGTCGACGACCGCCCGGAAACCGTCAGCGTCGGAGAACACCGGCGTGAGGTCCCTGAACATGATCCCGGGCGACGGGAAGTCGGGAACCACGGCACACAGGCGGTCGACGGCCTCCCGGGCCTGCGCGGCCAGTCCGGACGCGCTGGGTACCGTCGCCGGGCCGAGATCCATGTCGCTGATAATCACGGATCAACCTTACGGGCTGCCGGGGGCTTCCCCGGACGGTAGCGGGAGACGGTGGGCTCCTCCGGCAGCCAGAAGCGCCACGGATACTCCGCCGTCCCTGCGACACCGCTGACGCCCACGCGCGGTCCGGTGAGGACCGCCGCCGCGGGCGCCTCCGGCAGGACCAGGCGGAACGGGTGCGCGAGCACGTCGGCGCCGTCGTTCCGGCGGTCGAGGCCGAGCGCCTGTGCGAGGCGTGCGGGCCCCCGGGCGAGGTCGAGGTCGGTCGCCGGCTGGGAGCGCCGATCACGCGCGAGGCCCGTGCCGTCCACGATCTCCCCCGCCCGCAGCAGGAGGCCTGTGGCCCACCCCTCGTTTCCGCAGACGATGTTGGCGCAGTAGTGCATGCCGTAGGTGAAGTAGACGTAGAGGTGCCCGGCGGGTCCGAACATGGTGGCGTTCCGCGGGGTCCTGCCACGGAACGCATGCGAGCCCGGATCGTCCGGGCCGAGGTAGGCCTCGACCTCCGTGATGCGGACGGTGACGTCGCCGTCGTCGCTGCTGTGGGTGAGGTGCGCGCCGAGGAGCGAGGGCGCGACCTCCAGGGCGCTGCCACCCAGCCGTGCGCGGAGGTCCGGGGCCGTCCTGCTCTCATCGATCACGCATCGACCGTAGCAAAGCACTCCCCCACTGCTCGGACCGTCATGTCCGAATCCCGCTAGTAGGGTGCCCGGCCGGGTGGCATGATGACGGCATGGACTTCTGGCAGCAGTACCGGGCGATCGACGCCCGGGACGCCCGCTTCGACGGGCAGTTCATCACCGCTGTCTCCAGCACGGGCATCTATTGCCGGCCCTCCTGCCCCGCCCGGACTCCGAAGCCCGCCAACGTCACCTTCTTCCGCACCTCGGCGGCTGCGCACGAGGCCGGGTACCGCGCGTGCAAGCGGTGCCTGCCGGAGGCCGTTCCGGGGGACCCCGAATGGCATCTGCGGAGCGACGCGGCGGCCCGCGCCATGCGGCTCATCGCCGACGGCGAAGTGGACCGCGCCGGCGTTCCCGGCCTGGCGGCGCGGCTCGGCTACTCCCCCCGACAGCTCAACCGCATCCTCAGGGAGGAACTCGGCGCCGGGGCGCTCGCGCTGGCCCGCGCGCACCGTGCCCAGACGGCGCGGACCCTCCTCACCGCCACGACGCTGCGCTTCGCGGACATCGCGTTCGCCGCCGGCTTCGGGAGCATCCGCCAGTTCAACGACACCGTCCAGCAGGTCTTCGACCTCACCCCGGGCCGGCTGCGGGAGGCGTCGCGGCAGCGGACCGGGACGGACGGCTCGCCCACCGCGGAGCCCGGTGGGCCGCTCCGGCTCTCCCTGTCCCTGCCCGCGCGGCCGCCGTACGACAACGCCATCTTCCGCTTCCTCGCCGCCCGCGCCGTCGCCGGTGTGGAGATCGGCACGACGACGAGCTACGAGCGCCTGCTCCGCCTGCCGGCCGGGCCCGCCTGGTTCAGGGCGGAGGCGGTCGAGCCGCAGGGGGACGGGCGGGCCGCCCTGCCCGTCACGGTCTCGGTGGCGGGGCTGGCGGACCTCCAGCCGCTGCTCAGCCGCATCCGTCGGCTCTTCGACCTCGACGCCGACCCCGTGGCCGTCGACTCCGCGCTGTCGCGTGACGCCGGCTTCGCGGCACTGGTAGCGGATGCGCCGGGGCTGCGCCTTCCGGGGTCGCTGGATCCCCACGAGACCCTGATCCGCGCGATCGCGGGCCAACAGGGCACGGTGGCCGCGGCGACGATGGCCCTCGGCCGGCTCGCTGCAGCGGGGCCGGCGGTCCATGTGCCGGGCACCGGGCTGGACCGGTTCTTCCCCTCCGCCGAGGACCTCGCCACGGCACCCGGGACCCTCCTGCGCGGACCGCGCCGCCGTGACGCTGCGCTGCGCGCGGCGGCCGGGAAGCTCGCCTCCGGGTCCTTCGCGATCGGGATCGGCTCCGACCCCGCCGAGCTGCGCGGGGACCTGCTGCAGCTGGACGGCGTGGGACCCTGGACAGCGGACTACGTCGTCATGCGCGTGCTCGGCCACCCCGACATCCACCTCCCGGGCGATGCCGCCGTCCGGGCGGGCTGGGCCCGGCTGTCGCGGGATCCGACCATCGCTTCCGCCGTGTCGCTCGATGCCGCGATGGCCGGCGTCCGGCCCTGGCGCTCGTACGCCACCCTGCACCTGTGGCGGACCGCCGCGCCGCCCCCCGGCGTAGCCGGAGGATCCGTCGATGACGCCGCCTGACCACCTCCCCCCGTCTCCCCGCCCGACCGACCGAACGGACACCCCTTCCATGAGCGCGACCCTCGCCCCACCCGCCGTCCTCCGGGGCACCACGACCGAGACCATCGACACGCCCGACGGCCCCTTCACCGTCATCGAGGCCGAGGGCGCGGTGCTCTCGTCCGGGTGGACCTCCCTCCGTGAGGAGCTGACCGGACAGATCCACCCGAGCCTCATGACCGCCCGCTTCGACCCTGCGGCGTCCGCCATGCGGCCCGTCCTCGACGCCGTGGCCCGCTATTACGACGGCTACGTCGACGCCATCACGGCGGTGCGGGTGCGCCAGGCCTCCGGACCGTTCCGCGCCCACGCCTGGGACGTCCTGCGCACGATCGCCCCGGGCGCTCCGGTCACCTATCTCGAGTACGCCGCCCGGGCGGGCAACCCGGCCGCGGTCCGCGCGGCGGCGGGAGCATGTGCGAAGAACGCCGCAGCGCTCTTCGTACCCTGCCACAGGGTGATCAGGACCGACGGATCACTGGGCGGCTTCCGCTGGGGCCTGCCGGTCAAGCAGCGGCTCCTCGACCGGGAGGCCGGCCGCACGTCGGTGGCCTGACCGGCTCAGGCGTGGGCGACCAGCCGCTGCCGGGCCGCCATGTCGCGATAGAGGTCGCTGCTCTCGAGGAGCTCGTCATGGGTGCCGACCGCGGCGACCCGCCCCTGGTCGAGCACCACGATCTGGTCGAAGTCCGCCACGGTGGACAGGCGGTGGGCGACGACGACGACGGTGCGGTCCCGCGAGGCCTCCCCCAGCGTCTGCTGGAGCAGTTGCTCGGTCCGCGAATCGACGGCCGACGTCGGCTCGTCCATCAGCAGGACGGGACGGTCGGCGAGGATCACGCGGGCCCACGCCAGACGCTGCCGCTGGCCGCCCGAGAGCCGGATCCCGTCCTCCCCCAGGTTGAGGTCCAGGCCGTCGTCCGAGCGGTCCCCCAGCGCGTCGAGGCCGACCGCCGCGAGGACGCGGCGGAGCTGGTCGTCGGTGGCGTCCGGGGCGGCCAGCCGGAGGTTGTCCGCCAGGGTCCCGCTGAGGACGGGGGCCTCCTGCTCCACCAGGCCGATGCGCGAGCGCAACTCCGAGCGCGGGATCCCGGGCAGGGCGACGCCGTCGACCAGGATGCTGCCCGCCGTCGGTTCGTAGAACCGTTCCAGCAGGGCCAGCACCGTGGACTTGCCGGCGCCCGAGGGACCCACGAGGGCCGTCCTGCTGCCCGCGGGGACGGTGAAGCTGACCCCGTCGAGGACCGGCTGTCCGGCGGTGCCCGCCGCTACCGGCGACACCGGTGACACCGGGGTCCCCGGTTCACCGGCCGACGTCGGTGGCCCGTCCGCGACGCCCGTAGCGCCCGCGCCGTCCTCGCCGCGGTCGTCGCCGTAGCGGAAGCTGACGTCGCGGAGTTCGATGCTGCTGCCGTGGAGGGGCGGCGCGCCCTGGGACGGCACCGTGGCTCCGGATGCGGTCCGTGCGGGGCGCTCCTCGTCCGCCCGCTCCGGCTCCAGCCGGGCGATCTCCTGGATACGGTCCAGGGCCGCGAGGCCGGACTGGATCTGCACGAACGCGCTCATGGCGGATCCGATGGGCATCACGAGCAGGAACAGGTACAGGATGAAGGCGATCAGGTCGCCGAGCAGCAGTTCGCCCGCGGCCACGCGGATCCCGCCGACGGTCAGGACCACGATGAACGCGCCCTGGATGCAGATCGACATGATGGGCTGGACGGCTGCCTGCAGGCGGGCCATGGCGACGCCGGCGTTGTAGGCCGTGGTCGCCTCGACGTCGATCACCGCGGCCTCGCGCTCCTCGGCGACGGACGCCTTGATGGTGCGGATCCCGGACAGGCCCCGCTCGACCGCGGCGGTCATGGAGCCCACGGCGTCCTGGACGTCGCGGCTGCGCTTGCGGATGAGGCGTCCGAGGAACACGACGCCGCCCGCGCCCGTCAGGACGGCGGTCAGCGTGATGCCGAACAGCAGGGGGTCGATGAGGACCATGAGGACGACGGCCGCGCAGAACATGAGGACGGACGAGACGATCTCGAACAGGCCGGAGGTGATCACGCTGCGCATGAGGGTGGTGTCGGACCCGACCCTCGACATGAGGTCGCCGACGCGTCGGCGGTCGAACTCGCGCACGGGCAGCGCGAGCAGTTGCCCCACCAGGGACCGGCGTACCCCGAGGACCACGGATTCCGCGGTCCGCTGGAGGAGGTAGGACTGTGCCGCCCCGAAGACCGCCCCACCCAGGGTGATGACGACGAGGAGCCAGACGAAGACGGTGGCCGGGCGGTTCGCGGACACGGCGTTCACGAGCTGCTGGACCATGAGCGGCTGGGCGATCGAGAGGCCCGTCGAGATCAGGGATACGACGGCGACCAGGACGAGGACGCGCACGTGCCCCCGCAGGTAGGGGAAGAATTCCCGAAGCGTGGCGCGCGGGGCGGTGGGCTGCATGTTCACACGATCCGCCGGGTGATGCACGGTGTCAAAGCACTTCGCGGCGGGCGTAGCGGGGCCGGCAGCGGTCCCGGCAAGGGCTGGCCTGCCGGCTGAGGACGGTTAGCTGGTTTGACCCTGCGTCGGCGGGGACGTGGTGTCGTCGGAGTCGGGCTCTCCCAGGACCTGACCGTCGTGGACCCGCTTCAGCGAGATGCCCTCGAGGTGGGCGGGAACGGGAGGGTCCTTCTCGTCATCGGATGTCATGGCCCACATCCTACGGGCCGTCGATCCTGGCCGAAGCCGTCGAGCAGAATGCAGAACTCGTCGCCATCCGGATCTTCGAGCCCTTTCAGGGGACCCAGTAGGGTGAACCACCATGCCCATCGATCTTGTACGCCTGGATCCGGTCGAGGACGATCACGACGCCCTGGTCGATTTCATGACGCGCAACGAGTTCCCCTTTCACCCGAACCCCCGGCCTGCGCGCAAAGCCGTCGAAGCTGCTATCGCGAAGGGCGCGTACCGGGACGAGGACAACGGCTCCTTCTGGATTCACCACACCGGGCACGGCCGCATCGGGTTCCTTCGCTTCGAGGATTTCCGCGATCCCACGCCGATGTTCGACCTGCGCCTCGACGGTCGGTTCCGGGGACGAGGCCTCGGCGTGGAAGTCCTGCAGGCGGCCACGCATCACCTCTTCACGGCACAGCCGAACACCCATCGATTCGAAGGGCAGACGAGGGAGGACAACATCGCGATGCGCAGGACCTTCATACGGTGCGGCTGGCTGAAGGAAGCCCACTACCGCGAAGGGTGGCCCGTGCACGGCGGCGAGCCGGTCGCCTCGGTCGCCTACGCCATTCTTCGCCGCGACTGGGAGACGGGGCAGACGACGACCTTCGTCTGGGAGGACCTGACCACCTGAGAACGGGTATCCGACGATTTCCACCTTGGCGGGCGGCTAGCTGTCGTCGGCGCTCACGGTTCTGGTGGTTGCGTCGAGGCGGATGATTCCACCGTGCGGGAGGATCCATTGTGGCCGGGTACGACCGAAGGGCACTCCGACGCAGACGACGGCGTGCGGGTTGTAGGCACTGAGCTGTCCGATGATCGCCTCGGATTGCTCCGCGCGGAGCCGGGCGCGCGCCCGACGCCCTCGAACGCCTGACCGGGCGCCATGTGCGGGGGGAAGATCGTGGTGCGGCTGGAGGAGCCGCCACCGGCATGACCGACAGCGGCGCGGCCCCGATGGGGGCCGCGCCGCTGTCGATGACCAGGAGTCGACCGTCAGGCTGCGGCGTAGGCCTCGACGCCGTCGAGCTCGGCGCGCAGCGCGGTGAGCTGGCGGCGGACGGCGGCCGGGGCCGTACCGCCCTGCGCGTCGCGGCTGGCCAGTGATCCTTCGACCGTGAGCACCTCGCGGACCGCGGCCGTCAGGTGCGCGGAGATCCCCGCGAACTCCTCGTCCGTCAGGTCCCACAGTTCCACGCCGCGCTGCTCGGCGATGCGGACGGCGGCACCCGAGAGCTCGTGCGCCTCGCGGAAGGGCACCCCCTGCCGGACGAGCCACTCGGCGATGTCGGTCGCGAGGGCGAATCCCTGCGGTGCGAGGGAGGCCAGGCGCTCCGTGTCGAAGACGAGGGTCGCGATCATGCCCGAGACCGCGGGCAGCAGGACCTCGAGGGTGTCGACGGCGTCGAACACCGGCTCCTTGTCCTCCTGCAGATCGCGGTTGTACGCCAGGGGCAGTCCCTTGAGCGTGGCGAGCAGCCCCGTCAGGTCACCGATCAGACGCCCGGCCTTGCCGCGGGCGAGCTCGGCGACGTCGGGGTTCTTCTTCTGCGGCATGATCGACGAGCCGGTCGAGAAGGCGTCGTCGAGGGTGACGAAGGAGAACTCCTTGGTGGCCCAGATGATGATCTCCTCGCTCACGCGGGAGAGATCCACCCCGATCATCGCGGCGACCCAGGCGAACTCCGCGTAGACGTCCCGCGACGCCGTCCCGTCGATCGAGTTGTGCGTCGCGGAGAAGAAACCGAGGTCCGCGGCGACGGACTCCGGGTCCAGGCCCAGCGAGGACCCGGCGAGGGCGCCCGATCCGTACGGTGAGATCCCGGCGCGGCGATCCCAGTCCTGCAGGCGCTGCACGTCCCGCAGCAGGGCCCACGCGTGGGCCAGCAGGTGGTGGCTGAGCAGCACCGGCTGCGCGTGCTGCAGGTGCGTGCGCCCCGGCATGGGCACCTCGAGGTGTGCCTCGGCCTGGTCCACCAGGGCGCCGATCGTCGCGAGGACGCCTCGGGCGATGATCCGGGCGTGGTCCCGGAGGTACATGCGCCCGAGCGTCGCCACCTGGTCGTTGCGGGACCGGCCCGCGCGCAGCTTGCCGCCGAGCGCCGGTCCGGCACGCTCGATGAGGCCACGCTCGAGCGACCCGTGGACGTCCTCGTCGCTCTGCGCCGGTGTGTAGGCACCGGACCGCACGTCCGCGTCGAGGCGGTCGAGGGCATCGATCATCCCGGCGAGCTCGCCGTCGTCGAGCAGGCCCGCCCTGTGGAGCACACGGGCGTGGGCGCGGGAGCCCTCGATGTCGTAGACCGCCAGCCGCCAGTCGAAGTGCGTCGACTTGCTGAGTGCGGCGAGGGCGTCCGCGGGTCCGCCGGCGAACCGGCCGCCCCACAGTGAGCCCTCGTTGGTCCCCTGATGCTCTGGAGCCATCAGGCGCCTGCCCGCTGGTCCCGGCTCGAGGCCACCTTGGAGGACAGGCCGAAGATCTCGATGAAGCCGCGGGCCATCGACTGGTCGAAGGTGTCCCCGGAATCGTAGGTCGCGAGGTTGAAGTCGTAGAGCGCGACGTCGGAACGGCGGCCGGTGACGGTCGCGCGGCCACCATGGAGGTTCATGCGGATGTCGCCGGTGACGTACTTCTGCGTGTCGTCCACGAACGTGTCCAGCGAGCGCTTCAGCGGCGAGAACCACTGGCCGTCGTACACCAGCTCGGTCCAGCGCTGGTCGACGGTCTTCTTGAAGCGGGCCTGCTCGCGCTCGATGGTGACGTTCTCGAGTTCGCGGTGCGCGGCGATCAGGGCCATCGCGCCGGGGGCCTCGTAGATCTCGCGGCTCTTGATGCCGACGAGGCGGTCCTCGACGATGTCGATGCGGCCGATCCCCTGGGCGCCGGCCCGGCGGTTGAGCTCCTCGATGGCCTGCAGCGGCGTGACCGTGTTGCCGTCGATCGCCACGGGGATGCCCTCCTTGAAGGAGATGATCACCTCGTCGACGGCGGGCGGGAACTCGGGCGACTCGGTGTAGTCGTAGACGTCCTTGGTGGGGCCGTTCCAGATGTCCTCGAGGAACCCGGTCTCGACGGCGCGGCCCCAGACGTTCTGGTCGATGGAGAACGGGTTCTTCTTGGTGGTCTCGATCGGCAGGCCCTTCTCCTCGGCGAAGGCGATGGCCTTGTCACGCGTGAGGGCGAGGTCGCGGACGGGGGCGATGCACTTCAGGTCCGGGCCGAGGGTCTGGATGCCCACCTCGAAGCGCACCTGGTCGTTGCCCTTGCCCGTGCAGCCGTGGGACACGGTCGTGGCGCCGAACTGACGCGCGGCGGCGACGAGGTGCTTGACGATCACGGGACGGGACAGCGCGGAGACGAGGGGGTAGGCGTCCATGTAGAGCGCGTTCGTCTTCAGGGCGGGCATGCAGTAGTCGGTCGCGAACTCCTCGCGGGCGTCGGCCACGTAGGCTTCGACGGCGCCGCAGCCGAGCGCGCGCTGGCGGATGGTCTCGAGGGACTCGCCGCCCTGTCCGACGTCGACGGCCACGGCGATCACCTCGGCCCCGGTGGCTTCGGCGATCCAGCCGATGGCCACGGAGGTGTCGAGTCCGCCGGAGTAGGCGAGGACGATGCGTTCAGTCACGGGAGGTGCTCCTTCGATTGTCCGGGCGGTGCGCCCGTGGGTGTGTAGATGTTCAGGGTGTCATGCCGCGGCAGGCACAGGGCCGGCCGCAGCGACGGGGTCAGGACGGCTCGGCGGGACCTTGCGGTTCCTGCGCGAGTCCGAGGAAGCGGTCGGCGACGGCCGCGCCGCCGTCGGGGTCGCGGCTGACGAGCATCACGGTGTCGTCGCCGGCGATGGTGCCGAGGATCGACGGCATCACCGAGTGGTCGATGGCCAGGGCGAGGAAGTTCGCAGCGCCCGGCGGCGTCCGCAGGATGACGATGTTCCCCGAGGCCTCCGCCGTCACCAGCAGTTCGTTGCACAGCTTCGCGAGCCGGGCGTCGAGGATCTCCTGGGACACACCGCTGCGCGCGTGCCTGCCGCCGCCCTCCACGGGCACCGCATAGATCAGCGCGCCCTCGGCTCCGCGGACGCGGACGACGCCGAGCTCCACGAGGTCCCGCGACAGCGTCCCCTGATTGACCTGGACGCCGTCGGCGGCGAGCAGGGTGGCCAGCTCCACCTGCGAGCGCACGGACCGCGCGGTCAGGAGGTCCGTGATGAGGGCGTGCCGGGCCGTCTTCGTGGTGAGGCGGGCGGAATCGCGCTGCACGGTCATGACCCGTCTCCCTGCCCGTCGGGCCGGGCGGACTGCTGCACGAGCCACGTCATGAGGGCCTTCTGGGCGTGCAGCCGGTTCTCTGCCTCGTCCCACACGAGCGACTGCGGGCCGTCGATGACGTCGGCGGCGATCTCGTAGCCGCGGTAGGCGGGCAGGCAGTGGAGTACGACGGCGTCCGGCGCGGCCTGCGCCATGGCTGCGGCGTCGACGGCGTAGGAGCGGAACAGCTCCTGCCGTGCCGCCTTCTCGTCCTCCTGGCCCATGGACACCCAGGTGTCGGTGGCGACGACGTCGGCCCCGGCGAGCGCGACGGCCGCGTCCGTGGTGACGAGGACGGACCCGCCGGTCTCGGCGGCCCGCCCTTCCGCGGCGGCCACGACCGCCGGGTCGGGGAGGTAGCCCTCGGGCCCGGCGACCCGGACGTGCATGCCGGCGGTGGCCCCGGCGAGGAGGTAGGAGTTGGCCATGTTGTTGGCGCCGTCCCCCAGGTACGTCATGGTGAGCCCCGCGAGCGTGCCCTTGTGCTCGCGGATGGTGAGGAGATCCGCGAGCAGCTGGCACGGGTGGTAGTCGTCGGAGAGGGCGTTGATGACGGGGACGCTGGACGCCGCGGCCATCTCCTCGAGCCCGGCCTGGGCGTAGGTCCGCCATACGATCGTCGCGACCATCCGGTCGAGGACCCTGGCGGTGTCGGTGATCGACTCCTTGTGTCCCAGCTGGGAGTCCCCCGCGCCGATGATCAGCGGCACCCCGCCGAGGTCCGCGACACCGGCGGCGAAGGACACCCGGGTGCGGGTGGAGGTCTTGTCGAAGATCACGGCGACCGTCCTGCGGCCCGCACCCTCCCCCGCGAACGGCGCATGGGCGTAGGGCGTCGCCTTGAGCTCGACGGCGAGGTCGAGGACCTCGGCCTGTTCGGCGGGTGAGAGATCCGTGTCGACGAGGAAGTGGCGCGTCATGGGGTTGCCTCCCGGGTAGCGGCGTGGGCGGTGCGGGCAGTGGTGAGGATGGCGGGCAGGGTATCCAGGAACGTGGCCGCCTGCTCGGGGGTGAGGATGAGCGGCGGCGCGAGCCGGAGGGTCGAGGGCCCCGTCGCGTTGATGATGAACCCTGCGGTGAGCGCCGACTGGACTGCCGCCGGCGCGTACTCGCCGTCGACGTCGAACCCGATGAGCAGGCCCTGACCGCGCACCGCGGTGACCCCGTCGGTGGCTGCGAGCCGCGAGGCGAGGAGGGTGCCGACGTCGGATGCGTGCTGCAGGGCGCCCGTCGTCCCGAGGACGTGCAGCGTGGCGAGACCCGCCGCGGTGGCCACGGGATTCCCCCCGAAGGTGGTGCCGTGCTGGCCCGCACCGATCAGCGAGGAGACGTCCTCACCGAACGTCACGAGCGCGCCGATCGGGAATCCGCCGCCGAGGCCCTTGGCGAGCGTCATGGCGTCGGGGACCACGCCGTCGACCCACTGGTGGGCGAACCAGCGGCCCGTCCGTCCGACGCCGGACTGGACCTCGTCGAGGATGAGCAGCGCCCCGTGGTCGCGGGTCAGCTCCCGTGCGGCGCGCAGGTACTCGGGAGAGAGCGGCCGGACGCCGGCCTCGCCCTGGATGGGTTCGACGACCAGTGCTGCCACGGAGGAGTCCATCGCGGACCGGAGGGCCTCGATGTCGTCGAAGGGGATGTGCTCCACGCCGCCGGGCAGGGGCTCGAAGGGTTCGCGGTAGGCCTTCTTGGACGTCAGGGCGAGTGCCCCCATGGTGCGTCCGTGGAAGGCGCCGTCGAGGGCGAGGATGCGCTGCCGTTGCGGGGTGCTGTTGCGGCGCGCGAGCTTCACCGCGGCCTCGAGGGCTTCGGCGCCGGAGTTGGTGAAGAACACACGGGACCCGGTGGGCGCCTCCGCGAGGTGCAGGAGCTTCTCGGCGAGCGCCACCTGGGTGGGGCTCGTGAAGAAGTTGGAGATGTGGCCGAGGGTCGCCAGCTGGCTGGAGACGACGGAGGTGACGAAGGGGTGCGCGTGGCCGAGGGCGTTGACGGCGATACCGCCGAGGAGGTCGAGGTACTGTCCGCCGTCGGCATCCCACACGAAGCAGCCGGACCCGCGCACCAGCACGCGCTGCGGCGTCCCGAAGACACCCATCAGCGAGGAGCTGTAACGGGCGAGCCAGTCCGCACCGGACGCCCCGCCCGTGAGCAGGTCCGCGGTCTCGTTCATGGTCGTGTGGCTCATGCTGCCCCTCCCGGAGTCGTGGGCTGTGTCGTGATGGCTTCGTCGGGGACCACCTGCGTGCCGATGCCCGCGGTGGTGAACGTCTCGAGCAGCATCGAGTGGGCCAGCCGTCCGTCGACGATATGGGCGCGTTCCACGCCGGCCTCGACGGCCTGCAGGCACGCCGTCATCTTCGGGATCATCCCGGATTCGAGGCCGGGCAGGAGCTCGCGGAGCTCGCTGACGGTCAGGGAGGAGATGAGGGAGCTCCGGTCCGGCCAGGCCGCGTAGAGCCCCTCGACGTCGGTGAGGATCACGAGCTTCGAGGCCCCGAGTGCGGCGGCCAGCGCCGCGGCGGCGGAGTCGGCGTTCACATTGAGCACCTGCTGCACGGCCTCGCCGTCGGTGTCGTACTCCGGGGCGACGGTGGAGATCACGGGGATGCGCCCGGCCTGGAGGATGTCGAGGATGGCACCCGGATGCACGGCGGTCACGTCCCCGACGAGCCCGAGGTCCACGGTCTCGCCGTCGACGACGGTCCCGGTGCGCACCGCACGGAGCAGCCCGCCGTCCTCGCCCGACAGTCCGACGGCGTAGGGGCCGTGGGAATTGATGAGGCCCACGAGCTCACGGCCCACCTGGCCGGTGAGGACCATGCGGACCACGTCCATGGCTTCGGGGGTCGTCACGCGCAGGCCGCCCCTGAACTCCGACGCGATGCCCAGCTTCTGGAGCATCGCGTTGATCTGGGGGCCGCCGCCATGCACCACGACGGGTCGGATGCCGACGTGGTGCAGGAAGACGACGTCCTCGGCGAAGGCCCGGCGCATCTCCTCGTTCACCATGGCGTTGCCGCCGTACTTGATGACCATCGTGGTGCCGGCGAAGCGCTGGATCCACGGCAGCGCCTCTACCAGCGTGGCGGCCTTGTCCTGGGCCTTCAGAGTCGAGGCGGACGGCGTCGCCGTCGGATTCGTGGCGGTGCCCGTCCCGGTGTTCGTGTCGCTGCTCGTCATGGGGTCTCCCGTCAGCTCGAGTAGGCGGAGTTCTCGTGCACGTACTCGTGCGTGAGGTCGTTGGTCCAGATCGTGGCGCTCGCCGTCCCGGCGGCGAGGTCGATCTCGACGGTCACGTCCCGGCCGGTGAGGTCCACGAGGTCGCGGGGATCCCCGATCCCGCCGTTCCGGCAGATCTGCACGCCGTTCATCGAGACGTTCAGCTCGTCCGGTTCGAAGGCGGCGTCCGTGGTGCCGACGGCCGCGAGGACGCGGCCCCAGTTGGGGTCGTTGCCGAAGATGGCGGTCTTGAACAGGTTGGACCGGGCGACGGCACGGCTGACCACCTCGGCGTCGCGTTCGGAGGCGGCGTTCATGGTGGTGACGGCGATGGTGTGGCTCGCGCCCTCGGCGTCGTGGATGAGCTGCGCGGCGAGGTCGAGGCAGACCTGCGTGAGGGCCGCGGTGAACTGCGCCGCATCCGGTGTGACACCGGCCGCCCCGGAGGCGAGGAGGACCACGGTGTCGTTGGTGGACATGCAGCCGTCGGCGTCGGTGCGGTCGAAGCTCACGCGGGTCGCTTCCCGCAGGGCGGCGTCGAGGGCCGCGGCGTCGAGGGCGGCGTCGGTGGTGAGGACCACCAGCATCGTGGCCAGGCCCGGCGCGAGCATGCCGGCTCCCTTGGCCATCCCGCCGATCGCGTAGCCCTCGCTCGCGGCGTCGGCCGTCGCCGGGTAGCGGGCCTCCTTCGACACCGTGTCCGTGGTCATGATCGCCTCGGCGGCGGTGGGCCCGCCGCCCCTGCCCAGAGATCCGGCCGCGTCCGTGACCCCGGCGAGCAGCCGGTCCATCGGAAGTTGTTCACCGATCAGGCCGGTGGAGCAGACGAAGACGTCGGTCGCGGAGACTCCGAGGAGCTCGGCGGTGACCTCCGCGGTCCGGTGGGTGTTCTGGAAGCCCTCCGGACCGGTGCAGGCATTGGCGCCGCCGGAGTTCAGGACGACGGCGTCGACGCGCCCGTCCGAGACGACCTGCCGGGACCAGAGTACGGGTGCAGCCGCCACCCGGTTGGAGGTGAACACGGCGGCCGCGTTGTGCAGCGGTCCGTCGTTGGCCACGAGGGCGACGTCGGGCTTGCCGGTGCTCTTGAGGCCGGCGGGGACGCCCGCAGCGCGGAACCCGCCCGGATACGTGATGCTCACGGTGCGATCCCCTGGATGGTCAGGCCCGCGGTCTCGTCGAGTCCGAGGGCGATGTTCATGGACTGCACGGCGCCGCCGGCGGTCCCCTTGGTGAGGTTGTCGATGACGCAGCTGACGATCACGCGGCCCGCGTGGTCGTCGAAGGCGAGCTGGAGGTTCGCGTAGTTGGAGCCGAGGACCGCCTTGGTGGTGGGCCACTGGCCCTCGGGCAGCAGCCGCACGAAAGGCTCGGCCGCATAGGCGTCCTCCCAGGCCTGCCGCAGCTGCGCGTACCCGACGCCGGACGTCACACGGGCGGTCGCCGTGGTCAGGATCCCGCGGGCCATGGGCGCGAGCGTGGGCGTGAAGGAGAGGGAAACACGCTCGCCGGCCGCACGGCTCAGGCCCTGCTCCATCTCGGGGGTGTGGCGGTGCCCGCCGCCGACGCCGTAGGGGCTCATGCCGCCCATGACCTCGGAGCCGAGGAGGTTCGGTTTGACGGCCTTGCCCGCCCCGGAGGTGCCGGACGCGGAGACGACGACGACGTCGTCGGGCTCGAGGAGTCCCGCGGCGAAGCCCGGGGTGAGCGCGAGGAGGACGCTCGTGGGGTAGCAGCCGGGGACGGCGATCCGGCGGGCACCGACGAGGCCGGCCCGGTGGCCGGGCAGTTCGGGCAATCCGTAGGGCCAGGTGCCTGCGTGGGCCGAGCCGTAGAACTTCGTCCACGCGGCGGGGTCCTGCAGGCGGTGGTCGGCGCCGGCATCGATCACGAGCGTGTTTGCCGGCAGCCGGGCCGCGACCTCGGCGCTGGCGCCGTGCGGCAGGGCGAGGAAGACGACATCGTGTCCGGTGAGCACCTCGGGGGTCGTCTCCTGCAGCACCCGATCGGCGAGGGAGTGCAGGTGGGGCTGGACGTCGCCCAGGCGCGCGCCGGCGTTGCTGTGGGCCGTGATCGCCCCGACCTCGATGTCGGGGTGGTTGGCGAGGAGGCGCAGGATCTCTCCCCCGGCATAGCCACTGGCGCCGGACACGGCTGCGGTGAACGTCATGGTCTCAGCCTACAACAACATCATGCATAGATACACATAGTTATGCATTCGGCTCCGCGTCGTCCAGGTCCTGAGGAATCAGGCGGTGATGCCCCCGCTGTGGACGGGGCGGACCTCCACACCGCCCGTGCCGGTGCGGACCGCCGGGTTCCGGCGGGCGATCCCGATCGCAGCCTCGAGATCGGGAGCTTCGACGACGTAGAAGCCCGCGACGAACTGGTCGGACTGCACGAAGGGCCCTGCCCGGGTGCCATCCCGTCGGATGGACACCGCCTGGGCCCGCGGCGTCAGGGCGTAGGCCAGAGACATCGTGCCGGAGGCCGAGAGGTCCCGGGCGTGCAGATCGTTCTCTTCGAGGTCGGCCGCTGCCGCGTCCGCAGCGTGGAGGGACTCGTCGGCATAGATGAGGACGGCGAACTGCGGCATGGATGGTCCTTCGGTCGGGGACGGACGGGCGGTCATGCCTGGGGCTCGTACCCGATCAGCCAGCGCAGGCCGTGCCGGTCGGTGACCTGGCCGTCCGAGGCGCCCCACGGCTTCGGAGCCAGCGGGTCGATCCCCGATCCGCCGACCGACAGCCTGTCGAACCACTCGTGGAGCATCGCCGGCTCTGCGGTCCCCAGCAGCGACAGCATGAGGCCCTCGCACCGCACGGTCTGCTCTCCTGCTGCCGCATCCGATCCTGCGAGGGCGACGACGCCGTCGAGCACGCCATGGGCCACAGCCTCCGGCGGGCCGTCGGTCCTCCCGAAGTCCTCATACGAATGCAGGGTCAGCTCACCCCCGAAGACGTCGGCGTAGAAACCCAGCGCCTCCCGCGCGGTCCCGGGGAAGCTGAGATAGACGAGGGGTGCGGGTGTGGTGGGCATCACGTCAGCCTGCCATAACGCAGCGCGGACTGACAGGGATCACCACAGGATTAGCATGAGGGAACGCCACCGAAAGGGAACCTCATGCCTTCTGCCATCGTCGTCACCGCACCGGGCGGTCCGGACGTCCTCACCCTTGCGACCGTCGACCGCCCCGCCCCCGGCCCGGGCCAGCTGCTGGTGAGGGTCGCCGCCGCCGGCGTGAACTTCATCGAGACGTACCAGCGCAGCGGGGCCTACGCCGTCGACCTCCCCTTCACGCCCGGAGCCGAGGCCGCCGGGACCGTGGAGACGCTCGGAGAGGGTGTCACGGGCTTCTCCACCGGGGATCGCGTCGCGTTCGCCGAGGGGACAGGCACCTATGCCGAATACGCCCTCGTGGACGCGGACCGGGCGCTTCCGGTGCCGGAGGGTGTGGACCTGGAGACCGCGGCCGCCCTCCCCCTGCAGGGCATGACCGCCCACTACCTGATCAACTCCACCTTCCCCGTCCAGCCCGACCAGACGGTGCTCGTCCACGCGGGCGCGGGCGGAGTGGGCCTGCTGCTGATCCAGCTGCTCAAGGCCAAGGGCGCCCGCGTGATCACCACGGTGTCGACGCCGGAGAAGGAGGACCTCGCGCGCGCCGCCGGCGCCGACGAGGTGCTGCGCTACGAGGGATTCGCCGACGCCGTGAGGACCCTGACGGACGGGGTCGGGGTGGATGTCGTGTTCGACGGCGTGGGCCGGGCGACGTTCGACGACTCGCTGCGCTCGCTGCGGATCCGCGGCACCCTCGTGCTCTTCGGGGCGGCCTCCGGGGCGGTGCCCCCGCTGGAGCTGCAGCGCCTCAACAGCGGCGGCTCGCTCTTCGTCACCCGTCCGACCCTCGCGCATCACCTGCTCTCCTCCGAGGAGCGCCGGTGGCGTTCGGAGGAACTCTTCGGTGCCGTCGCCGCGGGCCAGCTCGATGTGCGCATCGGTGCCCGGTACGCGCTCGCCGACGCGGCCCGGGCGCATGAGGATCTGCAGGCCCGCCGCACCACGGGCAAGGTGCTGCTCATTCCCTGAGCTCCTCATCCGGTCGATGCCTCCCGGGCCTTCGTCCTGTACCCGTGGGTACGACAACCTCCACGAGGGGTCAGGCGAAAACCAGGTCGACCCGTCGGAAGTGGCGGGCGTGCTGTTGTGTCGGCGGACCCCGATGATCCGATTCGTGGCCCGTCGCCCCGGGAGGGCGAACGGCCCTGGCGCCTCCCTGTTCCCGGTTCTCCTGGTGACTGCCGGGCAGGGGCGGCGCGGTGGAGTGGTAGGCGTGCCCGGTGGGCGTGGTGAGCTCGAGGGCATGCCGGGCGTGGCTGGTCCCGGAATCGCGGTGCGGTCTGGTCGTCCAGCCGGGGAGTTCCTTGGTGTGGTTGCACGCCTCACACAGTCCGGCACCATTGGCGAGGCTGGTGGGCCCGTCCTTGTGCCAGGGGATGATGTGGTCGTAGTGGCGGATCGGCGCATCACAGTACGGGGTCCTGCACAGATCGTCGCGGGCCTGGATAAACCGGCGCTGATTTGCGGTGAAGAGTCGGGCGCGGGACTCGGCCGCGATCAGCTCCCCACTCCCCGGGGCGGTGTACAACCGTCGCAGCCAGACCTCGAACCCTCGCCGAGCCTCGGGTCCGTCCTCGCGTGCCCGGCCGGGTTCGGGTCCGAACTCGGAGGCGTCTTCGACGTCGTCCCCGCGGGCTCGCCCGCCGGACTGTGTCCCGGGCCGCAAGGAGGCCTGGCCGGCGGGTTGGTGGGTGAACCGATCGAACGGTCGCGGGGTCGTCTGCCCGGAAGCCTGCCCGGTGGTTTGCCCGGTGGTTTTCCCGAGGGTGAGGAGGTCCCGGGCCCAGCCGGCGGGGACGATCCCGTAGCCCGGCAGCCGGGCCGGCTCACTGTCACCCTGGATGAGGGTCCGGTCGGTCATGATCAGCTGCACCTCGACCCGGGAGAAGCCGCCCGGGGTGCCCGTGGTGCGTTCGACCAGCGCATCCGCCATCAACTGGCCACGTGTGCGCTCATCGCCCTCCGCCCGGCAGGCGTCGGCATGCCGGGTCAGCTCCGCGTGCACCGCGACCCCCTCGGCGACCGGCAGCAGGGCCGTCAGATACGTCATGGTGTCCGGGGCCGGCCGCAGACCTACATGCCGCTCTCCCGCCGCGTGGCTCGCCCGCTGCGTCACCGACCGGGGATCCCGCCGGTACGCCGCCGCCCGGGCAGCGGCGACGATCTGCCGGTCCCCGGCCCCGTCGAAGGTACCGGTGTCGGGGCTGAGCTCCTCATCGACCGCGCACCGGTCCGCAGCGGACAGGCAGGCGGTCTCCCGGACCAGGAGGGTCGCCCGCCACTCGTTCAACAACCCGGCCTCGAGGGCGGCCATCGTATGCGGCATCTCCGCCACCAGCGCCCGCGCGACCCCGAGCAGCCGCCCGCCCCGGGCCGGGGACTCACGCCGGGCCAGGGCCACCTGCGCCGCCACACCCCTGCCCTGCTCCGCCACCGGCACACCAGCCCCAGCCTGGGCATCGCGTTCCCCGACGTCGAAGGCAACCGTGACCCTCGCCTGCCGGGCGGCGATCGCCGACGTGAAGTCCTCCAGATCACGGACCTCATCGATGAGCCCCGGACCATCCGCCGGCATGGGAAGCGAGAGCATCTCCTCCATCAGATCCCGCACACACCCCACCCGCACGGAACCAGCAGGAACAGCGGCAGGCCCGACGCCGTCCGGCGGCACAGCACCCGGTACTGGCGTGGACGGGACGGAGCCCGCCGGGAACGTCGCCGGCGGGACAGCACCATCCCACGACGCACCACCGGACACGGTGGCCTTGAACTGACGGATCAACTCGCGCAGCTGTTGAACGAGTTCGGCGTTCCCGGAGCCCACCGGAAGGGACGCCATCAGATCGATCAGATCCTGCACGGGGTCCGCAGGACCTTGGACGGAGGGGACGACAACCGAGGGAACCGCAGCGGACGGGACAGCGCCACGCCGCGAAGCACCACCAGGATCGGTGGTTTCGAGCGGAGCGTTCCGGCTGCTGTCCATACTCGATTCTCCCCGCCGCCACCGACATTGTGAGGTCGTGACGAGCCGCCGCCGGAGGGAAGAACCGGCTGGGATCAGCGGAGTCTGCGGTCCGTCTTCGCCGATGCCGGAAAGGGCAGAGCACGCATCGCCAGGAGAGCCATCACGGATAGCGCGCCGAGATTCCCGAACCGGCAGCGCGATGACACCCACCCACACGAAAGGCCCGCCCCCACAAGGGAACGGGCCTTCGACGTGCTGCAGGGATCAGCGCTGCACGGCGCCGTACCGCTCGGCTGCGAGGGCCACGGCGGTGTCGCGGGCCGCGCTGGCCTCGTCCGCCGTCAGTGTGCGATCAGGCGCGCGGAACCGCAGGGCGAACGCAAGGGACTTCCGCCCCTCGGGGATGCCCTGTCCCGTGTAGACGTCGAAGAGGCTGACGTCCTCGAGGAGCTCACCCGCCCCTTCCCGCAGGGTCTCGAGCACATCGCCGGCGACCACCGAGGATTCGACGACGAGCGCGACGTCCTGCGTGGCCGGCGGGTAGGTGGACAGCGACCGCGCGACGATCACGTCGGCGGCAGCCTCGAAAAGGAGGTCCGCGGTGATCTCCAGGGCGACCGTACGGGCGGGGAGGTCCTGCGCGGCGATCAGCTTCGGGTGCAGCTCTCCCGCGTAGCCCAGCACCTCGCCGCTGCGCAGCGAGAACTCCGCCGTGCGGCCGGGGTGGAACGCCTGGTGGGCGCCCTGCCGGACCACGACGTCGACACCGGTGACCTGCGCCATGAGGTGCACGACGTCGACGGCGTCCGCCCAGTCCCAGGCGCGCGGGGTGACACCCGCCGACGGCGCCGTCTCATGACCCGTGAACAGAGCGGCCACGACCAGCGGCTGGTCCGGGATCCCGACGTGCAGTCCGTCGAGGACGGCGTCGTCGGGCCTGATGCCCAGCGGCGGGATGGACTCGGAGCCGAGGGTGCCGTCGGGCAGGAAGACCGACCCCGCCTCGAACAGGGCCAGGTCGCGGAACCCTCGTGAGTGGTTCCGTTTCGCCAGCTCCACGAGGCCGGGCAGGATCGACCGGCGGAGGAAGCCCAGTTCGGCGCTCAGGGGATTCGCGAGCTTCACCGAGGCCGGTGCCGAGCCCTCGTCCGGCGTGCCGAACACGGCGTTCGACGCCTCGCTGACGAACGGGTAGGAGAGCACCTCGGTGAGCCCTGCCGCCGCGAGTGCGTTCAGGAGCCGACGGCGCTGCTGCTGCACGCGCGTCAGACCGCGCCCGGGAGGGGCGACGGGCAGCGACGAAGGGATCGTGTCGTAGCCGACGAGCCGGATGATCTCCTCGGTCAGGTCCTCGCGGGTCTCGAGGTCGCTGCGCCAGGTGGGGGCGGTGACGCGATAGCCGCCGTCGGCCTCCTCGACCGCCGCCCCGAGGTCCGTGAGGGTGCCCCGGATCTGCACGTCGCTGAAGTCGCGTCCGATCAGGCGGGCCGGGAAGTCGGCGGGCAGGTCGATGACCCGCGGTTCCGGTGCCTGGCCGACGTCGGTGGCGGCGTCGTCGACGGTGCCCCCGGCGAGCTCGAGGAGGAGGTCGACGGCGCGCTGCGCGGCGATGTCCGCCACGTTCCAGTCCACGCCGCGCTCGAAGCGCTTGGAGGCCTCGGACGGCAGCCGGTGGCGGCGCCGCGAGCGGCCGATGCTGACGGCGTCGAAGTGGGCGGACTCGATGAGCACGTTGTCCGTGCCCGCCGAGACCTCGGTGGAGGCACCGCCCATGACCCCGGCGATGCCGATGGGGCCCGAGGCGTCGGTGATGAGGAGGTCCTCGGCGTCGAGCGTGCGCTCCCTGTCGTCGAGGGTCCGCAGCGTCTCTCCCGCGGCGGCGCGCCGGACCACGATGTCACCCGAGAGCCTGTCGAGGTCGTAGAAGTGCAGCGGCTGGCCGAGCTCGAGCATCACGTAGTTGGAGATGTCGACGACGAGCGAGATGGAGCGGATCCCCGCGAGGCGCAACCGCGCGGACATCCACGGCGGCGTGGGGCGCGTGGGGTCGACGCCGCGGACCGTCCGCGCGACGAACCGGTCGCAGCCGGGTGTGCCGTAGACGGGGGAGGCGTCCTCCAGCCGCACCGGGTATCCCCCGGGCGCTGCCGGCGGGACGACGACGGCGGCGGCCGGGTCGGTGAATGCCGTCCCGGTGGCGTGCGCGTACTCGCGGGCCGCGCCACGGATGGAGAAGCAGTACCCGCGGTCGGGCGTCACGTTGATCTCCGCGGCCTCGTCGTACAGGCCGAGGAGTTCGAGGGCATCGGCGCCGACCTCGGGGTCGAGCCCCAGCGTCGACAGCACGAGGATGCCGTCGTGGTCGTCACCGATGCCGAGCTCGCGGACCGAGGCGATCATGCCGGCGGACACGTGGCCGTAGGTCCTGCGGGGGCTGATGCGGAAGTCACCCGGCAGCACCGCGCCGGGCAGTGTGACGACCACCTTGTCGCCCTCCACGAAGTTGTGGGCGCCGCACACGATGCCCTGCACGCCGGAGGGGTCGATGCCGTCCCCGGTGAGGGTCTGCTCGGCGCCCTCGGGCGCCACGCGGACCTCGCACCAGTTGATGGTCTTGCCGTTGGTCTGCGGTTCCTTGACGATGCTGAGCACCTGGCCCACCACGATCGGTCCGGTCAGCTCGTCGGTGGGACGGTGGACGTCCTCTTCCTCCAGGCCTACCTTGACCAGCTCGGCCATCACGTCTTCCGCGGTCGCGTCCGCAGGCACGGCTGCGTACTCGCGCAGCCAGGACAGTGGGATTCTCACCTAGATCTCCATCCCGAAGTGTTCGCTGAAACGTACGTCGCCCTCGATCATGTCCCGCATGTCGATGACCTCGTTGCGGAACATGAGTGCCCGCTCGATCCCCATGCCGAAGGCGAACCCGGAGTAGACCTCCGGGTCGATGCCGGTGGCGCGCAGCACATTGGGGTTGACCATGCCGCAGCCACCCCATTCGATCCAGCGGGGGCCGCCCTTGGCGCCCGGGTGCCAGATGTCGAGCTCGGCGCTCGGCTCCGTGAAGGGGAAGAAGTTGGGGCGCAGGCGCACCTTGGCGTCGTCGCCGAAGAGCTGCTGCGTGAAGTGCTCGAGCGTGCCCACGAGATCCGCCATGGTCAGCCCCTTGTCGATCGCGAGGCCCTCGAACTGGTGGAAGACCGGCGTGTGGGTGGCGTCGAGCTCGTCGGTGCGGAACACCTTGCCCGGGCACAGGACGTAGATGGGCAGGTCGCGCTCCAGCATGGAGCGGGCCTGGACCGGCGAGGTGTGGGTGCGCAGCACGAGGTGGGCCTCGGGCGGGTCGACGAAGAACGTGTCCTGCATCTCCCGCGCCGGGTGGTCCGGCTTGAAGTTCAGGGCGTCGAAATTGAACCACTCGGACTCGAGCTCGGGTCCTTCCGCGATCTCCCAGCCCATGCCCACGAAGACGTCGCTGACCCGCTCCTGCAGCGTGGACAGCGGATGCCGGGCACCGGTCCGACGGCGTCGCGGGGCGGCGGTGACGTCCACGGCCTCCTCGACGAGGATCCGCGCGTCGCGCTCGGCCTCGAGTTCCACCGTGCGGGCGGCCAGCGCCTGGTTGATCCGTCCGCGGGCGGGGCCGATGTTCTTGCCCGCCGCCGACTTCTGCTCCTTCGGCAGGGCGCCGATGCCCCGGTTGGCGAGGCTCAGCGGCGACTTCTCGCCGGTGTGCGCGATCCGGACCGCTTTCAGCCCGTCGAGGTCGGCCGCTGCCGCGATGTCGGCCAGCGCGGCGTCGATGGCGGCGGCGACCGACGCGGCGTCCAGCGGATCGGGGACCTGGGCATCGCGGCCGGCGTGCCCGGCGTGCTCTGTGGTTTCGGCCATGGGGTTGCGTACCTTGCACTCTCGAAACGTGCGGCGGGCCGTTCGCTGGGGCGGGCCATGCCGTGGACAGGAAAACGCCGGGACGCAGCGGGGCGCACCGGCGTCCCAAGTCTAGGCGACGGCCGTGGCAACTGCCGGACGGGCACCGTGTGGTGCGGCGCCGGCGACGGGGTGGTGCGGCATCGCCGTACGATGGCGGCATGAACCGGAGGCTCGTGCCGTTCCTCAACTGGATCAACCTGTCGACGCCGTGCGGCCTCGCGGTCGCCGCCCTGTCCGGCTGCCGCATCTCACCCGGACCGTACGGCATCCTGCTCGCGGAGGGTTACCGCCGTCGCCTGCCGAAGGCCCGCGCCTTCACGGTGGGCAGCGTGGTGCTGCTGCGCGGCAGCGCGCCCCGCAGCGCCCCGCCGGCGTTCCTCCGGCTCCTCGAACACGAGGCGCGCCATGCCCGCCAGTACGCGGCGTGCCTCGGCCTGCCCTTCCTCCCGGCGTACCTCGTGGCGGCGGGCTACTCGCTCCTGCGGACCGGGGATCCGGCGTCGCGCAATCCCTTCGAACGCGGGGCAGGACTGTCCGACGGCGGCTACCGGGAGCGGCCGGCGCGTCCGCTCTGGGCAACGGTCGCGGCATCGGTCAGGGCCGCTGTCGCTTCGGTCGGCCCTCGCTCCGGCCCCGTGTGACGCCGGTCAGTGCTCCGCGCCTGCGGTGATCCGCGCGTCGACGGCGGTCTCCGCCGCCGTCGTCGCGATCGCTGCGAGGGCCGCGGCCATCGCGTCGACGGCGACGCCCGGCTGCCCGTGGGCGGCTCCCTGCTCGGAGGAGAAGGGCACATGGACGAATCCGCCCCGGGCCCCCTGCCGGCCCTCCAGCAGGTTCATCAGCCCGTAGAAGAGGTGGTTGCACACATAGGTGCCGGCGGTCTGGGAGACCTCCACCGGGATGCCCAGCCCGGCCACGGTCTCGCGGCACGCCTTGATCGGCAGGGTGCTGAAATATGCTGCGGGGCCGTCCGCCACCACGGGTTCGTCGACGGGCCGGCAACCGGCGTTGTCGGGGATACGGGCGTCGTCGACGTTGATGGCCACGCGCTCCAGCGAGATCCGCTCGCGCCCGCCGGCCTGCCCCACGCAGAGGACGATCTCGGGCTCGAATCGCGCGAGGGCACCCTCCAGCACCTCGATGCTCCGCCCGAAGACGCACGGCACCTCGACGGCGACCGCCTCCCGGCCCTGCGCGCGCAGCAGTTCCGCCGCACGCTGTGCGGCCTGCCAGGACGGATTGGTGGACTCTCCCCCGAAGGGTTCGAAGCCTGTCAGCAGGATCATGCTCCCACCCTAGACGCCCAGCTGATCGGGAGTGACGGACAATTAGTACACGTGTTCTAATAGGTCCATGCGATGGGAAGGGCAGAAGATCACGGACGACGACGAGGTGCCGGCGGCCCCGGCGCTGCTGCCGCTCGCCGGGCTCGTCAGGACGGTGCGGACGCCCGACTTCGCCGGGATCACCTTCCACGAGGTCGCCGCGAAGTCGGTCCTCAACAGGGTCCCGCCCACGTCGTCGATGCCGTTCTCCTGGACCATCAACCCGTTCCGCGGCTGCTCCCACGCCTGCGTGTACTGCTTCGCCCGGAAGACCCACAGCTATCTGAACCTCGACACGGGCCTCGACTTCGACGCGCAGCTCGTCGTCAAGATCAATGCGGCCGAGGTCCTGGTCCGTGAACTGGGCAGACCCTCCTGGGCCCGCGAGCACGTGGCCCTGGGCACCAACACGGACCCCTACCAGCGGGCCGAGGGGCGGTACCGGCTCATGCCCGGCATCATCTCCGCCCTCGCGGACTCGGGGACCCCCTTCTCCATCCTGACCAAGGGAACGCTGCTCGCCCGCGACATCCCCCTCCTGAAGGCGGCCTCGCACTCCGTGGGCGTGGGCATGGGGATCTCCCTGGCGCTGGTGGACCCGGTCCTCGCCGAAGCCATCGAACCCGGCACACCCGCCCCGAAGGCACGGCTCGCGCTCGTCTCACGGCTCCGCGAGGCAGGCCTGCCGTGCGGGGTCATGGCCATGCCGATCCTCCCCTGGCTCACCGACGGCGACGATTCGCTCGACCAGCTGTTCGGCGCCCTGGCCGGCGCCGGGGCCACGGGCGTGACAGCCGGCCCCCTGCACCTGCGGCCCGGCTCCCGTGAGTGGTTCATGCAGTGGCTAGCCGCGCATCACCCACAGCTTGTCCCGCGGTACGAGGAGCTCTACCGCGGCGGGAGCTACGCGTCGAAGGAGTACCGGGACTGGCTCTCCGGGAGGATCAGGATCTTCCGCAGGAAGCACGGCCTCGTGGCGGGCGCCGGCTTCTTCCGCAACCTGTCGGCCGATGCACAGCCAGGACCGACCGCGGCCGTTCCACCCACCGCCCCTACGTCGGAGCCGGTGCAGGCCGCACTGTTCTGAAGCGTCGGGCGCCGGGCGGAGTCCTCACGGAGCGTGCGCGTCAGAGGGCGGCGCGGTGGGCTGTCGCCAGGCGCAGCGCAGCGAGGATGGGCCGGTCGGCGGGGATCCATGGCAGCGCCTCGAGCTCCCCACCGGGGTGCAGGGGCAGCCAGCGCAGGTCGTCGTGGTCCTGCAGCGGCATCGCCTCCCCGGCCGTGACCTCTGCCAACCAGACCCGCATGGCCGCCCGCTCGTTGAGCGGCCACCCCTGCGGTCCGGGCCCGATGATCTCGCTGCCGAGTCGTGCGGTGACGCCGAGTTCCTCCTCGAGCTCGCGCAGCAGGGCGGCGTCGCAGTCCTCCCCCGCCTCCACCTTCCCGCCGGGGAATTCCCACATCCCGGCGAACTGCGGCGGCGCGGACCGCCGGGCGACGAGCAGGCGGGTCGGTCGGGCGAGGGAGTCGACGACGGCCGCCCCGACGATCTGGAGGAGCTGGTCCGAGGGTGGTTGCATCACCCGCCGAGTCTATCGACGACTCCTCACCCCGTTCGCGGTGCCGTCCGGTCCCGGCCCGGGTCGACGACCGCCTCATCACCATGACCCCGTCGACGATCGCACCACACATTCCGGCCCGCCGGTCTCCGTGGTTGCATTTCGGGGTGGCGCAACGTCGTCACCTAGGCTGGAAGGGACGACGGCGTCCCTGTCGCCGTCCACCCCGTACTCCATGGAGGATCCGGCGGCCGATCCCCCCGCCCCGAGATCCAGCCGCAAGGACTTCCATGACCGCCTCCGCTCCCCCTCCGACGTCGAACCGGCTGACCGGCCGTCCACTCCTGCTCGCCATCGGCGCGCTCGCGGTGGGCGGCTTCGCGATCGGCACCACCGAGTTCACCATCATGGGCCTGCTGGAGGAGATGCGGGCGGATCTCGGCGTCGACTACGCGCAGGGTGGGCATGTCATCTCCGCCTACGCCCTCGGTGTCGTGGTGGGCGCGCCGATCCTCGCCACCCTCGGAGCGAAGAAACCGCAGCGCGCCGTCGCCCTGGCACTCATGGTCCTCATCACGGTGGCCAACCTGTCCTCCTACTTCGCATCGGGTTTCGGCTGGATGCTGGCCTCACGGTTCCTCTCGGGTCTTCCGCACGGGGCCTACTTCGGTGTCGCCGCCGTCATCGCCGCGTCCCTTGCGGATCCCGCACGCCGGGGCCGCGCCATCGCCATGGTGATGCTGGGACTCAGCATCGCCAACGTGGTGGGTGTCCCGTTCGCCACCTGGCTCGGCCAGCAGTACGGCTGGCGCTCCATGTTCCTGCTCGTGGGGGTGATCGGGACGGCGACGCTCGTGCTGATCCGCGCCTTCGTCCCGAATCTCCCCGTCCGCCCCGGCGCAAGCATCCGCAAGGAGCTGGGGGCCCTGCGCCGTCCGCAGCTCTGGATGACCCTGCTCGTCGGCATCGTGGGCTTCGGCGGGTTCTTCGCCGTGTACTCGTACATCTCACCGACCATGACGGAGGTAGCGGGGCTCAGCGCGTCGCTGCTGCCCCTCGTCGTCGCCCTCTACGGCGTGGGCATGGTGGTCGGCAACATCCTGGGCGGGCGCCTCGCGGACCGGTCCATCATGGGCAGCATCTACGGCGTCATGGTGGCCATCGCGGCTGTACTGCTGGTGTTCCCCCTCGCGGCGACCAACCCCTGGACCGCCTGCTTCTTCGTCTTCCTCGTCGGCACGAGCGGATCAGCGCTCATCCCGCCACTGCAGGCCCGCCTGCTGGACGTCTCGCCCGGGGCGCCGTCGCTCGCGTCCTCGATGAACCACTCGTCGCTGAACACCGCGAACGCGCTCGGCGCGGCACTGGGCGGCGCCGTCATCACGGCCGGATGGGGCTTCACCGCACCCGCCCTGGTCGGCGCCGTGCTCGCGGTCCTGGGGCTCGGCGTCGCCCTGCTCAGCGGAAGGATGGACCGGCGCGGCCGGGCCGACGACCGCCCGCGGAGCGGCGACGCCGGACCGGCGGGGCCGACAGGGTCAGCNCGACAGGGTCAGCGGCGGCGCTGCGCGCGGGCTGAGGCGTACAGGCAGACGGTGGCGGCGGTCCCGACGTTCAGGGACTCCGCACTGCCGTAGATGGGTACGGCCACGCGCGCGTCGGCCGCCGCGGTGACGTCGGCCGACAGACCCTGCGCCTCGTTGCCGAACAGCCAGGCGCCGGCGTCCTCGAGGCGTACCGCGCAGGCGTCGCCCGCACCGGCCGGGTCTCCCTCCTCGCCCTCCTGCGGCGTGCGCAGCGTGGCGAACCTGCGCTGCGCGCTGGCGTCCTGGAGGTCGTCGAGGCTGGTGCTGCCGTAGCCGTCGGCCGCGAGGACGGTGATACCCGCATGACGCAGGCCGTCCATGAGGCCCTCCAGGTCGACGCCGAGGACGAGCGGCAGGTGGAAGAGCGAGCCCACGGTGGACCGCACGGTCTTCGGGTTGTAGGGATCCACGCTCGCGCCGGTCAGGATCACGGCGTCGGCTCCCGCGGAATCCGCCGCCCGGATGATGGTGCCCGCATTGCCCGGGTCACGCACCTCCACGAGGACCGCGACGAGGCGCGGCGCCGCCGCGAGCACGGCGTCGAGCGGGACGTCGACGAACCGGCACACCGCGACGAAGCCCTGCGGTGTGACGGTGGACGACATGGCGGCGAGGACGTCGGCGGTGACGAGCCGGACGGCCGGGGCGCCGTCCTGCCCGGCGAGGTCCGCGATGTCGGTGTGGCGCTCGAGCGCATCGGCCGTCGCGTAGACGTCGACGACGACGCCGTCCTGTCCTGCCTCGTGGCGGGTGAGGTGCAGGCGCAGTGCCTCCCGGACCGCCTGGGGACCTTCGGCCAGGAACTCCCGCCGCCTTAAACGCGACGGACGCCCGGCCAGGCGTGCCACCTCCTTCACCCGGTCTGCGTGGGTGTTGGTCATCAGTGGAGCCTGGGGGCGTCCGTTCACAGTCATCGTGTTCCGGTGTGCGGGCTCGGAGGCCCGCAGCAGCCGATGCGCCTAGGCCGAGGCCTTGAGCGGGGCCGAGGTGTCCGCCGGCAGGGCGTCCTTGGCGATCTGCACGAGGGCCGCGAAGGCTGCACCGTCGGTGACGGCGAGGTCGGCGAGCATACGGCGGTCGACCTGGATCTCGGCGGCCTTGAGGCCCTGGATCAGGCGGTTGTAGGTCAGGCCGTTGGCGCGGGACGCAGCGTTGATGCGCTGGATCCACAGGCGACGGAAGTCACCCTTGCGCTTGCGGCGGTCGCCGTAGCTGTAGACGAACGAGTGGAGCAGCTGCTCCTTCGCCTTGCGGTACAGGCGCGAACGCTGGCCGCGGTAGCCCTTGGCGCGTTCGAGGATGACCCGACGCTTCTTGTGGGCATTGACTGCCCTCTTCACACGTGCCACGTGCGTACTCCTTCAGTTCTTCTCCGGTCGCGGCTTGAGCCGTGAGCGCCGCACCGTGGGTGCGCGCGCTTTCCCGGGAGGGGGTGGATTGGTGGTTAGACGCCCAGCATCTTCTTGATGACTTTGGTGTCGGCCTTCGAGACGATCTTGTCGCCGGCGAGACGGCGCGTCACGGTCGAGGACTTGTGCTCGAGGTAGTGGCGGCGGTTGGCCTGCTGGCGCTTGAGCTTGCCGCTACCGGTGAGCTTGAAGCGCTTCTTGGCGCCACTGTGGGTCTTCATCTTCGGCATGGGAACCGATCTCCTTTTGGATAGCCGGGGCGGATGCACCCGGAGTTCGGCACCCGGAGGTGCCTGCTGGTTTCGTTCGAGCCCGGTGGGACAGGGCCGGAGCCCTAGTCCGTGCTTCCGGGCTTGGGGCGGCTGGTCGGGCTCTTGGTGGGAGCCGTTCGTCCAGCAGGCTTGGGTGTCGCGGGCGGCCTCGGCGCTCCGGGCTTCGGCATGGCCATGGGCTTGGCAGCCACGGCCGGCTTCGGCGCAGGGGCCGCGTCCGGCGTGGATGCCGGGGCGGTCTCTGCCGTCTTCGCCGCCGGGGCGGAGGAACGGGACGGCGCGGGCCGCTCGGTCGCTGGCCTCGACGACGTCGACCGCGGGGCGGACGACGTCCGGGCCGGAGCCTGGCGAGCCGGTGCTGCCTGTCGGACGGGCGCGGCCGGTGCGGCCTGGGCAGCTGCAGGAGCCTCGGTGGCCGCCGGAGCAGCCTCGGGTGCCTGCTCCACCGGTGCCGCCGGGGTCTCCTGGGCAGGAGCTTCCTCGACGGGAGCCTTCGGAGCCTCGGGCTCGCTCCTGATCTCGTAGCCCTCGGGCAGCAGGTCCGCAAGGGACTGCGTCAGCGGCGCACCACTGGGCCCGGAGGTGTCCACCCGCTTGGGCTCGCCACCCGACTTCGCGACCTCGTTGGCAGCCTTCGCCTCGGCACGCTGGGTCTCCCGGCGTGCCTCGGCCTTCGCCTCGGCCTTGTTCTTCGTGGGACCGATCACCATGACCATGTTGCGTCCGTCGATGCGCGGCGTCGACTCGACGACGCCGACCTCGGCGACGTCGTCCGCGAACTTCTGCAGCAGGCGGATACCCATCTCGGGCCGCTGCTGCTCACGTCCGCGGAACTGGATCATGGCCTTGACCTTGTCGCCGGCGCCGAGGAAGCGCATGGCATGCCCGCGCTTGGTCTCGTAGTCGTGCGTATCGATCTTGAGGCGGAAGCGGATCTCCTTCAGGACCGTGTTGGTCTGGTTCTTCCGCGCCTCGCGGGCCTTGACGGCCGCTTCGTACTTGTACTTACCAAAATCCATGAGCTTGGCTACCGGAGGCTTCGCCTGCGGTGCTACCTCGACAAGATCCAGGTCGGACTCGGCGGCAAGTCGGAGCGCGTCCTCGATACGGACGATTCCTACCTGTTCGCCGGCAGGTCCGACCAACCGCACCTCGGGAACGCGGATACGATCATTGATTCTTGGCTCGCTAATGTGTGACTCCTGTGAATTCTCGAGCTGAAACCGCCTGCAGACGAAAGAAGGCCTCCCATTGCATGCGCAATCGGAGGCCTCGTTGACCGGTCGTCGGTGATCGGTGGAAGCCTGGGCTTCCTGCGCGATCGTTGGCAGGACCGACCATGAACCCGGCTACCTGCAATGCGACCTGAGGTCACACCAGGCAAACGCGGGTGGGAGAGGACTCCGCTTGCAGACCGGCACCGAAGCCTGCTCGAAGAGCACAGCGGCTAACAGCGACCGGTTGGTCTATGCCAAGCTTACCAGTATGAACACGCCACACGACAACCCGCAGCACTCCCCCTCCGCAGGGCCGGCTGCCACCTCCCGCCGCAGCTTCTCCGAGGAGCAGGACCACGGCCACAGCGCGGCGGACGAGGCCGAGCAGGGCGTCCGGCAGCAGATGCGTGACATCTCCGAGGTGGCAGCCGTGGAAGTCATCGTCACGTCGGCGGTCCATCTCATGAGCGCCGCCGCCGTCAAGTGCGGCCTCGGCCACGAGGAGAACGCGGAGCAGCTCAAGGACCTCGACGAGGCCAGGAAGCTGATCACCGCGCTGGCCGGCTTCGTGACGGCGGCCGCCCCCGAGATCGGGTCCCAGCACGCAGGACCGTTGCGTGACGGACTCCGGTCCCTGCAGCTCGCGTTCCGCGAGGCCTCGATCATCCCTGATGCGCCCGGCCAGGGCCCCGGCGAGAAGTACACGGGTCCCGTCAACTGACCCCGTCGTCCCCCCGCCGCCGGGAATGCAACGGCCCGCGCCCCAAGGGTCGCGGGCCGTTCCCGTGCGACGGAGGGTGCGCACCCCTCGGCGGACCTGCCTAGCGGGAGGCTCCGGCGGCCACCGTCGTCGTCCGGCTGCCCAGGTCACGCGCCAGGAACCCGGCGATCCCGATGATCGCCGCGACGACGCTCACGGCGGTGAACCCGCCCCACGGACCCACGGCATCGATGAGGAGCCCCGCGACCGGCGCTCCGAGGGCGACGCCGGAGGTCAGTGCCGAGCCGTACCAGCCCATCGCCTCGCCCCGCCGGTCCTCCGCCACGAGGTCCGCGACCTTCTCGGAGGCGGCGGAGAGGACGGGCGCGCAGAGCAGGCCGGCCGGGATCGACAGCAGGGCCAGTGACAGCGTGGTCTCCGCGAAGCCCATGGGGAGGGTCAGGAGTGCCATGCCGAGCAGGAGGAGCGACGGGGGGATCGGCCGGTGGAGGGCGCCGTAGACGAGGCCTCCGACCACCGACGCGGCGCACCACGCCACGAAGACGAGGCCGAGCTGGCTCTCGTTCCCGGTCTGCTCGAGCGCGGCGACGATTCCCACCTCGGATCCCGAGAGGAGGAGCCCGGCACCGGCGGCGGTGATCATCACCATGACCAGGGGCACGGTGATCCAGGGCAGCACCTTCCGCACCCCCCTGCGCAGCATCGAGGCCGGGCGCGGCTCCTGCGGGTCGGCGTTCCCGGCGCCGATGAGGTCCGCCGCGGCCTCGTTGATCCCGGCCGGCGCGGAGGCCGCGACCGTGACGGCGTCGGGCAGCTGGTCGGACCGCGTGGGCGGGTTGAACCACATGAGGAAGAGGCCGGCCGAGGCGGTGGCCATCCCCACCAGCGTCAGCCCGAGCACCGTGGACACCTGGGTGGCCAGGACCACACCGACCGCGGGCCCGGCCATGAAGATGACCTCGGTGGAGATGGCGTCGAGCGTGAAGGCCGTGCGCCGCCGGTCGCCGTCCACGAGGACGCCGAGCGCCTGGCGGATCACGGAGAAGGCGGGCAGGGTGAACAACCCGCCGACGAGTGCCGCGACGAGCAGCCACTGGTAGGACAGGTGCGGCGCCACCGACCAGATGACCGCTTCCGCGACGACGGACGGGATGAGCGCGCGGCGCAGTCCCGCGCTGTCGATCCGCCGGCCGCGCCACGGTGCACCGACGGCGATACCGATCGTGACGACGGCGGCGACGGCGCCCGCTTCCGCGTAGCCGCGGTCGAGGGTCTGGACGACGTGCAGGGTCAGCAGCACCCCGGCGGCCGAGTGCGGGAAGCGGGCGATCATCCCGACGAGGAGCAGCCTCCGGACGGAGCGGATGCGCAGCAGGTCCCGGTATACGGCGAAGTTCACTGTTCGTCTTTCTGGCCGACGACCCCGTCAGCGGGTGAGTTTGATGTCGAGCGAGTCGACGCGGTCCACGAAACCGGTGAGGCCCAGGAGCTTCCCGCGGAAGGAGGCGACGGCGTCGCGCACCCCGTCGGCGGACAGGCCCGGGCGGAGCTGGACATCCATCCGGAGTTCGGGGCCCGGCCCCCCACCGGAGGCAATGCTACCGCCGGTCGTGCGCGTCAGCACTCCACCGGCCGGCCGCAGGCCCACGGCGAGGATGTCCTCCTCCTGACCGGCCGCCTCCTCGACGAGCGACGCCAGGGCCGGGTCCTCGTACGACGGCGTCCAGGGGACCTGCCGGGCCAGGGCCCAGACGGCGGGACGCCGGAGCACGAACGTGAGATCGGCCCCGGGGTCCAGCACCATCAGCTGCGCATCCTCGGCGGCCGCTGCGAGGGCGGCCCGTGACGCGTACGCCGCGACGGGCCGCGCGTCCGGGTGCCACCGGCCCAGAGCCCCGGTCGAGGAGAAGACCGGCAGGGCTTTCCGGCCGTCGGGCGCGGTCAGCGTGACGAGCGCCATCTCGGCCTCCTTGTCGGCGTGCAGCCCGGTGGCGGCCTCCGCCTGGTCGCTGAGCCGGGCGACGATCGGGATGAACACCCTGGCCGTGGTGAGTGCACCGAACACGGCCCGCTCGGCGTCGCCCGGACCGTCCGCGGGGCGCAGGAGCCCGCTCAGCGCCGCGGCGAGCCCCGCGTCGGCCGCGCCGTCGTCGTCGTCGAAGGCGTGCAGCGGGTTCTCCGGACCGGACAGGTCGCGGCCCGCCCACGGCTGCCCGGCGGAGTCCGCCGTGTTGCCGGCGAGGGCCGCGGCGATGTGGGCGGGGAGTTGCCGGCCGCTCACGCGTCCGAGGCGGGCAGCCCTGCCACGTCCAGGGCCTGCGGCAGTGTGAAGGCCCCGGCGTAGAGGGCCTTGCCGACGATCGCGCCCTCGAGCCCGAGGGGCACGAGGTCGCGGAGGGCGGCGATGTCGTCGAGGCTGGAGATCCCGCCGGAGGCGACGACGGGCCGTGTGGTCTTCGCGAGGACCTCCCGCAGGAGGGCCAGGTTCGGCCCCTTGAGCGTGCCGTCCTTCGTCACGTCGGTCACGACGTAGCGCGCGCAGCCGGCGTCCTCGAGGCGCTGCAGGACCTCCCACAGGTCGCCGCCCTCCTGGGTCCAGCCGCGCGCCGCGAGCGTGGTGCCCCGGACATCGAGCCCGACGGCCACGGCGTCCCCGTAGCGGGCGATCGCCCGCTCCGTCCACTCGGGGTTCTCGAGCGCCGCGGTGCCCAGGTTGACGCGCGTCGCTCCCAGTTCCAGGGCCGCCTCCAGCGACGCGTCGTCGCGGATGCCGCCGGAGAGTTCCACCTTGATGTCGAGCTGCTGGACGACGCGCTCGAGCAGGTCCTTGTTGGACCCGCGGCCGAAGGCGGCGTCGAGGTCCACGAGGTGCACCCACTCGGCGCCGGCGTCCTGCCACGCGCGGGCCGCGTCCACCGGGTCTCCGTAGCTGGTCTCGCTGCCGGCCTCACCCTGCACCAGGCGCACGGCCTGGCCGTCGGCGACGTCGACGGCGGGGAGGAGCTCGAGGGTGGGCGTTTCGGTGAGGGGGCTCATGGTCTGCTGACTGCTTTCGTTCGGGCGGCGGGGCCGCGGTGGAGGAGCGGGTTGTGGCGGTGCGGGGCGGGCTAGTCGCCGGGCAGCGTGAACAGGTAGGCGGCCAGGAGCGCCAGACCGGCGAGGGCGAGGAAGGCGATCCACACCCAGCGCGGGAACTCCTGCCCGCGCAGGGAGAAGGCGCCGCCGATGAGGAGTCCGGCGACCCCCATGAGCACGAGGCTCAGCATCGGTCCACCACCGGATCAGCGCAGCCCGTCGATCCAGTTGCGCAGGAGCTGGGCGCCCGCGTCACCGGATTTCTCGGGGTGGAACTGGGTGGCGCTGAGCGGACCGTTCTCGACGGCGGCGATGAACCGGCCGCCGTGGTCGGACCACGTGACCTGCGGCGGCTTCATGGCGGGTTGGGTGACGTCGAAGGACCAATCCTGCACGCCGTAGGAGTGCACGAAGTAGAACCGCTCGTCGCCGAGGCCCTCGAACAGGACGGTGTCCTCCGGCGGTTCCACGGTGTTCCAGCCCATGTGGGGCACGACGTCGGCCTTGAGCCGTTCGACGGTGCCCGGCCACTCACCCATGCCGGGCGTGCGCACGCCGTGCTCCACGCCCTCGTCGAAGAGCACCTGCAGACCCACGCAGATCCCCAGTACGGGGCGGCCGCCGGCGACCCGGCGCCCGATCATCCGCAGGGCGTCGACGTCCTTGAGGCCCTGCATGACGGCGGCGAAAGCACCGACGCCGGGGACGAGCAGGCCGTCGGCGTTCAGGACGTCGTCGGGCTTGGCGCTGAGGACGACATCGGCACCCACGTGTTCGAGGGCACGTACCACGGACCGGACGTTGCCGGATCCGTAGTCGAGGACGGTGACGGTGCGCGCGCTCATAGCGCTCCCTTCGTGGAGGGGATTCCCTCGACCCGCGGGTCCGGTTCGACCGCCGCGCGGAGCGCCCGGGCGAGGGCCTTGAACTGGGCCTCGACGATGTGGTGCGGGTCGCGGCCGCCGATGACGGTGATGTGCAGGCAGATCTGGGCGTGCAGGGCGAGCGCCTCGAACACGTGGCGCGTCAGGGAACCCGTGAAGTGCCCGCCGATGAGGTGGTACTCCTGGCCGGCCGGCTCCCCGCCGTGCACGAGGAACGGACGCCCCGAGATGTCGACGACGGCGTTGGCGAGTGCCTCGTCGAGCGGGACGGTGGCTTCGCCGAAGCGCCGGATGCCGGCCTTCGTGCCGAGGGCGATCCGCAGGGCCTCGCCGATCGCGATGGCCGTGTCCTCCACCGTGTGGTGGACGTCGATGTGCGTGTCCCCGGAGGACCGGATGGTCATGTCGATGAGGGAGTGCTTCGACAGTGCGGTGAGCATGTGGTCGAAGAACGGCACCGTGGTGTCGATCGACGACGCCCCGGTACCGTCGAGGTCGATCTCGACGAGGACATTGGACTCGCTCGTGACGCGCTCGATACGGGCCGTACGGCCGCGGGCGGCATCAACTGTCATAGCATCTTCCTTCTGTGCGCGTCATTCAGGCGCGGATCGACGTGGGAGCAGGGCGGGCGGCGCGAACCACCCGGCGGTCCTGCCCTTCAATTCTAGGTGTTCCCGCCGGGCACACCGGTCACGGGGCCCCGGTGCCGCGGCGCGGACCGAACCGCTGCTCCGCGGTGAGGGTGGAAGCTCCCACGTAGCGGGCCAGCCACTCGTGCAGCGCGGCGGGTTCGCACAGGAGCTCATCGATGCCCGCCGAGGCGGAGGCGATGTCCACCCACGCGGGTCGGCGCACGCGATGGTTGACCTCGATGCCCTTCCACCGCAGCAGATCCGCCCTGGGATGATCGGCCGGGAAGCCCCGGGGGACGCGTGTCAGCGGTTGGGCCCGTCCGGGACGGATCATCATGCCCTGCCCGGTGACCGCGCCGATCGCGGCGACCAGCGCCGGGCCCGAGACGTCGCCGGCCACCGCGGCCCGGAAGGCGGCCAGCTGGTCCGCGGCGGGGAACGGCAGGCCGGTGGCGACCAGGAGGCCGATGCTGCTCACGCGGATGAATGCACCCACCCCGTCGGGCCGCTCGGCGACAGCCCCGATGAAGGTCTTGTAGGGCGGGCTGTCCGGCCGGAACCTGAGGTCGTTGTGCGGGCGGTAGATCCGCCATCCGGAGAACGACGTCAGGGCCGCACACACCGCGGTGAAGACCGGGCGGATGCCGTCGTCGTACAGCCTGCGCTGGCGGGCCCAGAACTCGCGAGTGTTGTCCGCCTCCATCCGCGCGAAGAACGACTGCGCCTCCTCGAAGATCGGACGATCCATGCGACACATGATGGGCGCTGCACCCGCGCGGCGCATCGCCCGCAGCGGATGGCCCCTCCGGAGCCCTGGGCCGTCGCCGACCCGACCGTCGGAACGGCGACCCGGCCGTCAGAGCAGCGTCGCCAGCGCCGTCAGGAACGCCGTCGTCTCCTCCTCCGTACCCGCGGTCACGCGCAGGGATCCGGGGATGCCGACATCACGGATGAGGACCCCTGCCTCCAGGAGGCCCTGCCAGACACGGTGGGGGTCCTCGAGGCCCGAGAAGAAGACGAAGTTCGCGTCCGACGGGGCCGGGGTGAGCCCGAGTCCCGTGAGCTCGCGCACGATGCGGTCCCGCTGCACCTTGATCGCCTCGACGTTCGCCAGGAGCGTGTCCGCGTGGGTGAGGGCGGCGTTCGCGGCCGCCTGGGTGATGGCCGAGAGGTGGTAGGGCAGCCTGACGAGCCGCAGCGCATCGGCGATCTCCGGCGCCGCCGCGAGGTAGCCGATCCGGGCGCCGGCGAGGGCGAAGGCCTTGCTCATGGTCCGGGAGACGAGCAACCGCGGGCGTCCGGGCAGGAGGGTCAGGGCGCTCGCGGTCCCCTCCTGCGCGAATTCGCCGTACGCCTCATCGACGATGATGATGGCGCGCGCGTCCTCGCCGGCCTCGTAGGCGGCCTCGACGACGTCCAGGCCGAGTGCCGTGCCGGTGGGATTGTTCGGCGAGCAGAGGAACACGATGTTCGCCCCTGATGCGCGGACCGCCCGGGCGGTGTCCTCCGGCGTCATGGCGTAGGCGGCACCGCGGGCGGCGGTGACGTAGCGCGTCCCGGTGCCGCTCGCGAGCAGGGGGTACATCGAGTAGGTGGGCGGGAAGCCGATGGCGGTGCGTCCGGGTCCGCCGAAGGCCTGGAGGACCTGCTGCAGCACCTCGTTGGAGCCGTTGGCGGCCCACAGCTGATCGGGCGTCAGGCCGTGCCCCAGATAGTCGGCGAGGTTCTTCCGCAGCTCGGTGAATTCGCGGTCCGGGTAGCGATTGAGGCCGCGCGTCGCTTCCGCGACGGCCTCCACGATGGCCGCGTGGACGTCCGCCGGTACGCCGTAGGTGTTCTCGTTGACGTTGAGCAGGATCGGGACGTCCAGCTGCGGAGCGCCGTACGGGTGCAGCCCGACGAGGTCGTCACGCAGGGGGAGGTTTGCTAGGGCTTCGACGGAGGAGGGCACTCTTCGAGTTTAAGGGATGCCGTCTTCCACGGACGAATGGCCCGGCGGGCAGTCCCGGTGTGGGCGCCGGTCAGTCCGCGGCGGGGCCCGGTCAGTCCGCGGCGGGTACTGCGATGCTCTGTCCTGCCTGCACCACGGAGTTCGGCAGGTCGTTGAGCTCGACGATCTCGGCGACGACGTCCCGGGGATCGCGCTCCGGCGCATAGCGCACGGCGAGATCCCACAGGGTCTCTCCGGTGACCACACTCACCTCGACGGTGGCCGTGGAGGTCGGCGCCGACTCCCCCGCCTGTGCCTGCGAGGTCAGGAATGCCGCGAGGAGGATCAGGGCCGCGACGCCCAGGGCGATCGGCAGGCCGACCAGCAGCAGGCGCCCTCGCCGCGTGAGCGTCAGGGGACGGTCCGCACTCCGCTGCGTGGAGGTACGGGACGGCACGGAGGAACCGGGCTCGGTGGAGGAACCGGTCCCATCAGGCCGGGAGGGTGCTGCGAAGGTCGGGGGCATCAGGGCGATGGTCGACGAGGACGGGTCAGGCATGGAGACGAGCCTGAGGTGGTTCTCGGGGCGAGCGGGCGTCCACAACGAGCTGCCATGCAGTACGGGTGTAACCATTGCCGTTCCTCTTTCCTTCGAATGCCTTGGCCGGACAGACCGCCCGGTTCGAACAAACGTTCTAATACGCATCTGCCTATTTCTAGCATCTACGATCGACCCGTGTCGAGACTCGGTCGAACATATGTTTGAAAAGTGACCCCGTCTGTCCTAGCGTGAAGAGATCACACCATCGTCGACGGATACTGCCCTCCGAGGGCGGTCCCGGGGTCGATGCATCTCACACAACCAGCCGCCTCTGACAAAACGGCTTCCGGCCCACGGAAGCGGTCCGGCGGCGACAGCGGGATCGGCGATCCCAGGCGAAAGGCGCAACAGTGGCGGAATCATCAGCGGCGGCCCGGCAGGAATCGAACACTGCCGACGTCCCGGCAGACGCCGTGCCCATCTCCGCGGGCCGGGGCAGGCCGCGCGGCCGCTCCGTGTCCAAGGGGCTGACCGCCCGGCAGCTGACCATCCTCGAGACGATCCAGCGGTCGATCGCCGACAAGGGGTACCCCCCGTCCATGCGGGAGATCGGCGACACCGTGGGGCTCGCGAGCCTGTCCAGCGTGACCCACCAGCTGGCGCAGCTCGAGCGGCTCGGCTACGTGCGCAGGGATCCGAAGCGCCCCCGCGCCATGGAGGTCCTGCTCCCCCTGACCCTGGCTCCGGACACCTCGGGCGCCCAGACCGGTCCGTCCGCGGACGGGAAGCCCGCCGCCGAGCACCGGATCGCCGTCGACACCGCCCTGGTGCCGCTCGTGGGGCGCATCGCCGCCGGCGGACCGATCCTCGCGGACCAGGTCGTCGAGGACGTCATGCCCCTGCCGCGCCAGCTCGTCGGCCACGGGGATCTCTTCATGCTCAGGGTCTCGGGGGACTCGATGGTGGATGCCGCCATCTGCGACGGCGACTGGGTGGTGGTCCGCCGGCAGCAGAGCGCCCAGAACGGCGACATCGTGGCGGCGCTGCTCGATGAGGAGGCCACCGTGAAGACCTTCCGGCAGCGGGACGGCCATACGTGGCTGCTGCCGCAGAACACGCGCTACGAGCCCATCCTCGGCGACCACGCCAGCATCATGGGCAAGGTCGTCTCGGTGATGCGCGCGCTGTAGCCACGCGCCGCAGCCGGTGTGCTGCGGCCGGCGGGGCGCGTCAGCGCCCCGAGAGCCGCTTCAGGATGCCCGTGACGGTGGCACGGTCCGTCGTCGCCCAGAAGGGCGGGAGGGCGGCCCGGAGGAAGCCGCCGTACCGGGCGTTGGCGAGGCGGCTGTCCAGGACGGCGACGACCCCCCGGTCCCCCGCCGCCCTGATCAGGCGCCCCGCGCCCTGCGCGAGCCGGACGGCCGCGTGCGTGGCGGACACGCTCATGAAGCCGTTGCCCCCGTTCCGCGCCACTGCCCGGGTGCGGGCGGTCATGAGCGGATCGTCGGGCCGCGGGAACGGGATGCGGTCGATCACGACCAGTCGGCACGAGGCCCCCGGCACGTCGACACCCTGCCACAGGGACATGGTGCCGAACAGGCAGGTATCCGGTTCGTCCGCGAACTGCGTGACCAGTGCGTTGAGCGAGGACTCCCCCTGGCACAGGATCTCGAAGTCGACCTTCGGACGCAGGGCCTCCGCGGCCTCCTCGGCGGCGCGCTTGGACGAGAACAGTCCCAGCGCCCCTCCCCGCGACGCCGTGAGCAGCCCCAGGAGCTCCTCGAGCTGCGCGTCGGAGGTGCCCCGCTCGGGCTTCGGCAGGTCCTTCGCCACGTAGAGCACGCCCTGCCGCGGGTAGTCGAAGGGGCTTCCGACGTCGACGCCGGTCCAGGCGGGCGCACCGGGGCCGCTGAGGCCCAGCGAGCCGGCGACGGGACCGAACTCGGAGCCGATCGCGAGGGTCGCGGAGGTCAGGATCACGGTGTGGTCCTCGAACAGTCCCTCCCGCAGCCGCCCGGCGACGGACAGCGGCGCGACGTTCAGCGTCGCGGGTGCACTCTCGTCGGGCTGCGCGTAGCCCGAACCCGGCGTGAAGGTACTGGGACGCGATGCCCAGACCACCTCGTTGAGTTCGGACGCCGCGAGGATCCGCTCGGCGAGCTCGAAGACCAGCGTGGTGCGGGAGCGTGCGACCTGCCGGCCGCCGTCGACGTCGGCTTCGGACTTGCCGTCCGTCTTGGTGTCGGACAGCGCGGCACGCGACGCGTCGCGGACCTGGGCGAGGGCCTGCTCGAGATCCTCGGGGAGGCCTCCCGGCAGGAGACCCGAGGGAACGAGTTCGGCGGCCGCCTCGAAGGCGTCGGCAGCCGTGTCGAGGACGCCCGTGGTGACGGACGCGTGGCGCCGGAGTGCCGCGGCTGCAGCGGTCACCATCGAGGCGGAGAGCTGGCCCGAGACGGCTCCGGTGACGCGGTCGTGGAGTTCGTGTGCCTCGTCGATGACGACGACGTCGTACTCGGGCAGGACGGCAAGCCCTTCGAAGGCGCTGATCGCGAGCATGGCGTGGTTGGTGATGATGATGTCGGCGTCCGCGGCTGCGGCGCGCGCCTTCTCGCTGAAGCACTCCTGGGCCATCGGACAGCGGGCGGCACCGATGCACTCCATGCTGGAGACGGACACCTGGCGCCAGGCGCGGTCGCTCACGCCGGGCACGAGGTCGTCGCGGTCGCCGGTCGCGGTCTCCTCGGCCCACTCACGCAGCCGCACCACGTCCCTCCCGAGCGCGGAGGACGGGCCGTCGGTCGCCGGGGCGGGGTGCGGCGCGGCATCCTCGCCGAGGCTGAAGAGGGTGGCGGGCGCGTCCTCCTCCGGGAAGCCGCCGCCGGTCTTGTGGAGGCAGACGTAGTTGGAGCGGCCCTTGAGCAGGGCGACGTCGACGGGGCGCGTGAGCGCGGGCCGCACGGCGTCCAGGAGGCGCGGGAGGTCCCTTCCCACGATCTGCGCCTGGAGGGCGAGCGTGGCCGTGGAGACGATCGAGGGCTTGTCGCTGTCCATCGCGTGGGCGATCAGAGGGACGAGGTACGCGAGCGACTTCCCGGTGCCGGTGCCGGCCTGGACGAGCAGGTGCTCGCCGGAGCGGATGGACTCACTGACCTGACGGACCATCTCGTGCTGGCCGGAACGCATCTCCCCGCCCATGGCGCCCACGGCGGCGTCGAGCAGTTCGAGGGCCTGCCGTGCTTCGTCCGAGTGGGGAGCCGCGTCCGGCGCCGCCACGGCGCCGGACCGCGTGCTCTCACTCATGCCTGACGTACGCCTCCAGCTCGGCGGCCAGGCCTTCCCGGACCATCACCTCGAGGCGGGTCCCCTCGCCGACGTGCTCCAGGCCGAGGATCTCGACATCCTCCTCGTGGAGGCGGCTGAGGATCTCCCCGCGCTCGTACGGCACCATCAGGTCGAGCTTCACGCCGGGGCGGGGGATGTTCGTGCTGATCAGCTGGCGCAGCTCCGTGAGCCCCGCGCCTGTCCGCGCGGAGACGACGACGGACCGCGGTTCGCGCTGCCGCAGCCGTTCGATGACGAACGGATCGGCGGCGTCGGCCTTGTTCAACACGATGATCTCGGGCACCTTGCGGGCGTCGACCTCCGTCAGCACGGTTCGGACCGCGGCGATCTGCCCCTCAGGGTCGGGGTGGGACGCGTCGACGACATGCAGGATGAGGTCGGAGTCGGCGACCTCCTCCAGGGTGGAGCGGAACGCCTCGATGAGCTGGGTGGGCAGCGAGCGGACGAACCCGACCGTGTCGGCCAGGGTGTAGCCGATGCCGTCCGGCGTCTCCGCCTTGCGCACCGTCGGATCCAGCGTGGCGAACAGTGCGTTCTCGACGAGGACGCCGGCGTCGGTGAGCCGGTTCAGCAGGGACGACTTGCCGGCATTCGTGTAGCCGGCGATGGCGACGGACGGCACCTGGTTCCGACGGCGGTTGGAACGCTTGGTCTCCCGTGCGGGCTTCATCCCGGCGATCTCGCGGCGGAGCTTCGCCATGCGCGTGCGGATCTTGCGCCGGTCGAGTTCGATCTTCGTCTCGCCCGGGCCGCGCGAGCCCATACCGGAGCCTGCGCTGCCGACCTGGCCGCCGGCCTGGCGGGACATCGATTCACCCCAGCCGCGGAGGCGCGGGAGCAGGTACTCGAGCTGCGCGAGTTCCACCTGGGCTTTGCCTTCGCGGCTCTTGGCGTGCTGCGCGAAGATGTCGAGGATCAGGGCGGTCCGGTCGATCACCTTGACCTTCACGATGTCCTCGAGGCCGCGGCGCTGCGACGGCGAGAGTTCGCTGTCGACGATCACGGTGTCCGCCCCGGTGGCCTGGACGATCCCCTTCAGCTCCTGGGCCTTGCCCGACCCGAGGAACGTCCCGGGGTCCGGCTTGAGGCGTCGCTGCACGATACCGTCGAGCACCTCGGAGCCCGCGGTCTCGGCCAGTGCCGCGAGCTCCTGGAGCGAGTTCTCGGCGTCCTGCGCCGTCCCTTCGCTCCACAGGCCGGCGAGGACCACCCGTTCCAGCCTGAGCTGCCGGTACTCGACCTCGGTGACGTCCTCGAGTTCGGTGGACAGTCCCGCGACGCGCCGGAGCGCACGGCGCTCGGCGAGGTCCTGCTGGTCCCCGTCGGCGTCGGACGGCTCCTCGTCCTGGGAGAGGGCCTGGGCCCGTGATCGCCAGGTCTTCTCGATCGGCGCGGAGCTCTCCCCCGGCCCTGATGTCCCCTTCGTCGCCTTGGCCGCGGCAGCTTCGTCGCTGGCGAGGATCCGGTCGATGACGGCTTGGATCTCCTCCGGGCCCATGTCGGCGCCGGTGGAATGTCCGTTGTTCTCGGTCATGGTCTCCCTAGATGAATGTCCTACAATCCTACGGCTGAGGGCCCGGCGTGCTCCAGCGTATTCTCCCAGCGCGAAACCCGACCGCGCGGACGGGCCGCCGGCGTGCCACTAGGCTTCTGTCCATGGAGTCTCAGCACTATTTCAGCGCCCAGCCGGCGGGACCGGACACGCGCCGACCGCTCTCCGTCGTCCTGGCCGGCGCGCGTCGGGACCTCGTGACCTCGTCGGGTCTGTTCAGCCCCGACGGCGTCGACAAGGGCACCGCGATCCTGCTCGACGCCGTCCCGGACCCGCAGGGGCGCCGCCTGCTGGACATCGGCTGCGGGTGGGGACCGATCGCCCTCACCATGGCGCTGAAGGCGCCCGACGCCGAGGTCTACGCCGTCGACGTCAACGAGCGGTGCGTCGCACTGACCGCGGAGAACGCCGCCCGCCTCGGACTGGGCAATGTAGCGGCCGGCACCCCCGACGCCGTGGACGGGTCGCTCGTGTTCGACACCATCTGGTCCAATCCGCCCATCCGCATCGGGAAGCAGGAACTGCATGCTCTGCTGCTGGACTGGCTCCCGCGCCTCGCTCCGGACGGCCGCGCCTGGCTGGTGGTGCAGAAGAACCTCGGTGCGGACTCGCTGCAGCGCTGGCTGGCCGGGGAACTGGCCGGGGGCTTCACGGTCCGGCGCGCGGAGACGTCCAAGTCCTTCCGCATCATCGAGGTGCACCGGGCCGGCTGAACGTCCCTGCCGGCTCATCCCGCTCAGGCTGCGGGAAGGAGCACACCCTCCGCCACGAGGACGGCCGGGCCGCTGAGCAGCACGTGCTCGCGACCGCCGGGGCCGTCGACGAAGGTCACCCCGACGACGCCGCCCGGGACGGTCACCTGCCATCGGGTCGGCGCACCCTGGCCGGCCCAGAATCGTGTGGCTGCCGCGGCGGCGCACGCACCGGTGCCGCAGGACTGGGTTTCGCCGACGCCGCGCTCGTGGACGCGCATGCTGAGCCGGCCGACGCCGTCGTCCCCCACCAGCGGATCCGAGGGCACCACGAGTTCCACGTTGGTCCCCTCCGGCGGGACGGGCTGGACCCCGGGAGGCCGGTGCAGTTCGGTCTGCTGGAGTTCGGCGGATTCGGCCAGCGCGACGACGGTGTGGGGATTGCCCATGCTGACCGACAGCGCCGGGCGGTCGACGTCGAGTCCGCCGATCTCCACGAGGGAGTCCATGCCGCGGGCGACGGCAGCCTCGGGATGGATGAATTCCCAGGGCCCCATGTCCACCGCGTAGCCGTCGTGGGAGCGGGTCACGCGTTTGACGCCCGCGCGGGTGGCGATGGCGAGCTCGCCGCCTTCGGGCAGCTCGGCCACCGAGGAGGCGAGCAGGAAGTGTGCGAAGACGCGCACGCCGTTGCCGCACATCTCGGACACCGAGCCGTCGGCGTTGCGGTAGTCCATGAACCATTCGGCGTCGGGGTCCGTCTGCAGGAGCGCCCGCCCCTCGGGCAGGGCGGACGACCGCACCGCCCGGATGTATCCGTCGGCGCCGATGCCCCGGTGCCGGTCGCAGAGCGAGGCGACGAAGGCGGCGTCGTCCGGCGCCGACGCGTCGGGATCGAGTGTCAGGACGAAGTCGTTGCCGGTGCCGTGGCCCTTGGTGAAGGAGAGGCCGGCGGACTGCCCGGGATCGGCGGCGAGGGCGCGGTAGTCGGTCACAGTCCTAAGGATAGGTCCCCGTGCGCCCGCACGAGCCCGACCGCGCGGTCGACGAGGCCGGGCGCCTGCCAGTCCGTCCAGGCCACGCGCGGATCCCCCCGGAACCAGGTGAGCTGGCGCCGGGCGAACCGGCGGGTCGCGGCGATGGTGTCCTCGATGGCGTCCTGCTCCGTCATGGCGCCGTCCAGTACGCGGAGGAACTGCCCGTAGCCGAGGGCGCGCGACGCCGTCCGCCCGTCCCGGAGCCCGACGGCGGCGAGGCGCTCCACCTCGCGGGCCAGTCCGCTGCGCACCATCGCGTGCACCCGGTCGGCGAGCCGCGCGCGCAGGACGTCCCGGTCGACGGCGAGACCGATCTGCACGGCGGGCCGGTGGTACTCCCGGCGCGGCATGAAGGCGCTGAAGGGCCGCCCGCTGATCTCGTGCACCTCGAGGGCGCGGACGAGGCGGCGGTCGTCGTCGATGCGTTCGGCGGACGCCGGGTCGACCGCCCGGAGCCGCTCGCGGAACGCCGTGCTCCCGGTGGCGGCGAGCTCCGCCTCGAGCCGGGCACGGACGCCGGCGTCGGTCGGCGGGAACTCGAGCCGGTCGAGGGCGGCGCGGAGGTACAGTCCGGATCCGCCGACGAGGATGGGCACCCGTCCGCGGGCACGGATGTCCCCGATGACGCGGCGGGCATCGTCCTGGTAGGCGGCGACGCTCGCCTCCTGCGTGACGTCGAGGACATCGAGGAGGTGGTGCTCGATGCCCTGCCGTTCCGCCGGGAGCAGCTTGGCCGTGCCGATGTCCATGCCGCGGTAGAACTGGAGGGCGTCGGCGTTGACGATCTCGCCGTCGAGGCGCCGGGCCAGGGCGATGCCGAGCTCGGACTTGCCGGACCCCGTGGGGCCGACGACCGCGACCACGGGAAGGGTCAAGAACGCCCTCCACGGACCGGCAGGGACGGCATGCCCAGCGAGACCGAGCGCGGGGCACCGTCGGGACCGGCCGTGCCGTCGGACGGGGCAGGAGCGCCGCAGGAGTCGGCCTGGCTCCTGTCCCACGCGTCGCCCGCGCGGGAGCGGCGCACCGCGTACTGTTCCGGGGCGGGGTCGGACAGCAGGTGGAAGGACGCCGCCTCGGTGACGGGCAGGGTCACGACGTCGCCGGGCCGGGGCACGGCCGCGCCGTCGGGCACGGAGAAGTGGACGAGCCGCTGGTCCCGTGCCCGCCCGGTGAGCCGGTGCGTCTCGCCGCCCTTGCGGCCCTGCTGGTCGGTGACGAGCACCTCGACGACCGCCCCGACCTGCCGGGCGTTCTCCTCGCGGGCGATGCGGTCCTGCAGCGCGGTCAGCCGTTCGAACCGCTCCTGCACCACGGCCTTGGGCAGCTGGTCGGGCAGGTCCGCCGCGGGCGTGCCGGGACGCTTCGAGTACTGGAAGGTGAAGGCCGTGGCGAAGCGCGACTGCTCGACGACGTCGAGGGTGGCCTGGAAGTCCTCCTCGGTCTCGCCGGGGAAGCCCACGATGATGTCCGTGGAGATGGCGGCGTGGGGCATCCGGTCGCGGACCCGTTCGAGGATGCCGAGGAAGCGGCTGGACCGGTAGGACCGGCGCATCGCCTTCAGGATGCGGTCCGAGCCGGACTGCAGGGGCATGTGCAGCTGCGGCATCACGTTGGGCGTCTCGGCCATCGCGTCGATCACGTCGTCGGTGAACGCTGCCGGGTGGGGGCTCGTGAACCGGACCCGCTCGAGGCCCTCGATCGATCCGCAGGCGCGCAGCAGCTTCGCGAAGGCGCCCCGGTCTCCGAATTCGACGCCGTAGGAGTTCACGTTCTGGCCGAGGAGGGTGACCTCGACGGCGCCGTCCGCCACGAGCGCTTCGATCTCGGCGAGGATCTCCCCCGGCCGGCGGTCGCGCTCCTTGCCCCGCAGGGACGGCACGATGCAGAAGGTGCAGGTGTTGTTGCAGCCGACGGAGATCGACACCCAGCCCGCGTAGACCGACTCGCGCCGCGTCGGCAGGGTCGAGGGGAAGACATCGAGGGATTCCAGGATCTCCAGCTGGGCGTCCTGGTTGTGGCGGGCGCGCTCGAGCAGGGCGGGTAGCGCGCCGATGTTGTGCGTCCCGAAGACGGCGTCCACCCACGGTGCCTTCCTGAGGATGGTCTCCCTGTCCTTCTGGGCGAGGCACCCGCCGACGGCGATCTGCAGGTCCGGCCGCGCCTCCTTGACCGCCTTGAGGATCCCGAGGTTGCCGTACAGCTTGTTATCGGCGTTCTCGCGGACAGCGCACGTGTTGAAGACGACGACGTCCGCCTGGCCGCCCTCCACGCGGGAGAGCCCCGCGCCCTCGAGCAGCCCGGAGATCCGCTCGGAATCATGCACGTTCATCTGGCAGCCGAACGTCCGCACCTCGTAGGTGCGCTGTCCCGGCGCACTGGCCGGGATGCCGTGGGGGGTCTCGTCGAGGGGAACGGGAAGTGTCGTACTCACGTCCTCAAGCGTACGGCGGGCATGCTGGGGCCCCACAATCGCCGTGTCCGCCGGTGCGATCACTCCGCCTCGTCGATGACGTCCTTCACGATCGAGAACGCCGTCCCGGGGCTGTACCCCTTGCGGGCGAGCACCCCGACGAGGCGCCGCACCGCCTTCTCCCGCACGGCACGATCCGAGAGATCGGCGCTGCGGCGCAGCTTGCGCCGCACCACCTCGCGGGCCTGCTCGTCCTCGTCCTCGTCGGAGAGCTGCAGCAGGGCGTCCTCCGCCAACTCGGCGTCGATGCCCTTGTCCGCGAGCTCACGCCGCAGCGAGGACCGGGAGAGCGACTTGGCGGCGGTGCGGGTCCGCACCCACATCCGGGCGAACTCGGCGTCATCGATGAGCTGCACCTCCTCGAACCTGTCGAGGAGGGCTGCGGCGATCGGCGGCGGTACCTCCCGCTCGGCGAGCTTGCGGTCGAGCTGGTGGCGGCTCCGCGCGCCCAGCGACAGTTGGCGGAGCAGGACGGAGCGGGCCAGCGATGTCCACTGCTCGTCGCTCCTGACGGGGGCGTCATCCCCGTCAGGGGCGGTATCACCGGTGGTGCCGCCGGTCCCACCCGCAGCCGCAGCACGGTTCCCGCGCCGCGCACCCGCGGACGGGGACCGGTCACCGCCGCGGGCCCGCCGACGACCGCCGCCGTCTCCGCCCGCCCCGGGGGNCGGGGTCCGTGGCCTTGTTCGTCCATGAGGGTGTGTGTCTCGGCCTGGGTGATGGCGTCGTCGGTGATGTCTTCGTCGCGGTCGGCGTTCCATGCCTTGATGCCCGCCCGGGGGCCTCCGCGGCCTCGGAAACCTCGGCGGCATCGGCCGAGGCGCCGACGACGGGCGCGAACGGATCGTCGAAGGACGCCCGGCCTGCCGAGCCCCGGCGGCTCCGGGCACGCGGCGCTCGCCGCCCCTGCGTCGGTGTCGCCCTGCCGAAGGAGGAGGACGCCGACCGCGACGGCTTCTGGCGCGTGGAGCGGGACCGGGGAGGCGGCTCGGACTCGTCCGGGTCAGCTGCACTGTCCGAGCCGAACAGGCCGTAGGAGATCCCCCATCCGGCCGCTTCCGGCCCGGTCCCCGATGCCACTGCGCCTACTCGCTGCTGACGGCCTTGAGCTTCGGGACGTCCGTCTCCTCCGGCTGCACTCCGATGCCCAGCTTGACCCTGATCTTCTGCTCGAGCTCGTCGGCCAGACCCGGGTTGTCCTTCAGGAACTTCCGGGCGTTCTCCTTGCCCTGCCCCAGCTGGTCGCCGTCGTAGGTGAACCAGGCGCCGGACTTCTTGACCAGCCCGTTCTCGACACCGACATCGATGAGTCCGCCCTCGCGGGAGATGCCGTAGCCGTACAGGATGTCGAACTCCGCCTGCTTGAAGGGCGGGGCCATCTTGTTCTTGACGATCTTGGCGCGCGTCCTGTTGCCGACCGGGTTGACGCCTTCCTTCAGCGTCTCGATGCGTCGTACGTCGATCCGGACGGACGCGTAGAACTTCAGCGCCTTGCCGCCCGTGGTGGTCTCGGGGCTTCCGAAGAACACACCGATCTTCTCGCGGAGCTGGTTGATGAAGATGGCCGTGGTCTTGGTCTGGGCGAGCCGGCCGGTGATCTTCCGGAGGGCCTGGCTCATCAGCCGGGCCTGCAGGCCGACGTGGCTGTCACCCATCTCGCCCTCGATCTCGGCGCGGGGCACGAGTGCGGCGACGGAGTCGATGACGACGATGTCGATCGACCCGGACCCGATGAGCATGTCCATGATCTCGAGCGCCTGCTCGCCGGTGTCCGGCTGCGAGACGAGGAGCGCGTCCGTGTCGACGCCCAGCCTCTTCGCGTACTCGGGATCCAGGGCGTGCTCGGCGTCGATGAACGCCGCGATCCCTCCGTTGCGCTGGGCGCTGGCCACGGCATGGAGGGCGACGGTGGTCTTGCCCGACGACTCGGGACCGTAGATCTCCACGACCCTGCCACGGGGCAGTCCGCCGATGCCGAGGGCGGCATCCAGAGCGATGGAACTCGTGGAGATGGTCTCGATGGGTGCCCTGGTCTCGTCGCCGAGACGCATGATCGAACCCTTGCCGTACTGCTTGTCGATCTGGGCGAGAGCAGCTTCTAGGGCTTTCTCGCGGTCTGGAGCGGCCATTCTTCACCTCGGTTGTTCATGGCCAACTGGCCTGTGTGTACGTGTTCGACTCGACTGTAAGGGCTCCCACCGACAGTTCGGGCGGGGCCGTCGCCATGTGCATAACAGCGCTCGGGCCGTTCAACCATCATATCCCCGTCCGAACAGATATTCGATTATCCGTCGTTCCTCCGAGTGTCTGCCGTGGCCCTGGCCGCCGACGTCAGCGCGGCCTGACGTCGCGGCCGAGCCAACGGCTCCTCGGCACGTCCTGCGCCCGGCACACCGCTTCCCAGACCGTCTTCGGATCGGCCCCCGCGCCCAGCGCCTCGGACGCCGTCCTGTCACCCAGCTGGTCCACGACGAGGTCCCGTGCGAGGGTCCGCGAGTACCGCTCCCCGAACTCGTCGTCCATCAACCGCCAGAAGTCGCTCAACCGCATGCACTGTCCCTTGTCCTCGTCGTCGGCCGATCAGCCGTCACACCTCTTCTACCATTCTGGGTCCTCGGCGCGGAGGCCGGCACCGACCGCCGCGGTCGGAATCACCCCGGGTGGATGACCCGCGGGCGGAATTCGCTGCCGGAGCGAGGAAACAGGCGGCGGGGCATGGTGATTCCGCCGGTGCGCCCTAGAATGGCCCCATGAACGCGAAGCCGAGCATCACCGACCCCGGCGCGGGCCGTACCGGTTACCCCGGGGAGGATGCCGACACCGACGCGGCCATCGAAGCCCTGGAGCAGCAGCTGAGCATGCTGTGGCGGCGCGCCCGCTCGAACTCCTACAAGGTGGCGCGTCGGGTGCACCCCGACATGGAACCGGCGGCGTACGGACTCCTCGTGATCCTGCAGCGCGAGGGCTCCATGCGTCTCACCGACATCGCTGCGAGCGTGGGAGTGGGCAAGCCCTCCGTCAGTCGGCAGATCGCGATGCTGGAGCAGCTGGGCCTGGTCAGGAAGGAAGCGGACCCGCTCGACGGCCGGGCGCAGTCGATCTCGCTGACGGACGCCGGCACGCGGCAGCTCGTGGCGGCGCAGACGGCCCGCAAGCAGGCCTTCCACCAGCTCATGGAGGACTGGGACGTGGAGGACCTCACGCGGCTGGGCACGCTCATCGCCCAGTTGAACAACACCTACACCCGGGACAACTGGTAGCAGACAGCAGGAAGGCCCGTCCCCTCGATCGTGCCGGGGACGGGCCTTCCTTTTTGTCGGCTGACTAGCGGTTCGTGGCCGCCAGCCCCCGACGGAAGTCGTCGTTCAGTTCGTCCGTGAGGTCGTCCCCGAACTCGCGGGAGAACTCCTGGGGGATGGTGTCCGGGATGGACACGCCTTCTGCTTCTGCCAGGCGGTCGCTGACTTCCCGCAGCATCGAGGAGAGCGGCACCTCGAGTGCACTGCAGATTGATGAGAGGAGTTCGGACGATGCTTCCTTCTGTCCACGCTCGACCTCGCTGAGGTATCCGAGGGAAACCCTCGCACTGTGCGACACCTCGCGCAGGGTGCGGCCTTGGCGCTGGCGGACGTCGCGGAGGACGTCGCCGATCTCATGGCGGAGAACCACCAGTTTGCGCTCCTTGGGCCTGCGTTGTGCATCATCCGCCAACCCCACATCACGCCAACGGACCACGCCGTTTACGGATACGGGCTGCTTTACCATCTGGATCGCCTTGCTCCCTCATAATGCGGCGGCGCCCGATGGACGTCCGCCCCGTGATGATGACCTGCCCGTTCTGCTTGAGCCTGAGTCGCCAACCTTATCAACGGCCGACATGGTTTATAACTACCCCCGGCGATTGTTTGTTCCCCCGATCAGGGCCTCCAGGAGCTCGACGAGCACCGCGTCGCGGGAAGCGGACCTGATCGCGTCGCGGTCTCCGACGAAGTGATGCTCGAACGTCTCAGTGCCCGACGGGGTGGAGATCGCCGTGAACACGGTCCCCACGGGCTTCCCCTCGTGCGCCGAGGGTCCCGCGACGCCGGTCGTGGCGACCCCGATGTCCGCGGAGAACGCGGCCCTCGCGCCGTCGGCCATCGCAGCGGCGACGCGCGGGTCGACGGCCCCCGCACTCGAAAGAAGTCCGGCGTCCACGTCCAGAAGGTTCTGCTTGACAGAGTTCTGATACGCGATTACCCCGCCCTGCAGCACCGCGGAGGCACCCGGGACGTCGGCGAGCGAGGCGGCGACCATGCCGGCCGTCAGGGACTCGGCCGTGGCCACCGTGAGGCCGCGGCGCGTGGCCTGGACGACGACGTCGGCGGCCGGTCCCGTACCGGTCACGAGCGGGCGGCGGCCCGGAGCCGGATGGCCTGGACCACGTAGTCGACGCCGGTCACCACCGTGATCACGACGGCGGCCGCCATGACCGCGGCGGCGGGCCACCAGGCCCAGTCGCCCGCGATGGACTGCAGCGGGATGAGGAACAGCAGGATGGCGACGGTCTGGACGACGGTTTTCAGCTTGCCCCCGCGCGAGGCCGGCATGACCCCGTACCGGATCACCGCGAACCGCAGGAGCGTGATCCCGATCTCGCGGACCAGGATGACGATGGTGACCCACCACCAGAGTTCGCCCAGGACGGACAGCATCACGAGGGCGGAGCCGATGAGCAGCTTGTCGGCGATCGGGTCCGCGATCTTGCCGAAGTCCGTGATGAGGCCCCGGCTGCGGGCGAGGTCGCCGTCGAGCTTGTCGGTGTAGATCGCCACCGCGAAGACCAGGACGGCGAGCCAGCGGAACAGCCCGTCGCGGCCGTCGTCGAGCAGGAGGAACCAGACGAAGAACGGCACCATGAGGATGCGGACGACCGTGAGGACGTTCGCGATGTTCAGGACCGGCACGGCCGGGCTCGGGGAGCTAGTCACACTCTCAGGCTACCTGCCGGTGAGGTTCCAGGCGTCGGTGTCCTCGCCGTCGTCGCCGTCACCGGAGCCCCCCGACGCGTCCGCACCGTCGTGGTAGTCGACGGCCTGCGCCCGGGCGGCGAGATCGTCCGCGACGAGGTCGATCGGTGCCTGGGGCCGCGGCTGGGGCGGTGTCGGACCGGAGGGCTCGTCACCACGCATGGCGGCCAGCACCGGTGCGAGGTCGTCGGGCTTGACCAGCACGTCGCGGGCCTTCGATCCCTCGGACGGTCCCACCACCCCGCGCGACTCGAGGAGGTCCATGAGGCGCCCCGCCTTCGCGAACCCGACACGGAGCTTGCGCTGCAGCATCGACGTGGACCCGAACTGGGTGGTGACCACGAGTTCGGTGGCCTGGAGCAGGACCTCGAGGTCGTCGCCGATGTCGTCGTCGATCTGCTTCTTGGGCGCGTCGACCGCGACGTCCTCGCGGTAGACGGCCTGCAGCTGCCCCTTCACGTGCTCGACGACGCGGTGGATCTCCGATTCGGTGACCCAGGCGCCCTGCACGCGCATGGGCTTGGACGCTCCCATGGGCAGGAACAGCGCGTCGCCCTGGCCGATCAGCTTCTCGGCGCCCGGCTGGTCCAGCACCACGCGCGAGTCGGTGACCGAGGACGTGGCGAAGGCCATGCGGGACGGGACGTTCGCCTTGATCAGCCCGGTGACGACGTCGACCGACGGCCGCTGCGTGGCGAGGACGAGGTGGATACCGGCGGCGCGCGCCAGCTGCGTGATGCGGACGATCGAGTCCTCGACGTCGCGCGGGGCGACCATCATCAGGTCGGCGAGCTCGTCCACGATGACCAGCAGGTACGGGTAGGGGCGCACGACGCGCTTGGACCCCTCAGGGGGAACGACCTTCCCGTTCCGGACGGCCTTGTTGAAGTCGTCGATGTGCTTGTAGCCGTAGTTCGCCAGGTCGTCGTAGCGCGTGTCCATCTCGCGGACCACCCACTGCAGCGCCTCGGCGGCCTTCTTCGGACTCGTGATGATCGGCGTGATGAGGTGGGGGACGCCCTCGTACGCCGTGAGCTCCACGCGCTTCGGGTCCACCATGACCATGCGCACCTCGTCCGGCGTGGAGCGCATGAGGATCGAGGTGATCATGGAGTTCACGAACGAGGACTTGCCCGCGCCCGTGGCGCCGGCCACGAGCAGGTGGGGCATCTTCGCGAGGTTGGCGACGACGAACCCGCCCTCGACGTCCTTGCCCACGCCCATCACCATGGGGTGGTCCGTCTTGCGGGCGTTGCCGGAGCGCAGCACGTCGCCGAGGGAGACCGTCTCGCGGTCCGTGTTGGGGATCTCGATGCCGATGGCCGACTTGCCGGGGATGGGCGAGAGGATGCGCACGTCCGAGCTGGCGACGGCGTAGGAGATGTTCTTCGACAGCGCGGTCACCCGCTCCACCTTGGTCCCCGGCGCCAGCTCGATCTCGTAGCGCGTCACGGTCGGGCCGCGGGAGAACCCGGTCACCTTCGCGTCCACGTTGAACTGGTCCATGGTGTGGGTCAGGGCGGCGACGACGGCGTCGTTGGCCTCCGAGCGCTCCTTGGGCGGCGTGCCGGCCGGCAGGTAGTCCGACGGCGGCAGGGTGTACGCGACGTCGCCGGCGAGCTGCAGCTGCTCGGTGCGCTGCGGGATGGGCGTGGGCGGGACCTGCGGCTGGACCGGTGTCGACGGGACGATCAGCGCCTTCGCGGCGGGGACGACGTCGATGGCCTCGGTGGCACCCTCCGGTTCACGCCCGGGCTCGGGCTGCGGCGTGCCGATACCCTGCGACCGCTTGAGCTCCTCCGCGGCGAGTTCCTGCCGTGTGGGGCGGCGGACGCCGGGCGGGACGGCGGCCTCGGCCTCGCGGGCGCGGCGCTCCTCGTCCTCGATGACGGCGCGCTCGAACGCCTCGTCGCCGACGTAGCCCTCGCCGTCGTCGTGCCGGTCGTGGTCGTTGCCGGACGCCTCGGACGTGTCCTTGCCGAACAGGCGCCTGCGGCGCTTCGGCTCGGGCTTCGCGGTGGCGCCGTGGGTCTCGTAGAGGTAGCTCTGGTCGTGGCCGTCGTCGCGCCGGGCGGCGGCGTCGGGGTCCTGGCCCATCAGGTGCTCGTACAGGGTGCGCAGCCGGGCGGGGATGTGGCGGAAGGGCGTGGCCGTGACGATCAGCAGGCCGAGGAAGATCGCCGCCCCGAGCAGGATGCCCACGGGCCAGGCCGTGAGGACGCTGCTGAGCGGCCCTGCGACGAGGAACCCGGCGACACCGCCGGCACGCCAGAGGGCGTCGAGGCCGTCGGAGAGGCCGGGCCGGCCGCCGACGAGGTGGGCGATGCCGGAGCCGGCGAAGAGGATGACGAGCTGGCCGATGGCGATGCGGTTGTTGGCCCGGTGCCGCTCGGGGTACCGGAACAGGCGGACGGCACCGATGCCGAGCATGAAGGGGACGAGCAGGGCCATCCAGCCGAAGGTGCCGCCGGCGGCCGCGTGCACGATGTCGGCGGCGGTGCCGCCGAGGGCCCACCATTCGACGGCGGCGACGGCGAGGGCCAGCAGGAGGAGGAAGAAGCCGGAGCCGTCCCGGCGGAGCTCACGGTCCGGGTTGACGTCATGGCCGAAGGTGCGGACGCCCGAGCCGATGACGCGCGCGGTGCCCATCCAGACCGCCCGGACGGCCCGCAGCGGGAGGGCGAGCTGGTCCTCGTCCCGGGGGTCGGGCGTCACCGGGGCCTGCCGGGCCTTCGCCGGGGCGCGGCCGGTCCCCTTGGCCGGCGGCTTGGCCGGCGCCTTGGTCCGGGGGGCCCCCGCGACGGCGGACGCTCCCTTGCTGCGGGTCTGGTGCTGGCCCCGCGGGGCAGGGGACGTTCGAGTGGCCATGCCCATCACGGTACCGGACCACTCCCCTGATCCGTCGAATTCCCGCGCGCCGACGGGCTCCCGGGACCTGCCGTCCTCAGGCCTCCAGGACCACGGGGATGATCATCGGGCGTCGTCGGTAGCCCCGGTTGACCCAGGTGCCGACGATGCGCCGGACGACCTGCTGCAGCTGGTACGTCGTGTGGTCCGGCGTGTTCGTCACGGCCTCCTCGAGGGCCCGGGCGATCTTCGGCCTGATCTCGTCGAACACGGCGTCGTCCTCGGCGAACCCGCGCGCGTGGATGTCCGGTCCGGACACGATCGTGCCGGTGCTGCGGTTCACCACGGTGATGATCGAGATGAACCCCTCCTCGCCGAGGGTCCGCCGGTCCTTGAGGTCGGCGTCGGTGATCTCCCCCACGCTGGAGCCGTCCACGTACACGTAGCCGCACTCGACGGCTCCCACCACGCGGGCCCTGCCGTCCACGAGGTCGATGACCGAGCCGTCCTCGGTGAGCAGGACGTTCGACGCCGGGACGCCCGTCTGCTGCGCCAGCTTCCCGTTGGCGATGAGGTGCCGGGTCTCGCCGTGCACGGGCATGACGTTCCGCGGCCTCACGATGTTGTAGCAGTAGAGGAGCTCGCCGGCCGCGGCGTGGCCGGACACGTGCACCTTCGCGTTGCCCTTGTGGATCACGTCGGCGCCGAGCTTCAGGAGCCCGTTGATCACGCGGTACACGGCGTTCTCGTTGCCGGGGATGAGCGAGGACGCCAGGATCACCGTGTCGCCCTTGCCCACGGTGATGCGGTGGTCGCCGTTGGCCATGCGGGACAGCGCCGCCATGGGTTCGCCCTGCGAGCCGGTGGACATGAGGACCACGCGGTCGTCCGGCAGGTCGTCGACGTTCTTGATGTCCACCAGGATGCCGTCCGGCACCTTCAGGTAGCCGAGCCTCGCGGCGATCGCCATGTTGCGCACCATCGACCGGCCCGCGAAGCAGACGAACCGGCCGTGGGTGTGGGCGGCGTCGAGGACCTGCTGGACCCGGTGCACATGGGAGGAGAAGGAGGCGACGATGATGCGCTTCCGGACCTGCCCGAAGAGGTTCTCGAGGACCGGACCGATCTCCCGCTCCGCCGTCGTGAAGCCCGGGACGTCGGCGTTCGTGGAGTCGACCATGAAGAGGTCCACGCCCTCCTCGCCGAGGCGCGCGAAGGCCCGCAGGTCGGTGATCCGCCCGTCGAGCGGCAGCTGGTCCATCTTGAAGTCGCCGGTGTGCAGGACGTTGCCGGCCGCCGTCCGGATGAACACCGCGAGGGCGTCCGGGATCGAGTGGTTGACGGCGACGAACTCGCACTCGAACGGGCCGAGCTGCTCGATCTGCCCCTCGGACACGGTGAGGGTGTACGGGCGGATCCGGTGTTCCTGCAGCTTCGCCTCGACGAGCGCGAGCGTCAGCTGCGAGCCGACGAGGGGGATGTCGGCCTTCAGGCGCAGCAGATACGGCACCGCGCCGATGTGGTCCTCGTGGCCGTGGGTGAGCACCAGGCCGACGACGTCGTCGAGCCGGTCCTCGATGAAGGAGAAGTCAGGGAGGATCAGGTCCACCCCGGGCTGGGTCTCCTCGGGGAAGAGCACGCCGCAGTCGACGATCAGGAGCTTGCCGCTGATCTCGAACACCGCCATGTTGCGGCCGATCTCCCCCAGGCCGCCGAGCGGCACGATCCTCAGCGTGCCCGGCTCCAGCGCCGGTGGCAGGGCCCTCGGGGCGGGACCGACGCCGGCCGCGTCGCTCATGCGCGGGCGACCCGGGGCGTCCCCGGGGATCCGATGACCCAGCCCGCCTCGGCCAGATCGGCGAGGACCGGTGCCAGCTCGGCCTCGTCCGGGTCGACGAGGGGAAGGCGGACGACGGCGTTGCTGAGCACGCCCTGCAGGCGCAGGATCTGCTTCGCGGAGACGGCGCCCGGGATGTGGGTCATCACGGCACGCACCACGGGGTCGAGGTCGAAGTGGATCCGGCGGGCCTCGTCGAAATCACCCGCCGCCGCGGCGTCGACCAGCGCACGGAAGGCGACCGTGGCGACCTGCGCGCTGACGCTCACGACCCCGACCGCGCCTGCGGCCATCCAGGGCAGGGTCAGGCCGTCGTCGCCCGCGTACACGTCCAGGTCCGTGGCGGCGAGGACCCGCGTGACGGCGGCGAAGTCCGCCTTCGCGTCCTTCAACGCGCCGATCCTGGGGTTCTCCGCCAGCCGGAGCATCGTGTCGGTGGTGATGGGGATGGCCGACCGGCCCGGGATGTCGTAGATCATGATCGGCAGGTCGCTCGCCTCGGACACGGCCGTGAAGTGGGCCAGCACGCCGGACTGGGTGGGCTTGTTGTAGTAGGGCGTCACGACGAGCTGCGCGTGGGCTCCGGCACGCTCGGCGCGGCGGGCCATCTCCACCGAGTGCGAGGTGTGGTTCGTGCCGGTGCCGGCGATGACCCGCGCGCGGTCCCCCACCGTCTCGGCGACCACGCGGTAGAGGTCCTCCTTCTCGGAGTCCTCGAGGGTCGAGGTCTCCCCCGTGGTGCCCGAGACGACCAGGCCGTCACAGCCGTCGTCGACGAGCTTCGCGGCGAGGGCGGCGGTGGCATCGAGGTCGACGCCGCCGTCGTCGGTGAGAGGCGTGACCATGGCGGCCACGAGCGAACCGAACGGGCGGATGCGGGAGGGGGTTTCAGCCATGGGTAAAACGTTACCCGGTCGGGCGGAACCCGGTGTGCCCGGGCGCGGCGTCCGGTGCGGCCGCGCCGTCGGGGCGGAGGGTGCCTGTGGGACCATGGCTGCATGCACACGACGTCCGCGCCCCGCCGCCTGACCGGGATCGACGCGGCGCGCGGCGTGGCCCTCTTCGGCATGATGAGCACCCACATCCTGCCGCTCTACGTGCCGGGCACCACGGATGCCACGTGGACCGCGCTGCTGTTCTCGGGCCGGGCATCAGGCCTCTTCGCCGTCGTCGCCGGGATCGGGCTGGCCCTGCTGACGGGAGGGCACTTCCCGCACCGCGACCGGACGCTCTCCGCCGACCGCACGGGCATCGCGGTCCGCGCCCTCGTGATCGCCCTCATCGGGCTCGTCCTCGGCGGCGTGGAGACGAACATCGCCATCATCCTCGTCCACTACGGTGTGCTGTTCCTCCTGGCACTGCCGTTCGTGGGCCTGCGGCCGCGCGCGCTCGCGGCGTGGACGGCCGGCTGGCTGCTGGTCGCCCCGGTGGTCGCCTACCTGCTGCGGCCCCTGGTGACCGCGACCGTGGACCCGCCCTCCGTGGGCGGCAACCCGGTCTTCGAGCACTTCCTCGTGCCGGCGACGCTCGCCGCGGACCTCTTCCTGACCGGGTACTACCCCGTGCTGCAGTGGCTCGGCTTCATCCTGGTGGGACTGATGATCGGGCGGCTGGACCTGTCACGGCTCGGCGTGCAGCTGGGGCTCCTCGGCGCGGGCGTGCTCGCCGCGGCCGGGGCCAGGCTGCTCGGTGCCCAGCTCCTCGGGCCCGGCGGCGGCCTCGCCGCCCTCCTGGCGACACCGGACGGCAGCCGCTACCCGCTGGAGGCCATGCTCGACGTCGGGCTCGCGGGCGTGGACCAGTCCGGCTCGTGGTGGTGGCTCGCGGTCAGCGCACCCCACTCCGGGACGACGCTCGATCTGGTGCACGTGGCGGGCTCCGCTGCGGCCGTCGTCGCGGTCTGCCTCCTGCTCACCCGCCGGTTCCCGCAGGCGCTCCTGCCGCTCTCGGCGCCGGGAGCCATGACGCTGACCCTGTACGCCCTCCACATCTGCGTCATGAGCTGGGCGGACAAGCTGGTCCCGCTCCCGGACCCGCTGCTGGTCCTCTGGCTGCAGGTCGCCGCCGCGATCACCATCGGCATCCTCTTCCAGCGCGTCCGGTCCCGCGGACCCCTGGAACTGCTCGCCTCCGGTGCGGCGAACGCGGCGCGGGACGGACGCGCCGACGCCCGGCACTGACGCCCCCGGCCTGCGTGGACCCCGCTAGCGCGGGGCGCCCGCTCCGTGCTGCCGGTACAGCTTCGCGGCGTCGCGCATCGCGCGCCGGGCGCGCTTGCGGTCGCCCGCGGCGTCGTACGCGCAGGAGAGCCTGAACCAGCTCCGCCAGTTCCCGGGATCGGCCTCCACCTCGGCCTGGAAGGCCGGGAAGGCGGCGTCGGCCGCGGACCGCACGATCCGCCCGGCGGGAGTCCTCGGGAGGTCGTCGACGGGCAGGCCGCCCTCGGCGTCGAGCCGACGGGCCATCTGCTCCGTCCGGGCGCCGAAGAGCAGCTCCCGGACCAGGGCCCACGCGCCGATGCACGGCAGCAGGAGGTACCCGACGCCCAGGGCCTTGGCCACGGGCTCGGGGTCGCCGAGGAGCAGGAAGCTGCGCTGGAAGGCGACCACGAGCCAGAAGACGAGGAGCGCCGTGATGAGCAGCACACCGGCCTTGACCTTGTGCTGCCGGTAGAAGCCGAGCACCGGGTTCGGCGGGGTCACGACCCCGCCCCGCCGGTCTGCAGGTCCAGGTAGCCGTCCAGTCCGACGGTCAGCCCGGGGTGCCGGGCCACCGAGCGGATCCCGAGGAGGACGCCCGGCATGAAGGAGGCGCGGTCGAAGGAGTCATGGCGGATGGTCAGCTGCTCTCCTGCACTCCCGAACAGGACCTCCTGGTGGGCCGTCAGTCCGCGGAGCCGCACGGAGTGCACGGGCACGCCGTCCACGCGGGCGCCGCGCGCTCCGTCGAGCTGGTCCCGCGTGGCGTCCGGGGCGTCGGGTACGCCCGCGGCGGCGCGCGCCGCGGCGACGAGCTGGGCGGTCCGCACGGCGGTGCCGGAGGGGGCGTCGACCTTGTCGGGGTGGTGGAGCTCCACGATCTCGACGGACTCGAAGTACTGTGCCGCGGCGGCGGCGAACGCGGTGGCGAGCACGGATCCGAGCGCGAAGTTCGGGGCGATCAGGACGCCCGTGGCCGGTGTGGCGGCCAGGAGGGCCTCCAGCCGGGCCAGGCGCTCGGCGGTCCAGCCCGTGGTCCCGACGACGGCGTGCATGCCGTGCTCCACGGCGAACCCGACGTTCCCGACGGTCGCGTCGGGGACGGTCAGGTCGACGACGACACGGGCACCGGCGGCGACGAGCGAGTCGAGGGGGTCGCTGCTGCCGAGGGCCGCGACGAGCTCGAGGTCGTCCGCCGCCTCGACCGCGCGGACGGCCTCGGATCCCATGCGTCCCCTGGCACCCAGCACGGCCACCGGCAGTAGTTCAGTCATGCCCCCAAGCCTACTGTTCCGCCCCTGCCCCGACCCATTCCACGCTGCCGTCCGCGAAGAACTGTTCCTTCCAGATGGGGACGCGCTCCTTCACGAGGTCCACGAGGTCCGAGCAGGCCCGGAACGCCTCGCCGCGGTGCGCGGCCCCGACCGCGGCGACGAGCGCCTGGTCCCCGATCGCGAGGGGTCCCACGCGGTGGGCCACCCAGATCCGGATGCCGTCGTGCCGCGCGGCGATCTCCTCGGCCACCTCGCGGATGACGCGTCCGGCGCTCGGGTGCGCCGAGTAGCTCAGCGAGCTCACGTCGCGGCCGCCGTCGTGGTCCCTCACCACGCCGCTGAAGCCGACGACGGCCCCGCAGTACGGCGAGTCGACGCCGGCGTGCGCCTCCTCGGGGGTGATGGGGGTGTCGGCGACGGCGGCGTGCACGACTTCACCGGTGGTCATTGTGGCCCTCCAGCTGGGAGCAGATGTGGTCGATGAGCGGGGCGAGCACGGTGAGTCCGTCGCGGACTCCCCCGGGCGATCCGGGCAGGTTGATGACGAAGGTGGGGCCCGCCGTGCCCGCCAGCCCGCGGCTGAGGACCGCCGTCGGGACGGCGTCGGCCCCGGCACGGCGGACGGCCTCCATGATGCCGGGCAGGCTGCGGGTCAGGTACGGGGCGGTCTGTTCGGGTGTGGCGTCGTCGGGGCTGAGCCCCGTCCCCCCGCTCGTGATCAGCACCGCCGGGCGGGCCTCGAGGGCGGCACCGATCGCGGTCCCGACGGCGTCGCCGTCGGGGACCACGACGGCGTCGGCGACGGCGTAGCCGTGGTCGTAGAGCCAGCGGGTGATGGCCGGGCCGCACTCGTCCTCGTAGGTGCCGGCGGCGGCGCGGGTGGAGGCGATGACGACGGCGGCGGTGCGCAGGGGTGTCATACGGCCCAGTCCCCGCTCTTGCCGCCGGACTTGGAGAGCACGCGCGTGCCGGTGATGACGGCGTGCTTGTCCACGGCCTTGATCATGTCGTAGAGCGTCAGCGCGGCGACGGACGCGCCCGTCAGGGCCTCCATCTCGACGCCCGTGAGCGAGGTGGTCTTCGCGAGCACCACGACCCGCACGCGGCCGCCGTCGGGCTCGAAGTCGACGGTCACCTTCGACAGCGGCAGCGGGTGGCACAGCGGGATCAGGGTGGAGGTCTGCTTGGCCGCCATGATGCCGGCGACGCGGGCGACGGCGAGGGCGTCCCCCTTGGGCAGGCTGCCGTCGGTGATGAGGGCGACGACCTCGGGCGTGGTCTCGAGGGTCGCCTCGGCGACGGCCTGGCGGACGGTCGCCTGCTTGCCGGAGACGTCGACCATGTGGGCGGTGCCGTCGGACCGGACGTGGGAGAGGCCCTCGGTGGGGGGTGGGGTGCTCATGATGGAGTCCTTTCTGCGGAGTCCATTCCACCAGATCCGGCCCGGTCCGCCGTGATCGGGCCGTCGCTTGCCACGGGGTCCGCGGGTATGGGACCGATGAGCGTGACCATGACGCGGTCGCCCCGGGCCAGCGAGCCGACACCCTCGGGCAGGTGGACGAGGCAGTTGGCGGCGGCCAGGGCGTGCAGCAGATGGGAGTCGGGGCCGCCCACGAGCGCCACCCTCCCCGCGCGGTAGACGCCGCGGCGCACCTGGTGCTTGGCGGGAGGGCTGTCGACGTCCTCGGCGAGGACCGCCTCCAGCACGGGGCGGGGCGCCGGGACACCGGTCAGCCGGTGGAGGGCCGGCCGCAGGAACATCTCGAAGGAGACGATCGCGCTCACCGGGTTGCCGGGGAACCCCAGGAACGGGACGCCGGCGATGGTGCCGTGCGCCTGGGGTCCGCCCGGCTGCAGGGCCACCGAGGAGAACTCCACGCCGCTCGCCGCCAGCGCCTGCTTCACCACCTCGTAGGCGCCCTGGCTGATGCCCCCGCTGCTGAGGACGAGGTCGGTGCTGCCTGCCGTGATCCCGGCGAGGGCCTCCCGGAGCACCTCCGGATCGTCCCCGAGCAGGCGGTGGCGGGTGACGTGGGCGCCGGCCTCCCGCAGCGCCGCCTCGAGGAGCGTCGTGTTCGCGTCGTAGATCCGTCCCGGCGCGAGGTCCGTGCCGGGCTCGGCCACCTCGTCCCCGGTGGACAGGAGCAGCACGCGGAAGCGCGGGGCAACACGGACCTCGCCCACCCCGCAGGCCGCGAGGAGCCCGAGCTGGGCGGCACCGAGCAGGGTGCCGGCCGGCAGTGCGAGCCCGCCCTCGGCGATGTCGCTGCCGGCCCGCCGCACGAAGCGTCCGGCGTCGGTGCCTCCGGGGAGGCGCACGGTCGCGGTCCCGGCCGCCCGGTCCGCTGCGGCGTAGAACCGGGCGGGCTGTGCCCGCTCGATGGGCACGACGGCGGCGGCGCCGGTCGGCAGCATGGCGCCGGTCATGATCGGGGCGGCCGTTCCCGGCCGGAGCGGCGGTGGCACGATGCCGGCCGGGATGGGCTCGGCCACCGTGAGCGGGGCCGTCCCCGCGAGGTCGTCGGCGTGGACGGCGTACCCGTCCATCTGGGAGTTGTCGAACGGTGGGAGGCTCACCGGCGCGTGCACGTCCTCCACCAGTGCCCGGCCCAGGGCGTCGCCGAGCGCGAGCACCTCCGCGGCTGTGCGGCGGTACCCGCTGCCCGGGTGCAGGAGTGCGGCCACGGCGGCCTGGTGTTCGGCGACGGTTCGTCTCATGATTGCCTTCCGCGCGCTGGTGCCGGGACCGCCCGGCGGGCGTGGCCTAGGTCACCGAGAACGTTACCGTGTGCAGCCCTTCGGCACCGTCGGGCGCCGGCGGCACCGTGTCCTCGGACTGCACGCCGCCCTCCCGGTCCACCGCCCGCGCCTGGAGGGTGTGCTCACCGGCCTGCAGCGACAGCGTGGCGCTGTACTGGCACCACGTGTCGGCGGAGATCGGCCGTGCGAGCGTGGCACGCTGCCACGGGCCGCCGTCGACCCTCACCTCGACGGCCTCCACGCCCCGGTGCTGTGCCCAGGCCACCCCGCCGACGACGACGTCGCCCGCGGGAACGCTCGCCCGCGGACGCGGCACGTCGATCCGGGAGGAGGTCTTGACGGGGCCGCGCTCGGACCAGCCGCGCGTGGACCAGTACGCAGTGTCGTCGGCGAAGCGTGTGACCTTCAGCTCGGTCACCCATTTGGTCGCGGACACGAAGCCGTAGAGGCCCGGGACCACGAGCCGGACCGGGAAGCCGTGCTCCACGGGAAGCGGTGCCCCGTTCATGCCGACGGCGAGCAGCGAGTCCCGTGCGTCGGTCAGGGCCTCGAGCGGCGTGCCGGCGGTGAAGCCGTCGATGCTCCGCGACAGCACCATGTCGGCCTCCGGCCGCACGCCGGCCCGGGCGAGGAGCTCGCGCACGGGCCAGCCGAGCCAGCGCGCGTTGCCGGTCAGGTCTCCGCCCACGGTGTTGGACACGCAGGCCAGGGTCACGTGGCGCTCGATCAGGGGCAGGGCGAGCAGTTCGTCGAACGTGATCTCGATCTCGCGGTCCACGAGTCCCGTGACCTTCAGGGACCAGTCCGCGGCGTCGACGACGGGCACCACGAGGGCCGTGTCGATCCGGTAGAAGTCCTCGGTCGGCGTGACGAGCCCGCTGATGCCCTCGATCCCGAGGTCCGCGCCCTCGGGGACGAAGGACCCCTCCGCCGGCGGCGCCGCCGGGGCGGGCGCGGGCAGCGTGATCGACGAGCGCTGCTGCGTCACGGCGGACTGGGAGGAGCGCACGCCGGTGGCCGCCGCGCCGGTGGCGACGGCGACGNTGTGCTCCGCGAGCAGGCCCGCGTCCGTCATGTCGGTCAGCCCGTTCCACTGCGTCTCCGAGCCGGGGAACACGAAGGGCTCGCCCGCGTCCCTGCACAGTGCCGCCTGCGTGGCGAGCGTGGCCACCGCGGGGGGAACGAGGGAGACGGTGGAGGACTGCGGGCGCGAGGCCACGGCGAGCGCACCGACGATCCCGAAGCCGACGACGACAGCCCTGCCGGCGAAGGCCCGCCGGTACTCGAGCGCACCGGCGGCGAGGGCGATCCCGGCGATGACGGCGGCGATCGTCGCCAGGAGGACGGCCTTGTCCGCGGTCCCGAACCAGGCGATCGCCCAGTCCTTGACGGCCGGTGGCACGCGGTCGATGACGGAGGAGCCCACCGCGCTGACCGGGCTGACGGAGGGGCTCAGTGCGGCTGCCGCCAGCTCACCGGCGATCACTCCCAGCCCCACCGCCAGCGCGCCGGAGACGGCTGCCCACGCGGGGCGTCGCATGCTCACTGGGGGAATTCCTGCCTCTCCGTCGTGTCCCGGCCGCGCCGCTGTCCGACCGGACGGGTCCGTTGCTTACACGACCGCGGGTGGAGGGAGGTTCCCCGCGTTCTACAGGCTGGCGACGCCGGGCGGAAGCCCCGCCCGGCCGTGTGCGCCCGGGTAGGGTCCGGGCCGACGGAGGGCGTAACCTCGATTCCATGGGAATCCAACTGGGAATGCCGCGCGTCGCCCGCGGGGGCACGGTCGAAGGCCTTCTGGACACCCACGGGAGGCAGGCGACGGACATGCGCCTGTCGCTGACGGACAAGTGCAACCTGCGGTGCACCTACTGCATGCCGGCCGAGGGCCTGAACTGGCTGCAGAAGGACCAGGTGCTGTCGCGCCAGGAGATCGTCCGGCTGGTGCGCATCGGCGTGGACCTGCTCGGCGTCCGTGAGCTGCGGCTGACGGGCGGGGAACCGCTGGTCCGGGCTGACCTGCTCGACATCATCCGTGACATCCGCACGGACCACGCCGACCTGCCGATCTCGATGACGACCAACGCGCTGGGCCTGGACCGCCGTGCCGTGCAGCTGAAGGACGCCGGGCTCACGCGCATCAACGTCTCCATGGACTCCCTGCACCCCGAGACCTTCGCCCAGCTGACCCGCCGGCCGTTCCTGGACCGTGTGCTCCGGGGCATCGAGGCGGCCGCCGACGCCGGGCTGGGCCTCGTGAAGATCAACGCCGTGCTGATGCGCGGCATCAACGACCACGAGGCGCCCGATCTCGTGGAGTGGGCGGTGTCCCGCGGCTTCGAACTGCGTTTCATCGAGCAGATGCCCCTGGACGCCGATCACGGCTGGACGAAGGAGGGCATGGTGACCGCCGCGGAGATGCGCGCGCTGGTCGAGACCCGCTTCGTCCTCACCCCGGACCCCCGGAACCGCGACGGCGCCCCCGCCGAGCGGTGGGAGGTCCGGTCGAAGACCGCTCCCGACGTCGTCCTCGGGACCGTCGGCATCATCGCGTCGGTCACGGAGCCGTTCTGCGCCGACTGCCGACGGACGCGCGTGACGGCCGAGGGCAAGATCATGAGCTGCCTCTTCTCCCACGAGGAGACGGACCTGCGCGGCCTCCTGCGTTCGGACGCGGACGACGAGGCCGTGGCCCAGCGCTGGCGCGACGCCATGTGGCTGAAGCCGCGGGCGCACGGCATGAGCCACACGGGACTCGGCGCCGACGACTTCGTCCAGCCCGACCGGTCGATGAGCGCCATCGGTGGCTGAGGTGCTGGTGAGGTATTTCGGGGCGGCGAAGGCCGCCACCGGCGTCGGGGAGGAGCGGCTGCCCGGCGGACGCACGCTCTCCGCCGTGCTCGACGAACTGCGCGCACGCCCGGCCTCGCCCGGCGCTCCGTCGCTGGCGACGGTCCTCGGGCGCAGCAGTTTCCTGCTCAACGAGGTGGCGCTGCGGGACACCTCGACCGTCCTCGGGGACGACGACGTGCTGGACGTCCTGCCGCCCTTCGCCGGCGGCTGAAGGGCGGAGGCTAGGGCGCGGCGGCGCCCTCGACCTGCGCGTGGTCGACGGCGTCGACCACGCTTCCTGCCGGGACGGCGGCGTCCGGCAGCAGACGCTGTCCCTCCGGCGGCCCCTCGATGGTGACGCGGTACCAGTAGATGGCCTTGTTCTCGACGGTGAGGTCCACCGGATGCCCCTGGTGGCTGCTCATGCCGCAGGTCTCCTCGCCCCAGACCTCGACGTGCACGACCCGCTCGCGGGATGCGAGCCCGCGGTCCTCGACCGCCTTCTGCGCGTAGCGCATCAGGACCAGGCCCTCGATGTAGCCGGCTCCCGCCGCGCGCAGGAAGCTGACGGTCTCGTACCGCGGGTAGGTCCACATGGCAGGAGTCCGTTCCTAGTTCGCGCGGAGTTTCGAGGGGAAGTGCTTCCATTCCCGGCGGAAGCGGGATTCCGCGCGCAGGGCGGCGACCTGCTCCAGGGCATGCAGCCGGCCGTAGGTGAACCCGTTCTCGCCCTCCTTGAAGGCAGCGACACCGAGGCGGCGCAGCAGGTTCCGGGTCACCACGCTGTCCTGGTGCTCGCCGAGGATCTTCTGGATCCCCAGGGCTGCCTCCCCGATGCGGGCGATCTTCTTCCGCCCGACCGGGTCTGCGGCTTCCGCTGCATACCGGAGCCGTTTGGCGTCCTTGCGCGCCTGATGGAGGGCGGGGTGGTCGCCGACGCCCGCGGGGTGGTGCCTGGCCTCGTGGACGGCCGCGCGCAGGCGCCGGATGTCCCGGTTCAGGAGCTCCGGGATCACCCGGGCCGCCGGCTCGGCGGCCCGGGGCGTCAGTGCCGGGGCCGCCAGCAGTGATTCGAGGGTGTCGAGCAGCAGGAAATACCGCCGCCCGCGCAGCGCCTTGAGGGCCCGGTCGTGGGCCTTCCGATAGCCGCCGCCGAGTTCCAGGTCCACCCTGCGCTCGACCGGGCCCAGCACGAGGCCGGCCGGCTCCTCGGCCAGCATCTCCTTGAGCCGCGCGTGCATGACCTCCGCATCCCGCGCCCTGCCGAGGACGCCGGCGAGCCACTTCAGTTCCTCGCGCAGGAGCTGCACGGCGTCGGTGTCCTCCAGCAGGGAGCGGTACGTGCCGAGGACGGATCGCACGCGCCGGGTGGCGACCCGCATGCGATGGACCGCGTCCGGTGCGTCCTGCCGCACCTGGGGATCCTGCTCCTCGAGGACGGTCAGCTGCTCGTGGAGGTAGGCGAGCAGCACGTCCCCGGCCGGACCGTCCGGCGTCGGCGTGGGTCGCGCGTCGGCGACGGTGCGGAGCAGGGGGCCCAGGGCCCGGTCCAGCTTGGAGCTGTGGGCGGCGGGGCGCGCCCCCGCGTCCGTGACCCGGGCCTGCCCGGCATCGAGCAGGTCGATCGACCCGTCGACGAGCTCGATCTCCCATTCACGCCAGTGCAGGCTGGCCGGCGCGGGAAGAAGCACGTCCGCCTGGACGCGGTCGTCCATGAGGTCGGCCAGGACCCCGCCGTCCTCGCCGTGGAGGTGGTGGACGCTGCGTCGCGTCGTCAGCCGGGCCACCGGCACCAGCGCCATGTCCCTGACGTACACCCGGATGAGGTCACGGAGTGCCTTGGGAACGCCGTCGGCCTTCCTGCCCGGCGGCTCATGGTGTTCGTGGCGTTCGTCGGGGCCGACGGGGATCTTGAGGTGCCATCCGGCGTCCTCACCCCCGGTGCGTCGTCGCAGCGTGATGCGCCGGGAAGCCAGCCGGAAGTCCTCGGTATCGAAGTACTCGGCCTGGAGGCGATACTCGACCGGCGGGTCGACCCTCCCGACCCCGGGAAGGTCGTGCAACGAAGGAACCGCGGCGTCGTCGTCGACGTCGAACTTCCGCTCAATCTCCACCAATGGATCGGGACGCATACGGCACTGTATATCGGCACACCGGTCCGCGTCAGCAGGCCGAGGACCCGTCTCTCCCGCGATGCCGTCAGGGTGCGTGGGGGCAGCCCGTGAGCCAGGGCAGGGCGTTCACCCGGTGCCGGAAGTACCGGGTGGGATACGGCGGATCGTGGACCTCCGCGAAGAACGCCGCGAGCGCCTTGTCGACGGCGGTCGGTCCTACGATCGCCATCGCCGCGATGTTCAGCTCCTCGGCGAACCGGAGGAGTGCGGTCCGGCTGAGCGTCACCATGCCGTTGAGTTCCACCAGCATCGGCGGGCACACGCCCCGGCTGATCGCGTCGGACCGCTCGACGAGGGCGATCGCATCCGCCTCCCCGACACTCGTCCCGGTGAACCATTCGACCCATAGCACCCCGTCGCGCATCGTCGCCGTGAAGGCCTCGTCCGCCGCCTGCGAGTCGTCGTCGATCATCGCTGCCCCTCCATCCCGCTGCTGGACTTCCAGTCGCAGACTATCGGGCCCACCCGCGCTTCTACCCGAAGCTGGATGACGGGTCGGGGAGATGACTGGTCAGCCAGTCCAGCGCGGCCTGCTCGTCGGTGAAGAACCGGACGTCGTGCACCGATTGCTGCACGGACGCTGCGATGACCCGGTCCACGGGCGTGACTCCGAGCATCGCGGCAGCGAGGACCATCCTCTCGGATCCGTAGGCCGCCCGGGCACCCGCATTGATGATCGTGATGTGACGCATGTCGACGAGGATCGCGTACGGGACATGACCGACCAGCTCCAGACTCTGCTTGAGGACATCCCTGGCGTCCGCTTCCTGGACCTCGGTCCCGGGAGCCCACGTCAGGCGGAGCAGGGCGGGGCGGAGCAGGCTGAGCGTCGCCCTGCCCTCGGCCGCGGACACCTTGAGGGTCCGGCCGTAGCCGGAGGCAGGCGCCGTGCCCGCGCTCGGCCGCACCGCCTGCTCGGCATATCGATCGTCGATACCTATCAGCTCCCAGCCACAGTGGTCGTCAGCTTCTCATCCTATGAACCGGTGGGACCCCCGATGTGCTGGGCACCCGCAACTTTTCCGCAGCTTGTCCGCACGGGAGCGGGAGCTACGGGACGCGGAGCCGCTCGGGGGCGACCCTGCGCGGGGCGTGGCCGGCAGCCCGCCGTCGTGCTGCACGGCGTTCCACCATCTTGCCGGCCTCGGTGAGGAGGAAGATGAGCAGGGCGACGGCGGTGGTGTAGGCCCATTCACGGACGCCGATGGGCGCCGAGTGGAACCAGGGGTGCATGAACGGCCCGTAGACGAAGACCAGTTGCAGCGCCAGGAGCAGCGCACCGGAGATGTAGATCGCCCGGTTCCCCCGCAGCACCGCGGGCCGGAGACTCGATGCCGTGAGGAACCTGCAGTTGAACAGGAACGCGAGCTGGCCGAGGACCAGCATCGTGACGGCCGTGGTCTGCGCTTCGGCGGTGCTGGAGCCCCCGTTCACCTCGAAGAAGAACACACCGATCGTGGCAGCGGTGATCAGTGCCGTCACCCAGACGATCCGACCCACGTAGCTTCGATCGAGGATCCCCCGGCCGGGCCGCAGCGGCGGTCTGTCCATGCTGTCCGGATCGGCCGGCTCGGTGGCCAGGGCCAGGGCCAGGGTGATCGCGGTGATGAGGTTGACCCAGAGGATCTGGGTGGCCTGGAGCGGGAGGGTGAACCCGAAGAGGACGGCCAGCAGCAGGACCAGTGCCTGCGCGGACGTCGTCGGCAGCAGGAACAGGATCGACTTCTGCAGGTTGTCGCGGATCCGCCGGCCTTCCTCGACGGCGTGGCCGATGGTCGCGAAGTTGTCGTCCGCGAGGACGATCTCAGCCGCTTCCTTGGTGGTCTCGGTCCCCTTGATGCCCATGGCGACGCCGATGTCGGCGCGGCGCAGGGCCGGAGCGTCGTTGACGCCGTCGCCCGTCATGGCGACGATCTCACCGTGCGACTGCAGTGCGGCGACGATCCGCAGTTTGTGCTCGGGACTGGTCCGGGCATAGACGTCGACGTCGGGCGCCGCGGCCGCGAGTTCCTTCTCGTCCATCCCCTCGATGGCGTCGCCGGTGAGCACTGTCGAGTCGGTCCGGGCGATCCGCATCTCCCGGGCGATCGCCAGGGCCGTGCCCGGGTGGTCCCCGGTGATCATCTTCACGCGGATCCCGGCACGGTGCATGGTCGCGATCGCAGCTATCGCTTCGGCCCGGGGCGGGTCGAGGATCCCGGCGATCCCGAGGAACACCATGCCGCCGGCGACCTCGTCCTCGCGCAGGTCCTTCGTCGGAGCCGTGGGGCCCGAACGGGCGCCGGCGAGGACGCGCAGACCCTTGTCGCTGAGCGCGGCGACCGTCCGCGTCCAGGTCCCGCGGTCGATCGGACGCAGTGCGCCGTCGGCGCCGATCTCGTGGCTGCAGCGCTCCAGGACCACCCCGGGCGCGCCCTTGAGCAGGATCCGGGCAGCACCGTCCGGCCCCCGGTCCCGGGTGGCCATGAACTTCCCCTCGGCGGAGAACGGGATCACGGCCAGCCGCTCGTGGTCGGAACCGTCGAACCCGGCTTTCCCGGCGAGGGTGCGGAGTGCGCCTTCCGTCGGATCCCCCACCACCTGCCAGTCGCCGTCATCGGAGATCAGGTGCGCGTCGTTGCAACGCGAGAACACCTCGACGACCGCCGCCAGATCCGGGCCACCGGCCCCGTCGCCGACGGGGCCGGTGGAGGTGATCGATCCGGAGGGTGCATAGCCCGTGCCGTGGATCGCGTATTCACCGGCACCGGTGATCACCGTCCGCACGGTCATCTCGTTGCGGGTCAGGGTGCCGGTCTTGTCGGTGCAGATGGTCGTGACCGATCCGAGGGTCTCCACGGCCGCGAGTTTCTTGACGATCGCGTTGCGGGATGCCATCTGGCGGACACCCAGGGCAAGGGTGATGGTGACCAGGGCGGGGAGTCCCTCGGGGATCGCCGCGACCGCGAAGGCGATGGTCGCCGGGACGAGCTGCGCGATGTCCCGCTGGTGGACGAACCAGCCCACGAGCAGCATGACGCCCGCAACGGAGACGATCACCAGGGAGATGTGCCGGCTGAAGGCGTCGAGCTGTCTGGTCAGCGGGGTCTGCGTGCTTCTCGTCCCCGTGACCAGGGTGTGGATGCGGCCCAGTTCGGTGTCGGTCCCGGTGGCGAACACGACGGCCGTGGCGTCACCGGCCACGACGTGTGTCCCGGAGAACACGGTGTTGGTGCGGTCACCGATGCTGCTGGCGGCAGGCACCGGCGCGGTGCCCTTGTCCGCGGGCAGGGACTCCCCCGTCAGGGCGGACTCGTCGACCTGCAGGGTGCTGGCGCGGAGCAACCGCGCATCGGCGGGGACCTTGTCCCCGGGTTCCATGCGGACGATGTCCCCGACCACGAGATCCGCGGCGTCGACATTGATCCAGCCCCCCTCCCGCTTCGCCTTGGCACTGAGGGAGAGCATGGAACGGATCCCGTCGAGAGCCTTCTGCGACCGCCCGTCCTGGATGACCCCCACCAGGGCATTGATCAGGGTGACGGCGAGGATGACGACGGCGTCGATCCAGTCCCCGACGGCGAGGGTGACCAGTGCCGAGGCGAGAAGGACATAGATCAGGATGTCGTGGAACTGCTTCAGGAAGGTGAGGACCGGATTCGGGCGACGTGGTGGCGGAAGCGCGTTGGGTCCGTGAGCCGTCAGCCTGAGGGCCGCCTCCGCGGCGTCCAGCCCCTCGGTGCCCGTGTCGAGGGCGTCGAGGACCTCGGAAGTACTTCGGGCGTGGACCGTCAGGCCCCCGGTGGGCGCCACCGGGCGGTGGTCTACCTGTCGCACTGGCTGGACCACCATGCCCGGTGGGAGAAGCGGTGTCCGGTCATCATGGGGGATTCCTTCGAGCTGGGTGGCGTGGGCGTACCTCGGGGCGATCTCCTACCGGACGACGAGGACGTTGCCTTCTGCGTGGTGGAGGACGGCGTGGACCGTGGACCCGAGGCGGGCGCCGAGCGTGTTGGTGCCCTTCGCGCCGAGGACGACGCAGACGGCCCGGCGGGCCTGGTGGATGATGACCGCGGGCGCCGACGGTTCCGCGAAGGAGTCCTCGATGACGGTGAGGTCCGTGTCCGCGGGCAGGCGGTCCAGGGNGTCCTGGGTGAAGAACGGCCAGACCCAGCAGTGCACGACGACCAGGGGCAGTCCGGCGACAGCCGCGTGGTGGGCCGCCCAGAGGACGGCGCGGCGGGAGCCGTCCGAGCCGTCATAACCGGCCAGGACGGGCCGGACCGGCGCATCGGCCGGGCTCACGCTGACGCGCCGACGGATGGCAGTGGCTGGGGGGCGCCGTGAGACAGCGGCAATGCACGCATGGTGGGTCCTTGTCCGAGTAGGGGTGTTGCTCGAGCATGACCGACTCCAGCCCGATTGGGTAGGACTTTAAGGTTCAAGGACGAACAACAGGCCCTGGCCTCCGCAGGGTAGGGCCTGTTGTTCGTCCTCGTCGTCAGCCGGTCAGCTCCGTCGGATCAGCGGGTGACGACCACGTGCTCGTTGGGCACGCAGTGCGTCATGGTCAGTCCCTCGACGTCGCGGGGACCGTTGCTGCCCAGGTTCTTCAGACGCGTCAACTCGTCCTCGGACAGGGTCTGGCTGGCGAGGGGAGGCAGGTCCTTGATCTCGTCGACGGCGATGCCCAGGCCGTCGCCGACGCGGGCTCCGAGCTCGTCGTCGATGAGGTAGAAGTGCCAGACCATCCGCTCCTGCACGGCGCGCGCCGCCTGCCCGATGAGCGTGACGAAGTTGCCGACGAGGTCGTCCTTCTCCCACTGCTCCAGCAGCTGGTACCGCTGACCCGCCTGCAGGTAGTCGTTGGTGAGCGGGATGCGCTTGCGCGTCAGGCGTCCCTGGATCTCGGGGCCCTGGTCGTCGTGCGTGGGGTACTGCCCCTCCCGCAGGCCGCCGGTGATGGAGGGCTCGTAGTTGACGTGGGGATTCTGCCCGGGCGCCCGATCGGTCCCGAACGACATCTGTCCCCCACTCTGGTTGGTGTGGACCGAGGCGTTCTTCGCCGAGTTGACGGGCAGCTGCAGGTAGTTCGGGCCGACGCGGTAGCGCTGGGCGTCGCTGTAGCTGAAGGTACGCCCCACGAGCATCTTGTCGTCCGAGAAGTCCAGGCCGTCCACCAGGACGCCCGTCCCGAAGGAGAGCTGCTCGTTCTCGTTGTGGTGATCCGTGACGTTCCGGTTCAACGTCATGGTGCCGATGAGTTTCGGCTCGAAGTCCTGTTCCGGCCAGGTCTTCGTGTCGTCGAGGGGGTCGAAATCGAGCTCCGGGTGGTCGCCGTCGTCCATCAGCTGCACGTAGAGGTCCCACTGCGGGTAGTCGCCCCGCTCGATCGCCTCGTACAGGTCCTTCGACGCGTGGCCGAGGTCCGTCGCCTGGATGTTGGCGGCGTCCTCCTCGGTCAGGCTCTTCACACCCTGGCGCGGCTGCCAGATGTATTTCACGAGCTGGGTGGCGCCCTCGGCATTGACCCACTTGTAGGTATTGACGCCGAATCCCTGCATGTGGCGGTAATCGGCCGGTATGCCGCGCGGGCTGAAGAGGTTCACGAGCATATGCATGGCCTCGGGGGTCTGCGACATGAAGTCGAAGATGCGCGCCGGTTCCTGCCTGAACGTGATCGGGTCCGGCTTCAGGGAATGGATGACGTCGGGGAACTTGATGGCATCGCGGATGAAGAACACGGCGAGGTTGTTGCCCACGAGGTCCCAATTGCCGTCCTCCGTATAGAACTTCACGGCGAAGCCGCGGGGATCCCTCGCCGCCTCGGACGAGTCACGGCCGCCGATGACGGAGGAGAAACGGATGGCGACGTCGGTCTTCTTGCCCGGTTCGGAGAACAGCTTCGCCCGGGTGTAGGTGGCGATCGGCTCGTCACCGTATGTCCCGGTCGCCTCGAAATCGCCGTACGCCACGAAGCCGCGGGCGTGGACCACGCGCTCGGGGATGCGCTCGCGGTCGAAGTGGCTGATCTTCTCGAGGAACTGGTAGTTCTCGAGCGTGGCCGGGCCGCGGGCACCGACCGTCCGGGAGTTCTGGTTGTCATAGACCTGGTGGCCCTGGCGATTGGTCAGGACGGCGCGGTCGTCCCCTTCGGCGGGTTGCTGGCTGGCGACATCAGTCATGCGGTGCTCCTCATGGTGGACTCTCGGCAACGGTTGTTTTGAGTAATTCAAAACAAACGGTACAGTGGTTGTCATGCCGATCGCATCTACTTCCGCTACCGACATCGATGTGCTACGGCACACGATCCGGACGTCGGGACTGAAGGTGACGGCACCCCGGGTCGCTGTGCTGCGCGCCTTGCAGCACCTCCCGCACTCGAGCGCCGAACGCGTGTTCGACCGGGTGAAGGACGAACTGTCGGGCACGTCCCCGCAGGCGGTGTACGGAATCCTGGCGGCCTTCACGGGGGCCGGTATCGTCCGCCGATTCGATCCTCCGGGCTCGCCTGCCCTGTTCGAATGCAGGGTCGGGGACAACCACCACCATCTCGTCTGCGTGGCGTGCGGCACCATCAGGGACGTCGACTGCGTGATCGGGGCAGCACCCTGCCTCGCGCCGTCCGACGATTCCGGGTTCACCGTCTTCGCCGCCGAAGTGACGTTCAACGGCCTGTGCGAGCAGTGCCGCGCCACCGCGTCGGCCACCGACGACCCGTAGCCGAGAAATACCACTGGTCACCGACCGACCATCGGTCCGGTGATCCACCGTCCGGGCTCATGGCCCACCGCCCTGGTGCGGCATGCCCGAAATCAACCGAGAAGGACCACACCTTGACCCTCATCGCGCCCAGTACCCGCCACGATCTCCGCCCCGCCTCCGCCGGCAGCGTGCCGGCATCCCCACTCGGGGGAAGCTACATCACGACGGGCCGCACGATGCCCCAGGCCCTCCGTGCACCCGGTACCTACGTCACGGCGAACAGGTCCGTACCCGCCACCCCCACCGGCTACGTCACCACCGGGGTGCGACGCCCGGTGACCGGCGGCTCGTACACCTACACCGGCTGACGGCCTCCTGGCCCCGTCCGCAGCTCCACCGCTCATCGAGGCCCTCGTGCTGCGGGCGAGGCCGGCACGCAAACGGTACGACGACGTCGGCGAGGGCCGGTGCCCCCAGGGCATGGAGGCCCAGGGCCGGCAGTGATGCCGTCTCCACGGACAGGGGCCGCCTCGCTTCGGTACCGGGAATCTCAGGTGAAGACGTGGAGGAAGCGGAAGAACACGGAGGCGGCGACGGCGATCCAGGTCAGGACGACGACCGGCCCCACCCAGGCTGCGAGGTTCCGCGTGAGGCCGACGGGGGCGGGGATGATGCCGTGGACCAGGTTGCGGACGGTGGTCAGGATGAACAGGGGAACCATCGCGGCCCACACGACCATGCAGTAGAGGCAGAGGATGTAGATGTCGAACAGGGCCTGGCTCCACAGCCAGGTCGCGAACACTGCACCGAGCGTGACGCCTGCCTGCAGGCCCACCCAGTACCAGCGGCCGAACCGGGCTCCGGCGAGCAGGGCCATGCCGGTGGTGATGATGACGGTGAAACCCACGAGCCCGATGAACGGGTTGGGGAAGCCGAGGAGCTCCGCCTGCCAGGTCTCCATGACCTGCCCGCAGGACACCCACGGGTTGATGTCACAACTGGTGACGTGGTCGGGGTTCCGGTAGAGCTCGAGCTTCTCGAGGATCAGGATGCCTGCGGCGACCCACCCGATGACGCCCGTGACCACGAGCATCACCCCGAACGGCACCCGACGCGCGAACCCGGGCAGGGACGCGGCGGCCTGCGCCGATCCGGCCAGGGTGTGGTCGCCCGTCGGGTGCGCCATGGTGTTCCTTCCCGGTGGGATCGATCAGTCGGCGATGGCGGTCTCGATGAGGCTGCGGAACTCCTCGATCGTCGCCGGCTGGATCTTGCGTCCCTCGAGGAAGAACGTCGGGGTCCCCTCGACATCCAGCGCCATGCCGTCGTCCTTGTCGGCGTTCACACGCTCCATGGTCGCAGGGTCGGCGATCGCCGCGTCATAGGCCGCCAGGTCCAGGCCGAGATCCTCCGCGTAGCCCCGGAAGACCGGCGACCTGTCCTCGGAGGTGTGGCTCCATTCGGTCTGCGTCTCGTACATGCGCGCGTGCATGTCCTTGAACCGCCCCTGCTGGGCGGCGGCCTCGACGGCCACGGCCGCGGTCTCGGAGTTCGGATGGCCGGGCAGGGGGAAATATCGGGAGACCACCGTCAGGTTCTCCCCGTACTCCTCGGAGAGGTCCTCCACCACCGGGTACGCGGCCAGGCAGGATTCGCATTCGAAGTCGAGGAACTCGACCAGCACGGCCTTCTCGTCCGGTGCCTGGGACAGGCGGTGGCTGTCCTCCCGGACGACCTCGGCGGCGGTCGTCGTCGTACCGTCCGTCCGGCCTTCGTCCTCGCCGAGCGTGTTGACGAGGAACACCAGACCGACGACGACGGCGGCGGCCGCGAGCAGACCGATCGCGATCCGGTTCGGCAGGCTCATGCCCTTCTTCGCGTCGGGCGTCGCGCTGGGGGCGGGGGTCGGCACGGTGGGGTCTCCTCGTCATGGAACGGCGTCGTCGCGCAGGCATCTCAGCCGGTTCGGCAGTCGCTGCCCCTGCGCACACACCCAATAGTACACCGCATCATGTACTAAAGGCGGGCGCCCGGAGGAGTCGAGCTCCCCGATGCGACGACGCGACGACGCTCATGGCGCTGCTGGACGGCATCGCGATCGCCCGGGCCACCGAGACGGAGCGCATGACCTCGCAGCGGGCCCAGCACATCATCAGCACCGTCCTCGGACGCCGCGCCCCTCCGACGGAGGCCGCGCCGGAGCCCTGCTTATGGATGAGTGTCCTGACAGCAGCGTTCGTGGCCGCCTCCTCCGCTCCCGCGTCCCTCGTCCTGCTCGGGGCGATCGCCGGTCTCGGGATGGGGGGCGGGCGCCGTCCGTGCCGCGGCCCGCCCGGCGACCGACCGGACCACACCTCCCGTGGAGACCCCCTTCGGGCCGTCCCCCGCGATCAGGCATCGTCGCTCCTCCGCGGGACGGACACGACCGTCCTGGCCATGGTCCCGGTCCCCGTCGCCCTCTACCTGGGAACCGTCCGTCCCGGGCTGGTCCTCGCCCGAATCGTCGCCAGCTCCATCGCCCTCACCGTGCAGGCATGGACCCCGGCATCCCGGTGAACGATCCCCTGCCGGCCTAGCGGAGGGCCAGCGCAAGTCCGAGCATGGCCAGGGCGAGCAGGGGGAACAGCCAGTGGGTCACCTGCACCATGAACCGCGCACCCGTGCCGGCGCCGTCCACCGCACCGGAGAGCGGGTCGGTGATGTCGTCGTCGTGCCCCGGGCGGGGCGACCTGACCGTGTTCCTGATCGACAGGGCCACCATGACCAGGGCGCTGCCGACCAGCAGGGGCACCGGGTCCATGGCCAGCCAGGCCTCGGCCTGGTCCGTGGGGGTCACGACCGCCGAGAGGAGGCCCGAGGCGGCACAGGCAGCGGCAAGGGCCATGCCGACCCAGATGCGCCGGACCACGGCGTCGAGATAGAGCGGCAGGCAGGCGACGAGCACGACCGGCGTGGCGAGGAGGGCTGCCTGCGCCGGGGACACCAGCAGCAGCTCCGACCGGGTCCAGGACACCACGGCCTGGATGAAGAGCAGGAAGGCGAGGAGCCCCAGGAGCGACGGCCACAGTGCCCTGCGGATCCAGTCGTGTTCCGGTGCAGCCGGGAGGTCGAGCGCGGCCGCGTAGTCCCGGGCGGGGCCGAACGCCTCCTCGGCCTGCTGGCCGGTGTCGCCGAGGAGTTCCCGGGCGCTCGCGACGGTGTCGCCGATGGCGCTCCCGTGCACCTGGCGCAGGCGGAGCTCCATGACGAGCTGGTCGAACCACTTCTTGTCGCTGGTCGTCTGCATCATGCGGGAGTCTCCTTCGTGAGCCGCTCGGGGTCGAGATAACCGGTACTGGTGTCGGCGAAGCGCCGCCAGTCAGCACCCAGGCGGGTGAGCTCGGTGCGTCCCTGGTCCGTCAGCGCGAAGTACTTGCGTCCGGGACCGCCGTCGCCGGCACGCCATTCCGTGGTCACCAAACCGGCGCTCTCGTACCGGGACAGGAGCGGGTACAGGGTCCCGCCCTTGATGGCGCCGAAACCGTGACGCTCGAGGTCACTGATGATCGCGTATCCGTAGGAGGGTCCGGCCGCCAGCGCACGGAGGGCCAGGAGGCCCAGCGTGGCACGCAGCCAGTCGCTCGGCCAGTCCACGCTCCCCCTGGTCCGCGGGTCGGAACTCGAGACATCCATAACTAGATTGTCTCTCTAAGTAGTTAGCCTGTAAAGAGCCTCTGGCGACGGGTTGCCGACGGTGCTGGTCCTCGGCAGACTGGAACGCATGGGGACCACGCGTGGCCGACAGGCCGGCTCGGCGGCTGCGGGTCTCGCGATCGGCGTCGGTCTCGCGGTGTTCGGCTGGTCCGCCATCGGACCGGACCACGTCGTCTTCGCTGTCGCGGTGCAGGGTGGGTTCCTCGTCATGGCCCTGCTCGCGGGACCCGCGGTGGTCGACGTCGGCCGGTCCCGTTACCGGGTCAGGCCTGTGGAACGACCGATCTACGCGCTGCTGGGCGCCGGGATGGTCCGCCGAGCCCTCGATGTCGTGGGCTGGAACCGGGTCGTCGGACGGATGCGCCGGTCGGAGAGCGGGGCCTCGGGACTGGCGCGCTTCCTGAGGGGGACCGAGCAGTCGGAGACCGCCCATCTTCTCGGCGGCGTGGCGACCGCGGTGCTGGCCGCCGTCGCCGCGGCCACGACCCACACCCAGGGTGCAGCCCGGATCCTGCTGATCGGATTCCTCCTGCACGGCTACCCGGTCATGATCCAGCGCATCGTGCGCGCCATGATCGTCGACCGCACATCCCGGAAGGGGAGCATTCTGCCCGACGCGCGGTGATCCGTACGCCGACGGCGCCGGAGGCTACCCGGCGAGGTCGGCTTCCGAGTCGAAGGGCCCGACGACGACGGTGGTGCGCGGCGCCGCGGCGAGCTCCCTGGCCAGCGCCTGCACGTCCGCGGCGGTGACGGACCGGATGCGGTCGAGCGAGGTGTCCATGTCGACGAATTCGCCCGAGACGAGCTCGGACCGGCCGAGCCGCGACATGCGGGAACTGCTGTCCTCGAGGGCCATGACCAGGCCACCCGAGAGCTGCCCGACGGCCTTCCGGAGCTCCTCGGCGTCGATGCCGTCGGCGGCCAGCCGGTCCAGCTCGGCGCCGAGCAGGTCGATGACCTGGGCGGTCTTGGCCGGCGAGCACCCGGCGTACATGCCGAAGTAGCCCGCATCCGCGTAGGCGGCCGAGAACGAGTAGGTGGAGTAGACGAGCCCGCGCTTCTCGCGGATCTCCTGGAACAGCCGCGAGGACATGCCGCCACCCAGGACGGCGTTCAGGACGCTCATCGCGAACCTGCGCTCATCGGTCGCCGTGAGGGAGGGGCACCCGATGAGGATGTTCGACTGCTCGACGGCGCGCCGGATCACGTGGACGCCCGTCGCCCCCCGGACAGGGACCTCGGTGGTCCGGCGGCGCGGGACGGGCAGGGCACCCTCGTCGAGGGTCCAGCCGGCGGTCTCGAGCGCTTCCTGCACGAGGCGGCAGACGACGTCGTGCTCCAGCCCGCCCGCGGCGGTGACGACGAGCTCGGCGGGCGTGTAGTAGCGGCGGTAGTGGGCGAGGACGGACTCGCGCGGCACCGCGCGGATCGCCTCGGGCGTCCCGCCGATCGGCCGGCCGAGCGGGTGCTCCCCCAGCACCAGCTCGACGAACCGCTCGTGCGCGACGTCCGCGGGATCGTCGCTGTCCATCGCGATCTCCTCGAGGATCACGTCGCGCTCCTGCTCGAGCTCCTCCGGGTCCAGCACGGCGGAGGTGACCATGTCCGCGATGACGTCGATGGCCATCGGCAGGTCCGAGTCGAGGACCCGCGCGTAGTAGCAGGTGTTCTCCTTCGCGGTGGCGGCATTCGACTCCCCGCCCACCTCGTCGAAGGCGGACGCGATGTCCATGGCGCTGCGCCGCGCGGTCCCCTTGAACAGCAGGTGCTCGAGGAAGTGGGTGGAGCCGTGCTGGCCGTCGGCCTCGTCGCGGGACCCGACGCCCACCCAGAAGCCGATCGTCGCCGACCGCTGGCCCGGCATCGCCTCGGTGAGAACGCGCACGCCGCCGGGCAGCACGCTGCGCCGCACCACGTTGCCGCCGGGATCACCGGCCACGAACGTGGGATCGGCGCCCTCCCCGGCGCGGGGGGTGGGCAGCAGGGGCAGGGACACTACGGAGGACAGGGACATCCTGGACTTTCTGGTCTGTCGACTGGGCGGGAAACAGCAGACGGCCCCGGCGCCGACCGAATCGATCGGGACGCGCCGGGGCCGTACGGTGCTCGGGGAGAGCGGGGCAACAGGTCAGTCGTCGCCCTCTGTGGCCTCGGGAAGCTCGATGCCGGCGTCCTCCTCGGAGAGGTCCTCCGCGACGACGGGCGAGAGCGAGAGCTTTCCGCGGTCGTCGACCTTGGTGATCTCGACCTGGACCTTCTGGCCCACGGACACGACCTCGTCGACGTTGTCGACGCGCTTGCCCCCGGCGAGCTTGCGCAGCTCGGAGATGTGCAGCAAGCCGTCCTTGCCGGGGGTCAGCGAGACGAAGGCGCCGAAGGTCGTGGTCTTGACGACCGTGCCCAGGTAGCGCTCACCGATCTCGGGGACCTGCGGGTTGGCGATGGCGTTGACGGCGGCGCGGGCGGCTTCCGCCGACTCGCCGTTCGTCGCGCCGATCAGCACGGTGCCGTCGTCCTCGATCGAGATGTCCGCTCCGGTGTCCTCCTGGATCTGGTTGATCATCTTGCCCTTGGGGCCGATGACCTCGCCGATCTTGTCCACGGGGATCTTCACCGAGATGATCCGCGGTGCGAACTCGGAGAGCTCGTCCGGGGTGTCGATCGCGGCCTGCAGCACGCCCAGGATGTGCAGGCGCGCCTCGCGGGCCTGCTTCAGGGCGGCGGCGAGCACCGAGGCCGGGATGCCGTCGAGCTTCGTGTCCAGCTGGATGGCCGTGACGAACTCGGACGTTCCGGCGACCTTGAAGTCCATGTCGCCGAACGCGTCCTCGGCACCGAGGATGTCCGTCAGGGCCGCGTAACGGGTCTGACCGTCGACGACATCGGACACGAGGCCCATCGCGATGCCGGCAACCGGCGCGCGGAGGGGGACACCGGCGTTGAGCAGCGACAGCGTGGAGGCGCAGACCGAGCCCATCGACGTCGAGCCGTTGGAGCTCAGCGCCTCGGAGACCTGGCGGATCGCGTACGGGAACTCCTCGCGGGTCGGCAGGACGGGCACGAGGGCACGCTCTGCCAGTGCTCCGTGGCCGATCTCGCGGCGCTTCGGCGAACCGACGCGGCCGGTCTCACCGGTGGAGTAGGGCGGGAAGTTGTAGTTGTGCATGTAGCGCTTCCGCGTGACGGGCGACAGCGAGTCGATCTGCTGCTCCATCTTAAGCATGTTCAGCGTGGTGACGCCCAGGATCTGGGTCTCGCCGCGCTCGAAGATCGCGGAGCCGTGCACGCGCGGCAGGACCTCGACCTCGGCGGTGAGCTTGCGGATGTCGCTCAGCCCGCGGCCGTCGATGCGGACCTGGTCCTTGAGGATGCGCTGGCGGACGACAGCCTTGGTCAGCGAACGGAACGCTGCGGAGAGCTCCTTCTCGCGTCCCTCGAACTGGGCGCCGAGGGCGTCCATGAGCTCGGCCTTGAGGGCGTCGGACGCGCTCTCGCGCTCCTGCTTGTCGCCGATCTGGAAGACCTGCCCGAGCTTCTCGGCTCCGGCGGACTCGATGGCGGCGTAGACGTCGTCCTGGTAGTCGAGGAACACGGGGAACTCGACGGTGGGCTTCGCGGCGCGGGAGGCGAGGTCGGCCTGCGCCTCGCACAGGGCGCGGATGAACGGCTTGGCGGCTTCGAGGCCGTCGGCGACGATCTCCTCGGTGGGAGCGGTCGCGCCCTGCTCCTTGATGAGGGTCCACGAGTTGTCGGTGGCCTCGGCCTCGACCATCATGATGGCGACGTCGTCACCGGCGATGCGTCCGGCGACGACCATGTCGAAGACGGAGTTCTCGAGCTCGGAGTGCTTCGGGAAGGCGATCCACTGGTCCTGGCCGCTGCCGTCGGAGACGAGGGCGACGCGGACGCCACCGATCGGTCCCGAGAAGGGCAGGCCGGAGAGCTGCGTGGACATGGACGCCGCGTTGATGGCCACGACGTCGTAGCGGACGTCGGGGTTGATCGCGAGGATGGTCACGACGACCTGGACCTCGTTGCGCAGTCCCTTGACGAAGGCGGGGCGCAGCGGGCGGTCCATGAGGCGGCAGGCCAGGATGGCTTCCGTCGAGGGGCGGCCTTCGCGGCGGAAGAACGAGCCCGGGATGCGGCCCGCGGCGTACATGCGCTCTTCGACGTCGACGGTCAGCGGAAAGAAGTCGAAGCCTTCGCGCGGGTGCTTGCCGGCCGTGGTGGCCGAGAGCAGCGCGGTGTCCTCGTCGATGTAGACCATGGCGGAGCCGGCGGCCTGCTGGGCGACGCGCCCGGTCTCGAACCGGACGGTGCGTGTTCCGAAGCGACCGTTGTCGATCACTGCTTCGGCGAACTGAATTTCGGGACCCTCCAAGAGAGTCACCTCCGTTTCCTGGTAGGCGGAGGCAATCGGCACCCGACGTGGTCCGTCCCTCATGGACGACCCACAGCACCCGGTCTTCGATCGAGATCCACGGAGCTGCCGGTCCGGCGTTCCGGAGATCACTACCGAGGACCGCGAATGCGTGGTGCCGGTTGACTCCTGTTGTGCGTTGGGTACTTCGATGCTGTCTCCAGCAAGAAGGCGGCTCCCCTCCCGGGGAGAGGATGCCGCCTTCCGATGCTACTTATCGACGCAGACCCAGGCGCTCGATGAGCGTCCTGTAGCGCGTGATGTCGGTGTCCCGCAGGTAGTCCAGCAGGCGACGACGGCGACCGACGAGAAGAAGCAGGCCACGACGCGTGTGGTGGTCGTGCTTGTGCATCTTCAGGTGCTCGGTCAGGTCGAGGATACGACGGGAAAGCATCGCGATCTGCACCTCGGGTGAACCGGTGTCACCTTCGGCCAGGGCGTAAGCCTTGATGATTTCCTGCTTGATGGCGGCGTCAAGGGCCACGAGTAACTCCTAGAGTTGTACCGTGAACATGTGCTGAGCGTCGCTTGCACGACGACACAGAAAAATCCAGCCACCACGGACTGCAGCCGGATCTCCCCCGAGTCTAGCGTCTGGGCTGATGTTCTGTCGAAAGCAGGCCGCGCGCGCGGTCGACGTCGAGCTTCATCTGTTCGATCAGTGCCTCGGGCCCCGTGTAGGTGACCTGCCCGCGCAGCCGCTCGACGAACTCGACGACGACCGACTGCCCGTACAGGTCGAAATCCTGCACGCGCTCCGGTGGACGGTTGATGACGTGAGCCTCGACCTGGCGGTCCACGCCGTCGAAGGTGGGGTTGGATCCCACGGAGACGGCGGCGGGCCAGCGCGTCCCTGCCTGGTCGATGAGCCAGCCCGCGTAGATGCCGTCGGCGGGGATGAACCCCTGCGCCGACGGGGCGAGGTTCGCCGTCGGATAGCCGAGCTCCCTGCCGCGCGCCGCCCCGTGCACCACCTCGCCGCGCATGCGGTGGAGCCGGCCGAGCACGCGGGCCGCCGTCCCCACCTCGCCGGCCTCCAGCGCCTCCCGGACCCAGGTCGACGAGCAGCGCCGGTCGCCGTCGTCGTCCGTGGCGTCCGCCGGGTAGCTGGCGCCGAAGTCGTCGATGGTGATGACCTCGAAGCCGAGGGTGCGGCCGAGCTCCCGCATGGTGTCGAGGTCCCCGCTGTTGCCCCTGCCGAACCGGACGTCGTGACCGATGACCACGGCCTTGGCCTTGAGCGCCCGCACGAACACGCGCTCCACGAATTCCTCCGGCGAATTGGAGGCGAGGTCCAGCGTGTAGTGCATCATCAGCAGGGCGTCGATGCCGGTCTCCGCGAGGGTCTCCACGCGGTCGTCGAGGCCCATGATGAGTTCGGGCGCGGAGTCCGGCCGGTGGACCTGTGCGGGGTGCGGGTCGAAGGACACGACGACGGCCGCAGCGGATCGCTGCCGCGCGGCCTCGACGACCTGCTGCAGGACACGCTGGTGCCCCCGGTGCACGCCGTCGAAGTTGCCGAGCGTCAGGACGGAGGGCCCGAAATCCTCGGGCACACTGTCCAGGTCTCTCCAGTAGTACACGCATCTCCTTCGGGATTCGGCCGGACCCCCGGGACCACGGGTGTGGTCCGGCGGGTCGATCGCCGATCCCATTATGGCCGAAGGCCGCGTCGCGGACGGCATCGCCTGCCCGCCCCGCGGCGGCCGGCGGCTAGCTGCGCTGGGCGAACTCCTTACGGAGCTCGGTGGTCTTCGCGATGTACTTGTGCCAGACGAGCAGGGCCGCCGGGAACGCCAGTTCGATGACCATGAGGATGATCAGGAGGTAGTTGGGGGTGCCGGAGAACGCCCACGAGAGGACGCGCCCGATCCCGCCGACGAACACCATGAGGCACACCAGCCAGAGCATGTTGGCCCACTGGAACTTGATGGCGATGGTGATGAAGGCAGCGCCGACGCCCACCATCATGGCCGAGTAGAACCGGAACTGGCTCTCGAGGGTGGGGTTGACCGGGGTGCCCTCGGTGTCCGGCAGGCCCGCCGTCCCGAGGATCAGGTAGTAGACGCCGAAGGCGGCGAGGGCCAGTCCCACCAGGACGACGACGGTGCGGAACACGTTCCAGTCACCGCCCGTCGACGCGGCCTTGCCCGCCTTCTTCCCCTTGGCCGCAGTGCCGGCCTGAGGGGCGCCGGCCCTGGTGCTTGAGGTCCCGGGCGCGGAGCTTGAGGTCCCGGGTGCGGAGCCCGGGGTCCAGGAGCCGGTGCTCGCGGGGGTCGCGGCGCGCGAGGAGGAGGGTGCCGACCCGGCGCCGCCGCTCCCGCGGGAGTCGGGCCCGGGGGGCCGTCCGCCCGACGCGGAGGAGTTGTCGTGCTCGGGGCTGTTGCTGGTCATGTCGGCTCCCTGGAGGCAGGCTGGATGGTGCTCTTTCGGTCATACTCTCACGGTGCGGGGCACCGCCGGCGGCGGATGGGACGGGATCCCCCGGACCGCGCGGTGGGGTACGGTCGACCGTCGCGTCAGGCCCGGCCCGGCCGGTTCCTGCGCAGCCAGAGCAGGCCGAGGATCGGCAGGACGAGCGGCACGAACCCGTACCCGCGGCCGAAGGCCGACCACACCGTCTCGCTCGGGAAGGCCTGGGCGTCGAAGACGCTGAGGAGCCCGACCGTGACGACGCCCACCAGTTCCGTGGTCACGGCGACGACGGACACCCGGTACGCCCGGGCGCCGGGCCGGGCGAGGGAGATGGTGGCGACGATGTACACCAGGGCTGCTGCCGCGGACAGCAGGTACGCGAGCGGGGCCTCGCCGAACTTCGTCGCGATCTGGAACGCCGCCCGGGCCGTCGCCGCGAGGGCGAACACGCCGTACACGGCGATGAGGAGCCGTCCGGGCCCGCTGGCGCGGCCTGTACCGTCCGCCGCGGTCGCGGCGGATGCCGCCCCGTTCCTCTGCCTGCTCACAGTCCGGCCACCCCGTCCCAGATCTGTTCCATGCGGAAGAGCATGACGAACACCGTCAGTCCCGCCGCGCCCAGCACGAAATTGCTCCAGCGCGTCTTCTCGAGGATCGCCCACCAGAACGCCCCGACGGGCACGAGGAGCGCCGTGAGGAGGTAGCCCCAGAACTCCCAGGCCTCCCCGAGGACCGGCTCCCCCGCGAGCTGCCGGATCACGGCCCCGACCGCGTAGGCGAGGAGGAAGAGCTCGACGGCGGCGATCGAGAGGATCGTGATGTCGTTGGGCGGCCTGCGCAGCACGCCGGCCCCGATGCACAGCACCGCGGAGACGGCGCACATGACCACCCCGACGAGGAAGAAGGGATCCACGCCTACTCCTTGCCCCCCGGAGCGAAGACCAGGACGGTCCGGGCCGCTCCCCCGCGGTTCTCGAGCAGCGCCACGAGCGTGCCGTCCGGCGCGAACGCCGCGACCGGCTCGTCCGGGTCCGTGTTCGGGGCCACCTTCCGGCCGTGGGAGACATCCGCGGTCTCGGTGTCCGAGAGTTCCCTGACCGGGAACAGTGCGCGTCCGGCGTCGTCGAGCGAGAGGACCTCCAGCTCCTCGGCGAGCTGCTCCAGGGTGCGTGCCTGGCCGATCGTGTACGGGCCCACCTGGGTCCGTCGCAGCGCCGTGAGGTGGCCGCCGACACCGAGGGCCGCGCCGAGGTCACGTGCGAGGGCACGGATGTAGGTCCCGGAGCTGCATTCGACGGTGACGTCGATGTCCTGCAGGCGGCCGTTGCTCACGCGCCGGATGGCGTGGATGTCGAAGCGGTGGATGGTCACGGGTCGCGCGGGGAGATGGACCTCCTCGCCGGAGCGGACCCGCGCGTACGAGCGTTCGCCCTTGACCTTGATGGCGCTCACGCTGCTCGGGACCTGCTGGATCCCACCCGTCAGGGCGGCGACGGCGGCGCGGATCTCCTCCTCGGTCACCGCCGCGGCGATGCTCCCGCCGGTGACCTCGCCCTCGGCGTCGTCGGTGAGGGTGGACTGGCCCAGCCGGATCGTGGCGGTGTACGTCTTCGTGGTGCCCACGATGAACGTCAGGAGCCGGGTGGCCCGGTTGATCCCGACGACGAGGACCCCGGTGGCCATCGGATCGAGGGTGCCGGCGTGGCCGACCTTGCGGGTCCCGGCGAGGCGGCGCAGGCGCCCGACGACGTCATGACTGGTCCAGCCCTGCGGCTTGTCCACGATAATCAGCCCTGAGTGGACCTGCCCGGCATTCACGCCTCCCAGTATATGGTCCGCACCGGGACCCCCTGTGCGCGATACCATCCTCCGTATGCCCTCCGCTCCAGCCCACGTGGTGAACGTCCCGGTCAACCAGATCCGCGAGATCACCCAGGCGGCCTGGGCCACACCCGACGCCATCGTGCTCAGCATCGGTGAGCCGGCCTTCCCGGTCGCACGGCACGTCCTCGAGGCGGGCATGGCCGCCCTGGACCGCGACGACACCAACTACACCCCCAATGCCGGGATCGCACCGGCCCGGGCCGCCTTCGCGGAACGGTTCGCACAGCGGTCGGGGGTCGACGACGACCCGTCGCGCGTCTTCGTCGTCGCCGGCGCGCAGCAGGGCCTGCACCTGGCCCTCAGCACACTGATCGGGGCGGGCGACGAGGTCCTCCTCCCAGATCCGGGGTACCCCACGTTCACCATGACCGTCGGCCTGCTCGGCGGCGTCCCCGTGCCCTACCCCCTGGTGCCCGGGCACGATTTCCAGCCGCGGATCGAGGACCTGCGGGGACTCGTCACCGAGCGGACGAAGGTCCTCCTGCTGAACTCCCCGTCGAACCCCCTCGGCTCGGTGTTCGACCACGAGCTCACGCGCGAGCTCGTGCGGTTCGCGCACGAGCAGGATCTCTGGATCGTCTCCGACGAGTGCTACGAGGCCTTCACCTACGACGTCCCCCACGTCAGCCCGGCACGCTTCGACGCCGGCGGACCCGAAGCAGTACCGGAGGCCCACGAGCCGCGCGTGATCACGTCGCTGACGCTGTCCAAGACCTACGGCCTGACGGGCCTGCGGATCGGGGCGCTCGTCACGCCGCCGGGCATGGAGGCGCTGCTCAGCAACATCATGGAGGCCACCGTGTCCTGCGTCTCCGCGGCGTCGCAGTACGCCGCCGTCGCCGCCCTCACCGGCCCCCAGGACTACGTGTCCACGGCACTGCGGCACTACCGGGCCAACCGTGACGCGGCCACCGCCGTCCTCGACGGCCTAGGCATCGGCTATCTCGACGCCCGGGGAGCCTTCTACCTGTGGGCCGACCTCTCGCACGCGACTGGCGGCGACGTCCGCACCTGGACCCGCTCGTTCCTCGCGGACCGCGCCGTGGCGTTCGCCCCCGGGACGGCCTTCGGCGCCCGCGGCGAGGGATGGGTCAGGATCGCCCTCTGCGGCCGCACGGAGGATCTCGTCGAAGGACTCTCCCGGCTCCCCTCCCCGCCGCGGACCTGACCTGCTCCGGAGGACGCGGAAGGCAGCCGCCCCGTGGGGTCGGCTGCCTTCTGCGTGGTCCGGGACGACGCCGGGACTAGCGTGCCGCCTCGTCGTCCTCCGACGTGCGGTACGGATCCGCGTCACCCGCGAAATCGGCACCCTGCGCGATCGCAGCCACTTCGGCGTCGCGCTCGCGCGCCTTCTGCAGGAGCTCCTCGAGGTGGCTGGCGTTGACCGGCACCTCGTCGGGGACGAACTCGAGGGTGGGCGTGAGGCGCGCCGTGATGTTCTTGCCGACCTCGGACCGCAGCACACCCCGGGCGGACTCGAGCGCCATCCGCGTGGCCTGCTGCTCCTCCGCGTCGCCCAGCACGGTGTAGTACAGGGTCGCGTGCTGGAGGTCGTTCGTGACGCGGGAGTCCGTGATGGTCACGGCTTCCAGCCGGGGGTCCTTCACGCGTCGCCGCAGCGCCTCGGCGACGATGACTTTGATGCGCTGCGCGAGCCGCGCGGCGCGGGCCGGATCTGCCATTGCTGTTACTCCTACTGAGACTGGTCTGAAGAGGAACCCGCGAGGGGTTCCGGCGGTCCGACAGGTCGGGCGCCCCGGAGAACCGGAGCGCCCGACCTGCCCTACCTGCTAGGCGCGGGGCTTCTCCCGCATCTCGAAGGTCTCGATGGTGTCGCCTTCCTTGACATCGTTGAACGAGCCGAGGCCGATACCGCACTCGAAGTCCGTACGGACCTCGGTGGCGTCGTCCTTGAAGCGCTTGAGCGAGTCCACGGAGAGGTTGTCCCCGATGACCTTGCCGTCGCGCAGGACACGGGCCCTGGTGTTGCGTCGGATGATGCCCGAGCGGACGATCGAACCGGCGATGTTGCCGAACTTCGAGGAGCGGAACACCTCGCGGACCTCTGCGGTACCGAGCTGCACCTCCTCGTACTCCGGCTTGAGCATGCCCTTGAGGGCGAGCTCGATGTCGTCGATCGCCGCGTAGATGACCGAGTAGAAGCGCATGTCCACGCCTTCACGCTCGGCGAGGTCCGCCACGCGCTCCGCCGGCTTCACGTTGAAGCCGATGATGATCGCGTTGTCGACCGTGGCCAGGTTGACGTCGTTCTGCGTGATGGCACCGACGCCACGGTGGATGACGCGCAGCTGCACGCCCTCTCCGACGTCGATCTTGAGCAGCGAGTCCTCCAGGGCCTCGACGGCACCCGACACGTCACCCTTGAGGATGAGGTTGAGGGTGTCGACCTTGCCCTCGGCGACGGCCTGGTCGAAGTCCTCGAGGCTGATGCGCTTGCGGCGCTTCGCGAGGGCCGCGTTGCGGTCCGCCGCTTCGCGCTTCTCGGCGATCTGGCGGCCGGTGCGCTCGTCGTCGGTGACGAAGAACGTGTCACCGGCGCGGGGCACGTTGGACAGGCCCAGGACCTGGACCGGACGCGAGGGTCCCGCCGTCGTGACGACGTCGCCGTTCTCGTCGAACATCGCTCGCACACGGCCGTGGGCCGTACCGGCGACGATGGTGTCGCCGACGTGCAGCGTTCCGGACTGGACCAGGACGGTCGCAACCGCACCGCGGCCCTTGTCCAGGTTCGCCTCGATCGCGATACCGCGGGCGTCCTTGTTGGGGTTGGCCCGCATGTCCAGCGCGGCGTCGGCGGTGAGCAGGACGGCCTCGAGGAGTTCGTCGATACCCATGCCCTGCAGCGCCGAGACGTGCACGAACATGGTGTCGCCGCCGTACTCCTCGGGGACGAGGCCGTACTCGGTGAGCTGGCCCTTGACCTTGTCCGGGTTCGCGCCTTCCTTGTCCATCTTGTTGACGGCCACGACGATCGGCACGTTGGCCGCCTGGGCGTGGTTCAGCGCCTCGACGGTCTGCGGCATGACGCCGTCATCCGCCGCGACGACGAGCACCGCGATGTCCGTGACCTTCGCGCCACGGGCACGCATGGCGGTGAACGCCTCGTGGCCCGGGGTGTCGATGAAGGTGATGGCGCGGGTGGTCTCTTCGTGGACGTGCTGGATCTGGTAGGCACCGATGTGCTGGGTGATGCCACCGTGCTCACCCTCGACGACCTTGGTGTTGCGGACGGCGTCGAGCAGTCGCGTCTTACCGTGGTCGACGTGGCCCATGACCGTGACGACCGGCGGACGTGCCTCGAGCTGCTCGTCGCCCTCGGCTTCCAGCTCGGCATCGAAGTCGATGTCGAAGCTGCTGAGGAGCTCGCGCTCCTCGTCCTCCGGCGAGACGACCTGGATCAGGTAGCCCAGCTCGGTGCCGAGCACCTGGAAGGTGTCCTCGTCGAGGGACTGTGTCGCCGTCGCCATCTCACCGAGGTGGAACAGCACGGTGACCAGTGCTGCGGGGTTCGCCTCGATCTTGTCGGCGAAGTCCGTGATGGACGAGCCGCGGCGCAGGCGGACGACGGTGTTGCCGTCTCCGCGGGGTACGCTCACGCCGCCCAGCGAAGGAGCCGACATCTGCTCCAGTTCCTGCCGCTTCGCACGCTTCGACTTGCGCTGCTTGCCGCGACCGGCTCCACCCTTGCCGAAGGCACCGGCGGTGCCGCCGCGTCCGCGGCCGCCCTTGCCGAAACCGCCACCGGCGGGGGCCCCACTGGGACTGTTCGGGGCTCCACCGGGTCCGCGGCGCGGACCGGCACCGGCACCGGGTGCTCCGCGGCCTGGGGCGGCGGGGCGTTCGGTGCGGTTCGGCATCATGCCGGGAGTGGGACGCGAGCCCGGGGCTCCGGCGGGGCGGGGTGCACCCGGACGCGGTGCACCGGGACGCGGTCCACCGGCACCGGCTGCGGGGCGGGGTCCACCTGCACCGGCGGCCGGGCGGGGTCCGCCGGCACCGGCTGCGGGACGCTGCTGGGCATCGTCACGACGACCGGGCCGGGGCATGCCCTGCGACGGGGCGAAGGGGTTGTTGCCCGGACGCGGGGGACGATCCGCACCGCGCTCGGCACCACGATCGGTGTCACCGCGGCGTGAACCCATGCCCTGGGAGGGCGCGAACGGGTTGTTGCCGGGGCGGGGTGCCCCACCGGGACGGGCGCCCGAGGGGCGCGTCGTCCCTGCCGACGGTGCGGCCGGAGGGGTGGCCGGGCGGGGCCCGGGACGGCTGCCCTCGCTCGTGCCCTCGGCCGGGGTGTTCTGCTGCGCCGGGGCGGGCGCGTCCGGGACTGCCGGTGTAGGAGTGCTCGGTGCCGCCGGCGCGTCCTGGGCTGCCGGAGCGTCCTGGGCGGCGGGAGCGGGGACGGAGCCGTTGGAGAACGGCGACGCCTGGGGTGCAGCCGGTGCAGCCGGTGCGGTCGGGGCCGGCGCAGCAGGTGCTGCGGGCTCCGCCGGGGCGGGCGCCTCGGGAGCCGCCTGGGCGGCACCCGGCTTCGGGCCCGGCGAGGGCGCCGAGGGGCGCGAGGGGGCGGGGGCTGCCTCCGCCTTGGGGGCGACGGCATTCGGGAAGGCGCCGCGAAGCTTCTTCACGACGGGGGCTTCGATGGTGGATGACGCTGAACGGACGAATTCGCCCAGTTCCTGCAGTTTCGCAACTGCGTCCTTCGAGGTTATACCGAGCTCTTTCGCGAGCTCGTGTACGCGGACCTTGGCCACATTTCTCCTGTCTCGGTCCGCACCGAGTCAGGCACGAACCGTCTATTTCCTAGTGCTGATCCCAGGCGCGAACGCGTCTGGCAGATCGAATGCTGAGCGCAACGGATTGGTCATCGTTGCGCACTCATCGCTGGGTGCTCATCGGGTTTCCATAAGGGTGCTGACCCGCTTTCAGGGAGGACGGTGCTGAATCGGAGCGTCCGTCTCGACGCTCCAAATATGCGTGGAAGGACGCTGCGAACTGCGCAGTGTCCACCGGCCCGCGGAAGGCCCTGTTGAAGGCTTTCCGCTTGACGGCCGTTTCCATGCATGCCGGGTCGGGGTGCAGCCAAGCACCCCGTCCGGATAACCGGCGCCGCTCATCGATGACGGCGGCAATCTGGCCGTCGATCGGTCGTGCAACAACCCGCATCACGTGTGACTGGCGGTCCCGCCGACGGCATCCCACGCAGGTGCGTATCGGATGTGCGTCCATCGGTCGGTGCCCGGAATCGTTTCGGCGTACAGCCTCTTCCGGGCGCGACCGGGCAGCAGTCCCTTCCATTCTACCCCTTCCGATGCCGCCGCCCGACCCGCAGGCCTAGGCCTTCGCCGCGGAGGCCTGCTGCGCGGCGTCGGACACGATGTCGATCCGCCAGCCCGTGAGCTTGGCGGCGAGGCGGGCATTCTGGCCTTCCTTGCCGATCGCGAGGGACAGCTGGTAGTCCGGGACGACGACGCGCGCGGAGCGGGTGGCTTCGTCGGTGATCGTCACGGAGGTCACGCGCGACGGCGAGAGGGAGCTGGCGATGAAGGCGGCGGCGTCGTCGTTGTAGTCCACGATGTCGATCTTCTCGTCGTTCAGTTCGTTCATGACCGCGCGCACGCGGCTGCCCATCTCGCCGATGCAGGCCCCCTTGGCATTGACGCCCGGGATGTTCGCCTTGACCGCGATCTTGGTGCGGTGTCCGGCTTCGCGGGCGAGCGCGACGATCTCGACGGTCCTGTCGGCGATCTCGGGCACCTCCAGCTCGAAGAGCTTGCGCACGAGGCCGGGGTGCGAGCGGGACAGCGTGATGGAGGGCCCCTTCATGCCGCGGTGCACGTCGACCACGAACGCGCGCAACCGGGTGCCGTGCAGGTACTTCTCCCCCGGCACCTGCTCCGGCGGCGGGAGGACCGCCTCCACCGAGCCGAGGTTCACCTGGATCATGTGCGGGTTGGTGCCCTGCTGGATCATGCCGGCGACGAGTTCACCCTCCTTGCCGCGGAACTCCCCGAGGATGTTGTCGTCCTCGGCGTCACGCAGGCGCTGGAGGATGACCTGGCGCGCGGTGCTCGCCGCGATGCGTCCGAAGCCGGTGGGCGTGTCGTCGAACTCGCCGACGGGCGCCCCGTCCTCGTCCTTCTCGGTGGCCCAGATGGTGACGTGCCCGGTCCGGCGGTCGAGCTCGGCGCGGGCGGTCTCGTGCGAGCCGGGCGAGCGGTGGTAGGCGATCAGCAGTGCCTGCTCGATCGTGGGAACCAGCTTGTCGAGGGGGATCTCGCGCTCGTGCTCGAGGAGTCTCAGCGCGCTCATATCAATATCCATGTGGGTCTCCTTACGCGTGGTGCACGGCGCCGGAGATCTCCGGATCGGCCCCATCGCTGTCATCGTGGTGTTCATCCTCGAGATGCGCGAATTCGACCTGCACGGTCCCCTTGCGGATCTTGGAAAACTCGAGGGCGAGCGGATCGCCCTGCTTGGGCTTCATGCCCTTCTTGACCGGCAGCTGCGGCAGCAGCCGGATCCCGGTGTCCGATACGTCCTGCAGGCGGCCGAGGACCGCGTCGCCGGTCACGGGCTTCACCTCGACCATGCGCCCCACGTTGCGGCGCCAATGCCGCGGTTCGGTGAGGGGACGGGAGACCCCGGGTGACGAGACTTCGAGGTTGTACGGACGGTCGTCGTCCTCCAGGCTGTCCATCGCTGCGGAGAGGTCCGTCGAGATGGCGGAGATCACATCGAAACCGACGCTCCCCGTGGTCTCTTCGGGCAGGTCCACGACGATGTGCACCGTGCGATGGGACCCTGCGATCTTGACTTCGACGTCCTCCAGATAGAGGTTGTGCTGGTCGACCACCGGCTTCAGTCTGGTCCAGAGGCGCTGCGCTTCGGCCTGCAGTTCGACCTCTGAGGCCGACCTGCGGGTCGAGGCATGATTTTCGTTCCCGGACCGGACCGCCATGGCTGCCTCCCACTCGATGATGTTGTGCTCCAAGAGTACCGACATTCCGCGGCACCGGCTGTATCGGCGGCCGAAACGGGAAGCGCCGTGACATCATCGGGAACTGTGACGAAGCGCGCGGAGACGGACAGGCAGCGGGCCGGCGGAGGGCGCCGCGGATCCCGCGCAGGACGCCTGGCGCGGCGGTCGGCGGGCCTTGCCGGTCTGTTCGCCGTGATGCTGCTCGTGGTCGGCGTCGGGCTGGGCGTGCGGGCCCCGGAACCGCAGGCGCGCGTCTACTCCGTCTCCGAACAGGCACAGCTCGACGCCGAACACCGCTACCGTGCCGCGGCCGACCGGGCGCGCACCACGGCGGCCGACCCCGGGCTGGCCCCGGCGGCCGCCGCGGAACTGGCAGCGGCCGCCGTGGACCTCGACGAGCAGGCGGACGCCGTCGCNGGACGCCGTCGCCCTGCCGCGCTCCCCCGCCCCGACGGCGGAGGACGGCCCCCCGGCCCGCACCAGCCCGGTTCCGGACGGACAGCCGGGCGGCTCGGGTCCCGCGGCGGACCCGGGCACGGGCACCCGCACGGCCGGCGACGACGCTGCCTCCGCGGCACCGGCCGACGCCCCCGCCGTCCTGGCGATCCTCCGCGACAGCGCACTCCTGAGCCTTCGGGACGCAGCCCGCGCGGACCCCGGTCCCGGCCGCGTGCTGGCCGCCGCCGGCGTCAACCAGTGGCGGCACGCCCTCCGGCTCGGCCAGGCCCTGGGGGCCGACCCCGGGCTGCCCGCACCGGGCGCGCTGTCCGCCGTGGACCTCGCCGCCGGCACCGGCCCGTTCGCGGACCTGGCAGCACCGGCAGAACAGACAGAACCGCTCGGTGGTACACCGGCGCCCACGGAGTGCTCCGGGACCCCGGTCGGCCCGGATGCCGACCGCCGGGCCCTCCTCGGCGCGCGGACCGCGGAGGACCAGGCCCGGTACGCGTACGAGGTCGCCGCGGCGCTGCTCCCGGAGCCCGCACGGGCGCTGGACGCGGCGTCCACCCACCGGGAGGCGGCGGACGCCGCAGCCGATCGCCTCGCCGCCCTGTGCGTCCCCGCGGACCCGACGCCGGCGGGCTATGCGATCGGCCCGGACTTCCGCGCCGATCCGCTCGCCGCGACGCGCGCCATCGAACAGGAGCACGCCGAGCTCTACGCGGGCCTCATCGCGACGGTCGGTCCGGAGACCCGGGCGTGGGCCGTCACCTCGTTCAGCGCCGCCGCCCAGCGCAGCATCGAGGCCGGCACCCCCCTGGAAGCGCTCCCCGGACTGGCCGGCAGCACCCCGCCGTCGGCAGCCACCCCGGACCCGGCTCCCGTGCACCCGACGGAGCAGCCCGGTGGCTAGCGAAGCCGGCGACGGCGGACGGTCCACGGCCCCCGGCCGGGTCACGGCCCTCCCGGATCTCCCGCCGGCCCTCGTCCGGTCCGCGGCGACGATCGACGGCGGCGCCCGGTGGACGCGCACCTGGCACGGTCTGCTGGCGGACAGACTCGACGCCTGGGACCTGGACCTCGACCTCCGGCCCGGGCAGCCCGGGTGGGCCGGGCGGTGCGCCGTCGTCGTGCCGGTACTGCGCCGCGACAGTGATGCGCCCCCTGCCGTCCTCAAGCTGAGCATCCCCCACGACGAAGCCCTGCCCGAGCCCGACGCGCTGGAGCTGTGGGACGGGACGGGCGCGGTCCGCCTGCTTTCCGCCTCGCGCCCCGAGTACGCCCTGCTGCTGCAGCGTCTCGACGGGGACCACTCGCTACGGGACGTGCCGCTCGACGAGACGCCCGCACCGTGGGGCGAGGTCCTGCGGCGGCTCTGCCTCCGGGCAGGCACGAGCGCACCCTGGGCGGCCTTCCCCCACCTGGCGTCCGAGGCCGAGCAGTGGACGGACACGCTCCCAGCACAGTGGGACGAGCTCGGCGAACCGTTCCCGCGCTGGCTCATGGAGGCCGCGCTGGAGGTCTGCCAGTCACGCGGGGTCATCGGCCGACGGTCGGAGAGGGACGTCCTCGTGCACACGGACCTGCACTACGACAACCTCCTCCCGACGTCGCCGAACCGGCTCGGGGACTTCGTGGCGATCGATCCGAAACCCGTGCTGGGTGACGCGGAGTACGCGGTGGCGCCCATGCTGTGGAACAGGCTCGACGAGCTCGACGCCGGCGATCCTGCCGGTCACCTGCAGGCGCACTGCCGGGCGCTGGCGGAGGCCGCGGGCCTCGATGCGGAGCTGGCCCGGGGCTGGACCGTGGTCCGCGAGGTCCGCAATGCGCTGTCGTACCTCGGCCAAGGCGTCCCCGGGGACGCGCAGCGGTCGCTGTGGGTGGCGAGCTCCGTCCTGGGCAGGACGCTGGACGGCCTGCCGCCGGTCGGAGCGCTGCCGTCCCTCTGACGGGCGCGGGCGGCCGTCAGCCTCCTGTCACCAGCGGGCGGACGTTCTCGACCCACACGTCGTAGCCGAGCTTGACGATCAGGGCGCCGACGACGAGGAGGAACACGATCCTGATGAAGCGGCTGCCCTGGCTGATGGCCATGCGCGAGCCGGTGTAGCCGCCGGCCATGTTCGCGACGCCCAGCAGCAGCCCGAGGCCCCACAGGAGGGACCCGCTGGGCAGGAAGAACATGAGGGCGCCGAAGTTGGTCGCCATGTTCACGATCTTGGCCTTGGCACTGGCACCGAGGAAGTTGTAGCCCAGCAGCGTGACCATCGCGATGATCAGGAAGGACCCGGTGCCGGGGCCGATCAGTCCGTCGTAGAAGCCGATGACGAGCCCGATCGCACACGCCGTCCCGTAGTGCCGGGCCCCCTGGTACCGCAGCTCGGTGAGCGTCCCGACGGTCGGCTTCAGTGCGGTGAACACCGCGACGGCGATGAGCGCCACCACGATGATCGGCTTGAAGACCGACGACGGCAGCGAGGACGCCAGCACGGCCCCGCCGAAGCTGCCCATCAGGGCCACCCCCGCCATCGGCAGCGCCGTCCGCAGGTCCGGATGGGCGCGCCGGTAGTAGGTGATGGCGCTCGTCGTCGTGCCGAAGATGGATCCCATCTTGTTGGTGGCCAGCGCCTCCACGGGCGCGATGCCGGGGACGAGGAGCAGCGCCGGCAGCTGCAGCAGGCCACCGCCGCCCACGACGGCGTCCACCCAGCCGGCGGCGTATCCGGCGACGAGCACCAGCAGGATCGTGGCGAGGTGCAGCTCCTCGAGTCCCGAACCTCCCAAGGTCAGTGCGCGGTGAGTTCGCGCAGCAGCGCGGCAGCCTCGTCGACGGCCACGTTCTGCGCCTCACCGGTGCGCCGGTCCTTGACCTCGAGCACGCCGTCGGCGAGCCCGCGCCCGACGACGACGATGGTGGGCACGCCGATGAGCTCGGCGTCGCCGAACTTCACCCCCGGGGAGACCTTGGGGCGGTCGTCGTACAGCACGGTCAGGCCGGAGGACTCGAGCTCCGCCGCGAGCTTCTCGGCGGCCTCGAACACCTCGGTGCCCTTGCCCGTGGCGACGATGTGCACGTCGGCGGGCGCCACGTTGCGGGGCCAGATGATGCCGCGGTCGTCGTGGTTCGCCTCGGCGAGGGCCGCGAGGGCGCGCGTCACGCCGACACCGTAGGAGCCCATGGTCACCGTGGCGAGCTTGCCGTTGCGGTCGAGGACCTTCAGGCCCAGCGCGTCGGCGTACTTCCGTCCGAGCTGGAAGATGTGGCCCATCTCGATGCCGCGGGCCGCGACCAGCGGTCCGGAGCCGTCGGGGGCCTCGTCGCCCTCGCGCACCTCGACGGCCTCGACCACGCCGTCCCAGGTGAAGTCGCGACCGGCGACCAGGCCGAACACGTGCTTCCCGTGCTCGTTGGCGCCGGTGATCCATGCGGTGCCGCTGACCACGCGGGGGTCCACGAGGTAGCGCAGGCCCGTGGCGGACCCGGCCCCGAGGACGGCGGCGTCAGGCGTGAGGCCCGGTCCGATGTAGCCCTTCACGAGCCCCGGGTGCTTCTTGAGGTCGTCCTCGGTGGCGGCCTCGACGGCCACCTCACCGCCGGTCTCCAGGTGGCCCGCGATGTTCGCCTCGATGCGCTTGAGGTCCACGGTGCGGTCGCCGGGCACACCGACGACGACGATCTCGCGCGCCCCGGTGGGCAGGACGGCGGCGAGGACCACGTTCTTCAGGGTGTCCGCGGCGGTCCAGGGACGGTCCTCGCGGGCGGCCATGGCGTTGGCGGCGGCCACGAGCGTGTCGATGGTCGGCGTGTCCGGGGTGTCCCGTACCTCCGCCGCCGGAGCGTCCGAGTGGTCGACGGCGTCGGGGACCACGGTGGTGACGGCCTCGACGTTCGCGGTGTAGCCGCCGGCCGAGCGGACGAAGGTGTCCTCGCCGATGGGCGTGGGGTGCAGGAACTCCTCGCTCTTCGAGCCACCCATCGCGCCGGCCGTCGCCGTCACGGGGATGACCTCGAGGCCCAGCCGCTCGAAGATGCGCAGGTAGGCCGCCCGGTGGAGCTGGTAGCTGGCCTCGAGTCCCTCGTCGTCGATGTCGAAGGAGTAGGAGTCCTTCATGATGAACTCACGTCCACGGAGGAGCCCGGCCCGCGGGCGTGCCTCGTCGCGGTACTTGGTCTGGATCTGGAACAGGCTCAGCGGCAGGTCCTTGTACGAGCTGTACAGGTCCTTGACGAGCAGCGTGAACATCTCCTCGTGCGTCGGCGCCAGGAGGTAGTCCGCGCCCTTGCGGTCCTGGAGCCGGAACAGGCCCTCGCCGTACTCGGTCCAGCGGTTCGTCGCCTCGTAGGGCTCCCTGGGCAGCAGCGCCGGGAAGTGGACCTCCTGGGCGCCCATGGCCTCCATCTCCTCGCGGATGATGCCCTCCACGCGGGCGAGGACCTTCAGGCCCAGGGGCAGCCAGCTGTAGATGCCGGGGGCCGCGCGCCGGATGTAGCCGGCCCGGACCAGGAGGCGGTGGCTGGCGACTTCGGCGTCGGCTGGATCGTCACGCAGGGTGCGCAGGAAAAGGGTCGAGAGTCGTAAGACCACGCGGGTGTCCGTTCGTATTCATCGGGCGCTGCTTGATCGAGCACTGCCATCCACTCCCCCGCCGTCCGGCGGGAGACAACAGGTACCAATCTAGCCGGTCCGCACACCCCGCCGCCGTCGCGTGCGCGACGGACCCGTCCTCAGAAGAGGATCGTCGCGAAGGTGTCCACCTGCTCGAAGCCCACGCGCTTGTAGGCCGCGATGGCGCGCGCGTTGTACGAGTTCACGTAGAGGCTCACGGTGGGCGCGAGGGAGCGGGCGGCGACGACGACGCCGGACATGTAGGCGGCGCTGAGCCCTCGGCCGCGGTGGTCGGGGTTCACCCAGACCCCCTGCACCTGGACGGCCTGCGAGGACACGGTGCCGAGCTCGGCCTTGAAGATCACGGTGCCGTCGTCGTCGAACGCCGCGAGCGAATGCCGGCGGCCGATCAGGGAGGCGACCCGCCGGCGGTAGTGGTCGGACCCGCCGATGAACGGCGAGTAGCCCACTTCCTCCTCGAACATCGCGGCGCAGGCCGGCAGCAGGCGGTCGAGTTCGTCGGGACGCGTGAAGCGCAGATCGGGTGCCGGGGTGATGAGGGGATCCGTGTCGATGGCCATGAGCGGCTGCGTGGGACGGACGTCGAACGGCTCCGCGCTGTAGTCCTCGAGCGTGGACCACAGATCCATCACCCCCTCGGACAGGCCGAAGATCGAGGAGAAGGTGCGCCCCGAGCGGCCGAGGTGGTCGCCGAAGATGGCGCCGGTCTCGTCCGTCACGCCGACCGGGACGAGGTTGACCCCGGCCCAGCAGGCGGCGCGGAGCTCGTGGTGGCGGAACATCCCGATGACCTCGCCGCCGGCGAACGACGGCGCGGCGCTGCCCGTCGCCTCGAGGTGCGAGGCGACGAAGACGTTGGCCACGGGGTCCGCGTCGACGAGGGCCCAGAGGTCCGGGGTGTCGGTCTCGCCGAGCACCCGGAAGGACCACGGCCCCTCCGGGTCGGGCTGGGGCCTAGCTAACGGTAACCATGGGGCCACCCTGGCCAGCAGTTTCGCCATCAGCCTCCCCCATCTCCTCCGCGAGCCGCATGGCTTCCTCGATCAGCGTCTCCACGATCTGGTCCTCGGGCACGGTCTTGATGACCTCTCCCCTGACGAAGATCTGTCCCTTGCCGTTGCCCGACGCGACGCCGAGGTCGGCCTCGCGGGCCTCGCCGGGTCCGTTGACGACACAGCCCATCACGGCCACGCGCAGCGGGACCTCCATGCCTTCGAGGCCGGCGGTCACTTCCTCGGCGAGGGTGTAGACGTCCACCTGCGCCCTGCCGCACGAGGGGCAGGACACGATCTCGAGCTTGCGGGGGCGCAGGTTGAGGGACTGGAGGATCTGGTTGCCCACCTTGATCTCCTCGACCGGCGGTGCGGAGAGCGAGACGCGGATGGTGTCGCCGATGCCCTTGGACAGGAGCGCGCCGAACGCGGTGGCGGACTTGATGGTGCCCTGGAAGGCCGGCCCGGCCTCGGTCACGCCGAGGTGCAGGGGCCAGTCGCCGCGCTCGGCGAGGAGCTCGTACGCCCGGACCATGATCACGGGGTCGTTGTGCTTCACGGAGATCTTGAAGTCGTGGAAGTCGTGCTCCTCGAACAGGGACGCCTCCCAGACGGCCGATTCGACGAGCGCCTCCGGGGTGGCCTTCCCGTACTTCTCCATGAGGCGCGGGTCGAGGGATCCCGCGTTGACGCCGATGCGGATCGAGGTGCCGGCGGCCTTCGCGGCGTCGGCGATCTGCTTGATCTGGTCGTCGAACTTGCGGATGTTGCCCGGGTTGACGCGGACGGCCGCGCAACCGGCGTCGATCGCGGCGAACACGTACTTCGGCTGGAAGTGGATGTCCGCGATCACCGGGATCTGGGACTTCTTCGCGATGATCGGCAGTGCCGCGGCATCGTCCGCCGAGGGGCAGGCGACGCGGACGATGTCGCACCCGGTGGCCGTCAGTTCGGCGATCTGCTGGAGGGTCGCGTTGATGTCCGTGGTCGGCGTCGTCGTCATGGACTGGATGCTGATCGGGGAATCGGATCCGACCCCTACCGAGCCGACCTTGATCTGACGGGTCTTGCGCCGGGGAGCGAGGACGGGCGGCGGTGCTGCTGGCATTCCTAGGTTGACCGAGGTCAAAACATCCTCCATGCTGGCGGCCCTGGCCGCACGTGTGACGACATACTTGGTTTCATTATCCACCCGGCAGGACGCTGCGTCGTCCTGCCGGGATGCAGGTCACACGAGGTCCCGGAAGGTTCCGATCACGGGGTTCCACGCGGTGGTCTTGACGGCGGAGATCGCCCCGGCCTGCGCGAACGGGTCCTCGCTCACGAGCTGGTTGAGATCGGCCTCGGTCGCGGAGGCGAAGAGCAGGAGCGCCCCGGTGCCGTCGGCGAAGGGGCCGGAGGCGAGGACGCGGCCGTCGCCGACGAGTCCTTCGAGCCATTGGCGGTGTGCCGGGCGGTGCTCGGCGCGGAGGTGGTCGTGGTCGGGGTTGTACACGTACTCGACGGCGAAGATACTCATGGCTTTCACCCTACGTGACTCCCAGCAGGTAGGCCTTGACGATCGTCGCGACACCGGCGGCCCACAGCAGGGAGGTCAGCGTGCCGATGATGAACCGCTCCGCCGCGGCGGGGGTCTCCTTCAGCTCGGCGTAGCGTCCGAGGGCCTTGACCGCCACGACGTAGGCGATGGCGACGGGCTGGCCGCCGAGGATGGCGACGGTCACGGCGAGGCGCTCGAGCACGCCGATGACCAGTCCGCCGCGGAGCACGCCCGGGGGCAGGGCGTCGATCGGCGCCTGGGGTGGGTGGGCCGGGGGCTCCGGCAGCTCGAGCTGTGGCTGGTCGGCGGGCTCGGGGAGTTCCCTGCGCCGTTCCGCGGTGTCCACCGATCGCGCCAGGCGTAGCACGAGCATGGTGACGGGCGAGCCCAGGCCTCCCGCCGCGACGAGGGCCACCACGATCCACAGTGCGTCCACCGATACCTCCTGAACGGTCGTCGACCGTGCCGCTCACCGTCGTCCGTCATGTCTACAGCACGCCACCCCCGTCAGTGGGTCAGGGCTCCATCGGGGCGGTCCGCCCAAGCCAGGAGGCGTGCAACTGCCTGACGGACCGTGCGCTCCTCATGCCAGGCCGCACGGGCGGCCGCCTTGCTCACGGCCTGCGGACTGATCCCGAGGCTCCGCGCGGCGACGGTCTGGGTGCCGCGCTCGCCGGGCTGCAGGAGATCGAGGATGCGCCACTCCGCCTCGGAGCGCCCCATGACGTGCCGGCCGAGCAGCGCGAGCACCCCCTCGGCCTCCGCTGCCACGTCGGCGTGGCCGCGAGGTCCTTCGACCGCCAAGGGCGCGCGGTCACCGGTCTTCTTGGCCCGGTCCACGGCCCTGCGGGCGGCGACGAACGCGGAGCCCCGGCCCTCCCGCGGCGAGGACGGGAAGGGTTCCTCGACCATGCCGACGCCGATCCCCACGTACCAGCCCCCGGCGCGCAGGCACAGCAGGACGGCGTCGACGACGTCGGCCGGATCGGCCAGGACGCCCTGCGCCTCGTCCCCCACCGAGCGCTCCCAGGGGAGGACGGCCCGGACGGGCCGCAGGAGGGCGAGCAGCTCGGGGATGCGGTCCGGGGAGGTACGGCTGGCCGCCTGGTCGATCGTGAGGACGAACATTCTTCAACCGTATGAGGTTGAATTATGTTTTACAACCGATCAGCCGAAAAGATCGACCGGCTTCACGATGTCGGCGTAGATCAGCAGGACACCCATGCCCATCAGCAGGATCGCGACGGCATAGGTGAGGGGCAGCAGCTTCGCCATGTCGAACGGGCCCGGATCGGGGCGCCTGAACAGGCGTGCGACGCCGCGGCGGAGCCCTTCCCACAGCGCTCCGGCCACGTGCCCGCCGTCGAGCGGCAGGAGCGGGATCAGGTTGAACACGAACAGGGCGAGGTTCACGCCCGCGACGAGTCCGATGAGGGTCGCGGCGCGGGATGCGACGGGGACCTCCTCCATCGCGGAGATCTCCCCCGCGATCCGGCCGACGCCGACCACGCTGATGGGCCCCTCGGGATCGCGCGGGGCGTCCGAGAACGCCGCCTGGCCCACCTCGACCACGCGCTGCGGCAGATTCAGCACCACGCCGGCCACGCTCGCGAGGGAGTCGCCGACGGCGGGCAGTACCTCGGTGGCCGGCTGGGGCACGAGCTCCTGCGTGGAACCGACGCCGATGAAGCCGACCTCCCGGGTCAGCGCGGTGCCGTCGTCGTCGACCGCCGCCGTGCCGTCCTCCGCGGCGACGGGCCGCTCCGTCAGCAGGGGGGTGATCCTGGAGTCGATGGTCTCGCCGTCGCGGACGTAGGAGATGGCGACCTCGCGCCCGGCGGCATCCCTGATCCAGCCGGACAGCTCGTCCCAGCCGGTGACCTCGCGGCCGTCGAAGCCGACCACGCGGTCACCGGGCTGCAGGCCCGCCTGGAACGCGGGTGCGGCGGGGTCGTCCGGTCCGCAGTCGGTCTGGCCCGTGGCGGCCTGCTGGCTGGCGGGCACGACGCAGCGGTACACCTCGGAGACCGTGGTGGTGGCCTGCGCGGAACCGAAGCCCATGATGAGGATCGCGAAGAGGACGGTCCCGATCAGGAGGTTCATGAGCGGCCCGCCGAGCATGATGATGATGCGCTTCCAGATGGGCAGCTTGTAGAACACGCGGTCCTCGTCGCCGGGCTGGAGCTGCTCGGCGGCGGCCCGCCGTGCGTCGTCGGAGAGTTGCTGGAAGACGCCGGTGCTGGACTGGCGGACGGCTCCGGCCTCCGTCGTCGCGGGCGGGAACATGCCCACCATGGCGACGTAGCCCCCGGCCGGGATCGCCTTGAGCCCGTACTCGGTCTCGCCGCGGCGCCTCGACCAGACAGTGGGGCCGAAGCCGACCATGTACTGGGTGACGCGGACCCGGAAGAGCTTCGCGGGCACCAGGTGGCCCACCTCGTGCAGCGCGATCGACGCGGCGATCCCGACGACGACGAAGAGCACTCCGGCAATGAACAGCAGAACAGTCACAGCGTTTCCTTCTGGCCTTGCACATCCCCTGCACCGTCCGGCAGGGACGACTCCTCGAGCCCACAACGGACACGGGCGCTCCGGCGTGCCCAGCGTTCCGCCGTGAGGACGGCGTCGAGGGTGAGGTCGCCGACGGCTGCGCCCTGATCCTGCGCACGCTGCTCCTCGACGACCGCGGAGACCGTGTCCACGATGTCAGTGAAACCTATGACTCCCCTGTGAAAGGCGTCCACGGCTTCCTCGTTCGCCGCGTTGTAGACGGCCATGCGGGTGCCGCCCTCCGCTGCCGCCCGCTTGGCCAGGGCGACCGCGGGGAAGGCGTCGTCGTCGAGCGGCTCGAAGGTCCATTCCTCGGGGCGGCTCCAGTCGCAGGCCCTCGCCGAGCCGGGCACGCGGAACGGCCAGCCCATGCCGAGGGCGATCGGGAGGCGCATGTCGGGCGGTGACGCCTGCGCCAGGGTTGACCCGTCGACGAACTGGACCATCGAGTGGATCACGGACTGCGGGTGCACGACGACGTCGATGCGCTCCAGCGGGATGTCGAAAAGGAGATGCGCCTCCACCAGCTCGAGGGCCTTGTTGACCATGGACGCCGAGTTGGTGCTGACCACGCGGCCCATGTCCCAGGTGGGGTGGGCGAGGGCCTGGCTGGGGGTCGCGTGCCGCAGCTGCGCGCGGGTCATGCCGCGGAACGGACCGCCCGACGCCGTGAGGATGAGCCGGTCCACCTCGTCCGCCGTCCCCCCGCGAAGTGCCTGTGCGATCGCCGAGTGCTCGGAATCGACCGGGACGAGCTGCCCCGGGGCTGCTGCCGCACGCACGAGGGCCCCGCCGGCGATCAGCGACTCCTTGTTCGCGAGCGCGAGGAGGTGCCCGGCGCCGAGCGCGGCGAGGGTGGGTTCCAGCCCGATCGACCCGGTGATCCCGTTGAGCACGACGTCGGCGTCCGGCCAGGCGGCGACGTCCGCCGCGGCCCGGTCGCCGGCGAACAGGTGCGGGGCGTAGCCGCTGACACCGGCGTCGTCGGCGGCACGGGCGATCGCCAGTTCGAGGTCGGCTTCGGTCGCGGACGCGACGCCGACGGCGGGGGCCCGGACGGCGACGGCCTGGCGGGCGAGGAGGTCGAGGTTCCGTCCGCCCGCGGTGAGGCCTGCCACGCTGAAGCGGTCAGGGGCGGCGGCGATGACGTCGAGCGCCTGGGTGCCGATCGAACCGGTGGAGCCGAGGATGGTGACGCGCCGGTGCCCGCGGGTGGGGTTGCTGAAATCCATGGCCCCAGTATCCCGCAGACTGCCGGTGCCGGCCCTCCGGACTGCGCGGGGAGTGGTCGTTTCGCGCCTGCGGCAGGCTGTCGTCCAGACCTGCGGCGGCGGTCGGCGGGTCCGCAGCGGGTGGTCGCCTCGCGCCGTGGCCTGGGGTCGCTCGGTGCTCGGCAGCCACCAGTCGGGAAGTCCAGGAATCAGCGCTTTTCGTGCCTTCGATCACGGGCCGTTTTGTCGGTGCGAGGTGATTGGCTGGAGCCATGACCACCGAATCGGTGCTGCTGACTCTCGAGGACGCCTACAGCGAGGCGCTCGAGGGCTGGCCTGCGGATGCGTTCGACGAGCTTCTCGGTTCGGATGGCGAATTCGATGATGACGGGGTCGACGAACACGCCCGTGCGCGCGTCGAGGACGCAACGCCGTACGGCCTGGTCGGCCGGTTGGAGGGCGCAGCGTCCGGCGCCATGGATCCGTCCAGTCCCGCCGCGACCCTCGACCTGCTGCGGGCCGCGGACCGGCTGGCGTCCTGGGCAGCCGCGCAGCGGGCCCGCCTGGTCACCAAGGTCCATACCTTCAGCAATCCGGACCACCATTCCTGGTCGGGCCCGGCCTCGTCCCTGGCCTTCACCGAGACGGTCGCCGAGACCGCAGCACTGCTCACGATGTCCGAGGGGTCCGCCGCGCGGCTCGTCTCGGAGTCGCTGACGTTGACCGGCCAGTTGACGGACACGTTGGCAGCCCTGGAAAAGGGCGATATCTGCCCAGGACGCGCGTCGGTCATCGTCGAGCAGTCCTGCACCCTCCCCGACGAGGCCGTGCGCGGATTCGAGACCGAGATCCTGAAGGTGGCGGGAAGCCTGAACCGGCCGAAACTCACCGCACGGTGCCGTCGGCTGAGGGAGAAGCTCCACCCCGAGACGCTGACCGCGCGCCGGGTGAGGGCGGCGGCCGACCGGTGCGTCGTCTTCGAACCGGACCGGGACGGGATGGCGTGGTTGAGTGCCTACCTCCCCGCGGAGCAGGCACTTGCGGCCCACACCATGGTCGACGCGGCGGCTCGTACTCTGCGGAGCGGCGACGATCCGCGGACGCTGCCTCAGCTGCGGGCCGATGTGCTGGCCGACCTGCTGCTCGGCGCGGGCCGGCCCGCCGCTACGCCGTCCACCAGCGGTCGCTGCGGTTGCGGAGGCCGCGAAGGGCTCGACGCCGCGGGCAGCAGCGTCGGCCGGCGCGGCGCCGGAGGCAGTAGTACCGGCCAGGGTGTGCGTCCTTCCACGGCGAGGATCGTGGTCACCGTCCCGGTGTTCTCGCTGATGGGACTCACCGACGAACCGGCCGAGCTCGAGGGCTACGGCCCCATCCCCGCCGACGCCGCTCGCCACCTGGCCGCGGATGCCACCTCGTGGATGCGCCTGCTCACCCATCCGTACACGGGTGCGGTGCTCGGCCTCGACCGCACCCGGTACCGTCCGAGCGAGGATCTGCGGACCTGGGTCCAGCTCCGGGAGAAGACCTGCAGCTTCTACGGCTGCTCCCGCCCCGCGAGTCGCTGCGATCTCGACCATCTGCTCGCCTGGGTCGACGACGGATCAACCAGTGCGGACAACCTCCACCCCGTGTGCAGGCGGCACCACATGCTGAAGCACCAGACGGACTGGACGCCGAGGCCCGATCCCGACGGCGGGCTGACGTGGCTGTCACCGGGTGGTCGGACGTATACGACACCGCCCGAACCACCGCCCGGCGACCCGCACTCGGCGGAGACCGCCCGGATCCTGCGCGAGCTCGAGGCGGCCATGCGTACCGAGGGGGTGGCTGATGAGGAAACCCTGCCGCCCTTCTGACGATCGGGCGGACGGCGGTGCCACGGTACGTCCGGCGAGCGCAGCGCCGTCCGATCACCCGGACAAGATCAGACCGGCTCGATGCGGTAGGACCTCAGGGCTACCCTCGCGGCTCGTATCGCAGGGCCACCGCACCGGAGTCGAACTCCTGCCGATCCACCAGGCGGAGATCCAGGTGCTGTGAGAGCCCGGCGAAGAGCGTAGGGCCGTGGCCTGCGATCCGTGGGTGCACCACGAACTCGTACTCGTCGATCAGGCCCAGCTCCGCCAGAGCACGAGGGAGCATCACCCCACCGGTGAACAGCCCTCTGCCCGGCCCCTGTTTGAGCTCCCGGACACTGTCCGCCAGATCGCCACACAGCAGTTCGGCGTTCCAGTCGACGCGCTCCAGGGTGCTCGATACGACGTACTTCTTCGCCGCATCGATGGTGCGGGCGAAGGGCTCCGTCCAGGCGGGCGCTGCATCTGTTCGGACCGGCGCGCGGAACGCCGCCTCCATCATCCCGTAGGTCACCCGGCCGAACAGGAGGGCATCGGCGCGCTCGAGGTTCTCCACGGCGTGCCGATGCAGTTCCTCGTCCGCCTCGCCCACACGGTGGTCGCAGCACCCGTCCAGGGTGAGGTTGATGGAGTACCGCAGCGGTTGCATCGCCCCAGCGTACAAAGATCGGTGCGGAGCACAATCCCCCGTCGGGGATGTCAGCTGCCCGACACCCTGCCCAGAACACGGCGCGCGTGCCTGAGGATCGGCTCGTCCACCATGCGCCCCTCGAACGTGAAGACCCCTCGCTCGTTCTCGGCCGCAGCCAGGATCGCCCGCGCCCGCTCCACCTCGGCCGCGGCCGGCGCGAAGGCGGCACGGACCGCGGCGACCTGGCCCGGGTGGATGCAGGCCTTCGCATCGAAGCCCGAGGCCACGGCGTCGTCGGTCTCCATTGCAAGGCCGTCGAGGTCGGTGATGTCCACGTACACGGCATCGATGGCCTGCCGGTCCGCGGCCCCGGCGGCGAGCAGCACCTGCGAGCGCGCCTGGAGGGCCACCGCACGGTAGCTGCCGTCCGGACGCCGGCTCGAGGTCCCCCCGAGGGAGGCCACGAGGTCCTCGGCGCCCCACATCAGGGCGCTGACCCCCTCGGCGCGGGCGATCTCCGCGACGTTCACGACTCCCCGCGCGGTCTCGCACAGGGCGATGACCTCCACGGCGCCGAGCGCCGCACGGACCGCGGCGACGTCGTCGGGCGACTCCGTCTTGGCAAGCATGACCGTGCGGTAGGGCGTGCGGCGGACGGCGTCGCAGTCGCGTGCGAAGTCCGGTGTCCCGACGGCGTTGAGGCGCACCACGGTATGCCCCGGGTCGAGGGTGGATGCGGCGAGCGCCTCCCGCGCCGACTCCTTGGCCCCCGGCGCGACGGCGTCCTCGAGGTCGAGGATGACGGTGTCGGAGCGGTCCGCGGCCTTCACATACCGCTCCGGACGGTCCGCCGGGCAGAACAGCAGGGCCGGGCCCAGTGCAGGGGGGAGGACGATGCCGCTCATGCCAGGCCGTCCCGGGGCCCCGTCGAGGACCACATGAGCACGCTGCGGGTCGCGGTCGCCACGACCTCCCCGTGCTGGTTCCGCCCCGTGTGCGCCATGGTGACGACGCCCTGCCCCGGACGGGACGACGACGGGCGGACCCCGGTGATCTCGGTCTCGGTGTACAGGGTGTCCCCATGGAAGAGCGGCTTCGGGAAGGCGACGTCGGTGAGTCCGAGCTGCGCCACGATGGTGCCCTGCGTCAGCTGGGAGACGGACTGCCCCACGAGCGTGGCCAGGGTCAGCATCGAGTTGACGAGCCGCTGCCCGAACGGCTGGCCCGCCGACCACGCCGCGTCCAGGTGCAGCGCCTGGGTGTTCATGGTGAGCGTGGTGAACAGGACGTTGTCGGCCTCGGTGAGCGTGCGGCCCGGCCGGTGCGCATAGACGGAACCGACCTCGAGCTCGTCGAAGTACAGGCCGCGCTGTTCGATCATGCCTCTCCCCCGAGCTCCACGCGCAGCGCTGCGCCGGTGGCCGCGACGACGTCGTCGGTGCTGACGCCGGGTGCCGTCTCGCGCAGCACGAGGCCGTCGGGTCCGACGTCGATCACGGCGAGGTCGGTGATGATCCTGTCCACGCAGCCCTTGCCGGTGAGCGGCAGGGAGCAGGACTCGACGATCTTCGGCCGCCCGGCACGGTCCACGTGCTCCATCATGACGATCACGCGCTTGGCCCCGAACACGAGGTCCATGGCGCCGCCCATGCCCTTGACCATCTTGCCGGGCACCATCCAGTTCGCGAGGTCGCCGTTCCGGGCCACCTCCATGGCTCCGAGCACCGCGACATCCACGTGCCCGCCGCGGATCATGCCGAAGGAGGACGCCGAGTCGAAGAACGCGGCGCCTACGTTGGCGGTCACGGTCTCCTTGCCGGCGTTGATGAGATCGGGATCCACCGCGTCCTCCGCCGGGTACGGCCCCACGCCGAGGATGCCGTTCTCGGAGTGCAGCACCACCTCGACGCCGTCGGGGATGTAGTTGGGGATGAGGGTGGGCATGCCGATCCCGAGGTTCACGTACTGGCCGTTCTCGAGTTCCAGGGCCACCCGGGCCGCGAGTTCGTTGCGTGAGAGTGCCATGGTCATGCTCCTTCGGAGGCGACGGGTGCGGCGGATCCTGCGGGTGCGGCCAGCGAGACCGTCCGCTTCTCGACGCGCTTCTCGGGGTCAGGGGCGACGACGACGCGCTGGACGAAGATGCCGGGCGTGTGGACCTGGCCGGGGTCGAGCTCGCCGGGTTCCACGAGTTCCTCCACCTCCGCGATGGTGATGCGGCCGGCCTGGGCGCACAGCGGGTTGAAGTTCATGGCGGTGGCGTGGAACACGAGGTTGCCGTGGCGGTCGCCCTTCCATGCATGGACCAGCGCGTAGTCGGGGCGCAGGGATTCCTCGAGCACGTAGTCGACGCCGTCGAAGGACCGCACCTCCTTGGGCTGGGAGGCTCGCGTGACGTTCCCCTCGGCGTCGTAGCGCTGCGGCAGGCCGCCCTCGCTGACCTGGGTGCCGACGCCCGCCGTCGTGTAGAACGCCGGGATGCCCGCACCCCCTGCGCGCAGCTTCTCGGCGAGCGTGCCCTGCGGCGTGAGCTCCACCTCGAGCTCGCCGGCGAGGTACTGGCGGGCGAACTCCTTGTTCTCCCCGACGTAGGAGCTGATGGTCCGGCGGATGCGGTGGTCGGACAGGAGGATCCCGAGCCCCCAGTCGTCCACACCGCAGTTGTTGCTCACCGTCTCGAGCTCCGCCGTCCCCTGGCCGTGCAGGGCCTCGATCAGGGTCACCGGGATGCCGCAGAGGCCGAACCCGCCGACCGCGAGCGATGCGCCGTCGGGGATGTCCGCCACGGCCTCCGCCGCGCTGCCAACCACCTTGTTGATCACTGCTTCTCCTTCGTGTCGCCGTCGCCGTCGTCGGCCGGATGGACCTAGAGGCCGAGTTCCCTCGCGATGAGCATGAGCTGGACCTCCGTGGTCCCCTCACCGATCTCGAGGATCTTCGAGTCACGGTAGTGCCTCGACACCACGAACTCGTTGATGAAACCGTAGCCGCCGAAGATCTGTGTCGCATCGCGGGCGTTGTCCATGGCGGCCTCGCCGGCCACGAGCTTGGCGATGGACGCCTGCGTCTTGAACGGCTTGCCCGCGAGCATGCGGGACGCGGCGTCGTAGTAGGCGAGGCGCGCGGTGTGCGCGCGGACCTGCATACGGGCGATCTTGAACTGGATGGACTGGTAGGCGCCGATGGTGTTGCCGAAGGCCCTGCGCTCCCCGGCGTAGCGGATGGACTGTTCCACGCACCCCTGGGCCGCGCCGGTGGCGAGTGCGGCGATGGCGATGCGGCCCTCGTCGAGGATCTGCAGGAAGTTGGCGTAGCCGCGGCCACGCGTGCCGAGCAGGTTCGCCTCGGGGACACGGACGTCCTTGAGGGTCAGCGGGTGCGTGTCGGAGGCGTTCCAGCCCACCTTGTTGTAGGCCTTCTCCGCGGTGAACCCGGGCGTGTCCGTGGGGACGAGGATGGTGGAGATCTCCTTCTTCACCGAGCCGTCGGGCCGCTCGGAGGTGCCCGTGACGGCGGTGACGGTGACCAGGGACGTGATGTCGGTGCCGGAGTTGGTGATGAACTCCTTCGTGCCGTTGACCACCCACTCGGAACCGCCGGGCCCGTCCTCGAGCTTCGCCGTCGTCTTCGTGCCGGACGCGTCCGAGCCGGCCTCGGACTCCGTGAGGCCGAAACCACCCAGGGCCGAGCCCGACGCGAGGGACGGCAGCCACTGCTGCTTCTGCTCCTCGGTGCCGAACCGGTAGACGGGCATGGCGCCGAGGGATACGCCGGCCTCGAGCGTGATGGCGACGGACTGGTCCACGCGGGCCAGTTGCTCGAGGGCCAGGCACAGCGCGAAGTAGTCGCCGCCCATACCCCCGTACTGCTCGGGGAACGGGAGCCCGAAGAGGCCCATGTCCCCCATCTGCTTGACGACCTCGTACGGGAAGCTGTGTTCGGCGTCGTGCTTGGCGGAGACCGGCGCCACCACCTCGTCGGCGAACTCGCGGACGGTGTCCACGAGGTCCTGGTATTCCTCGCTCAGTTCGAAGTTCATGCTGCGTTCCCTTCCGTGGATCCTGCTGTGGGGGCGGTGCTGGAGGTGGAGCCGGGTACCGGGGCGGCCTCGATGGTGGCGACGATCTGCTGTGCCTTCACGAGGTCCCCGGGCTTGAGGGACAGGCGGACGACGCCGGACAGGCCGGCGGTGAGCTGGTGTTCCATCTTCATGGCCTCGACGGCCACGAGGACGTCGCCGGCCTCGACCGTCGCTCCGTCCGCGACCGCGACGGACACGACGGTCCCGGGCATGGGGCTGCGGACCAGCGGATCCGCGGCCCCCTCCTCCCGCGTGATGCGGGACCGTGCGGCGTCGACGAGTTCGCGGCGGCCGGGCCGGCGGATGCGCGTGGACCATCCGGCGTCGCCGATCCAGACGGTGTCGCCGTCGACCGCGTACGGGAGGCGCGACCGGATGCCGTCGAGGGTCGCGCCCGGCACGCCGGCCTCGACCGTGACGGCGATGGCGGGCGTGACGTCGTCGACCGTGGCGGTCCAGCCCGTGCCGTCGCGCAGCAGCGCGACGGGCGCCGTCCCGCCGTCGTACTCGAGGGGCACGGTGTGCGGGCGCGCCGGGCCGAGGCGGAAACCGTCCCCGCGGCGCCAGGGCGACCCGCCGCGGACCCCGGCTGCACCCTCGGCCTCGACGAGGAGGACGGCGGCGAGCGCCAGGTCCTGCGCGGTGACGCGCCGGAAGGCCAGGTCGGGGAGCTTCCGCTCGATGAGGGTGGTGTCGAGGCGCCCGGCCCGGACGTCGTCGTCCCCGATCAGCAGGCGCAGGTACTCGAGGTTGGTGTCCACGCCGAGGACCACCGTGCCGGCGAGCGCCGCGTCCAGGCGGTCGAGCGCCTGCGCGCGGTCGGCCCCCCAGGCGATCACCTTGGCGAGCATCGGATCGTACGACGACGAGACGGTGCCCCCGGGCAGCAGGGAACTGTCCACACGGATCCCGTCCCCGGCCGGTTCGGCGAGCGCCAGGATGCTGCCCGTGGACGGCAGGAAGCCGGCCTCCGGGTTCTCCGCGTACACGCGCGCCTCGACGGCGTGGCCGGTGAGGACGACGTCCTCCTGCGTGAGCGGCAGGCGCTCCCCCGCGGCGACGCGGATCTGCCATTCGACGAGGTCCACCCCGGTGACGAGCTCCGTGACCGGGTGCTCCACCTGCAGGCGCGTGTTCATCTCCATGAAGAAGAACTCGTCCGGCGCGGCATCGGAGACGAGGAACTCGACCGTCCCGGCACCCGTGTAGTCCACGCTGCGGGCGGCGTTGCACGCGGCCTCGCCGATCCGCAGGCGCGTGGCCTCGTCGAGCAGGGCCGACGGCGCCTCCTCGATCACCTTCTGGTGGCGGCGCTGCAGCGAGCACTCGCGCTCGCCGAGGTGGATCACGGTGCCGTGGGAGTCGGCGAGGACCTGCACCTCGATGTGGCGGGGCCTCTCGATGAGGCGTTCCAGGAACAGGGTGTCGTCGCCGAAGGCGCGGGCGGCCACACGGCGGGCGGTCGTGAGCACCTCGGGCAGGTCCTCGGCGCGGTGGACGGCGTGCATCCCCTTGCCGCCGCCTCCCGCGGAGGGCTTGATGAGCAGCGGGAACCCGACGGCGGCGGCCTCACGGATCAGGTCCTCGTCCGTCAGGCCCGGCTCGGCGATGCCCGGGACCACGGGCACGCCGAACCCGGCCACGTGGTTCTTGGACCGGATCTTGTCCCCCATGACGTCGAGGGAGTGGACGCTCGGGCCGATGAAGACGATCCCGGCCTCCTGCAGCGCATCGGCGAAGGCGGCGTTCTCGCTGAGGAACCCGTACCCGGGGTGGACCGCCTCGGCTCCCGTGCGCCGGCAGGCCTCGACGACGGCGGGGATGGAGAGGTAGCTCTCCGACGGTGCGGCGGCGCCGAGGCGGACGGCGACGTCCGCTTCGAGGACGTGGCGGGCGCCGGCGTCGGCGTCGCTGTACACGGCGACCGAGCGCAGGCCCAGCGCGCGGACGGACCGGATGACGCGGCAGGCGATCTCCCCGCGGTTGGCCACGAGGACGGTGTCGAAGGGCCACGCGGCGGTCGGGGTCGGGTCGGGCATCGTGTCGGGGGTCGGGCTGGGGGTCATCTGGTCACATCCGGAAGAGGCCGAAGGAGGTATCGGGCAGGGGCGCGTTGGCGCAGACCTCGAGGGCGAGGCCGAGGACGGTGCGGGTGTCGGCGGGGTCGATCACGCCGTCGTCCCAGAGCCGCGCCGTCGAGTAGTAGGGGTTGCCCTGCGCCTCGTACTGGGCGCGGATGGGCGCGCGGAACGCCTCCTCGTCCTCGAGCGCCCATTCCTCGCCGCGGGCCTCGAGCTGGTCGCGGCGGACGGTGGCGAGGACCGAGGACGCCTGGTTGCCGCCCATGACGGAGATGCGGGCGGCGGGCCACATCCACAGGAAGCGGGGCGAGAACGCCCTGCCGCACATGGAGTAGTTCCCGGCGCCGAAGGACCCGCCGACGACGACGGTCAGTTTCGGCACGCGCGCGGTGGCGACCGCGGTGACCATCTTGGCGCCGTTCTTCGCGATGCCGCCGGCCTCGTAGTCCCTGCCGACCATGAAGCCGGAGAGGTTCTGCAGGAAGACGAGGGGGACGCCGCGCTGGTCGCAGAGCTCGATGAAGTGGGCGCCCTTGAGCGCGGACTCGCTGAACAGGACGCCGTTGTTGGCGACGATGCCCACGCGGTGCCCGTGGATGGTCGCGAAGCCCGTGACGAGCGTGGTCCCGTAGTCGCGCTTGAACTCGTGGAAGAGCGATCCGTCGACGAGGCGCGCGATGATCTCGCGGGCGTCGTAGGAGGCGTTGACGTCCGTGGGCACGGCCCCGTAGAGCCCGTCCTCCGCGACGGCCGGCGCGAGGACCGGCACGGACGGCACAAGGGTGGCGGGCGGCAGGGTGGCGATGATGTCGCGGACGATCTCGAGCGCGTGCTCGTCGTTGTCGGCCAGGTGGTCCGTCACGCCGGAGACCCGGGCGTGCACGTCGCCGCCGCCGAGCTCCTCCGCGGTCACCACCTCGCCGATCGCGGCCTTCACGAGCGGCGGTCCGCCCAGGAAGATGGTGCCCTGGTTGCGGACGATCACGGTCTCGTCGCTCATGGCCGGGACGTAGGCGCCGCCGGCGGTGCAGCTCCCCAGCACCGCGGCGATCTGCGGGATCTTGCGCGCCGACATGGTGGCCTGGTTGTAGAAGATGCGGCCGAAGTGGTTGCGGTCCGGGAACACGTCGTCCTGGCGGGGCAGGAACGCTCCGCCGGAATCGACGAGGTAGACGCACGGCAGGTTGTTCTCGAGGGCGATCTCCTGTGCGCGGAGGTGCTTCTTCACCGTCATCGGGTAGTAGGTGCCGCCCTTGACGGTGGCGTCGTTCGAGATCACGAGGACGTGGCGCCCGTGCACCAGGCCGATCCCGGCGATCACGCCCGCCCCCGGGCACTCGTCGTCGTACATGCCGTTCGCCGCCAGCGGCGCGATCTCGAGGAACGGGCTGCCGTCGTCGAGGAGCCGGTCGATGCGCTCGCGCGGGAGGAGCTTGCCGCGTGCGACGTGCCGCTCCCGCGACCGCTCGGGTCCGCCGAGGGCGCCCGTGGCGAGGCGCGCGCGGAGGTCCTCGACGAGCGCGGTCTGGGCGGCATGGTTCGCGGTGAACGCCGTTGAGAGCGGATCCACCTTCGACGTCAGGGTCTCCATCGACAACTTCCTCGGGCACGGTTCAGTTAGCACACACTAACCGGTTTCAGGTTAGTGGTCATTAACCCGGAAGTCCATCAGAATGAGGGGGACATTTCCCTTGGACACGACCGGAACCACACCAGACGAGGACCCGCATGGAGGCATCGCCAATCGAAGAGCGCGTGACCGGCCGGAGCATCGCCAAGGCCACACGGCGCACCGCGCTGCTCCGGGCCGCCGCCACGCTGTTCGCGGAGCGGGGCTACAACGGCGTGTCCATCGAGGACCTCGGCGCCGCAGCCGGGGTGAGCGGACCCGCCGTCTACCGGCACTTCGCGGGCAAGCCCTCGGTGCTCGCCGCCCTGCTCACCGGGGTCAGCGAGGACCTGCTCGACGGCGGGCGAGAGGTCGCCGGGGCGGCCGTGTCACCCGAGGAGGCCCTGAAGGGCCTCATCCGGTTCCAGGTGGAGTTCGCCGTGAGCCACGCCGATGTCATCCGCGTCCAGGACCGCGACCTCGGCGCGCTGGCGGCCGACGACCAGCGCGCCGTGCGGTCCCTGCAGCGCACCTATGTCCAGGTGTGGGTCGACGAGCTGGCCGCCTACCGGCCGGACACCGAGGCGTCGCTGCTGCGGCGCAAGGTGCACGCCGTGTTCGGGCTGATCAACTCGACCCCGCACACCACCCACCGTCCCAGTTCCGCACGTGAACTCGCCGCGTTCCGGGACCTCCTGGAGCAGATGGCGTGGGCGGCGCTGACGGTGTGACGGACCGCGCCCCACCCGGGCCGCGGGCCGCCCCGCCTAGTACGCTGAAGCACGAGAAGTTCCTGCCGCGCCGACCGCCCGGCCACACCACCGACTGAAGGTACCGCCGTGATCACGCTACGTCCCGTTGAAGCCACCGACCTCGACGAGTTCTTCTCGCACCAGCTGGACCCGAGCGCCAACCACATGGCCGCCTTCGGGGCCAAGAACCCGTCCGACCGCGGCGTGTTCGACAACCACTGGCAGGACATCCTCAACGACCCCCGGATCACGGTGCGCACCATCCTCTCCGACGGTGACGTGGTGGGCAGCATCCTCGCCTATCACGACGGCGAGACGCCCGAGATCAGCTACTGGATCGACCGGTCCCGCTGGGGGCAGGGGATCACCACCGCCGCCGTCGGCCAGTTCCTCAACGAGGTGACGCAGCGGCCCATCCGCGCCCGCGCGGTCGCCGACAACGTGAGCTCCATCCGCATCCTCGAGCGCTGGGGGTTCCGGCAGGTCGGCGAGACGCAGGGCTTCGCCCCCGCCCGGGGCGCCGTGGTCAGGGAACTCATCCTCGAACTGCCGTAGCACTGCCGTAGCACTGCCGAGCCGCCAGGAGGACACCGCGTGAGCACCACCCCGCTCGGCCGCCGCGAGACACGCAACGGCGTGGAGCGGATCGTCTTCACGCGCACGTTCGCCGCGCCGATCGCCGACGTGTGGGCCGCCTGTACCGAGCCGCGGCGGATGGAGCGCTGGATCGGCACGTGGACGGGGAACCCGGCCTCCGGCGACGTCGTCTTCCGGATGACCGCCGAGGGCGAGGACGTGCCCGAGGAGGTCTACCTCGTCGAGACCTGCGAGCCGCCGCGCCGCCTCGAGGTCCGCAGCCGCGACAGCGCCCCCTTCTCGGCCGACGGATCCGGTCCGCGCATCGCCTGGCAGCACACCCTGGAGCTCGGCGAGGCGGACGGGCTGACGACCCTCGTCTTCACCCAGGCCGTCCCCGACGGCCCGGTCGGCGCGGCCATGGCCGCCGGCGTCGGACCCGGGTGGGACTACTACCTCGACCGTCTCGGTGCCGCGATCGGCGGCGCCGACCCCGGGACGATCCTGTGGGAGCCCTACCTCGAGCGCTCCGAGAGCTACCGCAGCCTCTACTCGTAGCGCCGTGGCCCGCCGGCGGGGCCGGTCAGACCATCGCCAGGACCATCGCCGGGTTCCTCAGGATGGTGCCGACGTCCGCCAGGAAGCGTGAGCCCTGCTCGCCGTCCACGAGCCGGTGGTCGAAGGACAGGCTGAGCGTCATCACGGACCGCAGGGCGATCTCCCCCCGGTACTCCCACGGCGTGGTGCGGACGGCGCCCATCGCGAGGATCGCCGCCTCCCCCGGGTTGAGGATCGGCGTGCCGGCGTCGATGCCGAAGACACCGATGTTCGTGATGGAGAGGGTGCCGCCCGTGAGATCGGCCGGCGGCGTCCTGCCGGCCCTGGCGGTCTCGGTCAGGGCCCCGAGCGCCTGGGCGAGGTCCTTCAGGGTCAGCGCCTGCGCGGCCTTGATGTTCGGTACGAGCAGTCCGCGCGGCGTCGCGGCGGCGATCCCCAGGTTCACGTCCGCGTACTGCACGATCTCCTGTGCCTGCTCGTCCCAGGACGAGTTGAGGGTCGGGTTGCGCGCGATGGCGATGCACACGGCCTTCGCCACGACGGTCAGCGGCGTCACCCGGGTGCCCTCGAAGGCGCGGCCGGCCCTGAGTTCCGCGAGCAGCTCCATGGTCGGCGTGACGTCGATCGTCAGGAACTCGGTGGCGTGCGGGGCCGAGAACGCACTGGCCACCATGGCGGCCGCCGTGTGCTTCCGCATGCCACGGATCGGTGTCCGGATCTCCCCGGCGCTCGAGCGGACCGGGAGGGGCTCCGGCGAGGCCGGCGCCGCAGCGGGTCCGGCCGGACTCCCCCCCGTGCCCGCGAGCGCGGCCAGCACGTCCGCCCGGGTGATGAGCGCGCCGGGACCTGTACCCGTCAGGGCGTCGAGGGAGACGCCGAGGTCGCGTGCCAGCTTGCGGACGGGCGGCGTCGACCGCGGCCGCTCACGATGCCCGGACGCCGCAGGGTGCGGGGTGCTCGCTGCGGGCTGCTGGACTGCTGCCGGGTGCGGGGCGCCGACCGCCGGGAGGACGCGGCCGCGCCGCTGCGGGCGGCCGCCCTTCTCCACGGCGGCTCCGTAGCCCACGAGGTTCGGCTCGCGCCGGGCGGGCGCCGGCTCGTCGGGCGGCGGCCCGGCAGGCACCGGCCCGCGGGTGGCCGACGGCGGGGTCGGGACGTCGTCGGGCCCGGAGGAACCGGCCACCTCGAACGAGACGATCGGCGCTCCGACGTCGACGACGCTCCCCGCCGCCTCGTGCAGCCGCACCACCACGCCGGCGTAGGGCGACGGCAGTTCGACGACGGCCTTCGCGGTCTCGACGTCGGCGATGATCTGGTTGAGCTCCACGGTGTCACCCTCGGCGACGTGCCACTGGACGATCTCCGACTCCGTCAGCCCCTCCCCCAGGTCGGGCAGGCGGAACTCGCGGATGCTGGTGGTGGTCCTCGACGCGGTCACGGTCACTGTCCTGCTCCCTGGCTGCCATCCGGGCGGTCGAGTCCGCTGAGGGAGTTCGGCCGGCGCAGGGCGCGGTCCACTCCGTCGAGGATCCTGTCGAGGTCCGGGAGGTGGTGGAATTCGAGTTTCGAGTACGGGTAGGGGATGTCGAAGCCCGTGACGCGCACGGGCGCGTGCTCCAGGTAGTCGAAGCACCGCTCCGTGATGCTCGCGGCGATCTCCGCTCCGAGCCCGCCGGACTGCGCGGCCTCGTGCGTGACGACGAGCCGGCCCGTCTTCCGCACCGAGGCCTCGACCGTCGCGAAGTCGATCGGCGCGAGCGAGCGCAGGTCGATCACCTCGATCGAGATGCCGTCGTCGGACGCCGCGACGGCGGCGTCGCGGGCGGTCGGGACCAGCGGACCGTAGGTCACGAGCGTGACATCGGTCCCCTCAGTGACCACGCGCGCGGCACCCATGTCCGACGACGCCGGATCCACGCCCTCGTCCACCTCGCCCTTGACGTGGTAGCGCCGCTTGGGCTCGAAGTAGAGGACGGGATCGTCGCTCGCGATGGCCTGCTGGATCATCGTGTAGGCGTCCTGCGGGTTGGAGACGCTGACCACCCGCAGGCCGGAGGTGTGGGTGAAGTAGGCCTCCGGGGACTCGGAGTGGTGCTCCGGGGAGCCGATGCCGCCGCCGAAGGGCACGCGGATGGTGATCGGCATCTTCACGGCACCCTGCGTGCGGTAGTGCAGCTTGGCCACCTGGCACACGATCTGGTCGAACGCCGGGTAGATGAAGCCGTCGAACTGGATCTCGACGACCGGCCGGTACCCGCGGTACGCCATGCCGACGGCAGTGCCCATGATGCCGGCCTCGGCGAGCGGGCTGTCCATGACGCGGTGTGGCCCGAAGTCCTTCTGCAGGCCGTCGGTGATGCGGAAGACGCCCCCGAGCTTGCCGATGTCCTCACCCATGAGGATCACCTTGGGGTCGTCGTCCATGGCGCGGCGGAGACCGGCGGTGATCGCGCGGCCGAAGGTCATGGTGGACATCAGCGGGGTCCTTCCTGGGGTGCCTGGGCGAAGGAGGCGAGGTAGCGCTCGTAGTGGTCCTGCTGGCGGTCCAGCCACGAGTTCGGCGTGCTGTACACGTGCCTGAACACGTCCGACGGCGCGGGTTCCGGCATGGACAGGCAGCCTTCCCGCAGCTCGGCGGCCACGGAATCGGCCTTCGCCTTCACGGAGTCCGTGTACTCGGCCTCCAGCAGGCCGAGGGAGTCGAGCAGGGTCGCGAGGCGGGCCAGCGGGTCGCGCGCCGCCCAGTCCTCGAGCTCGTTGGCGTCCCGGTAGCGCGTGGGATCGTCAGCCGTCGTGTGGGGCCCCATGCGGTACGTGACGGCCTCGACGAAGGTGGGGCCACCGCCGGAACGGGCGCGGGCGAGGGCCTCCCGGGTCACGGCGAGGCACGCCAGGACGTCGTTGCCGTCCACGCGCACGGACGGGATGCCGAAGCCGGGCGCCCTGCGCGCGATCGGCACGTGCGCCTGCAGCCCTACCGGCTCGGAGATGGCCCAGTGGTTGTTCTGGCAGAAGAAGATCACCGGCGCCTGGTAGCTGGCGGCGAAGACCATGGCCTCGTTGACGTCGCCCTGGCTCGTGGCGCCGTCACCGAAGTAGGCCACCGCCACGGAATCGGCGCCGTCGTTGATGATGCCCATCGCGTACCCCGTGGCGTGGAGGGTCTGTGCCCCGATGATGACCTGCGGGGTGGCCATGTTGATCGTGTACGGGTCCCAGCCCGAGGACGCGTTGCCCCGCCAGACCCGGAGGATGTCCGCGAGGTCCACGCCCCGGCAGTAGGCCACGGCGTTCTCCCGGTAGCTGGAGAACACGAAGTCGTCCTCGCGGAGGGCGCGACCGGACCCGATCTGCGCCGCCTCCTGTCCCAGCAGCGGCGGCCAGAGGGCCAGCTCCCCCTGGCGCTGGAGCGCGGTGGCCTCGGCGTCGATGCGACGTACCACCACCATGTCCTCGTAGAGCTTCTGCAGCGCGGCGCCGTCGATGTCGGCCACGAGTCCGTCGTAGTGTGCGTTGGCGTGGCGGACACCGAGGTGGTCGATGAGCTGGACGAGGTCGTCCGCCCCCGTGTGGGCGGGGCCCGGGAGCACCGTCCCGCCCGCCGGTGCGGCGTCGTCGATCCCGCCGGTGGATCCCGGTCCTGGCCGGGTGCCGTCCTGAGCCATTGCACGCAACCTTCGCAGTTCGCAGAGGACCCTCCGCCGGCTGTCCGCACGGCTGGGAGGGAATCCGGGCGCCGTTGCCCGGAGTGGTTGTGACCCTACTCACACCGTACAGGCGGCACAACCGTAACGCTCTCGACTGAGCAGAGTGCCCTGTAGGAGCCTCGGGGGCCGTGTTAGCGTTGCGCACTATGCACCCCCTCGACCTCACCGACACACGCCTGCTGCAGGCCCTGGCGAAGGACCCCCGGCGCACCGTCGTCGCCCTCGCCCAGAAGCTCGGCCTCTCCCGGAACACGGTCCAGGCGAGGATGGCACAGCTCGAGAAGAAGGGGGTCTTCCTCTCCTTCGAGCGGCGCATCAGCACCGTGGCCCTCGGCTACCCCCTGACGGCGTTCATCCACGTCCATGTGCAGCAGCAGAAGCTCGCGGCCATCACCCGCAGCATCGAGGCGGTGCCCGAGGTCATCGAGGCCTTCGGCCTGACCGGGCAGGCCGACATCCTGGTCCGTGTGGTCGCCGTCGACGCCGAGGACCTCTTCCGGATCAACGGCAAGATCCTCGCGTGCGACGGCGTGGAGCGCTGCGACACCTCCCTGGCCATGGGCGAGCTGATCCCGTTCCGGGTCGAGCCGCTGCTGGCCCGCGGACCGCGACCGACGTCCTGATCGTCCCTCCATGAACGGACGAAGCCGCCCCACCATGCGGCGGGGCGGCTTCGGTCGTGCTCGGGTGGACCGGATCAGTGGTCGGTGGCCTTCTCGGCTCCGACACCGGTCAGCGAGCGCACCTCCATCTCGGCCTGCTTCATCGGGTCCTCCGGGGTCCGGGAGAGCGTGGTGCCCAGCCAGCCGAGGAAGAACGCGAGCGGGATCGAGACGATGCCCGGGTTGCTGAGCGGGAACAGCGAGAAGTCCGCGCCCTGGATCATCGACTTCTCGCCGCCGGAGACGACGGGCGAGAGGGCGATCAGCAGGATGGCCGAGCCGAGGCCGCCGTACATGCTCCAGACCGCGCCCTGGGTGTTGAACTTCTTCCAGAACAGCGAGTAGAGGATGGTCGGCAGGTTGGCGCTGGCCGCCACGGCGAAGGCGAGCGCCACGAGGAACGCGACGTTCTGCCCCTGCGCACCGATGCCGCCAAGGATGGACAGCAGGCCGATCACGACGACGGTGCGGCGGGCCACCTTGACCTCGCCGTCGGGGTTGACCTTGCCCTTGCGGATGACGCTCGCGTAGATGTCGTGGGCGAAGGAGGCCGCGGCGGTGATGGTCAGGCCTGCGACGACCGCGAGGATCGTGGCGAAGGCGACGGCGGAGATGAGGCCGAGGAGGATCGACCCGCCGAGCTCGTAGGCGAGCAGCGGGGCCGCCGAGTTCACGCCGCCCGGAGCGGCCAGGATGCGGTCCGAGCCGATCAGCGCGCTGGCGCCGTAGCCGAGCACGAGCGTGAAGAGGTAGAACGCACCGATGAGCCAGATGGCCCAGACCACGGACCGGCGGGCCTCCTTCGCCGTCGGGACGGTGTAGAAGCGCATGAGCACGTGCGGCAGGGCCGCGGTGCCGAGCACCAGCGCGAGCGCCAGCGAGAGGAAGTCGAGCCGCGTGATGGAGCTGAGGCCGTACTGCAGGCCGGGGCTGGTGATGGCCGCGTTGCCGGAGGTCTCGATCGCCGCGCCGAGCAGCGTGGAGAGGTTGAAGCCGTGCAGGGCCAGGACCCAGATGGTCATGATGAACGCGCCGGCGATCAGCAGGCAGGCCTTGATGATCTGCACCCAGGTGGTGCCCTTCATGCCGCCGATGAGGACGTACATGATCATGAGCACGCCGACGACGGTGATGACCAGGGACTGGCCGAGGCGGTCGTCGATGCCGAGCAGAAGCGAGACGAGTCCACCGGCGCCCGCCATCTGCGCGAGGAGGTAGAAGAAGCAGACCGCCAGCGTGGTGATGGCCGCTGCGATGCGGACGGGACGCTGCTTCAGGCGGAAGGAGAGCACGTCCGCCATGGTGAACTTGCCGGTGTTGCGGAGGAGCTCCGCGACCAGCAGCAGCGCCACGAGCCACGCGACGAGGAACCCGATCGAGTACAGGAAGCCGTCATAGCCGTTGATGGCGATCGCGCCGACGATGCCGAGGAACGACGCCGCCGAGAGGTAGTCGCCCGCGATGGCGGTGCCGTTCTGCCCGCCGGTGAAGGAGCGGCCCGCGGCGTAGTAGTCGGCCGCGGTCTTGTTGTTGCGGCTCGCCCGGAGCACGATCACCAGGGTGACGGCGACGAACAGTCCGAAGATGGTGATGTTGAGCAGCGGCGAGCCGACCGTCGTCGTCTCCGTGGTCTGGAGCGGGACGCGGACGCCCGCACTCATGAGAGGGATCATTTCTTTCCGCCTGACGGGTCGATGAACGCTTCGGGGGCCGCTTCCTCGAGCTCGTGCCGGAGGTTCGCGGCGATGGGGTCGAGGCGCCGGTTGGCATAGCTGACGTACCACATGGTGATGGCGAAGGTGCTGACGAACTGCAGCAGCCCCAGGATGATGCCGATGTTGATGTTGCCGACCACGGGCGTGGCCATGAAGTCGATCGCGTAGGCGGCCAGCAGCACGTAGGCGAAGTACCAGAGCAGGAAGAACACTGCCATGGGGAAGACGAAACTGCGGTGGCGCTTGCGCAGTTCCCTGAACTGCTCGGTCTGCTGGACTTCGGTGAAGTCGACGGCAGGACCGGAGCCGGTGTCCGGCTCTCCTGGGTGCGAGCCCATGGTTCCTCCTTCTAGGTCGGGAGTCACTCCAGCCGCGAGGGCGGCACCGTCGCAACACAGGGAGGCACGTCGGTGTGACTCCCATCACTGTGCGGGACGGCCGCGGGTCGCACCAGCCGGACACGGGCGTTCGTCGCCGAGCGCGCCGGTAGGTGCGGTGAACGGTCATCCGGCGGGACGACCGGGGAGCTCGGGCGGATACGCTGGAGCCATGTTCAGCGCCGCCGTCGACACCGCCCTGGTGTGCGCCGTCGTCGTCATCACCCTCGCCGTGGTCGCCTCGCTCGGCTTCCGGCTGTCGCGCTCGTACCGGGACCTCGGGTCCGACGCCGACCGCGCCACCTACGCCACGCTCCACACCGCCTCCCTGGCCTCCGAGCACCTGCGCGAGGGACTCACTCCGGCGGGGGCGTCGAAGGCGAGCCGGTACCTGCACGGACTCCTGCGGTGCGATGTCCTCATGATCAGCGACGACGCCGGGGTGCTCGCCTGGGACGGCGGGCGCGGGACGCCGCCGGACGTGATGCCCCTGGTCCGGCAGGTCCTCGAGAGCGGCCGCACCCAGATCTTCCGGCGCCAGCACCTCGAGGCCGCGGGGCTGGCGGAGCCCGGCGAGCTGGTCCTCTCCCCCGTCCGCGTCGACGACCGCGTGGTCGGCACCGTCGGGGCCGTCGCCGAGGACGTCAACGCCGGCCTCGTCCGGGCCACGAACGAGCTCGCCGGGTGGGTGTCCACCCAGGTGGAGCTCGCCGAGCTGGACTACTCGCGCCGGCTCCTCGCGGAGGCGGAGGTGCGGGCCCTGCGGGCGCAGATCAGCCCGCACTTCATCTACAACTCGCTCAACGCGATCGCGTCCTTCATCAACACGGATCCGCAGCGTGCCCGCGACCTCGTGGTCGAGTTCGCCGACTTCACGCGCTACTCCTTCCGCCGCCACGGCGACTTCACGACCGTCGCGGAGGAGCTGCGCAGCATCGACCGCTACCTCCTGCTGGAACGCGCCCGGTTCGGCGACCGGCTCAAGGTCAGCCTCGAGATCGGCCCGGAGGTCCTCAGCACCGTCATCCCGTTCCTCAGCCTCCAGCCGCTCGTCGAGAACGCGGTGCGCCACGGCCTCGATTCGAAGGACGGCATCGGGAACATCACGATCACCGCGCACGACGTCGGGGCCTTCGCCGAGGTGACCATCGAGGACGACGGCGTGGGGATCGAACCCGACCACCTCCGGTCCGTGCTGGCCGGGCACACGGAGGGCGTGCACGTGGGCCTGCGCAACGTCGACTCCCGCCTGCGCCAGGTGTACGGCGACGACCACGGGCTGATCATCGACACCGCGCCCGGCGCCGGGACGCTCATCACGATGCGCGTGCCCAAGTCGCAGCCCGACCACCGGGCGTGAAACGCGTAATCTAGGACGCATGCTCACTGTGGTCGTCGCCGACGATGAACTCCCCGCCGTCGAGGAACTGGCGTTCCTGCTCGGCAGGGACGCGCGGGTGGGGACCATCCACCGCGCCTCCAGCGGCGCGGAGGCGCTGAGGGCCCTCGAGCAGCACAGCGTCGACGCCCTGTTCCTCGACATCCACATGCCGTCCCTCTCGGGGCTGGACATCGCCCGGGTGATCTCCCGCTTCAGCCGTCCGCCCGCCGTCGTGTTCGTCACCGCCGACGAGGACCGCGCCCTGGAGGCCTTCGAGCTGCGCGCCGTCGACTACCTGCTGAAGCCCGTGCGCACCGAGCGCCTCGCGGAATCGGTCCGCCGGGTGTGCGAGCTGATGGAGGGCTCGACGCCGGCGCCGGAGGTCATCACCGTGGACCAGGGGGGCGTCAGCCGCATGATCAGGCGCGACGACGTGCGCTACGTCCAGGCGCAGGGCGACTACGCGCGCCTGCACACGTCCGAGGCGAGCTACCTCATCCGGATCCCGCTCAACGACCTCGAGCGCCAGTGGGCCGAGGCAGGCTTCCTCCGCACGCACCGCTCCTACCTCGTGGCGATGGACCAGGTCCGGAAGGTCCGGATCAGCGCCGGCCGGGCGAGCCTGTTCGTCGGCGACGCCGAGCTGCCGGTCAGCCGCCGGCACCTCCCCGATGTCCGCGAGAAGCTCGAGGCCACCCGCCTCCGGCCGGGCCAGTGAGCCCCGAAGCCCCCCGATGACGCAGGAGCAGCCGGAGCCGCCCCGCCGTGTCCGGGTGACCGCCCCGAGGACGGCCGCCCGCGCAACCGGGGCGTCCTTCCCCGTGGCCCGCGAGATGGCCGAGCAGTCCGAGCTGGGCCAGCTGTTCGTCGCCTCCCTGATCCGGTCGCAGCTGCGCCTCGCCCTCGTGGTGGCGGGCGGCTTCCTGGTGATCCTGATGGGCATCCCGGTGCTGCTCGCGGTGTTCCCGGACATCGAGGCGATGACCGTCCTGACGGTCCCCGTCCCCTGGCTGATCCTCGGCCTCGGGGTGTACCCGCTCGTCATCGGCTGCGCGGTCCTCTACGTACGCAGCGCCTCCCGCAACGAGCGGCGCTTCCAGGACCTCGTCGACGATGACTGACGCGCTCGACGCCGGCAGCCTGCACCTCAGCCCCGCCGTCGGCTACACGGCCCTGCTCCTCGTGGCCCTCAGCACCGTGCTGATCGGCATCTACGGCCTGCGGATCTCCCGGACCACCGGGGATTTCTACGTCGCCTCCCGGACGGTCCGCCCCTGGTGGAACGCCTCCGCGATCGGCGGCGAATACCTGTCCGCCGCGAGCTTCCTCGGCGTCGCCGGGCTCATCCTCATCTCCGGGGTGGATGCCCTCTGGTTCCCGATCGGGTACACCGCCGGCTACCTGATGCTCCTGCTGTTCGTCGCCGCGCCGCTGCGCCGCTCGGGCGCCTACACCATCCCCGACTTCGCGCAGGCACGCCTGGACTCGCTGATGGTGCGCCGCGTGACGAGCATGCTCGTCGTCGTCGTCGGCTGGCTGTACATCGTGCCGCAGCTCCACGGTGCGGCCCTGACGGTGCAGATCACCACGGGGCTGCCGTCGTGGGTGGGACCGCTCGCCGTCGTCGTCGTGGTGTGCCTGAGCGTGGTCACGGGCGGCATGCGCTCCATCACGTTCGTCCAGGCCTTCCAGTACTGGCTGAAGCTGACGGCCCTCGCCGTCCCGGCGGCGTTCATCCTGTTCCGCCTGGGAGCCGACGGGGCGTCGGTCACGGCGGGCGGCAGCGCGTTCACGACCGACCTGAACACGACGGCGCACGCCTCCCTGTACGGCACGATCTCGCTCGTCATCGCGCTGCTGTTCGGCACCCTCGGGCTCCCCCACGTGCTGGTGCGCTTCTACACGAACCCCGACGGGGCGTCGGCGCGGCGCACCACGGTGCTCGTGCTCGGCCTGCTCTCGGTCTTCTACCTGTTCCCCACCGTGTACGGGATCCTCGGGCGGATCCACACCCCCGAACTCGCGGCGGGAGGCGCCGCGGACGCGACGGTCCTCCTGCTCCCCGGGCGCATCTTCGACGGCGCGACGGGCGACCTGCTGTCCGCCCTGGTGACCGCGGGAGCCTTCGCCGCGTTCCTGTCCACGACGAGCGGCCTCGTGGTCTCCCTCGCCGGCGTGATCAGCCAGGAGTTCTTCCAGGGCAGCGTGACGGGCTTCCGGCGGGCCGCACTGCTGTCCACGATCGTCCCCCTGGTGATCGCCCTCCTCACCGACACCCTCGCGCTGGCCGGAAGCGTCGGGTCCGTGTTCGCGTTCACCGCCTCCACCATCTGCCCGCTGCTGCTGCTGGGCATCTGGTGGCGGGGCCTCACGGACGCCGGCGCGATCGCGGGGATGCTCGTCGGCGCCGTCCTGTGCGGCGGGGCTATCGCCGCCACCGCCCTGCTGGGGCCCGAGGCGGACGACCGCTGGGTGTGGATCAGCCAGCCGGCCCTGTGGACGGTACCGGCGGCGTTCCTCACCATGGTGCTCGTGTCGCGCGCCACGGCGGGACGGCGGCCGGCGACGGCGTCGCGCGTCCTGGCGCGCCTCCACACGCCCGAACCGCGCTAGGTCAATCGATCCCGGCCATCAGCTCGATGACGCGGTCCAGGAAGGCGTCCACCTGGGCCTCCTCGTAGCCGTCCGCTCCCCGGGCCTCACGGAACACGGCGCGGCGGACGACGTCGACGCTCATCGGGACATGGTTCTCGAGGTACTGCAGGAGGTCGTCGCACAGGCGGTCGACGTCCTCGACGCTGTAGCTCGGGGTGCCCTGCTTCGAGGGGCGGCGGAAACGTTCGCCCGCCGGGCGGTGGAGCCTGCGGCGGAGCACGGCGGCGGTCCGGCCGATCTGCCGCAGCCACGCGTGCTCGCCCTCCGTCCTGATCAGGTAGTCGCGTTCCCGCTGCGCGAGGACGTCCTCGAGCCGGTCCAGGGCGGCGTCGACGGCCTGCGGTTCGTACCCGCCGCGGGCCGGGTCGAAGGCCATGGAGCGGACGTCCCCGCTGGTGATGGCGTCCGCCGCCGGACCCTCCCCGTCGTAGGAGGTGCGTGCCCTGGTCAGGAAGCGGTCCACCTGGCGGGTGTTGTAGCCGACCTCCCGGCGTCCGACGCGCGCGAACGGGGGGCTGTCGGGGCGAGCGAGGTCCATGTGGGCTGATCCTTCCGCCTGAGCCATCGAGGGACAGTCAAGGACCCGCGGGCCCCGGGATCCCCCGCCGGCCTGCGGTCAGAGCAACCCCGGTACCAATGTAGCGGACAGCAGATACGCCACCGGACACGCCAGGACGATCGAATCGAGCCGGTCCATCACACCGCCGTGACCGGGGAGGATGGTGCCCATGTCCTTCACGCCGAGCTCCCGCTTGATCATCGACTCGGCGAAGTCGCCGGCGGTGGCCGAGGCGACGACGACGACCGCGAGGGCCAGTCCGATCCACAGCGGCTGACCGAGCAGGAGCACCGCGCACAGCCCGCCGATGATCATCGCACCGCCGATGGAGCCGCCGAAGCCCTCCCAGGACTTCTTGGGGCTGATCTTCGGCGCCATGGGGTGCTTGCCGAAGAACGCTCCGACCAGGTACCCGAAGGTGTCGTTCGCGACCACGAGCAGCAGGATCGTGGCGATGACGAGGTAGCCTTCGTCCGCCCGCATCAGGAGCATCGCGAAGCTCATCATGAACGGCACCCAGAGCAGGGTGAACGTCCCGGCCATGAGGCTCTTCGCGGCATCCGGTGCGGGGTCGAGCGAGCGCCACAGGAAGATGACGACGACGGCGGCGACGGTCGCTGCGGCGAGCCCCTCGGGGCCGGCGAAGTAGGCGGAGAACGGGAGCACGAGTGTCCCCGCCATGGTCGGCACGAACGGCACGCGGATGCGGCGCAGGCCCAGCGCCCGGGAGATCTCCCACACGCCCACGGCCGCGAAGAGGGTCACGATGCCCGCGAAGACGACCGGGAAGAACAGCAGTCCCACCAGGACGGGGATCAGGAGTCCCGCGCCCACGCCGATCGCCGCCGGGAGGTTGCGCCCGGCACGCGACGGGGCACCGGGATCGCGGGCCGGCCGGCGCCGCTTCAGCAGTCCGGACCCGGACGTCCCGCCGGCGCGCCGTGCCCGGCGGGAGCCGGCGGCATCGCCCGGGGCGGCACCGGCGAGGGGCGCCGCGGCGGTCGCTGTCCCGGCGTCGGGCTCCGGGACACGCCCGAGGCCCGCGCCGGGAGGATTGTGATCTGCCATCAGACCTCGAGCAGCTCCGTTTCCTTGCGCTTCAGGAGCTCGTCGATGAGGTCCACGCGCGCCTTGGTCATCGCGTCGAGTTCCTTCTCCGCACGCGAGCCCTCGTCCTCACCGGCGTCGCCGTCCTTGACGGCCTTGTCGATGCCGTCCTTGGCCTTGCGGCGGACGTTGCGGATGGAGATCTTGGCGTCCTCGGCCTTGGTCTTCACCAGCTTCACGTACTCCTTGCGACGCTCCTGCGTCAGCTCGGGCAGGACCACCCGGATCACGTTGCCGTCGTTGGACGGGTTCGCGCCGAGATCGGAGTCGCGCAGCGCACGCTCGATGTCGTTGAGGGAGGCACGGTCGAACGGGGTGATGAGCAGGGTGCGCGCCTCCGGGTTCTGGAAGGACGCGAGCTGCTGCAGCGGGGTGGGGGCGCCGTAGTACATGACGACCACCTTGGAGAACAGGGAGGCGTTGGCGCGGCCCGTACGGACCGTCGCGAAGTCCTCCTTTGCGACCTCCACGGCCTTGTCCATCTTGTCGGTGGCTTCCAGCAGGGTCTCTTCGATCACAATGTCTCCTTCGATCTGCAGTCGGCTGCACGGCAACCGTTCCAGTGGTCAATCCTAGTTCAACGGCGCACCGCGCCCGGGCGCGGCCCGGTGCGGCGGCGCCGTTCCTCCTCCGGGTCAGGTGGTGACGAGGGTGCCGAGCTTCTCGCCCCGGATGGCGCGCGTGACGTTGCCCTCGCCCTGCATCCCGAAGACCACCATGGTCAGGTTGTTGTCCTTGCACATGGTCATGGCCGTCTGGTCCATCACGCGGATGTCCCGGCGAAGCGCCTCGTCGTAGGACAGGCTCTCGAGCTTCTCCGCCGTCGGGTCCTTGTGCGGATCCGCGGTGTAGACGCCGTCGACGCCGCTCTTGGCCATGAGGACCTCGTCCGCGTGCACTTCCAGCGCACGCTGGGCCGCGACCGTGTCGGTGGAGAAGTAGGGCAGGCCGGCGCCGGCACCGAAGATGACCACGCGGCCCTTCTCGAGGTGGCGGATGGCGCGCCGCGGGATGTACGCCTCGGCGACCTGGCCCATGGTGATGGCGCTCTGCACGCGCGTCTCCACACCGGCCTGCTCGAGGAAGTCCTGCAGGGCCAGGCAGTTCATGACCGTGCCGAGCATGCCCATGTAGTCGGCGCGGGAGCGGTCCATGCCGCTCTGCGACAGCTCGGCACCGCGGAAGAAGTTGCCGCCGCCCACGACGATCGCCACCTCGACGTCGCCGACGGTCGCGGCGATCTGCTCGGCGATCCCGCGGACGGTGTCCGGGTCGACGCCCAGCTTGCCGCCGCCGAAGACCTCACCGGAGAGCTTGAGCAGGACCCGGCGCCGCCCCGTGGGACGACCCGTCGGAGCAGTGGAAGTGGTGTCCATGAAGTGCCTCCCGGGCATTGTGCTGTGGGCCGGTCCTGGTCGGACGGCCGGTGGTGCGAAGGTGGGATGGTGCCGGACCCGTTACAGGATACGGCGCGCCTCCCGGGCGCAGGAAAGGGCGGCCACCTCGAGGGGTGGCCGCCCTTCACCGTCGTGCTGTCGACCCGGCCTGGAGGACTAGGCTCCGACGCGGAACCGTGCGAAGGCCGTGGCCTTGGCATCGGCCTCGGTGAGGACCGCGGCGACGGACTTCTTCGCGTCCTTGGCGAAGGCCTGGTCAACCAGGACACCCTCCTTGAAGAAGCCGGTGAGGCGTCCTTCGACGATCTTCGCGAGGGCCTGCTCGGGCTTGCCCTCGGCACGGGCCGTCTCGTCGGCGATGCGACGCTCCGATTCGACGAGCTCGGCGGGGACGTCCTCGCGCGTCAGGTAGGTGGGCGAGTACGCGGCGATGTGGACGGCCACGTCGTGCGTCGCCGTGACGGCGGCGTCGCCCGAACCCTCGACGGCGAAGAGCACGCCGACCTGGGCGGGGAGGTCCTTGGACGTCTTGTGCAGGTAGGCATCGACGATCTGGCCCTCGATGCGGGCGACGCGGCGGACGTCGACCTTCTCGCCGAGCAGCGCGCCGGCTTCGATGACGTGCTCGGAGACGGGCTTGCCGTCCAGCTCGAACGCCAGGAGGGACTCGACGTCGGTGGCGCCGGACTCGACGGCCGCACCGAGCACCTTGTTGGAGAACTCGATGAAGGGGCCGGCCTTGGCGACGAAGTCGGTCTCGCAGTTGACCTCGATCATGACCCCGACGTTGCCGTCGACGCGAGCGGCGACGAGGCCCTCGGCGGTCGAACGGCCTTCGCGCTTGGTGGCGCCCTTGAGGCCCTTGATGCGGATCAGTTCCAGGGCCTTGTCGGCGTCGCCGTTGGCCTCGTCGAGGGCCTTCTTGACGTCCATCATGCCTGCGCCCGTGCGCTCGCGCAGGGCCTTGATGTCAGCGGCAGTGAAATTTGCCATATGAACTCCTAAGTTGAGGTGGATCGGAACATGCGTAAGGGGCGTGGTTTGACCCACACCCCTTACGCATCGAGGACTACTTGGTGTCGCTGGCGGCTTCCGTGGCGGGAGCTACTGCTTCGGGGACTTCCTCGGCGATGGGAGCCTGCAGGCCTGCGGGCGCCTCCTCGACGGCGGGAGCCTCGGCGGCGGGGGTCTCGGCTGCAGCTTCGGGAGCTGCGGCTTCGGTCGCCTCGGGCGCGGCAGCGGCGGCGTCGGAGTTGCCCTGGAGCAGTTCACGCTCCCACTCGGCCATGGGCTCGTCGGCAGCGGCCTCGTTGTTGCCCGACCGGTTGTGGCGGGCCATGAGGCCCTCGGCCACGGCGTCGGCGACGACCCGCGTCAGCAGGTTGACGGCGCGGATGGCGTCATCGTTGCCCGGGATCGGGAAGTCGACCTCGTCGGGATCGCAGTTGGTGTCGAGGATCGCGACGACGGGGATGTTGAGCTTCTTCGCCTCGTCGATGGCGAGGTGCTCCTTCTTGGTATCGACGACCCACACGACCGAGGGGGCCTTGGTCAGGTTGCGGATACCACCGAGGTTGCTCTGCAGCTTCGTGAGCTCACGCTTGAGGAGCAGGAGCTCCTTCTTGGTGTGGCCCGAACCGGCGACGTCGTCGAAGTCGATCTCTTCGAGTTCCTTCATGCGCTGGATGCGCTTGGAGACCGTCTGGAAGTTGGTGAGCATGCCGCCGAGCCAACGCTGGTTGACGTAGGGCTGGCCGACGCGCGTGGCCTGGTCGGCGATCGCTTCCTGGGCCTGCTTCTTGGTGCCGACGAAGAGCACGGTGCCGCCGTGGGCGACGGTGGCCTTGACGAACTCGTAGGCGCGGTCGATGTAGCCCAGCGACTGCTGGAGATCGATGATGTAGATGCCGTTGCGCTCGGTGAAGATGAAGCGCTTCATCTTCGGGTTCCAACGGCGGGTCTGGTGACCGAAGTGGACGCCGCTGTCGAGCAGCTGGCGCATGGTTACGACTGGCATGTCATGCCTTTCTTCAGCTTCGGCTCGGGCGCGGTGCGCCGCCTGAAGCTTGTTGACGGTTGTCTCGGTGCCGGCCGGGGTGGCCGGTACGTCCTGGTACCCGGTCGTCGGATGGACATGCCCTCCCCTACCGGACTGGTCCGGACCGCAGGGTGGGCACTTCGGCGCCGTATGTCGGCGCCGAATCACAGATACGCGTAGTCAGCCTGCGGATTCCACGAGCCATCGATGCCGGGGCACGCGGGTGTGGGAGCAGCAGACTGCTGTGTCCAGTGTACTACAGCGGCCGTGCCGGATCAGGCCGACGACGACGGCCGGGCAGCGGCGCCGGCGGCCCTCCCGCGGGCGCCCGCACCCCTCGGCTCCCCGTGCACGATGTCCACATACGGGCGCCGGCCGGCGCCGTCGGCGGACGGGCGATCCAGACTGGAGCCATGCCCCGTCCCCCTGATCTCCCGGCACCCCGGCCACGGCGTCGTCGCGCCGGTTCCCGCGGGCATGGCGTCCGCGGGCATGCCGTCCGCGCCGTGGTCGTCGCCCTCCTCGCAGTGCTGCTCGGCGTCCTGCCCGGAGCCGACGTCCCTCCCCCTGCTTCCGCTGCCGCGTCCTCTGCTGCGCCTGCCTCCACGTCGGGTGTCGGCGAGGGGACCGGTCCGGCACCGTTCGTGCCGGAGTGGTCGTGGCCCCTGGAGCCTGTTCCCGACGTGCTGCGCCCGTTCGAGAGGCCGCCGCAGACGTGGGAACGCGGGCACCGGGGCGTCGACCTGTCCGCCGGCGCCGGCGGGCCCGTCCCGGTGGTGAGTCCGGCGGACGGCGTCGTGTCCTTCGCGGGAACGGTGGTGGATCGGGGCGTCCTGTCGATCGACCACGGCGGTGGTCGGATCAGCAGCTTCGAACCCGTCTCCACCGAGCTGTCCCGGGGCGTGCGCGTCGCCCGGGGGCAGGTGGTGGCCACGCTCGACGCGCGCAGTGCGCCCGGCCCTGCCCGCGGGCCCGGCCGGGTGCACTGCAGGCAGCCGTGCCTCCACTGGGGTGTCCGCGAGGACGGCGAGTACGTGGACCCGCTGTCCTTCGTGACGGACCGGCGCCCGTCGGTGCTGCTGCCACTCGGTGGAGCCTAGACGAACGCGGCGATGCCCGTGATCGACCGGCCGGCCACGAGGGTGTTGATCTCCTGCGTGCCCTCGTAGGAGTAGATCGCCTCGGCGTCGGAGAAGATCTTCGCCATCTCGTAGTCGACGACGATCCCGTTGCCTCCGAGGATGTTGCGTCCCGCCGCGACGCTCTCGCGCATGCGCGCCGTGGTGAACGCCTTGGCGAGGGCGGACTGCTCGTCCTTCGCCTTGCCCGCGTCCTCGAGCTGGGACAGCCGCACCATCATGCCCATGGAACTCATGGCGTTGCCCAGGATCAGCACCAGCTGCTGCTGGACGAGCTGGAAGCTGGCGATCGGCCGGCCGAACTGCTCGCGCTCCACGGCGTACCGGCGGGCGACGTCGAAGGCGGCGAGCTGCTGGCCGACGGCCTGCCAGCCGACGGCCAGGCGCGTGACCTTGAGGACCTTGTTGGTGTCGCGGAAGCTGTTGGCGCCCTTCAGGTGGCAGTCGTCGGAGACGACCACGTCGTCGAGGACGATGTCCGCGTTCTCGACGGTGCGGAGGGCGATCTTGTTCTCGATCTTGGAGGAGGAGAAGCCCGGGAGGGTGGTGTCCACCATGAAGCCCTTGACCTGGTTGTCCGCGAGGTCCCGCGCGTAGATGACCACCCAGTCGGAGAAGGTGGCGTTGCCGATCCACCGCTTGGCGCCGTTGAGCACCCACGAACCGCCGTCGCGACGCGCCGTCGTCCGGGTTCCTCCGGCGACGTCGGAGCCGCCGAGCGGTTCGGTGAGTCCGAAGGCGCCGATCTTCTTCATCGCGTAGATGTCCGGCAGCCATTCCTCCTGCTGCTCCTTCGAGGCGAGCGCCTCGATGGAACCGGTGAACAGCCCGTCGTGGACACCCATGAAGGTGGCGAACGAGGTGTCGGCGCGGGTGAACTCGGCATGCGTCATGCCGGCGAAGAGATTGGAGTAGCCCTGGCGGTAGACCGGGCTCATCGGGTCCAGTTCGGCGACCTTCGGGATGAGGTCCTGGGGGAAGACGCCCTTGTTCCACCAGTCGACCGCATGCGGGCGGACCTCGCGGGTGAGCCAGCCGCGGATCTCCTGCAGCCTGGAGCGCTCCTTGTCGGACAGCAGCTCCTCGAAGGCGAAGAAGTCGCCGTCGGCGTACGGGAGGTTGTCGACGTCGATCGTCCTCTTGCTCATGGGATGCCCCTCACTCTGGTCGTCGGCGACCAGCACTGTTCCTCGACCACTGAATCCTGCGCGGGCAGGCGCCCACGCCCTCATGTTACCCGCCGGTAACTTAGGGCGCCAGTGGCAGACGGGGTGGCGGCCGATGGACCGGGGGATGCGCCAGCCCCTGGAGGGCGGCGCATCCGCGGGGTCGTCGTCGACCGGGTGCGTAGGGCTGCTGGGGCTTGAACCCAGGACAAACGGATTATGAGTCCGCTGCTCTAACCAGCTGAGCTACAGCCCCCAGGGAGCGCAGGGCCCCTGGTGCACCGTCGCCGGAACGATCGTCCCGGCGCCGGACGCAGCCTTCATTGTATGCGGACGGTGAGATCCGCTTCGCGGGGGGCGGGGGCCTCGGAGGAGAGGGTCCCGTAGTAGAGGCCCTCGAACGTCTCCAGCGTCGCGTTGATGTCGTGCTTGCCCACCATGGCGCGGCTCACCGCCCCCATCTTCTGCTGGTCCTCGCGGGAGAGGCCGAGGATCTCCGTGATGCGCTTGCCGAGCTCGTCGGCGTTCCCCGGCTCGAACAGGTAGCCGTTCTCGCCGTCGGACACCAGGTGCGGCAGCGCCATGGCGTTGGCGAGCAGCACGGGGGTGGACGCGGACATCGCCTCGAGGGTCACGAGCGACTGCAGTTCGGCGGTCCCCGGCTGGCAGAACAGCGAGGCCCGGATGTAGCTCCGGCGCAGCTCGTCGTCGTCGATCAGGCCGCGGAAGGACACGCGGTCGCTGATGCCGAGCCGGGCGGCCTGCGCCTGCAGGGCCGGCTTCACCTCGCCGCCTCCCACGATCTCGAGGTGCACGTCGAGGTGCTCGGGGGTCCTGGCGACGGCGTCGATCAGCACGTCGATGTGCTTCTCCTCGGCGAGCCGGCCCACGAAGAGGACGGTCGGGTGCTCGTTCGGCTCGATGACCTCGCCCGGCTGGACCTCGTAGGCGGCGGCATCGATGCCGTTGGAGACGGGCAGCACCTCGCGCAGGAAGGCGTGGTCGTGCATGGCCTTCGCGGCCAGCGGCGTCGGGGTGGTGACGGCGGCGGCCTTGCCCATCACCTTGCCCATGTCCCGCCACGAGTTCTTCGCCACGATCCGCTTGAACCACTCGGGGAAGGGCAGGAAGGGGTTGATGTTCTCCGGCATGAAGTGGTTGGTGGCCACGACCCGGATGCCCCGCTGCACGGCCTCGTACAGCGCGTACTGCCCCACCATGTAGTGGCACTGGATGTGGACGACGTCGGGCTGGACGCGGTCGAAGAGCAGGCTGATGTCCCGCTTGATCTCCCAGGGGTAGCAGATGCGCCAGTAGTCGTGCGTGGGGACGCTGTGCGAGCGGAGGCGGTGGACGGACCAGTCGCCGTCCGGCTCGGTGACGCTCGGGCCGTTGGAGGGGCGCGGAGCGAGGACGTGCACCGCGTGGCCGCGTCCTGACATCCCCTTCGCCAGGCGGTAGCCGAACTGCGCCGCACCGTTCACGTTGGGCGGGTAGGTGTCCGCGGCGATCAGGATGGTCAGGGGCTTGGAATCAGCCGGGTAACTCACGGAAGGGGATCCCTACGTCGGTGTGCTGGACAGGTGCTTCGATGGGGCGGATCAGCGCTGCCGCTTCACGACGTCGGGGTGGTGTCGGGCCAGGGCAACGACCCCAACAATAGCAACGAGGGCTGCCGCACCCATGCCCAACGCGGTCACCGTCCGGACATCGGGCTGGAGTTCGTCGAGGATGGTGATGCCCACGGCGATGCCGACGATCGGGTCGATCACGGTGAGGCCCGCGATGACGAGGTCGGGCGGGCCCGTCGCGTAGGCGCTCTGCACGAACCAGATTCCGAGTGCCACGGCGGCGGCGAGGGCCAGCAGGGTGGTGATCGGGACGTTGAGCAGGAACCGGCCGTTCGGCTCGAGCAGGTGGCCCGCCACGATCTTGGTCAGGACGGCGACGAACCCGAAGAGGACGCCGGCCCCCAGGATGTAGGCGAAGGCGTTGAGGCGGTGGCGGCCCACCACGGCCAGGGAGCCGAACAGCAGGACCGCGGCCGCCAGCAGGAGCACCACCGACAGTTCCTGGGCCGGCTCGATCGCGTGGTTCTCGCGGGTGACGTTCACGGCGAGGATGACGAAGAGGGCACTGCCCGCCACGCACGCGGTGATCGCGGCGACGGTGGGGCGGTTGAGGCGGATGCCCTGGTCCCGGGAGTTGACGATCGTGGTGATGACGAGCGCGATGGCCCCGATGGGCTGCACCACCGTCAGGCTGGCGAGCGACAGGGCGATCACGTTCAGCGCTGTCCCCGTGACGAGCAGGAGGAGTCCGAACAGCCAGCGCGGGTTGGTGAGGAGGCGGGTGAAGCCTGACGAGCTGAGGTTCAGTCCGCCCGTGTTCGCCCGGACGGCGCTGCCCTGGCGCTGCGCTCCGAACGCGAGGAAGACCGCGCCGAGCAGCGCGAGCGCGATGGCTAGGGCGGGCACGACTGCTGCTCGGCCCGCTCCAGCCGGTACTTGCGGTGTGCTGCCATGAAGTAGGCCACGAACGCGACGAGGTGCAGGACGCACCCCGCGGCGAGCAGGGCCTGGGCGAGACCGGAGATCCAGTCCTGCTCGAAGCCCTCGACCTCGTGCAGCAGGAGCAGCGGCGCTCCGACCAGCAGCAGCGCGGTCCGGATCTTCCCGACCGTGATGACGGGGAGGTGCAGCGGCCCGCGGAAGAGGACGAGTGCGTTGATGATGAGGATGAGGTCCGGGATGACGATGGTCCAGACAAGCCAGGCGGGGGCGATTCCGTCGACGACGAAGGTCACCGCCACCACGATCAGGGCGGTGCGGTCGGCGACCGGGTCGAGCCACTTCCCGACGACGGACACCTGGTTGAGCCGCCGGGCGAGGTACCCGTCGACCCAGTCGGTGGAACCGATCACCACGAGCGTGATCACGGCCGCGCCGTAGCGTTGCTGCGTGATGAACCACACGAACAGCGGGACTCCGAGGAACCGGACGATCGTGACCAGGTTGGGCAGGGTCCAGGCCGTCGTCAGCACCGTGGCATCGCCACCCGGCCGTCCTCCAGCCCCGATCAGTCTCATCACCCGTGCCTCCCCGTCCCATTATGCAGGCAGACGGCCGGCCCCCCGTCCCCCGCTCGCGGGCGGGGATCGGCGGACCGGCCGTCTGTCGGTCGGACTCGCTGTTACTTGCTGAGCAGGCGGCGCAGCATGACGAGCATCGCCGCGACGGACGCCGCGAGGACACTCAGCGGCTTCCAGCGGTCGGCCAGGCTCGTGTTGAGGGGGACGTCGCGCCGGACGGCGACTGCCGCGGTCCTGTCGCCGGCGGCCGGGCTGCCGGCCGTCTGCGCGCCCTGGGGCGAGCGGTGCCGGGCCTTGTCGACGCGTGCCTTGACGTCCACGCGCGCACCGAGGGAATCGCGGGCGTCGGCGATGTGCATCCGGCGCTCGCCGGTGCGGCCGCGCAGCTCCTCGTAGGAGGGCGTGGGCTCCTTCGGCGGGGTGTCCTTGTCGGCGTCCTTGGGCTTCTTCTCCTCCTTGGGCTTCTTGATGTCCAGGGTGGCCGGGTCGAAGCTGCGGCCCTCCTTGAGCACCCCGAGGTCGTAGCGGATGCCGCGGATCGCGTCCTCGGGCACCAGCGGGAGCTGCTTCTTGAGGCGGGAGACCCCGATCAGTGCGAAGATGCCGCCGATGACGAGGAAGACCAGCGCCACCAGCAGGGCTGCCAGCCAGGCGGGCATGATCTCGGCGAGGCCCATGATGGCCGCGACGACGAGCGCGACGGCGAAGAACAGCACGAAGACCAGGGCGACGACGAGGAAGGCGGCAGCGATGCCGGCCTTGGTGCCCTTCCGCTTCATCTGCTCGAGGGCGATCGAGACCTCGTCGCTGACCTGCCTCGGCGTCAGGCGCGCGAGCAGCCTGACCAGTCCGTAGAGCGAGAGTGAGCCTGTGGACCGCTTGCCGCGCGTACTAGCCGAGCTGTTCATAGGCCCTGCCTCCATTCGTGTGTGTCTTGCTGGACATTCGCTGAACCAAAATTACCATCGGGCCCGGGCACGTCAGCCGCCCGCCGGTCCCGGCGTCGCCGGGAGCACGATGCGCCCCCATGCGGTACTGCCGCTCGCCCGGCATTCCCGGTGCCCGTCATCGCGCCGACGCGAGCTCGGCGTTGTCCTCGAGGTCCCTGCCCGCGAACTCGGGGAGCCTAGTCCTGACGAAGACGAAGGACACGACGGCGAAGACCGTGAAGGCCGCGTACATGACCCACAGGCCGAGGTTGGCGCTGACCCACGGGAAGGTGAGGGTGACGATGAAGTTGAAGACCCAGTTGACCATCGTCGCGACGCCGAGGGCGATCGAACGGATGCGGTTGGGGAACATCTCGCCGAGCGTGACCCACATGACCGGGCCCCAGGTGGCGGCGAAGAAGATGACGAAGAGGTTCGCTCCCACGAGGGCCACCGGGCCCCAGACCCCGGGCAGTGCGACGTCCTCGCCGGTGCCCTCCGCCTGGAGGAACGCGAGGGTCGCCGCGAGCAGTCCGACCGTCATGCCGATGGATCCGGCGAGCAGCAGCTTGCGGCGCCCGATGCGGTCGACGAAGAAGATGGCGACGAACGTCATGGTGACGTTGATGATCGAGGTGATCACCGACGTCGTGAAGGAGTCGCTCTCGCTGAAGCCCACCGACTTCCACAGCGTCGTGGAGTAGTAGAAGATCGCGTTGATGCCGACGAGCTGCTGGAGCGCCGCGATGGCCATGCCGACCCACAGGATGGGCTGCAGCCCCAGCGCGGGACCGCGCAGGTCCCGGTAGCTCGCACGGTCCTCGCGCTCGAAGCTCTCCCGGATCTGGCGGATCTTGCCCTCGGTGTCCCTGACACCCGAGACCCGCGACAGGATGCGGGCGGCGTCCTTGTCCCGGTCGGCACGGATGAGGAACTGCGGCGACTCGGGGATGATCAGCGCGAGGACGCCGTAGACGACGGCGGGGAGCACGCCGACCAGGAGCATCCAGCGCCAGGCGGACAGGCCCCACCAGAACTCGTTCCCGGCGCCGCCGGCGGCACTGGCGAACGAGGCGTCGGAGAGCAGTGCGACGAAGATGCCGATCGTGATGGCGAGCTGCTGCACCGAGGCGAGCCCACCGCGCCATTTCGAGGGCGCGATCTCGGCGATGTACCCGGGGACGATGACGGAGGCGATACCGATCGCCAGGCCTCCGACGAGGCGCCAGGCCATGAGGTCCCACTCGGAGACGGCGAAGGCCGATCCGACGGAGTTGATCGCGAACAGGAAGGCTGCCGCGACCATCACCTTCTTGCGCCCCCAGCGGTCGGCCAGCCCCCCGGCGAACCAGGCACCCGCGGCGCAGCCGAGCAGCGTGATGGCGACGGTGAACCCGAGTACGCTCGCGCTCAGACCGAAGTCGGCCTGGATCGAATCGACCGCACCGTTGATGACGGCCGTGTCGAACCCGAACAGGAGGCCTCCGACGGCGGCGGCCATCGTGATGCCGATGACCCGTGCGAGATGCCGCGGTGGCTCCGTGGTCTCCGTGTCGACGTCGTGCTCGCTCATGCTTGGTTCTCCCTGCTCGTTCGGCCCTTCAACACCCTACGTCAATCCGAAGCCTGCTTAGCAGCGCATCCGCCGTCCGGGCCACGACCGGGGACGGCGCGAGGGTTGACGGGGGTCGTACGATAGGAGCACCGTTGATTCGCCGCAGCAACCAAATCGTCCCACCGTGGACGACGTGCTGCACGTCGCGAGCCGCTCCGCCGTCGTCGCCGGGCCGCCGCCGCAGTCGATGCATCCCCTGCTTCACCCGATCAGAACCCCGGCCGCACCACCGTTTTCCGTTAGGCAGCATCTTGAGCACCAGCGTGAGCACCACCACCCATCCCGGCGACGCCCTCTCCCGCCGCGAGAAGATCATCTACGTGGTCATCCTCGGCACCCTGACCGCCCTCGGGCCGTTCACGATCGACCTGTACCTGCCCGCCTTCCCGGCCCTGCGGTCGGACCTCGGGGTCTCCGAGGCGGCCATCCAGCTGACGCTGACGGGAACGATCATCGGCTTCGCGGGCGGACAGCTCCTCGTGGGACCGCTCAGCGACAAGATCGGCCGTCGCCTGCCCCTGATCTTCGCGACCACACTGCACGTCGGTGCCTCCATCGGCGCAGCGTCCTCCGAGGACATCAACACGCTCATGCTGTTCCGCGTCCTCCAGGGCATGGGAGCCGCGGGCGGCGGCGTGGTCGCGATGGCCATGGTGCGCGACCTCTTCGGCGGCTACACCCTCGTCCGCATGCTGTCCTACATGGCGCTCGTCAACGGCATGGCGCCCATCTTCGCCCCGGTGATCGGCTCCCAGTTGCTGCTGCTCTTCCCCTGGCCCGGCATCTTCTGGTTCCTCGCCGGCTACGGCGTGCTGGTCATCACCGCGGTCTCGCTGTTCATCGTCGAGACCCTCCCCCGGGAGAACCGCCGCCGGTCCGGCCTCACCGTCGCCCAGCGCTACCGGACCGTCCTGAGCGACCGCATCTTCATCGGCATCCTGCTGGTCGGCGGCATGAACTTCTCCGGGCTCTTCTCCTACCTCTCGGCCTCGCCCTTCCTGTTCCAGGGCCCCTACGGACTGAACGAGCAGCAGTACGGGCTGCTGTTCGCCGTCAACTCGCTCGGCATCGTCGCCGGCGTGCAGATCAGTGCGCGCGTCCTCCGGCGCGTGGGCCCGCAGTGGGTCATCGCGACGGCGACGATCGTCCAGCTGACCATGGCGATCCTCATCATCGGCTTCGACCAGCTGGGCTTCGGCTTCTGGGGTACGGCCGTGCCGCTGTGGTTCTACATCATGGCCACGGGCTTCGTCTTCCCGTGCGTCCAGGTCCTGGCACTCATCAACAACGGAGCGCAGGCCGGCACGGCGGCGTCCCTCCTGGGTGCGGTGACCTTCGGGACGGCGGGCCTGATCTCGCCGCTCGTCGGCCTGCTGGGTGAGGGCATCGAATCCGCCACCCCCATGGCCGTCGTGATGGCCGCGTGCATCGCCCTGGGCGTGGTGTTCCTCTGGACGGTCGTCCGGCCGAGGACCGTCCCCGCCCTGCAGTAGCGCGGCGTCGGCGCGCGCCACTGCCGCGCGCCACTGCAGGGACCCGCCTCAGGCCGCCGTGGTCTCGGACGCCGACCCTGAGTCCGAGGGCAGGCCTTCCGCCGTCGTCGCGATGTTGCGTGCCATCGACTTGAAGATGAAACCGTGGAAGGGCAGCACGGCCAGCCAGTACAGCCGTCCGGAGAGCCCCTGCGGGAAGAAGACCGCCCGCTGGTAGAGGGAACTGCCGGAGCCGTCCGGCTCCACCCTGAACTCGAGCCACGCCCTGCCGGGCACCTTCATCTCCGCGCGGAGCCTCAGGCGCTTGCCGCGGACGATCTCCTCCACCCGCCAGAAGTCCAGGGCCTCGCCCGTGAGGAGTTCCTTGGCGTCCCGCCGTCCACGCCGGAGGCCCACGCCGCCGGCGAGCTTGTCCATCCAGCCGCGGGCCGCCCAGCCCACGGGCCACGAGTACCAGCCGTTCTCGCCGCCGATCCCCTCGACCACGGTCCACAGCTTCTCCGGGGAGGCGCTCGAGCTGTAGGTCTGGACGTCGGTGAAGACCGTGTGGCCGGCCCACTGCGGGTCCGAGGGGAGCGGGTCGGCCTCGGAGTCCACCTGCGTGGCGCCGGCCCAGCTCGTCTCCACCTCTCCCCCGCGCATCTTGCCGAGTGCCAGGTCCACCGCCCGACGGTAGCCCGTGAGCCCGCCCTCGGGCACGGCGATGTACTGGTCGATGTCGTGTTCGGCGGTGACGGCGTCGTGCTGCAGGGATTCGATGAGCGGCATGGCCATCGCCCGCGGGATGGGAGTGACGAGATTGACCCAGTGCCCGGCCAGGCGCGGCGTCAGGACCGGCAGCGCGAGGATCTTGCGGCGCGGGAGCCCGGCCGCCTCGGCGTACTGGTTCATCATCTCGGCATAGGTGAGCACCTCGCGGGACCCCAGGTCGAACGTCCTGTTCAGGCCCTCGGGGAGGTCGAGCGCCCCGATGAGGTAGTGGATGACGTCGCGGACCGCGATGGGCTCGATGTGGTTGAGGACCCACTTGGGCGCGGGCATGACGGGGAGGACGTCGGACAGGTGGCGGATCATCTCGAACGACGCCGATCCCGACCCGATGACCACGCCGGCCTGGAAGGCGATCGTCGGCGTCCCGGATTCGAGGAGGATGGTGCCGACCTGCGTGCGTGAGCGCATGTGGGTGGACAGCTCCACGCCCTCGGGGTGGAGGCCGCCCAGGTACACGATGCGGCGCACCCCCGCGGCGGTGGCGGCCTCGGAGACCGTGGTGGCGATGTCCGCCTCGCGCCGGTCGAAGTTCCGTCCGGACCCCATGGAATGGACGAGGTAGTAGAGCGTGTCGACGCCCCGGGTGACCGTGCGCATGACCTCGCGGTCCTGCAGGTCGCCCTCCACGATCTCGACGGATCCCGCCCAGGGGACGTCCTTGAGCTTCTGGGGGGACCGGACGATGACGCGGACCCGGCGGCCCTCGGCGACCAGCTTCGTCACGAGCCGACCGCCGATGTACCCCGTGGCCCCGGTGACCAGGATGAGCTTGCCCTCAGTACCTTCAGTGTTCATGGCCGAAGCCTACGCCTGCCCTCTGACAGGTTTCCGGGAGCGGTCCTCGTGCACCCGGGCAAAGGGAAAGGGCCGGTGGCCCGGGTCTCGACCCTGGCCACCGGCCCTTCGTTGCTCCTCCGACTGGACTTGAACCAGTAACCCTTCGATTAACAGTCGAATGCTCTGCCAATTGAGCTACGGAGGAAAGCGCGGTCTCTACTTTACATACCCCGGGCAGCGAAGTGAAATCGGCCCGGGCTCACTCCTCGCGGAGCTGCCGCCGCTGCATCTCGAGCTCCATCAGGTCCCTCTGCAGCTGGTTGTAGAGGGCCGGATCGGCCGCGGGATCCATCCGCTGGAGCTGCCCCAGCTTCTCCGCCTTCTGCTGCGTGATCCGCAGTTCGGTGAGCCGGTTCAGGATGTCCCGGCAGTAGCTCACCATCGCGTCGGCGTCCTTGGCCGGCAGCGGCCGGACCGCCAGTTCACTCACGAGGGGGCGCAGCACGTCCGGCACGCCGTCGCGCACCGATTCCACCCAGCGCGACAGCTCCGTTCCGGCCGCACCCGCGGCGAGGACGGCGTTGTGGAGCGCCTCGTAGACCGGGACGGTGAAGTGCATGGTGGAGAAGCTCTCCCACTGGGGCGCCGTGAGGAGCGTGGGCTGCTGCAGCACCACCTCGAGCGCCTCCCGCTCCATGCGGGCGATCGGGTCCCGGGGGTCCGGCCGCTCGAAGAACGGCTCCTCCGACGGCACCGCACCGGGACCGCCGGTCGCCGCGTTCCCGGACTGGCCCTGGCCTCCCTGGCGGGACTGGTGGGCCTGCTGCCCCTGCTGACGCCCGCCGGCCGAGGACGAGGTGTCCCGGCGCGCGGCCGCGGACACCGCCCGTGCCACCTGGTCCTCCCCCACGTACTGCATCCCGAGCCAGCGGGAGAGCTCCCTCGTATAGGTGGACCGCAGCGACACGTCGCGGATCTGCGCGACGATCGGGGCTGCATGGCGCAGCGCCCTGACCTGGCCCTCACCGGAGGAGAGGTCGAAGGTGGCGAACGACGCCTTGATGGCGAACTCGAACAGCGGCCGGCGGTCGGCGATGAGTTCCCGCACGGCGTCGTCGCCCCGTGTCTGGCGCAGTTCGCACGGATCCGCGCCGGAGGCCTCGACGGCCACATAGGTCTGCGAGTTGAACCGCTGGTCCTCCTCGAACGCACGCAGCGCGGCCTTCTGGCCCGCGGCGTCGCCGTCGAACGTGAAGATCACCTCGCCGCCGGTGCCGTCGTCGGACAGGAGCCGGCGGGCGATCTTGATGTGGTCCGTGCCGAACGCCGTGCCGCACGTGGCGACGGCGGTGCCCACGCCCGCCAGGTGGCAGGCCATGACGTCCGTGTACCCCTCGACGACCACGAGCTGCCGGTTCTTCGCGATCTCCCGTTTGGCGAGGTCGATGCCGTACAGCACCTGGGACTTCTTGTAGAGCGAGGTCTCCGGGGTGTTGAGGTACTTGGGCCCCTGGTCGTCCTCGAAGAGCTTGCGCGCACCGAAGCCCACGGTGTCCCCGGTGATGTCGCGGATGGGCCAGATCAGGCGCCCCCGGAACCGGTCGTAGAAGCGCCCGGCGTTGCTCGAGGAGGCGCTGAACATGCCGGTGAGCTTCAGCTCGTCGAGCGTGAAGCCGCGCCCCGTGAGGTGGTTGAGCAGTCCGTCCCAGCCCTGGGGTGCGTAGCCGACGCCGAAGTGCGCGGCCGCGTCGCGGTCGAAGCCGCGATCCTGCAGGAACTGGCGGGCCGTGCCGGCGCCGGGCGTGAGGAGCTGGTCGCGGAAGAACTCGGCGGCGATCTTGTGCGCATCCAGGAGCCGCTGCCGCCGGCCCACGTCCTCGCGGCGCGGCCCGGTCCCGCCGTCCTCGTAGTGCAGCTCGAGGCCGATCCGCGCGGCGAGCTTCTCGACCGTCTCGCTGAAGGAGGTGTGGTCCAGCTTCTGCACGAAGCTGATGACGTCCCCGCCCTCGCCGCAGCCGAAGCAGTGGTACGAGCCCATCTGAGGCCGCACGTGGAAGGACGGCGACCGCTCGTCGTGGAACGGGCACAGGCCCTTCCACGAGCCGATACCCGCGGACTTCAGCGTGACGTAGGCCTCGACGACCTCCTTGATGTCCGTGCGCTGGCGTACCTCATCGATGTCTTCGCGTTTGATGAGTCCGGCCATGCCCCCAGTTTAGGCCCGCCCCGGCGACACTCCGACCGCCCTCCGGGCGGAGGTGGGCGCCCCTCCGGGCAGGCGCGGGAACGGCCTACCAGAGGGCCGGGACCGGGCCGACGATGCGTTCGTGGAGGCCGAGGGCGGACACGTCGGTGAGCGAGGCGACCTGGTCGACGACCACGCGCAGGCGGGCGTCGTCGTCCTCCGCCTCCCGCCAGTCCGCGGCGAACATCGGTTCGAGGTGCCGGTCCCCGTCGGCGTGGACCTGCGCCACGAGGGACGCGAGGATCTCCCGCTGGCGTTCGTAGAGGGGCTGGCGGTGGTCCGTGGTCATGACGTACGTGGTGGCCAGGCCCTTCATGACGGCGATCTCCATGACCGTCTCCTCCGGGACCACCATCTCCGCGTTGTAGCGCGTCAGCGGATCGGGTCCGTAGATGGACCGCGTGGACTGCATGGCGCTCAGGCAGAACCGGCCGATCAGCTGGCTCGTCATGTTCTTGAGCGCCGCCATGGACCGTCGCGTGCCGTCCGCCTCGCGCACCCACACCGGCGTCCTCTCCAGCCGGGAGAGGGCGGCGTCGACGGCGGCCGGGTCGCTGCCCGGGAGGTACCACTGCTGCGTGTAGCCCACGACGCGGGCGCGGGCGTCGGCGCTGTCCATCCACTTCAGCTGCAGGTGCCCGGCGACGATCGCGTCCTCGACGTCGTGCACGGAGTAGGAGATGTCGTCCGCGAGGTCCATCACCTGCGCCTCGAGGCACGAGCGGCCGTCCGGGGCGCCGTCGCGCAGCCACGCGAACACCGGGAGGTCGTCGTCGTACGCACCGAACTTCGTGGTGCGCTGGCCGCTGATGACGGGCGCTGCCGACGCCGTCCACGGGTACTTGCAGGCGGCGTCGAGGCTGGCCCGCGTGAGGTTCAGCCCCGCGGGCCCGCCGCCCGGGGCGAGGACCTTCGGCTCCAGCCGCGTGAGGAGCCGCAGGGTCTGGGCGTTGCCCTCGAACCCGCCGATCCCGTGGGCGAGGTCGTTGAGCGCGGACTCGCCGTTGTGCCCGAAGGGCGGGTGTCCGAGATCGTGCGCCAGGCACGCGGTGTCCACGATGTCCGGGTCGCAGCCGAGGGTCCTGCCGAGTTCGCGGCCCACCTGGGCGACCTCCAGCGAGTGGGTGAGGCGCGTCCGCACGAAGTCGTCGGTGTCCGGTGCGACCACCTGGGTCTTCGCGCCGAGCCGGCGCAGGGCGGACGAGTGCAGCACCCGCGCGCGGTCGCGTTCGAAGTCGGTCCGGTGCGAACCCTTGGGCGGTTCCTCCACCCACCGCTCGGTGTCCGCGGCACTGTAGCCGGGGGGGACGGACGGATCGCGGAAGCTCATGGTGCCTTTCTAGCGCAACGGGGAAGGGTGTGCGTGCCGGCCCGCGCCGATGTGGACTGCGGGAGGGCGGTCATCCGCCGGATACGTCCACCTCGGCCGCGGCGATGTCCGCCTGCTGCGCCGCGTTGAGGACGCGGCCGTCGAGCCAGTGCTCGGGCAGCGCGGTCCTCTTGGGTGAACCGGCGCGGCCGCGGGGCCCCTCGGCGTCCTGCCCGGGGTACGGCGAGTCCTTGTCGAGTTCGTCCAGGAGCCCGCGCAGCACCTCGAGGGTGGGCACGGTGGCCAGCCTGGCGCGCAGGTCCCCGCCGACGACGTAGCCCTTGAAGTACCAGGCCATGTGCTTGCGGATGTCGCGCAGCCCCATCATCTCGCTGCCGAAGGTCTCCACGAGCAGCTCCGCGTGGCGGTACACCGTGGCGGCGACCTGCCCGAGGCCCGGCCGGTGCCGGGACGAGCTGCCCTCGAAGGCGTTCACCAGGTCGCCGAAGAGCCACGGCCGCCCCTGGCAGCCGCGCCCGATGACGACGCCGTCGACACCGGTCTGCCGCACCATGCGGACGGCGTCCTCGGCGCTCCAGATGTCGCCGTTGCCTAGCACGGGGATGTCCGGCAGGGCCTCGCGCAGTTCCGCGATGGCGTTCCAGTCGGCCTGCCCCGAGTAGAACTGCGCCGCGGTGCGGCCGTGGAGGGCGACGGCGGCGACCCCGCTGTCACGCGCGATCTTGCCGGCCTCGCGGAAGGTGAGGTGGTCCTCGTCGATGCCCTTGCGCATCTTGATGGTCAGCGGGACGTTCCCCTTCGATGCCTCGCGCACGGCGGTCTGCACGATCCCGGTGAAGAGATCGAGCTTCCACGGCAGGGCCGCGCCGCCGCCCTTGCGGGTGACCTTCGGGACGGGGCAGCCGAAGTTCAGGTCGATGTGGTCAGCGCGGTCCTCCTCGACGAGGAGGCGGACGGCCGCTCCGACGGTCTTCGGATCGACGCCGTAGAGCTGCACCGAACGGACCGCCTCGTCGTCGTCGTGCGAGATGATGCGCATCGACTCCGGGCTGCGCTCCACGAGCGCGCGGGAGGTCACCATCTCGGACACGTACAGGCCGCCGCCGTACTCGCGGCAGAGTCGGCGGAACGCCCTGTTGGTGATGCCCGCCATGGGGGCGAGGATCACCGGCGTGTCCACGGTGATGGGGCCGAGGGTGAGTGGCGGCAGATCGAGCCTGAGCGCGCCGTCGGGTGCGTCGGGAGGAGCATCCGAGGGGTCGCCGTAGCCGGGATCGCCGGAGGGGACGGGGAGGGTGGGTACTGCGGTCACCCCTCCATTGTCGCAAGCACCCGCAAATCCGGCGGCGCTGCCTGCCGCACGAGCCCTGTCCGCCCTGGCCGCCTTTGCCGCCTTGCGCCACGCGTTCGTCACGCGCCCGCCTCCGGGGTGCGCCGATCACCGAGCGCCACCAGCCGATCGCCGGGGGCGAGGGTCCCCGCGCCCCCGGCGGCGAGGGCGGCCGNGGCACGAAGGACGAGCTGCTGCTGCTGACCACGCACGGGGTCCTCCACCTCCTCGGCCAGTTCGCCGCTCGTGAGCGTGTCGATGAGGTTCCTCTCGTAGAGGGAGACGAGGATCAGCACCGGCAGCGCGGCCCCGGCGTACGCGAAGGCGATGGTGTAGACGGTGGAGGCGATGTGGTCGCGGCCGATCCTCATGGCGGACCCGAAGAGCCGGCGCCCGGAGGTGTTCGGGGCGAGCTCGTACAGCTCCCACACCGCCGAGGACTGCGTGATCGTCACGTCGTTGAGGACACCGAGCCCGGAGATGATCAGGCCGCACAGGATGATCGAGGAGATCGACAGCTCGTCCGAGGCGTTCGCGAGCGTGTACGCGTTCTCGTCGCCCACGCCGGTCAGGTGTGCGGCGTCCGTGGCCCAGGCCGCGAGCACCGCCGTGATGCCGAGGCCGAAGACCGTCCCGAGCAGCGCCGTCGAGGTGCGCGCGGAGAAGCCGTGCGCGAAGTAGAGGACGCCGTACATGATGACGATCGAGCCGACGAGGCCCAGCAGCAGGGGCGGCGCACCCTCGACGAGGCCGGGCAGGATGAACTGCGCGAGGACCACGAGGGCGCCCACGAGGCCGATCATGGCCCGCAGCCCCCGCCAGCGCGCCACGGCGATGACGACGACGGCGTACAGGACGGCGAGCGCGACGATCGGGACGGACCGGACGAAGTCGACGAAGACGTAGGGCGCCGCCCCGCCCTGCACGACGGTCGCCAGGTTGAGGTAGCGGATCTCGTCGCCCGGCTCGACGGCCTCGGCCTTCGCGAGCTCGGGCGTCACCTCGACGGGGACGAGGGCGCCCCCGAGGGCCGGCTGCGTGTAGGCGACGGTGCACGTGAGCGCCGTCCCGCCGGCGTCGACCGTGGGCCGGGAGGACGGGCAGTCCGCCTCCCGGACCTCGCGGACCGTGCCGCGGTCGAAGCTGACGCCCTCCGCCGTCGCGTACGGACTGGCGACGGTGAGCGAGCTGCGGTCCCCGCTCGGCCACAGGAGCATCATGGCGATGAGCGTGACCACGCCCAGGGGCACGAGGATGGCCGCGAGCAGGAGGTTCGCCCGGCGCCGCGCGGCAATCGCGGGGGCGGACGGCTCCGAACTCCCGCTGGTGTGCTGGTGGCTGTGGCCCACGGGCATCCTCGGTGGTCGGGCTGGTTGGATGGTGCGGTGACAGGTGCGCCGGGCACCGTCTGCGATTCTACGCAGGGAGCCCGCCCCGGGCAGAGGCAGCCCCGTCCGGGGCGGAGAGAGGTGGCACGTGGCAGCGAAGGCAACACCCCCGGCACGGGACAGGGATCCCGTGCTCTCGATCGGCGGTGCGGCGTCGGAGGTGCGCGGCGTGGCGCTCGTCCTGCACGGCGGCCGGGCGGACAGCTACGACGCGGTGCGGCCCACGCACCTCAGCCCCCTCCGGATGCGCCCCTTCGCCGCGCGCCTGGCCTCCGGCGGCGGCGGGCAGGGACTCGCGGTCTGGACGCTGCGCAACCGGGTCCGCGGGTGGAACGGGGAGGACCGGTCGGCCCTCCAGGACGCCCGGTGGGCGCTGGGGCGGATCAGCGTGGAACACCCGGACGTGCCGGTCTACCTCCTCGGCCACTCGATGGGCGGGCTGACGGCGCTCTCCGCCGCGGGGCACCCGCAGGTCCGCGCCGTCGCGGCCCTCGCGCCGTGGCTGGCGCCCTCGAGCCCCGTCGAGCCGGTCCGCGGCCGCAGCCTCCTGATCATGCACGGGGACACCGACCGGTGGACGAGCCCGACGGCGTCGCTCGCCTTCGCCCGCCGGGCCAAGCCGGTGGCGGCGGACGTGCGCTACGTACGGATGCTCGGCGCCGGCCATTTCATGTTCCGCACGGTGCCGGTCTGGCACGGCATGAGCACCTCGTTCCTCCTCGGCCGCTTCGCCGAGGACACCGGTGCCGTGATCGAGCGCCGCGTCCTCGAGCGGTCCGCCCCGCTCTTCCGCGCCGGCGATCCGCTCGACATCACCGCCTGACCCCCTCCCCCCATCCGCGGTCCCCCCGGAGGTGCCCATGACCGGCTTCCCCCTCTCCTCCGTCCTCGGCGGCGTCGGCCTCTCGATCGTCGCCGTCGTCCTGCTGATGGCGCTCACCTTCGCCGTGGCGACCGCGCAGCGACGCCACGCCGTCATCGACGTCGCGTGGGGCCTCGGGTTCGTCGGAATCGCCGTCGTCGTGTTCCTGGCCTCGGCGGGCGAGGGCGACGACGGACGGCGGATCCTCGTGCTGGTCCTCGTGATGGTCTGGAGCCTCCGGCTCGCCGCGTTCATCGGCCGGCGCGGCCGCGGCGGCGAGGAGGACCCCCGGTACGAGGACATGCTCCCGGTCTGGGCCGCGGGCCTGTTCTTCGAGGCCGTGGGCGACCAGCAGCTGGCCTCCTTCAGGAACGACCCGTCGCGCCGCGGGACGGTGCTCGACACCGGCCTGTGGCGGTCCACGCGGCACCCGGACTATTTCGGCGACGCCCTGGTCTGGACGGGGCTCTTCCTCGTGGCCGCCGACTCCTGGCCCGGGGTGCTGACCGTCCTCTCCCCCGCCCTCATGGGCTGGACCCTCGCCGCGAAGACCGGAAAACCCCTGACCGAGCAGCGGATGTCCGCCCGGCCGGGGTACAAAGAGTACATAGAGAGCACCAGCGGGTTCTTCCCGCGACCACCGAGGGCAGGAAGAAGGATCTGAGCATGGGATGGAAGCCGCGGCAGAGCGACCGCATGTACCGGTTCGTCGTGTATGCGGGAAAGACCGCGTTCGCGGCGCTGCGCCTGCCGGTCACGGTCACCGGGACGGAGAACCTGCCCGCGTCGGACCCCCTGAACGGGCGGTCGCGCCGCGCCGTGCCCGGGCACGGCGCCGTCGTCGTCATCACGCACTTCGGCTACCTGGACTTCGCCTTCGCGGAACTCGTCCTGTGGAACCACGCCCGCATCCAGGCGCGCTACATGATCTCCCGACGCGCGGCGGAGCACTGGTTCGTCAGCCCGTTCGTCTTCGGCCTCGGGCACGTCGTCACGGACCGGAAGGCGGGTGCGGCGGCATACGACGACGCCCTCGCGAAGCTGCGGGCCGGCGAGTACGTGGCGATCCTCCCCGAGGCCGGGGTGTCCCGCAGCTACACCGTCCGCGCGCTCAAGACCGGCGCGGTACGGCTCGCCGCCGAGGCCGGCGTCCCCGTGATCCCGGTCTCCGTCTGGGGTTCCCACCGGCTGCTGACCCGCGGCCACGGCTTCTCCCTGCGGCGCGCGTGGAGGTCCCCCGTCCGCGTCCACATCAGCCCCGCCATCCGCCACGCGCCGGGGCTCGACGTCGCCGAGGAGACGGAGAAGCTCCGCCGGGAGCTCCAGGACGGCATCGAGACGTGCATCGCCGACTTCCCGGTGACCCCGGAGGCCGGCGCCTGGTGGATGCCCGCGCACCTCGGCGGCGGGGCCATGACCGTGACCGAGCGGGAGGCCGCGGACCTCGCGGACCTGGAGGCCGGACGGCACGACCGCGGCTGACGCGCCGTCGGCCTCAGCCCGTCGCGACGACCAGCGTCTCCGGCCCGGCGAGCCGTGCCGCGCCCGTGGCCAGCAGGGGGTCGACGACGGCGGCCAGCGCCTCCATGGCGTCGTCGACCTCCAGCTGGATGGGGTACTGGTGCACGAGCATCGCGATGAGGGTGGCGACGGCAGCCTGCTGCTCCTGCGGGGGCAGGGTCGTGTCGTAGCCGAGCAGCACGTCCGCCGGGTCGTCGGAGCGCGCCTGCGTGTAGCTGACCGCGAAGGCCGCGATGGCCCCGCCGTCGGCCTTCGGCCGGTCCCGCAGCACGATCGCTCCCCCGGCGCCGCTCGCATCGCCGAGGAACAGCTGCTGGGCGCGGCCCAGACTGAGGTCCGCCCGGTCCCAGGCGTGGACCGACTCGTAGAAGGCCGCGAGGGCCCGCGTGAGCTCCACGGACCCGGTGGCCGCCTCCTCGAGCTGCGGCCCGGCCGCGTCGTCGAAGGCGGGCGCCGCGAGGGCCCCGGGCCCGACGACGACGAGCCGCGAACGCTGCAGGGTGCCGAACCCGGTGGCCTCGGCGAACGCCGCGCCGGTGGTCCCGGGCGACACCTTCGACCGCAGGACGGTGACGCCCGACGGCGACGCCGCGGCCTCGTGCTGCAGCATCGTGAGGAGCGTCGACCCGACACCGGCACGCCGGTGGTCCTCGGCGACCTCGATGTAGCACCAGAGCCGGTCCGGGTGGAGCGCCGCCCCGTACACGCAGCCGGCCGCCACGGGGACGCCCTGGTCCACCGCGGTGATGCAGCGGTTCCAGGGGCTGTCCGACGGCGGGCGGAACGAGCCGCGGAACTGCTCGGCGGCCGCCGATTCGGGGCCTCCCCAGAGCTGGATCAGCTCGAGGTCGTCCCCGTCCTGCCAGGCACGGTAGTCCAGGGCCATCAGGCGCCGATCAGGCGCTCGGCGAGGTAGCCCTGCACCTTGTCGAGGGACACGCGCTCCTGGGTCATGCTGTCGCGCTCGCGGATGGTGACGGCCTGGTCGTCGAGGGTCTCGAAGTCCACCGTGATGCAGAACGGCGTGCCGATCTCGTCCTGGCGGCGGTAGCGGCGGCCGATGGCCCCGGCGTCGTCGAACTCGATGTTCCAGGACTTCCGCAGCTGCGCCGCGAGGTCCTTGGCCTTCGGGGAGAGGTCCTCGTTGCGGCTGAGCGGCAGGACGGCGGCCTTGACGGGGGCGAGGCGCGGATCCAGCTTCAGCACGGTGCGCTTGTCCACGCCGCCCTTCGCGTTGGGTGCCTCGTCCTCGGTGTACGAGTCCACGAGGAACGCCATGAACGAGCGGGTCAGGCCGGCGGCGGGCTCGATCACGTACGGCGTGTAGCGCTCGTTGGTGGCCTGGTTGAAGTAGCCGAGATCGGTGCCCGAGTGCTTGGAGTGCGTGGACAGGTCGAAGTCGGTGCGGTTCGCGATGCCCTCGAGCTCGCCCCACTCGGAACCGGAGAACCCGAAGCGGTACTCGATGTCCGTGGTGCCCTTGGAGTAGTGGCTCAGCTTCTCCAGCGGGTGCTCGAAGAGGCGCAGGTTGTCGGCCTTGATGCCGAGGTCGGTGTACCAGGAGAACCGCTGGTCGATCCAGTACCGGTGCCACTCCTCGTCGGTGCCCGGCTCGACGAAGAACTCCATCTCCATCTGCTCGAACTCCCGCGTGCGGAAGATGAAGTTGCCCGGCGTGATCTCGTTGCGGAAGCTCTTGCCGATCTGCCCGATCCCGAACGGCGGCTTCTTGCGCGCCGTGGTGAGCACGTTGTTGAAGTTCACGAAGATGCCCTGCGCGGTCTCCGGGCGGAGGTAGTGCATGCCCTCCTCGGAGGCCACGGGGCCGAGGAAGGTCTTCAGGAGTCCGGAGAACTCCTGCGGCTCGGTCCACTGGCCCCGCGTGCCGCAGTTCGCGCAGGTGACGTCCTTCAGCCCGTTCTCCGGGGCGCGGCCCTTCTTCTCCTCGTACTCCTCCTCGAGGTGGTCGGCCCTGTACCGCTTGTGGCAGGAGAGGCACTCGACCAGCGGGTCGCTGAAGACCTCGACGTGCCCTGAGGCCTCCCAGACCTGGCGGGGCAGGATGACGGCGGAATCGAGCCCGACGACGTCCTCGCGGCCGCGCACCATCGTCTGCCACCACTGCCGCTTGATGTTCTCCTTGAACTCCGCGCCGAGGGGCCCGTAATCCCAGGCAGACCGTGAACCGCCGTAGATCTCCCCCGACTGGAATACGAAGCCGCGCCGCTTGGCGAGCGAGATGATGGGGTCGAGTGCTGACTTGGCTGCTGCCATGGTGTGTCTCCAGTTCTGGGCAGGCCGCTGGGTGCGGTCCGCTGGTGGGGGTCGCGTGGATCGGGTGATCCGGCCCGGTGGACGGGCGCGGAGGCTATCCGCCAGCCTACCGGGTCCGTCCCGCGCGGCCGGGGCCCGTTCCGCCCGGCGACCCGCATCCCGGGGCCCGCCGGTCCTTGACGCGGCGCCCCTGTGTTCCTAAGTTGGGACCAATGTGACGTGTGATCCATGTCACGTCAGTCCGGACCGACCGGGCGCTCGCACCCTGAGGAATCCCATGACCCTGTCCCTACCGCCGCGCTCCCGCCTCGGGCGCTCGGCGCTGGCCCTCGCGGGCACTGTTGCCCTCGTGGCCGGCGGCAGCTTCGCGGCCAATGCCGCCCCGACCTTCGACAACAGCAACAACAACTCCTCCAAGAAGCTCCGGACCGCAGTCACGGTGGAGAAGGTGGTGGGTCACCTCACCGCCCTGGACGCCATCGCCGAAGCCAACGGTGACACCCGGGCCTCCGGCACCGAGGGCTACTCCGACTCGGTCGACTACATCGTGGGCAAGCTGACCGCGGCGGGCTACAAGCCCACCGTCCAGCCCTTCACCTTCCCGTACTTCGCGGAGCTCAGCCCCGCCGTGCTGGCACAGACCACGCCCGACGGCGTCACCTACGGCCCCGACGACGTGGCGACCATGACCTTCTCCGGCGCCGGTGCGGCGTCGGGGGTCATCAAGGCCGTCGACACGACGGGCACGGCGAGCGCGACCGGCACCAGCGGCTGCGAGGCCTCCGACTTCGTCGGGTTCCCGGACAAGGCCATCGCCCTCGTCCAGCGCGGCAGCTGCACCTTCGCGGTCAAGGCCGCCAACGCCGAGGCGGCGGGCGCCAGCGCCGTCATCATCTTCAACACCGGGGTGGGGGCGAACACCGGTCCCGTGGCCGGGACGCTCGGCGCGCCGGACCTCGTGGGCATCCCGGTGGTCGGGGCGAGCTTCGCCGCCGGCACCGACCTGATCGGCGACGGCGTGACCGGCAGCGTGGTGGTGGACACCGTCTCGGAGAACCGCGAGACGTACAACGTGATCGCCGAGACGGCCACCGGCAACCCGGACAACGTCGTGATGGTCGGGGCGCACCTGGACAGCGTCCTCGCCGGCCCGGGCATCAACGACAACGGGACGGGCAGCGCGGGCATCCTCGCCGTGGCCGAGGGCATGAGCAAGGTCAAGCCCGCGAACAAGGTCCGCTTCGCCTGGTGGGGCGCGGAGGAGGAAGGCCTGCTCGGCGCCGAGCACTACGTGGCCGATCTCGTCGCGAAGGACCAGCTGGACTCCGTGGGCCTGTACCTCAACTTCGACATGATCGGCTCGCCGAACTTCGGGCGCTTCGTGTACGACGGCGACAACTCGGCCTTCCCCGTCGGCCCGGGCGCCGCAGCGGGGCCCGCAGGCTCCGGGCAGATCGAGCAGGACTTCCACGACTACTTCGCCTCGGTGGGGCTGGCCTCCGGTGAGACCGCGTTCAGCGGCCGCAGCGACTACGGGCCCTTCATCGCCGAGGGCATCCCGGCCGGCGGGCTGTTCACGGGTGCCGAGGGCATCAAGACCGCCGAGCAGGCAGAGCTCTTCGGCGGCGAAGCGGGCGCTCCCTATGACGCCTGCTACCACGCGGCGTGTGACGACACCAACAACCTCAGCATCGAGGCCCTCGACCAGCTGAGCGACGCCGTCGCCCACCTCACGATCAGCTATGCCATGAGCACTGTCGAGGTGAACGGCGCCGGCGCCCCGGCGAAGGGCAAGGGCACGAAGGACCGCTTCGAGGGCAACCCCCTCGGCGGCGGCACCGAGAGTGGCGGCGGGCTCCACCCGGAGCACGACCACGACCACGAGGTCGCGGACCGCTAGCCGGGACCGCTTCGAACAGCAGGGGCCGGCCCTCCGGGACCGGCCCCTGCTGTGTGCCGGAGCCCTTACCCGGATACCGGTCGCCGGGCCCGGGCGCGGGCGCGCCGCGGCCAGGGCAGCGTCGTGAGGATGATCGCCGCGAGGGTCAGGAGCGTGCCGGCCACCGTGGCGAACACCACGATGGTGCCGGGCGCGGGAACCACGAGATCCAGGAGGAGCGATCCCACGAGCTGGCCGCCGATCATGCACAGCCCCGTGAGCAGGACACCGAGGCTGCGCACCAGCAGCGCACCCAGCGCGATGAAGATGCATCCCATGGGCCCGCCGAGGTAGTACCACCACTCGGTGGGCAGCGGATTGCCGGGCCCCGCGAGGGCGATCTTGATCAGCCAGGCCGACAGCAGGACCACGGTGCCCGCGATGAAGTTCATGAGGGTGGCGGCGAGCGGGGTGCCGTAGTGGAGTGCCGCCGTCCCGTTCATGGCCTGCTGGAAGCTCATGAGCACGCCTGCCGCGACGGGCAGCAGGACCGGGACCAGCCAGGCCGAGACCTCGCCGGCGGCCCCGAACCGCGGGGACACCGCCCAGATGACGGACAGGACCGTCAGCACGACGCCGATCACCCGCATGGGTGTGGCGGCACGTCTGCCGCCGGGGCCGATCCCGGCCTTGTCGACGAGGAGCCCGCTGAGGGACTGGCCCATGACGGTCGCCACCGTGAAGAGGGCGACGCCGAGGATCCCGATGGTCAGCGACTGGGAGAACACGAAGAACGCCCCGATGGCCCCGGCTGCGATGTAGAAGGGCGGGAACCGCCGTTCCCTGACGGACGGGATGATCTGCAGTGCTCCCGCCCGCGCGCTCGGCAGCGCGAGCGTGAGGGCGGTCATGATGACGAGTCCCGTCCCGAAGCTGATCAGCGCCGCGGCGATGCCGTCGTCGAGCACCGTGCCGAGGGCGCCGTTGATCCTGCCCTGGACGGGAATCGCGAGGCCGGCGGCGAGGGCGAGCGGGAAGCCGAGGGCAGGGGGCAGCGCGGGGGCATCAGACACCCGTACAGCCTAGTGCGGCGCATCCGGCATGATGGGATGCATGACCGACGACGCAGGCACCGCTGAACTGCCCATCCGCGACGACATGATCCGGCTCGGGCAGGCGCTGAAGCTCGCCTCGCTCGCGGAGGACGGCGTCGAGGCCAAGACGCTGATCGACAACGGGCTCGTGCAGGTGAACGGCGAGATCGAGGAGCGCCGCGGCCGGCAGCTGCACGCCGGGGACACCGTCAGCGTCAACGGCGTGCAGATCCGGATCAGCCGCGCCCGGGCGTGAGCCGACCGCCCGGCGGGGTCAGCGGCGTCCGAGGACCGTCATGGTGAGGAACTCCCGGACGTGCGCGAGTTCCTGCTGGTTGATGCCGTGGAACATGTTCGGGTAGAGGATCTTCGTCAGCTTCGTGTGCTTCACCAGCCAGGCATGCGTGACCTCGATCAGCTCCGGCGTGATGACCTGGTCCTCCTGGTCGCGTCCCCAGAAGAACTGCACGGGCGAGGCTGCGGCGTCGTCGTCACGGAAGAACGCATGGCCCTCCGACGGCACGGTGAACCCCGAGAGCCCGACGACGCATGCGAAGTCCGTGGGCCGGTGCCGCAGGAGCGACGTCGCGACCGCCATGCCCTGGGAGAAGCCGAGGAGGCTGACGCCGGAGTGGTTCCCGCGGACGGAGTCGAGCCAGCCGGACACCGCCGTGACACTCTCGACGACGCGCTCCACGGAGTAGTCGAGCTCGCGGGAGAGCGGGAACCAGGAGTAGCCCGGTCCCGCCGGCAGGGGCGCGCGGACGGACGCCACGGTGAAATCTGCGGGCAGGTGGTCGGCGAGGCCCATGAGGTCCTGCTCGTCGGCCATGTAGCCGTGGAACAGGACGAGCAGGGGCGTACCCCCGCGCTCGGATTCCGGCTTCGACCACAGGACCACCGGGGTCGGGGCGTCGGTGGAGGGCGCGGCAGTGCCGGTGGCAGGTTCAGTCATGCATCCCATCCTTCCACCTCTTCCCGCGGGGCCGCTCGCTGGCGCACGAAGGGCGCCCGTTGCAGAATGGCCCGGTGACCCCTTCCAACGCCGAGACCCCGCTGCCCCCCGACGCCGCACCCGTTCCGGACGGCCCGATGGTCGACCCCGGCCTCCACCCCGACCCGCATCCGTGGCACCGGTACGTGGCGCTCGGAGATTCCTTCACCGAGGGCATCGGCGACCCCAACCCGGAGAGCATCGGGGGCAACCGCGGCTGGGCGGACAGGACGGCCGAGGAGCTGGCGCGCGGCCAGGCGGACTTCGCCTACGCGAACCTCGCGGTGCGGGGGCGCCTGCTGCAGCAGATCATCGACCAGCAGGTGGAGGCGGGCCTGGCTCTCCGCCCGGACCTCGTCACCATCTCGGCCGGCGGCAACGACCTCCTGCGCCGCGGCGGCGATCCCGACCTGCTCGCCGAGAAGCTCGACCCGGTGGTCGGGACGCTGGGCGCTTCGGGCGCGACGGTCGTCCTGGTCACGGGCCCCGACGTCCGCGAGACGGTCCTCGGGAGCGTGCGGTCGAAGACCGCCATCTACAACGAGAACCTCCGGACGATCGCCGCCCGGCACGAAGCGGTCATCGCCGACATGTGGGCGCTCCGCCAGCTCACCAACCCGCAGATGTGGTCCGCGGACCGGCTGCACTTCTCCCCCCTCGGCCACCACACCATTGCCGCCATGGTGCTCGACACCCTCGCCGTGCGGCACACCCTGCTGCCGCTGCAGCCCAAGGACCTGCCGGCGCGGAGCTGGCGGGCGGCGCGGAGCGAGGACCTCGTCTGGGCGCGCGAACACCTCATGCCCTGGGTCCTGCGGCGGCTCCGGCACCAGTCCTCCGGCGACGGCGTGATCGCGAAGCGTCCCGAGCCCGGGCCCATCTTCGGCCCGGGCATGCCGCCGGGCGCCGCGGACTAGCTCCGGTCGGCGCCCGCCGGCGTTCAGCCGTCGAGCGCGACCTCGCCGTTGGCCACGGCGTCGGCGCAGGCGCTGAGGTCCGGCCCGGGCTTGAAGTCGACGAACTGCGGCTGCAGTTTCTGGAAGAGGAACTCGTAGACCTCGTCGCGGGACTTCCCGTCCATGGTCTCCGCTGCCTCCTTCACCGCGCCCTGCAGCGCGCGGTCGGCGTCGAGCAGGATCTTGTCGCGGGCTTCCTGGTTCCAGCCGATGGTGCTCAGTTCCATGAACAGCTCCTCTTCATCGCAGATCGATCGGCCGGTGACGTCGCCCCGGCCGCGCCCGCCACCACTTCCTAAGCAGGCTTACTTCCACCCTAGGTGCTCACCGGCGGCATCGGCTACCGGTCGTAGAAAGCCGATCGGAGCTGGTCGTCGAGCTGGTGGATCTGGGTGAGGAAGGCGTCGTGGCCCATCGGCGAGGAGATCATGTGGACGGGGACCTCGCCGGGCAGGCCGGCCGCGAGCCGATGCGACTGCCAGGGGAAGTACAGCCGGTCGGTGTCCACTGCGGCGATGAAGAACTCCGACGTCGCCGTCCCCAGCACGTCCTCGAGGCTCCCGCGGTCGCGCGCCGCGTCGTGGCTCATGAGCGCCTCGGTGAGGATCACGTAGCTGTTGGCGTCGAACCGGTCCACGAGCTTGTCCGCCTGGTGGTCGAGGTAGCTCTCCACCCGGTAGCGGCCCCGGCCGGCGGGCAGGACGGCCCCGAGGGGCTGCTCGGCGTCCTGCTCCGCACGACCGAAACGTGCTTCCAGTTCCTGCTCCGCGCGATAGGTGATGTGCGCGATCCGCCGGGCGATGCCGAGGCCCGCCTCCGGCTGCGGGCCGTCGTAGTAGTCGCCGCCGCGGTAGGCGGGATCGAGCCGGATGGCCTGCAGCTGCGCCTGGGCGAACGCTATCTGTTCGGCCGAGCTGGCGGCAGTGCAGGCGATGACGGCACACCGCTCCACGCGCCGGGGGAACATCAGTGCCCATTCGAGGGCCCGGGCGCCGCCCATCGACCCGCCGAGCACGGAGTGCCAGCGGTCGATGCCGAGCTGGTCGGCGAGCAGGCTCTCCGCGCGGACGGCGTCGCGGATGGTGACGAACGGGAACCGTGCACCCCACGGTTCGCCGTCGGGTGCGAGGCTGGACGGCCCCGTCGAGCCGTAGCAGCCTCCCAGCATGTTGACGGACACCACGAAGTAGCGGTCGGTGTCCACCGTGCGGCCGGGGCCCACGAGGGAGTCCCACCAGCCCTCCTCCTCCGAGGCGCCGCGCGCCACGTGCGAGCTGCCGGTCAGGGCGTGCTGCACGAGGACGGCGTTGGAGCCGTCCCGGTCCAGCCGGCCCCAGGTCTCGAACGCGAGCTGGACGTCGGGCAGCTCACCCCCGGTCTCGAGGACCAGCGGGCCGACCGACGCGAAACGGAGCAGCCCGTCCCCGTGCGGCGGTGCGTCGTGGGTCCAGTCGGGCAGCGGAGCAGGAGGGTATGTGGTCACGAACGGTCAGGCCCCCTTGGCGGCGCGGAAGCCCGCATCCAGATCGGCGAGGATGTCGGTGATGTTCTCGAGGCCGACGGACAGCCGCACCAGGCCGGGTCGCACGCCCGCAGTGAGCTGGGCCTCCGCCCCGAGCTGGCTGTGCGTCGTCGACGCGGGGTGGATGACCAGCGAGCGCACGTCGCCCACGTTCGCGACGTGCGAGTGCAGTTCGAGGCCGTCGACGAAGCGCTTCCCCGCCTCCAGCCCCCCGGCGATGTCGAAGCTCACGATCGCCCCCGTGCCGTCGGGCCCGTACTTCCTCCCGCGCTCGTACCAGGGACTCGAGGCCAGGCCCGCGTAGGTGACGCGCTCGACGCCGTCGTGCCCCTCCAGCCACTCGGCGACGGCCTGTGCGTTCTGCACGTGGCGTTCGATGCGCAGGCTGAGGGTCTCGAGTCCCTGCGCGATGAGGAAGGCGTTGAACGGGGAGACGGCCGAGCCGAGGTCGCGGAGCAGCTGGACGCGGGCCTTGAGGATGTAGGCGAGGTTCGCGCCGAGCGGGCTGCCCACCCCGAGATCGCGGGCGTAGACGAGCCCCTGGTAGCTCTCGTCCGGCGTGTTGAACCCGGGGAACCGTTCGGGGTCCTGCGCGAAGTCGAAGTTGCCCGAGTCCACGATGACCCCGGCGATGGCGTTGCCGTGGCCGCCGAGGTACTTGGTGGCCGAGTGCACCACGATGTCCGCACCCCACTCGATGGGTCGGATCAGGTACGGCGTGGACAGCGTGTTGTCGACGATCAGGGGGATGCCGTGCTCGTGCGCGACGGCACTGATGCCCTCGAGGTCGAGGACGTCCTGCCGGGGGTTGGAGACGACCTCGCCGAAGAAGAGCTTGGTGTTCGGCCGGACCGCCGCGCGCCACTGCCCGAGGTCGTCGGGGTCCTCGACGAACGTGGTCTCGATCCCGAACTTCTTCAGCGTGTGCTTGAACAGGTTGTAGGTGCCGCCGTAGAGGCTGGGGCTGGCCACGATGTGGTCCCCCGCCTCCGCGATGTTGAGGACCGCGAAGGTCTCCGCGGCCTGGCCGGAGGCCAGCAGCAGGGCACCGACGCCCCCTTCGAGGCTCGCGATGCGGGTCTCGACGACCTCCTGGGTGGGGTTGCCGATGCGCGTGTAGATGGGTGCCAGCTCCGACAGGGCGAACCGGTTCGCGGCGCTGTCCGCGCTCGGGAAGACGAACGAGGTGGTCTGGTAGATGGGGAGCGCCCGCGCCCCCGTGACGGCATCCGGCACCTGGCCGGCATGGATCTGGCGTGTTTCAAAGGACCAATCGGTGGACATGGTGCTCCCTCTGATCAAGGGCTCCGCCTGTCCGATGCTCCGGTCGGTGGACACCGCTCCGGGAGACCGGACCCCGCAGGAGCCCGCGCTTGAACGGCGCCGATGGGACGCCGGACCTGGTCTTCACCCGGGGCACCCCACCGCGGTTGGAGGGTTGCCGGCCAGCAAGCCGGGGCTGTGTGCTGGCACTCATGACCTGCATTCATGTAAGCCGATCCGGGCGGATCCGGCAACCGTGTGACCCTCCGTGAAGCCGCCCGCGGGAGCGCTCCCGACCCGGTCCCGATCCTCTCCCCCGACACGCCCAGGGAGTAAGGCAACCCTTAGTCGAGACCCAGATCACTTAGTGCCAAGATAGCCGCATGCGCCTGGACCATGTATCTTATGCCTGCGAACCCGATGGACTTGCCGCGACGGCCGATCGAATCTCGGCCAAGCTCGGCGTGGAGCCGGTGAAGGGTGGTGTGCACCCCCGCTTCGGCACCCGCAACATGATTTTCCCCCTGGTCAACGGCCAGTACCTGGAGGTCGTCGAGGTGCTGAACCACCCGGCGTCGGACAAGGCCCCGTTCGGTCAGGCCGTCCGCGCCCGCTCCGAAGCCGGCGGCGGCTGGATGGGCTGGTGCGTGGCCGTCGACGATCTGGCACCGTTCGAGGAGCGCCTCGGGCGCAGCGCCGTACCCGGCAACCGGAAGTTCCCGGACGGCCAGGAGCTCACCTGGCAGCAGATCGGCATCAAGGGGCTCATCGCGGACCCCCAGGTCCCCTATCTCCTCCGCTGGGACGACGGCACGGAGGACCTCCATCCCTCGAAGGCGCGGGCCGCCTCGGTGAAGCTGGAGTGCCTCACCATCGCCGGCTCGTCGGAGCGCGTGACGGACTGGCTGGGGACGGACGTCGAGAAGACGCTCGACGACGTGCAGGTCCAGTGGATCGCCCCCAACGGGACGCCCGGTGTCATGTCGGTGACGTTCGAGACCGACAACGGGCGCGTGGAGATCTGAGCCCGCTCAGCCGCCGATCCCCAGGGCGGGCCCGAGCAGCGCGTAGCCGACGAACCCCGTGATGTCGATGAGCGCGTGGGCGATCACGAGCGGCATGACCCGCCGCGTCCGGGTGTAGAACCAGGCGAACAGCAGGCCCATCAGGACGTTCCCGATGAACGGGCCGAACCCCTGGTAGAGGTGGTAGCTGCCGCGGATGAGGGCGCTCGTGATGATGATCGCGGGCGTGGACCAGCCGAGGTCGCGCAGGCGGATGAACAGGTAGCCCACCACGATGACCTCCTCGAGCACCGCGTGCCGGAGCGCGGAGAGGACGAGCACCGGGATGGTCCACCAGTAGTCGTCGAGCGCGGCCGGCACGAGCGCCGTCGTGATCCCGAGCGCGCGGCCCCCCGTGTACACCCCGAGCGTGCCGACGGCGATGATCGCGGCGAGGCCCACCCCGACGCCGATGGTGCGCAGCGGCTGCTCGAAGGTGAGGCCGAGGCGCCGGACGGCCGAGACGCCGGGCCCGCTGAGCAGGAACAGGACGAGGGCCACGGGCATCAGCGCGAAGAGGATGTCCAGGAGCTGGTAGGCGAGGTCGAAGTATTCACGCTCGTTGAGCACCGGGTTCAGGGTGGTGGTCTGGCCGGCGAGGGGTCCTCGTGTCAGTTTGTCCGCCAGGCTGACGACGGCGTACACGCCGGACTGCCCGAGCGAGAGCCCGAAGACGATCAGCAGTTCGGCGGTGATGCGTCGCCGCGAGGTAGGACCCGCGGGGTCGTCCGCTGCGGACGGGGCGGTGGAGGACGAGGACTCGGCAGTCATGACGCTATCCTGCCAGCGGGAAGGACAGCCTGTCCCCCGATCCCGTCGTCGTCGGTCAGGGGATAGAGATGCGCCACCCGGAGCCGCGGATTACGTCACCCGATTGGGTCTTTTTGATCGCCTCCCTCAGGCCTACCGTGGACGCAGGATGCTGCCCGGCCGGGCAGCTGAACCAGGGAGGACCTTTGTCATGAGCACACAAGTTGCAGAATGCAGTGTCGCCAGCTGTTCCTTCAACGACCATTCCCATTGCAATGCAGCCGCCATCACAGTAGGCGGAGAAGAGGACCACGCGGCGTGCGCCACCTTCATCGACATCGGTGTCCACGGCGGCCTGCCCAAGGTCCTGGCCGGCGTCGGAGCGTGCCAGCGCACCGAATGCACCCACAACGATCATCTGATGTGCAACGCACCCGAAGTCCGCGTTGGCCCAGGACCCGACAACGCTGACTGCCTCACCTACATCCACCGGTAGCGCGAATCACGATCCAGCGACACTCAGCGGAATCGGCATCAGGCGGTTCACCTCCCAGGGGCAGCCCGCGGCCGGCCCAGTCAGTTCCATCACTGCGGCGGCGTGCCTAACCCCCTTGCGCCTGTCCCGCAGGAATTGTCCGATGGCCGCACCCGCTTCGCCTACCGTGCCCATCCAGACACGAGCCCGCACCAGGTGGGATTCCTCCTGCCGTCGATGCGGTGGCCGCATACGGGCTGGTCGCTGGCTTCGGAGGCAGGACGCCACCCGGCTCGAAGAACCGTCACCGTTTTGAGAACCATGCTCATGTCGTTACCGTTAGTGACAATGGTAATCAATAATGGGAGGGTCGGTGTGGTGTGGGTCTCAACCTCAGTGGCCTGTCGGTGCGCATCGGGGACCGGGGGGTCATCAGGGATGTAACCCTGGCGGTTGCTCCTGGTGAAGCAGCGGCCTTGATCGGGGCTTCCGGGTCGGGCAAGTCGATGACTGCCGCGGCCATCACGGGATCCCTCCCGGGAAGCGCACACGTTACTGGTCGTCTGGTGATCCATGGTCGGGACGTTCGTCTTGCCACGAGGCTCCGCCCGGAGGTGGCCGCCGTGCGTCAGGACTCCCTGACTGCTCTTCATCCGCTGGTGCGGATCGATCGGCAACTCGTACCCGTTCTCCTTCGATCGGGTGCCGCCACAACCCGGGAAGCGGCGACCGGTCGGGTTGCGTCGATGCTCGAGGATGTCGGTTTCGCTGACCCGCTGCGCATCCTGCGAAGCTTCCCGATGGAGCTCTCCGGGGGACAGCGGCAACGCGTCTGCATCGTTCAGGCGCTGGCCTGTCGTGCCTCGTTCCTGGTTGCGGATGAACCGACGACGGCTCTCGACGTCGTGTCACAGCAGCTCGTGCTCTCGGCGTTACGGACAGCAGCTCAAGCCGGCACCGGCATCCTGCTCATCACCCATGACGTCGCGGCGGCCGCTTCCCTGTGTTCGCGGGCAGTGGTCATCGACGACGGGGTGGTCGTCGGTGAGGGTTCCTTCGTCGACCTCGCCGGCAGTACCGCGTATCCGCGCGCACGTGCGCTGATGCAGTCCGCACGGCCTGCGCCCGGCGGGGAAAGCATCACGGCCGCATGACTTCCACTCCTACCGCGACTCTCATGGCACGGGATCTACGGCTCTCACTGTCGCGGCCCGGGCGGGCCTTCCGCAGGAGTGCGGCGACGGAGGTCCTTCATGGGGTGTCGCTGCAGGTTTCCAGCGGCAGCAGCATGGGACTTGTTGGCAGCTCCGGTTCCGGTAAATCGACGCTACTGCGCACACTGTTGGCCCTGGAGGCACCGGACTCGGGGTCGGTGACCCTGCAGGATCGAGTTATCCGGCCCGGGTCGCCGACGTCGCTCCGCTGGTACCGGCAACAGGTGCAGTACGTACCCCAAGATCCCGCGAGCAGTCTCGATCCCAGGATGACCGTCGACCAGCTCCTGCGTGAACCCCTGGTCTGCCTCGGCGTCGACGGCCACCACTCCACCCGGATCCGCGACGCACTGTCCCGGGTGGAACTTCCTGCGGCGGCTTCCGGGAAGAGGCCCTCCGAACTGTCCGGCGGGCAGAACCAGCGTGTGGCGGTCGCCCGCGCCCTTGTGGTCTCCCCGATGATCATCCTCGCGGACGAGCCGGTGAGCGGGCTGGACCTGCCGTTACGCAATCAGGTGCTCGAGGTCCTGCAGATGCTGATCCGCGATCAGGGGATGGGGCTGCTGTTCGTCTCCCACGACCTCGACGCGATCGCCGCCGTGTGCGCCAGGACCGCGGTCCTCGCCGACGGCCGGATCGTGGAAGAAGGACCCACCGAGCGGATCCTGAACGATCCGCAGCACGAGGCGGCCCGCGAACTCAATGCCGCACGACTGTCCCGGGGGCTGTCGCTCGATGACCGGTAGCACTCCTCCGAGGAACTCCGCCTCGGTATCCTTGCTCCTGCCCACCCAGCTGGTGTTCAACATCGGCTTCTACGCGGTCGTCCCCTTCCTTGCCCTCGTCATGAGCGAGGACCTCGGTCTTGGTGCCGCGGCGGTCGGCCTCGTCCTGGGTGCGCGGACCTTCAGCCAGCAGGGCATGTTCCTCCTCTGCGGGGTCATCGCCGACCATTGGGGGCCACGCCGCAGCATCCTCACCGGCTGCATCCTTCGCGCCGCCGGATACTTCGGGCTCGCGGCCTCCGACAGCTTCTGGCCCTTCCTGCTCAGCGCCGTGCTCACCGGTGTCGGCGGTGCTTTCTTCTCACCGGCCATCGAAGGACTCGTCGGCACACTCGATCGTGCCCGCACCTCAGCAACCACGACAGACAGCGGAGGACACGGCACCCCGCAGCGAAACGTGTTCGCCTGGCTCGTGCTGTTCGGGGAGGTCGGCGCTGTCGCCGGGCCCCTCATCGGCCTTGGTCTTCTACCGTTCGGTTTTCCGGTGGTCGCAGTATCGGCCGGGGGCCTCTTCCTCATCGTCGGCATGGCGCTATGGCTCCTCCTGCCACACCACGCCGACTCGACCGGGAACGGTGCCGAACCCAAGCCTGGGCCTGCTAACTCAGGGATACGCGGTGCCTTCGCCTGCCTGCAGGATCGCCGGTTCGTCTGCTTCGCCGCACTGTTCGGCGTGAACCTGCTGGCCTACAACCAGCTGTACTTCGCCCTCCCGCTCGAACTCGGCCAGGGTGATTCTGGCGTCGGGTCGCTGGCCATCCTGTTCGCTGTCGCCTCGGTCCTGACCATCGCGCTGCAGCTGCCGATGTCCGCCCTGGCCACCCGCCTCGGCCCGGCCGCTGCTCTGCGCACCGGCTTCATCTGCATCGCGGCGGGATTCGCGTCGATCGTCCTCCTCGGAAGTACGGGACTGCATCTTCTGCCGGGGCTTCCCGTGCTGACCGGACCGGTCGCCCTCGTCACCCTTCTCGCCTTGGGGCACATGCTCGTCGGACCCGCCGGCATGCAGCAGGTCCACCGGTTCGCAAACCACCAGCCCTTGGGCGCCTACTACGGCCTCCTCGCCAGCTGCGGTGGCATCGCCGTGCTGACGGGCAACGGCCTGACCGGTCTCCTCCGCGACACCCTCGGCAGCACCTCCAGTTGGGTGCTCCTCATCCTCGTGGCCCTCGTCAGCGCGACACTGCTTCCCCGCTTCCTCCCCGCCACCTCCGAGCATCCCGTTCCTCCCGGACGTCCTCAACGTCCCGTTCTTTCGCCCGTCTCTCCGCCCGTTCTTCCGCCCGTTCCCGATCAGAAGGTTCAGTCATGACCCGCCGCCCCTCCCTCGCCCTGTTCGCTGTCTCGACCATCAGTTGCCTCGCCCTGACGAGCTGCTTCTCGACGGGGTCCTCCGAATCGGCCCCTGCTACGGAAGAGACAGATGGCAGCCGTATCTCCATCGTCCATATGCAGCCACCCCGCTCGGGCCTCACACCATTGAGTGACGACGCCTTCAAACTCTCGCGCTGGTCTGCAGCCGAGACGCTCGTCATCCTCGATGACCTGGGAGAGGCCCAGCCCTCCCTGGCGTCGGAGTGGGAACAGACCGCTCCGACGGAGTGGACGTTCACCGTCCGCGACGGGGTGAGCTTCCACGACGGCACCCCGCTGACCGCCGAGGACGTCGCCCGGTCCCTGACCGCGGCCGCGGGCGCATCCCCCACCCCGCGGATCCTGGACGGCGTCGACCTGACCGCTGCGGCCACCGATGAGATGACGGTGACCGTCACAACGGCGGTCGAGGACCCGCTCGTGCCGCAGCGCATGTCCAGCCCCCAGCTCTCCATCCTGGCCGCCAGCGCCTACGACGGCGACATGGTCGATTCGCGTGGTACCGGCACCGGTCCGTTCGTCCTGACCGCGCTGGACGGCACCTCGAGTGCGACCCTGGACCGCAACGAGGACTATTGGGGGGAACCCGCTGCCTCGTCCGGCATCGACGTCCAGTTCGTGCCGGACGGCACGGCGCGTGCCGCAGCCCTGCGCGCAGGTACCGCTGACGTCGTCGAGTCCATCCCGGTCAGCCAGGTCGCCCAGATCGACGAGGACCTGGTCTTCGAGGTACCGATGCCGCGCACGAACACCCTGTACCTGAACACGCAATCGGGCCCGTTCGCGGACCCCGCCGTGCGTGCCGCGGCTCGGGAGGCCATCGACCGGGCGACCATTGTCGCGACCGTGTACGAGGGCCGCGCGGATGTCGCCGAAGGACTCCTCGGGCCCGCCCTGCCCTGGGCCGCGGAGGAACGCGACGTCGACTACCAAGAGATCCTCGAGGACCGGCCCGAGCCGGCACCGGTCGACGGGGTGCGGATCAGCCTGGGCACGTTCACGGACCGCGCCGAGCTCCCCGAGGTCGCCGTGCAGCTCGAGCAGCAGCTCGAAGCCGCCGGCTTCGTCGTCGAGCAGGACGTACGCGAGTACCAGTTCATCGAGGCCGACGCCCTGGACGGCGCGTTCGACGCGTTCATCCTGTCCCGGGCCACGGTCCTCGACTCCGGGGATCCCGTGGCCTACATGTACAGCGACTTCGCCTGCGAAGGGTCCTTCAATGTCTCGCAGTTCTGCGACCCGGCCGTCGACGAAGCCCTGCAGAAGGCCGCCGCCATCCCGGCGGGCGCCGAACGGCGGCAGGCGATCATCGCCGCCGAGGCGGAGATCCTCGCCCGGGACGCGGCGATCCCGATGCTGCACGAGCGCGTCATCCAGGGCGAGGCCGCAGGCGTGGACGGCGCGGCCCGGGACCCTAGGGAGCGGTCCCTGGTGACCGGCGACACCCGCGTCGAGCAGTGACACGGTTCCCCACCACGGCATTTCCGGCCAGTGCCGTCCTGATAGGCCTGTCCCGGGCGGGGGCCCTGCTGGCCGTCGTTATGGTGATCGGGATGCTGCCCTGGCTCTCCGGGCAGAGCCCTGAGTACACGGTCCTTCGGGCCCGATACGCCGACCTGGAAGCAACGCCTGAATCGCTGGCGATGGTCCGGGCCGAACTCGGCCTGGACCGGGGCCCGATCCTGGTCTTCCTCGACTGGTGCGCCGGGATCCTCACCGGGGACTTCGGCCGATCCTGGATTTCCACCTCCCCGGTTCTGCCAGGAACCCTCACAGCCCTCGCTGTGTCCGTGACGCTCATGATCTGCGCCGGTGTCGTGGCACTGCTGATTGCCGGGTTGTTCGCGCTGCCCTCACTCCTGCGCGGCTCCCGCGGTGAGCGGCGGCGAGGGGCAGGGCTCCTCGCCACGACGGCGACCTCCCTGCCCGATTTCCTGCTGGCCTCCCTGTTCCTGGTCATCGGCGCGGTCTGGTTGGGCTGGTTCCCGCCGTCGGGGTGGCTGGGACTGCACTACGCGATCCTGCCGTCCTTCGCCCTGGGCTTACCGGCCGGCGGGCTGATGGGCAAACTCCTGGCCGACGCCATCAGCTCCGCCGGCGATGAACAGTGGGTGTCCGCGTGGTTGTCGGCTGGTCTTACCCGCCGCCAGATCGCTGTCGGTCTTCTGCGGCGGGCGTTGCCGACGGTCTCCAGCCAGGCGGCCCTGGTCGTCGTCGGGCTCACCGGCGGGGCGGTCGCCGTCGAGCGGGTCTTCGCCATCCCCGGAATCGGCCGGGCCACCCTCGGTGCCGCCACGTCGCAGGACATCCCCGTGCTGCAGGCCGGCGTCCTCGCCCTCCTCGTCCTGGCGATCATGGCCGGCATCGGCGCGGCACTGATCCGCACGGCGCTCCTCGGCCCGGCCGGACGGCTGGGCGTGATCCCCGTCGCCGTCGTCCCTCCCGTCTTCCACCGACGGGACCTCGCCGTACCCCTGGGGGCAGCGACACTGCTCGGGCTCATCACCATCGCCGGTGTCCTCCGCGACCCGTTCGCCTCAGCTGACCCGCGGCTCGCACCGCCGAGCTGGGATCTACCGTTCGGGGCCGATGCCAGCGGCCGCGATCTGCTCGCCCGCGTAGGACACGGGACCGTGACCACCGTGGGGACCGCCCTCGTCGTCGTCCTCGTGTCCCTGCTGATCGGCGTCCTGATCGGCTCCCTGCCGCGCCTGGGAGCCGGTCCACTCGAGGTCGCCAACGCCGCCCCGCCCGTCATCACCGGGATCATCGTCGCCGCGATCTCCGGCGCATCCATTGGGGGCGCCGCCCTCGCTGTCGCCCTGGTGAGCTGGGCGCCCCTGGCAGCGCACACCTCCGCCCTGACCCTGCAGGCCCGCAGCCTGCCCTTCGTCACCGTCCTGCCGGTCCTCGGCGTCGGGCGGGCCCGGATCCTGCTCCGGCACATCCTCCCGCACATCATCGGGCCCCTGGTCCGGCACGCCATGCTGCGCCTCCCCGGAACCGCACTCGCCCTGGCAGCACTGGGCTTCCTCGGACTCGGCGCCAACCCGCCGAGTCCCGACTGGGGCCTGGTGCTCGCCGAAGGCATGGCCTACGTCGAACGCGCCCCCTGGACCGTTTTCGCTCCAGCCTCAGCCCTGGTCCTCGCGTCCGTCCTGGCCGTCTCGGCGTCCGGACTCACCCTCCCCGCAATCCCACGCCGCCTGAAGAGGACGGCCATCGAGGACGGCGCACCCGTCGCAGCCCGACCCCGGTGACCCACCGGTTCAGAGGACGCTTTTCCTACCTGCATGGTCGCATGCATGCCTGTTCATGTATCGGTATGGCGGATGACGCTCAGCTCGAGAAAGTAGCGGAGCTGTTCAGGGCGCTCAGCACGGTATCCCGGTTGAGGATCCTGACGTCCCTTGCCGGCGGTGCGGGCTCTGTGGGTTCACTCGTGGAGGCAACTGCGCTGTCCCAGCCTCTGGTGTCGCAGCACCTGCGGGTGCTGCGGTGCATGAACCTCGTCACCGTCAGCAGGTCGGGACGCGAAGCGATCTACGCGCCGAGGAGACCAGCATGAGCACCGAGATCAAGGCCGGGCACACCCTCGACGAGCACCGGCACGGCACCGCCGACTGCAGCCACGAGACCATGCAGCACGGCGACCACACCGACTACCTGCACGACGGCCACCGCCACGCCGAACACGAGGACCACTACGACGAGCACCGAGGCGAGCGACAGGATGGGCTAGAACCGTTGCGGATCGAACGAGCGGTCCTCGATTCTTCGCACATCCTCCAGGGGCGAGGGCTATGGATCGCTCGGCGGCGCCAGGCGGACCGGTGGGCCGACGCCGAGCACCGTACCGGAGAGGTCTTTGGGCAGGGCGTTGTCCTGACCCGCGATGGGTCGCCACTGTTCCACCCAAGCCCCGAGTGTCCGCAGGTGTCCGGCAGCTTCGATGCCACCCAACCACACTGACGGTCCCGTCAGGTCGCTGCCTGAGGTGCGGATCGCGACGGCGGCAACGGCTCCTTGCGCGCACTGCTGCAGGCACGGTGCAGAAATCAACACACCCCCTGAGGAACGCGCGACGGCAGCCGCGAGACGGCCGTCACCGCTCGTTCTGGTCAGGGCAGCACACCGGTGACCCGCACAGAGGGCAACGACGACACCGGCGGGCGTGCCGGTCTCCGAGGCGTCCTGCGGTGCACTCGGCCGGTCGACCTCATCGGTTCCGAACAACGTGCCGGTTCCCCGTGTCATGCCGGACCACCAGCCCTAGCCCTGGCGGGCTTTCATGCGGGGATTCTTCTTGTTGATGATGAACGTCCTGCCGCGACGCCGGACGATCTGCGCCCCGGGGATCTTCTTGAGGGCGTGGAGGGAATTGCGTACCTTCATGGTGCTCCTTCTGTGGTGGTGCTTCGACGTGTCCTGCCCGGGCGGTGCGCCGTCGCCAGACGCAGCTCCTCGTCCGTGAGCGCACAGGCATCCAGCAGGGTCATGATGTCGTCGTCGAGGTCGTCGCCGGTGAGGGCCAGGTGCGTACCCGTACACCACTCGCCGTGCCGCGGACCCGCGTTCCAGGCCCCTTCGGTGCCGAGGGAGATCCGCGGGCCCACCCCGTGCACCGCGATGCGCGCGTCCACTCCCGCGATCCAGACGTTCCCGCGGACGAAGCAGCAGCCCTGCGAGATGGAGCCAAGGGCGGTGCGGAAGCGTTCGGGATGGAGCGGTCGGGCGACCCGGTACTCCAGGGTGACGTCGCGGGGGCCAGGATGGTCCCGGGAAGGCTGCGAGCGTGCGCCCCCGCGAGGTCGTGCATGCCCAGCGCAGTCACAGCGCTCCGGGCGCCGAGCGGGCGCGCCGCGCCGTCGGGATCAACGTTCCCTCCGACGTGGACGATCGTCGCGTGTGGGGCGACTTCGCCGATGAGGTGCAGGCCGCGATCCCACAGGGTCGGATCGCTCGGCAGGTGGTCGTTCGTGATGGTGACGACGGTGTCGGCGAAGAGGAACTCCCCGATGAGGAACTCACCCGGCGTGCGGGAGTCCTCCGGCATCGCCGTGTAGCCGGATTCGAAGAGCGTGTGATGGTCCCACAGCTGGTCCTCCAGGTCCTCCAGACGCACTGTCAGGGCAATCGTGTCCACGGTGAAGGCCCGTGGGGCCACCGTGCGCAGGCCCTCGATCGCGTCCTCGGCGGTCGTCCCCGGGGGCAGGCCCACGATCACACGGGTTGCACCGTCCTCGGCCAGTTGCAGGAGCATCGGCGCAAGGTCGAACCGCACCGTGCAGCTCAGGCAGCCGTGCTCCAGGACCATCGACTCCCGCTCGACGAGCCGGTCAGCGCCATGCACGCGGCGCACCACCACTCCGGCGTCGAGCAGATCATGCAGGACGACAGGCGTGCCCGAGGAGCGTCCTGCCAGGGAGAACGCCGCGCTGTTGCGGCTGAGCCCATCGAGGGAGGTGACGAGGATGGGATGCATGCCCCCACTATATGAGAATCGTTCTCAAACATGAAGCCGGTGGGAGTCACCCGCTCCCACCCTCCTACCGGACGCGCACCCCCGCCCGCCAGACGGCGTGGACGAGCGGCATCCCGGGCCGGTAGGCCAGGTGCGTGGCCGACGGCGCGTTCAGCAGCTGCAGGTCCGCACGGTGCCCGACGGCGAGGGACCCGACGGCGCGGAGGCCGTCGGCGTCGCATCCCGTGTGGCGCCGCAGCGCCACGGCTCCGCCATGGGTCGCCGCGCGGACCGCCTCGTGGACGGTCAGCCCCATCTGCAGGACGGCGGTGGCGACGCAGAAGGCCATGGAGCTCGTGTAGGAGGTGCCGGGATTGCAGTTGCTCGCCAGGGCGATCCGGGCCCCGGCGTCGAGCAGCCGCCGCGCGGGCGCGAACGGCTGGCGCGTGGAGAGGTCGCAGGCGGGCAGGCACGTGGCGACGGTACCCGGCGCGTCGTCCGTACCGGATCCCGACCAGGTGCCCGCGAGCGCGTCGACGTCGTCGTCGGAGAGGTGGTTCACGTGGTCGACGCTGGCGGCGCCGAACTCGACGGCGAGCGCCACGCCGGCGCCCGGGCCGAGCTGGTTGCCGTGCACGCGCAGGCCGAGGCCCGCGGCGGCGCAGGCCGCGAGGACGCGGCGTGACTGGTCGGGGGTGAAGGCGCCGGTCTCGCAGAAGACGTCGGCCCAGCGCACGGAGGGCCGGACGGCGTCGAGCATCGGCCCGCAGACGAGGTCCGTGTAGTCGTCGGCGTCCTCCCCCGCCGGCACGAGGTGCGCGCCGAGGAAGGTGACCTCGTCCACCACGCCTGCCGCGATCCGGGCACCGCGCGCCTCCTGCGCGACGTCGAGCCCGTACCCCGTCTTCGTCTCGAGGTACGTGGTGCCGCCCGCGGCGGCCTCGGCGACGCGGGCCAGCAGGAGCCGCGTGAGGTCGTAGTCCCCGGCGGCGCGCGTGGCCTCCACGGTGACCGCGATACCGCCCGCGGCGTACGCCTCCCCCGCCATCCGGGCCTCGAACTCGGCGGTCCGGTCACCGGCGAACACGAGGTGCGTGTGGCTGTCGACCCAGCCGGGCAGCCCGGCGCGCCCCCCGGCGTCGTACGCCTCGTCCGCCGCGGGAGCCCGGCCGGCCGGTCCGATCCAGCTGATCCGCTCCCCCTCGAGGACCAGGGCGGCGTCCCGCAGGACGGCGCCGTCGGCGTCCTGCGTCATGAGCTCACCGATGTTGGTGACGAGGACGGACATCAGTGCCGCTCCCAGGGCTGCGTGTACCGTGCCGCGGGGCTCCCGGGCTCGTTCCGTGCGTTCGCGGCGGCGTCGAGGCGGCCGATGGCGGCGGCCAGCAGGGGCCCGGGGTCGCCGAGCGTCGCGTGGAGGCCGTCCCGCGCCGTCAGGACTCCGCCGACGACGACGCCCGTGACGTCCTGCGCCGTCGCCGTGTAGGCGAGCTGCTCCCAGGAGGATCCGGCGGTCCGGGCCGTGTGCGGGTCCACGGCCATGTAGTCGGCCGCCAGGCCCGGGCTGAAGCCCGCCCCCGGGCGTCCCTGCGATCGTGCGCCGCCGAGGGACGCGATCCCGTGCAGGCGTTCCGGGTCGAAGTGGCCCCGCCGGCCGGTGCGCAGGCGCTCGCCGTGCTCGAGGGCCCGCATCTCGAGCCAGGGGTCGACGACGGCGTGCTGGTCGGTGCCGAGGGCGAGCTGCGCTCCGGCCTCGTGGAAGTCGCCGGCCGGGCCCAGTCCGTCGGCGAGATCCGCCTCCGTGGTGGGGCAGAGCACGATCACCGCTCCGGCGTCCGCCAGGGTGGCGATGTCGCGTTCGGTGACATGGGTGGCGTGGACGGCCGACAGGCGGTCGGTCACGAGCCCGTGCCGGTGGAGCAGGGCCGTCGGGGTGCAGCCGGTCGCCCGGAGACAGTCCTCGTTCTCGGCGGGCTGCTCGGACAGGTGGACGTGCAGGGGCAGCCCCGGCGGCAGGTGTCGCGCGATCACGGCGAGATCCTCCTCCGGCACCGCGCGGACGGAGTGGATCGCCGCCCCGACCGTGACCCGGTGTGCGGGGTGGTGGGAGGAGATCGCGGTGCGCAGGGAGCCGAGCCGTGCGAGCCAGCGCTCCGCGGTCCCGTCGGAGAAGCGTCGCTGGCGTGCTTCGAGGGGCGTCCCGAAGCCGCCGGCGAGGTAGCACGTGTCGAGCAGCGTCAGGCGGATGCCGGCCCGCGCCGCGGCCCGGGCGAGGGCCAGTTCCATGGCGTGCGGCCCGTCGTCGTGGTCGTGGCTGTCGGCTCCCTGCCCGTACGGCGTGCCGTCGGGGCGGTGGTGGACGTAGTGGAACTCGGCGACACTCGTCCATCCCGCCACCACCATCTCGGCGTACACCGCGGTGGCGAGCTCCTCGTACAGCGCGGGCGTGAGGGCGTCCGCCGCACGGTACATCGTCTCCCGCCAGGTCCAGAAGGTCCCGCCGCCCACCGTGCCATGGGTGCGCCCGCGCAGCGCGCGGTGGAACGCATGCGAGTGCGCGTTGGCGGCGGCGGGGAACGCCACGCCACGGAGGACGACGTCGCCCTCCCGCGCGGGGACACCGGGCAGCACGCCCACCACCAGCCCGTCGGCGTCGGCCTCGATCCGCACCGCGTCCGCGATACCCTCGGCCTCCAGCCACGCGTGCTCGCACCAGACGCCGCTCACGGGAGAGGGCCCATCACAGCAGGTCGTCGAGGACGTCCGCGAGCGCGGTGGCCCCGGCGTCGGCGTCGTCGCGTTCCACGAACTCCTCGGGCGAGTGGCTGATGCCGGTGGGGTTCCGGACGAAGAGCATGGCGGTGGGCGCGATGGCCCCGAGGATGCCGGCGTCGTGCCCGGCGCCGGTGGGCAGGGTGGGGGTGCCGGGGAAGGACCGGCGGAGCGACTGGCCGAGGGTGCGCTGCAGGGCGCCGTCGAAGTGGACGGTGCCGCTGCGCGACTCCTCGGTGAGGGTGGCCCTGCAGCCCTCGAAGGCGCAGATCTTCTGGGCCTGGCCGTGGATCCTCTCGATGAGGGCGGCCGTCAGGGCGTCCTCCTCGTGGCGGACGTCCAGCCACAGGTCCACGCGGGAGGCGATGACGTTCGTCCCGCCCGGTACGGGCTGCAGCCGGCCGACGGTCGCGCGGGCGCCGTCCTGTTCCGCGGCGGCCTTCCGGACGGCGAGGACCACCTGGGCGGCGGCGACCATGGGGTCGGCGCGGTCGGCCATGAGCGTGGTGCCGGCGTGGTTGCCCTGGCCGGTGATGGACAGGCGCCAGCGCCCGTGGCCCAGCATGGTGGAGCCGATCGCCACCGCGGAGTCGAGGTCGATCAGTCCGCGCCCCTGTTCGACGTGGAGTTCCACGAAGTCCCCGATGCGCCGGATCGCCTCCTCGTCGCGGCCCAGGTGCGACGGGTCGATGCCCGCGGCCCGGGAGGCCTCGGCGAAGGTGGTGCCGTCGGTGTCCGTCAGGGACCGGACGTGGTCGGGGTCGAGCGTGCCGGTGAGCAGGCGGGAGCCGAGGCAGGAGACCCCGAACCGGGAGCCCTCCTCCTCGGGGAACACGGCGATCGCGAGGGAGCGCTGCGGGTTCACCCCGCGCTCGCGCAGCAGGTCGACGGCCACGAGGGCGGAGGCGACGCCGAGCGGCCCGTCGTAGGCCCCGCCGCCGGGCACGGAGTCGAGGTGGCTGCCGGTGACGAGCGCGCCGTCCCGGCTGTCCGTGGCGTCCCACCACGCCCAGAGGATGCCGTTGCGGTCCGTCTCCACGGCCAGCCCGCGGTTCTCCGCCTCGGCGGAGAACCATTCGCGCAGCGAGGACTCGGCGGGTGTATGGACGCCACGCGAGTAGCCCCCGCGGGTGGTGTCGCGGCCGACGTCGCTGATGGAGTCGAGGACTGAGGAGACGGTCTGCACGGGCGTACCTTCCGGTCGGGGGCGGGTCTTCAGGATTGCATGGGGATGCGCACCCCGCGCTCCCTGGCGACCTCGCGGGCGCGCCCGTACCCGGCGTCGACGTGGCGCATCACGCCCGTCCCGGGATCGTTGGTGAGGAGCCGCTCGAGCTTCTGCGCCGCGAGGTCCGTGCCGTCGGCCACGGAGACCTGTCCGGCGTGGATGGAGCGGCCCATCCCCACGCCGCCGCCGTGGTGGATGGACACCCAGGTGGCCCCGGAGGCGGTGTTCAGCAGGGCGTTCAGCAGCGGCCAGTCGGCGACGGCGTCGGAGCCGTCCGCCATGGCCTCGGTCTCCCGGTAGGGCGAGGCCACGGACCCGGAGTCGAGGTGGTCGCGGCCGATGACGATCGGGGCCGAGACCTTCCCCTCGGCGACGAGCCGGTTGAGGAGCAGGCCGGCCTTCGCGCGGTCGCCGTAGCCGAGCCAGCAGATCCGGGCGGGCAGGCCCTCGAACTCCACGTGCTCGGCGGCGGCGTCGAGCCAGCGGTGCAGGTGCCCGTTGTCCGGGAACAGCTCCTTGAGCGCGGCGTCCGTGACGGCGATGTCCGCCGGGTCCCCCGAGAGCGCCACCCAGCGGAACGGGCCGAGCCCCTCGCAGAACAGGGGCCTGATGTAGGCGGGGACGAACCCCGGCACGTCGAACGCCCGGCCGTAGCCGCCCTTCCTGGCCTCGTCGCGGATCGAGTTGCCGTAGTCGAAGACCTCCGCTCCGGCGTCGAGGAAGCCGACCATCGCCTCGACGTGCAGGGCCATGGACGCCTGGGCCTTCTTCGTGAAGCCGTCGGGGTCCGCGGCGGCCTCCCGCTCCCACTCGTCGACGGCGATCCCCTCGGGTAGGTAGCTGAGCGGGTCGTGGGCGGAGGTCTGGTCGGTGACGATGTCGACGTCGAGCCCGCGCCGGAGCAGTTCGGGGAACACGGTGGCCGCGTTGCCGACGACGCCCACGGACAGCGCCCGCCGCCCGCGCTTCGCGGCGAGGACCTGTGCCACGGCGTCGTCGAGCGTGTCCGCGACGGTGTCCAGGTAGCGTTTCGCGACGCGGCGGCGCAGGCGCGCCTCGCTGACGTCGACGATGAGGACGGCCCCGCCGTTGAGCGTGACGGCGAGGGGCTGGGCGCCGCCCATGCCGCCGCAGCCCCCGGTCAGGGTGAGGGTGCCGGCGAGGGTGCCGCCGAACCGTTTGCGGGCGATCGCGGCGAATGTCTCGAAGGTGCCCTGGAGGATGCCCTGCGTGCCGATGTAGATCCAGGAGCCCGCGGTCATCTGCCCGTACATCATGAGGCCCTCAGCCTCGAGGCGCCGGAACTCCGGCCACGTGGCCCAGTCCCCCACGAGGTTCGAGTTGGCGAGCAGCACGCGCGGCGCCCACGGATGGGTGCGGAAGACCCCGACGGGCTTGCCGGACTGCACGAGCAGCGTCTCGTCGTCCTCGAGCGTCGTGAGGGTGCGGACGATGGCGTCGTAGGTGTCCCAGCTGCGGGCCGCCCGGCCCGTCCCGCCGTACACCACGAGGTCCTCGGGCCGTTCGGCGACCTCGGGGTCGAGGTTGTTCATGAGCATCCGTAGCGGTGCCTCGGTCTGCCAGCTCTTCGCGGTCAGGCGCGTGCCGCGCGCGGCCCGGATGGACCGGGAGGGATCGTGGGTCGCGGAGGGGGTGGTCATGCCGGTTCTCCTGTCAGGTCCTCGGGCACCGGGACGGCGCCCGCACCGGGCTCCGCCAGGAGGGCCGCGGCCTCCTGTGCCACGAGCGAGCCGATGCGGTGGGCCTCCGCCTCGGTGATGCGGTAGCTGGGGATCACGACGCTGAGCGCAGCGACCGTCCGGCCGCCCGGCGAGAGCGGTGCGGCGATGGCCGTGACGTCCGTCTCGACGCCGTCGCGCACCACGACGAAGCCGCCGTCCGGGGGCCCGCCGGTGAGCACCGCGCCGACGGCGGTGTGCGCGAGCGGGATGCTGCGCCCCACCCAGCTGGCGTGGCGCACGGAGTGGGTGCCCTCGCGCATCGCGAGGTAGACGCCCTCGCCGTCGTGCGAGGGGACGCTGAGGTAGGCCGATTCGCCGGTCCGCTCCACGAGGCGTTCCAGCGCGGGCTCCGCGAGGGAGACCAGGGACTCGTGGCCGAGGGCCTGCGCGCCGAGCTGCACCACGCGGAGGCCGGGCCGGTAGGCGCCGAGGGCGTCCCGGCGGACGAAGCCCGTGCCCTCGAGGGTGCGCAGGAGCCGCAACGCCGTCGACGCCGACAAGTCGGCCTCGCGGGCCGCGTCCGCGAGCGTCAGCGATCCGGCCCCGCAGACCGCCCCGAGCAGCACGAGGGCCCGCTCCACGGTCCGGGTGGGCGATTCGGCCATGGCCCCTCCTTGCTTTCGCAGTCGACGTGTATTTCACTTATTGAAACTCTCTTTTCACTCCATGGCAAGAGCGGCGGGAGCCGCGGGAACCGAGGCGCAGCGTGGACCAGCAGACCGTGATTGTGGGCCCGGGCCCGCTGTCCCCCGCCGACGTCGTCGCGGTGGCGCGGGGCGGCGCCCGCGTGGACCTGGCGCCCGCGTCCCTCGCCGCGATGACCCGGTCCCGCGCGGTGGTCGACGCGCTCGTGGACGACGGCACGCCGCACTACGGGGTCTCGACCGGGTTCGGCGCCCTGGCCACCCGGCACATCCCGCTGGACCAGCGCACCCAGCTGCAGCGCAGCCTCATCCGCAGCCATGCCGCGTCCTCCGGGGCCGAGGTGGACCGCGAGGTGGTGCGCGGGCTGATGCTGGGGCGCCTCTCCACGCTCGCCACGGGCCGGACCGGGGTCCGCCCGCTGGTGGCCTCCACCTACGCCGCCCTGCTGAACGCCGGCATCACCCCCGTCATCGGCGAGTACGGCTCGCTGGGCTGCTCCGGTGATCTCGCGCCGCTCTCCCACGTGGCCCTGGCGCTGATGGGCGAGGGCGAGGTCCGGGACGGTGCAGGGCGCCTGGCGGCGGCGGCCGAGGCGCTCGCGGCAGCCGGGATCGCCCCGGTCGAGCTCCGCGAGAAGGAGGGGCTGGCGCTCATCAACGGCACGGACGGGATGCTCGGGATGCTCGTCCTCGCCGCCGCGGACCTGCACCGGCTCCTCACGACGGCGGACCTCGCGGCGGCCATGAGCGTCGAGGGGCTGCTGGGTACGGACGCCGTGTTCGCGGAGGACCTCCACGCCCTGCGCCCGCACCCGGGCCAGCTGGCGTCCGCCGCGAACATCCGCGCCCTGCTGGCCGGGTCCCCGCTGCTCGCCGACCAGGTCACGTCCGAGACCGGGCGGCACCGCTTCACGCGCGTCCAGGACGCCTACTCCCTGCGCTGCGCGCCGCAGGTCCACGGTGCCGCCCGCGCCACCCTGGCGCACGCGGAGTCGGTGGCGGCGATCGAGCTGGGGTCCGCGATCGACAACCCGGTCATCACGCCCGACGGCCGGATCGAGTCCAACGGCAACTTCCACGGGGCGCCCGTGGGCTACGTGCTGGATTTCCTCGCGATCGCCGTCGCGGACGTCGCCTCCATGAGCGAGCGCCGCACCGACCGCTTCCTCGACACGTCCCGCAGCCACGGGCTCAACGCCTTCCTCGCCCACGATCCCGGCGTCGACTCCGGCCACATGATCGCCCAGTACACGCAGGCCGGGATCGTGTCCGAACTCAAGCGCCTCGCCGCCCCGGCGTCCGTGGACTCCATCCCCTCCTCGGCCATGCAGGAGGACCACGTCTCCATGGGCTGGGCGGCGGGCCTGAAGCTGCGCCGGGCCGTCGACGGCCTGACGCGCGTCCTCGCGATCGAGATCCTCACTGCCGCGCGTGCCCTGGACATGCGCGACGGCGGGACCGCCGTCGGGCCGAGCAGTTCCGCGCCGATCGGCGCCGTCCGGGCCCGGCTCCGGCGGGACGTCGAGGGTCCCGGCACCGACCGCTACCTGGCCCCGGAGATCGAGGCCGCGCGCCGGCTGGTGGACGACGGCGCCCTGCTCGCCGCGGCCGGCCAAGCACTCCCGGGGTCCCTCCAGTAGGGCTTGTTAGGGTGGGCTGACCACCCCCGAGAAAGAAGTACCGCTCCATGTCCTCCCCGGTCACCGTGCCCTCCGTCAGACCCCCGCGCCCCCAGGCGGTCCTCACCGTGCTCGAGACGCAGTGGCTGAGCCCGCACCTGGTGCGGGTCGTGGCGGGCGGACCGGGCTTCCGGGACCTGCAGGACTGCGACGCGACGGACAGGTACGCCAAGCTGCTGTTCGCCAAACCCCATCTGGGCCTGACCCCGCCCTACGACCTGGCGGCCCTCACGCACGAGCTGCCCGCCGGCGACCGCCCCGTCAAGCGGACCTACACCGTCCGGTGGCTCGACGCCGCGGCGGAACGCCTGGCCATCGACTTCGTGGTGCACGGCGACTCGGGCATCGCCGGCCCGTGGGCGGCGCAGGCCTCCCCCGGTGACCTCCTGGTGCTCATGGGCCCCTCCGGAAAATGGTCACCGGACCCTGATGCCGACTGGCACCTCTTCGCCGGGGACGACTCCGCGCTCCCCGCGATCGCCGCAGGCCTCGAAGCCCTGCACCCGGCCGCCGTCGGGCATGCCTACCTCGAGGTGGACACCGCCGCCGATGTGCTCCCCCTCGCGGCCCCCGCAGGCGTGGAACTGCACTGGCTGACGCGGGACGGCCGGGAACCGGGCACGACGACGCTGCTCGCGGACGCCGTCGCCGCCGGGCCGTGGCCCGGGGGTCGCGTCGACGCCTTCGTGCACGGGGAGCGTGGCGCCATGAAGGCCCTGCGGGACATCCTGTTCAGGGAGAAGGGGCTCGCCCGCTCGCAGGTCTCGCTCTCCGGCTACTGGGCGTACGGCCGCGAGGAGGACACCTTCCAGGCGGAGAAGCGGGAACCCATCGGCAAGATCCTCGACGACTGATCCGGGACGCCCGCCGCTCAGGCGACCGGTACGGTGCGGGGGCCACGCCTCGGGCGCCGTTCCAGGAGTCCCATCGCGGGCTCGGCGATCCGCGCCAGCACGGGCCCGAGCACGGCCATGATCAGGACGTACGTCGTCGCGAGGGCGGCGATCTCCGGGATCACCGCCCCGGAGGTCACCGCGAGACCGGCGATCACGATCGAGAACTCCCCGCGTGCCACGAGGGCCGTGCCGGCGCGGGCCCGGCCGAGACGCCCGATGCCCTGGCGGTGGGCGGCCCACCAGCCCGTGGCGATCTTCGTCGCCGTCGTGACGAGCGCGAGGATCAGCGCGACACCGAGCACCGGCGGGATCGACGCCGGGTCGGTGTTGAGCCCGAAGACCACGAAGAAGATGGCCGCGAACAGGTCCCGCAGCGGTTCGAGGAGGCGCGCGGCGTTCTCCGCCGTCGCGCCGGAGATCGCGATGCCGAGGAGGAACGCCCCCACGGCGGCCGAGACCTGCAGGGCGGAGGCCAGCCCCGCGACGAGCAGGGCCGCCCCGATGAGCGTCAGGAGGAAGACCTCGCGGTCCTTGCTGTCGACGATGGCCGAGACCGCATTCCCCCAGCGCAGCGCGACGACGAGCACGAGGGTGACGACGAGGAGGGAGACCCCGACCGTGCCGAGTCCGCCGGCGAAGCTGAGCCCCGCCAGCACCGCGGTGAGGACCGGCAGGTAGACGGCCATCGCGAGGTCCTCGAAGACGAGGATCGCGAGGACCGTGGGGGTCTCCCGGTTGCCGAGACGGCCGAGGTCGCTCATGACCTTCGCGGCGATCCCCGAGGAGGAGATGTACGTGACGCCGCCCATCACGAGGGCCGCGACCGGCCCCCAGCCCAGGATGACCGCGACCAGGGCGCCCGGCGTGAAGTTCAGGACGAGGTCGACGATCCCGGCCATCCAGGACTGGCGCATCCCGGTGACGAGTTCCTTGGCCGTGTACTCCAGGCCGAGCAGCAGCAGGAGCAGGACGACGCCGATCTCACTGGCCACCTCGCTGAAGTCGATGACCCCTTCCAGCTCGAGGAAGCCGCCCTGCCCGAAGAACAGGCCGCCGAGGAGGTACAGGGGGATGGGCGAGAGGCCAATCCGGCCCGCAAGCCGCCCGAGGACCCCGAGGAACAGGAGAATCGCGCCGAGTTCGATCAGGGTGAGGGCGGTCGTGTGCATAGGCGGCGATCAGCCGTTGCGCAGGATGTCCGCTGCGGTGTCCAGGCCCTCCGAGGTGCCCACCACCACCAGCAGGTCGCCGCCGGCGAGCGTGAAGTCGGGGGTGGGTGAGGCCTGGACCTGGCCGGAGCGGAGCACTGCGACGAGGGACGCGCCGGAGCGCGAGCGCATCCTGGTGTCGCCGAGGGCGCGGCCGTCGAAGGGCGATCCGCGGTTGATGTAGAACTGGCGCGTCGAGACACCGGGGAGGTCCCGGTGCTCCTCCGTCAGCTGGGCGACGAGCTGCCGGGACCCCAGGAGGTTGCCGATCGTCGCCGCCTCGTCCGGGGTCAGCGGGATGGACGCGACGCAGGCATCGGGGTCGTTGGCCTTCGAGATGATGAGGTCGAGCTCGCCGTCGCGCTGCGCGACGATGCCCACCCTCCGGCCGGACCCGGTGACGATCTCGCGCCGCACCCCGATGCCGGGAAGGCGCGTTTCGATGACGTTCATGCGATCATCCTAGACCCGCGCGGACTACTCGCCGGCGGGCAGGGCGCCCGTGGTGCTGCCGTTCGCTGAGGGCGTCGAGGCGTCCTCCGGCGTGTACAGATCGGGCTCCAGGTAGACGAGCCTGGCGATCGGGACGGCCGCCCGGATGCGCTGCTCGGCGGTGTCGATGTGGGCCGCGATCTGCGCGCCGCTCTCCTGGCTCCCCACCGAGATCTTGGCTGCGACGAGGAGCTCGTCCGGGCCGAGGTGCAGCGTCTTCAGGTGGATGATCCGGGTGGAGCCGTCGCCGCCGATGGCCTCCTCGATCTTCGCGACGTCGGTGGCGGAGGCGCTCTCCCCGAGGAGCAGGCTCTTGGTCTCCACCGCGAGGATGGCTGCGATGGCCACGAGGAGCAGGCCGATCATCGCCGTGCCCGCCGCGTCCCACAGGCCGTTGTCGGTGAGCAGCGTCATCGAGACGCCGAACAGGGCGAACGTGAGGCCCAGGAGGGCGCCGAGGTCCTCGAGGAGGATGACCGGCAGCTCCGGCGACTTGGCGGTGCGGACGAAGCGCACCCAGCTCATGCCCCCGCGGACGTGGTTGGACTCCCTGACGGCCGTGCGGAGCGAGAAGGACTCGGCGACCATGGCGCCGATGAGGACGGCGAGCGGGACCCACCAGAAGGAGCCCTCGATGGGGTGCGGGTCCAGGGCCTTGTGGTACGCCTCGTACAGCGCGAAGAGGCCGCCGACGCTGAAGAGCACGATCGAGACGATGAACGCGTAGATGTACCGCTCGCGGCCGTAGCCGAAGGGGTGTTCCGGGCTGGCCTGCCGCTTGGCGCGCTTGCCTCCGACGAGCAGCAGGACCTGGTTCCCGGAGTCCGCCACGGAGTGGATGCCCTCGGCGAGCATGGACGAGGACCTCGTGAGCGCGAAGGCCACGAACTTCAGTGCGGCGATCGTGAGGTTCGCGGCGAGGGCCGCGATGATCGCCTTGTTGCCTCCGCTTGCCGACATGATCCGTTCCGTTCCTTCTGCCCCGCGTCCGCCGGGTCGTCCCGCCGGTATGGGGCCGGCCGCCGGCGTCGTGCCCCGGGACCGCCTCCGTTCCCCACTGTACGGACATGTGGACCGCCCGTGGCCGGAAAGTATTGTGCCCTCAGGCAGGACGGAGCGCGGCGGCCGCCGCGAGCACGCTGTGCGGGTCGGCGCCGAGATCGGCCGGATCGGCGCCGGTGAGGAGGACGGCGGCGAGTTCCGCGATGCCCGACGACGTCTGGAACCCGTACCCGCCCTGCCCCGCGAGCCAGAAGAACCCGGGGTGGCCGGGGTCGAACCCCACGACCGGCACGGTGGACTCCCGCTGGGTCCGCAGGCCCGTCCAGGACCGGTGGACGGCCGTGATCCCGAGGGTCGTCACGGTTCCGAGCCGCTCGATGAGGCGCTCGACGTCGCCCGGGTGCGGTTGGGGGTCCCCCGCCTCCGCCGGCTCCGATTCGGCGGGCGAGATGAGGACGCCGTCGGCGTCCGGGCGGTAGTAGAAGGAGTCGTCGGCGGCCGCGACCATCGGGGACCCGGCCTGCGGCGCGTTGTCCGCCGCGACGATCGCCGCGGTCCGTCGGAGCGGCACGAGCCCCTGGGGCGCGACGCCGCACAGCGCCGCGACGCCGTCGGCCCAGGCTCCCGCGGCGTCGACCACGACCTCCGCGGTGATCGGGCGATACCCGGCGCGGACACTCCACGAGGAGCCGTCGTAGCGGGCCTCGGTGACGTGCGCGCCGGTGAGGATGATGACGCCGTCGTCGCTCGCGCTCCGCCGGTGGTATTCGAGCAGCAGGTCCGTGTCCGTGCCCACGCAGTCCGTGTCGATGGCAGCGGCCGCGAAGGCCTCCGGGCGCAGCTGCGGGCAGAGGTCGAGGGCCTCGGCGTGGGAGATCCGGTGCATCGCGGCGCCGGCCCGCGCATCGACGTCGGCCTCGGATCCGACGAGGAGGAAGGACCTCGGCACGGTCAGGGGAAGTCCCGTGGAGGACTGCACGCCGCCCAGCAGCTCCAGCGTGCGCCGGGTCAGGTCCAGGACGGGTTCGGGCCCGTAGCTCGGGATGAGTTGCCGCGCGGAGCGGGAGGAGGTGTGGTACCCGAGGGTCGGCTCGGCCTCCACGAGGACCACGCTGGAGAACGGGGCCAGCGCGGAGGCCAGCGAGAGGCCGGCGATCCCGCCGCCGATGATCAGGACGTCGCACTCGAGGGAGCTCATCCCGTCATCCTAGGCGCGCCCTCCCCCAGCCGGCGCCCCCGCTCCCTGCCCTGTCCGTCGGCCGTCAGCCCACGTGCGCACCCGGGGCGCCTTCAACGCCGGCCGGACTGCCGGCCACCTCGGCGCGGGCGGCGACGAACGCCTGGACGCAGGCCTCGATGTCCTCCGCGGTGTGCGCTGCCGAGAGCTGCACGCGGATCCGGGCGGCTCCCTTCGGGACCACCGGGTAGCTGAAGGCCGTCACGAAGACGCCCTGCGCGAGCATGGCGTCGGCCGTGCGGGCCGCGAGGACGGCGTCGCCGAACATGACCGGGACGATGGCGTGCTCCCCCGCGAGCAGGTCGAAGCCCTCCTCCGTCATGCGGCGGCGGAACAGCGCGGCATTGGTGGTCAGGGTGGACCGCAGGTCGGTGCTGTTCTGCACGAGGTCGAGGGCCGTGAGGGTCGCGGCGACGATCGACGGCGCGAGCGAGTTCGAGAACAGGTAGGGGCGGGCGCGCTGGCGCAGGAGGGCGACGATCTCGGCGCGTGCGGCCACGTAGCCGCCGGACGCCCCGCCGAGCGCCTTGCCGAAGGTGCCCGTGAAGATGTCCACCCGGTCGGCGACCCCGGCGTGCTCGGGCGTGCCGGCGCCGGTGGCGCCCATGAACCCGACGGCGTGCGAGTCGTCGACCATGACCATCGCGTCGTAGCGCTCGGCGAGGTCGCAGATCGCCTCGAGCGGTGCCAGGTAGCCGTCCATGGAGAAGACGCCGTCGGTGACGACCAGGCGGCGCCGTGCCCCCGAGGCCTCCTGCAGCTTCGCCTCGAGGTCCGCCATGTCGCGGTTGGCGTAGCGGAAGCGCTGCGCCTTGGACAGGCGGATGCCGTCGATGATGGACGCGTGGTTCAGGGCGTCGGAGATGACGGCGTCCTCCGCTCCGAGGAGCGATTCGAACACGCCGCCGTTCGCGTCGAAGCAGGAGGAGAACAGGATGGTGTCCTCGGTGCCGAGGAACCGCGCGACGCGGCGTTCGAGCTCCAGGTGGAGGTCCTGGGTGCCGCAGATGAACCGGACGGACGCCATGCCGAAGCCGCGCTCGTCCAGGGCCGTCTTGGCGGCGGCGATGATGTCCGGGTGGTCGGCGAGGCCGAGGTAGTTGTTGGCGCAGAAGTTCAGGACCCTTGCGTCACCGGCCCCCAGCGCGCCGGCCGTGATGTGGCTGGACTGCGGTGAGGAGATGCGGCGCTCGTGCTTGAACAGGCCTGCCTCGCGGATCTCGTCGAGTTCCGTGGCGAGCTGGTCGCGGACTGCTGAATACATGGTGTTCCAAGCCTCTCTAGAGGGTGGTCCAGTCGAGGACCACTTTGCCGCTCGCGCCGCTGCGCGCCGTTGCGAATCCCTGCTGCCAGTCCCGGGCGGGCAGGCAGTCGGTGACCACGGACGAGACGGCCTCGCGCAGGGTCCCGTTGGACTGCAGCATGGCGCTCATCGCGTACCAGGTCTCGAACATCTCCCGGCCGTAGATGCCCTTGAGGGTGAGCATGTGGGTGACCACCTTGCCCCAGTCGATGGAGATCGGGCCGGCCGGCAGCCCGAGCATGGCGATGCGCCCGCCATGGTTCATATTGTCGATCATCTCGGGCAGCGCGGTGGCATGACCGGACATCTCCATCCCCACGTCGAAGCCCTCCTTCATGCCGAGCTCGCGCTGCGCGTCGGCGACACGCATCCGGCTGACGTCGATGGCGAGGTCCGCCCCGACGCCGCACGCGAGGGCGAGCCGCGGCGCGGAGACGTCCGTGATGGCGATCTTGCGGGCTCCGGCGTGGCGGGCGACGGCGACGGCCATCAGGCCGATGGGGCCGGCTCCGGTGATCAGCACGTCCTCCCCGACGAGGGGGAAGCTGAGCGCGGTGTGGACGGCGTTGCCGAAGGGATCGAAGACCGCGCCGAGCTCGGGCGTGATGGTCGCGTCGTGCACCCAGACGTTCGTCTCGGGCACGACGACGAACTCGGCGAACGCGCCGTCGCGCTGGACGCCGACGCTCGAGGTGCGGATGCACATCTGGCGGCGGCCGGCGCGGCAGTTGCGGCAGATCCCGCAGACGATGTGGCCCTCGCCGGAGACGCGGTCGCCGATGCGGACGTCCCGGATGCCGTCGCCGAGGGCGACGACCTCGCCGTAGAACTCGTGGCCGGGGATCAGCGGGGCGGTGATCATGCCCTGCGCCCAGGGGTCCCAGCTCTCGATGTGGAGGTCCGTGCCGCAGATGCCGGTGGTGATGACCCGGATCTTGACCTCGCCCCACCCTGCGTCGGGTTCGGGCCGGTCCACGAGCTCGAAGCCGGCGTGCGCCCCGGATTTGTACAGCGCCTTCACTGAACGGTCCCTTCCATCCCGCGCCCGTCCCGACGGGTCGCGTCGGGATGGTGCGGTACGAGTGCCTGGGCGGAATGTGCCCGGAGCAACAGTATCAGCGCGGTCCGTCCTCGAGCACGGCGGCCAGCGTCCCGACGCCGAGGCGGTAGAACGCCGGGGAGTCGTCGGAGGATGCCGCCATGGCGCTCCCCATGCTCAGGGCCCAGCCCCGGGCCCGCGCCCAGGTCGCGGCGTCGATCGGGCGCAGCGCCTCGAGTGCTGCGCGGAACGCGGACCGACCGTCGGCGTCGAAGTGCAGCCACGCCGCGGCGAGGTCCGTCGCGGGGTCCCCGGAGCACAGGTCGCCGAAATCGACGACGCCGGCGAGCCCGCCGTCGGGCGCGAGGACCACGTTGGCCGGATGCAGGTCGCCGTGCAGCCAGAGCGGCTCCCCCGACCATCCCGGTGCCGCACGGGCGGACTCCCAGGCGCTCAGCAGGGCGTCCGCGGGGAGGCCGGGGATCTCCGGGAGCGACGCCAGCCGCGGACGTACGACGTCGTCGCGCGCCGCGACCGTCGTGACCCATCCGCCGTTCCGCTGGCAGACCGGGTACGCCGAGGCGTTCCCCGAGGGCATCGCGCGCATCGCGACCGAGTACGGCGTCGACATCGCCGTCGAGAACATGTACCCGTGGAAGGTCCGGGGCCGCGAGGCGAAGGCCTACCTGCCGCACTGGAACCCGATCCCCGAGCCGTACGAGCGCATCACCTGGGACTTCTCGCACGCCGCGATCGCCGGCATGGACTCCTACGAGGAGATCAGGACGCTCGGCAGCAGGCTCGCCCACGTACACCTGACGGTCGGNACGCCGCGAGGAACCGCGCGAGCGGCACGGCGGCGGCGGAGCGCCCGGCCCGCGGGACCGTGATGCCGCCGGCCCCGTCGATCCAGCGGGAGACGGACCAGTGCCAGGGGTAGCCGGCACCGGGCCGGCCGAGCCGCACGGGCGCCGACGTCCGGACGGCCAGGGGCTGGGTGAGACCCGGCAGCCACCGCTGCTCCGCGACCATCAGCGCGTCGGCGACGGCGCGCCGCGGCAGGCGCACCACGAGATCCTCCCCCAGCCTGAACAGCGTGTTGTCCCAGCCGTGACCGGCGGGACGCAGCGGGAGGTGCGCCAGGTCCGGGTGCTGGTCGGCGAGCAGCGACATGACGAGGGAGGGCACGATGTCGTGCTCCGCCCTCGGCAGACCCGCCATCGTGCCCTCCCCGTGGATGCTGCCGGCGCTAGCCCTCGACGCCGAGGCGCTGCAGGATCAGCTCGCGCACGCGGCCGGCGTCGGCCTGCCCGCGGGTGGCCTTCATGACCCCGCCCACGATCGCGCCGACGGCCTGGACCTTGCCGCCGCGGATCTTGTCCGCGACGTCGGGCTGGGCCGCGAGGGCGCCGTCGATCGCCTCGAGCAGCGGGCCGTCGTCGGACACGACGGCGAGGCCGCGCTTCTCGACGACCTCCGCGGGCGTGCCTTCGCCGGCGAGGACGCCGTCGAGCACGTCGCGGGAGAGCTTGTCGTTGATCTTGCCGGACTCGATGAGCGCGTTGAGCTCGACGATCAGCTCGGGCGTGACGCCGAGCTCGGCGGGCTCGACGTCGGCCAGCTTGGCGCGGCGGGAGATCTCGCCCATCCACCACTTGCGGGCGACGGCGGCACTGACACCGGCGGCGATCGTGTCCTCGATCGAGGACATGACCCCGGCGTTGACGACGTCGCGGAACTCGGCGTCGGAGTAGCCCCAGTCGGCCTGCAGGCGCTTGCGGCGCTCGGCGGGCGGTTCGGGGAGTTCGGCGCGCAGCTTCTCGATCCAGGCGTCGTTGGTGACGACCGGCACGAGGTCCGGCTCCGGGAAGTAGCGGTAGTCGTCGGCGTCGGACTTGGGGCGCCCCGACGTCGTGGAGCGCGTGTCCTCGTGCCAGTGGCGCGTCTCCTGCTGGATCGGCGTACCCGAGTCCAGGACGGCGGCGTGCCGCTGGATCTCGTACCGCACGGCGTGCTCGACGGCGCGCAGCGAGTTCACGTTCTTGGTCTCGGTGCGGGTGCCGAACTTCTCCTGGCCCTTCGGCTTGAGGGAGACGTTCGCGTCGCAGCGCACGTTGCCGCGCTCCATGCGGGCGTCCGAGACGCCGAGGTTCTTGACGATCTCGCGGATCGCGGCCACGTAGGCCTTCGCGAGCTCGGGGGCCCGCGAGCCGGCGCCGACGATCGGCTTCGTGACGATCTCGATCAGGGGCACGCCCGCCCGGTTGTAGTCCACGAGGGAGAACTCGGCGCCCTGGATGCGGCCCGTCGCGCCGCCCATGTGGGTGAGCTTGCCGGCGTCCTCCTCCATGTGTGCGCGCTCGATCTCCACGGTGAACACCGTGCCGTCGGCGAGTTCGATGTCGATGCTGCCGTCGTAGGCGATGGGGTCCTCGAACTGGGACGTCTGGAAGTTCTTCGGGGTGTCCGGGTAGAAGTAGTTCTTCCGCGCGAAGTAGCACTTCTCGGCGATCCTGCAGTTCAGCGCGAGGCCGATCTTGATCGCGGACTCGACGGCGACGCCGTTGACGACGGGCAGGACGCCGGGCAGGCCGAGGTCCACCGGGGTCACGTTGGTGTTGGGCACGTCCCCGAACGCGTTGGGCGCGGAGGAGAACATCTTGGTCCGGGTGTTGAGCTCCACATGGACCTCGAACCCGAGCACCGGATCGTACTTCTCCATGGCCTCGTCGAAGGACAGGACCTCATCTGTTCCAGCAGTCATTACTTACCACCTGTGATCTCGGGGGCCTGGGCCAGCAGCGGCCCGCCCCACGTCTCTTCGAGCAGCGATTCGAGGACGGCGCCCACGCGGTAGAGGCGTGCGTCCTGGCGGGCGGGGGCGAGGAGCTGGATGCCGACGGGCAGCCCGTCCTCGTCCGCGAGGCCCCCGGGAAGGGACAGTCCGGGGACGCCGGCCATGTTCGCCGGGATGGTCGCGACATCGTTCAGGTACATGGCCAGCGGGTCGTCGAGCTTCTCGCCCAGCTTGAACGCCGTGGTCGGCGCGGTCGGCGAGATCAGGACGTCGGCCTGCCCGAACGCGGCGGTGAAATCGCGCTGGATGAGCGTGCGCACCTTCTGCGCCGAACCGTAGTAGGCGTCGTAGTAGCCGGCGCTCAGTGCGTAGGTGCCGAGGATGATGCGGCGCTTCACCTCGTCGCCGAAGCCGGCCGCGCGGGTGGCTCCCATGACGCGCTCGATCGTGGGCGTGCCCTCGGGCACCACGCGCAGGCCGAAGCGCACGCCGTCGTACTTGGCCAGGTTGCTGGAGGCCTCGGACGGCATGATCAGGTAGTAGGCGGCGAGCGCGTACCGGAAGTTGGGGCAGGAGACCTCGACGATCTCGGCGCCCGCCGAGCGCAGCAGCTCGAGCGACTCGTGGAACCGCGTGAGGACGCCGGCCTGGTAGCCCTCGCCCTGGAGCTCCTTGATGACGCCGATGCGCATGCCCTCGACCTGGCCCAGGCGGGCGGCCTCGACGAGCGCACCGACCGGGTCGGTGAGCGACGTCGAATCGTGCGGGTCGTGGCCGCCGATGACCTCGTGCAGCAGGGCGCTGTCGAGGACCGTACGGGACACGGGGCCGATCTGGTCGAGCGAGGAGGCCATGGCGATCGCCCCGTAGCGGGAGACGCCGCCGTAGGTGGGCTTCACGCCGACCGTGCCGGTGACGGCGCCGGGCTGGCGGATGGAGCCGCCGGTGTCGGTGCCGAGTGCCAAAGGTGCCTCGAACGCGGCGACGGCGGCCGCTGACCCGCCGCCGGACCCGCCGGGGATGCGGTCGAGGTCCCAGGGGTTGCGGGTGGGCCCGAACGCGGAGTGCTCGGTGGAGGAGCCCATGGCGAACTCGTCGAGGTTCGTCTTGCCGAGGATCGGCATCCGCGCGGCGCGGAGCTTGCGGACCACGGTGGCGTCGTAGGGGCTCTGCCAGCCCTCGAGGATCTTCGACCCGGCCGTGGTGGGCTGACCTCGCGTGACGATCAGGTCCTTCACGGCGATGGGGACGCCCGCGAGCGGGTGCAGCGTGTCGCCGTCGGTCCGGGCCTTGTCCACCCCGGCGGCGACGAGCAGCGCCTCGTCGGTGTTGACGTGCAGGAACGCGTTGATCGCGCCGTCCACGGCGTCGATGCGGTCGAGGTAGGCCTGCGTCGCCTCGACGGCGGAGACCTCCTTCGCGGCGAGCTTCTGCGAGAGGGCGTCGGCGGAGAGGTGGATCAGGTCTGTCATGGGTTACTCCCCGTCCAGGATTGCCGGGACCTTGAAGCGGCCGTCGGCGTTGTCGGGCGCGCCGAGGAGGGCTTCCTCGTTGCTGAGGGTGTCCCCCACGACGTCGTCGCGGAACACGTTGCTCAGCGGGATCGGGTGGCTCGTCGCGGGGATGTCGTCGCCGGCGACCTCGCTCACGCTCTTGATGGATTCGACGATCACCGCGAGTTCCCCGGCCATGCGGTCGAGCTCGTCGTCGGTCATGTCGATGTGGGCGAGCCGCGCAAGGTGCGCGACGTCGTCCCGGTTGATCTCAGCCATGGATCTCCCCTGGAAGTCGGAGGTGGGTATCTGCCCCCAGTCTAGTGCTGGCGCGGTCGGCGCCCGGCATCAGCGGAGGCGGCACGCGGCGCCGGCGACGCGTGCGCCTACAGGGGCAGGCGGAAGACCCAGAGCAGGATGTCCTCGTTCGGGACCTCCCAGTCGCGGCCGGGCACGCGGACGAAGCCCATCGATTCGTAGAGCCGGTGCGCCCGGACCATGTCGGAACCGCTCGTCAGGCTCACGGCCTCGATGCCGGGGAGGGTGCGGGCGTGCTCGATGATGCGCTCCACCATGGCCCGGCCGATGCCCCCGCGCTGCACGGCCGGGTCCACCGCGAGCATCCGGAACTCCAGCTCCCCCTCGACGGCGATGTCGGTGTACCGCTGGCCGGCGAACGTGAGGGCGACCGACCCGACGATGACGCCGTCGCGCTCCGCCACCCAGACCTCGGCGTGCTCGGCGCGGTGCTCGATGTCGGCCAGCACGGCCATGTAGGGGTGGGCCTCGTCGGTGAAGTACCCGGCCTCGAGGTAGGCGCCGCGCGTGATGCGGCGGACGTCGTCGTAGTCCTCGGGCCGGACGGGCCGGACGGTGATGCGGGCGTCGGAGGGTGGGGTGGTCACCGGCCCATTTTGCCACGCGACGACGCCGCCGGGACGCCGTCGTCCCGGCGGCCGCCGGTGCTGCCGGTGCGGGAGGTCAGCCCCGCGTGATCGGGAGTTTCCGGGGTCCCTCGCGCCTCGCGTCGTCCGGGAGCGGCGTCCTGACGTTCAGCACACCGTCGGCGTAGCTCGCCCGGATGTCCTCGTCCCTCACCCCGTCGGGGAGCACGATGTCGCGCCGGAAGGATCCGTACCGGAATTCGGACCGGTAGCGGTCCTTCTCCTTGTGCTCCTCCTTCTCCTCGCGGTGGGCGCTGATCCGCAGGAAGCCGTTCTCGATGCTGACCTCGATGTCCTTCTCGGGATCGAGCCCCGGCATCTCCGCACGGACCACCATGTCCTTGCCGTCGACGAACTCCTCGACCCGGATGGAGGACGGCCCGGACGACGACGACTCGAAGAGCCGCTCCATCGAATCGAGCAGGTCCATGGGCGACCTGGTGCCGCCGTTGAAGGGGAAGTTCCGCCGACTGGACCCGAAGGGCGGCCATCGCCGTGCATCAGTCATGACAAACTCCAGACTCTCGGTGGGATCGGCCCGATCAGGGCCAGGTTCCTCCGAGTAGACACCGACACTGCCGGCACGGACAGGGACGAAAGACCCTGACGCTGCTCAGTGTTTGGCCGTGTAGGGCGTCGGTGCGGGGAGGCCTGCCTCCTCCCGGACCCGCCGGGCGAACCGCTCGATCGACGTGAGTGCGGACACGACGTCCGCGGGCCGGACCTCGAACGGCATCGCGTGGATGGTCTCGCCCGCCACGGTCGCCGTGGTCGCGATGAGTTCGAGCTCCGTGGTGTCCTCCGGGGTCAGCCCGATCTCCGTGAGGGTGGTGGGAAGCCCCACCCGCGTCGTGAACTCGATGAAGTCCCGGATGTCCTGCGTCGGGGCGCCCTCGAGGACGAGCTGGGTGAGGGAGCCGATGTTCACCTTCTGGCCGTGGGCCAGCCCGTGGGTCTGCGGCGCCGCGGTGAGCCCGTTGTGGATGGCGTGGGCCGCCGCCAGGCCCCCCGACTCGAAGCCGAGGCCCGAGAGCAGCGTGTTGGCCTCGATGACCTTCTCCACGGCCGGGGTCACGAGGTGGTCGCGGACCGCGTCGAGGGCCGGCAGCGCGTTGTCCCAGAGGACGTCCCAGCTCAGCCGCGCGAGGGCCGTGCCGGTGAGGGTGGGAAGCCCTCCCGCCATGGTCTGCGAGCTCGACGCCGCCGTCGCCCGCGCCTCGAGCCACGTCGCCAGGGCGTCGCCCACGCCGGCAGCGAGGAAGGCGGCCGGCGCGTTGGCGACGATCAGGGAGTCGACGAGCACGAGGTCCGGGTTACGTGGGAAGAAGCGGTATTCCTCGAAGGTGCCGTCCTCGGTGTATACCACGGCCAGGGCGGACGTCGGGGCGTCGGTCGACGCAACGGTCGGGACGGTGACCCAGCGGATGCCGGCCAGGAATCCGGAGGCCTTGACGGCGTCGATGGTGCTCCCCCCGCCCACCGCGACGGCGACGTCGGCCTTCGTCCGCTTGATCACCTCGACGAGGCGGTCGATCTCGCGGGCGGACGGCACGCCCCCGAAGGCCTCCCGCGTGACCGGGAGCCCGGCCGCCTCGAGGGACGCGGTGACGTCGTGTCCCACGAACCCCCAGACGACGTCGTCGGCGACGACGAGCGGTGTGCTCCCGATCGGTGCGAGGTACTCGCCGAGCCGGGAGATGGCCCCCGGACCCTGGGCGTACCGGCCGGGACTGATGACGGAGCGGATGGGGCTGGGCATGGGGACCTCCTGGGGGTCTCGTGGGTGGGCTGGTTGGTGACCGGTGGTGTGTCAGGGGACGAGGACGGCCCTGCCTCTCACCCGGCCTGCGTCGAGGTCGTCGATGGCCCGCTGGAAGTCGTCCAGCGCGTACTTCTGGGTGTGGAGTTTGACGGCGCCACGCGCGGCGAGCGCCATGAGGTCCTGCAGGTCGTTGTAGGAGCCGACGAGATTCCCGATGATGTTGATCTCTGTGGAGATGACGTCGATCGTGGGGACGTCGATGTTCTCCCCGTACCCCACCACGTAGTAGTCCCCCGCCCGCCGCAGCATGGCGAGGCCCTGGGTGGTCGCGCCGCCCTCGCCGACGAAGTCGATGACCGCCTCGGCGCCGTTCCCGCCGGTGAGGGCCAGCACCTGCTCCACCTGGCTGCCGTCGGCCAGTACGCCCTCGTGCGCCCCGATACCCAGCGCGAGCTCGAGGGCCTCAGCGTTGCGGTCCACGACCACGATGCGGGCCGGGGTGAGCGCCCTCAGGACCTGGATGCCGATGTGCCCGAGCCCGCCGGCCCCGATGACGACGCACGTGTCCCGCGGGGTGAGCCGCTTCGCGGCCTTGGCAGCCGCGTGGTAGGCGGTGAGCCCTGCGTCAGCGAGCGCAGCGACATCCGACGGCTCCAGGGAATCGTCGATCCGGACCACGGAGCGGGCGGAGGTGAGGAGGTACTCGGCGTACCCACCGTGGGTGTCGAGGCCCGGGAACCGGCTGACCTCGCAGTGCACGTCGTCCCCGGACCGGCACGCGCGGCACAGCCCGCAGGTGATGAGGGGGTGCAGGATCACCTTGTCGCCCACGCCGACGTTCGTCACGGCGCTCCCGACGGCGTGCACCCAGCCGGCGTTCTCGTGCCCGATCGTGTAGGGCAGGGGGACCTGGGACTTCGCCGACCACTGGCCCTCGAGGATGTGCAGGTCGGTGCGGCAGACCCCCGCGCCGCCGATCCTGACCACGACGTCGAACGGGCCGGTGATGCCGGGCATGGGCACCTCGGCCATCTTCAGGGCTTCGTGGTAGCCGACGACCTGCACTGCTCGCATGCTGCTCATGGGTGGGACTCCTTGACGGTGAGGGGAAGTAGCGGGTGGTGGTCGGCGGGTTCGGCGCCTTCCGGCCGGAAGGCCTGGTCGGCGCCGGAGCCCTCGTAGCGGGTCCGGAGGAGCCCGCGGCAGAAGTGCGCGTTCCCGTCGATCGAGATGCGGGTGGACCGGGCGCGACGCAGGGCGAGCGGGACCGCCTCGGCGGGGTAGGGAAGGCCGTCGTCATCGACCAGCACGGGCGCCTCGGGGTCTGCTGACAGTCCGAGCGCCGTCCGTCGGCGCAGCAGCGCGTCCGTCTCGCGGCCCGGGAGGAGGTCCCGGAGGCGCACGCCGCCGACGTCCTCCACGCGGAGTGCGGGGTCCGCGCGGAGGAGGCCGGTGAGGCAGCGCTCCATCGCGGCCGTGTGGGCCTTCCTGCGGAAGATCCGCCGCAGGTCCTCGAGACTGTCCTCCGCCTCGTGGAGGAACGTGCCGCGGTACCCCGCGTCCGCGGCGAGGCCGGTGTTGATCAGGTCCGAGTCGTGATGGTCGTCCAGTTCGACCACGACGGCGGCCACTCCGGGGATCGCCGCGACCGCATCTTTGCTGTCGGACGCCATGAGGTAGGCGAAGTTCGGCGAGCAGAAGGACGTGGGCAGGCGCAGGTGCACCCGGACCGTCGGGTCCGGGCCCCCGTCCACCCGGATGGAGCGGACGAATCCGAGCTCGGTGATCGGCTCGTCGAGCTCCGGGTCGAAGACGGTGGCCAGGCTCCGGCGGACGGCGTCCTCGGTGACCGTGTGCACGCTTCCCGCGAGTTCTGCGTGCGCAGCGGTCATTGTGCGCTCGCCAGATCGGCCCGTTCCGGCTGCCGGGGCCCTGTCGCCGTCTCCCCGGCGTCGGGGAGCTGGAGCTCCGCCGGCACCGGGATGTCGTACATCTTCGCCGCGTTGAGGCCGAGGATCTTCTTCTTCTGCTCGATGGTGAGCGGCGCGTACTCGGTCATGTCCTCAGGGATCTGGAAGTCCACGAACTGCTCGACGAGCCATCGCGGTGTCCACAGCGCGTAGTCGCTGGAGAACTGGATGCGGTCCTCCCCGATCCAGTAGATGAGCTCGCCGATGATCTGCGCGAAGTACCGCGGTCGGGTGTGCATGAACGGCATCGCCACCGCCAGGCCGCCGTGGACGTTGGGCTCCTGCGTGGCGATCCAGCAGAAGTCCTCCAGCCGGGGCAGGCCCACGTGTTCCACGATGAAGTTGAGGTCGGTGAAGTCGGTAGCGGCGTGGTCGACGTCGGACACATCGAACGCGTCCCGGTCGAGGGGCCGGATGGTAGGGCCCTTGTGGACGTGGATGTTCTTGATCCCGAGGGCGCGGCATTCCTCGAAGTACCGGGAGGCCCACGGGTCGGACAGCTTGTAGCCGCGCGAGTCGCCGTGCCACTCCGCCGTGTACAGCTTCACGCCCTTGAACCCCATCCTCTCGTGGTCGGCACGCAGCTGGTCCAGGCCCGCCTCCCCGTTCCGGGGGTCGAAGCAGTGGTTGTACGTGAGCTTGTCCGGGTGCGCCGAGGCGAGGCCGTAGGCCTCCTCGGTCTGCCCGAACCCCCGGTGGTAGAACTCGCCGAGGTATGCGGGCTGGAAGATCGCGTGGTCCACGTACCCGTCGGTGAACAGGTCCTTCATCAGGCGTTCGCCACCCTGGTAGAGATAGTCCTCGTAGCTCCACGTCTCCGATTCCGGGGAGAGGTTGCGGTGGTAGTCGTAGAAGCAATCGATGAACTGCTTGCCGTGGATGCTGCGCTGGTTCTCGGGACGGGCGTCCCAAAGAGCTATGTGCGCGTCGACAATGAAATAGTTCTCGCCGTCTTTGCTGTACATCTTCGGTCTCCTCCTGGCGGCTGCCGTAGCCGCGACAGGACCGACGTTAGGTGCGAAAATGGCTCCTATCACGCGGGGTGTGTCTCATTTTGAGACGATCCTCCTCCCCTGGGGTGGGACGCGGGTCAGCAGCCTCGACATCGACCGAGGAGGACGGCAATGGTGCCGAACCAGGACGGCGGGCTTTTCACGCTCGGACGGGACCCTGACACCGGGCGGCCGCTCGTCACGGCCAAACGCCTGGCTGCCTCATGGCTGCGCAGCGAGGAGTACGGGGTGTCCGCGGAGGAGGTGGACCCGAGTTGGGCCGGCCCGGCGCCGACCGATTCCCTGTTCTTCGAGTGCGGGCAGGCAGTGCTCACGGCCCTGCGCAGCACACTGGCGGACGAGCCCGTGAGCCTCATGCTCACCGACGCCGACGGCCTGCTGCTCCAACGGCTGAGCGGCAGCTCCACCCTCCTGCGCGCGCTCGACCGGGTGCATCTTGCCCCCGGCTTCACCTACTCCGAGCGCGACGCCGGGACCAACGGCATGGGTCTGGCGCTGGCGGACCGTTCGCCGGTCCTGGTCCGCGCGGAGGAGCACTACAGCGCCAGCCTGCGCACCTATACGTGCGCTGCCGCTCCCGTCTTCGACCCCGCCAGCGGAAACCTCGAGGGCTGCGTCAACATCACCACGTGGTCCGATGCCTCCCCCGGGCTGCTGCTGGCCCTTGCGCAGTCGGCGGCCGGGAACGCCACGGCACTGATGCTCGCTCGGGCCCACGGCCACCGGCAGAAGCAGGGCCCCCGGGGCGGCGTGTTCCGGATGCGGCGTGACGGACTCGAACCCGCCGTCGGGACCATGCGAGCCCTGTCCTCGTCCTGGACGGACGCACTCGACCAGGCGACGAAGGCACTGGCCGCCGGGCGCGTCGTCGCCGCCGTCGGGGAGCACGGAGCGGGGCGGGCGACGCTCCTGGCGCAGGCGTTCCGCTGCTCACGGCCGGGGGCCCGCATCCTGTCGGCCGCCGCACCCGCGCCCGACGACGTCGACGCCTGGCTGTCGGTCTGGACCCCCGAACTGGCCAAGCCGGACACCGCGGTGATCGTCGAGAACATCGACCTCCTGCCCGCCTGGGCCGCCCAGGAGCTGAAGGCGTATGCCGTTCGCGCACTGCGGGCCCTCCCGCCGTCGGACACGGGAACGACACCGGCCCTCGCATGGGCGGTCACGGCCACCGCCCTGGACGCCATCCCGCGTCCGCTGGCAGCCGCGGTGGACACCGTGGTCGCCGTGCCACCGCTGCGGGATCGCGGCGATGACGTCCTCCAGTTGGCGCGGTTCGCTGCCCGCCAGACCCGGCTGCGAGAGATCGACTTCACTCCAGCAGCCGAGCGGGCACTCCTGGAGCACGAGTGGCCCGACAACGTGGACGAACTCTTCACCGTGGTGCACGATGCGGCGGTCCGCGCGGAGCGAATCGATGTCCGGCATCTGCCCGCCTACATCCTGGGCAGGCCCGGCCCGCATCTCAGCCGGATCGAGGCGCTCGAACGCGACGAGATCGTGCGGAGCCTGACCCAGCCGGGGGTAACGGTCACCGCGGCGGCGGCGGAACTCGGCATCAGTCGCGCGACCATCTACCGCAGGATCGCCCGGCTCGGGATAGCGCGACCACGGTGATCCGGCTCGTCCCTCGGGACGCCTGCGTCCTCAGGATCCGATGCCGGGACTTCCACTTGCCCCCTGCTCGTTCTCGACCCGATCCGTGACGCCAGTCGCCCGCCATTGGACGAGTGAGGGACGAGCGCCGCCACCGGCAACCGGCGGGATTTCACCATGCGCCGGCTGGCCGTGACGGCCTCATGATGTCGGTGGTGGTTGGGAGACTTCAGTATGGCCAGCAGCTCGAACGCTCCGCTTGAAACCACCGATCCTGGTGGTGGTTCGCGGCGTGGCGCTGTCCCGTCCGCTGCGGTTCATGCTGACTCTGTGCAGGATCTGATCGATCTGGTGGCGTCCCTTCCTGCGGGCACCGGGAGTGCTGAATTCATCCAGCACCTGAGCGAGTTGATTCATCGGTTCAGCGCCACCGTGTCCGGTGGTGCTGCGCACCAAGGCGCCCCCATGTCCGGTGGGGCTGAGCATCAGGGCGACGTTTCGTCTGCTGCCGTCCTGGCCACGTCCTCGGCAGACCACGTCGCACCTGCGGCTGTCCCTGCCTCTTCGTCGGCGGCTCGGATGCGCGAGTTGATGGAGGAGATGACCGCGCTTCCCATGCCGGCGGGTGGTGTGGAGCTGATCGATGAGATGCGGTCCTTGGAAGATTTCACGTCGGCGATCGCCGCCCGGCAGGCCCGGACCGCGGTCGCGTTCGACGTCGGGGAACGGCACGCCCAGGCTGGGGCGGGTGTGCCGGTGGCGGAGCAGGGTCGGGGTGTGGCGGCGCAGGTGGCCCTGGCCCGGCGTGAGTCCCCGGCCCGGGGCGGGCGGCTGCTCGGGGTCGCGCGGGCGCTGGTGGCGGAGATGCCGCATACGATGGCCGCNGACCGGACCCTCATCCAGGGCGACAGCGAGCCGGCCCGCCTGCCGGGCTACGGGATCGTCCCCGCCGGCTGGGCCCGGGACCTCCTCACCCTCGGGAAAACCACCGGGCAAACCACCGGGCAGGCTTCCGGTCAGCCCGCCAAGCAGCCCCCTACACAGGACTGCGGGCCGTCAGCAGATCAGGCGCACGGCTTCGAGGTCTGGCTGCGGCGCCTCTACACCGCACCGGGAACCGGTGAGTTGGCGGCTGCCGAGTCCCGCACCCGACTCTTCACCGCAAATCAGCGCCGGTTCATCCAGGCCCGGGACGATCTGTGCAGGACCCCGTACTGTGATGCGCCGATCCGCCACTACGACCACATCATCCCCTGGCACAAGGACGGGCCCACCAGCCTCGCCAATGGTGCCGGACTGTGTGAGGCCTGCAACCACACCAAGGAACTCCCCGGCTGGAAGACCAGACCGCACCCCGATCCCGGGACCAGCCACGCCCGGCATACCCTCGAGCTCACCACGCCCACCGGCCACACCTACCACTCCACCGCGCCACCCCTCCCCGGCAGCAGCCCGACTGAACGCGGGCACCAACGGGAACGCAAACAGGAGACCGGGAGACACCCACTCCCGCCGACACCGCCCGCAGCGTCGAGTTTCGCGCCGGAGGATCACAACACCCCGGCATACCCTTCCACGCGAGCCTCCCGACGGGCAGAACTGCTCTTCGCCTGACCGTGCAGGGAGGACGCCTGACCGACCCGCCCAGCGCGAAGGCAGGATAGATCGCCCGTCGGTCCACCGGTTCTGCGCCTATTGATCGACATCGGGCCGTGACGACCAGTCGACGTGGAGTCCAGGCGTCCGTGGCCTGCAGCCCCACCCACTGGCCTCCGCGGGCGGGACCGGCACCGCCGAGGCAGAGGACTGGGCAACTACCTCTGGTGTGGTGACGACCAGGGTGCAACACTGCAAGCTTCCTGCTAAGCCCGCCCTGACATCCGCCAAGCACGCGACGAAGGGGAGATCGTATGCCTGCGGTCCACCCGCGCCCACCCTGTCGACGGCCCGAATGCGAGCCGTCCCGATGATCGGCGACGGGACGACACGGCCGGCGATGTCCCCGGCGGCGCCGACGCGCACTCTGCCACCCTTCGCGGGTCGTACGGTGGCGATACCCGCAGCGGCACTCTGCCTGCTGCTCACGCTCGTGTCCGGGAACTACGGCTATCACCGGGACGAACTGTACTTCCGGATGCTCCCTCCCGCGTGGGGATATATCGATCAGCCGCCCCTGACGCCGTGGCTGGTCCGATCGTTCGGCCTCATCGCGGACGAGGTGTGGGCCGTCCGAATCCCTGCGACCCTCTCGACCCTCCTGGCACTCGTGGTCGTTGTCCTGATCACGCGGGAATTCGGCGGCGCAGCCTACGCCCAGGGCCTGTGTGCGTGGGGGTTCGGTTTCGGCGTGGTGCCCCTGCTCTTCGGCCACGTCATGCTGACCGCATCGGTGGACCTCGTGTTCTGGCCCGCCGTCGTCCTGTGCGTGGTCCGGGCGCTCCTGCGGCAGGCACCCGCGTGGTGGCTGGCCGCCGGGATCATCGCCGGGCTGGCCACCTACAACAAGCTGCTGATCGCGGGACTGCTGATCTCACTCCTGGCCGGGCTGCTCGTCGCCGGTCCCCGTTCAGCGCTCACCACTCCGTGGCCGTGGATCGGCGGCGCCCTCACCCTGGCCGTGGCAGCCCCCAACCTCGCGTACCAGGCCACCCACGGCTGGCCGCAGCTGTCCATGGGCGCCGCCCTGAACGAGAACAACGCCGCCGATACCCGCGTGGACATGTGGTGGTTCCTGTTCGTCACCCTCGGCCCGCCGCTGGCCCTGGTGTGGTGCCTCGGCTGGTGGCACCTGATGCGCCGCACCGCGTGGAGACCTGTGCGCTTCATCGCCATCGCGTTTCTGGTGCTCCTGGCCCTCGCCTTCGCGGCCGGAGGACAGATCTACTACTCCGCCGGGCTCGTCGTCGTGTTCTTCGCCGTCGGGTGCATCCCCTCCGCCGAGATCATGCGGTCCCGCGCACGACGCCTTGCGGTGTGGACCGTGGTGGCGGTCAATGCCGTCGCCTCCACCATGATCGCCCTGCCAGTCATCCCCGTCGGCGTGGTGGGCCGCACCCCGGTCCCGGAGATCAACCAGCTGGCGCGCGACCAGGTGGGCTGGCCCGCGTATGTCGCCCAGATCGGCGACGTCGTCGCGAATCTTCCCGACCCGTCCGGCGTCACCATCATCGCCGGCAATTACGGTGAGGCCGGGGCCCTGCACCGGTACGGGCCCGCCCGCGGACTGCCCCCGGCGCACAGCGGCCACAACGAGCTGTACTACCTCTCCACCCCTCCTGAGGATGCGCGCACCGTGATCGTGGTCGGCGGGCAGGCCGACCTGGCAGGGGCCCCGTTCGTGTCCTGCGAAGAGGTGGCGCGCCTGGACAACGGGCTCGACGTCGACAACGAGGAACAGGGGCAGCCCGTCCTCGTGTGCGATCGTACCCAGCCGTGGTCGGATCTCTGGCCGCGGTTCCGGCACCTGGACTGACGGCACGCGGATTGACGATGCCCCGACCGACGGCACCCCGACCGAACACCTGCATGTGTCCTCAGGTGGCCTCTGCGACCCGCCGATAGCCGCTTCCATCGGGCCGGCGCTCCACGAAGCCGTGGTCCACGAGCGCACGCCGCAGCGTCGGGATGTCGTGCGTGACGGTCGCCAGCAGCCGGTTGACCTCGGGCTCGCCGAGCTCCTCGTCGGCCGGGAGGAGCCTCCCGGCGAGGTGCGCCAGCAGATCGGTGCGATCCTGCCCGGCACGCGGCAGGCCGTCGATCCGCCCGTCCCGGAAGAACCGGTCCATACCCTTCGGGGTGGGCGCAGTCGCGGTGGCGAGCACCTCCTTGAACAGTCCGTCCGCCACGGCGTGCTCCGGCGTCAGCAACCCGGCGTCGACCAGCCGCTGCAGCTCCTTCGGCGTGGCGTCGAGCGGCTGCCCGAGCACGGCCCGCGCGTACAGCTCGAGCGAGCGGGCGCCGGCGAGCGTGGACAGGACCTTCTGCCAGGACGGCGCGGTCACGCCCGGTCCTCGCCGGACACCGAACCGGACACCGAACCGGACGCCGAACCGGTGAGGGAGTCCATGACTTCTGCGGGTCCGGCCGCAGTGACGCCCGCCAGCCGCTCTGCCTCGGTGGGGCCGCCGTCGAGCATGGGCCTGAGCGCCGGCCGGTGGACGGACAGTCCTGCCTCCTCGGCGATCAGGGCGCCCGCCGCGAAATCGTGCTCGTGCAGGCCGCGCTCCACGAAGGCGTCGAGCGTGCTGTCGGCCACGAGGCACAGGTCCAGGGCGGCCGAACCGAGCCGGCGCACGTCGCCGTAGCCCTCGAGGAGCGTCCCGAGGGCTACGACCTGCTCCGTCCGGATGGCGGCGTCGTAGGAGAACCCGGTGCCGAGGAGCCGTCCCTGCCTGGCGCGGGGGCCGATGAGGCGCCGCACGGACCCGTTCTCGCTCACCCAGGCTCCCCCGCCGCGGGACGCCCAGTAGATGCGGTGGAGCGCGGGCGCGTGCACCACGCCGGCGAGCCACGTGCCGTCCGCGCCGGCGGCGGCCACGGACGTGCCGTAGTAGACGATGTTGCGGATGAAGTTGGTGGTGCCGTCGAGGGGATCGATCGACCAGCGGACGCGGTCGCCGTCGGGGATGAACCCGCTGGGCACGGTGGTCCCGAGCTCCTCGCCCGTGATCGCGTCGTGCGGCCGCGCGCACCTGATGACACTCCGGACCGCGTGTTCCGCGGCGACGTCGAACGCCGTCACCCAGTCGCTGTCCGAGCTCTTGCTGGTGGCGTCCAGCGCTTCGGGATCACGCCGGGCCAGCACCGCGGCGCCCGCCGCGGCTGCCTGCCGGGCGAGGTGCAGGAGCACCTCCGGGGAGGGATCCCGCGCGTCGCCGCTCCCCGGCGCAACGGTCATGGGACGGCCCGCCCGCCGGGATCCGTGCCGGCGCCCGCCTCGAGCTCCTCGGCCACCTCGGCGTCCTCGCTCTCGTCGCCGTCGGTCCCCGCAGTGTCGCCGTCGTCGGGCCCCGCACCCGCGGGACCGTTCTCGAGGAGGGCGGTGAACCCCTCCTCGTCGAGGACCGGGATGCCGAGCGTCTCGGCCTTCTCCAGCTTGGTGCCCGCGTTCTCCCCGGCCACCACGTAGCTCGTGTTCTTCGACACCGAGCCGGCGGCCTTGCCACCGCGCGTGATGATCGCTTCCTTCGCCTCGTCGCGGTTGTAGCGCTCGAGGGAGCCGGTCACGACGACGGTCAGGCCCTCGAGGGTGCGCGGCGTGCTCTCGTCGACCTCGTCCTCCATGCGCACGCCCGCCGCAGCCCACCGGTCGACGATCTCCCGGTGCCAGTCCTCCGCGAACCACTCGGTGAGCGCGACGGCGATGGTGGGGCCGACGCCGTCCACGTCGGCGAGCTCCTCCTCGCTCGCGGCGCGGATCCGCTCCATGGACCCGAAGGCCGTGGCGAGCGCGCGGGACGCCGTGGGGCCGACGTGCCGGATGGACAGCGCCACGAGTACGCGCCACAGCGGCTGCGTCTTCGCCTTCTCCAGCTCGGTGAACAGCTTCCGGGTGGTGGCGCTCGGCTCGGAGGGCTTCTTCGCCGTTCCCTTGGAGTAGAAGTAGGGCACGAGTTCGCGGCCCGTGACCACGCCCTTGACCTTCTTGTCCCGCTCGATCCGGACGTCCGCGAGCTTCTCCGGGGTGAGGTCGAAGATGTCCGCCTCGGTGGTGATGGGCGGCACCGCGGGCTCGGCGGGCTGCGTGAGCGCGATGGCCGCCTCCCAGCCGAGGGCCTCGATGTCGAAGGCACCGCGGCCTGCGAGGTGGAACACCCGTTCGCGCAGCTGCGAGGGGCAGGAGCGGGCGTTGGGGCAGCGGATGTCGACGTCGCCCTCCTTCGCCGGCTGCAGCGGGGTGCCGCAGGACGGGCACTCGGTGGGCATGACGAACTCGCGGACGGGCGGGTCCTGCTTGTCGCGCAGCGCCATGACCGGCCCCACGATCTCGGGGATGACGTCGCCGGCCTTCCGGAGCACCACGATGTCGCCGATCATGACGCCCTTGGCCTTGACCACCTCCTGGTTGTGGAGCGTGGCCATGCCCACGGTGGAGCCGGCGACCTTGACCGGTTCCATGAGGCCGAACGGCGTGACGCGACCGGTCCGCCCGACATTCACGAGGATGTCGAGCAGCTTCGTGTTCACTTCCTCGGGCGGGTACTTGTAGGCCACGGACCAGCGGGGCACGCGGGAGGTGTGGCCCAGTGCGCGCTGCAGCGCGAAGCTGTCCACCTTGACCACGATGCCGTCGATCTCGTGCAGCAGGTCGTGGCGGTGGTCGCCGTGGTGCGCGATGAAGTCGACCACCTCGTCCTGGCTGTGGAGCACCCTGTAATAGGGCGACGTGGGCAGGCCCCACCCCTTCAGCAGCTCGTAGGTCTCCGACTGCGTCGCCGCCGCCAGACCCGTCCGGGCGCCGATGCCGTGCACGTACATGTCCAGTGGCCGCTCCGCCGTCATGGCCGGGTCCTTCTGGCGCAGGGACCCTGCGGCCGCGTTCCGGGGGTTGGCGAAAGGCGCCTTGCCCGCGGCCACCATCCGCTCGTTGAGCTGGCCGAACTCCTTCGTGGGGAAGAACACCTCGCCGCGGATCTCCACCTCCTCGGGGTGGTCCGTGCCCGCGAGGTGCCTGGGGATCGAGGCGATGGTGAGGACGTTGTGGGTGATGTCCTCCCCCGTGACGCCGTCGCCGCGCGTCGCGGCACGCACCAGTTCGCCGTCGCGGTACAGCAGGTTCACGGCGAGGCCGTCGATCTTGAGTTCGGTCAGCCACCCGATGGTCGCGCCGGGGCTGCGCTGCTCCACACCGGCACTCGCGCGGTCCAGCCAGGCCGTCAGTTCGTCGAGGGAGAACACGTCCTCGAGGCTGTACATGCGGGCCAGATGGTCCACGGGCGTGAAGGCCGCGGACACCTCGCCACCCACCTCCTGCGTCGGCGAGTCGTTCGCCACGAGCTCCGGGTGGAGCGCCTCGAGCTCCTCGAGGCGCCGGAACAGGGCGTCGAACTCGGCGTCGGAGATCGTGGGCGCCGCGTCCTGGTAGTACGCGGTGCGGTGCGCGCGGACGTCCTCGGCGAGCTGCGCATACTCCTCGCGGAGCTCCTCGCTGGGAAGTCCGCCCTGCCCGGCGGGGGTGGCGTCTACCGATGCACTCTCAGGTCCTGGGGTCACTTTCCTCATCCTGCCCTACGCCTCCGACACCGGCCACCGGTCGCCGTCCGCGGTGAAACGGCCGCCCGCAGCGGCGCCGGGACGCTGCACGTCCCCGGCCGGATCAGAGACGTCCGGATCCGAGGCGTCGACGACGATCACCGTGACGTTGTCGCGGGCGCCGGACCGGAGGGCCGCCGCGATCAGCGCGTCGCACGCCTCCTGCGGATCGCGGACGGTGTCCAGGATGGTGTGGATGTCCTCGTCGGTCACCTCGCCGCTCAGCCCGTCCGAGCAGAGCAGGATGCGGTCGCGGTCCTCCACCGGCATCAGCCAGAAATCGGGGTCGGCGTCGTCGCCCGTCCCCAGGGCGCGGGTCACCACGTGCCGCCGGTGGTGGGTCCGGGCTTCGTCCTCGGTGATGCTCCCGAGGTCCACGAGTTCCTGCACCTCGGAGTGGTCCACGGAGATCTGCCCGAAGGTCCCGCTGCTCGACCGGTACGCCCGGGAGTCCCCCACGTTGAAGAACAGCCAGGCGGGAGCGCCCGACTCCTCGACCAGCACGACGCCCGTCAGCGTGGTTCCGGCCTGCCCTCCGGCTTCGCTCCGGATGCGCTGGTCGGCCTGCTGGATGATGTCCTCGAGGTCGGCGGCCGTGAGCTTCGACATCGGCGCCCCGGCGATGCCGCTGGCCTCCAGGGTGCGGACGACGACGCTGCTGGCCACCTCGCCGGCCTCGTGGCCGCCCATCCCGTCGGCGACCGCGAAGATGGGCTCGACGGCGAGGAAGGAGTCCTCGTTCAGTTCGCGGCGCAGCCCGCGATCGGTGCCGAAGCCGTAGGTGAGCCGGACACCGAGACCGGGCGCCGTCCCGGCGTCCTGCTGGCGGGGGGCGGGGCCGGAGGTATGGCCGATGTCGACGGCGTGGGAGCCGTTGGCCCGCGGTTCACTCATGCCGTTCGCCCTGACATGGGGAGGGGACGGGCCGGGGTGAGGGGCATGCAGCCCTGCTGGTCGGTCATGTCCCCATTCTGCCCTCTACCCGGCCGGAGACGCCGAGGCGCCGCCGCAGGACCCTCGAGGTCGTGGAATCAGTCCAGGACGATCCCCGTGCCGGTCCCCCGCGCGAGGGTCACGGGCTGGACCTCGCCGAAGCCGCGCACCTGCCGCGGCTCGTGCGGCGTGAGCACGAACTTCTCGTTGGCGGTGAGGGTCGCGGCCGTGCCGGAATCCACGAGGACCTCGCCCGGTTCCGCGAGCGCGGTCAGGCGCGCCGCGAGGTTGACCGTGGGCCCGTAGATGTCGCCGAGCCGCGAGAGCACGCGACCCCAGACGAGGGAGCAGCGGGCGGCGGGGAGGAACTCGTCCTCGGAGAAGGCCTTGGCCAGCGCCAGTGAGATCTCGGCGCCCGCCTCCGGGGACTCGGCGATATAGAGGACCTCGTCACCGATCGTCTTCACGAGCCGGCCACCGCCCACGGAGATGATCTCGGCGCTCTTGTTCTCGAACCGCTGCACGAGCTGCGCCAGCGTCCGCTCGTTCATCTGCCGGGACAGGCTCGTGTAGGAGACGAGGTCGGCGAAGCCCACGGCGCGCGCGAGCGGCAGCGGGGCGTCCTGCTCGTCGCCGGCGCGGCCCGTCTCGCTCGAGGCCAGGCCCGATTCGGCGCGGAGCGCCAGCCGCTGGACCGCGGCGTTCATCTGCCGGCGCCACGCGTAGACCAGCGTCTTCTCGAGCGGATCGATGAGGTCCGGCAGTTCGGACACGAGCGTCTTCCGGGCGTCGGCGTCGGAGAGTCCGCGCTGCGCCACCATCTCCTCCACGATCGCCTCGATCTGCCAGACGACCATGCGGTCCGTCATCTGGCCGACGGCCCGCGTGATGGAGATGGCCGCGTCCTCGGTGAGCTGCTCCTGGCGCACCAGGTCGATGATCGTGGTGAGGGCGCCGAGGTCCTTCTCGGTGAAGGCGATGTCGTCGTCCCCGATGTTGGGGAAGCCCATGGCGCGCCACAGCTTGCGGGCGGACAGCAGGGACACGCCCGCGCCCGCCGCGATGTCGCGGCGCTTGAGTGTGCGCTCGGCCCCGAGGAGTTCGCGTTCCAGTCGCCGGATCGTCTCGCGGTCCAGTTCGATCGGCGCCGCGCTCGACGGCCCGGCCTCCGGGCCGCCGCCGGTCGCCATGTCGGGCAGCAGCTGCCACACGGCCTTCGACGCCGTGGACGCCGCGGCGTCGGCGGCGTCGGCCTGTCCGGAAGCCCGGATGGCCTCGCCGGCAGCGATCTCGGCGCCACCCTCGGGGTCTGCGGGCTGCCCGGCCTTACGGCGGTCCTCGACTGTCACGGTTGCGCGTCCCTCCATTCCTGCTGCACCCAGGGCGTCCCGCCGTGGGCGTACTGCGGATCGATTTCCATGTCTACTCCGTCGAACATGCGCGTGAGCGGGAGCTCGCCGATGGCCTGGACCACATAGTCCTTGAACGTCGCAATCTGCGGAACGTGCCGGTAGGCGTGCGACCGGTCGAACCCGAGGTCCGCGACCAGCGTCCCGCTGCCCGCCATCCGCTCGACCAGCCCCTGCTCCGTCTGGAGCTGCGAGATCGCCGACAGGTTGATCTGGTGCTCGGTGCGCCGGGCGGTCCCCGTCCGGTGGATGAGCCGCATGCTCGTGATCACGTACCGGTTGCCGGCCCAGCGGACCAGCGGCAGCGCCACCACCCGCAGCAGGACCAGCACCACGACGCCGAACACCACCGGGAGGAGCACGGGCTGCCACCCCGTCAGGACGCCGGGGAGGTCCGGCCGGGCGAGGTAGCCGAGCCCGAAGCCCCCGACGGCGAGGATGAGGAACCCGGCGATGACCGGCCCGACGAGCGGGAGGGGGTTGGGCCGGGTGCGGACGAGGACACGCTCCCCGGGCAGCAGCCTGATCCGCACGGGCTACACCTGCGGGCGCACGTGCACCACGTCGCCGGCGGAGATGGTGTGCCGCTCGCCGTCGTCGTCGCGCACCACGAGCCCGCCGTGGGCGTCGAGGGCCAGCGCTCGCCCGGCCACCACGACGCCGCCGGGAAGTTCCGCGCGGACGTCCTGGCCGAGCGTCGCCATGCGGGCTCCGATGCGCTCCAGCAGCGAGGGCCCGGAGTCCCACGCCGCGGCGGCGTCGCCGTCCACGTCGCAGAAGGCGCGGTAGTGGTCGGCGAAGGTGCGCAGGAAGGACTTCAGCAGGATGTTGCGGTCCGTGGTCCCCGCGTACTCCAGGAGCAGGCTCGTGGCGGTGGGCACGGGGAGCTCGTCGTCCGTGAGGCTGACGTTCAGTCCCACCCCGACGACGACGGCGGGCGGCTCGGCACCCGCGCCCGGCACGAACTGGGCGAGGACGCCGGCGAGCTTCCGGCCGTCAACGATGACGTCGTTGGGCCACTTGAGCTGCGGTGAGATCTCGGTGCGCTCCTCGACGCTCTCGGCGAGCGCGAGCGCGGCGAGCAGTGAGAACCAGGAGTAGGCGGTGGTGGGCACGGGCCGTCCGTGCCGGTCGAAGGGGCGCAGGAGCACGCTCACGAAGAGCGAGGAGCGTTCCGGCGCCACCCAGCGGCGGTCCAGCCGGCCGCGCCCCGCGGTCTGCGTCTCCGCGCCGAGCACGCTGAGGTCCGGCCACCCGGCGGCCTCCACCTGGGCGTGCTCCACGAGGTCGGTGTTGGTGGAACCGGTGGTGTCCACGATGTCGAGCCGCGGGAACGGGCCGGCCGGCATGCACAGGGCTGTCCTCAGGGCGCCGAGGTTCAAGCCGGGGCGCTCGAGATTGGAGTAGGGGGAGGACATGTCATCGATCCTATCCGGCCCCGCCCGCACCGGCCGGAGCGTTAGAGGAAGATGTCGGGGACCAGCCGGTCCTCCGGCGCGCCGAGGCTGTACCGGGTCAGATCGGTGACGCCTTCCTCCCGCAGCACCTCCTCGTCGGTGTAGAAGTTCCCCGTGCAGCTGCGCGAGGGACGGACGAGCACGGCGTGGGCGGCGTCGGCGACGATCTCGGGGCTACGGGCCGCCTGCACGAGGCGGCCTCCGCCGGGCATGTTGCGGATGGCCGCGGTGTCGATCAGGGTGGCGGGCCACAGCGAGTTGACGGCCACGCCGTCGTCCCTGAGCTCCTCCGCGAGGCCGAGGGTGGTCAGGCTCATCCCGTACTTCGCCATGGTGTAGGCCAGGTGCAGGCCCGCCCACTTCGGCGCGAGGTTCAGGGGCGGGGAGAGCGTCAGGATGTGAGGGTTCTGCGAGCCGCGCAGCGCCTCGAGGGCGAACTTGCTGAGCATGAAGGTGCCCCGCACGTTGATGTCGGCCATGAGGTCGTAGCGCTTCATGTCCACATCGGGGGTCTTCGACAGGTCGATCGCGGAGGCGTTGTTCACCACGACGTCGACGCCGCCGAACGCCTCGACGGTCGCGTCCACGGCGGAGGCGACGTCGTCGTCGTTCCGGACGTCCCCCACGATCGGCAGGGCCATCCCGCCCGCGGCCTCGATCTGCTCCGCCGCGGTGTAGACGGTGCCCTCGAGCTTCGGGTGCGGTTCCCCGGTCTTGGCCATGATGGCCACGTTCGCGCCGTCACGGGCGGCGCGGAGGGCGATGGCCAGGCCGATGCCGCGGCTCCCGCCGGACATGAGGATGGTGCGCCCGGCGAGCGTGGTGGGGGCCTGCGATGCGTGCGCTTCGTTGCGTTCGGTCATGGCTCCACCATAAGCAGCGACGGGTCCCGGACGGCCCGCGACGCACCGATGTTACCCGTGGGTAACATCGGTGGCCCGGCTAAGTGATGGCAGCGGAAACTGTAGACGTCCTACAACGGTGGGCTTCCGGATCCTCACTAGACTGGAACGAACGCGCCGTCCGTTGTCGGAAACCTCCAGTCATGGCTGGGATCCCCCGCGGCGCCCGCCCTCCCCGACCCGCCGACCGGAGTATTCATGCATCAGGACCTGCAGCCCGACCTCACCACGACGGCCGGGAAGCTCGCCGACTTCCGGAGGCGCAAGGAGCTCTCGGAGCAGCCCTCCGGGCCCCAGGCGATCGAGCGGCAGCACGCCCGCGGCAAGAACACGGCGCGCGAGCGCATCGACCTCCTCGTGGACGAGGGCTCCTTCGTCGAGTTCGACGCCCTCGCGGTGCACCGCTCCACGGCCTTCGGCATGGAGACGAAGAAACCCCTGGGCGACGGCGTGGTGTCCGGGTACGCGACCGTCGACGGCCGGCTGGTCGCCGTCTACAGCCAGGATTTCACCGTCTACGGCGGCTCGCTGAGCCAGGTGAACGGGGAGAAGATCGTCAAGGTGCAGGAGTTCGCACTGCGTAACGGCTGCCCGGTGATCGGCATCAACGACGGCGGCGGCGCCCGCATCCAGGAGGGTGTGGCGTCGCTGGCGATGTTCGCCGACATCTTCCGCAACAACGTCCACGCCTCGGGGGTGGTCCCGCAGATCTCCCTGATCATGGGACCGTGCGCCGGCGGGGCGGCCTACTCCCCCGCGCTCACCGACTTCGTGGTGATGGTGGACAAGACCTCGCACATGTTCATCACGGGTCCGGACGTCATCAGGACGGTGACGGGCGAGGACGTGGACATGGAGACCCTCGGCGGGGCACGCCAGCACAACACGACGACGGGCACCTCCGCGTATCTCGCCACGGACGAGGCGGACGCCATCGGCTTCGTCCGTGAACTCCTCGACTTCCTGCCCTCCAACAATCTCGCCGAGGCCCCGCTGACGGCGTTCCTCGAGGAACCCGAGGAGACGGACGAGGACCTCGCGCTCGATACCCTGATCCCCGACGCCGCGAACCAGCCCTATGACATGCACGCCGTCATCGAGGCGGTGGTGGACGACGCCCACTTCCTCGAGATGCAGGCGCTGTACGCGCCGAACATCATCACCGGCTACGCCCGGGTGGAGGGGCACACCATCGGCATCGTCGCCAACCAGCCCCTGCAGTTCGCCGGGACCCTCGACATCAACGCCTCGGAGAAGGCCGCGCGCTTCGTGCGCCACTGCGACGCCTTCAACATCCCCCTCCTGACCCTCGTGGACGTGCCGGGCTTCCTGCCCGGCAAGGACCAGGAGTTCCAGGGCATCATCCGCCGCGGCGCGAAGCTGCTCTACGCCTACGCAGAGGCCACGGTCCCCAAGCTGACGGTCATCACGCGCAAGGCGTACGGGGGCGCGTACATCGTCATGGGGTCCAAGAAGCTCGGCGCGGACCTCAACCTCGCCTGGCCCACCGCGCAGATCGGGGTGATGGGTGCGCAGGGAGCCGTCAACATCCTGTACCGGGGTCAGTTGAAGGCCGTCGCCGACGCCGGCGGGGACGTCGAGGCAGCACGCGCGGACGTCGTCCAGCAGTACGAGGAGGAGCTGCTCAACCCGTACCAGGCGGCCGCGCTCGGCTACGTGGACGCGGTCATCGCGCCGTCCGAGACGCGCCTGCAGATCGTGCGCGGCCTCCGTGCCCTGCGGGACAAGCGCTCGGCCAACCCGGCCAAGAAGCACGGGAACATCCCGCTGTGACCGGCCAGGATCCCCGGGACGACACGGCCGGCGCCAGGGCCGGCGACGGCGCTGCCGTCGCTCCCCCCGCGGAGGACGAGGCGGTCCTCTCCGTGGTGTCCGGCAACCCCACCGACGAGGAGCTCGCGGCGCTCACCGCCGTCGTCGTCGCCCTGCAGGGAGCCGGTACCGAGGACGACGGCCGGAACCATCGGCGGTCCTGGGTGCGGCGGGCGCTGCTGCGGCTGGGTCCGACGCCGGGCCCCGGATCCTGGCGGCGCAGCGTCCGCTGACGCTCGCGGTCCGTCAGCGTGGATCGGCGACCGTGCCGAGGAAGAGCGGCAGCCCGGTGTCCTCGTGGATGATCTGGTAGCCGAACGGCCGGTCGAAGGAGATGCTCACCTCGGGAGATACCGGGGCGCTCGTCATCATGGCCAGCTGGGTGACGGCCGCGGCGATGGTGCCCTTCTCGGCGACCGTGATGGTCGCGGCCTGGGCAGCCCCCGAGACGCGGAGCCCGGGATGGATGGCGTCGAAGTCGGCGCCCGGACCCACGGTCTTCGCCAGCCCCAGCCCCGCCAGCACCTCGATCAGGTCCAGGTGGTGGGTGTGCTCCCACCTGGGCAGCGAGAGATCCACGCGGAGGCTCTCCGCCGCGTCGAGTCCGTCCGCGACCACGGCCAGCTCCTGCTCGTCCCAGGCGGGCAGGACCCCCTCCGCAGGCAGGACGAGCCGCAGGAAGAAACCGCCCCCGTACGGCAGGTCGATGCCCTGCCAGTCGTGTCCCGCGGCATACCGTACCCAGCGGTAGCCGTGCATCGTCGGGACGAGGACCCGCGTGCCGGTGACCAGGGTGAAGGGGTCCTCGCCGGTACCGGCGGGATCGAACGGCTCGTCCCAGGCCGCGGCGAAGTACACGGCATTCAGCAGGGACAGCCCGATGTCCGGGCCGACGGCCAGCGGGGCCCTGGCGACACGGCCCCCGGTCTCCCGCCACACCCAGTCGTCGATCAGCCCGGGCGTGGCGGGGTCCGCGAAGTCCACCGGGCGGACCCCCGTGCCGTAGTACCGGGCGAGCGTGTCGAGGAACGCCTCCCCGATCGCACCGCCCTCGGGGACGAAGACCGCGTTGGCGAGGTGCACCAGGGGCTGTCCGGGTAGATCCTCCTCGTCGACGGCGGCGGGATCGCCGTCGAAGTACTGCACGGTCGCGAGCAGGGCGTTCATCGCCGCATGGTGCTCCGCTGGGAGCCCCAGCGCCGCGTCCAGCTCCGCCGCCGTCGTGGTCCCCGCGCCGGCGCGCAGCATGGACAGGGCATAGAGCGCGCTGACCGGGCTGGCGACCTGATTGCTGTCGGGGCGTGCGACGAGTGCCACGCCGAGCCGGAAGGCGGAACGCCGGAGGGCGTCCTCCGCCTCGGCATACCGGCCCGGCTCGACGACGATGCGCGCCACGGGCGCCCTGAACTGCTTCATGGAAGTCCCCCTCGCGTGATCCCACCACCGTAGGCGCGGCCCGGCGAAATGACCATGGGTGGGATGCGGGCCAGACCCTTGACGCATACCCCCTGGGGGTATATCTTTGCGGACATCGGAGAGAAGGAGAGGACACCATGAACAGGAATCGATTCACCGAAGCTCCATCGACGGCGGAGCACGAGGGTCACGGCGTGGACGAGGACCACCAGGTCCACTCCCAGGGCGAGCACGCCGGCCATTCGACGGCGATGTTCAGGCAGCGTTTCTGGGTCAGCCTGGCCCTCACGGTCCCCGTCCTGGCGTTCAGTCCCATGTTCACCATGCTGCTCGGGTCCATGCCGCCCGAGTTCCCCGGCTCCGCGTGGATCGCCCCGATCCTGGGCACGGTGATCTTCGTCTACGGCGGTACCCCGTTCCTGAAGGGCGGCGTGTCGGAGCTGAGGTCGCGGCAGCCGGGCATGATGCTGCTGATCGCGATGGCGATCAGCGTCGCGTTCGCCGCCTCGTGGATCACCACCCTGGGTATCGGCGGGTTCGACCTCGACTTCTGGTGGGAACTGGCCCTGCTGATCGTCATCATGCTGCTCGGGCACTGGATGGAGATGCGGGCCCTCGGCTCGGCCGCCGGAGCGCTCGACGCCCTGGCCGCGCTGCTCCCCGACGAGGCGGACAGGGTCACCGAGGCCGGTGTCGAGACCGTGCCGGTGAGTTCGCTGGTCACCGGGGACGTCGTGCTCGTACGCTCCGGTGCGCGGGTCCCGGCGGACGGGAGGATCGTCGACGGGACCGCGGAGTTCGACGAATCGATGATCACCGGGGAGTCCCGCACGGTCTCCCGCGGCGTCGGGGAGACGGTGGTCGCCGGCACGGTGGCGACCGACACCGCGGTCCGCCTGGAGGTGACCGCCGTCGGTTCGGAGACCACGCTCGCCGGGATCCAGCGCCTCGTGGCCGAGGCGCAGGCGTCCTCGTCGAAGGCCCAGGCCCTCGCGGACCGGGCCGCGGCCCTGCTGTTCTACTTCGCGCTCGGCGCCGGCATCCTCACCTTCATCGCCTGGATGCTCCTCGGGAGTCCGGACGATGCGGTGATCCGCACCGTCACCGTCCTGGTGATCGCCTGCCCGCACGCCCTGGGACTCGCCATCCCCCTGGTCATCGCGATCTCCACCGAACGCGCCGCGAAGGCCGGGGTGCTCATCAAGAACCGGATGGCGCTCGAACGCACGCGCACGGTCGACGTCGTGCTGTTCGACAAGACCGGCACCCTCACCGAGGGCCGTCCCGCGGTCACGGCGACCACCGCCGTCGACGGCGTGACCGAGGCCGAGCTGCTGGCGCTGGCCGGTGCCGCGGAGGCGGACAGCGAGCACCCGGTCGCACGGGCCATCACCGCGGCCGCACAGGCCGATCCGGCTGCGGCAAGCCTCTCCTCCCCCGGCACAGGGTTCAGTTCCCTGACCGGCCGCGGCGTCCGGGCGACCGTCGACGGCCACGACGTCATGGTGGGCGGGCCCAACCTGCTCAGGGAACTCGGCCTCGACACCCCGGCGGACATCGGGGGCACCGTCCAGGCATGGGTGGGCCGAGGCGCGTCCGTCCTGCACGTCATCAGCGACGGCGCCGTGATCGGCGCCCTCCGGCTCGAGGACAAGGTCCGCGAGGAATCCCGGGCCGCCGTGAACGCCCTGCAGGCCCGCGGGGTGAAGGTCGCCATGATCACCGGCGACGCACGGCAGGTGGCCGACGGCGTCGCAGCGGACCTGGGGATCGACGAGGTGTTCGCCGACGTCCTGCCGCAGGACAAGGACTCGAAGGTCGCCGAACTGCAGGCGCGCGGCCTGCGGGTCGCGATGGTCGGGGACGGCGTCAACGACGCCCCGGCCCTCGCGCGCGCCGAGGTGGGCATCGCCATCGGAGCCGGCACGGATGTCGCCATGGAGTCCGCCGGCGTGGTCCTGGCGGGGAACGACCCACGCTCGGTGCTGGCGATGATCGACCTGTCCCGCGCCAGCTACCGCAAGATGATCCAGAACCTGGTCTGGGCCACCGGGTACAACGTGCTGGCCGTGCCCCTCGCCGCAGGGGTGCTGGCCTTCGCGGGGATCCTCCTCTCCCCCGCGGCGGGTGCCGTCCTGATGAGCGTCTCCACGATCGTCGTCGCCCTCAACGCGCAGCTGCTGCGGCGGATCGATCTCCGTCCCGAGCGGATCGGCACCGACCGGACCAGCCCCGAGACAGTGGATGCAGGGCCCCTCGGGACGTGAGCCCGGGCTCATCGGAGAACGCATGGACGGGCCTGGCCGCTCATCAGGTGGCGCCGTGGACAGAGCTGTGACCGGACGGACGGCGTGAACGGGACGACTCGCCCGTTTCGTTAGGCTGGTAGGACGACACCAGATGGCGACCGTGGCGCCCAGGCGTCAGTGACAGCGCGGACAGAGAGGACGGAATAGGTGACGAGAAACCGGGCATCACGCACTGCTTCCTCCCTGCTACGCGCCGCCGTACCGTCAGTTGTCGCCTTCGTCGGCCTGACAGCGGTCATCGTCGGGATCCTCGCGATGCACGTCTGGATGGGCGGCCACGGGTCCACCCCCCACCATGTAGCGGCTCCCGCCGCCAGCACGACCGCGAGTACTCATCCGGTCGACGGGACAGGCCACGGACACACGACCCGTCCTGCCCAGACAACGACTGCGGCTGTCGCTGCCATAGCAACGGTCGAAGCACCTGTCCTGGACGCCGCGCCGCATGCCGCCTCGCACACCGTCATGACGGCTGTCCCGGACGGTGGCGGGTCGGTCGGGTGCGCCGGGGACTGCTCCGACGAGATGATGCTGGGCATGTGTGTGCTGGCGATGATCGTCGTCGGCCTTGCCGGTCTGCTGACTCCTGCCGGCCGCGCCCTCCTGTCGACGATGGGGCGGCGGGGTCCTCCTGTACTGTCCTGGGTGTCCCGACCTGCACCTGCTCCTTCCCTGACTCAGCTCTGTATCAGCCGCACCTAGAATCCGCGGCCCGCACCTGCCCCTTCACCGGAGCAGCAGGGCCGCCGCCACGCCATGGACTGCGCGTTCGCGCGGCCTGGCCCTCGCCGTACCCGCCCTGTGCCGTACGAGCAGCTGACATCCCCCTGAGTACTGAAGGATCTGACCACCATGAAGCGTTCCCTTTCCCTTGCATCCCTGTCCGTCGCAACCCTCATCACCCTGTCCGCGTGCGGCTCCTCCTCCGGCGGAGACACGGCGGGCACGAGCGGCGAAAGCTCCGCAGCGGCCGCCCCCAGCGCTACTGCCGAAGCCGGCACCGGGGCGACCACCGAAGCGACGCCGGGCTCATCCGAGGCCACGGCCGAGCACAACGACGCGGACGTCATGTTCGCGCAGATGATGATCCCCCACCACCAGCAGGCCGTGGAGATGAGCGACATGATGCTCTCCAAGGACGGCATCAGCCCGGAGATCACCGACCTCGCGACGAGGATCAAGGACGCCCAGGGTCCCGAGATCGAGACCATGACCGGCTGGCTGGAAGCCTGGGATGAGCCCATGGAGCCCGAAGGCGGCATGGACGGCCACTCCATGAGCACCACGGGATCTGGCATGGGCGGGTCCGGGTCGATGGAAGGCATGATGAGCGAGGACCAGATGTCCGAGCTCGAGTCCGCCGAGGGCACCGAGGCGTCCCGCATCTTCCTGGAGTCGATGACCGCTCACCACGAGGGCGCGGTCGGCATGGCGGAAAACGAGATCGAGAACGGCCGGAGCCCGGAAGCGATCGAGCTGGCGGAAACGATCGCGACGACGCAGCAGGCCGAGATCACCGAGATGGAAGAGCTCCTCGCGGGCCTCTGATCCCCGCGAGCACCACCCCGCAATCCGTCCCCGACCCCGGATCCCCTGCGCCGTGATCGGATCCGGTCCGGTCCGGTCCGGCGTTGCAGGGACTGTGATTGGCCTTTGACCGGTGCCGGTGTAGGTGTCCCCGTTCCATCCACACCGGCACCCTTCCGACCACCAGGTCGACCATCAGGTCGACCACCCGCTCTGCCCGCCCTCGACTCCTCAAGGATTGCCTGTTGCCTTCGACCCTGTCCCGCACCACACGCCTGAGCCTGATGGCCGGTGTCGCCGTCCTGCTCAGCGCCTGCACCACCACCTCCACCTCCACCCCCACGATTCAGGACACGCCCGTGGCTCCTGCCGCGTCGGCGGGGTACCCGTCCGGGCATATCCATGGGATGAGCGTGGACCCGGGAACCAACCGCATCCTGCTGGCCACCCACGACGGCCTGTTCGATGTCACGCGGTCCCCCGCACAGCAGATCGGCCCGACGATCGACCTCATGGGCTTCACCGGCACCAGTGATGGAACCCTCTACGCCTCCGGGCACCCCGGCCCCGGCACCGATCTTCCCGACCCGGTCGGCCTGATCACCAGCACCGACGACGGGCGCTCATGGGAGCCCGTCTCCCGCCAGGGTGAGACAGATTTCCACGCCCTCGCCGCAACCGGCACCGGGCTCATCGGCTATGAAGGGCGAATCGTCACCAGCGCCGACGGGCATCACTGGACCGTCACCGCCGAGAATGTACCCGTGTACAACCTCGCCGGAGCCGGCAACGGGACCGTCCTGGCCACCACCGAGCAAGGGCTCTACCGGTCCGCGGACAGCGGGGCCACCTGGACCACCGTCCCGAACGCTCCCCTCCTGGCTTTCACGACCTTCGCCGGGGACACCGCCATCGGCGTGACCCCCGACGGAACGATCCACACCAGCACCGATGCCGGACTCACCTGGACACAAGCAGGAAGCATCCAGGGCGAACCCGCAGCCATCGCCGCAGACCACGCAGGAGATGACACGCACCGCATCTGGGTAGCCACGAACGAAGGGATCGAAGTATCCAGCGACAACGGGGCAACATTCAACCCCGTGGCGCCGTAGGCACCTGCTGCCACAAGACACGGATGTGCACCAGACGGATGCCCGCCAGGCGGGGCTGGCGAGTAGGACGATCGCGGGACGCTTCAGCGGAGATCAGGAAGAGCTGGCCGTGGTCGACGCCGTGTCATCTGTCATGTTCACCGGGGCGCTAGGACCGGCGGGTCGGGCCGTGATCGTCAGTGGTGCGAGTCCCGCGCAGCTCCTTGGGTCTGCGGCGTCCGTCGTGGCGTCGGTGTCGAGGCTTGCGAACGACGGCGCACAGCAGGGTCTGCTCGGAGTCCGCGACAGCGGACCGGGAGCCGAGCTCGCGGCCGGCCCGGGGCGCTTGAGGACGCGATGGTGCCGGCGCTGAGCGCGACCACGGCGTCAAGGACGTTGCAGGTGATCGTCGCGGCGACGAGGAGGCGGATCCGCCGGGATAGGACAGCGCGCCGCGCCACGGTCGGAGCCAGGGATGCAGCAAACCGTCGCAAGAGCCTCATAGCTGTGACTGTCGGCCCGGAATAGCGGTTGAGTCGCTGCTTGGAACGGCGGTCGTGGCGTTCCACATGGGGCCGGGCCTTCCGCCGACCGTTGCGGTGCGTAGACCACCGGTCCAGGGGGGCGGGACCTCGGACTCTACCTGTCAGCTGAGGCCGCGCGAAGAGTCGAAAGCAACTCTGACACGAAAGGCACACATCATGATGTCGGGCTACGGACAAGGCATGGGATGGATGTGGCTCTGGATTCCTCTGCTACTCATTGGGGTCGCGCTGCTGGTGTTGCTGGCGGTAAGAGTCTTCGGCGGCGGCATCCGTAACGGATACGGACCTCCAGGCCCCTCGGGGCCGGGCGGGCCGCCGCCGGCTGGAGGGGGCAGGGCCCGCGAGATCCTCGACGAGCGCTTTGCGCGAGGAGAACTCACCGCGGATCAGTACCGCGAATATCTCAAGGTACTCGGTGAGGGCCCGTAGTGAAGCCCATCAGTCGCCGTCAGGCATTGTTGCTGGGCGGGATCGGCGTTGCGGGGACGGCGGCCGGCGGGGCCGGGCTGATCTGGACCCTGACCGCGCGGGAGGCCCCCGTCACGGGAAGCGACCTGACCCAGCCTCCGGAGGAACGGAGCACCGACGGCCAGCTGCAGGTACGGCTCGAAGCCGCACCCGGACAGCTGCTGCTGGCCGGCCGGCAGGCCGCGGCCCTTGGCTACAACGGCGGCATCCCCGGCCCGACACTGCGCATACGGGCGGGTGACGTCCTGAAGATCGGGCTCGTCAACAAGCTGGCCCAGACCACCAACCTGCACGTGCACGGCCTCCACGTATCCCCGGAGGGCAACGGGGACAACGTCTTCGTCGCAGTGGACCCCGGCGGCACCTTCGACTACGAATACGGACTCCCCGACGATCATCCCCCGGGCGTCTACTGGTACCATCCCCACCACCACGGCATGGTCGCCGATCAGATCTTCGCCGGACTCTTCGGAGCCATCATCGTCGAGGACCCTGAACCCGTCGAGGCAAGTGCGGAACGGGTACTGGTCATCTCGGACACCACCCTGGACGACCTGGGGAACATCCCGGAGGTCCCCGCGATGGAACGGATGAGGGGCCGGGAGGGTGAACTGATCCTGGTCAACGGTCAAAGCAACCCCCACATCAGCGCCCGCCCGGGACAACGCGAACGGTGGCGCATCATCAACACGTGCGTGTCCCGCTACCTCCGTCTGCGGCTCGACGGACAGCGGCTGCAGCTCCTCGGTATGGACTCCGGCCGCTTCCCGACACCGCGGACAGTGAATGAACTTCTCCTGACGCCGGGGAATCGGGCAGACCTCCTCGTGACCACGACGACCGGGGACTCCACGTTGCGCGCGCTCTACCAGGACCGGGGGGCCATGCCGGGAATGATGGGATCGGGATCCGGAGCACGCAACCCTGCAGACCAGCCGGACGGCACCGCCCTGGCCACCCTCCGCGTGGCCGGCGACCCGGTGGCAGCCCTGACAGCCGTGCCCGCCCAGCAGGGGCTGGCAGACCTTCGGTCCGGGTCCGTCGCGGCGCACCGGCAGATCGTCCTGGCCGCCGGCATGGGCGGAGGCATGGGCGAGGGCGGGGGCATGGGCGGGGGCATGGGCGGGGGCATGATGCGGTTCACCATCAACGGCAGGGAGTTCGATGAGGCCAGAACAGACGTAACGGTCGCAGCCGGGGATGTGGAGGAATGGACGTTGATCAACACCAGTCCCATGGACCACCCGTTCCACCTCCATGTCTGGCCGATGCAGATCATCGAGGAAAACGGCCGAGCCACGAACGCCGCACTCTGGCAGGACGTCGTAAATGTACCCGCCAACGGGCGTGTGAAGGTAAGGGTGGCATTCAAGGACTTCCGCGGCCGCTCGGCCTACCACTGCCACATCCTGGACCACGAAGACCTCGGCATGATGGGCGCCGTCGACGTCCGGTGAAAGGTCGCATCATGCATCCTGGTACCGCCCGGCCGGCAGTCTGCTGCAGAGATGTCACGGTCGAGCGCACCACACGCTGTCCTGACCGAAGACCCGCCCTGTTCGCCATGGCTCGACACACGGAAGCACCGGCCCCGGGATCAGCGACCTCGCGCCGCGGATCCGGGACGCCCAGGGACCCGCGATCGAGACCATGAAGGGCTGGCTGGAGACCCGGGACGACGCCATGGGTCCGGACAGCATGGAGGGATGCCCGCGTCCCTCTGACGGGCCGGGCCGGGCCGGGCCCGCATTGCACCCGCGTGCCGGGCGCCCCTACGCCCGGCAGGTGGATGAGCGTGAGCGAGGCCCCGAGGACCTCCTCGCCGGGTTCCCTGCGGGTCTTGCGACCGGTCGCGCGGCGGAAGCAGCCATCGCCGGGATCGGCGAGGCGTCGATCCCCGTGACGCAGAGGTCCTCGGATGGCTCGCGGAGGCCTACGCCGGCGCGATCCGACGGTGTGGTGGTGCGGCGGTGACACGGGCGCCGGCTCACCGCCCACTCGGTAGCCTCCGGCAACGGTCTGAGGCTAGGCTCGTGACGTGACCCATGACACCCCAGCCCCCGCCCCGTCCCCCAGCGAGCAGCCCGCACGGCAGGCCACGGCCATCGACGCCGTCGCGACGTCCTACTACGAGACGCTGCTCGAGCTGATGCCCGACTTCGCCACCGAGCTGGGCCTCCCCGGCCACGAGACGGAGTACCAGGACTACTCGCCCGCCGGCATCGAAGCCCTCGCCGAAGCCGCCCGCACCACCCTGCGCCTGCTCGAGGACCTGCAGCCGGCCGACGCCGTCGACGCCGTCACGCTGGACGCGATGCGGGAGAGGCTCGGCCTTGACCTCGAGATCCACGAGGCCGGGTTCGGCTACTCCGAGCTCAACAACATCGCCTGCCCCGCCCAGAACATCCGCGCGATCTTCGATCTCATGCCCACCGCAACCGCGGAGGACTGGGACCACATCGCCGGACGCATGGCGAACGTGCCCGGCGCGATCGACGGATACATCTCCTCCCTCCGCGCCGGACGCGAGCGCGGCCTGGTCGCCGCACGCCGGCAGGTCGCCATCGTGATCGAGCAGTCCACCAAGTACGCGGAGGACGGCTCGATCACGATGGCGACCTGCCGGCGTGCGGCGACCAGGCCGCGCTCGCGTCCGGCGCGGAGGGAGGAGATGTATCCGTCGATCGCGCCGGGCACGTTCGCCATGCGTCCGGCGATGTGGTCCCAGTCCNGCCGGCTGCGGACCGGCGCCGAGGCCGCCCGCGGCGCCTACCGCTCGCTCGCGACCTTCCTGCAGGACGACCTCCTCCCCTCCGCCCCCGAGAAGGACGCCGTGGGGCGGGAGCACTACGCCCTGATGTCCCGCGTGTTCCTCGGCTCCGCCGTCGACCTCGAGGAGACCTACCGGTGGGGCGTCGAGGAACTCGACCGCGTCATCGCCGAGCAGGAGGCCGTGGCGAACGAGATCCGGGAGGGCGCCTCGATCGAGGAGGCCATCCGCATCCTCGACGAGGATCCCGCCCGCCAACTCCAGGGCACCGATGCGCTGCAGGCGTGGATGCAGGGGCTCTCCGACAGGGCGGTCGACGCCATGGCCGGGGTCCACTTCGACATCCCCGACGTGATGCGGCGCCTCGAGTGCAGGATCGCCCCGACCAACGAGGGCGGCATCTACTACACCGGCCCCAGCGACGACTTCTCGCGCCCCGGCCGGATGTGGTGGTCCGTGCCCGAGGGTGAGGATTCCTTCACCACCTGGAAGGAGACGACCACCGTCTACCACGAGGGCGTCCCGGGGCATCACCTGCAGGTCGCGACGGCGACCTACCAGCGCGCACTGCTGAACCCCTGGCGCCGCAACGCCATCTGGGTGTCCGGGCAGGGTGAGGGCTGGGCCCTGTACGCGGAACGCCTCATGCAGGAACTCGGCTTCCTGTCCGATCCGGGTGACCGCCTCGGGATGCTCGACGCCCAGCGCATGCGCGCCGCGCGCGTGGTGTTCGACATCGGCGTCCACCTGGAACTGGAGGTCCCCGAGCGGTGGGGCGAGGGCACCTGGACGCCGGAGAAGGGCTACGCCTTCCTGAGGAAGAACATCGCCATCAGCGAGGGGCAGCTCGACTTCGAGTTCACCCGCTACCTCGGCTGGCCGGGACAGGCACCGTCCTACAAGATCGGCCAGCGCCTCTGGGAGCAGATCCGCGACGAGGTCAGGGCTGCCGAGGGCGATGCCTTCGACCTCCGCGCCTTCCACACGCGGGCCCTCAACCTGGGCTCCGTGGGACTCGATACGCTCCGCCGCGCGCTGGTCTCCTGACGTAGACGTTCGTCACAGGCGGACCGGGAGTCCTTCCCGGTCCGCCCGCGACGGCGGCGGCATTCCGCGGAAGTGCCGCGAGGACGGGCACGACGGCGGCCCCGAGCTCCGTAACATTCCGCAACGTGCGCTTCGCCTTGGTATACGGCATCCCTAGAGTTTCGGGCGTGTCTACTGAAACCAGCTCCCCGCCCACCCGGCGCAGGCTGCCCCGCTGGGCGACCTCCTTCGGACCGCAGATCATCGCAGCCCTGGTCGTGGGGCTGGCCCTCGGCCTCGTGGCCAAGTACACGGGGCACACCCAGGAGACCCCCACCGGTCTCGGCACCACGCTCGCCACCCTCGGCTCGAGCTACGTGGCCCTGCTGCGCGCCGCCGTCGTCCCCCTGATCTTCACCGCGGTCGTCAGCTCCATCGCGAATCTCCGCGCCGTCACCAACGCCGCCCGGCTCGCCGCGCAGACCCTGCTCTGGTTCGCCATCACCGCCCTGATCGCCGTGGTCATCGGCATCGGGCTCGGCGTGCTCTTCCAGCCCGGCGCCGGCACGGAGGCGACCCCGCCCGCCGAATACACCGGCAGCACCGGCAGCTGGTGGGCCTTCCTGACCGGGCTGATCCCCGCCAACTTCCTCGGCCTCCAGGCCTCCTCCGCCGTCGCCGAGTCCGGAGCCGTCACCACGGCCCTGAACTTCAACGTGCTGCAGGTCCTCGTGGTCGCCGTGGCCGTCGGCATCGCAGCCCTCAAGGTGGGCAAGCAGGCCGAACCGTTCCTCGCCGTCAACGCCTCCGCCCTGGCCGTCATCCAGAAGGTCCTCTGGTGGATCATCCGGATCGCCCCGCTCGGCACGGTCGGCCTCATCGGCAACGCCGTCGCCGTCTACGGCTGGGACACCATCGGCTCGCTCGGCAAGTTCACGCTGGCCGTCTACGTGGGCCTGGCCCTCGTGCTGTTCGCGGTGTACCCCGTGCTGATCAAGGCGCACGGGCTGTCGGTCAAGCAGTACTTCTCGGGTGCCTGGCCCGCCATCCAGCTGGCCTTCGTCTCGCGGTCGTCGGTGGGCACGCTGCCGCTCACGCAGCGCGTCACGGAACGGAACCTCGGAGTACCCCGCGGGTACGCCTCGTTCGCCGTCCCCCTGGGCGCGACGACGAAGATGGACGGCTGCGCGGCCATCTACCCGGCGATCGCCGCGATCTTCGTGGCCCAGTTCTTCGGGATCGATCTCAGCCTCACCCAGTACCTGCTGATCGCGCTCGTCTCCGTGCTCGGCTCTGCCGCGACCGCCGGGACCACGGGCGCCGTCGTCATGCTGACGCTCACGCTCTCCACGCTGGGACTCCCCCTGGCCGGCGTCGGCCTGCTCCTCGCCGTCGACCCGATCCTCGACATGGGCCGCACCGCCGTGAACGTGGCGGGCCAGGCCCTCATCCCGACGATCGTCGCGCGGCGCGAAGGCCTGCTGGACCTCGATCTCTACAACGCGCAGCGCACCGGCGACCCGTTCGCCGATGACAGCGTGACCGATACAGACGATGCAGTCGAGGCAGTCGCCACCGCCCCCAACGACGGCATCTCGGCGTCCGTGACCCGCTAGGCTCCGTCCGCCGGCACGACGGCCCGCCCCCGGCATCCGCCCGGGAGCGGGCCGTCCTGTATCCGGCTAACGATTCGGCGCCGTTCCGGGCCACGGCGGCGCTTTCCGCCGGACACGGGAGGACGATTGTCCTCCCTATCCAGCACGACCAGGTGGTGCGCCATGAAGAATTCGCGCATGACGGGGAAGCTCTCCGCCACACTCGCCGCCCTCGCCCTCACTGCAGGCCTCGGCCTCGCAGGCGGGCCTCCGGCATCCGCCGCATACTGCGGCATCACATGGGGCTCGACGGCGAAGGCCGCCACCTCCACACTCCGTCCGGCTCCCATCACGGACGTCCGTGCAGGCCGGCACGCATGCTTCGACCGGCTGGTCGTCGATGTGCGGAGGCGTACGGCCGGGTATACCGTCCAGTACGTCGGCGCCTTCACCGGCATCGGGTCCGGTGAGACGATCCCCCTCCGTGGTGGGGCGCGCCTGTCCGTGACGGTGAACGCTCCGGCCTACAACCAGGCCGGACAAGCCGTCTATCAGCCCGTCGACCCCCGGCGGGTCGTGAACGTCGCGGGCTACACCACGTTCCGCCAGGTGGCGTACGGCGGAAGCTACGAGGGATACACGAGCTTCGGGCTCGGGGTGCGGGCACGCCTTCCCATGCGGGTCTTCGTGCTGCCGGGGCCCGGCGCCGGGTCGAGGGTGGTGATCGACGTCGCGCACCGCTGGTGAGGAGCCCGGCGGTCGCGCCCCCGCGCGCGGGGGCACCTAGGCTTGGTGCATGACCCTCCGCCTGATCCTCGCGTCGAAATCCCCTGCCCGCACCCGACTCCTCGACGACGCGGGCATCCGGCACACGGTGCTCGTCTCCTCCGTGGACGAGCCCGCCGTCGTCGCCTCCTACGGCGACCTCGACGCGCACGACACCTCGCTGCTGCTGGGGCGCGCCAAGGCCGAGGCCGTCGCGGCGCTGGACGAGGCGGATGACGCCCTCGTCCTCGGGTGCGACTCCGTGTTCGAGTTCGACGGCGAGGCGCACGGCAAGCCCTACGAACCCGCGGTGGCGATCGAACGCATCAGCCGTATGCGCGGCCGCTCCGGCGTCCTGCACACGGGCCACTGGCTCGTGGACACGCGGGACGGCGGATCCGGTGCCACCCTCGGGGCGGTCTCCTCGGCGACCGTCCACTTCGGCGCGATGTCCGACGCCGAGGTCCACGCGTACGTGGCCAGCGGAGAGCCCCTGCACTGCGCCGGATCCTTCACCATCGACGGCCTGGGCGGTGCCTTCATCGAGCGCGTCGACGGCGATCCGCACGCCGTCGTCGGGCTCAGCATCTCCACGCTCCGCGCCCTCCTGCACGCGGCCGGCGTCTCCGTGACGGATCTCTGGGCGCCCACGGCCGCCTTGTAGGTTCCCTACAAAGGATCGCCGCACAACACTCCCGTTCGGCACGATCCATGGGCGGAAGCCACCAAACCGGGCTAGGCTCCCACGAGAGAAGAAGGAGCCCCACCCCCCATGAGCCAGTCCCCCCTCAGCCCGTCCGCGTCCACCCCCGCGAGCGCTCACGGCGCCGACCCCGGTTCCGCGGAGCACCGCCCGGTGACGAAGGTCCTGGTCGCCAATCGGGGGGAGATCGCCGTCCGGGTCATCCGCGCCGCCCGTGACGAGGGGATCGCGTCCGTCGCGGTGTACGCGGAACCGGACCGCGACGCCCTGCACGTCCGCATGGCCGACGAGGCGTTCGCCCTCGGCGGGGAGACCGCCGCGGAGTCCTACCTGGTAATGGACCGCATCCTGGAGGCCGCGGAGCGCAGCGGCGCCGACGCGATCCACCCCGGCTACGGCTTCCTGTCGGAGAACGCCGAGTTCGCACAACGGGTCCTCGACGCCGGCATCACCTGGATCGGCCCTTCCCCCCACTCGATCGCGCAGCTCGGCGACAAGGTCCAGGCCCGGCACATCGCGCAGCGCGTCGGTGCGCCGCTGGTCCCGGGCACCACGGACCCGGTGGAATCGGTCCAGGAGGTCATCGACTTCGCCTCCGAGTTCGGGCTGCCGATCGCGATCAAGGCGGCGTTCGGCGGCGGCGGGCGCGGCATCAAGGTGGTCCGCAGCCACGAGGAGATCCCCGAGCTGTTCGACTCCGCGGTGCGCGAGGCGACGGCGGCCTTCGGCCGCGGCGAGTGCTTCGTGGAGCGCTTCCTCGACGCCCCGCGCCACGTCGAGACCCAGTGTCTCGCGGACGCCCACGGGAACGTCGTCGTTGTCTCCACGCGCGACTGCTCGCTGCAGCGCCGCAACCAGAAGCTCGTGGAGGAAGCGCCCGCCCCCTTCCTCACCGCCGGGCAGAACACGCAGCTCTACGAGGCCTCCAAGGCCATCCTCCGCGAGGCGTCGTACCAGGGCGCGGGCACCTGCGAGTTCCTCGTGGGCCGGGACGGCACCATCTCCTTCCTCGAGGTGAACACGCGGCTCCAGGTGGAGCACCCCGTCTCCGAGGAGGTCACCGGCCTCGACCTCGTACGCGAGCAGTTCCGGATCGCGCGCGGCGAGAAGCTCGGGTACGGGGATCCCGAGGTCCGCGGCCACGCGTTCGAGTTCCGCATCAACGGCGAGGACGCCGGCCGCGGTTTCATGCCCGCCCCCGGCACCGTCCAGACGTTCACCCTCCCCACCGGGCCGGGCATCCGCGTGGACTCCGGCGTCGAGGCCGGCGAGGTGATCGGCGGCAACTTCGACTCCATGCTCGCCAAGCTGATCGTCAGCGGCGCAACCCGCGACCAGGCCCTCCAGCGCGCGCGCCGGGCCCTGAGGGAGATGGTCGTGGAGGGCATGCCGACCGTGCTCCCGTTCCACGCCGCCGTCGTCGAGGACCCCGCGTTCGCCCCGGCCGACGGCCCGTTCTCGGTGCACACGCGCTGGATCGAGACGGAGTTCGCCAACACCATCGAGCCGTGGAAGGGGTCCACGGAGCCCGCCGCGGACGAGGACGCCCGCCAGCGCGTCACCGTGGAGGTGGGCGGGCGCCGCCTCGACGTGGTGCTGCCCGCAGGGTTCGGTACGACGTCGAACGGCAAGCCGGCCGCACCGGCGAAGTCCAAGAAGTCCTCACGTGCCCGGGCCGGCAAGACGGCCGTCAGCGGCGACGAACTGACCTCTCCCATGCAGGGCACCATCGTGAAGGTCGCGGTGTCCGACGGCGACACGGTGGCCGAGGGCGATCTCATCATGGTGCTCGAGGCCATGAAGATGGAGCAGCCGCTCACGGCGCACAAGTCGGGCACGCTGTCCGGCCTGGCCGCGAAGCCCGGCGACACCGTGTCCGCCGGGTCCGTCCTCGCCACCATCCGCGACTAGCTGCACCACGGGCCGTCCTGGCATGGAATGACTCTGCCCTGATCTCCGTTGTGGAACCGTCGGTAGTTTCCATAAGCCACAAAATGCTACGGAGTTGGTTCGTCATGAAAGCAATCGGAGTCACAGAGTTCGGCGGCCCCGAGGTCCTGACCGTTCAGGATCTTCCCGAACCACGCCCCGGTCAGAAGGAAGTGCGCATCAGGGTCAGGGCTGCCGCTGTCAGCCCGACCGACACGAACGTCCGCACGGGCGCCTACGACATGAGCCAGTCCGAGCCGCCGTACATGCCCGGGATGGACGCCGCCGGCGTCATCGACGAAGTGGGCGAGGGCAGCACGTGGTCGGTCGGCGACGAGGTCATGGCGATCGCGTTGCCCCTGGGCAGCTACGGCGGCGCCTACGTCGAATACCTCGTGGCGCCGGACGACTCGATCGCCCGGATCCCCACGAACACCACGCTCGAAGAAGCCGCCACTCTTCCCATGAACGGTCTGACGGCCGTGCAGATCCTCGAACTCGCCGCCCTGCAGCCCGGGCAGGTCATCGCCGTCACCGGTGGCGCAGGGACGCTGGGCAACTACACGATCCAGCTCGCCAAGCAGCAGGGCCTGGTCGTGATCACGGACGCAGCACCGAAGGATCGTCCCCTGGTGGAGGGTCTCGGAGCCGACCACGTCCTCGAGCGGGGTGCCGACCTCGCCGATCGCATCCGGGAGATCTTCCCGGACGGCGTCGACGCCGTCGCCGACACAGCGCTCCTGCACGACGACGTCGTACCAGCGCTGCGCGATCAGGGGGTCTTCGTCTCGGTCCGGGGCTGGAAGGGCGACCGGCCGACCCGCGGCATCCGCTTCGAGGCGGTGTGGGTGTTCGACGAGTATCTCTCCGCCGCGAAGCTCGACGGCCTGCGGCAGGCAGTGGAGGACGGCATCCTCACGCCTCGGGTGGCGGACACCCTGCCCGCCGAGGACGCCCCCGAAGCCCACCGTCGCCTCGAGGCGGGCGGCGTCCGCGGCCGCCTCGTGCTGACCTTCTAGGTCGCTCGGGCCGGGAGCGCCGGCCCTCCTGGCCCCACGCGGTGGTCGTGCGCGAGCACGACCACCGTGTGGCCGGGCCGAGACGATCGAGATCGAAGGCAGCAATTCGGTCTCGGCCTCCTCGAGGTGTTCATCCGTTATTGACTTCTCCCCGCTGAGCGACCACGCTTGGGGTCTCGCCCCGGACCCTGGCAGAGAACCGCTATTGCCGTTCCACCAGGGGAGTCCCATGCCACACGCACATCACGACGAGCCCTACCGCGAGGACACTGCCACCCGTACGCTTCGTGGCCTCACCGCTGAGGCGTGTGGGTCGTGAGCGAGGAGCTGAGGGGAATGCCCTCGTCACAGTACGGCGGCAGTGTGCGGGAGCGTGATCTCGCCACGGAACTGGCGGAGCTGGCCCGCGGGCTGCAGCAGGAACCGGACTCGGACGCGATCCTCGCCGGGTTCGTCCACGCGGCCATCGAACTGATCCCGGGGGTCGACGAGGGCTCCGTGAGCCTCGTCCTCGGGCGGAGGAACATCGGAGCCCGCGCCTGCTCCGGGGACCTGCCCGTGCGTATCGATGCGCTGCAGATGGAGACCGGCGAGGGCCCGTGCATGGAAGCCGCGTACGAGCACCGGACGGTGCGGGTCCCGGACATGGCGCACGAGCAGCGGTGGCCCCTCTTCGCCCAGCGCGCCACCGAGGCCGGCGCCCGGGGGATGCTCTCCATCCAGCTGTGGGTGGAAGGCGATGATCTCGGCGCCCTGAACCTCTACTCGTACAAGGCCGACGCCTTCACGGACGAGTCGGAGAACGTGGGCCTGCTCGTCGCCTCCCACGCCGCCGTGGCGTTCGCCGAGGCCGAGAAGAGCCGACAACTCCACGCAGCCATCGATTCCAGGGACGCCATCGGCCAGGCCAAGGGCATCCTCATGGAACGCCACAAGATCACCGGCGAGCAGGCGTTCATCGTGCTGTCCATGGCCAGCCAGCGCACCCACCTGAAGCTCTGGAGCGTCGCCGACTACCTGATCAACAGCGGCGACCTCCCCGACAGGGACACCGCACACTGAGGCGCGCGGTGCGGGACCACTAGCCGTCCTCGTTCCCCTTGCCGCCGTTCCCGGGCGGGCTCTTCTCCCCGCGCTCGGCGGCTTCCCGCGCCTTCTCCTCGGCCTTGCGCTGCTGCTCGGCAGCCTTCTCGGCGGCTTTGTCGGCAGCCGTACCGCCGCTGTTCCCGCCTGCGCCCTGATCGGCAGAGTCTTCGCCGCTTGGATCATCGCTGCCGGTATCGTCGCCCGTGATGTCGTCGTCGTCCGTCTCGTCGGGCTCGGTGTCATCCGGGACGGTGCCCTCGGGGGCCGGCCCGGGAGCGGGCTGCGCCGGGGGTGAGTCAGCGGGAGCGGGTGGCGCCTCGGTAGGTACAGGTTGCGCGGGGGGTGCGTCGGCCGGGGCGGGCAGCACGGGCGTCGGAACTCCGTCCGGCACCACCGGCGCGGAGGTGTCCGCCACCTCGTCCGACGGCGCTTCGACCGGGGCCTCCGACGGTACCTCCGGCGTCCCGGCCGGAACCTGCCCGGCATCGAGCGAGGCGATCAGGGCGTCGATGCGCGTGCCGATCAGTGCAGCGCGCTCCTCGGTGACGGTGCCGTCGGTCCGGGCACCGTCCACGTCGTTCTTCAGGCGCTCGGCCCGGACGATGGCGCCGTCGATGTCACCCGCGGCAGCCGTCGTGGCGATGGCACGGACCTCGGCCTGCAGGTCCCCGGCCACGCCGGCGTCGATCGCCTCGTTGCCACACCCCGTGAGGAGCATCGTCGAGCCGATCAGGAGGGGCAGCAACTGCCTGCGGAGGGCCGTCACGGCTGCACGCTGTCGTAGAGTTCCTGCAATTTCTCGCCTGTCTCGCCGGGCACGGCCGGCAGGGGGTCGAGCTCGGATCCCGCGTCGGGGGCGGTCGTGGTGGTGAAGGCCCACAGGGCGGCTGCCAGAAGCCCGATGACGAGTAGCGTGACCAGCCACGGGAGCACATGCCGACGGCGTCCGGAGGGACGGGCCGTGGACGTCCGGGTACCGGTGGGCTGCCGGCGCGGCGAGGCCGGACCGCGGTTCTCCGGACGGGCAACAGTCGCCGTCACGCGCCGCGTCCCGGACGATGCGACAGCGGGAGCAGCAGGCTCGACCGTCGGGCCGGACGCCGCCGTGTGGGATGTGGTCGTGCCGGCCATCGGGGCTGCCGCAGGAGGGGTCGACACGCTACCGAGCGCCGCAGTGTCCGACGTCGGCACACCCATCGCGGCCGTGCGCGGAGCGTAAGTACGCGGAGTGGCGCCGCCGCCCGAAGGCATCGTCGTCGTCCGTGACACTCCCGCGGGCAGCATGACCGTGGTCGCGTTCCCGCCGTCGTGCTGCGGGCCCATGGCCGTCAGGGCCCGGACCACGCGGGCGGCGTCGGGCCGGTCGGCCGGGTCGTCGAGCGTCATGGACACCAGGAGCGCCGACAGTGCGGGGCCGGCAGCATGCGGGATGGACGGGCTGCGGTGCAGGCGCGCCAGGGCGCTCTCGACGCCGGTTCCGGGAAAGGCGCGCTCCCCCGCCAGGGCCTCGATCAGCACGAGCCCGAGGGAGTACATGTCCGAGGGCTGGCCCACGCCGTCGCCCCGTGTCTGTTCGGGGCTGAAGTAGGCGGCGCTGCCGATCACCTGCCCCGTGGCGGTCATCCGGCTTCCGTCGAAGAACCGGGCGATCCCGAAGTCGGTGAGCAGGAAGCGGAAGACGCCGCTGTCGGCATCCGCCTGCCGCGTCAGGACGTTCGAGGGCTTCAGGTCGCGGTGCACGATCCCGCGCCCGTGGATGTACTGGAGCGTCCGGGCCAGATCGAGCGCCAGGAGGCGGACGTCCTCCCTCCCGAGCGGGCCGCCGGAGCGCAGCAGCACGCCCAGGTCCGGTCCGTCGACGAGTTCCATGACCAGATAGGCGTTGTCCCCGGTGTCGTCGCCGCTGTCCATGTCCAGGACGCGGACCAGGCCGGGGTGGTCGAGCCCGGCGAGCATCCGGGCCTCCGCGGACCCCCGTTCGATGCCGTCGGAGATGCCTGGCCGGAAGAGTTTGACGGCCACGTTCCGCTCGAGCCGTGTGTCCCGGGCCGAGAAGACATCCGCCATCCCGCCGGTGCCGACGCGCTCCCCCAGGGCGTACCGCCCTGCCAGTGCCTGCTTCTCCAATGCCACCTGCTTCCGCTACCCCGCTGTGCGGCTTCCGGGCGCTCGCGATCGGCGCGCGCGCGGGAATTTGGTAAGCCGACTTTCCATCAAGTGTACGGGGCGGGCGCGATCCGGGGGGAAGCGGTGTCGCCGTGCACGCGGTCGGACACCACCCGGGAACGACCACGGCGCCGCACCCGGGTGGGTGCGGCGCCGTCGGACGGGCTACGGGCCGATCAGGCGACGTTGTTCTCGTAGTCGCGGTCCCGGGTCTCCTGCGAGATCCAGAGCGCGATGAAGGTGGCGACGGCGGCAACGCTCAGGTAGGCGCCCACCAGCACGGTGCTTCCGCCCGCGGCCTGCCACAGCGCCACGGCGATGAAGGAGGCAGGTGCGGCGCCGATCATGCTCGACACGTTGTACGCGACCGCGGACCCCGTGTAGCGGACGTTGGCGGGGAAGAGCTCGGGCAGCACCGCGGCCATGGGGCCGAAGGTGAGTCCCATGAGGATGAAGCCGATGATCAGCAGCGCCATGGCGCCCACGGTCCCCGCGCCGAACAGGGGAGCCCACAGGAGCCCGAAGACGGCGATGCCCGCGGTGGTGGCGAGCAGCATCTTGCGGCGGCCGAAGCGCTCGGCCAGCGGACCGGACACGAGCGTGAAGATGCCGAAGAACACGACGCCGAGGATCAGCATCCAGAGGAAGTCGGTGCGCGCCATGCCCAGCCCGGGCACGAACGCCGCGGCATCCGCGTCGGTGAACACGCGGCCCGCCGCCTCGGCGTTGGCCCGCGCCTGCTCCTCGCTCGACGGCGCCGTCCCGTAGGTCAGGGTGAAGGCGGTCATGAAGTAGAAGAGCACGTAGGTCGCGAACATGATGAACGTACCGAGGATCAGGGCCCGCCAGTGCAGGCGGAAGGTGGTGCCGAGCGGCACCTTCACCACCTTGCCCTCGTTCTGGACCTTCTGGAAGGACGCACTCTCGATGAGCTTGAGCCGCACGTAGAGGCCGATGATCACCATGACCGCGCTCAGCAGGAACGGCACGCGCCAGCCCCAGCTGAGGAACTCCTCCGGGGTGAGGACGGTGCTCAGCAGGACGAACAGCAGGTTGGCCAGGATGAAGCCGATCGGAGCACCGAGCTGCGGGAACGTCCCGTAGATGGCCCGCTTGCCCTCGGGGGCGTTCTCGGTGGCCAGCAGGGCCGCGCCGCTCCACTCGCCACCGAGCGCGAGGCCCTGCAGGAAGCGCAGCACCACGAGCAGCAGCGGGGCCAGGAGCACCCAGCCGTCGTTCGTCGCCGCCGGCAGCAGGCCGATCAGGAAGGTCGCGATGCCCATCGTGAGCAGCGAGGCCACGAGGGTGGCCTTGCGCCCGATCTTGTCGCCGAAGTGGCCGAAGACGATGGACCCGAGCGGCCGGGCGACGAACGCGACGCCGAACACGGCGAAGGAGCTGAGCAGCTGGTTCGCGGAGGTCTGGTTCGGGAAGAACAGGGCCGGGAACACCAGCACGGCGGCCGTGGCGTAGATGTAGAAGTCGTAGAACTCGACCGTCGTTCCGATGAGGCTGGCGAAGATCACCCTGCCCCGGGAGTTCAACGGCTTGGTGGTTCCGCCGGCACTGGCGGACGTAGGGGAGGTCATGGGCGTCGGCTTTCTTGAAACGAGGCGCCGCCGCGGGAGCCCGAGGCCACCGCAGCACGGCGTCCGTGCAACAGATGAATGCCAATATCTGACCACCGGCGTCCATCAGGTGGATAAGCCTGTCCAGCATCTGGACACCGGGAACCGGAGGCCCCGCCCGACCGGTGGGTCAGATGTGCACGTGCAGGCGGCGTGCGGCCTCGGAGATGGACCCCGTCAGCGACGGGTACACGGTGAACGTGTTGGCGACGTCGTCCACGTGCAGCTTCTTCGTCACCGCGAGCGCCAGCGGGAAGATGAGCTCGGACGCGCGGGGGCCGACGACGACGCCACCGATCACCGTGCCGGAGCCCTTGCGGGAGATCACCTTCACGAAGCCGTCCTTCACGTTCATCATCTTGGCCCGGGCGTTGGTGTGCAGGGAGAGCTTCACGATGTCCCCCTGGTACCGCCCGGACTCGATGTCCTCCTCCGTCACGCCCACGGTGGCGATCTCCGGCGAGGTGAAGATGTTCGAGGCGACCTGCTTGAGCTTGATGGGGCTCACCGAGTCACCCATGAGGTGGGCGATGGCGATCCGTCCCTGCATGGCCGCCACCGAGGCGAGCGCGAAGACCCCGGTGCAGTCGCCGGCGGCGTACACGTTGGGCGCCGTGGTGCGGGACACGCCGTCCACCGTGATGTGGCCGGACTCGCCGACGGCCACCCCGGCCTCCTCGAGGCCGATGCCGCCGGTGTTGGGGACGGCGCCGACCGCGACGAGGCAGTGGCTGCCCTCCACCGTGCGGCCGTCCGCGAGGCGCACGACGACGCCGTCGTCGGTGCGGTCCACCGCCTCCGCGCGGGACTTGGACAGCACGGTCATGCCGCGGTCCTTGAACACGCCCTCGAGGACCTCGGCGGCGTCGGCGTCCTCGCCCGGCAGCACGCGGTCGCGGCTGGAGATCAGGGTGACCTTGGAGCCCAGCCCGTTGTAGGCGCTGGCGAACTCCGCCCCGGTGACGCCGGAGCCGACGACGATCAGATGGTCCGGGATCTCCCGGAGGTTGTAGAGCTGCGTCCAGTTGAAGATGCGTTCGCCGTCGGGCATGGCGCTCGGCAGCTCGCGCGGGGTGGCACCGACCGCGAGGAGCACGGCGTCGGCCTCGACGATGCTCGTCTCTCCCCCGGACCGGACCTCGAGGCGGTGGTTGTCGAGCAGCTTGCCCGTGCCGATGATGACGCGCACGCCGAGGCGTTCCAGGGTGGCGCGGATGTCGGAGGACTGCTCGACGGCGAGCTTCAGGAGCCGCTGGTTGACCTTGTCCAGGTCCGCGTAGACCTTGCTGTCCTCGGAGAACCGGACGCCGAGCCCGCTCGCATCCGTGAAGCGCGTCATGGTGTCCGCCGTCGCGATGAGGGTCTTGGACGGCACGACGTCCGTGAGGACCGCCGACCCGCCGAGGCCCTGGCGCTCCACGATGGTCACGTTCGCGCCGAGCGACGCCGCGACCAGCGCCGCTTCGTAGCCGCCGGGTCCCCCGCCCAGGATCGCAAGGCGCAGTGAACTGAAATCGAGTTGGTTGGTCACCGATCCATCATCGCGCATGCCACTGACGCGCGGGAAATAGAGGGTAGGTTGTAGCGGTGACTTCTGATCCCTTTGACCTGGCCCGCGACGCTGCCGGCCACATCGCCCGCGCCACCGGCATCGACCGGCATGACACCGCACTCGTCCTCGGCTCCGGCTGGGGGGAGGCCGCCGAGCTCATCGGCGAGACCACGCACACCCTCGACGCCGCGGACATCCCCGGCTTCTCGGCTCCCGCCGTCGTCGGCCACACCGGCACCATCCGCTCCGTCCTCACGCCCGCGGGCAAGCGCGCGCTGGTCCTCGGTGCCCGCACCCACTTCTACGAGGGCAAGGGCGTGCGGGCCGTGGTGCACGGCGTCCGCACCGCCGCCGCGACGGGCGCGACGACGATGATCCTCACCAACGGGTGCGGCGGCCTGCAGGAGCACTGGCAGCCCGGCACCCCCGTGCTGATCAGCGACCACATCAACCTCACGGCGTCATCGCCGCTCGAGGGCGCCACGTTCGTGGACCTCACGGACCTCTACTCCCCGCGCCTGCGCGAACTCGCCCGCCGCGTGGACCCCACGCTCGAGGAGGGCGTGTACGCGCAGTTCACGGGACCCCACTACGAGACGCCGGCCGAGGTCCAGTACGCCAGGCGCATCGGCGCCGACCTCGTGGGCATGTCCACGGCACTCGAGGCCATCGCGGCCCGGCACGCCGGCATGGAGGTCTTCGGCCTGTCACTCGTGACGAACCTCGCGGCCGGTATCAGCCCCGTCCCGCTCAGCCACACCGAGGTCCTCGAGGCCGGCCAGGCGGCGGGACCCCGCATCTCCCGCCTGCTCGCCGACATCGTCGCCACGCTCTAGCAGCCCCCGCCCGCAGCCCCGCCACCGCTCCACGTAAGGGACCCGCATGACCACCTCCGCCCTGGACACCCTCCTCGCCGCCGCCGACGCCTGGGCGGCCGCCGACCCGGATCCACGGACGGCGGAGGAACTCAGGACCCTGGCCGGGCAGGTGCGCTCCGGCGACACCGCCGCGGAACTGGAGCTGCAGGACAGCTTCTCGGGTCCGCTCCTGTTCGGCACGGCAGGGCTGCGCGCAGCCCTCGGGGCCGGCCCCAACCGCATGAACCGCGTGGTGGTCCGCAGGGCCGCCGCGGGCGTCGCCGCCCACGCGCTGGACCTCGCGGCCGGCGCCTACGCACCCCGCGCCGTCGTCGGGTTCGATGCCCGGCACAACTCCCGTATCTTCGCCGAGGAGACCGCGGCCATCCTCACCGCCGCCGGGATCCGGACGTTCCTCATGCCCCGCGAACTGCCGACGCCGGTGCTCGCCTACGCCATCCGCGCCCTCGCGTGCGAGGTGGGCATCATGGTCACCGCGAGCCACAACCCGCCGCAGGACAACGGGTACAAGGTCTATCTCGGCGGGCGCGCCGTCGAGGAGGACGCCCGCGGCGTCCAGATCGTGGCACCGCACGACGCCGGGATCGCCGCCCACATCGACGCCGTCCGGGACATCCCGCTCGCGGTGTCCGGCTGGACGGTCCTGCCGGAGGCCATCGAGACCGAGTACGTGGCCTCCGTCGCAGCCCTCGCCGACCCCCACCTGACGGACCGCGACCTGAAGATCGTCCTCACGCCCCTGCACGGGGTCGGCGGACGGACCGCGCAGGCGGTGCTGGCGGCCGCCGGGTTCGACGACGTCACCGTCGTCGCACGCCAGGCCGAACCGGACCCCGACTTCCCCACCGTCGCGTTCCCCAACCCTGAGGAACCCGGTGCCCTGGACCTCGCCCTCGAGACCGCGGCGCAGGTCGGCGCGGACCTCGTGATCGCCAACGACCCCGACGCCGACCGCGTGGCCCTCGCGGCCCGCGAACCCTCCACCGGCGCGTGGCGCATGCTGCGCGGCGACGAGGTGGGCACACTGCTCGGCCTGCACCTCGCGGCCCGCCTCGCGACGGGCGCCGCCGTCTCCGGAGCCGCCGCCACCCCCCGGACCGCGGTCTTCGCGAACTCGATCGTCTCCTCCCGCCTGCTCGGCAGGATCGCCGCGGCCTCGGGCATCGACCACGAGCAGACGCTGACCGGCTTCAAGTGGATCGCCCGCGTCCACGACCTCTCCTTCGGGTACGAGGAGGCCCTCGGCTACTGCGTGGCCCCGGAGCTGGTGCGGGACAAGGACGGCATCTCCGCCGGGCTGCTCCTCGCCGAACTCGCCGCCGCGACGAAGGCCGCCGGACGCACCCTCTTCGACCTGCTCGACGACGCCTTCCTGGTGCACGGCCTGCACGCCGCGGACCAGCTCTCGGTCCGCGTGGACAGCCTCGACCTGCTCGGCGCCATGATGGGCCGGCTCCGGGCGACCCCGCCGTCGTCCTTCGCCGGCTCGGCCGTGGCCGTCGCCGAGGACCTCGCGGAGGGCTCCGCGCACCTCCCGCCCACCGACGGGCTCCTCTACCTCACGCAGGACCGGACGCGGGTCATCATCCGGCCCAGCGGCACGGAGCCGAAACTCAAGTGCTACCTCGAGGTGGTGGAGCCGGTCGGGTCCGCCGCCGGGCTCGGGGAGGCGAAGGAGTCCGCCCGCGTGCGCCTCGAGGCGGTCAAGCAGGACGTCGCCGGGGCCCTCGGCCTCTGACACTCCCGCCGGGACGGCGGGCACAGGGGGCACGGGGGGCACCGACATGGAAGGATGGGAGCATGCCCAACGACGTATCCCTCGCCTCCTACATCGACCACACCCTCCTGAAGCCCGACGCCAGCCGTGAGCAGATTCTCACGGTCTGCCGCGAGGCGGTCGAGTACTCGTTCAAGTCCGTCTGCGTGAACCCCGTCTGGGTCAGCACCGTGCGCACGGCGGTGAAGGACACCGGTGTCCTCACCTGCTCCGTCATCGGCTTCCCGCTCGGCGCCACGACCACCGAGGTCAAGGTCTTCGAGGCCCAGGGCGCGGTGGCCGACGGCGCCGACGAGATCGACATGGTCGTCGACATCGCGGCCGCGCGCGCCGGGGATCGTGCACTCCTGGTCCGGGACATCCTCGCCGTCGCCGATGCCGTCCACGAGCACGGCGCCATCCTCAAGGTCATCATCGAGACCTCCCTGCTCACGGACGAGCAGAAGGTACTCGCCTGCGAGGCGGCCGTCGAGGCGGGCGCGGACTTCGTGAAGACCTCCACCGGCTTCAACGGCGGCGGCGCGACCGTCGAGGACGTCGCCCTCATGCGGAAGACCGTGGGCCCGGACCTCGGCGTGAAGGCCTCGGGCGGGGTGCGGTCCCTCGAGGATGCGCGCGCCATGATCGACGCCGGGGCCACGCGTATCGGGGCGAGCTCGGGAGTCGCTATCGTTAAGGGTGAACAGGGCGCGGCAGGCTACTGACCACCAGGAGCCCGGCCCGAGCAGCAGATCCACCAGCAGACCCAGCAGTAGACCCGGCACGCACGAACGCAGTCAAGGAGACCCCATGTCACACGAACCCACCGGCGCGAAGCAGCCCTCCCACGCCGGCGAAGGCCACCTCGTCGAGAACGTCGTGGTGTTCGTGCTCATCTTCGGAGCCTTCCTGCTGGGCATCTACCTGCTCAACTGGCTGACCCTCGATACCGTCTGGCCGATGGCGGCCATCGTGGTCATCGCGTTCCTCGCGTTCTTCATCCCGCAGGGCATTCTGGGCCGCTCCGACACCGGCTACAACCTCGCCGAGGGCAACCGGACGGACGAGAAGGAGACCTCGGCGAGCGTCAGCTCGTAGCGACCCCGCAGACCCGCGCCTTCCACGAAAGAGGCCGCCCCGAGGGGGCGGCCTCTTTCGTTCCCGCCGCCCCTTGATCCCGCCCCGCGATCGGTCCACAGTGGATGGCATGGACCGGCGTGGGAACGCCGACTGGACGGTCCCGATGCCTGCTCCACGCTCCGGAACTCCTCCGGGGCGCTCGAGAAAGGAACGGACGCATGACCGGAACAGCAGATACCGCTGATCCTGCGGTCGTCCGGGTCATCGCCCTGGCCGTCGCTGCGGCCGTCGTCGTGAACCTGGTCATCTTCTTCATCGGGGCACTCGCAGGGGGGACCTACGCATTCACGTCACCGGCGGGGCCCGCGACCGTCAACGCCGCCGTCGTGGCCGCGTTCACGATCATCCCGCTGACGCTCGGCCTCACCGTCGTCGCCGTGACGCGCCGCTGGTGGCCGGGGGTGGTGACGGTCGCCCTGATCGTCGCCCCGATCGTCGAGCTCGGCACGATCGTCGCCCTGACGATCCCCGCCGACTTCGACGGGCCGAGCACGGTCGCGCTGGCGCTGTGCCATGTGACCCTCGTGCCGGTGACCGTGCTGGCCCTCCGCGCGCTGCGCCTCCCGCAGCACGACGCGCCGACGGCAGCGGCCCGGACGGACCACCGGAAGAGCGGTCCGCACCGCTGACTCCCCGCGGGGACCCGGGCGCGTCGCCTACGGGGTGAACACGGAGTCGAGCACGTTCCTCGCCCAGTCCAGGATCTCGGCGTCCACGAGGTCCCGGCCTCCGATCCTCGCGGTCTTCGGCTTCGGGACCAGTACGGCGTTGAGCGCGGGCTTCACGGCGGCGCCCGGGTACATCCGCAGCAGGCGCATCTGCTTGGACTCCGGCAGCTCGGCCGGGGCGAACTTGATGAAGCTGCCCTGCAGCGCCACGTCCGTGAGCCCGAGGGCCCGGGCGGACACCCGGAAGCGTGCCACGGAGATGAGGTTCTCCACGGCCGCGGGCGGCTCCCCGTAGCGGTCCTTGAGCTCGGCGACGACGGCGTCGATCGCCTCGTCCGTGATGGCGGAGGCGAGCTTCCGGTAGGCCTCGAGGCGCAGCCGCTCCCCCGGCACGTAGTCGTGCGGCAGGTGCGCGTTGATCGGCAGCTCGATCTTCATCTCCGCCGCCTTCTCCTCGGCCTCGCCGCGGAAGTTCGCGACGGCCTCGCCGACCAGCCGGATGTAGAGGTCGAACCCGACGCCCTGGATGTGTCCGGACTGCTCGCCGCCCAGCATGTTGCCGGCGCCGCGGATCTCGAGGTCCTTCATGGCCAGCTGCATGCCGGCGCCCAGTTCGTTGTGGGACGCCACGGCCTTGAGGCGCTCGAGGGCCACCTCGCCGAGCGGCTTCTCCGACGGGTACAGGAAGTACGCGTAGGCCCGCTCCCGCCCACGGCCCACCCGGCCGCGGAGCTGGTGCAGCTGGGACAGCCCGTAGGAGTCGGCGCGGTCCACGATCAGCGTGTTGGCGTTGGAGATGTCCAGGCCCGTCTCGATGATCGTGGTGCAGACGAGGACGTCGAACCGCTTCTCCCAGAAGTCCACGATGATCTGCTCGAGGCGGGACTCCGTCATCTGGCCGTGCGCGACGGCGATGCGCGCCTCGGGTACGAGCTCCCTGAGCTGCGCGGCCGTGCGGTCGATCGAGGAGACACGGTTGTGGACGAAGAACACCTGGCCCTCGCGCATCAGTTCGCGCCGGATCGCGGCGGAGGCCTGCTTGTGGGTGTAGGGGCCCACATAGGTGAGGACCGGGTGGCGTTCCTCAGGGGGCGTGGCGAGCGTGGAGGTCTCGCGGATACCGGTCAGGGACATCTCGAGCGTCCGCGGGATGGGGGTGGCGCTCATCGCGAGGACGTCCACGTTGGTGCGCATCTTCTTCAGCGCCTCCTTGTGTTCCACGCCGAAGCGCTGCTCCTCGTCCACGATCACGAGCCCGAGGTCCTTGAAGGCGATCTCCTTCGACAGCAGGCGGTGCGTGCCGATGACGACGTCGACCGCGCCCGAGGTGAGGCCCGCCGCCGTCTCGCGCGACTCCTTGGCCGTCTGGAACCGGGACAGCGCGCGGACGCGGACGGGGAAGCCGGAGAAGCGCTCCGAGAACGTCTCGAAGTGCTGCTGGACCAGGAGCGTGGTGGGCACGAGCACGGCCACCTGCTTGCCGTCCTGCACGGCCTTGAACGCTGCACGGACGGCGATCTCCGTCTTGCCGTAGCCCACGTCGCCGGAGACCAGCCGGTCCATGGGGACCTCGCGCTCCATGTCCGCCTTGACCTCGTTGATGGTGGTCAGCTGGTCGGGTGTCTCGACGTAGGGGAACGCCTCCTCGAGTTCGCGCTGCCACGGCGTGTCCGGCCCGAAGGCGTAGCCCTTCGACGCCATGCGGGCGGAGTAGAGGCGGATGAGCTCGCCGGCGATCTCCTTGACGGCCTTGCGGGCCTGGTTCTTGGTCTTGCTCCAGTCGGAGCCCCCCATCTTGCTCAGCGCCGGGGCGTCCCCGCCCACGTAGCGCGTCACCTGGTCCAGCTGGTCCGTGGGCACGAACAGGCGGTCCCCGGGGGCCCCGCGCTTGGACGGCGCGTACTCGAGCACGAGGTACTCGCGCGTGGTCCGGGTGGGCCCGGCCCCGGTGGAGCGCTGCAGCAGTTCGACGAACTTCGCGACACCGTGCTGCTCGTGCACCACGAAGTCGCCTTCCTTGAGCTGCAGGGGGTCGACGGCGTTGCGGCGCCGCGAGGGCATCTTCCGCATGTCGCGCGTCCCCGAGGCGCTCGTGCGGCCGAGGAGATCGGCCTCGGTGAGCAGTCCCAGCTTGAGCCCGTCCACCACGAAGCCGCGGCCGGCGCACGCCGTGGTGATCCCGATGATCCCCGGCTGCGGTGCGGTGTCGAGGGAGTCGACGCGGCTCGTCGGGATGTCGTTGTCGTGGAAGAGCTCCGCGAGGCGCTGCGCCGGGCCGGGGCCCTCCGTGGCGACGACGACGCGCCACTGGTCGCGGATCCGCCCGCCGATGAAGTCCATCATCTCGGCGACGTCGCCCTGGTAGCCACGCGGCTCGCGGGCGTGCAGGGTGAAGCTGTCGACGTCGGTCAGCTCCTCGTCCGCCCCGAAGGACGTGATGCCCCACCAGGCGACCGCGTGGGCGAGCGCCGTGGCCCGCGTGTCGGCGAGGGACCGGAAGCTCGCCTCCTGCAGGTCGGTGCCCAGGGCGCCGCCGAGGTCCAGCGGTGCGGCGCCGCCGTCGGACGCCGTGGACCAGGCGGCCGCGAGGAACTCCTCGTTCGTGGCCGCGAGATCGTGCGCGCGGGTGCGGACCTTCTCCGGTTCGAGGACGACGGCGATCGAGCCGGCCGGCAGCTCGCCCATGAACGGCACCATCGCGTCCACGAGCACGGGGGCGAGGGATTCCATGCCCTCGACGGCGATCCCTCCGGCGATCTTCTCCAGCATGGACGCGGCGGCCGGCAGCTCGGACTGCAGCTTCGCGGCCCGGGACATCACGGACGGGGTGATGAGGATCTCCCGGCACGGCGGTGCGTACAGGGCCGTCGGTGGCTCATCCGTGGTGAGGGAGCGCTGGTCGGCGACGGCGAACCAGCGCATCTGGTCCACCTCGTCGCCGAAGAAGTCCACGCGGACCGGGTGGTCCTCGGTGGGCGGGAAGACATCGATGATGCCGCCGCGGACGGCGAACTCCCCGCGGTGCGTGACCATGTCCACGCGCGCGTACGCGGCGTCGGAGAGGGCACGGACGACGTCGGAGAAGGCGACCTCGTCGCCGACCTTCAGGGACACCGGTTCGAGGTCGCCGAGGCCCGCGACGAGCGGCTGCACGACGGCGCGGATGGGCGCGGTGATGACCCGGACGGGGCTCACCCCGGGGTGGGCCAGCCGGCGCAGGACGGACAGGCGCCGGCCCACGGTGTCGGAGCGCGGGGACAGCCGCTCGTGGGGCAGGGTCTCCCAGCTGGGGAACTCCTCGATGGCGCTCTCCGGCAGGTAGCTGCGCAGCGCGGCCGCCAGATCCTCCGCCTCGCGCCCCGTCGCGGTGATCGCCAGGACCACCGGCACGGCGCTGCCCGCGTCCGGCGAGGCCGGGACGGCGTCGAGGCCGTCGACCATCTCGGCGATCAGGGGCGCGCGCATCCCGGCGGGTGCGCCGATCTGCAGGTCGGCGCTGCGTTCCTCGACCGGGCGCGACGCGTTGGTCCGCACGCGCACGTAGGACGCATCCTCGGCAAGCGCTGCGCGCAATCCGTTCAGGCTCATCTGGTGGGACTCCTCGGGCAACGGGGTGAAGGACGACGGGTGGGGAACGGGGTGACGACAGCACGAAAGCCCGAAAACATGACGCGTTCCCGGGGCTGATTCCACACTACCAAGCCGCACCGACGCTCCCCGTGGCGTGTCATCGGCCGCACACCGGCGAAGGCCAGGCCGTAGGATTGCGGGAGACCCCTGACCCCGCCGCCACGCGGCACCCACCTGTGCATCCCTCGGAGGAACCATGGCATTGAACGCGTCGACCACGCTCCCCTACGACACCCGGACGGTGCTCGGCGTCTTCACGGACGAGGGCTTCGTGCGCCACATGAGCGAGTACGTGGGCGGCACCCTCGAGTCCCTCACGGTCGACGGCGACACCTCCGGTCCCTTCACCCTGACGGCCGTCCGCACCATGCCCACCGACCGGCTGCCCGACATGGCGCGGAAGTTCGTCGGGGAGACCCTCTCCGTCACGCAGACGGAACAGTGGGGCGCGCCGTCCGCGGACGGCTCCCGCGAGGCGAAGCTCGAGATGACGGTCGCGGGCGTCCCGCTGAACGTCGCCGCCGTCCAGCGCCTGATCACCCAGGGCACCGACACCGTCGTGGACCTGCAGGGCAACGTCACCTCGTCCATCCCGTTCCTCGGGGGCAAGATCGCCGGCGCCGCCGAGCCGATGATCGGCAAGGCGCTGAACGTCCAGGCCGTCGAGGCCCGGAAGTGGCTCGAGAGCCGCTGACCGGGGCCACGCCACCCCGCCATCTCTCCGTCGACCCGAAGGATCCGCGCACGCCATGGAACTGCCCACGCCCCTCTCCCTCATCCTGATCCTCGCCGGCGTCTGGACGCTCGTCGTCTGGCCGCCGTTCCTGCGCAGGGTCCTCAAGGACCCGCGCGCCCGTGACGAGAAGGGTGCCGCCACCCGGTTCCTCACCGTGCACCTGATGCTCATCTCCACGTCGATGATCCTCGGCGCGGCGACCGCCGTCATCGGCGTCCGCGCCCTCGTCGCCTAGCGATCCCCCGCCGTCACCCGCCCCACCCAGGAGACCCCATGGCCCACGACGAGTCCCGGAAGCCGGCCGGCTCCCACCCGGTGATCCTGCAGCGCTCCAGCTACCCCGAGTACCTGCGCATCTCGGAGATCCTCCGCAAGGAGACCGTGGGCGGCATCCTGCTGCTGATCGCCGCGACCCTGGCGATCATCTGGGCCAACTCCCCGTTCTCCGACTCCTACTTCGCCATCCGCGACTTCGAGTTCGGCTACGAGCCGTGGCACCTGAAGCTCTCCGTCGGCCAGTGGGCGTCGGACGGCCTCCTGGCGGTGTTCTTCTTCCTCACGGGACTCGAGCTCAAGCGCGAGTTCGTGGCCGGCGACCTCCGGCGGATCAGCCGGGCGATCGTCCCCGTGGCCGCGGCCTTCGGCGGCGTCGTCGTGCCCGCGCTCATCTACGCGGCCGTCAACCTGTCCTCCCCGGACACCCTGCGCGGCTGGGCCATCCCGACCGCGACGGACATCGCCTTCGCACTGGCCGTCCTCGCGGTGATCAGCTCGCACCTGCCCGGGGCCCTGCGCATCTTCCTGCTGACCCTCGCGGTGGTCGACGACCTCATCGCGATCGCGATCATCGCGTTCTTCTACTCGGAGGACGTCAGCTTCGTCTACCTGCTGTGGATGCTCCTGCCGCTCGGGCTGTTCGCGCTGCTCGCCCAGCGCCGGCCGAAGTTCTTCGGCACCACCACGCGCGGCCCGTGGCTGATCCTCCTGCCCCTCGGCATCGCCACCTGGGCCCTCATGCATGCCTCCGGCGTCCACGCGACGGTCGCGGGCGTGCTGCTCGGCTTCTGCGTCCCCGTGCTGCACAAATCCGACGGGAAGCCCACGCTGCCGACCTCGGACAGGCCCGGCCTGGCCGAGGTCCTGGAACACCGCTTCCGTCCGCTCTCCACCGGTTTCGCCGTCCCGGTCTTCGCCTTCTTCTCCGCGGGCGTGGCGATCGGCGGTGTCGCAGGGTTCGCGTCGGCGGTCACCGATCCGGTGTTCATCGGGATCGTGCTCGGACTCGTCCTCGGCAAGCCCATCGGCGTCCTGCTGACCACGTTCGTCGTCACGAAGATGACGCGCGCCAACCTCGATCCCGGGCTGAGCTGGTGGGACCTGCTGGGCGTCGGCATCCTCGCCGGCGTGGGCTTCACCGTCTCGCTGCTGGTGAACGATCTCAGCTTCGGCGCGGGCAGCGAGCACGACGACCACGCGAAGGTCGCCATCCTCGCCGCCTCCGTGCTGGCGGCGCTCCTCGCGAGCGTGGTGCTGCGCGCCCGCAACAAGCACTACCGGCGGATCGACGCGGAGGAGAAGGTGGACTCCGACGCCGACGGCATCCCGGACGTGTTCGAGGACCGCGGCAACTAGGATCGGTCCATGACGGACACCGGCCGGCCGCGGGAACGGGAGGACCACCGCGGGGCACGACGGTCCCGGCACAGGCGCCGCCGCATCGTCCTCAGCGAGCTCGCCCTGACCATCACCTTCACCCTCGCCGTGGGACTGGGCCTCGCCCAGCGGGGGGCCCTCGACTCGACGGCCGTCTTCCTCGCCGGGTGGGCCCTGAACCTCGTGGTCCTGGCGCTGTGCTGCACCCTGCCGTGGTCCAGGATCTCCGGCCGCTGGGTCATCCTGGTGCCGCTCGCGGACTTCGTGGCCATCGGCCTGGCCCGGGCGGCGGCGGGTGACGCCCTCTCCGGCGTCGGCCTGCTGGCGGCGTTCCCCGTGGTCTGGATCGCCGCGTCCCGTGTGCGGACGGCCGCGACCGTCGCCATCACCGTCGTCGCCGCCCTGGCGATCATCTGGTTCCCGCTCGTCGCCCAGCCCGGGCCGGTGACCGTCGACACCCTGATCGACCCGATCCTGCTCCCGATCATGCTCACCGGCCTGGCCTGGTTCGTCAGCGAACTGACGAAGGCCGACCGGCGGAGGCAGGAGGCGCTCAGCGCGTCACAGGCCGCCCTGCGGGAGAGCGTGGAGGCCGGCCGGGCGCGCGAGCGGCTGCTCGGGACCGTCCTGGATACCGTGAGCGTGGGGGTGCTCGCGGTCGACGCGCACGGCGACGACATCCTCATGAACGCCCGGCAGCGCGAGGGCCACGCCGCCGCGGCGCCACCGGGCAACGACGATCCCAGCGAGGCCGAGCTGCTCATCTTCGGCGAGGACAGGGTCACGCCCATCCCGCCGGAGCGGCGCCCCGTGCTCCGCGCGATCAGCGGCGAGGGCCTCGACGGCGAACAGGTGTGGGTGGGGACCGGACGGTCCCAGCGTGCCCTCGGCATCTCCTCGCGGTCCATGCACGACGACGACGGCGGGTTCGCCGGGACCGTCGTGTCCTTCAACGACGTCACCGCACTGCTGCAGGCCCTGCACGCGAAGGACGACTTCCTCTCCAACGTCTCCCACGAGTTCCGGACGCCGCTGACGTCGATCCTGGGCTACCTCGAGCTCAGCCTCGAGCGGGGCGAGAGCCTGCCGGACGGCGTGGCCGGTTACCTCCAGGTGGCGCGGCGCAACGCCCTGCGCCTGGAGCGGCTGGTCGAGGACCTGCTGGCGATCAACGCGGGCACGTTCGAGGTGCATCCCGTGCCCACCGACGTGGGCCGGATCCTGGCGGAGGCGGCGTCGTCGAGCCTGCTCCGGGCCACGCGCGCGGGGATCCGCCTCGAGAACCACGCACCGGCGGGCCTGCCCGCCGTGGCCGACCCGCTGCGGCTCGCGCAGGCCGTGGACAACCTGCTCAGCAATGCGGTCAAGTACAACCGGCGCGGCGGCAGCATCACGCTCGACGCCGCCCTCGGCGGGGACGGCCTGATCGTCCGGGTGGAGGACACCGGGATCGGCATCGAGGCCGAGGAACTGCACCAGGTCTTCGACCGGTTCTTCAGGTCCTCGTCGGTCCGCTCCTCGACCGTGCAGGGCGTGGGGCTGGGGCTGCTGATCACCAAGAGCATCGTCAGCGAGCACGGCGGGTCCATCACCGTGACGAGCGAGCCGGGCGTGGGGACCTGCTTCAGCATGCTCCTCCCCCAGCCGACGCGCTGACGGGATCCCCGGACGGGGTCCGGTCAGGCGTTGGCCGCGAGCAGGGACTCCTCGAGGGCCACCCACGCCAGCATGGCGCACTTCACCCGGGCCGGGAAGCGGGAGACACCGGAGAACGCGGCGGCGTCACCGAGCACCTCCTCGTCCGCCTCGATCCTGCCGCGCGAGCGCATGACCTCGCGGAAGCTGTCCACCAGGCCTATCGCCTCGTCCCGCGGCAGTCCCTGCACCAGGTCGGTGAGCACGGAGGCCGAGGCCATGGAGATGGCGCACCCGGCACCGTCCCAGCTCACGGAGGCCACGGCACCGTCTGCCACGCCCGCGCGCAGCGTGATCTCGTCTCCGCACACCGGGTTGAGCTGGTGGGACTCGCCCACGCGGCCCGCGCCGTCGTACTCCCGCAGCGGCGAGCCGTGCCGCGCCTTGGCATGGTCGAGGATGATCTGCTGGTACAGCTGTTCGAGGCCCGTGCTCATCGGTGTGCTCCAAAGAAGGGACGGACCAGCGCGACGGCGTCCAGGAAGGCGTCCACCTCGTCCGTCGTCGTGTACAGGTAGGTGCTCGCGCGGGTGGTCGCGGTGAGGCCGAGGCGGCGGTGCAGCGGCTGCGCGCAGTGGTGGCCCACGCGCACCGCGATGCCCTTGTCGTCGAGGAACTGCCCCACGTCGTGGGCGTGCACGCCGTCGACGTCGAAGGAGGCCAGCCCGATGCGGGGGCGGCCGGCGTCCGGGCCGAGGACGCGGATGCCCTCGATGGCGCCGAGTCCCCGCACGAGGCGCGCGCCGAGTGTCTCCTCCCAGGCCTCGATGCGCTGCATGCCGGTCTCGGCGAGGTAGTTCGCGGCGGCGCCGAGGGCGATCGCCTGCGAGATGCGCTGGGTGCCGGCCTCGAAGCGGTTCGGGGAGGGCAGGTACTCGGCCCGCTCCATCGTGACGGTGGTGATCATCGAGCCGCCCGTCAGGAAGGGCGGCAGGGCGTCGAGCAGCTCCTTGCGCCCGTACAGCGCGCCGATGCCGGTGGGCCCGAGCATCTTGTGGCCGGAGAACACCAGGAAGTCGACGTCCAGGGCCTTCACGTCCACGGGCAGGTGCGGCACGGACTGGCAGGCGTCCAGCAGCGTGAGCGCGCCGACGCCCTGCGCGAGCCGCACGAGGTCGGCCACCGGGTTGATGGTCCCGAGGACGTTCGAGGCGTGGGAGAAGGCCACGAGCTTCGTGGCCGGCGTGATGACGCGGTCCGCCTCCTCGAGGCGGAGCGTGCCGTCGTCGGCGACCGGGACGAAGCGGAGCTCGGCACCCGTGCGGGCCGCGAGTTCCTGCCAGGGGATCAGGTTGGCGTGGTGCTCCATCTCCGTGACGACGATCCGGTCCCCGGGGCCGAGGGCGAAGCGGCGCGCCGCCTCTCCCCCGCGTCCGAGGCCCGCGTTGGACATCGCGTAGGCCACGAGGTTGATGCCCTCGGTGGCGTTGGAGGTCCAGACCAGTTCGTCGGCGCGTGCGCCGATGAACCGGGCGACGGCGGCGCGGGCGTCCTCGTAGGCGTCGGTGGCGTCGACGGCCAGCGAGTGGGACCCGCGGTGCACGGCGGCATTGCGCTGCTCGTAGAACTCCTGCTCCGCCTCCATGACGCTCACCGGGTTCTGGGAGGTGGCGCCGGAGTCGAGGTAGATGAGCGGCTTGCCGTCGACCTCGGTGCCGAGGATCGGGAAGTCGTTGCGGATGCGGAGCACCTCGGCGTCGGTCAGCCCGGCGTCGGACGGGGTGAGCGTGACGGGTGTGTCGACCACGGGCACTTCGGACTCCTCGGATCGGGCAGCGGGCCCCGCGTCAATTACGCAAGGCTTCTCTGCTGTAATCCTGCCACTCCGGGCGGCCCGGGGCACCCCAGTGGGACCTAAGTTCCCCGCGCGAACAGGTGCAGGTCCTCGCGCCGGTTGACGCCGAACTTCATGAAGATGCGGTACAGGTGCCCTTCCACCGTCCGGACCGAGGTCCCGTGGCGGTCCGCGATCTCCCGGTTGCTCAGCCCCTGCAGCACGAGGCTCACGACGGCGATCTCCCGCGGGGTCAGCCGCACGGCCCCGGGGAGGCGGACGGCCTCCGTGGTGGTCGGCCCCTCGAACGCGGCGCTCACGGAGGTGAGCTTCTTCTGGGCGCGGCGCGCGGCGGCGGGCTCGCGGCGCTTCTCGTACACCTCGCGTGCACGCTCGAAGCACCCGGCGGCCAGCGGCCGATAGCCTGCGGCGAGGGCGGACTCGCCGGCCGCGAGCAGCCGCTCGGCGTCGCCGTCCGCGCCCGCTGCGGCGAACGCGTGCAGCAGGGACTGCTCCCTGCCGTCGCAGGACGCCGTGAGCGCGGCGAGGCGGGCGAAGACCGTGCGGTCGCCCAGGACGAGCGCCTGGTCCAGCGCGGTCACGGCGACGAGCGGCAGCCCGGCGGCTTCGGCGTCGTCCGCGAGCCGCACGAGCTGGGGGATGCCCTCGACGTCCGCCTCGAGGGCCGCCGTCACGGCCACCGTGTAGACCCGCCCCAGCATGCGCGTCAGGAGGGTGCCGCCGGAGGCCTCCGCGGCGCCCTCCTCCACCAGGAGTGCCGCCTTCCGAGGGTCGCCGGCGAGGAGCGCGGCGTAGGCCGCCAGCCCGGACACCCACGGAAGGAGGTGGAGGTGGTCCGCGGTGCGCAGGGCCTGCACCGCCAGGCGGAGGCGGGCCTGCGCGACGGGGAAGCGGCCCTCCCGGAGGGCGCGCACGCCGTCGAGGAGGTCGAGCCATCCGGCGACGAAATGCGTGCGCCGTGCGCCCCGCCGGAGCCGTGCCTCGGCGGTGGCGCGCGCCGTGTCCCATTCCCCCGCGACGGCGAGGGCGAAGAGCTCGAGGCTCAGGGCATGGCTGTGGCAGGCCACCGTGTCCGCGTCCGTGCCGACGGACCCGAGCGCCCTCCGCGCGAGCCGGGCGGCGTCGCCCGGCCTGCCGGCCCCCACGGAGAAGACCGCGAGCGCGAGCAGTGCCGCCANGCCCGGGCTCGTCGGCGCGGTCCGCGGCGGCATCGTCGCCGTCTGATCCCGCTCCCGATGGAGGCGGTGGACCAGGCGGTGGACCAGGCGGTGGCCCCGCGGGAGAGTGCCGAGCTCGCGGCCGCCTGCCTCGGCGAGGGGATCACCTCCGCCTACCAGCCCATCATCGATACCGCCCGCGGCACGGTGGTGGGCTACGAGGCCCTGGTCCGCTTCCCGGGGTACGGCGAGGGGAATCCCGAGGTGTGGTTCGCCCGGGCGCTGCCTGGTGCAGGGACTGCTCCCAGCGGTCGATGTCGCCGCGCATGGCGTCGGCGGGCTCGAGCCCGCGCATCCTCACCTCGAGCGCGAGCATCGTGCCTGCGCGGAGGACGTCGGGCGGGGCGGGGGCCTCGAGGGCGTCGGCGATGAGGTCGAGGGCTTCATGGAGCAGGCCGCCGTTGACCCGGGCCCACGCCAGTTCCACGAGGCAGCGACGCTGGAGTCCCGGCGACCGGATGGCCTGGATCGCCTGGACGGCGAAGCCGCTGTCCGCGGACCGGTTCGCGCTCGTGGCGGCCGCCAGGAGGATCCCGTCGTCGAGCACGACCCCGGCCTCCAGGGCCAGCGTGGCCCGCCGGTGGATCTCCTCGATATCGCGGGGCGGGGCAGTGGCGCCCGCCAGGACACGGCGCTGCAGCATCACCCGGCGCGCCGTCGGGATGGACACGCGCAGCGCCTCCGCGTGCAGCGGGTGCTCCACCTCGAACGCGCCGTCGTCCCCCGCACGGATCCACCCGTCGCCGAGCAGCCGCTGCAGCACCCCCTGGCCGATGGACTGCAGCGCCTGGTCGCCCGGCAGCGGGCCCCCCACCGCGAGCAGCTCCATCGCTTCCCGCTGCTCAGCGTCGAGCGGGCTGAGCGCTGCGCTCACGATGTCCGTGAGGTGCGCGCCGAGGGGTGGCAGCTCACGGGCCGCCTGCCAGACGCCTGCGGTCTCGGTGACGAACCGGCGCGTGACGGCGTCGCGCACGAACAGGCGGACGAACAGGGGGTTGCCGCGCGTCACGTGGTCCACGGCGTGGACGAACCCGGCGCTCACGGGCCCCCCGAGGAGCGCGGCACAGAGGGCCTCGACCTGGTCGAGCATCAGCGGCTCCACCGCGACGCTCGCCACGAGGCCGTCGGCCACCAGTTCGGCGAGGCCCTGCGGCAGGGCGGGCGCGGGGCGGGCGAGGAACAGCGCCCGCGCCCTGCGCATGCCGAGCAGCTGTGCGATCAGCGTCACGGAACTCGCGTCGAGGTCGTGGGCGTCGTCGACGACGAGGAGCGGCAGGTCGTTGCCGGTCTGCGGGATCCCGCCGAGGGCCTGCACCACGCGCCGCAGGACGGCGACGAACTGCACGGTGTCCTCGGGCGGGAGGTCACTGAGCAGGACCGACAACGCACCGAACGGCACGTCCCGGAGCACGGCGCTGCCGCGGATCCGCAGCACGCGGAGCCCGGGCGCCAGTCCGTCGGTGACGGCGGAGGCGAGGGCCGTCTTGCCGATCCCGGCCTCGCCCAGCAGGAGGATGCCGGAGGTCGAGGGGTCGCGGAGCTCCTCGACGAGCCACGCGTGCTGCTCCTCGCGCCCGATGAGCGGGTGGGGGTTGTCCCGGGTGTCGCTCATTGCGTGAACACCGTCGCGAGCTGCTTGCGGCTGGAGACGCCGAGCTTGCCCATCGCCTTCAGGATGTGCCCTTCCACGGTGCGGACGGAGAGGTGGTGGGTGGCGGCGACCTCCCTGTTCGTCGCCCCCTGCGCGGCCATCCGGGCGAAGTCCCGCTCCCGCTCGGTGAGGATGCGGCGCGCGCTGGCATTCCGCCGGGGTACGTGGGTGCGCCGGAAGATCTGCTCGGCCCGGATGAAGTCCAGCGGCTCGTCCTCGGTGTCGTGGAGGCGCATGGAGATCAGAGCGGCGGACCCGGCGAGGTCGCGGTGCCCGAAGCCGAAGGCCGCCTCCGCGGACTGCAGCAGGATGAAGGGGTCGCGCGCCGTGACGCCGCGTGCCAGGAGTTCGCTGGCACGGGCCAGGGGTGTGTCGATGCCCTGGGCGAGCTCCAGCAGCATCGGGGCCTGGGACTGTCGGCCGAGCCGGACGGCGTGCATCCGGAGCATCAGCTCCGCGCCGGTGTTGCCGGACATCCGCTGTTCGGCGGCCAGGATGGCGAAGCGGCGGGCGGCCACGTCGCTGTCCGAGACGAGGGCGCCGGCGAGGGTCCGGAGGAGACCGATCGTGGAGCGGTGCGCCCAGGGGAGCTGCTCCGCAGCCGCTGTGTCCCCGGCATCCGGGCGGTCTCCGTACTCGAGACCCAGCAGGGCGGAGGCGTATGCCGCGGCGGCGTCGGCGAGCGGCAGCAGGCGGCTCCGGTTGTCCACGCGCAACTGCTCGACGGCCGGCAGGAGCAGCGCGAGCGCGGCCTCTCCGTGGCCCAGCGCCGCGAGCGCCGTGCCGGCGAGGGTGTCCGCGACCGAGGCGTCCTGCCACTCCCCCGCAGCAAGGGCGGCACTGCCCGTCAGGAGCAGGCCGTCCTCGAGGTATCCCTCGTGGACCAGCGCAGCGAATCCGTTCTCCTGCAGCAGCCGCGCCTCCGCGCCGGTGGGCGTCGGCAGGCCCGGCCCGCGGAGGCGGGCCAGTGATCTCCTCGCCCCCGGGCCGGTACCCGTGAGGCTGCGGGCGAGAACGAGTCGTGCGGCGGGTTCGAGTGCCGCGGTGTCGGGGTACTGCCCGCGCTCCTGCCCTGAGGTGAGGGCCAGGACATCCCGGAAGCGCCCCTCGTAGGCGGCCCTCTCGACGGCCACTGCGAGGGAGCCGTCGACCGCCCGGTCCCGGTCCTGCGACCCCGTATCGGACACCACCCGTCCGAGGACGGCGCCGGCCTCGCTCGACCGTCGGGCATCGATGCACGCCCGCGCCCGCTCGAGAGCGTCGGCCTCCCCGAGCTGCGCGACGGCGAGCAGCGCGACGCGTGGCTCCCCGGCGTCGACGGCGGCCTGCGACACGCTTCGGAGATAGGCGTCCGGCAGGAGGATGCCCGCAGCGAGGAACCATCGCAGGAGGTTCACCCGGGCGCGGACCGGCAGGGCGCCGTCGAGCCTGGTCACCCGTTCGAGGAGTGCAGGCGGAGGGCTGGTGGCGAGTGCACGGCGCATGCGGTCGCCGACGATCCCGTCGGCCACGGCGACGGCATGGGGCGGCCGGGCCTCGACGGTGCACACCCCCGCCTCCTCGAGCTCGTCGACCACCTCGGCGCCGCAGAAGAGCAGGAGGGCGTCGAGCGGCACGGGACCGGCGACGGCGACGACATCGAGCGCTGACGCGGCCTCGTCGGACAGCGCGGCGGCGTCGGGGGCGCCGTCGGTGCCCTGCAGCGCGAGGCCCTGCCCGGCATCGTGCCAGACCCATGCCTCGTCCGTACGGGCGAGCACCTCCGCGGCGATGCTGCCGCGGACGGCGGCCTGGAGGGACCGGGGATTGCCGCGGGACGCCCTCCACAGCTCGACGGCGGCCGTGCCGGAGAGGGGCGCCCCCAGCAGGTGCCCGAGAAGGCTGCGCTGCCTCTCGAACGTCAGCGGTCCGATGTCCACGCGGACGAGGCGCCCGGTACGCCACAGGTCGAAGAAGCGCGCGGCGGCCGCGTGCGGCCCGTCGCAGGCCACGAGCAGGCGCACCGCCCCGACTTCCGCCAGGTAGGACAGCACGCGGGTGGAGGGATCGTCGAAGTGGTGCACCTTGTCCACGACGAGGACCACGGGACGGTTGCGCGCGCGGCTCCGCAGGGCCGAATGGAGCGACTGCAGCATGGGGAGGGATTCGACGCTCCCGACCGGGTCCACGTCCATCAGCAGCACGCTGAGTGCGCCATAGGGGGTGGCGGCCATGGCAGCCGATCCGCGGATGAGGATCACGTGCGAGGTGCTGTCCAACTGCGCCGCGACGACACGGGCGATCGCCGTCTTCCCCACGCCCGGAGGTCCGACGATCAGCACACCGGCCGAGCCGGGCGCCGCCAGGCCGGCCAGCACCTCCGCGGCCTCCTCTGATCGTTCCAGCAAGGGCCAGGTGCCGGCATAGTCGTCCGTCACGGTGGGTCCCCCTTCTCCATCTCGCGAGCCACCACCCGGCCCCCCGGCCCTGGCCGGCCGGGACACGCGACCCGGTCCTCTCGACGGGCGTCGGTCAGCACTGTGGTTTCGCCGAATACTACTCGATCCGTCCCCGAAATCACCTCTTTTCTACTCCCCGGTTCTTCAGCGGGTACGTACTCCCCGCGCCGCACCTACGCATCGGCGCCTTCGTCATGCGCAATTCCGCCCGTCGGAGCCCGGTACTCCCTGCATCATCCCGACGCAGGGAGTACCGCTGGACGTCCCATGGCGACCTCGTACCCGCCCGGATCGGGGGCGTCGGGCAGGACCGGGCCCGTACCGGCCCGGACCTGCCCTGGGGCACTGCAGCGGACGACCCCTCAGGTGCCCACCAGCGGCCCCCCGCCCTGCTCCTGGAACTCACGCGCCAGGTCGGCGCGCCCGGCGATGCCGAGCTTCACGTAGGTCCGGTGCAGGTGGCCCTCCACCGTGCGGATCGAGAGGGAGAGCGCCTCGGCGATGCCCCTGTTGCTGTGGCCGGCCGCGGCGAGGTGCGCAACCACCTGCTCGCTCTTCGCGAGGTCGGAGACGCGCCGCACGCCGACCGGGACCTCGAAATGCGTGCCGACGAAGGACGCGCCGTACCTGCCGAGGCGGCGGGACGCTGCCCGCGCCTCGGTGAAGGCTGTGGATTCCCCCTGCAGCGCCCGTGCCCGCGCCGCCGCACTGACCGCGAGGAGCGGGAGCCCGGACGCTGCAGCGTGGTCCGCCACCCCGATCAGCTCCGCGGCATCGCGTGAGCTCGCGGCTCCGGCGAACCGGCCGAGGACGAGGGCCTCCTCACCCTCCATCTCCATGGTGAGACGGGCCAGGCGGTCGACGCCCTCGTGCAGGCCGAGCAGCAGCCCCAGAACCAGGATGTCCTTCTCGCACGCGCGGAGCCCGGGAGGGCTGACGGCGTCGAGGTACCCGGCCAGGGACACGGGAGACCGTGCGGAGTGGGGCAGGAGGGATGCTGCCGCCGCGGCGAAGGCACGGCCCAGCAGCTCCAGGTCCAGGCGCCCCCGGCGCGGCAGCATGCGGGCTTCATGGACCAGGGCCCGGGCCTGGTCCACGTCCCCCAGGACCGCCGCTCCCCAGGCTGCGATCCCCAGGGAGTACGGCAGCAGGAGCTGCCGGTCCGTGCGACGCAACCCCGGCAGGGCTGCCATCAGCGTCCCGAGGCCGCTCCGGAAGTCGCCCTGCCGGGTGAGGACGATGCCGCGCAGGGCGGAGGCGAGTCCCGCAGGGATCATGGCACCGGCCTGTTCGATTCCGCGCAACGCGTCGGCGGCCCTGCCCGCGTGCGCGAGGACCAGGATGTGGTGGGTCACGACATCCTCGACGACGTCGACCAGCGCGTACGGATCCGCCGTCACAGCCTCGACCGCGGCCCGCGTGCACTCCTCGGCCTTGACCGCACGGCCCTGCATCCCCAGCGCAGCGCCGCGCAGTGCCAGCCCGAGGACGTCCTCCGGACCGGCGACGGGGGCTTCTGTCAGGGTGTCGACGGCGGTGACCTCGCCCTCGTCGAGGAGGGTCCGCGCTCTCAGGAGGCGCAGGCGCCCGGCGGCCTCGCCGTCGTCGACCGCGGCGCCGGTCCCGTCCGAGCCCTCGGGCACGGTGCAGGAGTCGAGCAGCGCGTGGAGTTCGGCCGGCGTGGCACCGCCCTGCCGCATCGCCGTCCAGCGGAGGGCGACGGCCTGCGACCGGGCGCCGTCGCCGGCCCCGGCACTGACATCGGCGAGGAGCTGCACCGCTTCGGCCGCCCTGCCGCCCGCCGCCAGCAGGCGTGCCCGTTCGCGGGCGGCATGCGCCGGTTCGCGGGCGGACGCCGTGTGGATGAACCGGTCCGCCACCTCGAAGCGGCCGACGTGCGTGGCGACCCGGGCGGCGTCGAGCAGCACTGCCGGGGCTACGGGCGATCCGGTGTCGACGGCCCATTCCAGGTGGCGGATGCGGTGGCGGTCGTACGGCGGCAGGACCGGTGCCGCGTCCTGGAGCTGGTCCCACAGCAGGGCCTTCCGGCCGAGGGGCAGGGTGGCGCGGATCACGTCGGCGACCAGTCCGTGACGGAGCATCAGGGAGCCGGAGGCGGCCGGGTGGACGACCGCAAGACGCCGCGCCACCAGGGAGCGCACGGCGTCGCCTCCCGCGAGTCGCTCCACGTGGGTGGTCGCCACCGAGCCGCCGAGGGCGAGGAGATCGAGGGCTTTCCGCTGCGGCGCCGGCACGGGCACGGGGGTGACGATCGATGCGACGACGTCCCTCAGGGCATCCGTGGGCGGCCCCGTGAGGACCGTGTCCCAGTCCGGCCCGTCCGCGGCGAACCGGACGCCGGCATGTTCGAGGAGCGCCTTCAGCAGCATCGGGTTGCCGCCGGTGGCCCGCTCGAGGTGGAGGATCGCCTGCTGCCCCAGGGCCCCCATCCCCAGGGCGGACTCCGCCTCCGTGCGGAGATCGGCCCCCGTCAGCGGTTCGAGGTGCACCCGGTCCAGGTATCCCTCGTTCGCGAACCCGGAGAGCCCGCTCGAATCCGCCACCGAGTAGTCGGCGAAGGCGACCATCCGGATGGCGCCCATGACCACGAGCTGGGTCAGCAGGTGGGTGCTCTCGTCGTCGAGGAACTGTGCGTCGTCCACCAGGATCCGGGGGACACCGCGGCCCTCGGGCCGGCCCATGCGCTGCCGCGCGATGCGCAGCATGGAGACGGGACTACCGAGGTCACGGGTGGAGACCCCCGCGAGGACCTCACTGAGGGCCCCGTAGGGCACGGTGCGCAGTGCACGGCTCGCCCGGACCACGTGCCGTGGACCGCCGTCCGGGGCGGACTGCTGCAGGGCGCGCACGATCATCGACTTGCCCATCCCCGTCTCCCCGAGGACCAGGGCCCCCTGTCGGTCATCCCGACGGAGGGCGCGCTGCAGGGTCTCGACGACGGGTTGCCGACACGGCAGCAGCTCGCCGGTACGCGGGAAGTTCATCGCTCTCCGGTCAGTACGAGGTCGGCAAGTTCGCTGCGGGCCCGGAGATGGAGCTTGGAATAGATCTGGTACAGATGCCCCTCCACGGTCCTGATCGTGACTTCCATCCGCGCAGCGATGTCCTTGTTGCTCGCCCCCCGGGCGGCGAGCTGGGCCACCTCCCGCTCGCGCTTGGTCAGGCGCTCCAGGGCGGAGCTCAGTTCCATCTCGGTGATGTCGCCGAAGAGTTGGCGGGCCCGCCGCTGGATGTCCCGCAGGACACTGCGAGCGCCGAGGAGTTGCGCCGTCTGGATGGCCTGGGTGGCACAGTCCCGCGCGAGGCCGCTGTCCCCGACGGAATGGGCGTGCTCCATGGCCTGGGCGAAGAGCTCGGCGTCGCCGGATGCGACGGCCTGCGCGTACAGGGCGCAGGCTGCGGCATAGGCACCCTCGACCCGTGCGGCCGCACCGGCCAGCGCTTCGGCGGCACGTGCGTCACCCGCCCGCACCTGAGCGAGCCGATGCGTCAGCTCGAGCATCGCCGCGCCTCCCCTGCAGGCAGCGTCCGCGAGGTCACCGAGCTTCGTGCCGGTCTGCATCCGTGGTTCGCGCAGACCGGACGATCCCAGCTGGATCTGGGTGAGCAGGGCGCGGACCGCCCACGGCATCGAGTGCCCCGCCTGGGCGAGGGGGAGGTATCCGATCGCGGGGGCCACCGCGCCGGTCTCGGCGTGGCTGTGCGCGAGGCCTGCCGCTACCAGGGGCAGGAGACCGTGCGGATCCTGCCGCTCGAGCTGCCGTGCGACCGGGAACAGCAGCTCCAGCGCCTCCTCCGACCTGCCCTGGAGCACCGCGACGACTCCCCTGACGGTCTCGGCGGCGCCGCTGCGGGCCACGGAGGACCTCCACGGCAGGGACTGCGCGCCGGCAGCCGGCGCCAGCTCTCCGATGCTCCCGGCGGCATAGTGCGCGACCGCGAGGCGCAGCCACGCGGCGACGACCACCCGGTGGCCCAGGTCGCGCTGGTCCCCCAGCCTCGCCTCGAGTGAGCGGGCGAGCCCGACGGCGGCGTGCTGCTGGTCGGTCAGGGCGAGGGCTTCGCACAGGAGGGCGTCCGCGGACACCCCCTGCTCCGGAGTCCACCCGGTCCGGCCACCGTCCTGGAGGATCTCCAGGACCGCCCGGTAGTCCCCGCCGAACGACGCCGCCTCGGCGCGCGCGACCGCCAGCTCGCCGCGCTGCTCGAGGACGTGCCGGCTGCTCCACGGCGTTCCGGGGTCCCGCTCCGTCGAGTCGATGGAGGCCTCCGCCTCATCGAGCAGCGCGGTCCATTCAGCCGGACTGCCTCCGGAGAGCCGGGCGGCGCGGCTCCGCAGGATGAGGAGGGTGGTCGCCGCCGCACCGGGGGCCTCCTCGGACCCTGCCGGGAGGTGTCCCGCGGCCATCAGCGCCCGGGCCTCCTCGGGGTGCCCGTCGGCGAATGCACAGCGAGCAGCCTCGACGAGGCCTTCGGGATCCTGGCCGGCGGGGTGGCGGGTGATCCAGAAGCGTGCGCGGACCGCCTGCCCCAGGACGGTGCAGCGTCGCGCCGCCGCCAGGCACAGGCCCCGCGGGACAGGCAGGCCGGCGAGGAGGAGCCATTCGGCGTGCATCGCCGGATCCAGGTCCGCGGGGTCGAAGGCTTCGGTCGGCAGGTCGGTCAGCAGGGCATGGAGCACCGCCGCTGTCGTCGCCGTCGTCTGTCCGCGCACGGCGGCCGCCACCAGCGGTGACCGCAGGGACAGGATCGCCGTTCCTCCACCGGTCTCCAGCACCGTCAGGGACTGCAGGGCGTCGAGGTGCCCTGCAGCGGCCCCCGGCGCGTCCGAGGGGCTGTCGAGCCGGCCCGCGAGCCGCCGGACGGCTGCGGCGGGAAGGGATCCGGCGAGGGCGAGAACGCGCACGATCTCCAGTTCCCGCGGGTGGAGGTCGTCGAGTAGGGCGTGGATCCTCTCACGCACCAGGGAGGGGACCACGGTGGAATCGCCGGTGGAGACCCAGGCGCCCCCGTGGAGGCTGACGTCCGACGCCGGCAGCTCCTCTAGTGCGCAGCGCAGGAAGCGGGCGTTGCCCTCGCTCGAGCGCCACAGGGCCTCGAGCGCATCCGGTGAGAGGGGGGCCCCGAGGACTGCCTCCGCGACGGAACGTATCTCCATGCGGGTCAGGGGCTGGAGGTCGAAGCGCTCCAGGTCGCCTTCACGCCACAGCCGGGCGAATGACTCGTCCATGGCACCGAGGGATTCGGCGGCGATCAGGACGGACGCCCGTCCGGCGATCACGAGCCGCGAGATGATCGTGGCCGACTCCGGATCCAGATGCTCCGCGTTGTCGATGGCGAGCACCACGGGGCGCCCGTTCGCCTGCTCCTCGAGCAGGGCGCAGATTCCCTGGAACATGGTCAGCGGGTGTTCCGCCTGCTCCGCCTCCAGTTCCGCCAGCAGGAAGGCGATGGCCCGGTAGGGCTCGGAAGCGGAGGTCCGCGAGGCCCACATCCGGATGACGTGGTGGGTCCGGGAGGCACGGTGTGCGACGACGCGCAGGACGACCGTCTTGCCGCTGCCTTCCTCGCCCAGCAGCGCGGCTCCGACGCCGTCCCCCGAGACGACGCGCCGCAGGACGTCCTCGACGAGCTGTGTCCGCACCTGGAAGAAGGCCTGCTCCCCGTCCGAGGTGACCGACGGGCCGACCGCCGGCGAGCTGTTCGTACTCATGGAACCGCGTGTTTGAGACTGCACGACGTCGTCGCCCTCTTCCCCCAGATAACCACCAAAGACCTGTGATCACAGTAGGAAAGTAGTTGCCCGGTAACACGAGTGGGGCCTACGGGCCGTACGAAGAGCGCTACTTGTTCGGCCGGTTTCCGACTACGGCCACCCACTCGCAAGAGAGGGGATCCACTACGCAGGTACCAGTCCTCACCGGCGTCGGAGCGAGGAATCAGTAGACCAGGATCGGAGATCCGCCACTTCCACCCCTTCTCCGCGTAGGTAGTCCCATGCGCCCCTCACCGGGGCCTAGGCCGGGGCGTGGAACTTCTGCTGGGCCTCCAGCAGGCCGTCGCGGATGAGGAGTTCGACGGCGTCCGCTGCGTCGTCGAGCAGGAAGGGCAGCTCCTTCTTCTCGACCGTGCCGAAGTCCTTGAGCACGAAGTCCGCGGCATCCTGGCGTCCGGGGGGACGGCCCACGCCCACCCGCACCCGGTGGTAGTCCTTGGTGCCGAGGGCCTTGCTGATGTCGCGCAGACCGTTGTGCCCGCCCTCCCCGCCGCCGAGCTTGAGCTTCAGCGTGTTGAAGGGGATGTCGATCTCGTCGTGCACGGCGATCACATGATCGGGCGCGACGTCGTGGAAGCGGGCCAGCGTGGAGACCGGGCCGCCCGTGATGTTCATGTAGGTGAGCGGCTTCGCCAGGACCAGGCGCGGACCGCCGATCCCCAGCCGCCCCTCGAGGGTGACCGCCTGCGCCTTCGAGGACGTGAAGCGGCCGCTCATCCGGGAGGCGAGCAGGTCGAGGACCATCTGGCCCACGTTGTGGCGGTTGCCCGCGTAGCCGGGCCCGGGATTCCCGAGCCCGACTACGAGCCAGGTGTCAGAGGACACCGATCGTTACCTACTTCTCGTCGGCGTCGGTGACGACGGCGTCAGCGTCGGCATCGCCGGCGGTCGCGCCTTCGGCGGTGGCCTCGGTGTCGACGTCGGTCTCCTCGGTCTCGCCCAGGTCCTGGACCGTGGGCGCCATGAGGTTGACCACGAGGGTCTCGGGGTCCGTGAGGAGGGTGACGCCCTGGGGCAGCACGATGTCCGAGGCGTGGACGTGCTCGCCGATCTGGTGGCCTTCGACGCTGACGGTGAGGGTCTCGGGCAGGTGGGTGGCCTCTGCCTCGACGAGGACCGTGGTGGTCTCGAGGTTGAAGACGACCTCGGGTGCGGGCTCGCCTTCGACGTGGATGGCGACATCCACCTGGACCTTCTCGCCGCGGCGGACGGTCAGGAGGTCGAGGTGCTCGACGATGCGCTTGAGCTGGTTGCGCTGGATGTCCTTGACGAGGGCCAGGTGGTCCTCGCCCGCGATGTCCAGCGTGAGCAGGGCGTTGGGCGTGCGGACGGCCAGGGTGGTGGCCTTGGCGGGCAGCAGGACGTGGATGGGATCGGCGCCGTGGCCGTAGATGACCGCGGGGATCATGTTGGCGCGGCGGGCCTGGCGGGCCGAGCCCTTGCCGAATTCGGTGCGGACGTGTGCGGCGAGCTTCTGCTCGGACATGGCTTCTCCTGAAACGATTGCGGCTCACCACGCGGTTGCGGGAGCACTGGGACAAAAGCCGGGGCGGAAGGAACACGCGAGTGGGGCAGTTGTCTAGAAACCAGTCAAGGTGCTAGCCACCGTCGATCACGGAGTACGGCCGGAGATCCTGCGATCCGGCCCGCTCCCTCGCCTAGGCATCGCCTGCCATCCTACAGGACCGGGCACTGCGATCTGTCCCCCGACTCCCCGCCCCCCTGGGACCCGGGGGACAGATCGAAGGCGCGCGGCACCGCTTCCCTGAGCTGGGCGGCGAACCGCGGGTAGGCTCATTGCGCACCCAGCACACGTCCCTCCCGGCAAGACCAACGAGGACCTTCAGCCATGACAACGGACACTCCGTTCCGCATCCTTGCGGTCTGCACCGGTAACATCTGCCGGTCCCCCATGACGGAGCGGCTACTGCAGGCAGGGCTGGACGAACGCTACCCCGGGGAGTTCGTGGTGGAGAGCGCCGGCACCGGCGCCCTGGCAGGGAATCCGATCGACCCGCAGATCGCCGCGCTTGTCCGCAGGTTCGGCGGCACGGCGGACAACTTCTCGGCCCGCCAGCTCACCCCGGAGATCCTTCGCGAGGTGGACCTCGTACTCGCCCTCACGAGGGCTCACCGCAGCCGTGTCGTCGAGATGGTGCCGGCCATGCTGAGGAAGACCTTCACCCTGCGCGAGTTCGCGAGAATTCTCCCGCACCTCACGCTCGACGAGGCACTGCCGCCGGCTGACCGCTGGCGGGCAGCCCTCCCCCGGGCACTTCGCGCGCGGGCGTCCTACACCGCACCCGAACTGGATGACGTCGTGGATCCCTACCGACGCAGCGACGACGTGTACCGGCAGATGGTTGCTCAGATCATCCCGCCCCTCCGAACGCTTGCCCTCCCGTCTGCCGGGCAACCAGGGCCACAGGCGGATGCGGTACCTACGCTCGCAGCAGGCGGGACGCATCAGAAGGCGCCATGACGGCCGACCACGGCCTTGAACGTGCGCAGCAGGATGGTCAGGTCGCCGAGAAAGGACCAGTTCTCCACGTAGTACAGGTCGAGTCGCACGGTCTCGTCCCAGGAGAGCAACGACCGGCCGCTGATCTGCCAGAGGCCCGTCATTCCCGGACGGACAAGCAGCCGACGGTGAGCACGGATGTCGTAGCGCTCCACCTCGGCGGCCAGTGGCGGGCGAGGACCCACCAGGGACATGGACCCACCGAGCACATTGAACAACTGGGGCAACTCATCGAGGCTGAACTTGCGGAGGAATCGGCCGACCTTCGTGATCCGGGGGTCGTTCTTCAGTTTGAACAGGACTTCGTTGCCCTCGTGGTTGTCGCGAAGCTGCTCCAGCCTGGCTTCGGCGTCCACCACCATGGACCGGAACTTGTACATCTCGAAGCATTCGCCAGCAGTACCCACCCGTTCCTGACGGAACAGGACGGGGCCGGGCGAGTCGAACCGCACGAGCAGGGCGATCGCAGCAAGAAGTGGGGATGCGGCGATGATCAGCACGGTGGCGCCGATGATGTCAGTGGTGCGCTTGAAGAAGCGCTGGCCCTTCTCGAGGTTGGGTGTCGAGACGTGGATCAATGGAAGGCCCGCTACCGGGCGGGTATGGATGCGGGGTCCGGCAACATCCGTGAGGGCGGGCGCCATGATGAGACGGATATTCAGGTCAGCAAGCGCCCAGCCGAGGGCCCTGATGGTCTCCGGGGCGAGCTGCATGCTGCTCGAGAGGGCTACCGCATCAGGGCTGAACCCCTTGATGTCGGAGATGATGTCGTCGGCCTCCACCGCCCTTCCGACCACCTGCAGATCCAGATTGCCCGCAGTGCTCGCATCAGGTTCAACCCCGGGAAGGTAGGCCCCGATCGGGATGTAGCCGGCCATGGGCTGCGCTCGAAGGGAGTCGGCCAGATGCTGGACGCCGGTGGAACTGCCGACCACCAGTACACGAAGGCAGCTCCTGCCGTGTTCCCGTTCGATATGAAGGAGTCGGCGAACGATCACGCGGGACAGCAGGAGCATGATGAGTCCAGCCGGTAGGGCAACGCCTACATATCCACGGGCGGTGTCGAACTGCAGCGCGTAACTGACGATCGCCACGAGGCCGAAGAGGATGAGAGAGGCACTGACAACCCGCTTGTACTCTTCAGTGCCGTGTCCCAGCACGGTTGCTTCGCGGCTGCCCCGCAGCGATAGCGTCACCCACCAGCCCGCTGCGAGCACGAGAGACAGAACGATGTAGGGCTGATCACGCGCGTTCAGCTGCTCCGTCTCGGGAACACCGAACCGGATGATCAGCGCTCCGACGGTGGCCCATAGAACGACAGCCGCATCGACGACAGCCAGCCGTCGCCCGTATCGCTGGGCCCACCCATCGTTCTTCCTAGTTCTCGACACCCGTTCCCCATCCCCGGAGCACACTGCGCGACAGCGCCGTGCGGATTACGCGCTTTGAGACGAAACCCCGATGACTCGCTCATCGATGTCGGAGGAGGAGTTTCCGGTGGAGCGCCGGGTGACCTGGTGGGTGTCCTCCAAGGCGGACGGGGCTTCCGAATCATACGAATAGTAGCCGTAGGCGTAGGCATAGGCGTCGGGACCCTTGCTGGGAAGCAGGTTGATGACGACGCCGAGCAGATCCGCGTTGACCATCTCAAGGCTCCCGAGCGACTTCTGGAGATCGGGCAGCTTCACCTTCGAGGAGCCGATGACCAGCACCACGCCACCGACCTGCTGTGCGAGCACTGCAGCATCCGTCACCGGAAGGAGAGGAGGGGCATCGATGATGACCGCATCGAACTTCTGCTCGAGGCCGGTGATGAGCTGCTTCATGGCGTCGGAGCCCAGCAGTTCACTGGGATTCGGCGGGATCTGGCCGGCCGTCAGGACATACAGCTCGTCCGGACCCCATGGCTGTAGAAGGTCCTCCACTTCTGCCCGGCCGACCAGCGCAGTGGTCAGCCCGGCGTTGCGCTCGAGCCCGAGGTACTCGTCCACGCGGGGGCGTCGAAGGTCGGCATCCACGAGCACCACGGATTGCCCGCCCTGAGCAATGGCTATTGCAAGGTTCGTGGCTGTAGTGGTCTTGCCTTCTCCGGGTAAGGACGAGGTCACAAGAACGGCTTTGGACTTATGGCTCACATGTGCGAACTGCAGATTGGTACGGATCTGGCGGAACGATTCCGCGCGAGGGCCTTGAGGGGGAGCCTGTGTCAGCAATGGTTTCCTCTGTGCGTCCGCGTCGAAGAAAATGCCGCCGAGTACTGGAGCGTCGGAGACGCGGCGCAAATCCCTCTCGCTTCGCACCCTCGTATCCATCGTCGCCCTGAGCAGAGCGACCGCCACACCAAGGGTCAGACCGGCGACAAGCCCAAGCGCCAGGTAGAAAGGCACGTCTGGAGCAGAAGGGGTCGTAGGCGCGGCAGCAGGCGTGATGACCGACAGTCGGACCGGCGAATCCCCTCCGTCTGACGGTCGTTCGAGATTGTCGACGGTCTGGACCAAACTGTCTGCAGTTGCTTGGGCCACGCGCGCCGCCCCCGCCGGCGAGCTGTCCTCAGCCGTGATTGTGATGAGCACAGTGTTGAGATCGGCATGAGCGTCAACCGTTTCAGCGAGCTCAGACGGGCTCACATCAAGCCCCAGACCATCGATCACTGGTTGGAGGACTGCCGGGGTCTCCACCGTCTCGATGTAGGACTGCACCCGCGCCTGGCTGAACGAGTTGCCTGATTGCAGGTCCTGCACAGAACCCGAGCTTTGAGTCGCCACGAACAGTTGCGTACGAACAGTGAAGGTGGGCTTGATAGCCATCGAGACCGCCCCCGCGACCAGCAAGCCAAGTACTGCCGCCACAACAATCGTTCGCCAGGCCCGTCTCAACACGCGCCAATAATCACTCAGCTCCAAGATCGAGACCTCTCTGGTGCGCCTGCTCGCTGTCCTCGTGCGCTAGCCATGCCAATAGTAGCCCGATCAAACGACCGCAACTCTGCATATCTTTGGGGCGGTCGGCTCTTGGACTGTTTCATGCCGAAGCAGTCACCGCATATTGATGAGACGTTGGATTCCACTGCATGCGGGCGCGTCACCAGGCCCGTCCTTCATCGCTCTCGATACTTGTCGTAGATTTGGGAACCTGACAGAGACCGAGGCTTGCGACAGGAAGGAACCTCGTGACCGGCTCCCCGACTGTCCTCCACGTCGTCGAAAGCTTCGGTGGTGGTGTCGCCACGGCCCTTTCTCAGTACTGCGCCGCCACCCCGGGGTTTCGCCATCATCTTCTCCGAACCGAGCGAGTCGGAGACTTCATCGACAGCGGAGAGACCGAGCATTTCGAGTCGGTATCGGATCTCGATACCAGCCCGCTGTCGGCGATCGTCGCGATACGCAGATCCGTCCGCGTGTTGCGACCGGACGTCATACACGCGCACTCGAGTATCGCCGGACTCTATGTCCGCCTCTGCGTGAAGGCCAGCCCGGCACATCCGATCGTCTACACGCCGCACGGCTACGCAATGGAGCGCCAGGACGTATCGCCGGCTACGCGGGCGCTTTTCGGCCTCGTAGAAAAAATGCTCGCCAGAAACACAACCGTGTACGCTGCCTGCTCCCCTAGAGAACACGAAATAAGCAGAAGCATCGGTAGGTCGAAAGACGTTTTCTACGTTCCGAACGTTGCGCCTGCTGTAGGCGCTGACCTCGCCTACCCGAAAGGAACCGGATGCGCCAACCACTTCCTCGTGGTCGCGACGGGGCGGCTCACCGCCGCACGGGACCCCTACTATTTCGCCGCAGTCGTGCGGGCAGTCAAACTGGCAGCGCCGGACGTCACATTCAAATGGATCGGCGGCGGAGAGCCCCGCTATGTAGACGAACTGGTGGAGCTCGGCGTCGAGGTGACCGGGTGGCTACCGAGGAAGGAGGCACTGCAACTCCTCTCCGAGGCGGACCTGTTGATCCACACCGCTGCCTGGGACGGATTCCCGATGGTCCTGCTCGAGGCAAACAGGCTGCGGGTTCCGAGCTACGTCCGCGACATACCGGCCTTTGCGACAGTTCCCAGGTGTCTGGTAGGTCGGACCGAGGATCAATTCGCGCGAAACGTCACCACCATGGCCAATGACCCCCACCAACGGAAGAAGGCGCTCGAACAATGGGACGCTTTTCTCTCATTCAACACAACCGCGGAGCAGTCCGAACGGCTGAGCGCGGCGTACTATGCGAGTATGGAATTTCCCCAGCGCATACCGAGGCCCCGCTCCCTTTAGGTCACGCATGGCTATCGAATAAATCCCAACTTTCCCTCTCCGCTGAAGGCTATTTCGTTGACGTCGACAATGCATCGCCGGAGATCCCGGGCAGCGACCGCTACCCGCGCTCCCATGAGCAGCAGCATGGCGATGCGCCACTTCATGCTGACGATCTCCCTGATCGCCGGAGCATTCGTGACCGTGTTTGGAAGGGAAATACTCCCCTCAACGTATTTCAATGACGAGCAATACATTCAGCAATTACTCGATCGGACGGCACAGAGCGATCAAGGATCTTTCGCCTTCACCGCCTCGGCATACTCGATACTAGGGCTCGCTGGAAGCCCATTACTGGCGGGCATTGCATCTTTCGTCTTGTTCTTGATCTTGATCTTCAAAGCGCTGCGGTGGTCCGAACTCTGCCGGGAAGGATTGCCGATCTTCCTGACGGTATGCGGTTCGGTACTACTGGGTTCCGTCTACCTGGCCCAGTACAGCAAAGAGTTCCTGGTGATGGGTCTTTGCCTCCTCTTTCTTGAGACGCGGAGGCACTGGACCCTGGAAGCTCTCTGGCTGGCCTGCGCCCTTTTCTATGCCTATTTTGTCCGAGACTACTGGTATCTCGTCGTAGTCCTGTACGTCGGCTTCAGGTTGATAACCTGGAGGACGAGAGGGAGAACGCCCATCATCATCGGCGTGATAGCCGCCTACATCGGGCTTACCCTGATTTTCGAGAGCATTCTGGGTGTTCCGCTGGTGCACTTCAGGACGAGCGTGCAATTGTCTCTCGACGCGACCACGATGATCGACGATCCCCTCACGGGTGCCAGCTACCTGATACAGCCCGTGAACGCGATTCTGGTCCTTGGGATGTTGCTTGTTCCTTACCCCCTCCTCATGAGCTTCCAACTCCTGCAGACCATCCTTGCGGGATACCTGCTTCTACTCGGCTTCGCGTTGCGCCGGCCCTTTCGGTCAGTCCTCCTCAGACCCCGTGCGGTCTCAGTGGCCGCCGACGGAGTGAAGCCCCTGTGTCTGATCGTAGCGTTTCTGGTAGTGCAATCGATATTCGAACCGGATTACGGGTCATATATCAAGCACCTCCTACCGATGGTCCCGATAGCATTACTGACGGTTAAGAACGCGGGCGAATCGAAGTCCGGAATATCAGCGAATCTTGATGCACGATGGGATGCGAAACGATGAGAGTTCTGGTTGTTCATTGGGGCCGAACGGGCGGAGGTGCACGATTCGCATATGAAGCAGCGAAGCATCTGTCCGAGCTCGCGGACGTCGATGTATACGTTTCCTACTCCAAGAATGCTGAGATATCCTCGTGGTGGACAGATTTAGGTGTGGCGCGGCATGGAGTCGCAACTTTCTCTTCACGCAGTTCCCTGGTTGCCACCATCTTGTCTCTTCCGATCAAGGCGATTCAACTCCACCGCTTCTGCCGTCGACATTCCATCGACGTGGTCTTTTCGCCTATGGAGCAGGTCTTTCAGGCTGCGATCGCACCCTCCTTCAGGTGGCACGGCCGGAAATATGTACTAGGAATTCATGACGGCCAATTCCATCAGGGAGAGGAAAGCAGGGCGCGGGAGGTGCTCCGATCCTTCGATCTCCGGTTCGCCTCGTCGTACGTGGTTTTCTCCGACGAGGTCGGAGACATCCTGAGAAAGCGAATAGCGAGCAACCCCAAGAGAATTCTACGAATGTTGCACCCATCGGCATCTGCAGACGACGTTTGCGCCCGTACTCTCGGCGACGGCAAGGCGATTGTGCTCGGATTCTTCGGCAGGATCCTTCCCTACAAGGGAGTTCCCATCCTGCTGGAGGCCGGCGAGATACTCCGAAGCCGCGGCCACAATGTGGTCGTGAGGTTGTGCGGCGACGGGGATATAAGTGCTTCTGAGCACCTGATGAGCGCGCCCTTCGTGCAGGACAGGCGGGGGTGGGTCCCTGAGGAGTGCATAGAGGAAGTGGTGGACGACTTCGATCTCCTGATTCTGCCCTACGTCGAGGCAAGCCAATCGGGAGTTCTAGCGGTTGCAGCCAGTCGCGGTGTTCCCGTGGTTGCGACGCCCGTGGGCGGGTTGACAGAACAGGTGATCGCGTCAGGTGCGGGAATCCTGTCTGCCGCTGTGTCAAGCCAATCGATCGCTGCTGCGATCGAGCGACTGCTTTCCGACCCGTGTGCCTATGCCGCCCACTCGAAGGCCGGAATAGCCACGGCGAACGGCTCGATGTCCTGGGGTGTGGCTGCGGAAGAACTCTTGAAGGAGTTCTCGATCAACGCGGGATCTACCAGGAACGAGTAGAGACCGTCCGCAATCACCATGCCTGTGGACGCTCGCTCAACAAGCCGACCGGATCTCGGCGCGAGGCTCACGCCTGGCCCGCGGACCACCTCCTAGATCAACTCTGCCGCGTCATTGGTCGTAGGCATAATTCACTTCGCGGCACCTCGATCGGGAAGCATGCTAGGTCCGCAGGGAAAGGCGGCTCATTGCAATATCGTTGGCTACACGGTTCGGCGATCCTTGTGAACGCAGCCTCCGTCATATCAGTGCAGGCACTGGCGATTTTTTATTTGACGCCGGCCGAGTACGGGAAATTCGCCCTCGCCTATGTTCTGTACGCGGCCGGGGTGTCAGCTGTACACGCGGTCGTGTGCGACGCCTGGCAGAGGTCGACGAAGCGGCGAATAATCTCATCATGGGGGCAGTATTCCGGCGCGCTCGTCAGTTTGGTAACGACCATGACGCTCCCTATCTCCATCGGGCTGGCTCTACTCGGGTTCGGCCTGTCAAGCGTTTGGATAGGGCTTGCCGTCTTCGCGAACTTGTGCCGCCTCGGAGCACGCTACTATTCCGTCGCCAATGACGAGCATCGCTATGTGGCTCCAGCGGATATCTTCGGGTTGGTCACCACTGTGGCCACGTTCTATGCTTTGGACCACTTTGTGGGATCATTTCAATCCATTGCTGCATCATGGGCGCTCGGTGGTGTCGTCGCGCTACTCGCATCGAAACACCCCAGGCCTAGGAGCCGAGCGCTACGGGAGTGGGTAAGAGGCAATGCTTCTTCCATAAAGGCCCTTGGTGCGGACGCGGTTCTGGTCGATGCGACGGCAATCGGGGTGCCATTGCTGATGTCCCCCTTCCTGGGGGCCGTAAACTTCGGGATCTACCGGAGCATGTCGAGCACAGCCATCCCTGTACGACTGGCGCTAAATCCGCTGAGGCCAAAAATCATGGCACAACCTGCGGGTTATTTTTTCGAAAAGGCTAGATTCGTCTATGTATTGACGGTGGCGCTGCTATTCGGGGCATTTGTTTGGCTCGCGCTGTGGATTGTGGCGACCGAAGGTCTTTTCGGAGGTGGTGTCCTTGCGGCTCTGAGCGCGTTCGCCCTTCCTGCCGCGATCTATGTCTCGGCCAGTTTCGTCAGTTCTTTGTTCTACATCAGCAATAGATCTCATTTGTCGAATCATCTGTTGATAGTCGTGGGTTTTGTGCAGTTGATCCTCGCTGTGGGGCTACCGATTGGCGGGTTCTTGATCGGAGGATTGTCAGCGTTGATCCTCGCCTTTGCCCTTACTTCGGTTGCGCACGCCTGCATCCATTGCTTTGTTGCCTTTCGTCACGCTCGTCAGTAGAGAATCAATTTATTGCCGTGTGCAACTCTGGATCCTGCTGGGCGCTCGTATCGGGGATCAGCTGCGTTCGCGTGATGCTACGCGGCTGACCGAGCAAGAGTCGGAGGGTAGATTCCCGATCCGAGTAGGTAACCGATAGCGGGTGTACTGGGTTCCTTCGGCATGGCCGCCGGCGGAGACACACCCTGCCGCCGTGACGTCGACGTGGCACGCACGATTGGTGGCACACCTCGCCGATTGCGGGGCACATTATCGTTTGCAGGTTCACCGCCGTCCCGGGCGACGCTCATGGCATCACGGCGAACCCTACGGGGGTATGACGTGGACTTGGCGCTCGTCCGTCGCGGACGCCCGAGTTCGTCGCGGACGCCCACGTCCTCCGGGCCACAAGTCCGGGAGGTCCAGGACGTCCCGCGTCACTCCAGCACTCCCGGTCGCGTGCTCCGACCTGTCGAAGCTCGGTCGCGAGTCGTCTCGGCAACGAGCAGGAGCGCAGTACGCCGATCCGCGTGGATTCCTATGCTCAGGCAGCGTGTGAACGGTCGTGACGAGGGCACCGCAGCGTCCACGCGGGCAAGTAGGTAGCGAGTACGAAAACGTAGGTAGCTGCTACTCGTGTTGGTTGCCTAGGCAATATCTACCTTGTGGAAAGAAGGTCTACAGCTGCTGGGGATCTAATTCGGTCGATGCTCCTCCGAATTCGCGCCCTTTTCACTGCTTGGGCTTTCGCGCTCGGGCTGTCCGCCCGGGTAAGTCACTCAATTCGAGGACCCACGCGTATCTCCAGCGCGCGCGGAACGTCCTCAACAGGGGATAGGGCGCACAATGGCACGTCGATCAAATACCACGGGAAGCAGTCCACAGAAGGTGATTCAGCGGTCGGCGGCGGCAGCCACCGCCAGCGCCCTCATAGCCTCCTTGCTCATGGCTACTCCAGCTATCGCAATACCCATAGCTGAGGTTCCAGCAGATACGGCGGATTGGGCAACGACGCCCTACTCGCCCCTCGAACCTGTGGAGGTGGCGGCGTCGGGCAACGATCTGCAGCTCACCTTCGACGACGATGCCGGCGGGCTGAACGCCGCCGGGGACGTGGGAACCGGGTTCACCATGGTCCAACCCTCGTCCTCGGACCCGACCTATTACGTCCCCCAGAATATTCAGGTCGCCAACGGCAGCCTGAATATTGCTGCGACCAAGGGGATCGCCTATCTCAAGAACGGCACCGCTGCCAGCGACATCGACAAGAACAAGCAGGACAACACACTCGGAGTGGGACTCACCGCCAGTGACAACGTCCTGCGCTTCACCACGACGCTGAAGAGCCCGTCGACCTCCACGTCCTCCGCGCAGGCCGGCATCTGGTTCGGGCCGACCGATGACGACTACGTGAAGCTCGTCCTGGCTTCTCCCTCGGATACGGGGCGCCAGATCCAGCTGTCGCGTGAAGTGGCCGGAGTGACGAATCAGGCTGTCAACGGCGATCAGCGCAACCTCGACATCTCGAAGGCCGCACTCGGCGACCAGGACGTGCAGCTGATCCTCGATGTCAACAGCGTCACCAAGAGCGCCATCGCGAGCTACAAGATCGGCGCTGGAGCGGTGACGTCCCTCGGCACCCTGCCGCTGCCCACCAACTTCTTCGACGGAACTCTGCTTTCCGCCGACGTCCCGAACGTCGATTCATTCGGGGGCCTCTTCGCCACCAAGCGCAACATGGCCGCGACAACTCCCCTGACCTATTCGTTCCAGGACTTCTCGGTCAGCGAGCTGGACGCCACGGCGCCGGCGGCACCCGGCGCCGTGACGGCAGGGGCAACTCCCGATTCCGTCGAGCTGACCTGGGCTGCTCCGGCAGACGCCGACGTCGCGGGCTACCGTGTCTACCGCTCCGGAACCACTCCGGTGGCCACGACCGGAACCCCGGTTTCCGGCGCAGGACTGATCACCGATCCGTCCTTCGTCGACGAATCGGCTTTCGTCGGCGGCACCTATCACTACTCGGTTGTCGCTGTGGACACGTCGGGAAACACCTCCGCGGCAGCAGAATCCGGGGCCGCCGTACCGCCGGCACCGCCCGGCACGCTCGTGGACAAGATCAACTTCCAGCCGTCGGCGGCCAACGCGCCCGACGACTATTCGGCTGACACCGGCGCCGCTTATGACGCGGCACGCGGGTCCGGCTGGATCACCGAGGACGACCGCACCCCGTTCGACTTCTCCCTGAACACGCGGTCACGGACGGGAAACCCCGATCCGAGGCTCTCCTCGATCATCCACATGCAGTACGGGGACATTGCTTCCGCATCACCCACGACCGGGGTCACCGCCGAGAAGGGCGTCTGGGAATACGACGTGCCGAACGGGACCTACAACGTCGTCGCCGCAGCGGGCGACACTGGCGCCGGCGTCACCAACGGATACGACAGCAAGCACATGGTCAGGGCCGAAGGAACGGTGGTTCTCGAGGAATTCGTCGGATCGGCTCCTCGACAGTTCGACGAAGCCGTGGGAACCGTCGAGGTGACCGACGGCAAACTGACGATCGACGCCATCGGCGGCTCCAACACCAAGCTCGCCTACATCGACATCTATTCCGTGACCCAGGAAGCACCGGTTCCCGCTGCTCCTGCCGCGCTTCAGGGTGAGGCCGGCGCGTCCGGCGTGGTACTGGAGTGGACGGCGTCCGAGGGCGCTGCCGGATACAACGTGTACCGCGGCACGACGGCCGAGGTCGCCGTGGACGGCCCCGCATTGAACGGGAACACACCGGTATCGGGCGTGACGTTCACGGACGAGAGTGCCGCTGCCGATACCACCTACTACTACGTGGTGACCGCCGTCAACGACGACGGCGCCGCATCGGAGGCATCCTCGGCCGTAGAGGTTCAGGTACCCGCAGAGACCAGCCCGGTTCCTGCTGCTCCTGCCGGGCTTCAGGGTGAGGCCGGCGCGTCCGGCGTGGTACTGGAGTGGACGGCGTCCGAGGGCGCTGCCGGATACAACGTGTACCGCGGCACGACGGCCGAGGTCGCCGTGGACGGCCCCGCATTGAACGGGAACACACCGGTATCGGGCGTGACGTTCACGGATGAGGGTGCCGCTGCCGACACCACCTACTACTACGTGGTGACCGCCGTCAACGAAGAACGCTCTGCATCGGACCCGTCGCCGGCCGTCAGGGTAGCTGTCCCGGCGGAAGGCGGGCCGGAGCCCGGGAGTTGTGCTGTGGGTCAGTGGGAAGCTGAGTTCTTCCTGGGCCAGGATCTCGGTGGTGCTCCGGTGAAGATCGAGTGCGCTGACGATATCAATCAGGAGTTTGCTGACGGGGCAGGGCCGGAAGGCGTCGCTTCGAACGATTACTCGATCCGGTGGACGAAGACCGTGGCCGAAGGCGCCGGGACCTACGAGTTCAAGGCACGCACCGATGACGGTGTTCGGATCAAGGTGGACGNTTACTCGATCCGGTGGACGAAGACCGTGGCCGAAGGCGCCGGGACCTACGAGTTCAAGGCACGCACCGATGACGGTGTTCGGATCAAGGTGGACGGCGAGCTGGTCCTCGATAAGTGGTTCGGTCAGAGTGCTACCGAGACGTACACCGTTGCGGCGCTCCTGCCGGAGTCCGCGGTGGTGGAAGTGGAGTACTTCCAGGGATACGGCAAAGCCTCCGCCGACGTCTCCTACACCCGCCTCGGCGCCGATACTGAGGCTCCGGCAGCTCCGAGCCAGCTCGTAGCCGCCGCTGAGGGTTCCGCAGTGGCCCTCAGCTGGGAGGTCAGCGCCTCGACGGACACGGTCGGCTACCGGGTCTACCGGGGAACCGAGGCCGGAGTAGAAGCCTCCGAGACTCCGCTGTCAGGCTCCCCCCTGGTCGAGAGTGCCGGCTACCGGGATGTCAGCGCAGCTCCCGATGTGACCTACTACTACGTGGTCACAGCGGTGGACGCAGCGGGCAACGAGTCCGAAGTGTCGAACGAGGCGATGGCCGTGGTGGCCACCGTCGAGGACACCGAAGCACCTGACGCACCGCTCGAACTCGCGGCCGTCGCCGGTGACGCCTCGGTCGAACTGACCTGGACGGCATCGGCGTCCACCGACACTGCCGGCTACCGGGTCTACCGCTCGCTGCAGCCCGTCGTCGCGGACACCGGCGAGGAGGACGCCGTTTCCGGGGAAGCCCTGGTGAGCGGCACCGCCTACACGGACGACACGGTCAGCAATGGCACCACCTACTTCTACGTGGTGACCGCGGTCGACACCGCCGGCAACGAGTCGGAGGTCTCGAACGAGGTGTTCGCCGTTCCGACCGTTCCCAACACCACCGACGTGAAGGTGGACTTCACCGCGACCAACGCCGTTCCTGCTGCGGGTTACCTCGCCGACTGGGGCCAGTCCTACGGACTTCGGACCAGCCCCAACCAGGGAACCGGGCTCTCCTACGGGTGGCTCTCCGAAGACGGGACCCCCGTGAGTCTGGTCGGCAACGGCCGGGAGCGCGCCCGCCCGGGCATCGACGGACGGCTCAACAGCATCCTCCACATGCAGTACGGCGACTTGAACGGGACCAACGGTGTCAACACCGAGGGTGTCTGGGAGCTCGCGGTACCGAACGGCCTCTACGAGGTCGAGGTCGCAGTGGGTGACGAGCCTGGCGCATCGAACGTCTACGACTCCAACCACGTCATCAACATCGAGGCCGGGCTGGGCATCGAGAGCTTCCAGGCCACGGCCGGCGCGGAGTACCGCACCTCCACCACCACCGTCGGTGTGTGGGACGGCGCGCTCACGCTCACGGCGACCGGCGGAACGAACACGAAGATCGCCTACGTCGAGGTCCTCGGCCTGGAGCAGGCACCGCATGTGGACACGATGCGGCCGGACAACCGTGCCTCCGGGCACGATCCCAACGACGGCGTCTCCGCGACCATCCGCGTACCGTACGCCGGCGTGGGCGTGGATCCTCAGACGCTGCCGGGAAATGTCCACATCTACGAGGCAGCCTCCGGCGTGGAAGTGCCGTCGTCCACCGGGACCTCCGGCGGCAACGACGTCATCTCCACCCAGCCGGATTCGCCCCTGAAGCCCAACACCAGCTACCGCTTCGTCGTGACGGACGAGGTGAAGGACAACTTCGGTGCGCCGTTCGTGCCCTTCTCCTCCATCTTCACCACGGGTGCCGGCACGGTCGAGACACCCGAGGAGTTCACACCCCTCAGCGGCGTCGGATTCGAGAAGGTGGAACTGCCCATCGGGGCGGGAACCTACTGGTCGACCTTCACCTTCGGACCCGACGACAAGCTGTACGGGGCAACGATCGGCCAGGGCCTGTTCCGCTTCACCGTGAACGACGACGGGACGCTCTCCAACAAGGAGGACCTCGGCTATCAGGGCCGGGCCATGGTGGGCCTCGTCTTCGACAAGTCCTCCACAGCCAGTGATCTGAAGCTGTGGATCACCTCCACCAGCGCCAATGTCGGCAACGAGCAGGGGCAATGGATCTCCGGCATCAGCCGGCTCACCGGCGCGAACCTGCAGAACGAGGCCAAGATCTTCGAAGGCCTCCCGCGCTCCCAGTCGGACCACCTGACCAACTCCATGGTCTACGGTCCGGACGGACGTCTGTACTTCCAGCAGGGCTCCAACCAGGCAGCAGGTGACCTCGACAACTCCTGGGGTCAGCGCGGAGAGAAGCTTCTCACCGCCGCGACCCTGGTCTTCGACCCCGCGAACCCGCAGGTGCAGGCCGCGGCCAGCGGTGCCGGCTCGATCAACGTGCAGACGGCCGACGGCGGATCCTACAATCCCTACGCCACGAACGCTCCGCTGAAGATCTACGCGACCGGCATCCGCAATGCCTACGACCTCGTCTGGCACTCCAACGGACACCTGTACGTCCCCACCAACGGCACGGCAGGCGGCGGCAACTCACCGGGCGTCACGGCCAACGCCGACGGCACGTTCACGCGTGTCGCAGCACCGGGCATCCCGGGTGCTTCCACCGTCAACGGCCGGGACGTCACCGCACAGTGCCAGCGACGCAACTACACCGGAGGATCGGTTCCTGCAGTCGCCAACCACCCGACCCAGCGCGACCTCCTGTTCGACGTCGTCGAGGGCGGCTACTACGGCCATCCCAACCCCGAGCGTTGCGAATGGGTGCTGAACGAGGGCAACGACCCGGCGAACCTGCCGGAGTCGCCAGGACAGGGAGGCAGCAAGTACGCCTCCGGGGTGAAGGCGGATCCGAACTACCGCGGAATCGCCTACGACTTCGAGTTCAACAAGTCCCCGAACGGGGCGCTCGAGTACCAGAGCGACACCTTCGGCGGTCAGCTGAAGGGCCGCCTGCTGGTCACGCGCTTCTCCAACAACAACGACCTCATCTTCCTGCAGCCGGATCCCGCGACCGGCGAGATCCTCGGTGCGCAGGTACCCACCGGCGTACCGGGTGTCCCCAACACCACCATCAGTGGTGCGGACGGCTTCAACGATCCGCTGGAGGTCGTCGAGGATCCGGGAACGGGCAACCTCTACGTCAACCAGTACGACCGAAGCGGTGGCGCACAGAAGATGTTCCTCCTGCGCGTGCCTGCCGACCAGCAGGCAGCCACGCTGGATGCCTCCGCGGAAGAGCTCGTCTTCTCGGCCGTGAAGAACACCACCAGCAGCACCAAAGCACTCACGGTCACCAACACCGGTCCTGAGGCCGTGACGCTCTCACGGGCGGTCCAGGGCGCGCAGGCCGGCGAATTCACCATCACCGGTGGATCGACCTCACTTGCTGCCGGAGCCAGCACCACCCTGCAGGTGGCCTTCAAGCCCGGATCCGCAGTCGGGCAACGAAGTGCAACGCTGGAGGTCACAGCCGGCGACACCACGCTCGAGATCGGCCTGTACGGGCTGTCCATGAACGGCATCGAGGGCGGGAACGAACCCACCTTCGCCGACGTCCTGGGCACGCTCGGCTACAAGGTCGACGTCGGGTGGACCAACCTCGCCGGCGGGGTCGACCCCGCGGCGAAGGGTGACGAGGTCCTGGAACCGCTGTTCGTGAAGTCGGGCAGCGCGCCGGTGAGCATGAAGCCCCTGGCGCAGTACGCCCCCCGCGAGGACCTGCCCTTCGGGTGGTACACCGGCGACGGGACGGAGAGCGAGCGCAACAAGGTGGGCTCCATCGACATCAACGGCTACCAGTCGCTGCTTCCGCCCGCCAGCCCGGGATCGGCGAGCAGCTTCGACCCCGGCGACGAGCAGTTCGGGTTCTACTTCTACTCGAACGTCTTCCAGCGGGTCGGCTTCACCGAGGACCGGCTCAACACCGGGATCGCCCACCGGGCGCGTGTCTACCCGGCGAAGGACCGCTCCGGAGCGGCGATGGCCAACAGCTACATCGTGGCCTTCGAGGACGCTTCCAACGGTGACTACCAGGATTACGTGTTCCTGGTGCAGGGAGTGAAGCCGGCAGGCGAAGTGACACCGCCGTCGACGGAAGCGATCCGCGTCAACTTCTCCGACCTCGCCGGGCCCCTGCCCGCCGGATACCTGCGGGACCACGGGCAGGCCTTCGGCACCCGGACGGCGTCCGATCAGGGCACCGGACTGAGCTACGGCTGGAAGAGCCAGGCCACGGAGAACCCGCTGGACATCTCGACCGGCGGGACCACCCCGGGCAACGGGCGGACGCGGGTCACGGCGCAGACGGACCAGCGCCTCGAGTCGCTGATGCACATGCAGTCCGGTGATATCTCGGGAACCTTCAACGGCGTCGCGACCTATGCCTACTGGGAGATCGCGCTGCCCGACGGTGAATACCGTGTCACCGTCGCCGCAGGCGATTCGACGGTCAACACTTCCGATCTCGAGGCGCACACCATCAACCTCGAGAACCAGCCGGTCATCAGCAGGTTCGTCCCGACCGGTGCGGCCGGCGCGAACAGCCGCCACGCCACGGCGACCGCTGACGTCGCCGTCACCGACGGTTTCCTGACCGTCGATGCCAATGGCGGCACCAACAGCAAGATCAACTACCTGGACATCGTCCCGCTGGCCGACACCGAGGTGCCGGGAGACGATCCCACGGACGGCGCCCAGGTGAAGGTGAACTTCCAGACTCCGGCCGCACCGACGCCGGCAGGATGGATCGCCGATACGGGCATGGCCTTCGATGCCGAACGCAAGTTCGGCTGGCTCGTCGACGGGGCGCCGACGGACCGCAGCAGTGCCGCGAGGTACCGCACCACGGCCACGCCGGGCATCAACTACCCCGCCGACAACCCGTTGCTGCAGACGACCACACTGATGGGGCCGGCGACCAACGTCAGCACCGGGGTGTGGGAGTACGAGCTGCCCAACGGGACGTACAAGGTGGCCCTGTCCGTCGGTGATTCCGGATTCCTGGATTCCACCCACGGGGTCGCTGTCGAAGGGCAGCCACTGGTCAACTCCTTCGTTCCGACCGGAGCAACCCCGTTCCAGACCGGGACCCGGGATGTAGCCGTCGCGGATGGGAAGCTGACCGTGACGTCGACGGGCACCAACAGCAAGATCAACTGGATCTCCATCAAGGGAGACGGCCTCGACGGTCCGCCGGCGGCGACCACCGAGGTGAAGTACAACTTCCAGACGGAGGCCGCTCCTACGCCGGCAGGATGGATCAAGGACTACGGGCTGGGCTACTCCGCGGCCACCGGCTTCGGCTGGCTGGTCGGCGGAGAACCCGCCGACCGCGTGCTCGGCGGTCGGTACCGCACGGCCGCGGCATCCGGGATCACCTATCCGGCCAACGACCCGCTGCTCCAGACGCTCAATATCATGCAGGGCGGGACGGTCACCGGGTTGTCGGACGGCACCTGGGTGGCGGACGTCGCTGACGGAACCTACACCGTGAGCGTCTCCGTCGGTGATGCAGGCTTCCTCGATTCGACACACGCGATCGAGGTCGAAGGCACCCCGGTGGTCGATCCCTTCGTTCCTACCGGCAGCGCCCCGTTCAAGACGGGCACTGCCCAGGTGACGGTGACCGACGGACAGCTCACGGTGGTCCCCACCGGGACCAACACCAAGATCAACTGGATCACGATCGCGGGCAAGGCCCTCACCGCCCCATCGGTCGCCGTCACGGTCAACGGGACGGAGGTCGGCTCCAGCTTCAGCGGCGGAACGGCCAACGTGTCCCTTGCAGCCTCGGCGCCGACCGGGACGACGATCGAATCGCTCACCTACTCGGTGAACGGAGCGGACCCCGTGGCATACACGGCACCGTTCGTCTTCGACGCGGCCGGCGACTACGTGCTCGAGGTGACCGCCACGGACACCACCGGGGCGTCCACCACCAGGACCGTCCAGTTCGAGGTCCTCGACATCGGGGGGACACTGACTCTCCGGAACGAGCAGGCCACGCGGCAGGGTGGGGCTCCCATCCCCGGCCTGTCGGAGGACTGGCTGGTAATGCACCGCATCAACGGCGGCGTCTCGACCCACAAGGTCGTGGACGAGGCCACGGTGACGCTGTCCAACACCGGCAGCAAGGGTCTCCGCATCACCGAGCTTTCCCTCGGCGGGCCCAACGCCGGGCAGTTCACGGTGATCGACGCACCCGAACTGCCGTTCACGGTCCAGCCCAACGCCTCGGTCCCCGTCACGGTGAAGTTCACCGCGGCATCCGGCGGCAGGGGTGTCAGGGTCGCACAGCTGAACGTCAGGTCGAGCGACCCCTCCGCGGCGCTGACACCGGTGCAGCTTCGGGGCGCCTACATGACGCAGCCGGAAGGCGGCAGCGAGCTCTCCGTCAATGAGATCGCCCAGGCCTTCGGCTGGACCACGGACCTCGGCAGCCCCTCCAACGGCGACGAGATGCGCGCCTCTGCCCTGAACGGGGAGGAAGTCCGGTCCCTGCAGTGGAAGCGGCTCGACTCTTCCATCCCGGTCACGGCCCGGCAGATCGCGGCCTTCCACGGTTGCTGTACACAAATCGAGACGGTCAACATCAACGGGACGACGGCGACGCACAACGCGGCGTACGGGCAGTCACTGCTTCCCCTGAACAACGCGTTGACGGGACCCACGCAGCTCGCGACGAACCCCACCGGGAACATCGGGATCGTCGTATCAGGGCAGTCCACCAACAACCCCAACTACATGGCCGTCAAGACCTGGCCGGTCAGGGACCGGGACAGGAAGATCGTTCCGGGGGCGTGGATCGTGGGTCACGACTACATCAGTTCACCGAACCAGTGCGGTACGGGACCGACGAACTGTGACTTCCAGGACAACATGTACCTCGTCACGAACATGGTCCCGGTCGCCTCGTCCGACACCGCTGCGCCGAGCATGGTCACGGGCGTCACCGCGGCCGCGTCCGGGTCCGCGATCGACGTCGCCTGGGCGGCAGGACCGGAAGCGGACCTTGCCGGCTACTACGTCGAGCGCGCGACCTCCGCGGCGGGACCGTGGACCCGCATCAGTGGGAACACGCCCGTCCGTGGACTGAAGATGACGGACACGAACCTCCCGTTCGCTGCCCAGGCCTTCTACCGGGTGCAGGCGGTGGACGCATCGGGGAACACCTCCCCCGTGTCCGCCACGGCCAGCGCGGCCATCCCCGCCTCGGCGGGTCAAGCCATCCGCATCAACGCGGGCGGCGGTGCGGTGACGACCGGCGGCGTGAACTGGCTGGCCGACACGTATTTCGCGGGCGGCAAGGCCTACACCAACCCGGCGGTCGCGCAGATCGCGGGAACCGACAGTGATGCGCTCTACTTCTCCGAGCGCAGCGCAACCACCGGCCCGGGAACGTTCGGGTACAACATCCCGGTGCCTGCGGGGAACTACACGGTCAGGCTGCACTTCGCGGAGATCTACCACGGTGCAACCGGCGGTGGAGCCGGCGGAACCGGCAAGCGTGTCTTCGGCGTCAACCTCGAGGGGGGACCGCAGGAGGTCAGCAACCTCGACCTCAACGCGGTGGTCAGCCCCATGACGGCCCACATCGTGAGCCAGACCCTCGGTGTCACGGACGGGAACCTCGACATCGACCTCGCGTCCACGGTCGATCAGCCGAAGATCTCCGCGATCGAGGTGATCCGCAACCCCTAGCCAGGAGTCCGGGCCTTCCCTGTCCGAGCGTCAGCGTTCGGACAGGGAAGGCCCGGTCACGTCACGTTCTTTCTCGTCTCGATCACGTTTATGGGGACCCTCATGATGAACAGAACCGCCTCAGTCCTGGCCGTTGTCGGAACCGTTGCACTCCTCGGCGCCGGCGCAGCGCAGGCCGCTCCCCCCACCGATTCCTACGTCAACGGCAAGACCATCAGCGTCAGCGATGGCACCTCGACCCGTAGCGGCCTGGTCGTGCTCGACCGGACCGTCCTCGACGAGGCCATCGACGCCGACAGTGACAGGGACGCCGACGGCGACGTCTGCTACGACGTAGAGCTCACCCAGGACGGCGTCTATACCCTGACCGCTGCTGCGCTGGACCGCTCCCCTGTCGTCAGCTCCCGCGTGGTCGTCGACTCCGTCAGTGCTGCCGGAGGCGCCACCGGGACCACCGACGCCTCCGCATCGGGTGGGCCGGCCACCACCGGCCTCGACTCGGCGGTGATCCTCTGGGGCGCCTCCGGCATCGTTGGTCTCGGCCTGGGCGCCGGCACCATCGTGGTGACGCGCCGCCGAGCCGCCGAGGCGTAGACCCCGCACCATCGGACAGCGGAAAGCCGGGCCGGAGCAGTCGCTCCGGCCCGGCTTTCCGCTGTCCGCCGTTTCAGATAGGAAGTGGTCGCCCTCGCGGGTGAGTACCACTGGTTAAACAGGAAGAGGCCAGCGGCAGCTGGGGACGGAGTCTTGGTCTCAGGAAGACTCCTTTGCCGCTGGCCCCGATCCGGGACCCGCTCTTCATACGGGTAAGGGCCGAAGCCCTGCAGTTGAAGCTTCATCGGTTCAACAAATGCAACCCTACGCAGGTCACCGGAACCACTCACCAGTACGCACCACTCCAGTTTTTCCGGCCGACTACGTAGCCCGTCTTTTCGGACTACTCGCTTCCACCCGTCTGCCTACGTGGGGTCCACGGCACGGGTCAATGCTCGTCGTCGTACGCCCGCATCTCGCCCTCGAGCTCCTCGCGCGTGGTGATGCCGAGCTTCCCGTAGATACGGTAGAGGTGGCCCTCCACGGTCCGCGTCGACAGGACGAGCGTCTCCGCGATGGCACGGTTCGAGGCTCCATTCGCGGCGAGCCTCGCGATCTCGCGTTCCCTGGCCGTCAGCTCATGGGATCCGCGAGGATCCCCGTCGTCGTGCGTGAGCACGCCCTCGAGCAGCGACTGCCGGTGGCGCACGGTACGCAACGCCATGCGCCGCGCCCTGCCGTCGCCCTCCTTCTCGAACAGGCGCATCGCCCTCGCCGAGGCCTCCGCCGCGAGCGGGATCTTCTGCAGACCCTCCGCACGGTCCGCGGCCGCGAGCAGGGCGTTGGCATCGTGGTCCACCATGGCATGCGCGTAGCCGGAGAGCACCTGTGCCTCCGAGCCCTCGAACTGGTCGGCGAGCTCGGCGAGACGCCAGGTCCGTTCCGTGTCCCCGAGGACCGTCAGGAGTTCCAGGATGTCCTTCTCGCACGAGAGGAAGGAGGCGTCCCGCGCGGCCTCGGCCAGTGCCCGGAGCCCGCTGAGGTCTCCCGTGCCGTCGGGCCCGCCCGTGCCGGCCGCGGCGAGGAACGCCCGCGCGAGGAGGAGCAGCGGGCGGCTGCCGATCGGCGCCACCCCGGCGAACTCCTTCTCGAAGGCCGAGGCTGTTCCGTACTCCCCCAGGGAGTGTGCGGCCCAGGCTGCGACGCCGAGCGCGTAGGGCAGCAGCATCTCGGAGTCCACCTGCCGGAGGGACGCGAGAGCCGGCTCGAGGAGGTGCAGTGCGGCACGGAACTTCCCACGGCGCGCCTCGAGGACGGCCTCGAGCGCCGCCAGCGGGCCGCCGACGTACTCGAAGCTCACCACGGGCCGCTGCCGGTACTCCTCGAGCGCCTCCCGGGCGGTGGCGAACTCACCGGCGTGGATCAGTGCGCTGACGTACCGCCCGACGACGCGCGGACGCAGGTGCTCGAGGTCTCCGCGGGACCGGTCCACGGCATCGACGGCTGCCCGGATGCCCGCCAGCGCCGTGTCGCACTGGCCGAGCGCCGCGTCGGTCTCACCGCGGAAGAGCAGCAGGAGGACCGGCAACGAGGACCCGGATTCCGTTCCCGGAGGGGCGAGTACGGCATCGAGGGCGTCCGCCTCGGCGCGGGCGGTCCGGAACTCGCCCTCGAGGATCCACCCGAGCAGATGGAGCAGCCCCAGTGCGTGCCCGGCCTGCCCGGTCTGGTCCGGCTCCTCCGCCGGCGCATTCCCCTCCACCGCAGCCAGCCGCTCCGCACACGTGTCGGCGATCGCATGGATGCGGCTCGGGTCCTCCCCCCGCTGCACGCAAGCCAGTGCCTTCAGCACGGCGGCATCGGCGGCGGTGACGGGCCGGGTCGTGTCCGCCAGGACCTGGTCGAGCAGTTCGACGGCGACCGCGTACTCTCCGAGGCCGAGCCGCACCCGCGCTTCCTCGACCACTCCGGCGGGCTCCTCCCCCGCCGCCCGCGCGGCTCTCGCGAACCGCAGGGCGGACTCCGGGCTGGAGACGTGCGCCGCGGTGCGGGCCGCCGCCAGCAGGACGGCCGGCGACACCGCCGCACCGCAGTCGAGGGCCCAGTCGAGGTAGTCGATCATGCCTTCGTCCACGGCCGGCGGCACCACCTCGTCGTCGAACACGCGGCGGCGCAGGTCCGCGCTGCGCCCGGCGGGGACCAGCGCCCTGACGACGCGGGCCATCATCGGGTGGGCCACCCTGAACGCACTGGTGGACGAGCCGATGGTGCGCAGGAGTCCGCGGCGCACGAGCTGCTGGGCCACGGCGTCCTCCTCGATCGCCGCCAGGCGCGCCTGCGGGAGGCCGCCGCTGAGGGCCACCACCTCGTAGGCGGTGCGCTCCTGCTCCGTGAGCTCCTGCAGCAGGGTCTTCGCGAGGTCCATCAGGGGCGGGGCGGGAGGGTGGAACCGGCCGGAGAGGCACCACACGCCGTCGTGCTCCACGAGCTCGCCGGTGGCGGCGGCGTGGTCCAGCAGCGCGCGCAGCATCAGGGGGTTCCCGGCGCTCTGCCGGGCGAGGTAGTGGCCTGCCCCCTGGGACAGCCGCCCGCCCTGGATCGCCTCACACAGTGCGAGGGCGTCCGCATCGGCGAGGCCGGGAAGGTCCACCCTGCTGATGAAACCGTCCGTGTAGAGGGAGAAGAGGTCCCCGGCCCGCGGCGGCAGGCCGTCGGAGAAGAGCACCACCTTGATGACGCGGGAGATCACCAGCTGGGTGAGGATGTGGCTGCTGTCGTCATCGAGGTACTGGGCGTCGTCGACCACCACGACCGCGTTCCGGCCTTCGGACGCCGCCCGGAAGTAGGCCACGAGGGCGCGGAGCGCGGAGAGGGAGGAATCCAGGGCCTGGGGTGTGGCGTGGGAGAGGTACGGGCCGAGCGCTCCGTACGGGACCTGCGCGAGGGTCTCCGTGGCCCGGACGAGGAAGAACCGCGTCTGCAGCGGGTCCCCGGTGGTCACGAGCCGCCGCGCGATCGCGCTCTTGCCCGTCCCGAACTCGCCCACCACGAGTGCCCCGTGCAGATTGGGGTGGGACAGCGTCTGGGTGATCGCGTCGATGGGGCCTTGCACCCCTACCAGAGGGACCCGCCCGCCGTCGACGGTCATCCGAGCGGTGCCGGGAACAGCTCTGCGAGCTGGGAGCGGGAGGACACGTGCAGTTTGGAGTAGATCTGGTACAGGTGCCCCTCGATGGTCCGCACGGACACGCACATGGCCTCGGCGATCTCCCGGTTCATGAGGCCGCTCACCGCCAGCTGGGCGATCTCCGCCTCCCGCGGGGTGAGGCAGTCGAGCTGGGAGGTGGGCCCGCCGGCGTCGAGATCCGCCAGGACGCGCCGGGCCCGATGCTGGACCTCGCGCACCGTCGACTTGTCCCCCAGCGCCCGCGCAGCGTGGAGGGCGGAGCGGGCGGCATCCCGCCCGAAGTTCTGGTCGCCGCCCGCGGCGGCGAGATCCATGGCCTGCAGGAGCACCTCTGCATCACGGTGGCTCACGCCCTTCGCGAACGTCTCGCACAGGTGGGCGTAGGGTCCCTGTACGCGGGCGGCGACCTCGGAGAGCTCCGTCAGGGACCCGGTGCTGCCGAGCCGCACCGCACTCGTGAACGCGGACAGCGCGAACAGGGATGCGCCGCGTTCCCTGTCGCTGCGCCCCATGGCCTGCAGCTGCCGCGCGGCGTCCGGCTTCGCCTCGCGCAGCCCCACGCTGAGCAGCTGCAGCTGGGACGCGACCCGGCGCACCAGCCAGGGATCACCCGCCGTCGGCTCCGCGTGCACCAGGAGTGGGATCGCAGCCTTGATGTTGTCGCTCATGGCATGGCAGTAGGCGATGGCCGTGGCGGCAAGGGGCAGCACGCGCTGCGGGTCGCCGACCCGCAGCTGATCGAACGCCGGTGCCAGGACCGCCAGGGCGTCCTCCGGCGTCCCGTACCGGCCACGGACGAGTCCCAGGGCCACCTGCACGGCCGAACTGTGGAGCACCGTCCCGCTGTCGCCCTCCGCGAGGCGGAGCTTGCGGGAGCCCTGCTCCCAGGAGCCGGTGGCGCTGTAGATGGCGATCAGGCGCAGGTAGGAGAGTTCCCGGGTGCGGGAGGCGACGTCGGGCTCCTGCAGGCGGTCCGCGAGGGAATCGGCGAGTTGGAGCGCGTCCAGCTGGTCCTCCAGCATGGCCCACGCCTCGGCCAGCAGGACGTCGGCGGCGATGCCCTGGTCCCGGCCCAGCGGGACGCCGCCCGAGCGGAGGGACAGCACCAGATCCCGCGCCTCGATGAACCGGCCCTGCAGTGAGGCGACCTCCGCACGGGCGATCACGATGTCGGCGCGGAGCCGGGCGCGCTCCTCCGGGTCGACGGCGGCGTCGGACTCCAGCCGCTCCCCGGCGTCGTCGAGTGCCTCGTCCACCCCGCCCAGCCCGAGGCGGTGGCGCAGGAAGACGCCGGCGAGGAGCAGCGGCACGGCCTCCGCTGCCGGCGCGTCGTCGAGCAGCGGAGCGGCGAGCAGCAGCGCGTTGCCGGCGTCCTGGAAGCGTCCGGTGAAGGTGAGGGCGCGGAGGCGCTCGACGGCGGCGGCCGCCGAGGAGCGGTAGGCATCGCCGAGCTCGGCGTACTCGACGGCGGTGCCGTACCTGCCGGCGCGCTTCGCCGAGCGCGCGGCGGCGAGCGAGAGCCCTGCCGGGACCGGCCGCTGGCACTTCAGCAGCCACTGGGTATGTCGCTCAGGATCGAGCAGGTCACCGAGCACGGAGCCCTCGACCCACTTCTCGTAGAGCTCGCCGGCGCGCAGGGCCGACAGGGACGCAGCCGTGCCCGTGCCGATCACGGTGTCCCGGAACTCGACGCACTCCTGCTCGCCGTGCCTCACCGCGAGCAGGCCGGCGGTCTGGAGTGCATCCAGGTCCGCGCTGCCGGTGATGGACTGCGTGACGGTGAGGGGCAGACACCCGGCCAGTGCGACGACGTGGGCGATCTCCTGCTGCCCGGGAGTCAGTTCCTCGAGGATGAGCTGGACCGCCTCGGCGATCTCCGTGGGGACGGGGATGCTGCCGGGCAGGAGCACCCAGGTCTCCCCGTGCCGCACCACGCTGCGCCCGCGGACCGCCCGGATCGAGGCCTGGAGGAAGCGCGCGTTGCCACCGCTCATGCGGTACAGCAGCGCCGCGGCCTCGGCGCTCACCACCCCGTGCAGCTCGGCCGCCGCGAACGCCCGCGCCTCCAGGGCGTCGAACGGCGCGAGATCCAGCCGGCGCAGGGAACCGTCCCGCCAGAGGCCCGCGAACTGGGGGTCCGCCGCGGCGAAGTCCTGCGCCGTCAGCAGCACACTGGCGGTCCCGCCGAGCACGAGCTGCCCGATCAGGGCCGCCGAGGACGCATCGAGGTACTCGACGTTGTCCACGGCGAGGACCACGCGGCGCCCGCGCGCCTGCTGGTTCAGGAAGTCCGCCACGGCGCGGAGCACCATCACGGGATGCTCGACGACGTCCGCCTCGAGCTCCGTGAGGAGGAAGTTGACGGGGCGGTAGGCCTGGTCCCGGAAGCCCCGGGCCCCCCGGATGCGGAGGACGTACAGGGCCGTCGCGCTGGAGGAGAGCACCTGCTGCACCACGGCGGTCTTGCCGACGCCGGCCTCCCCCACGAGCACGGCGCCGACCGATCCCGGGGCGGTCAGGGCCTCCTCGACCGCCGCGAGGATGTCCGCGCGCCCCACGAAGGAGGGGGCCTCGTCCGGAGCAGGTGTCAGACCGGGGCTCTCGGGCGGGATGGAGCGAGCAACTGACACGCCCTGGCCGTTCGCAGCCATAGGACCACATCCTAGGTTCGAGGGGTCGTTCGCCTCCGAGCCTAAGTAGAGTCACGACGGGCTACACGAGTAGCACTTACGGGAGTTGCACTCCACCTACTCGATTGTTAACCCACGAACTACCGTGCGACTACCTCAAATCGGTCAAAAAACTACTTGCTGTATCAAGTAATTGCCTGTCGACCGCGGCTTCCGCTCAGGCGTTACCGTCGAACAGGCTGGTGACCGAGCCGTCGTCGAACACCTCGCGGATGGCCCGGGCGATCAGCGGGGCGATGGACAGCACCGTCAACTGCGGGAACCGCTTCTCCGAGGGGATGGGCAGCGTGTTGGTGACCACGACCTCGCGGGCACCGGATTCGGCGAGCCGGCGTGACGCCGGCTCCGAGAACACCGCATGCGTGGCGGCGATGATGACATCCTTGGCGCCGGCGTTCTTGAGCACCTGCACGGCGCCGGAGATGGTGCCGCCGGTGTCGATCATGTCGTCGATGAGCACGCAGGTGCGGCCCTCCACCTGGCCCACGACCTGCTTGGAGACGGCCTGGTTGGGGACGGTGAGGTCGCGGCTCTTGTGCACGAAGGCGAGGGGGGCGCCGCCGAGGCGCTCCGCCCACTGCTCGGCCACGCGGACCCGGCCGGTGTCCGGGGAGACGACGGTGACGTTGTCGGCGTCGACGCGCGAGCGGATGTAGTCCGCCAGCAGCGGGATGGCCATGAGGTGGTCCACGGGGCCGTCGAAGAAGCCCTGGATCTGGGAGGTGTGCAGGTCCACGGACATGAGCCGGTTGGCGCCGGCCGTCTTGTAGAGGTCCGCGACGAGGCGGGCCGAGATGGGCTCGCGCCCCCTGCCCTTCTTGTCCTGGCGGGCGTAGGGGTAGAACGGTGAGACCACGGTGATGCGCTTGGCCGAGGCCCGCTTCAGGGAGTCGATCATGATGAGCTGTTCCATCAGCCAGTTGTTCAGGGGGGCCGGGTGTGCCTGGATCACGAAGACGTCCGTGCCGCGGACACTCTCCCCCGACCGCACGTAGATCTCGCCGTTGGCGAAGTCGTAGGCCGAGACCGGCAGCAGCTCGGTGCCCAGCCAGGAAGCGATCTCCTCCGCCAGCTCCGGGTGCGCGCGCCCCGAGGCCAGGACCAGCTTCTTCTCGCCGTGTGCGGTGATCTCGCTCATGCCTGAGTGCTCTTCTCTTCGGTGGGGGTACTCGTGGGGGGTTCTGTGGGCGGCGTGCCGGCGGCGCCCGCGGCATCGGCGGAGGCGGTGCCGGGCCGCTTCTTGGCCACCCAGTCGGCGATGTTGCGCTGGGGTGCGACGTTCACGGCGAGGGAGCCCGACGGGATGTCCTGGCGGACCACGGCGCCGGCACCGGTGTAGGCGCCGTCACCCACGCTCACCGGGGCCACGAAGACCGTGTTGGAGCTGGTGCGGACGTGGGAGCCGATCACCGTGCGGTGCTTGTTCACGCCGTCGTAGTTGGCGGTGATGTTGCCGCAGCCGATATTCGTGTACTCGCCGATCTCGGCGTCACCGGCGTACCCGAGGTGGGACAGCTTGGAGCCGCGGCCGATCGTCACGTTCTTCGTCTCGTAGAACGCCCCGATCTTCCCGTCCTCACCCAGGACCGTGCCGGGGCGCAGGTAGGTGAAGGGGCCCACGCTCGCGCCGGCGCCGATGCGCGCGCCGCTGCCGTGCGTGCGCACCACCTGCGAGCCCTCGCCGACGACGACATCGGTCAGCGTGGTGTCCGGGCCCACCACGGCGTCGCGTGCCACGGAGGTCTCCCCGTGGAGCTGCGTGCCGGGCAGGATGGTGACGTCCTCCTCGAGGACCACGGTGGAATCGATCCAGGTGGTGGCCGGGTCCACGACCGTGACCCCGGCCAGCATCCACCGTCCGACGACGCGGCGGTTGAGTTCGGCGCCGAGCGCGGCGAGCTGCACACGGTCATTGGCGCCCTCGACCTGCCAGCGGTCCTCCTGCACCACGGCGGCGACGCGGCCGCCGTCGGCCCGCGCGATGGCGAGGACGTCCGTCAGGTACATCTCGCCCTGCGCGTTCGACGCATCGACCTGCGTCAGGGCCCGCCGCAGGACGTCGGCGTCGAAGGCGTAGATGCCGGAGTTGACCTCGCGGATGGCCCGCTGCTCGGGCGAGGCATCCTTGTGCTCCACGATCGCGAGGACGGTGCCGTCCTCGTGGCGCTGGATGCGCCCGTAGCCGGTGGGGTCCTCGAGGACCGCGGTGAGGACGGAGACGGCGTTGGCCTCGCCGTGGTGGACGGCCACGAGCTCCTGCAGGGTCTCGGACGTGAGCAGCGGGACGTCGCCGTAGGTGACCACGACGGTGCCGCTCAGCGGGCTCCCGGTGCGGGCGTCGAGGCCCTCGAGCGCCACCTGGACGGCGCGCCCGGTGCCCGGCAGCTCGTCCTGGTCGATCAGGACGGCCTCGGGATCCACGCTGCCCACGTGCTCCGCCACGCGGTCCCGCTCATGGCGGACGACGACGGCGAGCTCCCGCGGCCCGATGGCGCGCGCGGCCCGCAGCGCGTGGCCGATCATGGAGATCCCGCCGATGGGGTGCAGGATCTTGGGGGTCCGCGACTTCATGCGGGTGCCCGCGCCGGCGGCGAGGACGATGACGGCTGCCGGGACGTCGCCGTCCCCGAGGTGCGTGGTTTCGTCCTGGTTGCTCACGAAGAAGCGCTCCTACCTGTAGGTGACCGGCGTGTGCGGCGGGCGGGCCGACCCCGGCCTTCCCCGTTCCGCCCATAGGATTCGAACCTATACTCCACAGCTCCAAAGGCTGGGGTGCTGCCATTACACCAGGGCGGACCGCGACGTACCCCGGTGGGCCGGGGCATGTGCGCACGGTTATCTAGTTTGCCATGCCCGCGGGACTTTGCCACGACGCACCCGTGGACAGCCCCGGCACGCGTGCACCGGGACCGGGCGGGGCCGGGCGGCCGGGGTCAGAGCAGCAGGAACAGGACGACGACGACGACGAACACCAGGACGAGGGTCCCGACGACGGTCCAGCTGCGGGACTGCCCCCCGTCCTCGCGACGGCGACCGTGCTCGGGCGATGGTGTGGTGGACATGCAGCAACGGTAGAAGCCGGCGGATCGGTCCGGCAGCGTGCCCGCTACTCGACGGCCGGCCCCGACCACTCGCGCTGCCGCCGGGCGGTCGCCGGGCGACCATTGAAGCCCTCGCGCGGCGGGGCTAGATTACGAGCATGCGTCCTCCCCGGCCAGAGTTGTCCAACGCCGTCCCGCCTCCCGCGCTCAGGGTGGAGCCTCCTCCCCCGCTGGTCCGGTCCGTGGGCGCGCTGTGGCTCATGGGAGTCGTCGTCGGCGGCGCTGCGCTCGTGACCGGCTACCTGGACCGCGACACCCATCTGGCCGGCCTCCGGGAGACCGCCGCAGGCCTCGACGGCGCAGCGGACGCCGCCCGGCTGGACCAGGTCGCCGCGATCGCCCTCTGGGGCACGCTCGCGCTCTTCGCGGTGGTGCTGGTGGCCGAGGGCCTGCTCGTCCGCCCGCTGCTGCGCGGCGTCGGCGGCGTGCGGTGGGTGCTCCTCGTGATGCTCGCGCTCGATGCGGGTGCGGTGGTGCTGGTGTTCGCCCTGCTCGGTGACGGCTCCGCAGGGTTCCAGCCCACGGTCCATCTGGCGGGTCTCCAGCTGGCGCTTGCTGCCCTCGCGTTCCTCCTGGGCCTGCTGCCGCCGGCGTCGCGGTGGTTCAGGGACGCGCGCTCCCGACGCTGACGGGCGCGACCGCCGGGTCCGGTTCGGCCACCCCGGGGGCGGGGCCCGCACGGACCGCCAGTTCCTCGCAGGTGCGCACCACGATCTGGCACGCTTCCTGTGCCCCTCGGCCGGTGAGCGGGTTCTCGGCCAGCAGGCGCCATCGGTGCAGCCGCGCGAGCGCGGCGGACCGCACCTCTCCGGGGTCGGCGGCCGCATCGAGTCCGAGGCGGTCCGCAGCGGCCGTGCCGGAGCCTCCGACCAGGCGCTCGGCCTCCACCACCGCAGGTGCGGGCAGCGGGACGCGGCCGGCACGCAGCGCGGACAGCAGTTTCAGCTCGGTCATCTCGTGGGCGCTGGCCGTGATCCTCTCGACGCCGGCGTGCAACCGTGCGGCGCCGTCGCGCGGGTGCGCAGCGAGGATCACCTCGAGCCCGGTCAGCGCCGTCCGGACCCGCAGGGCGGTGGCCCGCGCGTCGAACTGCCGCGTCACGAGCGTCATCAGTTGGTCGAGCCCGCTGCGCCGCGCCAGCTCGTGGGCCAGCGCCGTCGCTCCGCCGGTGCCGCCGCGCACCAGCGCGGCGCCCAGCCGGAGCCCGAACATCCCGAACCGGTCCAGCAGGTGCGCCGCGTCCTCCGCCGAGATGCCGAGGGCCGCGCTGCCCGCGACGAAGCGGTCGGCGGAGATCAGGGTGCGCTCCCTCTCCGTCCTGTCCAGCGCAGCCAGCGCCACGAACACCTGGTACTCCGCCTGCCGGAGGGTCCGCGCGCTCTGGGCCAACAGGCCCGCCATGGGGAGGACGTCGAGCACCAGGGACCTGAGGGACGGATCGGCCCGGTAGCGGTCGGCGATGCGGGAGGCGGCGATCAGCGAATCGAGCCGCCCCGCCCCCACCTCGTCCGCGCGCGAGAGGACGGCGAGCGCGTTCACGGTGCCCGAACGGGCGGCGCTGGTGTCGTGGAAGGCCTCGAGGAACAGCAGGTCCGAGGCGTGCAGGTGCCGCATGAGGTAGATGACGGCGTCGGCCTCGGACGGTGCGTCCACCGGAGTGAGGAACCGCGTGCTGCGCTCGGAGACGTCCGTGGAGAGCGAGGCGATGCCCGGGGTGTCGATGAGCGTCAGGGCGCGCAGGTTCTCGGCCGGCCAGTCGACCACGAGGCGCGCCACCTCCTCGGCACGCTGCCCGCCGAGGTCGAACACGAGCCGCCCGCCCACCCGCGTGAGGGGCAGCAGTCGCGGCTCGCCCTCCACCGGATGCAGGGTGATCCGGGGCGTCGCCGCGTAGCGGTACCAGGTGATGATGCGCGTGCACTCCCCGGTGTCGGTGGGGGCGATCTCCTCGCCGATGATCGCGTTGAGGAGCGTGGACTTGCCGGCCTTGACCATGCCGGCGACGGCCACGCGCAGCGGCTCGCGCAGGCGCCGCGCGTACCCCTCGAGCTCGGCACGCACCGCCGGGTCGTCGTCGTAGATCCGCAGTGCGTCCGCGAGGAGGGCCACGACGGCGCCGCTGTCCTTCACGCGGGCGCTCCCACGACGCCGGTGGGGTCGCCGTCGGCTTGCGCGGGCTGAGCGGGCTGAGCGGCCTGCGTGGGCTCCGGCAGGAGGCGCCCGGCCTGCGCGTGCAGGCGGTCGATCGCGGCGAGCTGGGCCTTCAGCTCCGTGATGCGCGCCTCGCGTTCCTGCCGGAAGGTGGACGCCGACCGCTGCGCCGCGGCGACGGAGTCCGCCAGGGAGCGGTGGTGCTCCTCGGCGAGGGCGCCGAAGTGGTCGCGGATCTCGCGCTGGACGAGCCGCAGCCGATCCTTGAGCTGCTTGCCCACCTGGAACACGACGTCATCCATCTGGCGCCGTACCAGGCTCTTCGCCTCGCCCTGCCGACGCTTCAGCCGGGCGTCCCTGTCCTCGCGGTACGCCTTGCGGCCGAGCAGGAGCCCGGCGCCGACCGAGAGCGGATTGATGAGGGACATGCCGATGATGCCGGTGAGCAGGCCGAACATCAGCACACCGCCGTAGGACCCCCGCATGCCGATCAGGACCTTGCCCGCGGCGCTCACGTGCCCGGGGTCGAGGAACGGCACCTCCTCCACGGGGGCGAGGACGCCGTCCGTACTGGAGACCTCCAGCAGCGGCAGCGGGACCTCGTCGAGCGCGAACAGCTCGGCCACCTGCTCGGCGAGCCACTGCGAGCGCTCGTTCGTCCACACGAAGGTGTCGGACACCGCGGAGGCCACGCGCTGCTCGAGCCACTCGGCGAACTGGTCCCAGACGAGCCCGGGATCCCCCTCGTCGATGGCGGCCTCGGCTTCCCGCTGGATGGACCGGAGCCGGTCGCGGAGATCGTGCTCCATGTCGCTGATGAGGTCGGACGCGCCGTCGTTGAGGGTGGTCTGCCAGCGGGAGGACCGCTTCCGCTGCTGGTCCGCCCGCTCCTTGGCCTCCTCGAGGTCGGCGAGGAGGAGGGGCACGCCTTCGGGGTCCTGGAGTGCCTGCAGCTCGGCCGTGACGGACAGGCGCAGGTGATCGGCCGTGGAGAGCAGGTCCTGTGCCACCGACTTCCGGCGCAGGGCCTGCGCCTTGCCGACCACCTCGTTGCGGAGGTAGCCGATGAGTTCCGGGAAGCCCGACTCCCGGTTCAGCTCCACGTCCCTGGTCTGCGATGCGAACAGGCGGAGGTCGGAGGAGACCGGGATCAGCGGGGCCGGGATCCCCGCCTCCGAGAGATGGCCGCGGTCGAGGTCGGCGACGGCCCGCCACTGCGGATACAGGTCCGTCTTGGACAGCACGCAGCCGACGTTCGGGACGATCCGCGTGGCCTGCCTGAGGAAGCGGAGCTCGGGCTCGGTGTACTCCTGGGAGGCATCGGAGACGAGGAGCATGGCATCGGCCGTGGGCAGGGCGGTGAGGGTGGTCAGGGCATGGGCCGACTCGAGGCCGCCCACCCCCGGGGAGTCGATGATCGACAGCCCGTCGGCCAGGAGCCGGCGCGGGAGGAGGACCTCCGCCGACGCGAGGCCCTGCCGGTTGGACGGGTTGCCCCGTTCGGAGACGAACCCGGCGATGTCCTCGAGGGCGATCGCGCGGCGTTCGACGCCGTCGTGGTCCGGCCCGCCGTCCGTGCGGGGCATCAGCACCGCGGCGCTGGCGGGATCCCCGAAGCCCACCACGGTGGGCACTGACGTGGCGATGTCGTCGTCGACAGGACAGACCGGGGCGTTCACGAGCGCATTGATGAGCTTGCTCTTGCCCTGTTTGAACTCCCCCACCACGATCACGCGGATGTCCGGATTGGCCAGGCGTCCGAGCGTCTGCTGCAGCCGGTGGCGCAGGTCCGCGCGGTCGCCGGTGGCGACCAGCGCAAGGCCGCTCTTCACGAGCGGAATGAGATCATCCACGTGATACTCCCCGATGAGTTGTTCCATGGGACCGCGGGCAAGCCCGACGGGAACAGCTCCCCGTCGGGCTCGCCCAGGCCGTGCTGCGATCAGAGCGAGGAATCCTCGACCTCGATCTCGGTCTCCAGTTCGACATCCACCTCGTTGTCGACGAAGAACGCGGAGTCGTCGATGGACGTGAAGTCGTCCCTCGAGTTGTCGGTCGCGGTGAAGGAGTCCTCGATCTCCACGTCGGTGTTGATCGACTCGTCCTGGGTGAACGAGTCCTCGATCTCCACCTCGACCTCGGTGGTGTCCGAGTTGTCGTTGTACGAGTCCGTCAGGGAGTTGTCCGTCGTGGTCGTCGTCTGCTCCGCCGTGAACGAGTCCTCGATCCTGACGTCGACGTCGGTGTTGTCGGAGTTGTCGTTGTACGAGTCCTCGACCGAGTTGTCCGAGCGGTCGGAGTTGTCGGTGTTGAGGGAGTCCTCGATGTCGACGTCGATGTCGGTGTCCACCGAGTTGTCCGAGCGGTCGGAGTTGTCGGAGTTGTCGTTGTACGAGTCCTCCAGCGAGTTGTCGGAGTTGTCGTTGTACGAGTCCTCGATCGAGTTGTCGGAGCGGTCCGAGTTGTCCGAATTGTCGTTGTAGGAGTCGTTGGTGTTGCCGATGGCGACATTCGAGGAGCCGCCGGCGTGGACGTTGGTGGAGTGGTCCTGCGAGTGGTCGTCGGAGTTGTCCACCGAGTTGTCGACCTTGGCGTCGCCGTCCGCCGCGACCGCCCGGTCGCCGGAGGCGACGATGGCCTCGTTGTCGAACCACTGGGTGACGTCGCCATCGGCCCAGATGTTCTGGTTCACGGACTGGTCGGTGATGGTGTCGCGGTCGTCCACGGACGTGGTGTACGAGTAGTTGTTGACGATGTGCAGCAGCTGCTGGACCGCGTGGCCGTGATCGCTGTCGTCGTGACCGTGGTCGTCCTTGTCGTCGTCGTGACCGTGGCCGTGGTCGTCCTTGCCGTCCTTGCCGTCGTCGCCGTCCTTGCCGTCGTCGCCGTCCTTGCCGTCGTCGCCGTCCTTGCCGTCCTTGCCGTCGTCGCCGTCGCTGCCGTCCCTGCCGGGAGCACCGTCCCAGCCGTCCTTGCCGGGAGCACCGTCCCAGCCGTCGTCGCCGTCCTTGCCGGGAGCACCCGGGGCGACATCACCGGAGGAGTTCCCGCCGGTGTCGTAGGTGCGGTCGAAGCTGACCGGGGCGTAGTCCAGGACCACGGGCAGGACGGCGTCGACGTCGTCGCTGCAGACGTCGCCGAGGCCGGCGCCGGCCAGGACGGCTTCGGGGTCGCTGATGAATTCACGGGCCGCCTCCTCGTCGTTGAAGAGGTTCATCAGGAAGTCGAGGAGGTCTGAGGCGAGAGTAGTCATGGGATGTTCCTTCGGTGAGGTCGGATCCGCCGGCGGCTCTGTCGGCGTGTGTCAAACGTAGGAGCGGGGGGCGGGGCGGGACATCGGTGGTTGCCCCCCTGATCCCCGAGGCGCGTTAGGGGTTTCATCGACCCCGGTCAGGGGGACCCAGGGGGTCGGGGCCCCTGCCCTGCAGTGGAGGCGCGGCGGTGGAGGGCTCCGCGGAGGTGGTCCCGAGCGACAGCCGAAGCCGTGCCAGCAGGTCGGAGCGCGACGACGCTCCGACGCGGCGCCGGATGCGCGCCACATGGTGCTCCACGGTCCGCGGGGAGATGAAGATCTCCTCGCTGATCTCGCGGTAGGTCCGTCCCTGCAGCACCAGCTGCGCGATCTCCCGTTCACGGGCGCTGAGCGCCGGCCCCCCTGCCCTCCGGACCCCGGGACCCCGCATCCCGGCATCGGCTCCCGGCGCCCCGGCACCGTCCGTCGCGGGACCGCGCGTTGCGGGACCGGCGCCGGCCGTCCGGTGCGGGAGTGCCGTCCGGGCACCCGCCGGCGTCCGGCCCCCCGGCGGGTCGGCGGCCGCAGGGGAAGGCCCGACGTCGGGTCGCGTGATCCGCTCGCGCGCAGGCCGTAGATCGCGCGCGCAGGAGAGCAGCCGTGTCATGTCCCGACGGTCGTCCGCCCGTGCCGCCGCGTGGCCGGCCAGGCGCGCCCCCTCCCAGGCGAACCCCGCGGCTGCGAGGCCCTGCGCTGCAGCCTCGACGGTGCCGGTGTCGAAGCGTCCGGCGAGGACGGAGACCCAGGCCTTGCCGGCGAGCGCGAAAGTGGCCGCCAGGGGGTAGGCGGAGGGCTGATGGACCAGCGCCGCCGCGTGCGGGGCGAGGTCGCCGGGGCGTTCGAGCAGGAGCGCGGCCTGGGTTGCGGACCAGTGCAGGGGGACGGACCACAGCGGCGGGTTCCCGAGCGTCGAGAGCAGCGCCCATGCCTCGTCGAGGTGGGGCCTGAGCGCGTCGGAGTCGCGGAGCCGGGCTGCTGCGATGACCAGTTCGGTGAAGGGGAGAACGGTGAGGAGGTCCACGGAGACGTGCAGCAGCGCCTCCCGGGCACGCTGCCAGGCCTGGACGAGTGCCGCACTGTCCCCGGCCCGCCGGGCCAGTCCCACCTCGAGCGCCTGCAGCAGGAGGTGGTCCCGCGGGGCGAGGCGCTGATCCCGTGCGCCGGCCTCGTCGCAGAAGTCCCGTGCCAGGGCGGGCTGGTCCATGAGCATGGCCGCCCAGCCGCCCAGGAGGCAGAGCCGGGGCCGCGACACCCGGCCGCCCTGCCCACTCGCGAGTGCCGCCTGGATGACGGCGAGCGCGGTCTGGTGGTGTCCGGCGAGGAGCGCGACGATCGCCGCGAGGCACGCGGGCAGTTCCGGGGCCGGGGACACCCTCCCGCTCGCGTCGAGGGTGTCGGACGAGCGGATGAGGAGGGGCACGGCGCCGGACGGGTCGGGGCCGAGGGACTGCAGGGCGCCCTCCGCGAGCAGGAGGTGCGCGACGTCGACCAGCGACGGCGACGCCGCCGAGGCTCCGCCCGAGGCCATCGCCCGGGCACCCGCCGCGTCGCCCGTGGCGAGCAGGGCCAGCGCGCCGAGGGTCTCCACCCCGGTCGCTCCTGCTCCCGCCGCCCAGCGGTGCACGTCGGCCGCCCGGGACATCATGCCCCGATGGGCCCACAGCGCGGAGGCGACGCGCACGGCCCGCGCGGCATCGGGGAGCACCGGTTCCGGGTCGGCGCACCCGTGCCCGAAGTAGGTGTCGAGGATGCGGGAGGCGGCGTCGAGGTCGCCGGCGCAGAACGCTGCCTCGGCCCGGCGCGGAGCCGTGCCCACGGCGTCGGCTCCGGCGTGGACCGCGCGTTCGAGCAGGTCGAGGGCCGCAGCGGGATCGGTGCCCAGCAGCGAGGTGCCCTCCTCGACCAGCACCCCGGCCACGCGGCCGTCGACGAGGCCGTCCGCGGCGAGCCGGCGCGCGAGCGGGCCGAGGGGGAGCGATTCGGAGCAGTAGAGGTCCACGAGGGCCCGCTGCAACCGGCGTACCTGGTAGGGGTCGGCGTCGCGCAGCATGGACGCCCGGAGCTCGGGGGTCGGGCGGCCGTCCGGCCGCACGAGGCCGGCGGCCCTCGCCTCGGCGGCCAGCTGTTCGGCGGGCACACCCTCGTTGTACAGCAGCGGCGGGACGAGCCCGGGGATCGAGAACCCGAGGCACAGCGCGAGGACCACCTCGTAGGTCGCCGCGTCGAGGGGCAGGTCGTGGAGCGAGGGCTCGCCTGTCTCCACGTCGTGGGCGGTCACCTCACGACTCCGGGGTGACGGACGACGGCGCGGGGTCGCTCGGCGGTGGATCGGCGGGCGCCGGTGCTTCGAGCGTGACGGTGGGCTGCGGTTCAGGATCGGCGGGGGGCGGGTCGGTGNCCGCCGGACCGTGGGCGGCCACGAGCGCGGTGCGGGGGCCGGTCCGCGCGAACCCTGCCGCGTTGGTGGGCGGGACGGGTGCGCCACCCTGCGGCCCGTCGGCCTCCTCCCCCGCCGCCGGCTCCTGCCCGCCCGCCGTCTCGTCCAGGGCGGAGGTGGCGAAGGCGGCGCCGAGGGCCACCGATGCCTTGGGGTCCACGTCGACGGCCAGGGGGCGGTCGAACTCCTCGGACAGGAGCTGGGCGACCAGCGGGATGCGTGACGATCCGCCGATCAGCAGGATCGCGGTGAGATCCCCGCCCCTCACCCCCGCGCTCTCGAGGGCGGAGCGGAGGGTCACGAGCGTGTCACCGAGGGCCGGTTCGATCATCGCCTCGAATTCGGACCGGACGATGCGCACCTGCGAATGCTCCCCGGGCATCATCACGGACACCGTGGCCTCGGAGTCGGAGGACAGGGCCTCCTTGGCCTCCGTGCACTCCTTCCGGAGGCGGGACAGCGCGGCGAGGACCTCGGGTGCCGGCTCGAGGTCGGCCGGCGGGAGGTCCGTGCTCCCGAGGACGTGATCGAAGATCTCCTGGTCGAAGTCCGCCCCGCCGAGCCGCTCGAGCCCCTGGGGCGTGCCGAGGACCGCGAACGTGTCGGCGTCGGTCTTCCGGAGCACGGTCGCGTCGAAGGTCCCGCCGCCGAGGTCGTAGACGGCGAGGGTGCTGCCTGCGGGGACCGTCTCCCGCGCGGCGTACGCGAGCGCTGCCGCCTCGGGCTCGGTCAGCAGGACGACGTCGCCGATACCGACCTCGGCCAGGGCCTGCCGCAGCAGGGAGGTGCGGTGCCCGCCCCAGCCCACGGGGTGCGTGAGGGTGACGACGTCGGGCGCTCCGCCCTCCCGCTCCGTGGCGACACCCACGACCCAGTGGACGACGGCGGCGACGAGCTGCTGGGGGAGGACCTGTTCGCCGCCGACCATGAGGGGGATGTCATCACCCATGCGCCGTTTGAACTCGCGGGCGACGCGGTCGGGCTGCGCGGTGCCCCGGCGTTCGGCGGCGTCGCCGACCAGCCGGGTACCGTCCGCCCCGAGGAACACGACGGTGGGGATGGCCGCCGTGCGGCTGCCGAGGGAGAGGACCTGCGGCACGCCGGGACCCTCGCCGTCCGTTCGGACGGTGGCGGCTGCCGTGAAACTGGTACCTACGTCGACGCTGAGACCGTAACCCATAGCTCCCCATGTCGTGCTCGTCCTTGACCACTCGAGCCCAGCTAACAGGACGGGCGTACGCCAGGACGAGAGTAGTCACCTGCCCCCGGTACTTGTCTTTCGGGCACGACTACTTGGCGAGCAGGTGCGGCTCCGCCACAAGAATCGGCAAGCATTTCGTCAGGTTCGACAGTTTCTTGCAAGGCTGGGAGGAAGCCTGCGGGAGCAGCCCGGGAGTGTCGCTAGCCTCTGACGAACTGGCCCGCAGCAGCGGGATGGTCTCTCCAGAAAGCAGCGCATGCTCCCCTGCCCCAGCCCGACCGCCCGCCGCCGGGCGGCGGTCGCCGCCGCCGCCGCCGTCGCCGTCTCGCTCGCCGTCTCCCCCGCCTCAGTCGCCTCCCCCACCCCGGTCGCGTCCCCCCTCGTCCATGCCGACGGGCAGGCGCTCGCCGGCACCGTCCAGGGCGACGGTTCCTTCACCGCCTCCGTGGACGCGCCGGCAGGGTCGAAGGTGAAATGGAAGGTCGACGGCACCTACCTCGGTCAGGACACCGTCGCACCCTACGCGTGGCCGGTGACCGTCGGGGCCGGGGAGCATAAGCTCAATGTCCGGTGGGAGACGCCCACCGGACGACAGGAGAGCACCGTGTACTTCTCCGTCGGCGCCCATCCGCCCGCCGCACCCGCACCCGCCGCCCCCACACCGGCACCGGCACCGGCACCCACACCCGCACCCGCACCGATAGCCACGCCGACGTCGACGCCGACGTCGAAGCCCGGGCCCATCCCCGCGCACGTCCTCCAGGTCTCCACGGCGGCCGGGCTCAGGACCGCCCTCGCGCAGGCACGGCCCGGGCAGGTCATCGAGCTGCAGGACGGCCGCTACATCGGGGCCTTCAAGGCGTCGGCCTCGGGCACGGCGGCGTCCCCGATCACCCTCCGCGGCTCCCGCAAGGCGGTGCTGTCCAGCGGGTCGACGTCCTCCGGCTACGGACTGCACGTCACCGGCTCGCACTGGCGCATCACGGGTGTCTCCGTGGCGTCCTCGGCCAAGGGGATCGTGCTGGACGGGTCCACGAACACGATCATCGACGGCGTGGACGTGGGCACCATCGGCGCCGAGGCGGTGCACTTCCGGTCCGGGAGCTCCGACGGCGCCATCCGCAACTCCTTCATCCACGACACCGGCCTCAAGCAGCCCCAGTACGGCGAAGGCATCTACCTGGGCAGCGCGAAGAGCAACTGGACCAGGGGTGCGGCCGATCGCTCCGACCGCGTCGAGGTGCGGAACAACCGCATCACGAACACGTCCGCGGAGGGCATCGACGTGAAGGAGGGCACCACGGGCGGTGTGATCATCGGCAATACCTTCACCCATGCGGGCGGCTCCGGCGCCAACTTCGCGGACTCCTGGGTGGACGTCAAGGGCAACGGCTACCGGATCGAGGGCAACACGGGGTTCGGGACGAAGCTGGACGCCTTCCAGGTGCACGCGGTCCTCGCCGGGTGGGGCACGGGCAACACCTTCGCGGGCAACACCGTACAGGGCGGGGTCCCCGGATACGAGGTCTGGGTGCAGTCTGCCACCCTTGGGACGGTCGTCGCCTGCAAGCCCAGCGGGGCGGTCCGCGGACTGAGCAACATCGCCTGCCGCTAGTCGTACAGCTGGTCGGTGGGACACGGAAGGGCCGGGTGGGAGAACGATCCCGCCCGGCCCTTCCGTCGTGCCCGGCTAGCCGACGAGCGTCGGCGTCTCGTCGCGGACGTCGGAGGCCAGCGCGACCGTGCCGGCCTGGGCGGGACGGCCGAGCGCACGGTACTGCCAGCCCTTCGACGTGTAGTCGTTGGCGTCCAGGGCGTGCCGCCCGTCCACGATGCGGCGGTGGTTCACGAGGGCGCCGAGCGCGTCCGGGTCCGCGTTCCGGAACTCGGACCACTCCGTGAGGAGGGCGACGACGTCGGCCTGGTCCACGGCCTCCGCCATGGACCCCACGTAGTTGAGGTCGGGGTAGCGGCGGTGGGCGTTCGCGTTCGCCTCGGGGTCGTACACGCTGACGATCGCGCCCTCGAGGTACAGCAGGCGGGCCACGTCGAGCGCCGGGGCGTCACGGACGTCGTCGGAGTTGGGCTTGAACGCGGCACCCAGCGCGGCGACCCGGACGCCGTCGAGGCTGCCGCCGGCCAGCTCGCGGATGAGATCCACGGTGCGCACGCGGCGGCGGTTGTTGATCGAGTCCACCTCGCCGAGGAAGCTCACGGCCTGCCCGACGCCGAGCTCCTCGGCGCGGTACTTGAAGGCCCGGATGTCCTTGGGGAGGCAGCCGCCGCCGAAGCCGAGGCCCGGCTTGAGGAACCGGCCGCCGATGCGGTCGTCGAGGCTGAGCGCCTTCGCGAGGTGGTTGACGTCGGCGCCGGTGGCCTCGCAGATCTCCGCCATCGCATTGATGAACGAGATCTTGGTGGCGAGGAAGGAGTTCGCGGCCACCTTCACCAGTTCGGAGGTCGCGAGGTCGGCGACGATCACCGGGGTGTCCAGGTCGAGGACCGGCTTGAAGACCCTGCGGAGCTGCTGCTCGGCCCAGGCTGATTCGACGCCGAAGACGAGGCGGTCGGGGTACAGGGTGTCCTGCACGGCGAACCCTTCGCGGAGGAACTCGGGGTTCCACGCGAGTTCCAGGTCCGCGCCGAGCGGGGAGATGGACTGCACCATCTCCGTGATGCGGGCGGCGGTGCCGATCGGGACGGTCGACTTCCCGACCAGCAGGGCCTTGCGGTCGATCCGCGTGGCCAGGGCCGTGAACGCGGACTCCACGTAGCGCAGGTCCGCCGCCGCGGAGTCGGCGGCCTGGGGCGTGCCGACGCAGACGAAGTGCACGTCGCCGAAGGCCGCGGCCTCGTCGAAGTCGGTGCTGAAGCGCAGGCGGCCGGAGGCGAGGGCCTCCTCGAGCTTCTCGGGCAGGCCCGGCTCGAAGAAGGGCACCGTGCCGGCGGTCAGCATGTCGATCTTGCGCTGGTCCACGTCGACGCCCAGGACGTCGAAGCCCATGATGGCCATGCACACGGCGTGGGTTGCGCCCAGGTAGCCGGTGCCGATGACGGTCACCCGCGGTGCGGGCCCGTGGTTCTCGGGGGAAAAGCTCATGGTCGGTCTCTTTCTGAAGTGGGGGGAGCTGGGGGTGGGGAACGCGTCGGTGGGTCAGCCGGAGGTGCAGGGTTCGTTCGACAGGCCTTCTCCGGCATCGGAGGCCGTGTTGCTGCATTCGACGACGTTGTCGCGCACGGGCTTCAGCGAATAGCCGAGGCCCGGTCCGTTGACCTGCGCCTCGTTGTCGCGGAAGACATTCTCGGTGCCCCAGCCGTCCACGATCTCGTGGGTCTGGAAGCCGTCCTGGGGCGAGTTCGCCCCGGTGTTCCCGTCGATCAGCCAGCCGCGGCCCTTCACGTCCACCCAGGAATCGGCCTCCACGATGGCGGAGCCGTCGAAGGTGTTGGCGCGCAGGACGCCGTCGGCGGTGCCCTCCTTGATGTCGACGCTCTCGGAGGTGGTCCCCGAGATGGTGTTCCCGGCGATCTCGTTGCGGTCGGAGCGGTCGGGCTCGCAGTTGCTGATGTCGCACCAGTTGCTCTCGGCCGTGCCGATGTAGACGCCCTCGCCGAACTTGGGCTTCCGCAGGCCGGTGTCGCTGATCGTGTTCCCGATGACGCGGTTGTCCGTGCTGAACTTCCGCAGGTGGACGGCCTCGTCACCGATGGTGGTGACGGTGAGGCCCGTGATCAGGGTGTCGGTGGTCTGGTCCACCATGACGCCCTTCTGGCCGTTGCGGACCGTGAAGCCCTGCAGCACCCAGTGGGCGGAGTCCTCCAGGTGGAGGACGTAGCCGTCCTCCGTGGTGCCGCCGTCGAGGATGCTCTCCGTGGAACCGCACAGCATGACGGGCTGCTCGGCGGTGCCGGCGGCCGAGGCCGTGAAATTGCCCTCGTAGACGCCCGGGGCGAGGTCGATGACGTCTCCCGGCTTCGCGGCGTCGAGCGCGTCCTCGAACTCGGTCGCCGTGGCCACCGTGACCGTCGGTTCGGGGCACTCGGCCGGCGTCTCCGCCGGCGCGGGCGCGGGCGTGGGGGCGGCGTCCTGGCTGGTCGTGGGCGCCGACTCCCGGGGGTCCTGCGCTGCGGGGTCGTCGTCCGCCCGGGTGAGGCCGACGACCACGACGACGGCGGTCACCGCGAGCGCCACGAGGGCCAGGAGAAGCGCGATGATCCGTCCGCGGCGCGTCATCGGGCGTTCCTGACGTCGTCGATGCGCACGATGCCGCGGCTCAGGGCCGTCAGCGGCACCCGCTCCTCGTAGGGGTTGCTGATGGTGCGGACGCGCAGGTGCCGTTTGCGGGTGAACGCGGTGGCCACGAGGAGTGCGCCGAGCAGCAGCCAGATGAAGGTCAGCGGCTGGAAGACGGAGTTCACGACGCTCTGGACGGTGGCGGCGGGGTGCCAGTCCAGGACGTCGTTCTCCTCGACCAGTGCCCCGGTGGAGGTCTCGTCCCAGATCGCGATGGTGCCGTCCCCGCTGACGTCGTTGCCGGTGACCCGGGTGTCCGGCACGCTTCCCACGAGGGTCACGCCGTGGCTGGAGATGGAACTCAGGGTGTTGCCGGTGACGATGGCGGAGGCGTCGCGCACGTACACGCCCGTGTCGGTGCCGGAGACGGTGTTGCCCCGGATGTCGGCGTGCGCACCCGCGTCCCGGACCGCGATGCCCTGCTGCCGCTGGTCGCGGATCTCGTTGTCGATGATGCTGACTCCTTCTGCTGCGTAGTTCACGACGATGCCGACCTCGTTGCCGCGGATCGTGTTGCCCGTGACCCTGAGGTTGTCGCCGCCGCTGAGTTCGATGCCGTAGCGGCCGTTGTCCGCGACCGTGCTCCGGACCACGCGGTTGCTGCCGTAGGTGACCACGGCGGTCCCGACGGCGTTGGGGCCGTCCGCGAGCGGCTGGCCGTCGAGCGAGAGCCCGTTGCGGCCGTTGCCGCTGGCGGTGACGTCCTGCAGTTCCACGCGGGCGCTGGAGCGTCCGACGGCGATGCCGTCCACCGCGTTGTCCGAGGACGTCGTCCCGGTGATGGTGGCGTCCGTGACGGAGCGGTGCAGGACCAGCCCGTCCACGAGGCTGCCGGTGATCGCGGTGTCGCGGATCGCGACGTCGCGGGCGTTGGTGATGAAGAGCCCGTAGGCGTTGTCCTCGACGGTCAGGTGGTCGATGCCGGCGGTGACGACGCTGTAGTCGAGTTCCGTCTGGTCGGCGAGCGACCGCAGGTCCGCCTCGGGCAGCAGGCGGGCGCCGGCGGGGGCCACGGGATCCGCGGCGGCCGGGGCGTCCTGGAACGTCCCGGGTGTGTCGGTGCCGGTCAGGGCGAGGCCGCCCGTGTTCCCGCTCCAGAACCCGAGCGAGGACACCGTGGCGTAGGAGAACGAGGCGTGCCCGCCGATGGCACGGACGTAGGCGCGGCCGTCGGAGGTGTCGGTGTCCGCTCCGGTGCCGTCCCAGCTGGTCACGGTGACGTCGGACTGCTCGGTGCCGGCCATGGCGAGCGAGCCGCCGAGGGCGACGATCGAGACGAAGGCGTCCTCGTCGCTGCGCAGGCGCACGGTCACGCCGTCGTCCCCGCTGAGGGAGAGGGTGGCGCCGGGCAGGACCACGATGTTCTCGGTCAGCAGGAACGTGGACGGCGCCTGCTGCGTGAAGGTGTCCGGGGCGAGCGCGAGGAGGTCGGCCGTGGTGTACGGCTCGGTACGGGCCGGGAGGACGAGCGTGTTCGTGGCCCCCGTGGTGAGACGGTACGGGCCTTCGAGCCCGTCGACGCGCCACCGGGCGGCGGAGGCGATGGTCCGCACGTAGACGAGGCGTTCCTCCTCGCTCTTCACGATGCGGGCCTCGCTGCGGGGGTCCCCCGTGTACAGCTCGCCCTGGACGTTGCCGTTGGCGGCGATCTCGTTGCGTCCGACGGCGTCCGCCTCGGAGGTGTCCCAGACCTTCCCCGCAGCCAGGAAGCCGGCACCCACGAGGGCGACGACCACGAGCGCGAGGAGGCCGAGGAGGATTGGCTTCCGGCCGCTCATGCGACGGCCTGCCGGGTGTCGGACGTCGCCGGGGCGGCGTCGGTCCTGGACTCGAGGCTCACGGCGTCCTGGCCGTCGCCGCCGATCTGGTCGGCGTGCCGGGTCAGCCAGCCCTGCTTGTTCATGGTCGCGAAGGCGTACAGCTTGATGGGCAGTGCCACGAGGATCACCGCGAAGGCGAGCACCGGCAGGATGAGGATGTCCCGCGGATGGCGGCGCAGATGGGAGACCCCGCGGATGCCACGGCCGAGGAGCAGCCAGCACAGGGCCGCGGCGATGCCGAGCGCGGTGAAGTCCAGCCGGTTGAAGATGAGGTAGAACATGGTCAGGCCCATGGTCACGGGGGTGAGCAGGATCTGCAGGACGGTGACCTTCGTGATGAAGGGCGTGCGCCAGAGCCAGCCGGTACCGATGGCCGTGAGGTAGCAGCGGTAGGAGTTGCGGCTCCACCGCACGCGCTGCTTGACGAAGGCGCTGAAGCTCGCGGGGAACATGGACAGCGCGCGCGCCGTGGACTGGTGGACGGTCTTGTAGCCGGAGGCCAGGACGAGCCAGGTCAGGCGGCCGTCGTCGCCGGAGATGCAGCGCTTGCCGAGGAAGTACTCGTTCTCGAGGTGCTCGAGGACGGGCAGGACGGCGGACCGGCGGTAGACCGCGGTCCTGCCGGAGATGCACGGCACGGCGCCGGCGGCACCCATCGCCGGGACGTAGTCGAGGTACCGCAGGTTGACGAGCCAGTCGGCGACGCGCCGCCAGACGCTCGTCTCCCGCATGTAGACCGTCTGATGGGTCCCCACCGCGCCGACGAGCGGATCGATGAAGGGCATCTGGACGTTGCGCAGCAGCTCGGGCTGCCACCAGGTGTCAGAGTCCGTGAGGACCAGGACCTCGTACTGCGCGAGGCGGATCCCGACGCCGAGCGCGGACCGCTTGCCCACGTGGTGGAAGAGGATCGGCTTGATCGTCGGGTCCTGGAGGGCCTCGATCCGGGCGTAGGCGTCGAGGTCCTTGACGTCGAGGACGATGATGATCTCGTCCGGGCCCTGGGCGCGCCAGGACTCGAGCGCGCTCATCAGGATCTCCGGGTCCTCGTGGAAGGACGGGACCACCACGGACGTGGTGGTGCGGTGGTCCGTGACGATCGGCTTCGCCCGGTGCGACAGGATGAACCGGTACAGCCACAGGGCCCAGACGATCGTGCCGGCGACGGCCACGGGGAAGTACGGCGAGACCTCGGCCCAGAAGGCGCTGAGATCCGCCTGGTCGAGGCCGGCGGTCCAGGCGGACCACTGGGAGCCGAGGCCGGCCAGGCCGACGTCGACGGGCGTGCCGGAGGCGGCGGCGGGGAGAAGAGGATGCAAGGGAGTCCTTGGGCAGGCTGGAGCGGCTGGGTGGGATGCACATCAGCGGGCTTGGATCGCCAGGCAGCTTCGCAGTCGGGCTGCGGTGCGGCGGGCGGGGCGGCGGCCGAATGATCATCAGCCGCCTTCTGATCCGACACTAGGGCAGGCGGTAGGGAAGCTGAACACTCGTCTAATTCCGCCCGACCACCTGTGACGGGATGCACTCCTACTCGGCAGCAAGGGAACTTCAGCACGCAGCGGGGTCGTTGCTCCACACACCCGTCCGCCGTTCCCGGCGGTCGTTCCGATGCAGCAAAAAGGGCCGTGCGCCTTTCCCCGCGCCACGACGGGGCGGGAAAGGACGCACGGCCCTACTCGTTCGACACGTCGCCGTATTGCCGGCCGACGACGGTGCGGTTACGTGGCTGTTACGCGCCACTACCTGCTTCTGCGGGGATCTCCCCTGCCCGGCAGGCCCGGGATGCTCCTCCGGGGGTTCCGCGACGTGGGAAACGTCACCGGGAAAAACCCCGACGATCCGTGCTGGACTATTCGCCGAGGATCTCGGCGGTCTCCATCCACTGCACCTCGAGGTCCCCGATCTCCGCCTGGAGCTCCTGCAGCCGGGCGTTCAGGCCCGCGATGTGCTCGAAGTCGGCGTCGGGCCGTGCACCGGCGTCGTTCATCTGCTTCTGCGTCTTGTCCTTCTGCGCGTCCACCTTGGTGATCTGCCGCTCGATGCGCGTGAGGTCCTTGCGGGCCTGCCGCAGCTCGGCCTCGGACGAGCTGCCGGCGGACCCGCCGCTGATGGCCGGGGACGCGGCACTCCCGGTGGCCGTGAGTGGGCCGGCGGCGTTCCGCAGCTCGAGGTACTGGTCCACCCCGCCGGGCAGGTCACGCAGTTTCCCGTCACCGAGCAGCGCCATCTGGGTGTCGGTGACGCGCTCCAGGAGGTAGCGGTCGTGGGAGACCACCACGAGGGTGCCCGGCCAGCCGTCCAGGACGTCCTCGATGGCGGACAGGGTGTCCGTGTCGAGGTCGTTGGTGGGCTCGTCGAGCATCAGCACGTTGGGCTCCCCCACGAGCAGCCGGAGGAGCTGGAGGCGACGTCGCTCGCCGCCGGAGAGCTCGCTGACCCTCGTCCACTGCTTCTCGTTGGTGAAGCCGAGCTGCTCCACGAGCTGGCTCGCCGAGACCTCCTTGCCGCCGACGGCGAAGACGCGCTTCTCCGCCTCGATGACCTCGATGACGCGGCTGTCGCTGACGTCGTCGAGCTCCCTGACCTCCTGCGAGAGCACGGCGGTCTGGACCGTCTTGCCCCGCTTGAGCTTGCCCGCGGTGGGCTGGATCTCGCCGTTCAGGAGCCGCAGCAGGGTCGTCTTGCCGGAGCCGTTGACGCCCACGAGCCCGAGCCGCTGGCCGGGAGCGAGCCGCAGCGTGACCTTGTCGAACAGTGTGCGCTCGGCGCCCTCGCCGTCGTCGATGGTCAGGCTGACGTCCTCGAGGTCGAGGACGTCCTTGCCGAGCCGTGACATGGCCATCTTGCTGAGGGCCAGGGAGTCGCGGGGCTCGGGGACATCGGCGATGAGCTCGTTCGCGGCCTCGATCCGGAACTTCGGCTTCGCGGTGCGGGCGGGGGCGCCGCGGCGCAGCCACGCGAGTTCCTTCTTCACGAGCTGCACGCGCTTGGATTCGATCACGGACTCCATGCGGTCCCGCTCGGCGCGTGCCAGGACGTAGGCCGCGTACCCGCCGTCGAAGTCGTCGACGACGGCGTCGTGGACCTCCCACGTGTGGTTGCAGACCTCGTCGAGGAACCAGCGGTCGTGGGTGACCACGAGCATGCCGCCCTCGGTGGGGCGCCAGCGCTGCTGGAGGTGCCGGGCCAGCCAGGCGACGCCCTCGACGTCGAGGTGGTTGGTGGGCTCGTCGAGCATGATGACGTCGTCGTCCGCGATCAGCAGCTTCGCGAGGGCCACGCGGCGCTTCTGCCCACCGGAGAGGGAGGACACCTTCGCGTGCCAGTCCACCTCGGAGACGAGCCCTCCCATGACGTCGCGGATCTTCGGGTTGGACGCCCATTCGTGGTCCGCCTGGTCGCCGACGATGGCGCGCCCCACCTCGAGGTCGCCGTCGAGCACGTCCGACTGGTCGAGGTAGCCCACGGAGACGTCGCGCCGCTTGGTCACCCTCCCGGAGTCCGGGGTGCTGCGCTGCGCGAGGAGCCGCATGAGGGTGGACTTGCCGTCACCGTTGCGGCCCACCACCCCGATGCGGTCGCCGGCCTCGAGGCCGAGGGACACGTTGTCCAGGATGGTGCGGGTGACGAAGGCGACGCTGAGGCTTTCGGCGCCGAGAAGGTGTGCCAAGGAGATACTGCTTTCGGTTGGAACGGTGGTGCGCGGTCAGGCCGCGGATTCTGTGGCGATCCGCGCCCCGTGGGCCGGACCGTGGACGGTCATCGCCTGCAGCCCCTCGGCCCCGAGGAGCGACTCCAGTTCGGCCGCGTGGCCCGAGCTCTGGGTGAGGAAGGCGATGGTGGGACCCGATCCGGACACGATCCCGGCGAGCGCACCAGCGGCCTTCCCCGTCTCAAGGATATCGCCCAGCCCGGGGGCGAGCTCGATCGAGGCGCGCTGGAGGTCGTTGTGCAGCAGCGGGGCCAGTGTGAGGGCGTCGCCCGACCGCATGGCGCCGAGGATCGCGGGATCGATGGTCGGCTGCGGGTCCGGCTCGATGCCCTCGCGGAGGCGGATCGCGTCCAGCCTGCGGTACACCTCGGGCGTGGAGAGTCCGTAGTCGGAGGTCACGAGGACCCAGTGCAGGGGTGTCTTCGAGATGGCCGGGGTCAGCCGGTCCCCCACCCCGAGCCCGACGGCGGTCCCGCCGACGAGCGCGAACGGCACGTCGGCGCCGAGGTCCACGGCGATCCTCGCCAGCTCGTCGCGGGTGAAGCCGCTGCCCCACAGGGCGTCGCAGGCGAGCAGGGCCGCGGCCGCGTCGGCCGACCCGCCGCCCATGCCGCCGGCGATCGGCACGCGCTTGGTGATGTCGAGGTGCACGCCGGTACGCCGGGGGCTGACCTCGGCGAGGAGTTCCGCGGCGCGCACCGCGAGGTTGGTGCGGTCCAGCGGGATGGACGCGGCGGGGAGGTTGAGGATGCCCTCGCCGTTGACTCCCACGCTGATGGTGTCCCCGGCCGTCTCCGTGGCCGTGACCTCCTCGTACAGGGACACCGCGAGGAAGACGCTGGCGATCCCGTGGTAGCCGTCCTCCCGGGGCGGGCCCACCGTGAGGGAGACGTTGATCTTCCCCGGCGCCCTGACGCGCACGGACCGGGCGCCGGAGCGCATGTCGAAGGTTCTGCCCGAGGCCATACCCACCAACCTAACGCACCCGTGTTCCGCGGATCCTCCTGGGACTCCTCCCGGGACTCCTCCCGTGGCCTGCCGTGCGACCCGCCTGCGGCGTCAGTGCGTGGCGGCGGCGCCCGGGACGTCCGCGCGGGCCTCGGCGATGCGCGCGAACGCCGTGATGTCGAGGACCTCGCCGCGGGCGGTCGGGTCCACCCCGGCCGCACGGAGTGCCTGCTCCGCCAGGACCGGGCTGCCGGCCCAGCCCGCGAGGGCCGCGCGGAGCGTCTTCCGGCGCTGGGCGAAGGCGGCGTCGATGACGGCGAAGACCTCCTCGCGGGTCGCCGTGGTCACGGGCGGATCCCGACGGGTGAAGCGGACGAGGCCCGAGGCGATCTTCGGCGCCGGCCAGAACACGTTCATGCCGATCACCCCGGCCTTGGCCATGCTCGAGTACCAGGCGGCCTTCACGGACGGGACGCCGTAGGTCCTCGACCCGGGAGGTGCGGCCAGCCGGTCCGCCACCTCGTCCTGCACCATGACGAGCCCGTGGCCGAGGGACGGGAAGCGCTCGAGCAGGTTCAGGACCACGGGGACGGCGACGTTGTAGGGCAGGTTGGCCACGAGCGAGGTGGGGGCGTGCGGCAGGGAGGTCACGCGCAGGGCGTCCTCGAGGACCACGTCGAGGGCCGCGGCGCGATCGGGCCGCCACCGGGCGATGGTCTCCGGCAGCTTCCCGGCGAGGACGGGATCGATCTCGACGGCGACGACCCGCTCCGCGGCGTCGAGCAGGCCGAGGGTGAGGGACCCGAGGCCGGGCCCCACCTCGAGGACGGTCTCGGCGGGGCCGAGGTTCGCGGCGGCGACGATCCGGCGGATGGTGTTGCCGTCGATCACGAAGTTCTGGCCGAGGGTCTTGGTGGGACGGATGTCCACCTCGGCTGCCAGGCGGCGGATGTCCGCTGCTCCGAAGAGGGGTGCGGGCGGGCCGGCGGCGGGGGGCGTGGTCACCCTGCCATCGTATCGGTCCGGATGTGCCGGAGTCGGCGACGCCTGGTGGAGCCCCTGGTCTCAAGGGGGGCTCCGGGCGCCGCCGACCCACTGGGTGGTCCCCCGGCTGGGGAGGGAGACCACCGGCCTGCCGCCGGCTTCCGGTCTCAGGAGAAGGGCGGCGGGAAGGCATCGCCTGCGCCGGTGCGACGCGGCGGGCAGCTCTGCCTCCCTGAACACTACGGAGGCGCCCGGGGCCCGGCACGCGTGCCGACCACCCGAGTGCTCCGGACGGACACTCGCGTGGCGTCCGCGCGCCACCCGTTTTCCGGGCGTCCCGGTACGGTCCTGCCCGCCCGGTCAGTCCCAGCTGCCGTAGACGGCTTCGGTGTTCGCCGTCAGCCGGGCGCACAGGGCGTCGAGGTCGGTGTCGAGGATCCCTGCCATGGCCCGCACGGTGTACGGCACGGCGTAGGAGGCGTTGGGCCGGCCCCGGTACGGGTGGGGGGTGAGGAACGGGGCATCGGTCTCGGTCAGCACCAGCGCGGGATCGGCCACGAGGAGGGCCTCGCGCAGGTTCGCGGCGTTCTTGAACGTCACGGTGCCGGCGAAGGACATGTACCAGCCGTGCTCGTTGCAGGTCCGCGCGAGATCGGCGTCGCCCGAGAAGCAGTGCAGCACCACGCGGTCCGGCGCGGTGTCGGAGAGCAGCGTCGCCACGACGTCGTCGTGCGCCTCGCGGTCGTGGATCTGCAGCGCCCTGCCCAGGCGGCGGGCGATGTCGATGTGGCTGCGGAAGGACGCCAGCTGGCTGCCCCGGCCGTCCTCGCCCGTGCGGAAGTAGTCCAGGCCCGTCTCGCCGAGGGCGCGGATGCGCGGGCCGGCCGCGAGCTGCTCGATCTCCGAGAGGGCGTCGTCGAGCGTTCCCGCCGCGGCCAGCAGCGGCGCCTCGTTGGGGTGCAGGGCCACCGCCCCGAGGAGCCGGCGGTCCTGCTCGACGACGGCCGCGGTGAAGCGCGAGGACGCCAGGTCCGTGCCGACCTGCACCGCGCCCCGCACCCCGGCGGCCCCGGCGGCATCGAGGGCCCCGCCGATCGACACCTCCACCGCCCCCTCCTGGAAGTCGAAGTGCGTGTGGTTGTCGATGACGGGCACCGGCAACGGCTCCGGCAGCGGCAGGTACGCCCCCTTGCGGCGCCGCCGGGCAGCCGGGGTGTCGCCGCCGGCACCGTCACCGCCGTCGGGCATCCCCGCCTGCTCCGGTTCGCGGTAGGCGGGCGGTATCTCCCCCACGGCGTAGGGGTGACGGACGGGCAGGGTGCTGGTACACATGGCTCCCAGCCTAGTTGTGGTACGGAACTAATCGCCCGGGAAGCAAGTTGAGCTAGTAACCTGTTGAATCATTCAGCTCGGTCTGTCCTGCCCCGCGCCGGAACGGCCGCTGCCGTTCCCTGCGTGTCGAGCGATCCCGGCCCTCCGGCGCCGCTCGGCGCGGCAGCCGCACGCATGGAGGGTACCCATGGACGTCCAGCACAACATCGCCGAGGTGGCTGCGGACCCGCGGCTCGTGACGGCGCCGGATCCGGACGCCGCCGGCTTCTACGACATCGCCACGCGCATCCTCGACTCCATCCAGACGGTGATCGACGGCAAGCCCGAAGCCGCGCGGCTCGCCCTGACGGTCCTCCTGGCCCAGGGCCACCTGCTCCTCGAGGACGTGCCGGGGGTCGGGAAGACCCTGCTCGCGAAGACCCTCGCCCGGACGATCGACTGCACCGTGAACCGCATCCAGTTCACCCCGGACCTGCTGCCCTCCGACGTCACCGGGGTCTCCATCTACAACCAGGACTCCCGGCGGTTCGAGTTCCGGCCCGGCCCGGTCTTCGCGAACATCGTCATCGGCGACGAGATCAACCGCGCCTCGGCCAAGACGCAGTCGTCCCTGCTCGAATGCATGGAGGAGCACCAGGTGACCGTGGACGGGCACACGCACCCGCTGGGTGACCCGTTCATGGTGGTCGCGACGCAGAACCCGATCGAGATGGAGGGCACCTACCCCCTCCCCGAGGCGCAGCGCGACCGCTTCATGGCCCGGATCTCGATGGGCTACCCGGACGCCCGCGCGGAGGCCGACATGCTGGAGACCCACCAGTCCGTGTCACCGCTCGCAGCCATCCGCCCGGTGGCCGACGTGAAGGACATCGCCGGGATGATGCGCCAGGTTCGCGAGGTGTACGTCTCGCCGGCCGTCAAGGACTACACGGTGGCCCTCGGCCGGGCCACCCGCGAGCACCCGCGGCTGCGGCTCGGCGCGAGCCCGCGGTCGCTGCTGCAGCTGCTGCGCGCCGCGAAGGCCGGCGCCGCCCTGGAGGGCCGCGACTTCGTGCTCCCCGACGACATCGCGGCCATCGCCGACGCCGTCCTCGCCCACCGGCTGCTGCTCGACCGCAAGGCCACCAGCGCCGGGGAGACGGCGTCGAGCATCGTGGCGGACGTGCTCTCCCGCGTGCCCGTGGCCCGGGAGGCGCCCCGGCGATGACGCTCCCCCGTCCCGGCACCCCCACCTCCTAGCGTCCGGCGGCCCTGATGAACCTCATCGAGAAGCTCCCCTCGGACGTCCTCACCGTGCGCGGGTGGGGGTTCGTCCTCAGCGCCGTGGTGGCGCTGCTCTCCGCGCAGGTCCTCGGCCGCCGGGACCTCCTCTACGTGGGGATCCTGCTGCTCGCCCTGCCGCTGGCCTCCGTCATCGTCCTCCGGCTCGTCAAGCCGCGGTTCACGGTGGGCCGCCGCTTCCAGCCGCAGACCATGGAGATCGGCTCCACGACCACCGTCACGCTCTCCCTGACGGCGAGCGTCGCGGGCGGGGCGAGCATCGCCATGGAGGAGCAGCTCCCTGCGCGGTTCGGCCAGGCGCCCCGGTTCAGCTACCCCTCGCGCAACCCCACCCGCGACGGCGTCTCCCTCTACGAGTACCGGATCCGCTCCGCCTCGCGCGGCGTCTACGAGATCGGGCCCGTCACGGCCGAGTTCACGGACCCGTTCGGCCTCGCGAGGTCGCGCCACGTCCTCGGCACGGCGGACCCGCTGGTCGTCACCCCCGCGCCGGTCGAGCTGCTCGTCTCCGCGCTCGCCGGGTCCCGCGGGAACGACGGCATGGCCGCGACACGACGCCAGGCCAACCCGAGCGACGACGACGTCATGACGCGCGAGTACCGGCACGGCGACTCCCTGCGGCGCGTGCACTGGGCCGCGACGGCGCGGCACAGCGAGCTCATGGTGCGCCAGGAGGAATCGGTCACCACACCGCAGGCCACCCTGCTGCTGGACCAGCGGCACCACAGCTTCAGTACCGGGTTCGGCGCGGTCTTCGGCGGTGACGGGTCCGCCGACAGCGCGCTGTCCACGTCGCCGACCTTCGAGTGGGCCGTCACCGCCGCCATGTCGATCAGCGCGCACCTGCTCGAACGCAGCTACGCCCTGCGGTTCCTCGACCAGCAGGGGTCGCCCGCCCTCCTGCACTCACCCTCGGCGCCGTTCCCGTCCGAGGAGGAGCACCACGGGCAGGGCGCCATCGAGGGCATCGCCGAGGGACTCGCGGCCCTCGAACTCGCCCCCGAGGCGGGGCACCGCGCGCAGGGCCACACCGACCACGCGGGCAGTACCGCCGTGCAGTCGGGCGAGGCGGCGCGCAGCGCGATGCGCCGCGTGCGCCGGCGGGCGGCCGAGGCACCCGCGAAGAGCCCGCACACCAGGACCCTGCACGCCGCCTTCGGCGACGACCTGCTGGACCGCCTCGCCGCGACCGGGCACCGCGGGCCGCTGATCGCCGTCCTCGGCCTGATCACCGCGGAGGATGCGCGGGCCCTTGCCTCGGCCTCCGACTACGGCTCACCGGCCTACGCCATCCTCGTCACCGACCGCCCCGCCGAGTCCCAGCCCCAGCTGGACATCCTGCGCGAGGCGGGCTGGCATGCCACGGCGGCCTCGCCCTCGGCCAGGCTGCCCGTCGTCTGGGCCGGCCTCGAGCACGCCGTGGGCCGGGCATCCGCACACGCCTCCTCGAGCGCGGGCTCGACGCCGCGCGGGCGGTCCGCCCACGGCGCCGTCCCCGGGGGGCGGGCATGACCGCCACCCTCTCACGCCCCGCGCCGGCCCAGGCTCCCCCGGCGTCGCCGCCCGCGCCCCCGGCCGACCCCTGGCACTGGGCCGTCACGGGTGCCGTGCTGCTCGCCGTGCTCGCCGCCTCCACCAGCCTCAACGGCGTCGTCGAGCCGTGGACGTGGCTCGGTCCCGTGCTCCGGACGCTCGTCCCCGTGCTCCTCGCCATGGCACTGACCCGGACCCTGCGCCTGAACGGCGCCGTCACGGCGCTGGTCGGGGTGCTCGCGCTCGTCGGGGTGCTGACGGCGGGGTTCTTCCCGCGGCAGAGCATCCTCGGCGTCATCCCCGGTCCGGGGACCCCGCTGGAACTGCAGCGCCTCCTCGACCAGGCGGAGGAGACCGTCGTCTCCCAGGTGGCGCCCGTGCTGCCGGGAGCCGGCCTCGTCCTGGTCCTGTGCGCCGCCCTGGGGCTCATCGCCATCATCATCGACCTCGTCTCCACGACCCTCGGCATGCCGGCGGCGAGCGGCCTCGGGCTCTTCACGATCCTGGTGACCCCCGCCGTCGTGAAGCCCGACGGCGTGGGGATGCCCGCGTTCGTGGCCACCGTGCTGGCCTTCCTGTTCCTCCTGGCGCTCGCGCAGCGGCGGGAGGACCGCCTCGCCTCGGGCGGCGCGCGCGCCTCCACCGGCTTCGCGGGCCGGAGCGCGATCATCGGCGCGGCGGCACTCGCCGTGACGGTGGCCCTGCCGACGACCATCCCGGGGTTCACCTCCGGCACCTTCCCGCAGGGCGCCCGGCTCAACGTGTGGGGCACCGCCACCGGGCTGAACCCTGCGGTGACCCTCGGCAACGACCTCCGTAACCCCACCGGCTTCGGCCGCATCACCTACTCCACCAACTCGGACGCGCCCCTGTACCTCCGCGCGGTCACCCTCGAGGACTTCAGCGGCCGGCGCTGGGAACCGGACCAGCGGATCAACGACCGCGAGACGGGCGTGGCCGACATCGGGGCCGAGGACGGCACGCCGGAGGACCTGCCCCGGAGCAGCACCGTGTCCACCCGGGTCACCACGCAGAGCTACGCGAGCCCCTGGCTCGTGGCCCCGTACGCGCCCACGGGCGTCACGAACCTCGCCGGGGCGTGGGCCTGGGATCCTGCGAACCTCTCCATCCTGTCCACCGACGGCGGGTCGACCGCACGCCAGGAGTACCTGGTGCAGAGCCGCGCCGCGGACCTGACGCGCGAGGGGCTCGGCGTGATCGGGCCCTCGGACCCGGACGCCGTCGCCGAGGTCTTCACGGCGCTGCCGGAGGACACCCCGGAGATCGTCAGGACGAGGACCGCGGAGGTCACGGACGAGTTCGTGAACCCCTACGACAAGGCCATCGCCATCCAGAGCTACCTCCGCGGTCCCGACTTCTCCTATTCGGTGGAGGCCCCCGTGGACGGCGGGTACGACGGCAACGGCATGGATGTGATGGCGCGCTTCCTCGAGGCGAAGTCCGGGTACTGCGTGCACTACGCCGGCACCATGGCGGTCATGGCCCGGGCGGCGGGCATTCCCAGCCGCGTGGCGATCGGCTACACCCCGGGCAGCCCCACGGGCGACACCGAGGAGGGCCCCGAGGGCACGGAGCTCCGCGAGTTCGTGGTCGATTCCCGCAACGCGCACGCGTGGCCCGAGCTGTACTTCGAGGGCGTGGGCTGGGTCCAGTTCGAGCCCACGCCGTCCCGCGGCGTGGTGCCCGCCTACGCGCAGCAGGCGTTCTCGCCGGTGGGGCCGCGGGCGGACGATTCCGACGCGCTGAACCCGGGCGGCAATCCGCCCGTCCCGGACGGGTCGGCGTCCGCGACGGACCCCGCGCAGGACGAGGGGCAGGCCGGGGGCGGGGCGGCCGAGGACGAGGCCCGGTCCGTGACCGGCGCCCTGGTGGGCCTCGGCGCCGTGCTGCTCGCCCTGCTGCCGTTCCTGCTGCGGACGGCGAGGACCCGCGCCCGACGCCGCACCGTCGTCGTCCGCGAGGCCGCAGGAGGCACGGACGACACGAACGGCAGGGGCCTCGACGGGGCGGCGACCGCGGCCTGGGCCGAGACGACGGAGATCGCCGGTGACTACGGCCACCGGCTGGAGCCCACCGACACGCCCCGCACCTTCGCCGGGCGGCTCACCCGCGACGCCGGGTTCGACGGCGACCCCGCCACGTCCCTCTCCCGCCTGCGTGCGGCCTACGAGTTCGAGGAGTACGCGGACCACGGCGCCGGGCCCGCACCGACCTCGACCCGTGCGCGACCGGCAGCCGCACCGCGCTGGGACGACGTCGACACCGTCACGCAGGCGCTCCGGGCGGGCAGCACGTGGTCCACCCGGGTCAGGGCGCGGATGTTCCCGCAGTCACTGCTCAACCGGTTCCGGGGCAGCGGGCGCCGCTGACGCGGACCCCCCTGGCGCACGACGGCCGGCACCCTCGGGTGCCGGCCGTCGTGTGCCGTCCGGGACGTCCCGGGGTCCTAGGAGGCGTAGGGGTCCGCGATCCCCACGTACTGCGTGTACAGGTACTCCTCGATGCCCTCCGCGCCGCCCTCGCGGCCGAGGCCCGACTGCTTGACGCCGCCGAACGGTGCTGCGGCGTTGGACACCACGCCGGCGTTGAGGCCGAGCATCCCGGTGTCCAGCCGCTCGCCCATGCGCAGGCCGCGGTTGAGGTCGCGCGTGAACACGTAGGCGACCAGGCCGTACTCGGTGTCGTTTGCCAGTTCCACCGCCTCGTCCTCGGTGCTGAACGTAATGATCGGCGCCACGGGGCCGAAGATCTCCTCCTGCATGATGCGCGAGGACCGGGGCACGTCCTTCAGCACGGTGGCCTGGTAGAAGTAGCCGTCGCCCGCCACGGGGGCGCCACCGGTGACGGCGACCGCGCCGTCGCCGACGGCCGCGGTCACGAGCTCGTGGACCTTGTCGCGGCTCTTCCGGTCGATCAGCGGACCCAGCTTCGAGGCCTCCTCCGTGCCGCGCGCCGGGGTCATGCCCTCCATGCGCTCGGCCAGGGCGGCGGCGAAACGGTCGGCCACCGACGCGTGGACGATGAAGCGGTTGGCGGCCGTACAGGCCTCGCCCATGTTCCGGAGCTTCGCCAGCATCGCGCCGGTCACCGCGGCGTCGAGGTCGGCGTCCTCGAACACGACGAACGGCGCATTGCCGCCGAGCTCCATGGAGGTCCGCAGGACGTTCTTCGACGCGGCAGCAAGGAGGTTGCGACCCACCGGGGTGGATCCGGTGAAGGAGAGCTTGCGCAGGCGCGCATCCTCGATGAGCGGCCCGGTGACGTCCCCGGCGGTGGTGGTGTTGACGATGTTCAGCACACCGGCGGGCAGGCCCGCCTCCTGCAGGACGGTGGCGAACAGCGAGGACGTGAGCGGGGTCAGGTTCGCGGGCTTGAGCACCATGGTGCAGCCTGCGGCGATGGCCGGTGCGATCTTCCGCGTCGCCATGGCCAGCGGGAAGTTCCACGGCGTGATGAGCAGGCACGGCCCCACGGGCTTCTTGCTCACGAGCAGGCGGGACTTCCCGTCGGGCGAGACCGAGTACCGGCCCGAGGTCCGGACGGCCTCCTCGGAGAACCAGCGCAGGAACTCCGCACCGTAGGTGACCTCGCCGCGCGCCTCGGCCAGCGGCTTGCCCATCTCAAGCGTCATCAGGAGGGCGAACTCGTCGGCGCGCGCGGTGACCAGGTCGAAGGCACGCCGCAGGATCTCCCCCCGCTCGCGCGGGGCGGTGCGCGCCCAGTCGGCCTGCGCGGCGACGGCGGCGTCGAGCGCGGCCATGCCGTCCTCGGGGGTCGCGTCCGCGAGCGTGAGCAGGGTGCGGCCGGTCGCCGGGTCCTCGACGTCGAAGGTGGCACCGGACGACGACGCCCGCCATTCCCCGTCGATCAGGAGCCCGGTAGGCACCTTGTCGAGTACTGCCTTCTCCTGGTCGGCGGTGACAGCCATTGTGAGCTCCTTCGCGAAGATTCGGGGCGCGCCCCGACGGGGCATTCCCGCTCACGCTAGACCGCGCGATGAACGGGTGTCCAGTAGAGGCTGCACCACGGAACGGGCTTCCCCTTGGACGAATGCACAGCGCCCGGCGCTCCGGTCAGCGCGCGGCGATCACCGCGGCATACAGTTCGCGCTTGCTGACGCGGGCCTCCTCGGCGACCGCCGCCACCGCGTCCTTGAGGCGCATCCCGCCGTCCATGAGGGCATTGACCTCCGCCACGTGGTCCTCGGGCCGCGAGGGCGGAGCCTCCGGGGCTCCGGCGAGGACCACGGCGATCTCGCCGCGCACCTCGTTCTCCTGCGCCCACTGGAGGAGCTCGAGGACGGAGCCGCGGATGACCTGCTCGTGCACCTTGGTCAGTTCGCGGGCCACGGCCGCCTGCCGGTCCGAGCCGAACGCCTGCTGCAGCGAGCGCAGCATCGCCTCGAGGCGGTGCGGGGCCTCGAAGAACACCATGGTGCGGCGCTCCGCGGCGAGGTCGGCGAGGCGCCCTGCGCGCACGCCCGGCTTGCGGGGCAGGAACCCCTCGAAGCAGAACCTGTCGGTGGGCAGCCCGGACAGCGCGAGCGCCGCGAGCACCGCGGACGCGCCGGGCACCGCGGTCAGGTCGAGGCCCTCGGCGACCGCGGCCTCGACCAGGCGGTAGCCGGGATCCGAGACCGAGGGCATACCGGCGTCGGTCACCATCAGCAGGGTCGCGCCGTCCCGGACGAGGTCCAGCAGCTCGGGCGTGCGCTCGGCCTCGTTGTGCTCGTGGTAGCTGATGACCCGGCCCGTGACCGTGACGCCGAGCGCCTGCACCAGGCGGTGGAGCCGCCGGGTGTCCTCGGCCGCGACGACGTCGGCGGTGTGGAGCAGGCCGATCAGCCGTTCGGTCGCGTCGCCCATGTTGCCGATGGGCGTCGCCGCGAGGACGATCCGCCCCCGCCCGCTGTCGTCGCCCGCAGTGCCGCGGTACGCCGTGATGGGAGCCCGGACGGCGTCGTCGGGCTGGTCCGCCCCGGACTCGTCCGCAGGCGCCTGCGTCCCGGGCACCGAGGGGTCCTCCCGGTCGGAGTCGGGGGCGTCGTCGTCGAGTGGCTGGTTCACCGCACCAGCCTAGCGCTCCGCGCGGCCCGGCACGCGGCCGGGTGCGGAGCCCACGCCGCCGCCGCCGGTAGCATGGCAGGGTGAGCCCCACCGCCGTCCGACCCCGACGGGACAGCCCCCAGCAGGCCGGATCCTGGGTCCTCGCTCCCTCCCTCGCCTTCACGCGCGACGCCCTGCTGGCCCGCCTCCTCGGCGCTGCGTCCCCCGGCGGTGCCCTGCGCTGGGTCCTCCCGCTGGCGGTGGCCCTGCTCGGCGGGATCCTGCGCTTCGTCCGCCTGGGCGAGCCCGGCTCCCTCGTGTTCGACGAGACGTACTACGTGAAGGACGCCTACTCGCTGCTGCAGTCGGGCTACGAGCGCGAGTGGCCGGAGGACGCCAACGACTCCTTCAACGCCGGCACCCCCGACGTCCTGCTCGCCACCGCCGACTACGTGGTCCACCCGCCGGTCGGCAAGTGGATGATCGCCGTCGGCATGCTGCTGTTCGGCGCGGACAACGCGTTCGGCTGGCGCTTCTCGGCCGCCGTCGTCGGGACCCTCTCGGTCCTCCTGCTCGCCGTCGTGGCCCAGCGCATGTTCGGCTCGGCGCTGCTGGGGGCCGCGGCCGGGCTGCTCCTCGCGGTGGACGGCCACCACCTGGTGCAGTCGCGCACCTCCCTCCTGGACATCTTCCTCAGCTTCTGGCTCCTCGCGGCGTTCGCGGCGCTCCTGCTGGACCGCGACGACGGACGGCGGCGCCTCGCGGACAGGCTCGCCGCGCCGGCGCCAGGAGGCCGGCCCACCCGCCTCCTGGCGCCGGCGTACGGCCCCTTCCTGGGCTTCCGCCCGTGGCGCCTCGCGGCCGGGGTGTGCCTCGGGCTCGCCCTCGGCACCAAGTGGTCCGCCCTCCCCTTCATCGCCGCCTTCGGCCTCATGACGGTCGCCTGGGACATGAGCGCACGGCGGATCGCCGGGGTGCACCACTGGCTCGCGGGGGCCGCGCTGAAGGACGGCCTGCTCGCCTTCGCCTGCCTCGTCCCCGTGGCCGCGCTCACCTACCTGGGCTCCTGGACGGGCTGGTTCCTGTCCTCGGACGCCTACGACCGCACCTGGGCCGGGCAGAACCCGTCGGAGCAGTGGGGCTGGCTGCCGGACGGGCTCCGCTCCCTCGCCGAGTACCACCGCAGCGCCTACACCTTCCACCAAGGCCTCGGCTCCGACCACCCGTACGAGGCGAGCGCCTGGTCGTGGCTCGTGGTGGGCCGCCCGACGTCGTACTTCTACGAGAAGCCGGCCGGCTGCGGGGCGGACGCCTGCTCGCAGGCCGTGACCGTGCTCGGCAACCCGCTCATCTGGTGGAGCGCGGCACTGTCCCTGGTGGTGCTCCTGTTCTTCTGGCTGGGCCGCCGCGACTGGCGTGCCGCGGCCGTCCTCACCGGCGTCGCCGCAGGCTACCTCCCCTGGTTCCTGTACCCGGAACGCACCACCTTCTACTTCTACGCCGTGGCCTTCGAGCCGTTCCTCGTGCTGTCCCTCGTCTACTGCCTCGGCCTCGTGCTCGGCGGGCCCGCGGCGGACGGCGCCCGGCGCCGGACGGGTATCGTGCTGGTGGGCCTCTTCCTGGCCGCCGCCGTCGCGCTGTCGGCCTACTTCCTGCCCATCTGGACCGCCGAGGTCATCCCCTACGACCAGTGGCGCGACCGCATGTGGCTGCCGAGCTGGATCTAGGGCCGCGGCCCACCCCCGAACCATCCGGGCATCTCCGGAACGAAAGCGAGCCATCGTGCGCGAAGCCATCACGGACCTGCTGGTCGACCTCCCGGCGACCAGCAACACCACCGACCTCCTGCTGCGGACCCATGCCGCCGAGCCGGGGCGGGCCCTGTACGCGGTGCGCTCGGGGGCGCGGTGGCAGGACGTCTCGGCGGCCGAGTTCCTGCAGCAGGTGACGCGCGTGGCCAAGGGCCTGGTGGCACACGGCGTGCAGCCCGGCGACGCCGTCGCCGTCATGTCGGGGACACGCTACGAATGGACGCTCGCCGACGTCGCGATCTGGTTCGCCGGGGCCGTCACCGTCCCCATCTACGAGACCTCCTCCGCCCACCAGGTCGCGTGGATCCTGGAGGATGCGCAGCCCGCCGTCGTGTTCGTCGAGGACGAGTCCAGGGCAGGCGTCGTCCTGGACGCCGCGGCCCGGGCGGGCCGGGCGGAGGCGACCTCCGTCATCCGGCTGGCCCGCGAGCCACTGGAGGGCGTGACGGGCCTCGCGTCGCTCGGCGAGGCCGGCGCGGCGGTGTCCGACGACGCGCTCGAGGCAGCCCGGTCCTCCCGCGGCCTCGCGGACGCCGCGTCCATCGTCTACACCTCCGGCACCACGGGGCGGCCGAAGGGCTGCGTCATCACGCACGGCAACTTCGCGCTGTTCGCCGTCAACACCCTCGAGTTCCTACCCGAGTTCCTGCAGCAGGAGAACGCCCGCACCCTCATGTTCCTGCCCCTGGCCCACGTGCTGGCGCGTGCCGTCCAGGTGGTGTGCTTCACAGGGGGGATCACGCTGGCGCACTCCGGCTCGGCGGCGCAGCTGCTCGAGGACCTGGGGACGTTCAGGCCGACGTTCCTGCTCGCCGTCCCGCGCATCTTCGAGAAGATCCACGCCACGGCGGGCCGGCGCGCGGCGGAGTCCGGCAGGGGCCGGCTCTTCGAGGCCGCCGAGCGCACCGCCGTCGCCTACTCGCGGGCGGTGGACGCCCGCGGCCGGGGCGGGCGCGGGCCCTCCCCCGCCCTGCGGGCATCGCACGCGGTCTTCGACCGGATGGTGTACCCGCGGCTGCGGGACGTCTTCGGCGGCGAGGTCACCTACACGGTGTCCGGGGCCGGCCCGCTCAGCGAGCACCTGGCCCACTTCTTCCGCGGCGCCGGGATCCTGGTACAGGAGGGCTACGGCCTCACCGAGAGCACCGCCCCGTGCACCGTGAACACGGTGTCCCTCACGCGGGTGGGATCCGTCGGCATCCCGATGCCGGGCACCAGTGTGCGGCTCGACGACGACGGCGAGGTGCAGGTGAAGGGCGCGGGCGTCTTCGCCGGGTACCTCCACGACGACGCCGCGACGGCGGAGGCGTTCACCCAGGACGGCTACTTCAGGACGGGCGACCTCGGTGCGCTCGACGAGGACGGCTTCCTGACCATCACGGGGCGGAAGAAGGACCTGCTCGTGACCGCGGGCGGCAAGAACGTGGCGCCCGGCCCCCTCGAGGAGAAGCTCCGGGAGCACGCGCTCGTGGGCCAGGCCGTCGTCGTGGGCGAGGGCAGGCCGTTCATCGCGGCGCTCATCAGCCTGGACCGCGAGGCCCTGGAGCCCTGGGCCGCGGCGCGCGGCCGGGCCGAGCTGACGGCGGAGCAGGCCGCCCGGGACGCCGACGTCCTCGCCGAGCTGCAGTCCGCCGTCGACGCCGCGAACGCCACGGTCTCGCGGGCCGAGCAGATCCGCACGTTCAGCGTGCTCGACGTCGAGTTCAGCGTCGAATCAGGGCACCTGACGCCCACCCTCAAGCTGAAGCGGGCCGCCGTCGTCGCCGACCACACCCGGGCGATGGACGAGCTCTACGCCCGGCGGTAGCCGTCAGGAGGCGTCGAGCGCCTCGCGGCGCCGCGCCTGCGCTGCGTCCTGGGCCATCATGGAACGGTCACGGCGGGCCTTCGTGGGCCAGGTGAGGACGAGCGTGAGGAGGGTCGCCGCGAGCACGACGACCGCGACCGTCACGGCGGAGTCCGTCCAGAACTGCTCGGGGAACAGCCGGATGAGGGTGTCGTCCACGCGGAAGGTCCAGGTGCCGTCCGCGAAGAATAGGGCGTGGACCTGCGTGAAGAAGGTCTCCCACGCGAGGACGGCCAGCACGGTCAGGACGGCGATGCCGACCAGCGTCAGCACCGCGCCGGAGAACAGCGCCCGGCGGATCCCGCCCCTGTAGTGCCGTGCGAGGTAGACGCAGGCCAGGACGGCGAGGACGAGGAGCACGAGGGCGATGAAGAAGGACAGCCCGAGGACGCCCTTCACATCCGCCATGTGACCCACCTCCGACGCGAGGAACAGCGGCTCGCCCTCGGGCGTCACCAGTCCCCCGAGGTACCGCGGGGGCGCGAAGTTCAGCACGTAGTCGAGCGCGTACGAGCCGTAGGTCATGCGGTCGTCCAGCGAGAACCCGAACCGGTCGGCGGGGAACCCGGGCCGGTGGTACTCGAGCCACAGGAACGACGACGTCGCGACGGCACGGATGGCGGCGTCGCCCGGGGCCGGGTCGTCGGGGAGTGGAAGCCACACGCANCGCTGTCCGGCGGGCGCACGGAGAGTGCTGCCGTGCCCGTGGACGGTTCGGCGGCGGCCTGCGTGTGGCTTCCACTCCCCGACGACCCGGCCCCGGGCGACGCCGCTCCTGCCGCCACCGCGGCCGCGACCGGGACTCCTGCAGGCTCCGGCTCCTCCACGGGCTCCGACGGAGCGTCGTCCACGACCGGGGCAGCGTCGTCCCCGACCGGGACAGCGTCCTCCCCGGCCCGGGCAGCGTCGTCCTCACGTCGGGGAGCGTCCTCCCCGACCCGGGCAGCGTCGTCCTCACGTCGGGGAGCGTCCTCCCCGACCCGGGCAGCGTCGTCCCCGAGCCGGGGAGCGTCGGCGTCCGTCTCGACCGCAGCCGCGCCGGGGGCGTCCGGGCCTACCCCGTCCGCGCGGGATGCGCCGGAGGCGTTCGGACGGGTGCTGTCGGTCTCTGCCACTGCTTCTGTCTCCTTGATGGGTGCCGCCGGTGCCTGCATCCGGCGTCTTCCGACACTACCGGGCGTTCGGGTGCGCTGCCGGGAGGCTCCCCGCACGCCTGCCGGTCAGGCGGTGAGGACGGCGTCTCCCCGGTCGACGACGCCGAGGTCGCCGCGGTGCCCGGCCTCGACCGCGCGCCGTCCGAGGATCAGGGTGTACGCCCAGTAGGCGGCGAAGACCAGGAATCCGATGGTGAGGCGCAGCCACGGCGGCAGCCCGCTCGGCGTCACGAACCCCTCGACGAGTCCCGAGACGAGCAGCACCAGCACCAGCCCGAGCGCGACCGTGATGAGCGCGCGGCCCTCCTCCGCGAGCGCCAGGGCGCGTGGCCTGCGCCCTGGCGCAACCCAGGCCCAGAAGATGCGCAGCCCCGCGGCGGTGGCGACGAAGATGGCCGTGAGTTCCATGAAGCCGTGCGGCAGGATGTAGACGAAGAAGGTGTCGAGCCGGTCGTAGGACGCCATCATGCCGGCGGCCATGCCCACGCCCTGCGCGTTCTGGTACAGGATGACCACCGGCCAGATGCCGGTGACGCCGAACGCCACCGCCTGCAGCGCGATCCAGGCGTTGTTCGTCCACACCAGGCCGGCGAAGGAGGCGGCGGGGTTCTCCGAGTAGTAGTCGACGAAGTCCTCCTCGACGTAGCGTCGGAGCTCCTCGTCCGGCCCGAGCGCCTGGATCACCCCGGGCGTGCCCACCCAGGAGGCGTAGAGCCAGGCCACCGCGACGAAGAGCACCCCGACCACCGCCGTGAGCCACCGGATGCGGTAGAACGCGGCGGGCAGGGAGAGGACGAAGAACTGGGCGATGTCCTCCATGGTGTTGGACCTCGCCCCCGTGAACCGGGTGCGGGCGCGGGAGAGCCGGGTGGACAGCGCCCCGGACAGCGTGCTCTCGGGGTCCACGGACCGGATGATGGACAGGTGCGTGGAGACGCGCTGGTAGAGGACCAGCAGTTCGTCCGCCTCCGCACCGTCGAGCCTCCGCCGGCCCACGAGTTCGTCCAGGCGTTGCCAGTCGCTGCGGTGCACGGCGATGAATGCGTCAACGTCCATGGGCCAACCCTATAGTCACGGCGGCGTCGCCGAGCGGCAACGGCACGACGGCGCTACGCTGCTGGGAGGGAGCACGGGACCACCAGGTCCCGTCACGGTCGCCAGGGGGACATGCATGAGTTCGGTCGTCACCGGCGAGGCCGTGGTCCTCGAACTGAAACCGGCGGGCTTCGCCGCCCGCGGGCTGAGCGTCGTCATCGACATCCTCGCCCAGATCGTCCTCGCGGTCCTCCTGCTGCTGCTGATCGGGAACCTCCTCGACGGCGTCTTCGACCCGGCGTTCACGACGGCCCTCGCCCTGGTCGTCGTCGTGCTGATCCTCCTCGTCCTGCCGGTGACGGTGGAGACCCTGACCCGCGGGAAGTCGCTGGGCCGCCTCGTCATGGGCCTGCGGATCGTGCGCGACGACGGCGGGGCGATCCGCTTCCGCCACGCCTTCATCCGCGGCATGCTCGCGATCCTCGAGATCTACCTGCTCGTCGGTTCGCTCGCGTTCCTCGTCTCCCTGTTCAACGAGCGCTCGAAGCGCCTCGGCGACCTGCTCGCCGGGACCTATGCGATGCGGGAGCGCGTGGTCGCCCGGCCGCGGGCGGTCCTCGTCATGCCCCCACGCCTCGAGGCCTGGGCGGCGACGGCGGACATCGGCCGCCTGCCCGACGCCCTGGCCCGCAGGATGTCCCAGTTCCTGGCGCAGGCCCCGCGCCTCACGCCGTCGGCCCGCGCCACGCTCGCCGTGGACCTGGCGGCCGAAGCGAGCCGCCATGTGCGGCCCGTACCCCCGGCGGACACGCACCCGGAGGAGTTCCTGCACGCCGTCGTCGCGGCGCGCAGGGACCGCGACTACGCCGCGATGATGCGGCAGCGTACCCGGACGGAGTCGACGGCGAGGAGGCTCCACACCCTGCCGTTCGGCCAGGGCGCGGAGCCTGCGGGTCGTGGCGGGCCGGACGGCCCTACGGCTGGTTGACCCACTCGTCCCACGGGACGTTCCAGTCGCCGAAGCCGTCCCAGACGTACATGGGGCCGTAGTCCGTGTTCAGGATCTGCACCACGTCCCCGGTCGCGAAGGTGTCGTAGAAGTACTCGGCGCCCTCGGGTGACATCCCGATGCAGCCGTGGGAGACGTTGAAGTTGCCGAGGGCCACCTGCGCGGCGGGCAGCGCCTCGTGCACGAACGCTCCGCCGTTGCTCAGCCGGCTCGCGTGGTTCACGATCGTGGGAGGGTAGTAGGCCGGGTCGCCCGGTTCCAGGCCGATCGACTCCGCCGTGAACCGGGTGCTCTCGTACTGCTCCATCACCACCATGTAGCCCTCGGTGGAGGGCCAGTCCTCGGTGCCGAGGGTGATCGGGAAGGTGGCGTCGAGCTTCCCGTCGAGGTACACCTCCATGGTCTTGGTGGTGTTGTCGACGACGGCCAGGCGCGTGTTGTGCGTCTTCACGGTCCTGGTCGTGTCGCCGTTGCCGATCATGCCGTTGCCGAAGTCGACGCCGAACAGCCTCGACTCCACCGTGATCGTGCTGTTCGGGGCCCAGAACGTCTCGGGGCGGTAGCGGGCCTTGGTGTCCGAGAGCCAGTAGAAGGCGCCCGGCTGCCCGCTCGTACTGGTCACGGTGATGGCCTTCTCCACGGCGTCCCGGTTGGTCACCGGCTCGCTGAAGGTGAACTCGAGCGGCTGGCCCGTGCCGACGGTCGCGCCGTCCAGCGGGTACATCGCGGAGTCGGCCTCGTTCGCGGGTTCCACCGTCGTGAAGGTGGAGGTGCCGCGCCGGGGCTCTCCGGCGGAATCGCGGGCGGCGTAGGAGAATTCGTACTCGGTGTCGAAGGCGAGGCGGCCGGTCGCGGCCCAGCTCGTGCCGTCGTCGGACAGGGTGCCGGCGACGGGCGTGCCGCCCGCCCGCGGGACGAGCTCGACGGCGTCGAGCGTCCCCCCGGTCACCGTCACCGCGGCCGTGGTGACGGGATTGACCGAGGACGCCCTGTCCGTGGGCGTGAGTCCCACGCCGAAGTCCTCGGCCTGCGGCCCGGCCGGCGTGGTCGCCGCTGTGCCCGGGGCGTCGGACGCTGCGGCCGGGGACGACGTCGAGGACGGCTCCGGATCACCCCAGGGCGAGGCCGTCGCGATACCCACGCCGGCGCTGACGGCGACGACCGCCGCGGCGCCGATCGCTGCGATCGTCCAGCCCTTCCGGCTCCCTGCGGCCCTGCCCGATCCCTGCTTCGTGCGCATGCGTCCAGCCCTTCCACGTCATTACCTCTGAGCGGACTGTACGTGACGTGACGCGCCTCACCGCGGAGGCGGCAGGTGTCGGACACGAGAACGGCTGCTGTCGGCGCCCGGAGGCACCGGCAGCAGCCGCCCCGACACATCGGCCGCCGGCTAGTAGCGGTACTGCTCCGGCTTGTACGGACCGGCGACGTCGAGGTCCAGGTACTCGGCCTGGCCCTTGGTCAGTTCCGTGAGTTCCACGCCGAGCGCGTCCAGGTGCAGGCGGGCCACCTTCTCGTCGAGGACCTTCGGGAGGACGTACACCTGGTTCTCGTACTCGCGGTTGCCCTCGGCGTCGTCCTGCCCGAACTTCGTGTACAGCTCGATCTGGGCGATCGTCTGGTTGGCGAAGGAGTTGCTCATGACGAACGAGGGGTGGCCCGTGGCGTTGCCGAGGTTCAGGAGCCGGCCCTCGGACAGCATGATGATGGAGTGCTGCTCCACGCCCGCGGCCTCGTCGGCGGGGATGACCCACTCGTGCACCTGGGGCTTGATCTCGATCTTCTCGACACCGGGGATGCGCCCGAGGCCTGCGATGTCGATCTCGTTGTCGAAGTGGCCGATGTTGCCCACGATGGCCTGGTGCTTCATGCCCGCCATGTGGCGGGCCATGATGACGTCCTTGTTGCCGGTGGTCGTGATGAAGATGTCGCCCTGCGCGAGCACCGACTCGAGCTTCGCGACCTGGTAGCCGTCCATCGCCGCCTGCAGTGCGCAGATCGGGTCGATCTCCGTGACGATCACGCGGGCGCCCTGCCCGCGCATGGCCTCGGCCGCGCCCTTGCCGACGTCGCCGTACCCGCACACGACGGCGACCTTGCCGCCGATCAGCACGTCGGTGGCCCGGTTCAGGCCGTCGGGCAGCGAGTGGCGGATCCCGTACTTGTTGTCGAACTTCGACTTGGTGACGGAGTCGTTGACGTTGATCGCCGGGAAGAGGAGCTTGCCCTGCGCGGCGAGCTGGTAGAGGCGGTGCACGCCCGTGGTCGTCTCCTCGGTGACGCCCTTGATGCCCGCGGCGATCGCGGTCCACTTCTGCGGCTCGGACCCGATCGTGGAGCGGACGGTGTCGAGGAACACGGTGTACTCGTGCGAGTAGTCGGCGTCGCCCTCCTGCGGGTTCGCGGGGACCGCTCCGAGCGCCTCGAACTCGGCGCCCTTGTGCACCAGCATCGTGGCGTCCCCGCCGTCGTCGAGGATCATGTTCGGGCCGAGGCCGTCCGCCTGGCCGGGCCAGGTGAGGATCTGGGTGGCGGTCCACCAGTAGTCCTCGAGGGACTCGTTCTTCCACGCGAACACGGGCACACCGGCGGGTTCCTCGACGGTGCCGGCGCCCACGACGACGGCCGCGGCGGCCTCGTCCTGGGTGGAGAAGATGTTGCAGGACGCCCAGCGCACCTCGGCGCCGAGGGAGGTCAGCGTCTCGATGAGGACGGCCGTCTGCACCGTCATGTGCAGGGACCCGGCGATGCGGGCTCCCGCGAGGGGCTGGGATTCGGCGAATTCGCGGCGCAGGGACATGAGTCCGGGCATCTCGTGCTCGGCCAGGCGGATCTGGTGGCGGCCGGCCTCGGCGAGTGAGAGGTCGGCAACTTTGTAGTCGAAGGTCATGGTGTCCTGGTCCTTGGAGGTTCGGGAGGGCTGGGGTGCGGCGGGCCGGGTCAGGCGCGTGCGCCGTCGTCGAGTGGTTCGTGGCGGAGGAGCACGGGGATGCCCTCGTCGAGCACGTAGGTCAGCCGGGTGCCGTCGGGCCCCGGTGAGGAGGAGCGGAGGACGCGGCCCTCCTGGAGGAGCTTCGACCCCGTGACGGGGCAGCGGAGGACGTCGAGCAGTCGGGAGGGGAGGTTCGCCACAGGGAGCTCTTTCGCTCGGGAGGGATGGGGATTCTACCCCCGAGTCTACCGCGGCCGCGCCGGCCCGGATCGGACGGTCCGGGCGGGGCAGGGCCGTCCCGTCAGGGTTCCCGCAGGATCCTCAGGTGGCCGCGCCGGGGGCCGCTGACGCCGGCCGGTGGTTCCATGGGTGCCCTGGTGCTGCGGGGTCCGACCGGCGGGGCCTCCACGGTGGGCTCCGCGGCGGCTTCCCGCACGGCGTCGGCCAGGGCCAGGAGGTCGTCGGAGTTGTGCTCCGGCGCGGCGTCGGGGAGCGTCAGGCGGACCACTTCCCAGCCGCGGGGCACGGTGAGGCGTTCGGCGTGGGCCGCGCAGAGATCGTAGGTGTGGGGTTCGGCGTAGGTGGCGAGGGGACCGAGGACCGCCGTCGAATCCGCGTAGACATAGGTCAGCGTGGCCATCGCCCGGCGGGCGCAGGCCGATCTGGAGCATTGACGGAGTGATCCCACGATGTTGAAGCCTACCGGGGATCGGCCGGGGAGAGAGCCGTGACGCGCCCCGGCGGTCGCGGCGCCACCGACGACACCCCAGGACGACACACCAGGACGACACCCGGGGGCGGGAACCCCACAGGGTGCCGTCGCGGGAGTGCGGGCGGGGCGGTCGAAGGCTTAGAGTCGTTGCATGCAGGATGCTCCCACACTCTCGGTGAACCTCACCGATCCGGCGGCCGCAGACGAGCGTCCGGCGCGGTCGTTCTACGAGCGCCGACGCAATCGCCGGGGACGCGGTATGCGCGGCGACCTGCTCCCGCAGTACCTGCCGGGTGCGCGGTCGCGGTCGGAGCAGTTCGACGACTGGGTGATGGAGTCGGCGCAGCGGCTCGAACGCCTGTGGGGCGAGCGCATCCAGGACGTCCAGATCATGGTGCAGGAGATCCCGGACGGCCTCGAGGACATGACGCCCGAGTCGCTGCGGGGCCTCCTGGGATCATGCTCCCCCGCCTCGCCGAACCGGCCGGCCGTCATCACCATCTACCGGCACCCGGTGCTCATGGCCGCGAGGAGCGTGCTGTCCGTCAACGAGCTCGTGCACGACGTCGTCGTGGAACAGACCGCCGAGCTCATGGGTCTCGCCCCCGAGGCCGTCGATCCCGCGTACGGGCGCTCGCAGGCCTAGCAGCCCGGACCGTCCCGGCACCGGCCCCTAGTACCCGAGATCCACCGGGATGCTCTGCGGACCCGTCGCACCCGCCGGGATGCCCGCGACGGAGATCCCGCTCCTGTCCCCGGGCAGTGTCATGACCTGCGCCCCGTACACCGGGTCCCCGGTGGCGTCGACGATCACCGCGACCGGCGAGCGACCCACGGACGACGACGGCACGGTCACGGACGTCCCTCCCGCGATGCCGATCACCACGGGCTCGCCCAGCACGCCGTCGGCCTGGACGGGTGTCAGGGTGATCTCTCCCCTGCCGTCCGGCGCGCCCAGGACCAGGGCGGTGTCCACGCCCTCGGCCAGCGCCACCACGTGGTCGCTGCCGAGGCGGGCGGCCGCCGGGGCTCCCGCGAGGTCCACCGGCTCGCCGTCGTCGATCCCGCGGGTCACGCGTGCGGCAGCGACCACCGAGACGTCGGAGGTGACGGCGACGGTGTAGTTGCCTTCCGGGAGCGCGTCGAGGGGGACGCTCGTCACGGAACCGGCCGCGGCGGTCACCACTCCCCCGCCGGGCAGGTCCACCTCGCCGGCCGGTCCGGACACCTGGATGTCGAGCACGGCGTCGCTCGACCCGGGGACGAGCACCTGCAGCGCGGGGGATGCGGCGCCGTACCCCTCCTGCTCGCGGATGCGGCGCGCCGTTGCGGCGTCCTGCACGACGACGCCGGGCACCACCTGGGTCAGGCCTGCCGGAGCGCTCGGCGACAGGAGTTCCACCCCGCCGGGCGTCAGGCCGCGCAGGACGCTCTGCTGGATGACGCCGCTCACGCGTCCGCCGTCGCTGCGCACGCGCACGGCCACCCGCTCCTGGTTGCCGGCGAGTCCGGCCAGCACGATCCGCCGGGTCTCCCCGGGCGCCACCAGCCGACCGCGGGTCCCTGCCGCCACGAGGGGGCCGTCGGGCCCGAAGAGCTCGAGCGACACCTCGGCCGGCGTGCCGGTGGGATTGGTCAGGGTGAGGACGGAGGACTGCCCCACGGTGGTCGCGGCGCCCAGGAGCCAGAAATCGCTGGAGGGCACCTGGCAGGCGGTGGCTGCCAGCCCGCGGAGGTCCCCGTCGGCGGCGGTGTAGGTGGCGGTCGCGGCGGCCGCCGGGGTGAGCCCGCCCTGCGCCTGGGCGCGGAGGACGGTCGGGGCGTCGACGGCGACGCCCCGGGTCACTCCCGCGACGCGGTCCGTCAGGCCGTCCTCGCCGCTGCCGGCAGGGACGTCCGGGGAGTCCCCGGTCGCGAACTCCCGGATCAGGGCCAGCGGTTCCTCCCCGCCGACGGGCAGCAGCCCGCTCCCCGTCACGGTGGCGCCCAGGTCGCTGAGCACGACGCCGGACACCGTGGTCCGCGCGCCGGCCGACGCCGGGCCGAACTCGGGATCGGCGCCGTCGCCGTCGCCGTCGCCGACCGACTCGACCAGTCGCGGCGGCGCAGGGCACACCGCGGTGTGGTCAGCGGCCGGAACGGCGGCCGCCGGGATCCCGACGTCGGTCCCGGGGCCCGCGGGCAGGCCGGCGATGACGTTTCCGGAGGCGATCGCCGCCGTGGCCGCGAGGAGGACCACGCCGGTCGCGGCGCCCAGGGCAGTGCCGAGGCGTGTGGGCCCGCGGACGCCGGCCGCCCTGTCGCGGGCGACGGCGCGCGCCGCGACGGCCGTGTCCGCCGACCGGGTGGTGTCCGACTGCATGGCATCCGACCGAATGGCATCGGCCGTCCGGTCGGTCTTCCGTCCCCGGCTCATCTCGCCCCGCTTCCACTCGTCGCCGGCTGCGGGCCGGCACCGGCCGGCTCGTCGTCCCTCCGGCCGTCCCGGGGGATGCCGGACACGGTGTCGTCGGAGGATGGACGAGGGAAGGCCTGGCGCGGTGGGTGGCCGCCCTTCGGCCGCACGACCGCGGGCCGGGACGGCACGGGGATGGCGAGCAGCAGCGTCAGTCCGAGGACGATCGCCTGGAGCCCTTCGGCCCACGGCTGGTAGGGGCTCGTGTAGGAGAGCTCCACCCTGCCGCCCGCGGCGGGCAGCGCGAAGGCCTGCTGCCAGCCGTCGGACACGGGCTCGAGCCGTCGGCCGTCGAGGCTCGCGTGCCACCCGGGGTCGGCCTCCTCCGCCAGGACGAGGCGCCGGCCCTCGGCGCCCACGGGGACCGCACCGGCCGCATCCACGTCCGACGACGGGACGAGCGACTCGGTCCGGCCCTCGGCATCGACGACCCGCACCCGGGCCGTGGGATCGCCGGCGTCGTCCGTGCCGCCGTCGAGCGGGTCGGGAACCACGCGCCAGAGGCGCCCCGCCTCGGTGTCGCCGACGGCGGTGAGGCCGGGCACGGCGTCGATGCGGCCGCTGAGGAAGTCCCCGGCGGCCTCGGACTGCCGGAGGACCACGAAGCCGACGCCGAGCTCGCGCAGGTCGCCGCGCGGGTCCGCGCCCGTGGCACCGACGATCACGGCGACGCTCGTGCGGAGGAGCCGGGCGGACTCGCCGTCCTCCCGCAGGGTCACCTGCCCTGCGCCCTGCAGGGTGCGGGCGGCGTACAGCGGGTTGAGGGCGTCGAGGGTCGTCCCGGCGCCGCGTGTGAGGGCGGCGCCGACGGTGTCGTCGTCGTCGACCGTGACGACGAGCGTCCGGGTGCGGTCGGGGCCCGTGCCGCGGTCCGCCGCCGTCGCGGGCAGCGGACGCCCGGCCACGGGCTCCAGGCCGATCCCCGTGCCGAAGACCGAGGAGTCGGCTCCCGCGGCGGGCGCCTCCT
>NZ_JWSU01000008.1:0-1415 GCF_000816565.1 Arthrobacter sp. L77 | reverse complement strand
CCGGGGCCGCGGGGACGCCGGCGTCAGGGCGGCCCGGCTGCCCCGCGAGGGCGGCCGCGAGCAGGCACAGGGTCACGACCGAGACGAGCGGTCCGGGGAACACCCCGACGAGGGCCGGGCCGTCCGCCGCGACCGGGAACCGCGGAGCCAGCGCGCCCAGGGCCAATGCCAGGATCGCGAGGAGCCAGAGGGTGCGCACGAGGGTGCCGCGTCCGTTCCGCCGGAAGAGCGCGACGGCGGCCAGGACGATCACGGGCCCGCCGATGACGATCGCGGCGACGAGCGGCCAGGGGCCCGGGCCGGGGAGACCGGCTGCGGCGGACGCGAGCATCGGGTCGAACCGCACGGGGAACCCGAGGAGCTGCTGCCAGGGCGCGGCAGGATCGACGGCGAGCGGGACGCCCGGGTCGCCGAGGAGACCCCGGGGATGGTCGAGGGCCGAGAACAGGTACGGCAGGTACAGCGCGACGACGGGCAGCAGGGTCCACCACAGCGTGCGCGCCCTCGTCCCGCCGACGATCAGTGCGACGACGAGTCCTGCCACGGCGAGGGCGCCGACGGAGGGCGCCGACGCCGCGGCCGCCGCGAGGACGAGACCGGCGGCGGCGCCCGCGGTCCAGCTGCGGGTCCCGTCGATCCCGGGCTTCACGACGCCGTCCGGCATCGGGCGGAGGGCCGGCGCGCCCCCGACGGCCCGGACGATCCCCAGGATGGCCAGGGGAAGGAGGAGGTGGGCGAGCAGCGCGCCGAGGCGGCCCTGCCCGAGGGCGACCTGCAGGGCGGGCGCCGCACCCCAGGACAGCGCGGCCCAGAGGCGCAGCGCACGGGACCGCGTCAGGGCGCCGGCCGCGGACCACGCCGCCAGGCCGGCGAGGGGAAGCGCGCAGACCACGGTGACGACGACGGCCGTGTTCGCCGAGCCGAGGCCCAGCAGGGACAGCAGCCACAGCACGTACGCGAACGGCGAGCCATGCACGGGGAATCCGGCTCCCAGGCCGGCCCACCACGCCGTCGCACTGTGCCAGACGGCGTCCGGGGTCGCGGCGACCGGCAGCAGGGCCCCTCCCGCGAGGGCCGGGGCACCGATGAGGCCGTGGAGGCCGAGAATCGCGGCGGCGAGCAGCACCACGACCGCCAGGACGGCCCCGGATCCGATCCAGAGCCGCGCCGGGGCGGACAGCGCGGCGAAGTCGTCGGTGCCGTCCCCCGACGGGATGTACTCCTCGGTCCGCTGCAGCGGGTCCTGTCCGGCGGAGGCCCCGCGCGAGGTGAACGCGTCGATGACCGACCGGCGGTGGGACCACACCTCGCGGCGGGACGTGATGAGCGGGCGCACGACGGAGCGCGGCCGGCGCCGGCTCCGGGCGGCGGAGCGGCGGGACCGCCAGAGGTGGAACGGCCGGCCGACGCCGGCG
>NZ_JWSU01000007.1:0-99618 GCF_000816565.1 Arthrobacter sp. L77 | reverse complement strand
CCCCGCCCATCAGGGCACCCGGGGGCACGGCACGGGCGCGTCAGGTAGCAAGGGTTACGGCGGTCATAGCGTGGGGGAAACGCCCGGTCCCATTCCGAACCCGGAAGCTAAGACCCACAGCGCCGATGGTACTGCACCCGAGAGAGTGTGGGAGAGTAGGACACCGCCGGACAACCATTACAGGAAGGCCCCACACCACCAGGTGCGGGGCCTTCCCACGTTAACCACCAGATAGCGGGGCGGAGCCTCAGCTCGTCGGGAATCCACCCCCGACCCCATCGCTCCCACCCCCTGACCCCAGGCCCCCTTGGGCGGCGTGTGATCCGATGACGTTCTGCCGGCTCGACAGGTTCGGCCTGGTGGCTGTTGGCACCACCCTGGCTGGAAGGGCTCGGTGCTGGAATGCCGTGTCCCCAGGTGAGGGGGTGCCTTCAGGGTGCACCGGGTTCAGGACCGCCGCGTCCGAGGAGCGTCCGGGTGCAGACCCGGTCATGCACCCGGTCCCTGGTGTCGGGCTCGCCCACGACGCGTTGGATAGGTGCCGGCAGCGCATCCGTCAGGGGCGGAGTCGGCCGGACCTCGAAACAATGCGCCGGCGTCGTCCTCGTCGTCCTCGTCGTCCTCGCCTTCCTCGACTGCCCCGGCAACGGCAACGGACCCACGGAGGCGATCAGCGGGCGCCTCGAGCACCCCGGCGGCTCTGCCCTCAGCTCGCGGGACACGACGAAGTCCAGTTGCGCTCTCCGGACATCGCAGTGATCTACCTCATCGGAGCGGGATGGGATCCCGATACGATTCGTAGTGCTTCCGGTTCTGAATGCCTCACGCTGCCTGAGGCCCAGTCCATCGGTGGGGATCTCTAGGAATTCCGAAGGGGCCGGCCTGGCGGAGCTGGTGCAGCAGGACGTCGACGGCCGGTTCGGGAGAGCCGGTGCCGCGGCTCCTTGGCGGCCGCCGGCAGAGGCGTTCACCCCGGCGCAGAGGTGTGCATCACAAGGGGCTGATCCAGGCATCACGATGACGTGGGGGCGGCCGCTTCGTGGTTCCATAGATGGGTAGTACCCACAGCAAAATAGAGACCCGCCGGTAGAGATGCCGGACCCTGATGAGAGGACCGCACTGCCATGACTGAGCAGGAGCACACCGCCGGACAAGACGGAAACCCCCGCCGGTCGGATGGGCCGGCGGACGGTCATCAGGGAGGGTCCGAGCGGCCTGAACGCCGTCACTCCTGGGGCTCGAAGTCGGCCGCCCAGGGCACTCGTCCATCGACGCCCCGCGCCGGAGATGACGCTCGCGCCGACGACGACTCCCGCCCCGGATCCGCCGATCGCAGCCCGAGCGGTGACAGCAACCGGACCGGCGAGGGCTCGCAGGCATCGGGCAGCGCAGGGCGTCCCCCGGGTGATCGGCCTGCCTGGAAAGGGCAGTCCGACGCACGCACCGGAGGAAGCCGGGGCGGGCGACCGGAACGAGCCGGCCAGGACGACCGTCGAGACCGTCCGGACCGACCACGCGAGGGTCGGACGGGTCAGGCCAGGGACGGTGGCGGCAGTCAGCAATGGAGCGACCGCAGAGGCCAGAACCCCGACCGCTCAGCATCCCGTTCGACGGAGCGACCGGCACGAGGGCCCGAGGAGGGGCGGGGTGCCCAGCTGCGCGGGGCAGCCTCCCGCGGTGGGTCGTCATCGGGCTCCGCTGCCGATCGGCAGCCGCGGTCCGCCAGTCGAGGCCAGGCGCCGACGCGCCGGTCCGACGAGGGTCGCGATCGTCCCTGGCAGTCGCGTTCCGCGTCCGGAGAGGGACAGTCCGCCGGGCAGCGACGTTCGCCCGAACGGGGCAACTCCCACCGGCGACCATCGGATCGCCAGGAGAGGGGTTCCGGCTCCGAGCGCCGTGACAGTGACCGGCACCAGGGCTACGGATCGGAAGAGTCCGCCGCCCCCCGTCCCCACAACGCCCGGGATCTCCGGAGCGCGAACCGACCGGACCGGGAGCGTTCCCCGGAGATCGACGAGGACGTCAAGGGCGACGAGCTCGACCGGGTGACCCGGGCCCAGATCCGCAACCTCGAGGAACGAAGCGCCCTCTGGGTCGCGAAGCACCTCGTGATGGCGGGTCGACTCCTGGACCTCGACCCGGAGCTGGCTTTCCAGCATGCCCTCGCTGCGAGCCGCCGCGGTGGACGCCTTGCTGCCGTCCGGGAAGCCGTCGGGTTGACCGCATACGGTGCAGGACACTACGGCGAGGCCTTGCGTGAATTCCGGACGTTCCGCAGGATCAGCGGATCCAACGTCCACCTCCCGGTCATGGCTGACTGTGAGCGCGGCCTGGGGCGTCCCGACAGGGCGCTCGACCTCGCTCGCAGCGAGGAGGCCGAGTCCCTCGATGCCGCCGGCAAGGCCGAACTCGCCATGGTCGTGTCCGGTGCACGCTCGGACCTGGGCCAGCTCGATGCCGCCGTCGCTGCCCTCGAGATCCCTCAGCTGGACCTGCACCGCGCTTTCTCCTTCACTCCCCGCCTGTTCCGTGCGTATGCGGCAGCGCTCGATGCTGCCGGCCGTTCCGGCGAGTCGGAGAAGTGGCGGCGCCAGGCCCGGGTGGCGGAGAAGGCCCTCGGTCTGGACGACGACCTCGAGCCCGACATCATCGACCTCGGAGAGGACGACGAACCCGCTCCCACCCCGGTGCCGAAGGTGGCGGACGTCCTCGGCGCACCAGCACAGACACCCGCAGGTGCCAGTGCCGATGAGCCTCAGCGCGAAGCGTCAGCAGACACCGCCGAGCAGGCAGACGAAGCCGACGAAGCCGCTTCGCTCTTCGACGTGACCGACGTGACCGACGTGACGATCGCTGCGGACGCTGCGGACGTTGCAGACGCTGCAGACGTTGCAGACGCTACGGACGCTGCGGACGGCGCGGAGGCCGACGCCGGCGAGACGGCGGCAGCAGCCGGAGTGCCCACGGGGAATGAGCAGCCCTCTGCCGGAGCGTCCGAGGACGCGGGGGCGGTCAAGGACGAGCACAACGACGAGCACAAGGACGAGCACAAGGACGAGCACAACGACGAGCACAAGGACGAGCACAAGGACGAGCACAACGACGAGCACAAGGACGAGCACAAGGACGAGCACGAGGACGAGCACGAGGCCGACCACGAAGCCGCGGGAGAGGCTGATGCGGCTTTGACAGGGACGGACGAGCCGTCAGGTGCTGCGGTGCAGGACACTCAAGCGACTCTCGTCGATCCGGTGGAGGACCAGTCAGCAGCGAAGGACGCCGTGGATGGCTCGGGCAACGCAGCGGAGGACGGGTCCGCCGTGGTTCCGGGGTCGGAGGACGCCTCGGTGGAGGAACCGGCAGTGAGTACCGACCCGGTGCCTGTCGAGGCCATCCCTGTCGGCGAGTCGGCTTCTTCGGTGCAGCCTCTGCAGACCGAGGTGCTGTTCAGCATGGATGACGGAGGGGGCGCGGACTCAGCGCCGTCGGACGCGAAGGACAGCAAGGACAGCAAGGGGGCCAAGGCAACTAAGGACAGCAAGGACGCGAAGGACAGCAAGGCGGCCAAGGCAACCAAGGACAGCAAGGACGGCAAGGCGGCCAAGGGGGCCAAGGCAACTAAGGACAGCAAGGCAACCAAGGACGGCAAGGCGGCCAAGGCGACCAAGGACACCAAGCCGGCCAAGAGCGCGAAGAATGCCGATCGTGCCGGTGCGGCAGGGACCCCGCCGATGCCGGTCGAAGTCTCCGCAGCGCCGGACGCGACGCGGTCGGAGGACGGCGTCGATGACTGATCGGTTGATCGACGGCTACGACGGGATCCTCGCGGACCTCGACGGCGTCGTGTACGCCGGACCGCACGCCATCCCGGGGGCCACCGCCGCCCTGGAGCGGCTCGCCCACGAGGGCAAGAGCCTCGCCTACGTGACGAACAATGCGTCGCGATCCTCCGAGCAGGTGGCCGCCCACCTGCGGGAGCTCGGAGCGCCGGCCCGTGCCGACCAGGTCTTCGGGTCCGCGTTGGCGGGCGCCGAACTGCTGGCCGGCCTGGTGCCCGCCGGTGCGTCGGTGCTCGTGGTCGGCAGCGAGTCCCTCGCGGATTGCATCCGGCAGCAGGGGTTCGCCGTCGTCGGATCAGCGGCTGACGGGCCGGACGCCGTCATCCAGGGATTCTCGCCGGCCCTCGGGTGGAAGGACCTCGCGGAGGCGGCCTACGCCGTGGCTGCGGGCGCCGTGTGGGTCGCGACCAACACGGACCTGTCCATCCCGCAGGAGCGCGGCATCGCTCCCGGCAACGGGACCCTGGTCGCCGCGGTCGCCGCCGCGACCGGGCAGTCACCCTCCGTGGCCGGCAAGCCGGAGGCGGCCCTCTTCCGGACGGCCGCACGCCATTCGGGCGCAGAGCGAGCCCTTGTGGTGGGTGACCGCCTCGACACGGACATCCTGGGCGGCAATCGGGCGGGCATGTCCACGGCCCTCGTCCTCACCGGCGTGGACTCGGTCAGGACCGCCTTGGCGGCACGGGTCGACGAGCGCCCGGACTACCTCCTCGGCTCCCTCGCGGAGCTGTACGAGGAGTACCCCGCGGTCACCGGCGACGCCGGCGCCTCCACGTGCGGCGGCGCGACGGCCCGCGTCGCGGGCTCGACGGTGGCCGTCACCGGCCGCGAGGACGACGTCGACAGCTGGCGTGCGGCCTGCGCCGCCTGGTGGGCAGCCCACCCGACAGCGACGACGGCGACCGCTCCCGAGGTGAGCTTCGAAGCCGCTGGCTAGGCTGGACACGGTACGGACCGGGCACACAGGCTCCTCCGCTCCGGGCAGTGTTCGAGGCAGCGCAACAGGAAGGGACCAGATGGACGAGGCACAGGCCTCCGCTCCGGAGGGCGGCATGCCGTCGCCGACGGGTGGGACGGCCGTCGATCGGATCCTCGACCTCCTCGACGGGCTGCAGGACCTCGCGGTCGCGGAGCACGCCGACGTGTACGTGGACGTCCACGACCGGCTCGCCCGGGAGCTCGACCCGGAGCGGACGCTCCGTCAGGCGGGAGCCCATGGCTCGCCTTGATCAGGAACTCGTGGCCCGGGGGCTCGCGCGTTCACGCTCCCACGCGGCCCAGCTGATCGCCGCGGGCAGGGTGCTCCGCGGCGGCGTCGTGGCGCGGAAGCCCTCGATCGCGGTCCCGCCCGGGGACGTCCTCTCCGTCGAGGGACAGGGCGAGGACTACGTGAGCCGGGCGGGCACCAAGCTCGACGGCGCCCTGCGCGCCTTCCCGGACATCGACCCGGCCGGCCGGCGATGCCTCGACGCCGGGGCCTCCACCGGCGGGTTCACGGACGTCCTGCTCCGGCGCGGTGCCCGCCAGGTCGCGGCGGTCGACGTGGGACACGGTCAACTCGTGCAGCAGCTGCGCGACGACCCTCGGGTGCAGGTGTTCGAAGGCATGAACGTCCGCCACCTCGAGCCCGGGGACATCGGCGGACCGGTGGAGCTGACCGTCGCCGATCTCTCGTTCATCTCCCTCCGGCTCGTGATGGCGGCTCTTGCGGGCGCCACGCACCCCGGCGGGGACCTGCTCCTGATGGTGAAGCCCCAGTTCGAGGTGGGGCGCAGCGGCCTCAACCGACTCGGCGTCGTCACGTCGCCGCAGGCCCGCCGCCGAGCGGTGGCCGGCGTGCTGCACAGCGCCCTCGAGTGCGGGCTGGACATCGGCGGCGTCGCGCAGAGCGAGTTGCCCGGACAGGATGGCAACCTGGAGTACTTCGTGTGGATAAAGATGCCGAGCCGCGCGATGGTGCCTAGGATCGAGGGGGAGCTCGACCGGTTGACGGACCAGGCGCTCGCCCAGGCAGCACTCTTCCCCGCCGCCCCGACCGACCAATCAGACGGAGCTTGATGAGTAGACGAATTCTGGTGCTCGCGCACACCGGCCGCAGGAACGCGATGATCGCGGCGCAGGAAGCGTGCACGCGCCTCCACGACCTCGGGCTGAAGCCCGTCATGCGCAAGGAGGAACTCGCCGATCTGCAGGGCGAGTACGGCGCCCTCGCCGCACCCGCCGAGGAACTGGGCGACGGCGTCGACTTCGGCGACGTCGAACTCGTCATGGTCCTCGGCGGCGACGGCACCATCCTGCGCGCCGCGGAGCTCGTGCGGGAGGCCGACATCCCCCTGCTCGGCGTCAACCTCGGCCATGTGGGCTTCCTCGCGGAGAGCGAGCGGGCGGACCTCGCCGAGACGGTGCGGTGGATCGCCGATCGCAGCTACACCGTCGAGGAGCGCACCACCATCGAGGTCCTCGTCTGGCAGGGCGACACCCTGCTCGGGCAGAGCTGGGCCTTGAACGAGGCCGCCATCGAGAAGGCGAGCCGCGAACGCATGATCGAGGTGGTCATGGAGGTCGACGGCCGCCCGGTGAGCTCCTTCGGCTGCGACGGCGTGGTCCTCGCCACCCCGACCGGATCGACCGCGTACGGGTTCTCCGCCGGCGGACCCATCGTGTGGCCGGAGGTCGAGGCACTGCTCATGGTGCCCATCAGCGCCCACGCCCTGTTCGCGAAGCCGCTCGTCGTCGCGCCCACCTCCGTGCTCGCCGTCGAACTGCTGACCCGCACCGACGCATCAGGCGTGCTGTGGTGCGATGGACGGCGGAGCATCGACCTGCCGCCCGGCGCGCGCGTCGAGGTGCGGCGTTCCGACAACCCGGTGCGCCTCGCCCGCACCCGGCAGACGCCGTTCTCCGAACGCCTCGTCCGCAAGTTCGAACTGCCCATCCAGGGGTGGCGGGGCCCCGTGCAGCACCAGGACGGACCCACACGATGATCGAGGAAATGCGTATCCGCGACCTCGGCGTCATCACCGACGCCACCCTCCGCCTCGGGCCCGGCCTGACGGTCGTCACCGGCGAGACCGGCGCAGGCAAGACGATGGTCATCACGGCCCTCGGACTGCTCCGCGGTGCCCGGTCCGACGCCGGCGCCGTCCGGCTCGGTGCCGGATCCGCGTCCGCGGAGGCCGTGCTGAGGCTCGAACCGATGAGCCCCGCCGCGCTGCGGGCCGCGGAGGCGGGAGCCGCCCTGGAGGAGTACGACGGCGTCGCCGAACTGATCCTCGCCCGCACCGTGACCAGCGAGGGCCGGAGCCGCGCGTACGTGGGCGGCCGGGCCGCGCCCGTCGGGGTCCTCGCGGAGCTGGGCGACGAACTCGTCGTCGTGCACGGGCAGTCGGACCAGCTGCGGCTGAAGGGGGCCGCTGCGCAGCGGCAGGCGCTCGACAAGTTCGGCGGCAAGCCCGTCGACGAGGCGCTCCGCGCGTACGGCGAGGCGTTCCGCCAGTGGCGCGATGCCCTCACCGAACGCGACCGGCTGAGGAGCGAGGCCCGCGAACGCCTGCGCGAGGCCGAGGGCCTCGAAGCGGCGCTGACGGAGATCGGCGACCTCGACCCGCAGCCGGGCGAGGACGCCGCGTTGAAGGCCGAGTCGATGCGCCTCGGCAACCTCGAGGAGCTCCGCACCGCGGCGCTCGTGGCCCATCAGGCCCTCGTGTCCGAGGAGATCGGGGCCAGCGCGGACGCCGTCTCCCTGGTCGACGAGGCGAAACGCCAGCTCGAGGCCGTCGCCGAGCACGACGCCGACCTGGGCCGGCTCGCCGAACGGCTCGCCGAGGTCGGCTACCTCCTCGCGGACATCTCCGCGGAGCTGGCCGGCTACGGGACGGCGCTCGACAGCGAGGGCGCCGGCCGGCTCGAGGAGGTCGAGTCGCGGCGGGCCGCACTGTCCGTCCTCGTCCGGAAGTACGCCCCCACCATCGACGAGGTGCTCGCGTGGCAGGAGGACGCCGTCAAACGGCTGCTCGAACTCAGCGGCGACTCCTCCCGCGTGGAGGAGCTCGACGACGTCATCGCGGACCTGGACCGGCAGGTCCACGGGCTCGCCGACACGCTGTCGACCCTGCGCCGCACGGCGGCCGAGAGCCTCGCGCGGAAGGTGAGCGACGAGCTGACGGCGCTGGCCATGCCGGACGCCGAACTGCTCATCGAGGTCACGCCGGGCGAGTCGCTCTCCGTCCACGGCGCGGACGACATCGCCTTCAACCTGCAGCCGCATCCCGGCTCCGCGCCGCGCGCCCTGGGCAAGGGGGCATCGGGCGGAGAGCTCTCCCGCGTCATGCTCGCCATCGAGGTGGTCCTCGCCGCCGTCGACCCGGTGCCCACCTTCGTGTTCGACGAGGTGGACGCGGGTGTCGGAGGCAAGGCCGCCGTCGAGATCGGGCGGCGGCTGGCCATGCTGGCCGAGCACGTGCAGGTCATCGTGGTGACCCACCTGCCGCAGGTCGCCGCATTCGCCGCCCGGCACATCCGGGTCACGAAGAACGTCTCCCGGGACGGAGAGGGCGGGGGAGTGACGGCCAGCGACGTGGAGGTGCTGTCCGACGACGAACGCGTCCGCGAGCTCGCGAGGATGCTCGCCGGCCAGGAGGACTCGGCATCGGCCCGGGCCCACGCCGAGGAACTGCTCGCCGATGCTGCCCGGACCGCCGCTCGGTGATAGTCTCGAATTCCGTGGCGCAGCAACTAAACTCCCGGTTCCTTAAATCCGCAACGACCAAGCACATCTTCGTGACTGGCGGCGTGGCCTCCTCACTCGGCAAGGGACTGACGGCTTCCAGCCTGGGTCACCTCCTGAGGGCGCGCGGCCTCTCCGTGACGATGCAGAAGCTTGATCCCTACCTCAACGTCGACCCCGGCACGATGAACCCGTTCCAGCACGGTGAAGTCTTCGTGACGGACGACGGCGCAGAGACCGACCTCGACATCGGGCACTACGAGCGGTTCCTCGACGAGAACCTCGACGGGTCGGCGAACGTCACGACCGGCCAGGTGTACTCGACGGTCATCGCGAAGGAACGCCGCGGCGAGTACCTCGGCGACACCGTGCAGGTCATCCCGCACATCACGGACGAGATCAAGCGCCGCATGCGCCTGCCGGCGGAGCACACCCCGGGCAAGAAGGCGCCGGACGTCATCATCACCGAGATCGGCGGGACGGTCGGCGACATCGAGTCGCAGCCCTTCCTCGAATCGGCCCGCCAGGTCCGCCAGGACATCGGCCGCAACAACGTCTTCTTCCTGCACGTCTCCCTGGTCCCGTACATCGGACCCTCGCAGGAGCTCAAGACCAAGCCCACCCAGCACTCCGTGGCGATGCTGCGCTCCATCGGCATCCAGCCGGACGCCATCGTGATCCGCTCGGACCGCGAGGTGCCCATGGCGATGCGCGAGAAGATCGGCCGCATGTGCGACGTCGACATCGACGCCGTCGTCAACGCGGCCGACGCGCCGAGCATCTACGACATCCCGAAGACGCTCCACGCCCAGGGCCTCGACGCGTACATCGTCCAGGCGCTCGACCTGAAGTTCAAGGACGTCAACTGGACCCGGTGGAACAAGCTCCTCGACGTCGTCCACAACCCGAAGCACCACGTCGAGGTGGCGCTCGTCGGCAAGTACATCGACCTGCCCGACGCCTACCTCTCCGTCACCGAGGCGCTGCGCGCCGGCGGGTTCGCGAACAAGACGAAGGTCACCATCAAATGGGTGCCCTCGGACGAGTGCCAGACCCCGGAGGGCGCCAAGCAGGCCCTCGACGGTGTCGACGCCATCTGCATCCCGGGCGGCTTCGGCATCCGCGGCCTGGAAGGCAAGCTCGGCGCGCTGACCTACGCCCGCGAGAACAGGATCCCCACCCTCGGCCTCTGCCTCGGACTGCAGTGCATGGTCATCGAATACGCCCGGAACGTCGTGGGCCTCGAAGGCGCGTCGTCGAGCGAGTTCGAGCCGGACACGAAGTACCCCGTCATCGCGACCATGGCCGAGCAGCTGCACATCGTCAGCGGTGAGGGCGACATGGGCGGCACCATGCGCCTCGGACGCTGGGAGGCCAAGCTCCAGGAAGGCTCCGTGGTCGCCGGGACCTACGGCAAGACGACGGTCTTCGAACGCCACCGCCACCGCTACGAGGTGAACAACGAGTACCGCGAGCAGATCGCCGCCGCCGGCCTCGTGTTCTCCGGCACCACCACGGACGGGAAGCTGGTGGAATTCGCCGAACTGCCGAAGGACGTGCACCCGTACTACGTCTCGACGCAGGCCCACCCCGAGCTGAGCTCGCGCCCCACGCGGCCGCACCCGCTGTTCGCCGGCCTGGTCAAGGCGGCCCTCGAACGCCGCGGCGCGAAGGTCTGACGGTGCAGCCCCCGGGGGTCAGCGACGCCGGCTTCGGCGACGAGCAGAGCCCGCGCCGGCTCCTCGGGACCACCACGGTCTACGAGGGGCGGGTGTGGGACGTCGTCAGCGAGCAGTTCACGCTGACCGGAGACGGCGAGACCATCACCCGGGACTTCATCCAGCACCCGGGTGCCGTCGCGGTGCTCGTGCTGAACGACGCCGGCCAGGTCCTCCTGCTGCGCCAGTACCGGCACCCGGTGCGCATGGCGCTGTGGGAGATCCCCGCCGGCCTGCTCGACGAGGACGGCGAGGACTTCGTCGACGCCGCCGCGCGCGAGCTCGCGGAGGAGGCCGACCTCACGGCCGGGCGATGGCACGTCCTCGTGGACCTCTTCCTCTCGCCGGGGTCCTCCTCGGAGGCGCTGCGCGTCTACCTGGCCCGCGACATCGGGGACGTCCCCGAGGCCGACCGGCACACGCGCACCCACGAGGAAGCCGAGATCGAACTGAAGTGGGTGGACCTCGACGCCGCCGTGGACGCGGTCCTCGAGGGGCGTATCCACAGCCCGTCCGCGGCCGCCGCGATCCTCGCCGCCCGGGTGGCGCGTGAGGACGGGTTCGCCGGCCTGCGCCCCGCGTCGACCCCCTGGCCCGAGCACCCCAGCCAGCACTCCGCCTGGCCGCGCGGTGCGGTGCTCGGGGACTGACGATCATGCCGGGAACGGCACCCGCGGGCGACGACGGACCGCTGACCGTGCTCGTCCGCGACTACCTGCAGCACATGTCGGTGGAACGGGGCCTGTCCGCCAACACGCTCGCGGCCTACCGGCGCGACCTGCGGCGGTACGAGGCGTTCCTCGGCTCCCGGGGCGTGGAGGACGCCGCCCGCATCACGCGCCACGACGTCTCCGCCTTCGCGCAGGCCGTCGTCTCGGGGGAGGACGGCCAGTCGCCGCTGAGTCCGCGGTCCGCCGCACGGACGGTCGTCGCGGTGCGGGGCCTGCACCGGTTCTGGGCCCTGGAGGGCATCACCGAGGGGGACCCGGCCCGCGACGTGGCCCCGCCCATGGCGGGGCGCCGCCTGCCGAAGGCCATCCCCGTCCCGGAGGTGGTGCGGATCCTCGAGGCCGTGGACACGGGATCGCCGTCGGGCCAGCGGGACCGCGCTCTGCTCGAGTTCCTGTACTCGACCGGGGCGAGGATCAGCGAGGCGGTCGGCCTCGACATCGACGACGTCTCCGTCCACGACACCGCTGACGGTCCCGCCGTGGTCCGGCTCACCGGCAAGGGATCGAAGGAGCGCCTCGTCCCCGTCGGGTCCTACGCCGCCCGGGCCGTCGACGCGTACCTCGTGCAGGGCCGTCCGGGGCTGGCCGCGAAGGGCACGGGCAGCCCCGCCCTGTTCCTCAACATGCGGGGAGGGCGCCTGAGCCGGCAGAGCGCGTGGACCATCCTGAAGAGCGCGGCCGAGCGCGCCGGGGTCACCCGTGAGGTCTCACCCCACACCCTCCGGCACTCCTTCGCCACCCACCTGCTCGAGGGCGGGGCGGACGTGCGCGTGGTGCAGGAGCTCCTCGGCCATGCGTCCGTCACCACCACGCAGGTCTACACCCTGGTCACCGCCGACACGCTGCGGGAGGTGTACGCGGCGGCCCACCCGCGGGCCCTTGCCTGAGGCCGGCGTGCCGGGACGGGACGCCGGCCTCACGACCCCCGAGTGGGTGGGCATCGACGGCGTCGACTACCGGCGGGTGGTCCTGTGCTTCCTCTTCCGGGACAGTGACAGTGACAGTGACGGACACGGCGGGCGGCAGGTGCTGCTCGGCCTCAAGCGCACCCGGTTCGGCGCCGGCCGGGTGGTGGCCCTCGGCGGCAAGATCGACGGTCGGGAGACAGCCCGGGAGGCGGCCGTACGCGAGGTCGAGGAGGAGAGCGGCATCGCGCTCGTGCCGACGGAGGTGCGTGCGGCCGGGACGATCACCTGGCGGTTCCCTGCACAGCCCGCCTGGAACATGGCGGCGTCCCTGTTCACGGCCGAGGCCGGGTGCGCCATCGCCGTCCCCTGCGAGGAGATCGAACCGCGCTGGTACGGGGTCGGTGCCATCCCCTGGCAGGAGATGTGGCAGGACGCTCCCCACTGGGTCCCGACCGTCCTCGCGGGGCGGCCGGTCCACGCCCGGTTCGTCATGGCCGCTGACAACGAGAGCGTCGCCGGCGCCGTCGTCGACTGAGCGCGACGGCGCCGGCACGCGCGGGTCAGCCCTCGACGTGCCGCTCGTCCGGCCCGTTGTAGAGGCTCAGGGGGCGGATGAGCGAGTTGGCGGCCGTCTGCTCCATGATGTGGGCGGTCCAGCCGGTGATGCGCGCGGCGATGAAGAGAGGCGTGAACATCTCGGTGTCGAACCCCATGAGGTGATAGGTGGGCCCGGCCGGGTAGTCCAGGTTCGGCTTGATGCCCTTGGCCTCGTCCATGGCCGTCTCGAGCCCCGAGTACAGCCCCAGGATCTCGCCGCGGCCGTAGTACCCGATCATGGCGTCGAGCGCGGACTTCATGGTGGGGACGCGGGAATCGCCGTTCTTGTAGACCCGGTGGCCGAAGCCCATGACCTTCTTCTTCGACGCCAGCGCTTCCTCCATCCACGCCTTCGCGCGGGCGGCGGCCTCCTCGGAGGACTCGTCCTCGCGGATGCCGATCTCCTCGAAGGTGTGCATGACGGCCTCGTTCGCCCCGCCGTGCAGGGCTCCCTTGAGGGCGCCGATGGCGCCGGTCACGGCGGAGTGCAGGTCCGAGAGGGTGGAGGTGATGACCCGCGCGGTGAAGGTCGACGCGTTGAAGGAGTGCTCCGCGTACAGGACCATCGACACGTCGAACGCGTGCACCACCTCGGCGGGAGCCTCCTCGCCGAAGGTCATCCACAGGAAGTTGGCGGAATAGCCGAGATCGTCGCGGGGCTCAACGCGGGCCTGCCCGCGCCGGCGGCGCTGGTCGTAGGCGACGACGGCGGGGAACACCGCGAACAGCGTGGCGGCCTTCTCCATGTTCGCCTCGACCGAGTTGTCGTTCGCCAGCGGGTGGCAGGCGCCCAGCACGGAGACGGCCGTCCGCGCCACGTCCATGGGGTGGGCCGTCAGCGGCAGCAGGTCGATCGCCGCGACCACCTGCTCCGGGAGGGCCCGGTGCGCGCGCTCGAAGGCATCGAACCGCGCCCGCTCCTCGGGGTCCGGCAGTTCGCCGTTCCACAGCAGATAGGCGACGTCCTCGACGTCGCGGTGACCGGCGAGCTCCTGCACGGGGTATCCCCGGTACAGGAGCGAGTTGGTCTCCGGATTGACCTTCGAGACCGCGGTGTAGTCCACCACGACTCCCGCGAGCCCCTTGTGGATCTGTGGTTCTGTCACGCCTGGTCCTCCTGTGCAGTCGGTCGTGCGGATCCGGCGCCGCCCGGCGGGCGGCCGTCGGGAATCTCGAAGTCGAAGACGGAGGAGTCGAAGCGGTTGTAGCCCTCGTAGTCCACCAGCTCGTAGAGCCGGCTCCGTGGCTGCATGTCCGCCACGGCCGCCTCCTGCGTCCCTTGGGTCCTGATCGAGTCCAGCGTACGCTCGGCGGCGCCCATCGCACTGCGCAGCAGCGTGACGGGGTAGATCACCATGGTGACGCCCACCTCCTGCAGCTGCTCCACGGTGAAGAGCTCGCTCTTGCCGAACTCGGTCATGTTGGCGAGGATCGGCACGTCCACGGCGGCGCGGACGGCGCGGAACTCCTCGAGGCTCCGCAGGGCCTCGGGGAAGATGGCGTCGGCGCCCGCCTCGACGAGTGCCCGCGACCGCTCGCAGGCGGCCTCCAGCGTGTCCGTGCCCCGGATGTCGGTGCGCGCCATGATCAGGAAGTTCGGGTCCCGGCGGGCGTCGGCGGCGGCCCGGATGCGCTTCACGGCCGTGTCGAGGTCCACGACGTTCTTGCCGTCGAGGTGGCCGCAGCGCTTCGGGTTGAACTGGTCCTCGATGTGGCAGCCCGCGAGCCCGGCGTCCTCGAGCTCCTGCACGCTGCGGGCCACGTTCATCGGCTCGCCGAAGCCCGTGTCGGCGTCGACGATGCACGGCAGGTCGGTCATGCGGGCGATCTGCCCGGCACGGTGGGCGACCTCCGTCAGCGTCGTCAGGCCGATGTCCGGCAGGCCGAGGTCGGCGGCGATGACCGCCCCGGAGATGTAGACGCCGTCGAAGCCCTTGTCGGCGATGAGGCGGGCCGAGAGCGGGTTGAAGGCGCCCGGGAACTGCTGAAGGCGCCCGGAGGCGAGCCCGTCCCTGAGGGTCCGGCGCTTCTGTTCGGGGGTGACGCTCGAGTACAGCACGGCCGCCTCCTAGAGGAGTCCCTGCGGCGCGGCGGCCGCATCGATGACGCCGGGGCGCGCGAGGATGTTGAGCTGCCCCAGCGAGCCGGCCGGCAGGTCGGGCAACTGCTCGACGGCGGCGAGGAAGCGGCCCAGCTCGGCGTCGTCCACGACGCCCGCGGCGAGCATGCGCAGCTTGGCGATGTAGTCGGCGCGGGCGAAGGGCCGGGCGCCGAGGGGGTGCGCGTCCGCCACGGCGATCTCGTCGGTGATGACGGTGCCGTCCGTGAGGGTGATCTCCACCCGCCCGCCGAAGGCCTTCTCCGCGATGTCCAGGGAGTGGTAGCGGCGCGTCCACTCGGGGTCCTCGACCGTGGTGACCTTGTGCCAGAGGGCGACCGTGTCCGGTCGTGCGGCCCGTTCGGGGGCGTAGGAGTCCTCGTGGTGCCAGCGGCCGTCCTGCAGCGCGACGGTGAAGATGTAGGGGATCGAGTGGTCGAGCGTCTCCCGGGAGGCGGTGGGATCGTACTTCTGCGGATCGTTGGCGCCGGAGCCGATCACGTAGTGGGTGTGGTGGGAGGTGTGGATGACCACGGACGCGACGTTCGACGGGTCCGTGGCCTCGGGGTGCGAGCCGTGGAGGCGCCGGGCGAGGTCGATCCAGGCCTGGGCCTGGTACTCGGCGGAGTGTTCCTTGGTGTAGGTGTCGAGGATGGCGCGCTTCGGCTCGCCCTGCGCGGGCAGGGGCACCTCGTAGGCGGCCCCGGGTCCGTCGAGGAGCCAGGCGATCACGCCGTCCTCGCCCTCGTAGATGGGGGTGGGCGAGGTCTGTCCGCGCATGGCGCGGTCGACGGCCTCGACGGCCATCTTCCCGGCGAAGGCCGGGGCGTGCGCCTTCCATGTGGAGATCTCGCCCTTGCGGGACTGGCGGGTCGCCGTCGTCGTGTGCAGGGCCTGTCCGACGGCGTGGAAGATGACGTCCGCGTCGAGGCCGAGCAGCGTGCCGATGCCCGCTGCGGCGGAGGGGCCGAGGTGCGCGACGTGGTCGATCTTGTGCTCGTGCAGGCAGATGGCCTTCACGAGGTCCACCTGGATCTCGTACCCGGTGGCGATCGCGCGGACCAGGTCGCGGCCCGAGGCGCCGGTGTGCTGCGCCGCGGCGAGGATGGGCGGGATGTTGTCGCCCGGGTGCGAGTAGTCCGCGGCGAGGAAGGTGTCGTGGTAGTCGAGCTCGCGCACGGCGACGCCGTTGGCCCATGCGGCCCATTCCGCGGAGACGGGGGAGTCGACGCCGAAGACGGCGGCCCCCGAGCCGTGGACCGAGACCGGGTGGCTCAGCGCCTGGGCGCGGGCCGCGACGACGGGCGCGCGGTTCAGCGATGCGAGGGCCACGGAGGCGTTGTCGATGATCCGGTTGATCACCATGTCGGTGACGTCCGCCGTGACCTCGACGGGATCCGTGGCGACCTCGGCGATCTTCCAGGCGAGCTGGTCCTCCCGGGGGAGGTTCTCCTCACTGCGGTGGACGCGGACGGGGTGGAGTTCGACCATGGTGTTCCTCTCGGTGCTGCGGGGGTGGTTCGGGGCTGGTTCAGGGTGGGTTGCAGGGTCGGTCAGGTTCGGGTGGGGTCCGGGGCGAGCAGGTGCTGCAGGCTGGTGTGCAGGTGCACGCGCATCGAGGCCTCGGCGAGATCGGCGTTGCCGGCGCCCAGGGCGAGCGCGATCTGCTCGTGCTCGCGGGCCGAGGCCAGGAGGCGGGGCGGGTGGTCCCGGGCCAGCCGCCGGACCCGGGCCAGATGGGTGCGGATCGGTTTCTGGGCCTGCAGCAGGTAGGGGTTCCCGGCCGCCTCGTCGATCTGGGCGTCGAGCCGCGCCACGAGGGCGTAGTACGCGTCCTGGCCGCCGTCGTCGTCCCCGATGAGCTGCCCGGCGCGGGCGAACTCCCCAGCGAGGGCCGCGAAGACGGGGCGATCGCCGCGCACGGCGGCGAGCCGAACGGCGGCGCATTCGAGGGGCAGGCGGACGTCGAAGAGATCGGCGACGGCCGCGAGGGAGATCGCGGAGACGACGACGCCGCGCCCGGCGTGCGGGCTGGCGAGGCCTTCGGCGACGAGCCGGGAGAGCGCTTCGCGCAGGGGGGTCCTCGAGACGCCGAGCCGCGCCGATTGCTCCACCTCGGCGAGCACGTCCCCCGGGGCCAGCCGCCATTCGACGATGTCCGCGCGCAGGAGGGCGTAGGCGCGATCACTGGCCCGCATCCTCGCCTCCTCCGGCTCGTCCTGGTGGTGCCGATCACCCCGCTGTCACGGGGCTGTACCGGCTCCAATGTATGCAAAGGAGTGCACAAGTACAAGAATTTACGGATCTCAGCTGGAAGTTATGACTCCTATGTATACAGAAGGTGATGGTGGATACTGGTCCTCACCATCCACGCGCGACGAGGGGCGACCATGGCTGCCGAACACGATGCAGGACCCGGGGTTCTCCCCGGACAGGACTACCGACGACTGCACGCGGAGAGCCTCGCGGACCCGGAGCGGTTCTGGCTGCAGGCCGCCGATGCGGTCGACTGGGTGCGCCCGCCCGCGGCCGCCGTGGACACCGCGGACGCACCGCTGTACCGCTGGTTCCCCGGCGCGTCCCTCAACACGAGCTACAACGCGCTCGACCGCCACGTCGAGGCGGGACGGGGCGACCAGGCGGCCCTGATCTACGACTCCGCGATGCTCGGCACGGTCCGCACCATCACGTACGCCGAGCTCCGCGACGAGGTCGCCGTCTTCGCGGGCGTGCTCGCGCGCCTCGGCGTCGGCAAGGGCGACAGGGTGCTGATCTACCTGCCGATGATCCCAGAGGCCGCCATCGCCATGCTCGCCTGCGCCCGGATCGGCGCCGCCCACTCCGTGGTCTTCGGAGGCTTCGCCGCCGCCGAACTGGCGGCCCGCATCAGGGATGCGCGGCCGTCGGCGGTCGTGACGGCGGACGGCGGCATCGAACCCGCCCGGCGCGTCGAGTACCTCCCCGCGGTCCAGGAGGCGCTCGCGCTCGCCGACAGCGCCGGGACGCCCGTCGTCGTCAAGGCGCGCGACGGGTTCGGCCACGGCATCACCGAGTACCGGGAGCCCGGGACGCGGTGGCTGGACTGGGACGAGGCCGTCGCCGCTGCGGAGGCCGTCCCGCCCGTGGAGGTCGCCGCGACGGACCCGCTCTACATCCTCTACACCTCCGGCACCACGGGTTCTCCGAAGGGTGTGGTGCGCGACAACGGTGGGCACGCCGTGGCGCTGACGTGGTCCATGCAGGCGATCTTCGGCGTGGGCCCGGGCGACACGATGCTGACGGCGTCCGACGTCGGCTGGGTGGTGGGCCACTCGTACATCGTCTACGGGCCGCTCCTGGCCGGCGCCACGACGGTCCTGTACGAGGGGAAGCCCGTGGGCACCCCCGACGCCGGGGCCTTCGGGCGGCTCATCGAACAGCACCGTGTGAAGGTGCTGTTCACCGCGCCCACCGCGCTCCGCTCCGTCCGGCGCGCCGACCCCGACGCCGCGGCCGTCCGCTCCCACGACCTCTCCTCGCTGGAGACGCTCTTCTCGGCCGGTGAGCGGCTCGACACGGGGACCTCCGAGTGGATCGGGGAGGTCCTCGGCGTGCCCGTCGTCGACAACTGGTGGCAGACGGAGACCGGGTGGCCCATCTGCGGGAACCCGCGCGGGCTGGGCGGCGTGCCGCTGAAGGCCGGATCGCCGTCCCTGCCCTCACCCGGGTTCGACGTCGTGATCCTCGACCCCGGCGGGTCCCCGGTGGCGGCCGGGACCGAGGGGAGCATCGCCCTGCGCCTTCCGCTCCCGCCCGGCACGCTGACCACCCTGTGGGGCAGCGACGACCGCTACCGGGACGCCTACCTCAGCGACTTCGCGGGCTTCTACACGAGCGGCGACTCCGGCTACCTGGACGAGGACGGCTACCTGTTCGTGATGGGCCGCACGGACGACGTCATCAACGTCGCCGGGCACCGGCTCTCGACCGGCGCGATCGAGCAGGTGATCGCCCAGCACCCCGCCGTCGCCGAGTGCGCCGTGCTCGGGCTGCAGGACCCGGTCAAGGGACAGCGGGCGAGCGGCTACGTGGTCCTCAAGGCGGGTGTCTCCCTCGACCCGGCCACGCTCGAGGCCGAGCTCGTGGCGATGGTCCGCCGCACGATCGGCCCCGTGGCCGACTTCCGGTCCGCCGTCGTCGTCGAGGCGCTGCCGAAGACGCGGTCCGGCAAGATCCTGCGGAAGACCATGCGGCAGATGGCGGCGGGGGCCGCGTACGCCGTCCCGTCCACCATCGAGGACCCCTCGGTGCTCGACGCGCTGGAGCCCCTGCTCCGCCCGTCGCCGGCCGGCTGACGCGCACCTACCGCTCCGGCGGGGTCCGGGCCCAGGTGTACTCGAACTCGGGACGCCCCCGCGTGCCGTAGCGAGGCGTCCGGAGGACCGACCTGCGGTCGGCGAGGTACTCGAGGTACCGCCGCGCCGTGACGCGGGACATGGACAGGGCCTCCGACACCTCGATCGCCGAGGTGGGCTCGTGCAGCTCTTTCAGGACCCCCGAGACGGCACGCAGCGTCTCCGCCGAGAGGCCCTTGGGGAGTGCCGCCACGGTGGCGGGCCGGAGGGAGGCGAAGGCCTGGTCCACCTCCTCCTGCGTGGTGGCCGAGGCCTGCTCCACGAGGTTCCGGTGGAAGTCCCGGTAGGCGTCGAGCTTCTCCCGGAACGCCGAGAAGGTGAACGGTTTGATGAGGTACTGGACGATGCCGGAGGAGATCGCCGAGCGCACCACCTGCAGGTCCCGCACGGCGGTGATCGCGATGATGTCCACCGGGAGGCCGAGACCGCGGAGGCGGCGGATGATGTCCAGTCCGTGAGCGTCCGGCAGGTTCATGTCGAGCAGGATGAGGTCGACGGCGGCCCCGCCGCGCCCCGGCTTCTCGCCCGCCAGCCGGAGGAACGCCGCGAGCTCCGCGCCGCTCCGGGCGACTCCCGCGAGCTCGAACCCCTCGAGCCGCCGGACGTATTCGGCGTGCGCGTCCGCGGCGACCGGGTCGTCCTCGACGACGAGGACGCGGATGGCACTCATGCGCCGACCCGGCCGGTGACGGGCGCGACGGGCAGCCGGACGGTGAACCGCGCCCCGCCGTCGTCCGTGTCCGTCACCGTTATCGAGCCCGCGAAGCGTCGTACCGCCTGGCGGACGAGGGCGAGGCCGATGCCGCGTCCGGCCGGAGTCCCGCCCCCGGCCTCGTGCGGCGGCTTGGTGCTGTAGCCGAAGTCGAAGATCCGGGCCTTCTCGGAGTCGGGCAGGCCGTTGCCGCTGTCCTCGACGACGATCTCCACGACCGGTGCGCCGTCGCCGTCCGTCGCGCGTCGTACCGCGAGCCGGACACGGGGTTCCTCGGATCGGGCGGCCTCGTCGAACGCGTTGTCGAGGAGGTTCCCGATGACCGTCACGAGGTCCACGGGATGGAGCGAACCGGCCTGGGCATCGGGGGCGATGTCCGAGGTGAGCTCGATACCGCGTTCGTTCGCCTGGGCGGCCTTGCCGACCAGGAGCGCCGCGATGAACGGCTCGTCGACCGCCTGGACCACCTCGTCCGTGAGCCGCTGCGACTGCTGGAGGTCCCGGGTGGCGAAATCCACGGCCTCGGCGTCCCTGCCGAGTTCCACGAGCGAGACGATGGTGTGCAGGCGGTTGGCGTGCTCGTGCGTCTGCGAGCGCAGCGCGTCCGTCAGGGTCCGCATGGTCTCCACCTGCCCGGTCAGGGCCTCGATCTCGGTGTGGTCGCGCAGGGTCGTGACGGTCCCCAGGGCACCCTGGGCCTGGGCGGTGCGGCCCGGCGCAGTGGGCGGGACGGCGGGCTCCTGGTTGACCACCAGGACCCGGGACTCGGTGACGTGCACCTCGTCCAGGGCCCGCCGGCCCGAGGAGAGCAGCTCGCGCAGCGACGGCGGCACCGCCAGGTGCGACGCCGGAACGGGCTCCTGCGATCCGTCGAGCCCGAGGAGCCGGGCCGCCTGGTCGTTGTAGAGCACCAGGCGCCCCGCCGCGTCGGTCAGGAGGAGCCCCTCCCTCACGGAGTGGAGCACCGAGTCGTAGAACACGAACGTGCGGGAGAGCTCGGCCGGTCCCATGCCCAGCGTCGCGTCCCGGAGGCGCCGGCTGAGCAGGAACGAGGCGAGGGCCCCGAGCGCCAGCGCGCCCAGGGCGATGAGGGCGACGAGCGGGAGCTGCGCGTTCCGCGCGATGGCGGCACGGTCCACGGTGATGCCCGAGGCGACCATGGCCTGCACCGTCCCGGTGTCGTCCACGACGGGGACGATCGCGCGGATGGACGGCCCGAGGGTCCCGGCGTAGGTCTCCGAGTGCGTGGTGCCTGCCAGGGCCTCGGCCACGGACCCGATGTAGGGCCTGCCGATCTCCTCCGGGTTGCGGTGCGTGAAGCGCGTACGGTCGGTCGCCATGATGGTGATGAAGTCCACGCCCAGGCGGTCCATCACCTCCACCGCGTAGGGCTGCAGGGTCGCCGAGGGGTCGGGGCCTCCGACGGCGTCCAGGACGGCGGGTTCGAGGGCGATCGACGTGGAGACGGCGACCATCCGCTCGGCCGCGGCGTCGTTCACGCCCCGGGCGGCGTCGAGGTACAGGATCACCGACAGGGAGGCCGAGAGGACCACGATGAAGACGAGCTGGGCCAGGAAGAACTGGCGGGCGAGGCTCCATCGACTCACGCGGGGATCCGCTCCTTCCGAATTGGCCCCCACGCCTGTACGACCACGACCAGTATGAACGCAATCGTGATCCGGGTCACTCGCACGGGCACGATGGGGAGGAACGACTCAACACTACGCTTCCTGGCCAGACCCCCGCGGACGGAGAACGACCTCCCCGCCGGCGCCGCCGGGCGGCCGACACCAAGGGAGAACAGCATGGCTATGGCGCCAGCGCGGTCCGACAGCGGACCAGCACAACCCCGCAAGCGGGTCGACAAGACCCACTTCCTCTACATCGCCGTCATCGCGGCCGTGATCCTCGGAGCAGTCCTCGGCCTCGTCGCCCCCGAGTTCGCGAAGGCCCTCAAGCCCCTCGGCACCGGGTTCATCAACCTCATCAAGATGATGATCGCCCCGATCATCTTCTGCACCATCGTGCTCGGGGTCGGTTCGATCGCCAAGGCCGCGACCGTCGGCAAGGTGGGCGGACTGGCGCTCGGCTACTTCATGCTCATGTCCACCTTCGCGCTCGCGATCGGGCTCGTCGTCGGCAACCTCATCCAGCCCGGTGAGGGCCTGGACATCTCGTCCTCCACCTACACCGTGCCCGAGTCCGCCGAGGGCGGCGACGGCGGGACGATCGGGTTCCTGCTCGGGATCATCCCCACGACGCTGCTGTCCGCACTGACCGGTCCCAGCATCCTCCAGACGCTGTTCGTCGCACTGCTCGTCGGCTTCGCGCTGCAGAAGATGGGCTCGGCCGGGAAGCCGATCCTCCGGGGCATCGGCCACATCCAGGCCCTGGTCTTCCGCATCCTCGTCATGATCATGTGGCTCGCGCCGATCGGTGCCTTCGGCGCCATCGCCGCCGTCGTCGGCGAGACCGGCGTGCAGGCGATCATCAGCATGGCCACGCTCATGGTCGCGTTCTACATCACCTGCATCCTGTTCATCGTGGTCATCCTGGGCGGACTGCTGCGGCTCGTCACCGGCGTCAGCATCTTCAAGCTGATGAAGTACCTCGGCCGCGAGTACCTGCTGATCTTCAGCACCTCCTCCTCCGAGGCGGCCCTGCCGCGCCTGATCGCGAAGATGGAGCACCTCGGTGTCTCCAAGCCCGTGGTGGGCGTCACCGTGCCCACCGGGTACTCCTTCAACCTCGACGGCACCGCCATCTACCTCACGATGGCCTCCCTGTTCGTCGCCGAGGCCATGGGGACGCCGCTGGCCCTCGGCGAGCAGATCTCGCTGCTCGTCTTCATGATCATCGCCTCCAAGGGCGCGGCGGGCGTCACCGGCGCCGGCCTGGCCACCCTCGCGGGCGGCCTGCAGTCGCACCGCCCCGACCTGGTGGACGGCGTCGGCCTCATCGTCGGCATCGACCGCTTCATGTCGGAGGCCCGCGCGCTGACCAACTTCACCGGTAACGCCGTCGCGACCGTCCTCATCGGCACGTGGACCAAGGAGATCGACCGCGCCCGCGTGGACGAGGTCCTCGAGGGCCGCGAGCCCTTCGACGAGGCGACCATGAGCACCGACCACCGCTTCGACAACGACGACACCGACGACGGCATCGAGGAGGGCGCGGCCGTCAGGACCGACGCCGCGGTCGTCGCACCCGCCGCGCGCTGACAGGGCGACGGCGGGAGCCACCCGCCGCGCAGGAACCGCACGAGTAGAACCGACGGCGACGGACCGGGCACCCCCGGCCGTCGCCGTCGTCGTTCCCGGCCTCGGAACCCGTCCCGCGGGAAGCTCCGACCTCAGGTCGAGGATCAAGGCTCGCCACCTCCCGACATCGATCTTCACGGCGGCCGCCCTCGGCGTTGTACCGTTGACCTAGAGAAAAGCGGCCGTGGGCGATCACGGGCCGGCCTGCACCGACACTGATGGAAGCGTGGAGACATACGTGAGTAGCGAACAGGGTTCAGCGACCCTGCCCAGCGCGGCGGACACGGAACTGGGCCCGACCGGCCGCCCCGTGACGGAATTCCCGGAGCCGAGGGTCCTGGAGTCGCACGGCCCGGCGAGGATCATCGCGATGGTCAACCAGAAGGGCGGTGTCGGCAAGACGACGTCCACCATCAACCTCGGCGCCGCGCTCGCCGAAGCGGGCCGCAGGGTCCTGCTGGTCGACTTCGACCCGCAGGGCGCGCTCTCCGCCGGCCTCGGTACCAATCCGCACGAACTCGACGTCACCGTCTACAACGTCCTCATGGACCGCAAGGTCTCCATCCAGGACGCCATCCAGCACACCGCGATCGAGAACATCGACCTGCTGCCGGCCAACATCGACCTCTCGGCCGCCGAGGTGCAGCTGGTCAACGAGGTGGCGCGCGAGCAGGTCCTCGACCGCGCGCTGCGCAAGGTCTCGGACGACTACGACGTCATCCTGATCGACTGCCAGCCGTCGCTGGGGCTGCTCACCGTGAACGCGCTCACCGCGGCGCACGGCGTCATCATCCCGCTGATCTGCGAGTTCTTCGCGCTGCGCGCCGTGGCACTGCTGGTCGAGACCATCGAGAAGGTACAGGACCGCCTGAACCCGCGGCTGCAGATCGACGGCGTGCTCGCCACCATGTACGACGCCCGGACGCTCCACAGCCGCGAGGTCATCGCGCGCCTCGTCGAAGCCTTCGGCGACAAGGTCTTCGAGACCGTCATCAAGCGCACCATCAAGTTCGCCGACGCGACCGTGGCGGCGGAGCCCATCACGTCCTATGCGGCCAACCACTCCGGTGCGGACGCCTACCGCCGCCTCGCCAAGGAACTGATCAGCAGGGGCGGAGCGCCCTAGTGCGGGTCTCCTCCGGGTCCTCCCGGTCCCGCTAGGGTGGTGCGCGTGGCGGACGCCCCGGCGGTCGGGACGCCGGCGGGAGCCGGCGCGCGCCAGGTCTTCGAGGTGCAGCTGACCAACTTCAGCGGGCCCTTCGACCTGCTGCTGAACCTCATCTCCCGGCGTGAGCTCGATATCACCGAGATCGCCCTGGCACAGGTCACGGACGAGTTCATCGCCCACATCCGCCGCATCCAGGCCGCCGAGGGGGAGTGGAAGCTCGACGAGGCGAGCGAGTTCCTGGTGGTCGCGGCGACCCTCCTGGACCTGAAGGCGGCACGCCTGCTGCCGGCCGGCGCCGTCGAGGACGCGGAGGACGTCGCACTCCTGGAGGCCCGCGACCTGCTGTTCGCCAGGCTCCTGCAGTACCGGGCCTTCAAGGAGATGGCCCGGCACCTCGCCGCCCGCCTCGAGGAGGAGGACGCACGCCACCCGCGCGACGCGCCGCTCGAGCCGCACTTCACCCGGCTCCTCCCGGAACTCCTCTGGCGGCACTCTCCCGAGGAGTTCGCGGCCATCGCCGCCCGGGTGCTCGCGCCGCGGGAGGAACGGCCCGCCGAGGTGGGCATCGGACACCTGCACGCGCCCGCGGTCAGCGTGCGCGAGCAGGCCCTGGCCCTGCGGGACCTCCTGCAGGGCAGCGGCGCGCTGTCCTTCCGCCACCTCACGGAGGATGCCGCGTCCCGGCTGGTGCTCGTGGTGCGATTCCTCGCCCTGCTGGAGCTGTACCGGGACGGTGCCGTCTCCTTCGAGCAGGCGGCCCCCCTGTCCGAGCTCCTGGTGCGGTGGAGCACGGAGGACGGGCCGTGGGCGACCGGCGTGATGACCAGCGATGGCGAGGGCGCGGCGGACACGCGCGACGACGAGAGGGGTGCGGCATGAGCGAGGGGACAGCCCCCGACGGGCAGGACGTCCCCGTCGAGGATCTGCCCGGCGGGCTGCGGGCGGCGGTGGAGGCGATCCTCATGGTCGCGGACCGGCCCGTCACCGACGAGCAGGTCGCCGCGGCGCTCGACCGGCCGGCCGCACAGGTGGGCGCGGTGCTCGTGGACCTGCAGCGGGAGTATGACGGCTATACTGGATCAGGCTCCCAGGGCGCCGAAGATCCCATGCCGCGTGGTTTCGAACTCAGGAACATCGCCGGCGGGTGGCGCATCTTCTCGCGGCAGCACTTCGCATCCGTCGTCGCAGACTTCGTGCTCGACGGCCAATCAGCCCGGTTGTCACAGGCAGCGCTCGAGACCCTGGCGGTCATCGCGTACCGCCAGCCGGTGTCCCGTGCCAGGGTTTCCGCGATTCGGGGCGTCAATGTCGATTCCGTGGTCCGCACGCTGCTGCAGCGCGGACTGGTTGTCGAGCTCGAGACCGATCCGGAGACCGGTGCCGTCCTTTATGGGACCACCACCCTCTTTCTGGAAAGATTGGGGCTGGGCAGCGTCGACGAACTGCCCCGGATCGCTCCCCACCTGCCGGGCCTCGAGAGCCTTGGGGAGTATGACGAAACGACGTACTGAGCACGACCGACGAGAAGGACTTTTCTACATGACACAGCAGCCAGGATCCGGTTCCGGACGCAATACGCCGCGCCGCGGCGGGTCGGCCGGGCGCCCATCCGACGCTGCCCGCACCAGGAAGTCCGCTCCCCGTACCGGTTCGGGGCAGGGTGGCGGGCGTTCCGGTGAGGGTCGTCCCTTCCAGGAGCGCTCGGCGCAGGGTGGCCGTCCGGGTGAGTCCCGCCCCGCACGGGACGACGCCCGCCCCTCGCGGGACGACGCCCGCCCCTCGCGGGACGACACCCGCTCCTCCGGGGGCCGCCCCTCCCGGGACGACACCCGTTCCTCCGGAGGCCGCCCCTCCGGCGCGGGCGATCGTCGCGATGCAGGTGACCGTCGCGAATCCGCCGAGGGACGCGCGCGGTCTGCCGCGGGCCGTCCCTCCGCAGGCACCCCCTCGAGCCGCTTCGGGACGAAGGCGGGAGGGCGTGCGACCGGCAAGCCCGGCCGCCCCGGTGCCGCGACCGGCGGACGCACGGGTGAGCAGAAGAGCGCGGCGCGCCAGAAGCCTGCCGGCGCCAAGCCCTTCGGGCGTGAACGCTTCGGGCAGAACCTCGGGCCGGTGCGCGTCGCCAGGCCCAAGCGTTCCAGCCGCCCCGCCGACGAGATCGACGTCCACAATCCGGAGGGCGTCCGCCTGCAGAAGGTCATGGCCCTCGCCGGCGTCGCCTCGCGCCGCGTCTGCGAGGAGATGATCCTCGACGGCCGCGTGGAGGTGGACGGTACCGTCGTCACCGAACTCGGCGTGCGCGTCGCCCCCGAGCAGGTCGCCATCCACGTGGACGGCATCCGCCTCCAGCTCGACGAGAACCTCAAGTACTACGTCTTCAACAAGCCCCGCGGCGTCGTCTCCACCATGGAGGACCCCGAGGGCCGCCCGTGCATCAGCGACTTCCTGAAGAACAAGAACAAGAACGAGCGACTCTTCCACGTGGGCCGCCTGGACGCCGAGACCGAGGGCCTGCTCCTGCTCACCAACGACGGCGAACTCACCAACCGCCTGACCCACCCCTCCTACGAGGTCCCGAAGACCTACCTCGTGCAGGTCCGCGGTCCCATGGGCCAGGGCATCGGCGCGCAGATGAAGGCCGGTATCGAGCTGGAGGACGGCCTCGCGAAGGTCGACTCCTTCAAGCTCGTCGACTCGACGCCCGGCCACATCCTCGTCGAGGTCGTGCTGCACTCGGGCCGCAACCGCGTGGTCCGCCGACTCTTCGACGCCGTCGGGCATCCCGTGGAACGCCTCGTCCGCACCCAGCTCGGCCCCATCCGCGTGGGCGACCAGCGCCAGGGCAGCATCCGCGTGCTCGGACGCCAGGAGGTCGGGCACCTGCTGGCATCGGTGGGCCTCTAGCCCATGACCGCGCGCACGGAGCAGGGAACGCACCTCGCAGGACCGGTCCTCGTCATCGGGGCCGGGCTGCTGGGTGCCAGCATCGGGCTGGGGCTGCGCGCCCGCGGGCTCGACGTCGTCCTGTCCGACAGCTCGCCCTCCACCGAGGCCGTCGCCCGCGACATCGGAGCCGGCCGGCTCCTCGCGGAGGTGCTGGCCGCGGGGGAGCGGCCGGCACCGGAACTCGTCGTCGTCGCGACCCCTCCCGACGTCACCGCTCAGGTCGTGGCGGCCGCGCTCCGGGACTACCCGGACGCCGTCGTCATGGACATCTGCAGCGTGAAGGAAGCGATCCTGCGCGACCTCGAAGGGACGCCGGGTGCCGCGGCGCACCTGTCGCGCTACGTCGGGACGCATCCGATGGCCGGCCGCGAGACGTCCGGTCCCGTCGCGGCCCGCGCGGAACTGTTCACCGGTGCACCCTGGGTGCTCTGCGGCGCCCACAGTTCCACCGAGGCCGTCCTGTGCGCCGAACGGCTCGCCGTCGACCTCGGGGCCGTGCCCGCGCGCATGTCCGTCGAGGAGCACGACCAGGCCGTGGCGCTCATCTCCCACCTGCCGCAGGTGGTGTCCTCGCTCGTGGCGAGCAGGCTGCAGGACTCGCCCGTGCAGGCGCTCTCGCTCGCAGGCAACGGACTGCGGGACGTGACGCGCATCGCGGCGAGCGACCCCCGCCTCTGGGTGCAGATCCTCTCCGCCAATGCCGGCCGACTCGTCGAGATCCTGTACGGCGTCCGCGAGGACCTGAACCGGCTGATCAGCACCCTCGAGGACCCGACGGGCGGCGGATCCCGCCTCGACATGGCCCAGCTGATGTCCGAGGGGAACGCAGGCCAGGCGCGCGTGCCCGGCAAGCACGGGACGCCGCCGAACTCCTTCGCCCGCCTGACCGTGCTCGTCGACGACGTGCCAGGGCAGATCGCGAAACTCCTGACGGAGATCGGGCACACCGGCATCAACGTCGAGGATTTCCGCCTCGAACACTCTCCCGGGCGCCAGGTGGGCCTCGCCGAACTGTCGGTCATCCCGGGCAAACGACAAGAACTCACGGAGTCCCTGACGCAGCGGGGCTGGAAGGTAGTGCAGTGACGCAGGTTTCAGCAGTGCAGACGCCCATCATCCCGGACGCCGCCGGCGAGTCCGCGCCATCCAGCCCGCACTCGGGCTTCCGTCTGGGCAAGTCCCTCGTCGTGGCGATCGACGGGCCCTCCGGTTCCGGGAAGTCGAGTGTCAGCAGGGAAGTGGCCCGGCGGCTCCGCGCCGCGTATCTCGACACCGGGGCGATGTACCGCGCCGTCACCCTCCACTGCGTCGCGCAGGGGATCGATCTCGAGGACAGCGCCGCCGTCGAGGCGGCGGCGCGGGAGGTCGAGCTGTTCATCAGCACCAGCCCGGACCACGAATCCGTGACCATCGGGGGCGACGACGTCACCGCCGCCATCCGCGAGCCCGCGGTGTCCTCAGCGGTGAGCGCCGTCGCGACCACCATGGGTGCCCGGGCCGAGCTGATCCGGCGCCAGCGCGCGCTGATCGCCGGAGCCGGACACCGCATCGTCGCCGAGGGGCGCGACATCACCACCGTCGTCGCCCCCGACGCCGAGGTGCGCATCCTCCTCACCGCGAGCGAGGAGGCGCGCCTGCGCCGCCGCGGGGACCAGCTCGGCGGTACGCAGACCGACGCCCAGCTGAAGCGGCAGGTCACCGAACGGGACGCCCGGGACTCGACCGTCGTCGAGTTCCACCAGGCCGCGGACGGAGTGGTCGCGCTCGACTCCTCGGACCTCGACTTCGAGCAGACCGTAACCGCCGTCCTCGGCATCGTGCGCACGGTGGCGCACTAGCCGTCCCGCGACGGCCCACCGCAAGACCCAGGGCGCGAGCCCACCCAGGATTGCCGTCGGGAGACGGTGAACATCAACCGAAGGAATACCAGATGAGCGAGAACCTTTCGCCGGACGAGCAGAGCCCCGGAGCCGACGAGGACTACGAGCCGAGCGGCGAGGACCAGGTCGGTGCGCTGCTCGACAGCCTCGACGACGCCGAGGCGGAGCAGCGCGCCGCCTCCCTCCGCGCGGGCCTCGAGGACTACGAGCTCGACGACGAGGACGCCGCGCTCCTGGACCGCCGGCACGAGGACTTCGACGACGAGGCGGAAGGCCGGCTCAACCCCGTGCTCGCCATCGTCGGCCGCCCGAACGTCGGCAAGTCCACGCTCGTCAACCGCATCCTCGGCCGACGCGAGGCCGTCGTCGAGGACACCCCCGGCGTGACCCGCGACCGCGTCTCCTACCCGGCCCAGTGGTCCGGGCGGAACTTCACCCTCGTCGACACGGGCGGATGGGAGCAGGACGCCAGGGGCATCGCCGCGCGCGTCGCCGACCAGGCGGAGATCGCCGTCGACATGGCGGATGCCGTCCTGTTCGTCGTCGACGCCACCGTGGGTGCCACCGCGACGGACGAGGCCGTGGTGCGCATGCTGCGCCGCAAGAACAGGCCCGTCATCCTCGTGGCCAACAAGGTGGACGACATCCAGAACGAGGCCGACGCCTCCGTGCTGTGGGGCCTCGGCTTCGGGCAGCCCTGGCCGGTGTCCGCGCTGCACGGCCGCGGTACCGCCGACATGCTCGACCACATCAACACGATCCTCCCCGAGTTCTCCGAGCACGGCGGCATCGAGCGCTCCGGCGGCCCCCGCCGCATCGCGCTGATCGGCCGACCCAACGTGGGCAAGTCCTCGCTGCTGAACAAGCTCGCGGGCTCCGACCGCGTCGTCGTCGACCCGCTGGCCGGGACCACGCGCGACCCCGTGGACGAGATGATCGAGCTCGGCGGGCGCACCTGGCGCTTCGTGGATACCGCAGGCATCCGCCGCCGCGTCCACATGCAGCAGGGCGCCGACTTCTACGCGTCCCTGCGCACCCAGTCCGCCCTGGAGAAGGCCGAGGTCGCCGTGGTGCTCCTCGCCGTCGACGAGGTGCTCAGCGAGCAGGACATCCGCATCCTGAACCTGGCCATCGAGTCCGGCCGCGCGATCGTGCTGGCCTTCAACAAGTGGGACCTGCTCGACGACGAACGCCGGCGCTACCTCGAGCGCGAGATCGACCAGGACCTGGCCCACGTGGACTGGGCCCCGCGCGTGAACATCTCGGCGCTCACCGGCTGGCACAAGGACCGTCTCGTCCCCGCGCTCGACGTCGCCCTCGAGTCCTGGGACCGCCGCATCCCGACGGGCCGGCTCAACGCGTTCCTCGGCGAACTCGTGGCCGCCCACCCGCACCCCGTGCGCGGCGGGAAGCAGCCCCGCATCCTCTTCGGGACCCAGGCCTCCAGCCGGCCGCCGAGGTTCGTGCTGTTCACCACGGGGTTCCTGGACCCCGGCTACCGCCGCTTCATCACGCGCCGCCTGCGGGAGACGTTCGGCTTCGAGGGCACGCCCATCGAGGTCAGCATGCGCGTCCGCGAGAAGCGCAGCCGCAAGCGCTGACCCCCTCTCCGGTGTGCGGTTCCGCCGCTGGATGCTGTAGTGTTATCCGAGTGGTTTGGCCTGCTGGACAGGCCGTTCGGGATGTGGCGCAGCTTGGTAGCGCACTTGACTGGGGGTCAAGGGGTCGCAGGTTCAAATCCTGTCATCCCGACCATGTGATGTCCTCGGACATCGACCACGGAACGCCTTCCTTCGGGAGGGCGTTTCGTGTTTCCGGGCCTCTGTGAGGGGACTCTCGGCCCTAGGCGGGTCCCGTGGCGCGGACGAGGATCGACGGATGAAGAGCGACCAGCCACCCGCCGTCGTCGGAGGAGCGCGCCCGGACGAGGCCCCGGTCCGCACCGTCGCCACGCCGTCCGGTCGCCGGCCGGGCCAGGGACTCCTGCAGGGAAGCGCGACGGCCACGGCCCTGGTGCGCCCGGGCGCGGCATACACCCTGTCCGCCGCCCTGGCGGTGATGACGCTGCTCGCCGCCTCCGCCTCCTTCTTCCTCCCCGACGTGCTCGGCGGGCCGGCCGTGACGCGTGGGAGCCTCCGCGGGACGGCGCTCGTGCTGATGGTCATCGCCGTCCCGCTCCTCGTAGCCTCGATGTCCTTCGCGGCGAGGAACTCCGCCCGGGCCCTCGTGGTGTGGCTGGGAGCGGTGGCGTACATCATCTACCAGGCGGTGCTGTTCCTGTTCGGCACGCCCTTCAACGGTCTCTTCCTCGCCTATGTGGCGATGCTCTCGCTCGCGCTGTGGTCCGCGGGGGCGCTGCTGCGGCAGATCGATCCGGCGGTCTTCAACGCCTGCTTCGACGACCGCCTGCCCGCACGGGGCATCGCGGCGTACGCGGTCGTCGTCGCCGCCCTCAATGCGCTGGTCTGGTTGCGGACGATCGTGCCCGCGATGCTCGGCGAGGACCCGCCCGCCTTCCTGGCGGGATCGGGCATGACGACCAATCCCGTCTTCGTCCAGGATCTCGCCGTCTGGCTCCCACTGCTGGCGGTCGCCTCGTGGTGGCTGTGGACGTCCCGCCCGCTCGGCCGGCTCGTGGTCGGTGCACTGCTCGTCCTGCTGGTGGTCGAGGGTATCGGCGTGGCCACCGACCAATGGTTCGGTGCTGTCGCGGACCCGGGGACGCCGTTCGCGTCCATGGCGGCCGTTCCTCTCTTCGCGGCCGTCGCCGCGATCGGGATGGTGCCGCTCCTCGTGTTCCTCCGCCATCTGGGTGCGGGTCGGGTGGAGGCGACCGGGTCCGTGCGATGACCCCGATCCCGGCCGGAGAGCGGCTGGCCCCGGTCGACGAGGCCAACCTCGTGCTGGACCACGCCGGACAGGTGAACGTGTTCCTCGTCGCGGGCGTGCTCGCGGCAGGCGGGTTCGTGGGGCCCGACGGCGTCCCCGACCTGACCATGGTGCGCGCCGTCGTGGGCGAGCGGATCGCCGCGCTGCCGCGGCTGCGCCGGCTGGCGGTCCGGGACGGCCGCCGGCACCGGTGGGCGGAGGTGTCGCCGGATCTCCGCCATCACATCCGCCTCGTGGCCGCCGTGCCGGGACCGGCCGGGCTCGAACGCCTGTGCGGCGAGCTGATGGGTGTGCCCCTGCCGCGGTACCGCCCGCTGTGGGAACTGTTGCTGGTGCCGGGTGCGAACGCCGTCGGGGTGGGGATGGTGCTGCGCGTCCACCATGCGCTGGCCGACGGTCTGGGGGCGGTGTCGATCGTGCAGCACCTCTTCGACCCGGGGGGAGCATCCACGCCGGAAACGGCACCACCCCCGCCGGCCGCCGCTGCCGGCGGTCGGCGGGATCTGTGCCGTGTCCTCCGCCGGGCCGTCGTCGGCGGGCGCCGCATCCGGCTGACCCTCACGGGGCGGGAGGTGGGGTCCACCCTGCTCCTGGGCGAGCGCAGCGCACACCGTGGCGTCGCCTTCCTCGACGCCGACCTCGCCGCCGTCGGGGCCCATGCGCGAGCCGTCGGTGCCACGGTGAACGACGCCCTGCTCTCCGCGGTGGCGTCGGGCTACCGGGCCGCCCTCCAGACGGCCGGCGAGGGCGTCCCCGCGGACCTGCCCGTGTCGGTCCCGGTGGCGCTGCAGCGTCGGGGATCATCGGGCAACCACGTCGGGGTCATGCTCGTGCATCTGCCGCTCGGCGAGCCCGATCCGGCGCGGCGCCTGCGCCTCATCGCCGCCCGCACCCGCTCCGAGAAGGTGGAGGCGCGGCAGCAGGGCACGCTGGAGTTCATGCGCGGCCCCCTCGGTGCCCGGATCCTGGACCGGGTTGCGCACCGCCAGCACCTGGTGGCGGGGTTCGTGACCGATGTCCCGGGTCCGGGCCGGGCCCTCCAGCTCGCCGGCGCCCCCGTGACGGACATCTGGCCCGTCGCGGTACTCGCCGCGAACGTCCGGCTGGGCGTCGCGGCGGTCTCCTACGACGGCCGCCTGCGCTGCAGCGTCCACTTCGACGCGGCGAGCGTGCCCGGGACGGTGTTCGCGCGGGCCATGGCGGAGGAGTTCGTCCGCCTGGGCGGACACCCCGCGGCCGACCGGCCCGTCTGACTAACCTGTCTGACTAACCTGTCTGACTAACCTGTCTGACTAACCTGTCCGACCGTCCCGCCGGACCGCTGCTGCCGGCTCACCGCTCTCGGCTCACCGCTCCCGTGGAATCACTGCCGTGGGCTCACTCCCGGCGGGACGTCACCGGGACGAGTGTCAGGGCCCAGTCGCGGGCGCGTTGCTGCTCTCCCCGCAGGAGGTGGCTGTCGTGGTCCACGAGGAAGTCCTCGTGCGCGTCGAGGGCGAGGTCCCTCCGGTGGAGCCTGCGCCGGATCGAGGCCGTGGCATCGCCGGCGAAGATGCGCGGGATGTCCGCCCGGGTCGAGAACGCCGCGAAGCGGGGCTCCGCTGCGGACAGGGTCATGAGGTCCAGCCACTCCCGGATGCCGGGCTCCATGGCATCCGCCTCGAGCGTGAGGTCCCGGTCCGGGTCGTCGGCCCAGGCGGCGGCCTCCTGCCGTGAGGACGGCTGCGGGAGGGTGTGCGCGTGGGTCGGCGCACCGACGACGACGAGGCCGTACCCGGACAGCTGCACCGGGGCCTCGGCCGCGGTGGCCACCGTGACGTCGCCGGTGGACCGGAGGGCGTCGGCGACGGCCTCCGCGATCATCCGGGTGTTGCCGAACATCGATTCGTATACGACCAGTGTGTCCATCTCCCGCACCTTTCGTCGGTCTGCGCAGAGAAGTCTCCACCGGCGGCCGGGACTCCAGAAGGGCCGAACGTCCCGTCGCAGCGCCGATCGGGTGACCGGCTGCACTGCCCGTGGACGCCGTCCGCGCACGATGAGAGGCGCGTCACGGTGGTGCGCGTTATGCCTATACTCGACCAGTACTTGTACCGGGTGGCACCTCCCGCCGCCGCTGCCGCACCCCGCGTCCGAAAGGCAACCATGAGCAACATCCCAGACGGCCTCTACTACACCGCGGAGCACGAGTGGGTCAGTGAGCCGGCCGTCGACGGCACGGTCCGCGTCGGCATCACCGACTTCGCGCAGGACGCCCTCGGGGATGTGGTCTACGTCCAGATGCCCGAGGCCGGGACCGGGGTCACCGGCGCGGACGTCGTGGGCGAGGTCGAGTCGACCAAGAGCGTGAGCGACATCTACGCCCCGGTGACCGGTGAGATCGTGGCGCGCAACGAGGCGCTCGACGACGATCCCTCCCTGATCAACTCCGACCCCTACGGCGAGGGCTGGCTGCTGGAGATCAGGGTCGCGGACCCCGCGGTGGTCCAGGGTCTGCTGAGTTCAGCCGACTACTCGCAGCAGGTAGGCTAGATCCACCTCGCAAAGGCAGGGACGGTATGGCCGGCGTCACGTCGGCCCATCGTGCAGTAGGTGGAGGAAAGACCATGGTGCCCCACGTGAATCCAGCCGGAAACGGAGAAGAGCCGAACATGACGTCTCCCGAGACAACGACCATCGGTCTGCCCCCGCAGGTCGCGGTGACCGAGCTGGAACGGCATCTGACGGGCGAGGAGCAGTCGTCCGTCGCGGCACTGCCCGCGGGCTCGGCGCTGCTGATCGCCCACTCCGGGCCCAACGCCGGTGCGCGGTTCCTTCTCGACGAGGACGTCACGAAGGCCGGTCGCCACCCGAACGCCGACATCTTCCTCGACGACGTGACGGTCTCACGCCAGCACGCCGAGTTCCGCCGTACCGAGAACGGGTTCATGGTCGTCGACACGCGCAGCCTCAACGGCACCTACGTCAACAACGACCGTGTGGACAGCGTGGCCCTGCGCAACGGCAACGAGGTGCAGATCGGCAAGTTCCGCCTCACCTTCTACGCGGCGCGCACCGTCCCGGGCCAGGGCGGCCGGCACACGACAGCTCAGGCGTAGTCCGCTTCATGCCTGTCTCCCAACCCGACCGGCGTCCGACCGGCGTCGTCCCCGGTCCGTCCGGCACCGGTGTCCTCAACATCGGTGAGGTCCTGCGCGAGCTGGCCGAGGAGTTCCCCCGGGTCACGGCGTCGAAGATCCGGTTCCTCGAGGAGAAGGGCCTGATCTCGCCGCAGCGTACGCGGGCCGGGTACCGGAAGTACGCATCGCACGACGTCGAGCGCCTCCGGTTCGTGCTCGCCCTCCAGCGCGACCAGTACCTGCCCCTCAAGGTGATCAAGGACTACGTCGACGCGATCGATCGCGGTGAGCGTCCGGAGTCGCTGCCCGGCGGGCTGACCCTCTCGCCGCGCGTCGTCTCCGACCAGCTCTCCCGCGAACTGCAGGGGCATGCGCGGCGGCTCACCGCGGAGACGCTCGCCGCGGAGGCCGGGGCGCCGCGCAGGCTGGTCGACGACCTCGTGAGCTTCGGACTGATCACGGCCGTCGACAACCGTTTCGACGAGCACGCCCTGAAGATCACGAAGGCCTGCGTGCAGCTCGAGGGCCACGGCATCGAGCCCCGCCACCTGCGGCCGTTCCGCGCCGCCGCGGATCGCGAACTGGGGCTCGTGGAGAGCGTCGTCGCTCCCGTGGCCTCGCGCAGGGACGTGGCCTCGAAGGCCCGCGCCGCGGAGACCGCGCGCGAGATCAGCGAACTCTGCCTCGGCCTCCACAGCGCCCTGGTGCACAGCCACATAGCCCGGATGGACAGTTAGGCGGCGTTCCGTGATCGAAGTAGAAGTGGTGGGCGTGCGGATCGAGCTGCCGTCCAACCAGCCCCTGGTCCTCCTGCGCGAGACCGCGGGGGAGCGGCACCTGCCCATCTGGATCGGCGCCCCCGAGGCCAGTGCCATCGCCTTCGTGCAGCAGGGGATCGTCCCGCCCCGGCCCATGACGCACGACCTCCTGGTGGACGTCGTCGCCGCTGCGGGGAAGCAGATCACCGAGGTGCGGATCACCTCGGTGGAGGACACGGTCTACCATGCGGAACTCGTCTTCGATGACGGCGTGACGGTCGGTTCGCGCGCCTCGGACGCGCTGGCCATCGCGCTCCGCGTGCCCTGCCCCATCTTCTGCGCCGACGAGGTGCTGGCCGTGGCCGGCGTCGAGATCGCGGAGGCGGACGCCGAGGAACCCGGGGACGGCGGGACGGAGGAGACCGCCGAGAAGGAGGTCCTCCAGTTCCGGGAGTTCCTCGCCGACGTGGAGCCCGAGGACTTCGAACGGTGAGGTTGCCCACCACGGGACCCCTGCTCCGGCGGCTTCCCGCGGTCCGCGGACGACACGGCACCGCTTGAGGGGCATCGTCTTTGACCTTGTCCCTCCCGCGATCTAACGTCGAAGAATACAGTTCCCATTGTGCGCGTGGTGGGCCCGGGGCACACTTGAGTGCATACCCCGGGGCCCCGCCTGATCAGCAGACGTCCCGGGGACCCGACGAGGAGGCAGCACGTGAGTCCGAAGGGTGACGCCGGCAAGGCAGCCAGCCCATCAGGCACCGGTGTCCCGGCGAGCGCTCAGGGCCTGCTCTTCACGGAAGACCTCCCCGTCCTCGACGAGGACGCCGGATACCGCGGCCCCACCGCCTGCAAGGCTGCAGGCATCACCTACCGCCAGCTCGACTACTGGGCGCGCACCGGACTCGTGGAACCCGCCGTCCGCGGAGCCTCCGGCTCCGGCACGCAGCGCCTCTACGGCTTCCGCGACATCCTCGTCCTCAAGGTGGTCAAGCGCCTGCTGGATACCGGGGTGTCCCTCCAGCAGATCCGTACCGCCGTCGAGCACCTCCGCGAACGTGGGGTCGAGGACCTCGCCCAGATCACCCTCATGAGCGACGGCGCCAGCGTCTACGAATGCACCTCCGCCGACGAGGTCATCGACCTCGTGCAGGGCGGACAGGGGGTCTTCGGCATCGCCGTCGGTCGTGTATGGCGCGAGGTCGAGGGAAGCCTCGCGGCCCTGCCCAGCGAACATGCCGCGGACCAGGATTTCCCCGGCGACGAGCTCAGCAAGCGCCGCGCCACCCGCAGGATCAGCTGACGCCTCGCCCGTGTGCCGACGGCTCCGCGCCGGGCGCCTACCGCCGAGCGGTCCGGCTGCGCATCCTGGCCGGGTCCACCACGTTCATGAGCAGCTCGTCGAAGCGGCTCGCCGCCGCCTGGGCCGACTCGCCGGGCCAGTGGTGCACGGAGTGGGCTGCGCCCTGGATCTGCTGCCAGTTGGCCTGCTCCGGCATGGTGGGGCTCAGGACCAGGTCGCCGAACATCCGCCGCATCTCGCCGAGGCGGAACGCATGCTCGTGGGAGGTCCCGCGCACCCGGTTCGCGAGGATGCCCGCGGTCTGCAGATTCGGCGCGAATTCGCGGCGGAACAGCTCGAGGGCGCGCATCGTGCGTTCCGTGCCCGCCACGGAGAAGAGGGCGGGTTCCGCGACGAGGAGCACCTTGTCGCTCGCGGTCCACGCCATGCGGGTCAGACCGTTCAGCGACGGTGGGCAGTCGATCAGGACGAGGCTGTAGCCCTCGACCCGGGACAGCAGGGTGGACAGGCGCAGCTGGTCGCGGCGTCCGAGATCCGGCCGGTCGTAGATGCCCGAATGGGCCGACCCCATCGCGACGTCGAGCGTGGACGCCCGGACGCCCGGCTGCCGCGCGGCGGTCGCCACCCAGCCACTGGGGACGGTGTGGGCACCGAGGTCCCCGCGCCGGGCGTTCTTCAGCAGGCGGCCGATATCGGTCCGGCCGGACGGCCTGACGCCGAGGCCGGTGGTCGCATCGGCGTGCGGGTCGAGATCGACGACGAGAGTCGGGATGCCGGCCGCCAGCGCGGCCGAGGCCAGCCCCAGGGTCATCGACGTCTTGCCCACGCCGCCTTTGAGACTGCTGATGCTCACTACCTGCACGTCACCCATACCTATCCCCGGGCGCGACGAGCGGCCCGATGTCCTTGTGATCCCGTCCATCATAGGGTGGCGCGGCCCGCCGCCTTGACGGCGCCGGAGGGCCGCCCGTCCACATGGCGGCACCGTCATGGACCGGCGCGGCGCCACGGGTAGGATCGAGCCTGCGTGAAGAACCCGACCCGCAAGGATGCAGGAGTGCCATGTTCTCGAAGATTCTGGTAGCCAACCGTGGCGAGATCGCCATCCGCGCTTTTCGGGCCGGGCACGAGGTGGGAGCGAAGACCGTCGCGGTCTTCCCCCAGGAGGACAGGAACTCGATCCACCGCCAGAAGGCCGACGAGGCGTACCTCATCGGCGAGGAGGGCCACCCGGTCCGGGCCTACCTGGACATCGACGAGATCATCCGCGTGGCCCGCGAGTCCGGCTGCGACGCCATCTACCCCGGGTACGGTTTCCTGTCCGAGAATCCCGGCCTCGCCCGGGCCGCGGCGGCGGCGGGCATCACGTTCGTGGGACCGCCCGCGGATGTGCTGGAACTCGCCGGGAACAAGGTCAAGGCCCTCGACGCCGCCCGCGCGGCCGGCATCCCGGTCCTCGCATCGTCCCGCCCGAGTGCCGACGTCGCCGAACTGATCGCCGCGGCGGAGGAGATCGGGTTCCCCGTCTTCGCGAAGGCCGTGGCCGGCGGCGGTGGCCGCGGGATGCGCCGGGTGGACACACGCGAGGCACTGCCGGAGGCACTCGAGGCCGCGATGCGGGAGGCCGAATCCGCGTTCGGGGACCCCACCATGTTCCTCGAGCAGGCGGTCCTCCGCCCGCGCCACATCGAGGTGCAGATCCTCGCTGACGCCGAGGGCAACGTGATGCACCTCTTCGAGCGCGACTGCTCCCTGCAGCGGCGCCACCAGAAGGTCATCGAGATCGCGCCCGCACCGAACCTCGACGAGTCCATCCGCCAGGCGCTGCACCGCGACGCCGTGAAGTTCGCGACCGCCCTGGGCTACGTGAATGCCGGCACGGTCGAGTTCCTCGTGGACACGGTCGGGGAGCGGGCGGGCCAGCACGTGTTCATCGAGATGAACCCGCGCATCCAGGTCGAACACACGGTGACCGAGGAGGTGACCGACGTCGACCTCGTCCAGTCCCAGCTGCGGATCGCCGCGGGGGAGACCCTCGCCGACCTCGGCCTGAGCCAGGACACCGTGACCCTGCGCGGCGCTGCCCTGCAGAGCCGCATCACCACGGAGGATCCCGCGAACGGGTTCCGCCCCGACGTCGGCAGGATCTCCGCCTACCGGTCCGCCGGCGGCGCCGGGGTGAGGCTCGACGGCGGCACCGTCTACGCGGGTGCCGAGATCAGCCCGCACTTCGACTCGATGCTCGTCAAGCTCACTTGCCGGGGCCGGGACTACCCCTCGGCCGTCACCCGGGCGCGGCGGGCCCTGGCGGAGTTCCGCGTGCGTGGCGTGTCGACGAACATCTCCTTCCTGCAGGCCGTCCTGGACGACCCGGACTTCATCGCGGGCAACGTGGCGACGTCCTTCATCGACGAACGCCCCGAACTGCTGACGGCGCGCGTGCCGGCCGACCGCGGCACCAAGCTCCTCACCTGGCTCGCCGACGTGACGGTCAACCAGCCCAACGGCGCCCGGCCGGCGCACCTCGACCCCCGGGAGAAGCTGCCGCAGCTCCCCGAGGACCGGCGGGCAACCGAGGCCGACGACCCGCCGGCCGGGAGCCGGCAGCGGCTGCTCGAGCTCGGTCCGGAGGGCTTCGCGAAGGCGCTGCGCGGGCAGACCGCCGTCGCGGTCACGGACACCACGTTCCGCGACGCCCACCAGTCCCTGCTCGCCACGCGTGTCCGGACCCGCGACCTCGTCGCCGCCGGCGCGAGCGTGTCCCGGCTGACCCCCGGGCTGCTGTCCGTGGAGGCCTGGGGCGGGGCCACCTACGACGTCGCGCTCCGCTTCCTGGGCGAGGACCCGTGGGAGCGCCTGGACGCGCTGCGCCGCGAGGTCCCGAACATCTGCCTGCAGATGCTGCTGCGCGGGCGCAACACCGTCGGCTACACGCCGTACCCCGAGGCGGTCACGACGGCCTTCGTGCAGGAGGCCGCCGCGTCCGGCATCGACATCTTCCGCATCTTCGACGCCCTGAACGACGTCACGCAGATGGAGCCCGCCATCCGGGCGGTCCGGGAGACCGGGACGGCGGTCGCAGAAGTGGCCCTCTGCTACACCGCCGACATGCTCGACCCGGCGGAGACGCTGTACACGCTCGAGTACTACCTCGACCTCGCGCAGAGGATGGTCGACGCCGGCGCGCACATCCTGGCCATCAAGGACATGGCGGGGCTGCTCCGGCCGGCCGCCGCGACCCGTCTCGTGACCGCCCTGCGGGAGCGCTTCGAGGTGCCCGTCCACCTGCACACCCACGACACCGCCGGCGGCCAGCTCGCCACGCTCCTCGCGGCCGTGGACGCCGGGGTCGACGCCGTCGACGTCGCCAGCGCCGCCCTGGCCGGCACCACCAGCCAGCCCTCCGCGTCCGCCCTCGTGGCGGCCCTGGCGCACACGCCCCGGGACACGGGCCTGGACCTCGACGCGGTCTGCTCCCTGGAACCGTACTGGGAGGCCGTGCGACGCATGTACGCGCCGTTCGAGTCCGGGCTGCCCGGGCCCACGGGGCGCGTCTACCGCCACGAGATCCCCGGCGGGCAGCTGTCCAACCTGAAGCAGCAGGCCATCGCGCTCGGCCTGGGCGAGAGGTTCGAGGCGATCGAGGACATGTACACCGCGGCGAACCGCATCCTCGGCCGGCTCGTGAAGGTGACGCCGTCCTCCAAGGTGGTGGGGGACCTCGCCCTGGCCCTGGTGGGCCGGGACGCCGACCCCGCCGAGTTCGAGGAGAACCCGCAGGCCTTCGACATCCCTGACTCCGTCATCGGGTTCCTCAACGGGGAGCTCGGCAACCCGCCCGGCGGCTGGCCGGAACCCTTCCGCACCAAGGCCCTGCAGGGCCGCGAGTTCAAGCCACGCGACGTCGCGCTCACCGCCGAGGACGAGGCGAAGCTCGCCGGCTCGTCGTCGGAGCGCCGGTCCGCGCTCAACACGCTCCTGTTCGCCGGGCCGACGAAGGACTTCCGGGCCACGCGCGACACCTACGGCGACGTGTCGCTCCTCGGCACGGCCGACTACCTCTACGGACTCCAGCCCGGCACGGAGCACATCATCGAGCTCGAGAAGGGCGTCCGGCTCATCGCCACCCTCGAGGCGGTCTCGGAGCCCGACGAGAAGGGCATGCGGACCGTCATGTGCACGCTCAACGGCCAGATGAGGCCGGTCAGCGTGCGCGACAGGAGCGTCCACAGCGACGTCGTGACGGCCGAGAAGGCGGACCCGGGGACCCCGGGCCAGATCGCCGCTCCGTTCGCCGGGTCCGTGACCGTGACCCGTGCCAAGGGCGACACCGTCGAGGCCGGGGACACCGTCGCCACCATCGAGGCCATGAAGATGGAGGCCAGCATCACGACCCCCGTGGCCGGTACGGTCCAGCGCGTCGCGTTCACCGGGGCCGCGCCCGCGCAGGGCGGCGACCTCCTGCTCGTGGTCTCGACCTCCTGAGCGGGGTCGTGGGCCGTGGGGAGGACCCGCGGCCCGCGACCCCGGCCGGCCGACGCGCCGACCGCCGCTAGACTGCGGGTGTGACCCACTACGACCTCGCGATCATCGGCTCCGGCTCGGGCAACACGCTCATCTCCCCGGAATGGGACGACCGCAAGGTGGTGCTCGTCGAGGGCGGGACCTTCGGCGGCACCTGCCTCAACGTGGGCTGCATCCCCACGAAGATGTTCGTGTACCCCGCCGGGCTGGCCACCGCTCCGGCCGAGTCCTCGCGACTCGGCGTGGACCTCTCGCTGGACGGGGTGCGCTGGCGGGACATCCGGGACCGCATCTTCACCCGCATCGACGCGATCTCGCGCGGCGGGAGGACGTACCGCGCGGAGGAACTCGCGAACGTCACCCTCATCGAGGAGTACGTCCGGCTGACGGGGGAGAAGTCCTTCGAGACGCCGGCCGGGGACGTCGTCACGGCCGACCAGTTGGTCCTGGCCACCGGCTCGCGTGCCGCGCTCCCGGACATCCCGGGCATCACCCTGCCCCAGGTGCACACCTCGGACTCCATCATGCGGATGGAGGAGCAGCCGCAGCGCCTGCTCATCATCGGCGGAGGCTACATCGCAGCGGAGTTCGCGCACGTGTTCGGCTCGTTCGGCACGCGCGTGACGCTCGCCGTCCGCTCCGCCGGCATGCTGCGCCACCTGGACGAGACCGTGTCCGGGTCCTTCACCGAGCAGGCCGCCCGGCAGTGGGACCTCCGGGTGGACACGGACGTCACGGGCCTGGCCGCCAACGACGACGGCAGCGTCACCGCCCGGCTCAGCGGCCCGGCCGGGGTCGCCGAACTCGAGGTCGACGCCGTGCTCGTGGCCATCGGCCGCACGCCCAACACCGACCGCCTGGGGGCCTCCGAGGCGGGGCTGGACCTCCACGACGACGGCCGCCTCGCCGTCGACGAGTTCCAGCGGGTCCTGCGCAACGGGACGCCCGTGGACGGACTGTGGTCCCTCGGGGACGTGAGCAGCCCCTACCAGCTCAAGCACGTCGCGAACCACGAGGCGAAGGTCGTGGCCCACAACCTGCTCCATCCCGAGGCGCTGCGGGCGAGCGACCACCGCTTCGTGCCCGCCGCGGTGTTCTCGCACCCGCAGGCGGCCTCCGTCGGCATGACGGAGGAACAGGCCCTCGCGTACGCCGAGGCCGAAGGCACGGCCGTCGTGACGGCCGTGCAGCACTACGGCTCCACCGCGTACGGGTGGGCGATGGAGGATTCACTCGGCTTCGCGAAGATCATCGCCGAGCAGCACACCGGCCGGATCCTGGGCGCCCACATCCTCGGCCACGAGGCGTCGATGATCATCCAGCCCCTCGTCCAGGCCATGTCCTTCGGACTGGACGCGCACACGATGGCGCGGGGTCAGTACTGGATCCATCCGGCCCTCACCGAAGTGGTCGAGAACGCCCTGCTGAATCTCGCGATCGACTGACCCGGGGCCCCGGCCACGAAGGGCCGGGACCCCGTCCGGTCAGACGGCGGCCTTGCTGTAGATGGACTCCACGACGTCCGAGTAGTCCTTGAGGACCTGGGCCCGCTTGATCTTCAGGGACGGCGTCAGGTGGCCCGTGCTCTCGGTGAAGTCCGTCGTGACGATCCGGAACTCCTTGATCGCCTCCGCCCGCGAGACCGTCGAGTTCGCCTGGTCCACCAGGACCTGGATCTCCGCCAGGACCGCCGGGTGCTCGGCGGCCTCGGCGATCGTGGTGCCGGCCGGCAGCTGGTGCCGGTCGAGCCAGCCCGGCAGGGCCTCCTCGTCGATCGTGACGAGGGCGGAGATGAAGGGCCGGGCGTCGCCGACGACGACGCACTGGGAGACCAGGGCGTTGGCGCGGATCGCGTCCTCGAGCATCGCCGGGATCACGTTCTTCCCGCTGGCCGTCACGATGATCTCCTTCTTCCGGCCGGTGATGCGCAGGAAGCCGTCGTCGTCGAGCTCGCCGATGTCACCGGTACGGAACCACCCGTCGAGGAAGGCCTCGGCGGTCAGGTCCGGGCGGTTGTAGTAGCCCTTCATGACGCAGACGCCCTTGGCGAGGATCTCGCCGTCGTCGGCGATCTTCACCGCGTTGCCGGGGAGGGGAGCGCCCACGGTCCCGATCTTGATGCGCTTCGGCGTGTTCACCGTGATGGGCGCGGTGGTCTCCGTCAGGCCGTAGCCCTCGAGCACCATGAGTCCGATGCCGTGGAAGAAGTGCCCCAGCCGGTCCCCGAGGGGTGCCCCGCCGGACACCGCGTGCTCCACGCGGCCGCCCATGGCCGTGCGGATCTTGCCGTACAGCAGCCGGTCGAAGACCGCGTGCTTGACCTTCAGGGCCAGGGGGATCTTCCCGGCCTGCTCGGCCTTCGACCACGCGATGGCCACATCGGCGCCCGCGTGGAAGATCTTGCCCTTGCCGCCGTCCTCGGCCTTGAGCATCGAGTTGTTGTACACCTTCTCGAAGACGCGCGGCACGGCCAGGATGAACGTGGGCCGGTAGCTCTGCAGGTCGGGGAGCAGGTTCTTGACGTCGGGTGTGTGCGCCACCGTAGCCCCGGCTGCGACGCACAGCACCGAGATGAAGCGGGCGAAGACGTGGGCGAGGGGGAGGAACATGATGGTCTGGCCGCCCTCGCGGGCCACCTCCGGGAGGGCGGCGGCGGCGTTCTCCGACAGCTCGACGAAGTTGCCGTGCGTCAGTTCGCACCCCTTGGGCCGGCCCGTGGTACCCGAGGTGTAGATGATCGTGGCGATGTCGTCGAGCCCCGCATGTGCCCGGCGGTCCGCCAGCATCTGCTCGTCCGTCCCCACCCCGGCCGTCCGCAGCGTGTCCAGTCCGTCACCGTCGAACTGCCAGACGTGCTGCAGGGATGCGATGTCCTCCAGTGCGACGGCATCACGGACCACGCCCTCGTGGCGTGCCGACTCGACGAAGGCCCCGACCGCACCCGAGTCGCTGAGGATCCAGGCGACCTGCGCGGGGGAGGAGGTCTCGTAGACGGGGACGGAGACCGCGCCGGCGAACCAGATCGCGAAGTCGGCCAGCGACCACTCGTACCGCGTGCGGGCCATGATGGCCACGCGGTCCCCGGGCTGGACGCCCGAGGCGATCAGGCCCTTCGCGACGTCCTCGACCTGGCGGCGGAACTCGGTGGCCGAGATGTTCTCCCATTCGCCCGAGGTCCCCTTGACGGCGAAGAGGGCCGGGTTCGAGGGCTTGGAGGCCTGCCTGATCACGAGGTCCGTGGTGTTCGTCCGGCGGGGGACGTCGACGAGGACGGGGACGCTGATGTCGCGCACGATAGCTCCTTTGATATCTCCTCACGGCGAGGTGGTTCAACCCTATAGTGTGCCTGCCCGAAACGCTCTCCAGTAAGGTACGAATCGGTGACGGGTGCGCGCGCGTCCCGCGAGGAGGAGGACCGCATGTCGATCATGTCCGAGCCGGGCGTCCCCCGGACCCGGCGGCAGCGCCGCGACACGGGCCTGGCGTGGCGGGGCCACGGGCCGATGGCCGCGCGCCCGGCCCGTACCGCACTCCCCAATCCGGCGCGCCGTGGCCTGTCGGTCGGCGTGGACATCGGCGGCACCAAGATCGCCGCCGGCGTGGTGGACGTCCACGGGCGGATCCTCGCCGAGGCCCGCCGGCCGACGCCGGGCCAGGACGCGCGCGCCGTCGAGGCGGCCGTCACCGATCTCGTCCGGGAACTGTCGAGGGAATACCGTGTCCGCTCGGTCGGCATCGGGGCAGCGGGCTGGATGGACCTGTCGAACAGCACCGTGCTGTTCAGCCCGCATCTGGCCTGGCGCAACGAGCCGGTGCGGCGCAACCTCGAGAAGCTGCTCCGCCGGCGCGTGACGGTGGTGAACGACGCCGACGCCGCCGCCTGGGCCGAGTGGCGGTTCGGCGCGGGCCGCGGGGAGTCCCGCCTGGTCTGCGTGACTCTGGGGACCGGGATCGGCGGGGCCATGATCATGGGAGGACGCGTGGAGCGTGGCCGGTACGGCGTCGCGGGCGAGTTCGGCCACCAGATCATCGTCCCGCAGGGTCAGCGCTGCGAATGCGGGAACCGGGGGTGCTGGGAACAGTACGCCTCGGGCAACGCGCTGGGACGCGAGGCACGCGAGCTGGCGGCTGCGCAGTCGCCCGTGGCGCAGGCCGTCATCGACGCCGCGGCAGCCGACGGCGGTGCGATCACCGGTGCCCTCGTCACCCGGCTCGCCATGGAGGGGGACCCGACGTCGCGCGAACTCGTCGACGACGTCGGCCAGTGGCTGGGACTGGGGCTGGCCAACCTGGCGGCGGCCCTCGACCCCGGCACGTTCGTGATCGGCGGCGGGCTGAGCGCGGCGGGCGATCTCCTGCTGGAGCCGGCCCGGCGCGCCTTCGGAAGGAACCTGACCGGTCGGGGCTTCCGCCCCGTGGCGCGGATCGAGCGGGCGGCCCTGGGGCCGGCCGCGGGGCTCATCGGTGCTGCGGACCTGTCCCGCCTGCTCTCACGCAGCGGCACCTGAGCGCAGCTGCCCGTGTCAGACCTCGGCGCCGTCGTCGCCCATGTCCCGATGCTTGGGCAGCTTGGTGACCAGGTAGCCGGCGCCTGCCAGGAAGACCGCGAGCAGGCCCAGCGTCGCGGCCATGGGCGCCGTCCGCCAGAACATGGCGATGAGGAACAGCAGGATCGGTCCGCCGGCCGCGCCGATCCAGGCGAGGACCGTGAGCGGGTCGCCCGATCCGAGCGGCGGCGGGTCCTCCGGGGTGAACCCCTCGTCCTCGTCCGGATCATCCGGCGCGGCGTAGTCGCGCGGCCCGGAAGGAAGCAGGGGCTGGTTGCGGAAGACGGCCTCCGCCCGCTCGCGGCTCGTGGCCCCTGTAGCGTCACCCGGGGCGTCGTCCGCGGCGCGGACGGCATCGTGGACGCCGTCGCCGGAACCGCGGGTGGCTGGTGGCCCCTGGCCGTCGGGACCGCCCGGTCGGGGTGCCGGCACCCCGTCGATCCGCGCGCGGAACGGCGCGGCGGGGGACTCGGGATCGGCGGACGTCCCTTCCAGCCGCGCCACGAGGTCCTGCCATACGGCGTCGTCCGTGGATTCGTTCGGTTCCTGACCTCGGGGGCCCATACTTTGCTACCTGCCGTCGCGTGCTGCGGCCAGGGTTCGGAGGATCTCCACCCGGCAATTTCGGACATCAGTGGGCGTGCTCGTTCAATCGTGGACACCGCACGGCGCTACGTCAACCGATACCCAGCGTGTCGGTCTTTCCCCGCCCGGGTGGCAGAGGTGCCACCGTCCGTCACGCCGGCACCCTTAGAGTAGGCTTCCAGAGGAAAAAGCGGGCGGCACTGCCGAGTGCCGCACCGTCCATCAGGGAGGCTGGCAGCGTGTTCTATTGGGTGATGAAGCGGATCATCGTCGGTCCGATCCTCAACCTCCTGTTCCGGCCGTGGGTGAAGGGACTCGACAACGTCCCGGCCTCGGGTCCCGCCGTGATCGTCAGCAACCACCTGTCCTTCTCCGACTCGATCTTCCTGCCGATCGTGGTTCCCCGGAAGGTCGTGTTCCTCGCGAAGTCCGAGTACTTCACGGGCAAGAGCCTCAAGGGCCGGCTGACGGCGCTCTTCTTCCGGCTGTCCAACCAGTTGCCCATGGACCGCTCGGGCGGGGCGGCGTCGTCCTCCTCGCTGAGCGCCGGGATGGACATCCTGAACGACGGCGGTGTCCTCGGCATCTACCCCGAGGGGACCCGCAGCCCGGACGGGCGCCTCTACCGCGGCAAGACCGGCGTCGCGAAGCTGGTCCTCGCCACCGGCGTACCGGTGATCCCCGTGGCGATGATCGGCACGGACAAGGTGCAGCCCATCGGCCGCCGCATCCCCAACATCCGCCGCGTCGGCATCATCATCGGCGAGCCCCTCGACTTCACCCGGTACGAGGGACTCGAGGACGACCGCTTCGTCCAGCGCTCCGTCACCGACGAGATCATGTACGAACTGATGCGCCTCTCCGGGCAGGAGTACGTCGACGCGTACGCCAGTACGGTCAAGGAGCGCCTCGCCGCGGAGAAGGCGGCGGGCCGGAAGGCGCCGAGGCCCGGCGCCGACACGCGGAGGGCCGCCGTCAGGATCTCCACCGACGCCGCCACCCCGGCACCGGGGGCCGTCACCGAGATCGGCCGCACACCCTCGGACGAGCCCCCGACGCCCGACGAGGGGCAGGACGCCCCGCGCGACGGGACGACCGGCCCCGCCTGATCGTCCTGCCCCGGGAGGTCGGGCCCGCACAGCGGCCCCGGCGCGCCGGTGTCTCCGCGTGACCGGCGTGAGGTGTCGCTGTATGACACCGCCCCGGGCGGCCATGACGGGCCGAATCGGGACGTCTCCGCCCAGCCAGTAGAATTCGGGTGTGACTGACTCACTAGCTCCCGTCCTCCCGCGCACCGCGGATTCCGCTTCGTCCACCCTCGCCGGCCTCGATGCCTGGCGTTCGATGACCGCGGCGCAGCAGCCCTCGTGGCAGGATCCCGGAGTCTATTCGGCGTCGGTCAAGGAACTCTCGACCCTTCCGCCCCTCGTCTTCGCCGGGGAGGTGGACGTGCTGCGCGAGCGGCTCGCCGCGGCCGCCCAGGGCAAGGCGTTCCTGCTCCAGGGCGGCGACTGCGCGGAGACGTTCGACGGTGCGACGGCCGACAAGATCAGTGCCCGTGTCCGCACGATCCTCCAGATGGCCGTCGTCCTGACCTACGGCGCCTCCCTGCCGGTCATCAAGATGGGGCGCATGGCAGGCCAGTTCGCCAAGCCGCGGTCCTCCAACGACGAGACGCGCGACGGCATCACGCTGCCGGCCTACCGCGGGGACATGGTCAACGGGTACGACTTCACCCCGGAGAGCCGCGGGCACGACGCCTCCCGGATGGTGAAGGCCTACCACACGTCGGCCTCCACCCTGAACCTGATCCGGGCCTTCACGCAGGGCGGATTCGCGGACCTCCGGCTGGTCCACCACTGGAACAAGGGCTTCATGGCCAACCCGGCGCACTCCCGCTACGAGTCGCTCGCCCGGGAGATCGACCGCGCCGTGCGCTTCATGGACGCCTGCGGCACGGACTTCGAAGCCCTCAAGCGCGTGGAGTTCTTCGCCAGCCACGAAGCCCTGCTCCTGGACTACGAGCGTGCGCTGACGCGGATCGACTCGCGCACCTCCCTCCCGTACGACACCTCCGCGCACTTCCTGTGGATCGGGGAGCGCACCCGCGAGATCGACGGCGCCCACGTGGACTTCCTGTCCCGGGTGCGGAACCCGATCGGCGTCAAGCTCGGTCCGTCGACGTCGGGGGACGACGCCCTCGCGCTCATCGACAAGCTCGACCCGAACCGCGAGCCGGGCAGGCTCACGTTCATCACGCGCATGGGTGCGAAGAACATCCGCGAGAAGCTGCCGCAGCTCGTGGAACGCGTCACGGCTTCGGGTGCGCAGGTCCTCTGGGTGACGGATCCCATGCACGGCAACACGGTGACCTCGCCCAACGGCTACAAGACGCGCAACTTCGACGACGTCATCGACGAGGTGCGCGGGTTCTTCGAGGTGCACAACTCCCTCGGCACCTTCCCGGGCGGGCTGCACGTCGAGATGACCGGCGACGACGTCGCCGAGTGCCTGGGCGGCGCCGACCCGATCGACCAGGACGCCTTCCTGGAGCGGTACGAGTCAGTGTGCGATCCCCGCCTCAACCACATGCAGTCCCTCGAGATGGCGTTCCTCGTCGCCGGCGCGCTCTCGAAGAGCTGAACCTCGGAGGACACCCCTCGACCAGGACCCTCCCGAAGGCGGCCACCGCGGTGGCCGCCTTCGGCGTTCCGGGCCACCGCGCCTCAGGTGACCGTGATGCGGATGACGCTTCCTTCGGGCTGTTCGCCCGACGGGCTCTGCCCGGCGACGAGTCCCAGGACCGCGCTGCCGAAGGTGTAGTCGACCTCCACCTCGAAACCGGCGGCTTCCAGGACGTCCACGGCGCGCTCCTCCGACAGCGAGAAGACGCTCGGCACCTGCACCAGGCGCGGGCCGCGGGAGAGCGTGAGCGTGACGCCGGTCCCGCGCTGGACCTCGGTGCCGGAAGGGCTCTGGCCCGCGACGGCGCCGGCCGGCACCGTCCGGCTGTACTCGCGGGCCTCGCCCACGACCGGCACGAGCCCCGCCTCCTCGAGCGCGTCCACGGCGTCCTGCTCGGCGAGCCCGACGACGTCGGGGACGGCGATCGGCGCGGGGCCGAGGGACACCACGAGGTCCACCACGGAACCGCGCCGGAGCTCGGCGCCCTGCGCCGGGTCCTGCCGCAGGATCCCGCCGGCCGGCACGCTCTCGCTGTACTCCTCGTCCAGCGCGCCGACGGCCAGGCCTGCGGCCTCGAGCTCCGCGGTGGCGTCGACCTGCGACCTGCCGCCGAGCTCCGGGACGGCGAACAGCTCGGGCCCTCTCGAGACGAGCAGGTCCACGCGCTCGAAGCGTCGGACCTCGGTGTTCGCGGCCGGGTCCGTGCCGATCACGAGGCCGGCGAGGACCTCCTCGTCGAAGGCCTCCTCCGTGGACACGGAGACGAGCCCCTGGTCCTCCAGGGCGGCGCGCGCCTCCCCGAGCGGGACGTTCGCGACGTCGGGAAGGGTGACCACCCCGGCCGGTCCTGCCCCGAAGATCCAGCCGAGCCCGGCGACCAGGCCGGCGAGGACGATCAGCAGGGCCACGAGCAGCCGGACGGACCGACGCCCGGTCCGCCCGCGCAGCGTCTTCTGCGGGCGCTGCGCCTGGCGTGCCTGCTGCCGTTTCGACAGCGGACGGGCCGTGCTTCCTCCAGGACCGCCGACCGCGGTCGCCGTGCCGCCCGGCCGTCCCTCGTCCCCGGACGGCGCCGACGGGCCCGACGCCGGCGGGACGGCGGGCATCGCCCCGATGACGCGGGTCGCGTTGCGGTCCCTGCTGATGACGCTGGTGCGGTGGTCCTCGTAGGCCGTGCGCGGCAGGACCTCCGTCCGGCCGGAGGCCCCGTCGGTGTCTCCGGGACCTGCCGCCCCGGTCCGGGTGTCGTCGCCCGTGAGTTGCGGGACGACGGCGACGGTGAGCTGATCCTGTTCCGGGACGGCGGGCGCGTCCTCGGGTGCGAAGTCGAGCTCCTCGTCGGTGAGCGTCCGGCGGATGTGCCGGAGTTCGCCGAGCAGCGCGGCGCCGTCCACCGGGCGGTCCTCGGGATCCCTGGAGGTGCACCACTGCACCAATTCGTCGATGTCCGGCGCGAGGCCGGGAAGGAGCACGGAGGGCGCCGGCACATCCGCCTGCGCATGCTGGATGGCCACCTGGATGGGCGTGTCGCCCGTGAAGGGCTGCTGCCCGGTGAGGAGTTCGAAGAGCATGACGCCCGTCGAGTAGATGTCGCTCTGTGCTTCGGCGGGCCGGCCGAGGACGAGCTCGGGGGAGAGATAGGCGACGGTCCCCACGAGGGTCGCGGTGCCCGTGGTCGCCGACACGGCGCGGGCCAGCCCGAAGTCGGCGATCTTCACCCGGCCCGTGTCGGAGAGGAGGACGTTCTCCGGCTTCACGTCGCGGTGGATCAGGCCCGCATCATGGGCGGCCGCCAGCCCCTCCACCACCGCGTCGAGCAGGTCGAGGGCACGGCGCGGTGTCAGCCTGCCGTGCTCGCGCAGGACATCGCGCAGGGTCCGGCCCTCGACGAACTCCATGACGAGGTAGGCGACGTTCTGCCCCCCGACGTCGTCCACGCCCTGGTCGAGGACGCCGACGACGTGCGGGTGGGAGAGCCGGGCCGCGGACTTCGCCTCCTGCTCGAAGCGGTCGATGAAGCCGGGCTCCTCGGCCAGGTGCGGATACAGGACCTTGAGCGCCACGCGCCGGTCCAGCCGGCGGTCGGTGGCGAGGTAGACGGTGGACATGCCCCCGCGGGCCAACCGCGAGTGGACGACATAGCGCCCGTCGACAGTTGCCCCCTCGAGGGGGTCCTTCCGTTGCTGGTGCACCCTTCGATACTAAACGGGAGCAGCGAAAAGGGGGTGGGGCCACACGCGGCCCCACCCCCTCACCGGTCCAGGACCGGAGCGGGCCTACCGGAAATTCTTCTGGTGGGCCTTGATCGACGCGACGTACTGCTTGGTGTCCGAGAACATGCCGCGGGTCTGCACCGAGTACTGGCCCTGGTAGTAGGACGCGATCGCGATGTCCAGCGACGGGCTGGTGCGGGTCAGCGCGCGGATGATCGCGACGCCGGCCGTGGCGTTGTCGTACGGGTCCAGGAGGTTGAGCTTGCGACCCACGAGGTCGCTGGCCCACTGACCGGACGAGGGGATGACCTGCATGGTGCCGATGGCGTTCGCCGGCGAGACCGCACGCTGGTTGAAGCCCGATTCCTGGTGGGCGAACGCCATCGCGAGGCTCGGATCCACACCCATGGAGCGTGCGGTGTCGGCGACGATCTTCTTCATGTCGGCCTGCGACGGCGCGGGAAGCGAGTTGAGCAGCGCCTTGTTGGCGTTCGCGTCCGCCACCACCTTGTCCGGGTACGTGAAGCCGAGGAAGGTCGAGGGCACGAGGCCGGTCGGCGCGGGGGCGGGTGCGGGCGTGGTGCCCGGGCCCGGGATGGTGAGCTTCTGGCCCGGGTAGATCACCGTCGTTGCGCTCATGCGGTTGGCGGTGAGCAGGCTGGAGAGGCCCACCCCGTTGCGGGAGGCGATGGCGCCCAGCGTGTCGCCGGCCTTCACGACGTACGAGCCGGCCGCGGGCGCGGGGGCAGGGGCCGGTGCCTTCGGGGGAGTCGCCTGCGGCGTGACGGAACCGGTGAGCTTGAGCTTCTGGCCGGGGTAGATGATCGACGACCTCGAGAGGCCGTTGGCGGTCAGCAGCGTATCGAGGCCGATGCCGCTGCGGGAGGCGATGGCACCCAGCGTGTCGCCGGATTTCACGACATACGTGCCGCCGGCCGGTGCCGGTGCGGGCGTCGGCTTGGTGGGCGCCGGGGCGGGGGCGGGGGCAGGTGCCTTGCCGCCGAGGCTGAGCTTCTGGCCCGGGTAGATGATCGAGGTCATCGACAGCTTGTTGGCCGTGAGGACGCTCTGGAGGCTCACGCCGTGGCGGGAGGCGATGGCGCCCAGGGTGTCGCCGGGCTTGACGACGTAGGTGGATCCGGCCGTCGGTGCCGCCGGGGCCGCGGGGGCGGGCTTCGCCACGGGGGAGGACTTCCCGGTCAGCAGGATCTTCTGTCCCGGGTAGATGATGGTGCGCGCGGTCATGCCGTTGCGCGTCAGGACGGCGTCGGTGGACAGCCCGTACCGCTTGGCGATCGCGCCGATGGTGTCACCGGACTTGACGATGTAGGTGCTGGGCACCGTCTGCGTGACGACGGCGATCTTCTGCGCGGGGATCTGGGCGGCGACGAGGGCGGCCGGGACGACGGCCCGCGGGGGAAGGGCGGCTGCTGTTGCTCCGAGGTGCCGGGTGACCGGAGCCTGAGTGGCAGGTGCTGCCGTGGCCGGCTGGGCGAGAGCCACGGAGGAGAGAAGCACCGCGGGCAGGGCGGCGGTGGTCACGGCGACATTCAGGCGGCGTCGGCTCGAGCCGTCGACCTTCCTGCGGGCGCCGTTCAGCGGTGCGTTCGATCGCTGGGCAGTCATGTTTGGTTCCTCGTCTGTTGGCGGCTGAGTCCGCGCGGACGCATGCCCCGGGGTGACTCTTCCTGTCCGGGATCATGCTGTGCTGATGATGCTGGTGTTACACGTGTTGATATTGTGACTTGTGCGACTCAAGTGAATCTACACGATGGGTTCGTTAGCACAAGGGCATGAAAATGCAGGGAATCGTCAAGATCGGCGTGTCCTGCCCACCGATTCTTGAGGAGTCCTTGCCGGAGCGCGGCCGAGTGGAGTTGGGTGCGGGAGCATGGCACCCTTGGACGGTGACTGAACTCGAACAACTCGTCCCGGCCTGGCTCAATCTCCCCGAGGTGGCCGAGGCACTCGATCTGCCCATCACCCGCGTGCACTCGCTCGTCAGCGAGCGATCCCTCGTGAGCGTGCGGATCGGAGAGCGCAACATCCGCAGCGTGCCGGCGGATTTCCTCGTCGACGGAGGCGTCCTCGACAGCCTCAAGGGCACCGTGGTGGTGCTGGCGGACAGCGGCTACGGCGACGAGGACATCATCCGGTGGCTGTACACCGAGGACGAGTCGCTGCCGGGCCGGCCCATCGACGCGCTGCGGGAGGGCCGCAAGACCGAGATCCGCCGCCGCGCCCAGGCCGCTGCCTGGTAGAGGCATCCTGCCCGCCGGGGACGATCCGGGGCGGGCGACCTCCGGGGCGAGGCACCGTCAGGCGGTCCTGGTCACCGCCGCCTCCGCGAGCAGTCGCAGTGCGCGCAGCGAGACGGGGTCCACTGTGAGGTCCTCGAGTGCCGCGAACGCCTCTTCCGATTTCTGCCCGATGAGCTGCTCCGTGTGCGCCAGCGCTCCGCTGTCCACGATGAGCGCCCGCAGGACATCCACGGCGTCCGCGTCGAGGGACGTGTCGCCGAGCATCGCGTTGATCCGGGCACGCCCGGTCTCGCTGCTGGATCCGAGGGCGCGCGCGATCAGGAAGGTCCGCTTGCCCTCGCGCAGATCGTCTCCGGCGGGCTTGCCCGTCACCGACGGATCGCCGAAGACGCCCAGGACGTCGTCGCGCAGCTGGAACGCCTCACCCAGCGGTAGCGAGAACGCCGAGTAGGCGGCGAGCAGCGCGTCGTCGGCGCCGGCGAGCGCCCCGCCGAGCATGAGGGGCCGTTCCATCGAGTACTTGGCCGACTTGAAGCGGAGGATGTTGAGCGCCCGGTCCTCGGCCACCGCCGGGGTCTGGTCCGGGCCGACGGCTTCTTCCAGCAGGTCCAGGTACTGACCGGCCATCACCTCCGTGCGCATGCGGTTGAAGATCGCGCGCGCCGCGGTCCCGGCGTCGCCCGTGACGCCGGAGCAGCACCCCGTGAAGAGCTCCTCGCTGAAGGCGAGGCAGAGATCGCCCGCCAGGATGGCGGAGGAGACGCCGAACCGCTCCGCGTCGAGATGCCACCCCGCGTCCGCATGCCGTGCCGTGAACTGCCGGTGGACGCTCGGGCGCCCGCGCCGGGTGTCGGACCGGTCGATGATGTCGTCGTGGATCAGGGCCGCGGCCTGGAAGAACTCGAGGGCCGTGCCGGCCGTCACCGGAGCGGACGCCAGGGCTGATCCGCCCGCCGCCCGCCAGCCCCAGTAGCACAGCAGCGCCCGCATCCTCTTCCCCCCGCTCGTCAGGGTGGCGATGCTCGAGATGAGGGGGAGTGCCTCGTCGGAGATGGAGGCCAGCACGGAGCGCTGCTCGCCGAGGAAGTCCTCGATGGTCCGTGTGAGGGAGGACCTGAACCGTTCCTGCTCCACGGTGATGGCATCGGGAGCGGGGCCGCCCTGGTCGGGGATGGCGGGTGCGGACAGCATGAATCTCCCGTGCAGTTCGTCTTTCGGTGGTGTCCCCACTCTAACCGGCGCCCCGGCCGGTTCTCCCGGGGTGCGCCTGCGGCCGGCGATCGTGGGCCGCGCCGGGAGCCCGAGGGGCTGCCGATGCGGGTGGGTCCGGTGTCGGGTCGGTGTCGGGTCGGTATGGGTTCGGTACGGGTTCGGTGTCGGTGCGGGTGCGTACGATGAAGGCGTGCCAAAGGATGTGGGGCAGGAACCTGTCGAGTACGCGGAGTGCCACATCCTGCACATCGACATGGACGCCTTCTACGTCTCCGTGGAACTGCTCGACCACCCGCACCTGCGCGGCGTGCCGGTGGTCGTGGGATCCCCGTCCGGACGGTCGGTGGTGCTGTCGGCCTCCTATGAGGCCCGTCGCTTCGGCGTGCGGTCCGCGATGCCGATGGCGGTCGCGATGCGGCAGTGCCCCACCGCCGTCATCCTCCCCCCGCACCACGACCGGTACGCGGAGGTCTCCGGGCAGGTGATGGGGATCTTCCGATCGGTCACGCCGGAGGTCGAGCAGCTGAGCGTGGACGAGGCCTTCCTCGACGTCGCGGGTTCCCTCCGGCGGCTGGGCAGCCCGCGGGAGATCGGCGAGCAGGTCCGCGCGGAGATCCACTCGACGCTGGGCATCACGGCGAGCGTCGGGGCGGCGACGACGAAGTTCGTGGCGAAGATCGCCTCGACGAGGGCCAAGCCGGACGGCCTCCTGCTCATCCCGGGCGACCGGACGGTCGCCTATCTCCACACGCTCCCCGTCTCCGCCCTCTGGGGTGTGGGCGCGAAGACGCAGGAGGTCCTGGCGCGTATCGGCATCCGCACGGTGGAGGACGTCGCGCTCACCCCGGTGCCCACGCTCCGCAGGCTCCTCGGCGCCGCCGGTGAGCACGTGCATCACCTGGCCTGGGGCCGTGACCCGAGGCGGGTCGTGGTCTCGCGCCCGGAGAAGAGCATCGGCGCGGAGGAGACGTTCTCCCGCGACGTCGAGGACTCCGACGTCCTCCGCCGGGAGCTGCTGAGGCTCGCCCACCGGACGGCGGCGAGGCTGCGGGCGTCCGGTCACCGTGCCGGGACGGTGGCGCTCAAGCTCCGCTACGAGGACTTCTCGACCCTCACCCGATCGAAGAAGCTCGACGAACCCGTGGACAACGCGAACGCCCTCTACCGGGCCGCGACGGCGCTGCTCGCCGGCCTGGGCGACAGGCCCATGGCGGTGCGGCTGATCGGCCTCCGTGCCGAGTCGCTCGAGACCGGCGGCGACGGTTCCACGCAGCTGACGATCGACCGGCAGGACGACAACTGGAGGCTCGCCGAACGGGTCCTCGACGATGTCAACCGGAAGTTCGGGGACGCCGGCGTCATGCCCGCGGGCCTGCTCGCCCGAGCGCGTCCGCAGGCATCTCCGAGGGGGCCCGGCGGCGGGCTGCCGGCGGCCGCCGAGGACGAGCGGACGCGCACTCCGCACGGGGCCCGCGACGGTGATCGGCCACAACGGCCCGGGCCTCCCGGAGCATCGCCGCGGGGCCCGGTGCAGGACGATCACGATCCTCGCCGCTGAGCGCCAGGACGGGCCCATATCATCCAGAAGAGGTGGCTCCCAACACCGCATTGTGACTTTGCTCCCACGCAGTAGCACACTAGTCTTTAACCCGGTAGTCCAACTGCCGGTCGTGACGCAAATCCACCACCCGGAACCCGGGGTCCCGGAGCCTCCCATCGGGAACCGGGGCAGCGTCAGGAGCGTTGGTTGGGTGAAGGAACGTTGGTACCCATATCAAGGAGGCGGTCATGGCACTCTCGGAACACGAGCAGAGGTTGCTTGATCAGCTTGAACAGCAGTTACACGCCGACGATCCCAAGTTCGCGCACTCCATGGCCTCGGACAGTCGCAAGTCGATGTCGACCAGGCGTCTTGTCATCGGTTCACTCATCACGATCGCCGGCATCCTCGTCCTCCTGGCGGGCATCGTCTGGCAGAACATCTTCATCGGCGTCGCCGGCTTCCTGATCATGGGAGCCGGCGTGTACTTTGCCACGACGAAGTCGAAGCAGGTCGACACCGGCCAGCCGATCGGCAAACCGTCCAAGGCGACCACCGGAGGCAAGAGCGGTTTCATGTCCAGCCTCGAAGACAAATGGGACGAACGGAAGCGCGACCAGTCCTAGGAGTCGGAGCACTCCACCGCACTGCAGAAGGACCCGCCTCGGCGGGTCCTTCTGCGTTTAAGTCCTCCACTTCGCTCCCCACGGGATCCGGGGGCGCCAGGACGCCGTCACCAGTCGCCCGACCGCGACACGCGCCGACGAAAAGCGGCGCGGCGCGCCCCCATGAACGTTGACCGGGGAGAGTTGTGGAGTAAAGTGGGGAATATAAGAGCGAAGCGGCACCACGCCGGGCTTGGCGGACTCAGAACAGGCGGTCATGGATGTTCCTCGGAACTCATAACCCCCGCCTGGATGAAAAAGGCAGGCTCATTCTCCCTGCGAAGTTCCGTGAGGAACTGAGCGAGGGGCTGGTCCTCACGAGGGGCCAGGAACGGTGCATCTACGTCTTCAGCATGAGTGAGTTCGAGAGGGTTCACGAACAGATGCGCACGGCTCCCATCTCGTCACGCCAGGCGAGGGACTACAACCGCATCTTCCTCTCGGGAGCCTCGGACGAGGTACCCGACAAGCAGGGCAGGATCACCATCCCGCCCGCGCTGAGGACCTACGCGGGACTCGACCGGGACCTGGCGGTCATCGGGGCGGGAAGCCGCGCGGAGATCTGGGCGGCGGACGCCTGGGACTCCTACCTGACGGAGAAGGAGACCGCGTTCTCCGAGACGGACGAGGACGCCTTCCCGGGCATCATCTGAACGACAGCACGACAGCACGACGGCGCAGGTGGGAACGTCCCTTGGATGAGATCTCCAGCCGCCGGATCCGGTACGCCTCCTGGCTTCACTTCCCCGAAGCCAGGCGACGACCCTCCGGCCGGATGGGGGTCTGATCCAAGAAGGCCGACCTCCCTTCCTGCCTGCAGTGAAACCCGAGACGAGTACCGACTGCAGGAAGAAGAGGACGCATGAGCGGTGACCGGCCGACGGGGGAGCGCCACGTCCCCGTCCTCCGCGACCGCTGCGTCTCCCTCCTCGCGCCTGCCGTCGTCGCGGCGGAATCCGCCGGTCGGCGCGCGGTCGTCGTCGATGCCACGCTCGGCATGGGGGGCCACTCCGAGAGCATGCTCCAGCGTTTCCCCGACGCGCACCTCGTCGGCATCGACCGCGACACCGAGGCGCTCGGGCTCGCCGGCGAACGCCTCGCCCCGTACGCGGCACGCACCGACCTGGTCCACGCCGTGTACGACGAACTGCTCGAGGTGCTCGAGGACCTCGGGATCGACGGCGTGGACGGCGTCCTCTTCGATCTCGGCGTCTCCTCCCTGCAGCTCGACGAACGCGAGCGGGGGTTCGCCTACTCCTACGACGCGCCGCTCGACATGCGCATGGACACGAGCCGGGGCATCACGGCGGCCGAGGTGGTCAACACCTACCGCGAGGACGACCTCCTCCGCATCATCCGCACCTGGGGCGAGGAGAAGTTCGCCGGGAGGATCGCATCGGCGATCGTCCGGACGAGGGAGACCGAACCGTTCCGGACCACGTCCCAGCTCGTGGACGTCATCCGCGGCGTCGTGCCTGCCGCCGCGGCCCGCACCGGTGGGCACCCCGCCAAGCGCACGTTCCAGGCGCTGCGGATCGAGGTCAACGAGGAACTCACCGTCCTCGAACGGGCCATCCCCGCAGCCGTCGCCTCCATCCTGACCGGCGGCCGCGTCGTCGCGATGTCCTACCACTCCCTGGAGGACCGCATCGTGAAGAGCGCGTTCACCGCCGGAACGAAGTCCTCTGCGCCCGTCGGATTCCCGGTGGAACTCGAGGAGCACAAGCCCTACCTCCGATCCCTGACCCGCGGCACAGAAGCGCCCACCGCGGCGGAGATCGAGGAGAACCCGCGTGCGGCATCGGCCAAGCTGCGGGCAGTTGAACGAATCACAGCCGGACCCGTCGACAGGAAGACCACATGAGCCAGGCACTGACCGTGGAGAAGCGACACAGCGCCGCGGCCTTCTCCGGGAACGGCGCTCTCGCGCTGGCTCCGGGACGGCTGACCGGGCCGGCCACCGAGGCCCCCGCCACCACGAGGACCCGGACGCCACTGTCCGTGGTGCCTGCACGCCCTGCGCGGCGCAAGGTGCCCTTCGCCGTCTTCAGCCTGCTCGTGCTCGCCGCGGCACTCGCCACGGTGCTCATGCTCAACATCTCCGTCTCCGGCACGCAGTACGAACTCGTGCAGCTCCGGAACCAGCAGACGGCCCTGAGCCAGGAGAACGAGGCGCTCGTGCTCGCCATCGAGGCGAAGGAGGCGCCCCAGAACCTGGCCGCGGCCGCGACGAAACTCGGCATGGTGTCCTCCCCGACGTTCGGGACCATCGAGCTGGATTCGAAGACGGTGACCGGTACGCCGGAACCCGCGACGGAGGGCCCCGAGCCCGAGGTCCTCATCGCTGCGCCGGACCTCGGCTCGAACCCGACCCCTCCCGCCGCCGGAGAACCCGCGACGGACACGGCACCGAGCGCCGAGTCGGGGACGATCCCGGGTCCCGAGCAGCTCGGCTCCGGCCAGTAGCAGGAACGACTCCAGAACCCCGCACCGGATGTACTGATCGACAAGGATTCTTCGTGACCCCTGCACGCCTCGGCAGCCCCGACAGCCTCCGTCTGACCCTGGGCTCCACCCGGCTCCGCGTGGGGCTCGCGTTCGTCCTCGTCCTCCTGATGGTCCTCGGCGTGCGCCTCTTCCAGCTGCAGGCCCTCGATCTGAACGGCATGGCGCAGGCAGGCCTGTCCAAGCGGCTCACGACCACCGCCGTGCAGCCCGTCCGGGGTTCGATCGTCGACATGAACGGCAAGTACTTCGCACGGAGCGTCGAACGCTACGACCTCGTGGTCGACCAGCGCCTGAGCGACGTCGAGGAGTTCCGCCGGTACAACGAGGACCTCGAGGAATGGGAGGTCATCCCGATGGACCAGGCACTCCTGGAGCTCTCCGCCGTCATCGGCATCGACGGGGAGACGCTGAGAGGCGCCGTCCTCGGTGACAGGAGCTTCAACTACATCCTCAAATCGGTGACGCCCGAGGTCAAGAACCGGGCTCTCTCCGTCAAGATCCCCGGCGTCTACGCCGACGAGACCAGTGTGCGGACCTACCCCGCGGGCGCGGTCGGGGGGTCGATCATCGGCTTCGTGTCCGAGAACGGCAAGCCGCAGGAGGGCCTCGAGTACTCGCTCAACGATGCGCTCGAGGGCACCGCCGGCAGCAGGACCTTCGAGATCGGCGGGGACGGCATCCGCATCCCGTACGCCACGAACGAGGACGTACCGGCGGTCGACGGCCAGAACGTACGGCTCACGATCGACCAGGACCTGCAGTGGTTCGCGCAGCAGACGATCGCGTCGCAGGTCGAGGAGTACGACGCCGAATGGGGGAACATCGTCGTCGTCGAGGCGGACACCGGCGCCATCCGCGCGATGGCCGAGTCCACGACGCCGGACCCCAACGACCCGACGGCGACGCCGGCCGAGCAGCGCCGCCCCAACTCCGTCAGCGCGTCCTTCGAGCCGGGCTCCACGACAAAGGTCATCACGATGGCCGCCGCGCTGGAGCAGGGACTCATCGAGCCGACCTCCAGGTTCACGCTCGACAACCGCTACACGATCGACGGACAGACGTTCAAGGACGCCTTCGAGCACAAGACGGAGAAGCGCACGGCCGCGGGCATCCTGGCGAAGTCGATGAACACCGGGACCGTGCAGGTGGGCCAGCAGCTGACCAAGCAGGAGCGGTACGACTGGCTGAAGAAGTTCGGTATCGGCGAGCCGCTCGGAACCGGGCTCAACGAGGAGAACCAGGGCCTCCTGACGACGCCGGACAACTGGGACGAGCGCCAGCAGTACACCGTCCTGTTCGGGCAGGGCCTCGCGCAGACCGCGCTGCACACCGCCATGGTGTACCAGACGATCGCCAACGACGGGGTGCGGCTGCAACCGCGGCTGATCGACGCCTACATCGACCCGGACGGCACCGAGCACACCGTCCCCCAGGCGGAGGGCACGAAGGTGGTGTCGCCGGAGACCGCCGCCAAGACGCTGAAGATGCTCGAGACCGTGACCCAGGAGGGCTCGGGCAAGACGGGGCAGCTCGAGCAGTACCGCGTGGGATCGAAGACCGGCACCGCCGAGGCTCCCAGCCCCACCGGCGGCTACGATGGCTACACCCTGTCCTATGCCGGGATCGCGCCGATCGAGGACCCCGAATACGTGGTCGTCGTCACGCTCCAGCGCCCGCAGGGCGACCTGTACTACCTCATCCCGGGCCTGTCGTTCCAGAAGGTGATGAAGCAGGTCCTCAATTCCAACAACGTCCCGGCCTCGACGACGAAGCCGGACACCTATCCGGTCGAGTTCTGATCCCGGAGGCCGGAGCATCGTGCAATCCAACAACTCGCAGGGGGGCGGCGCCTCCCTGATGCGACCGCGCACTCCGCACCCTGTCGCCCTCTCCGAGGCCCTCGCGGCGATCGGGCCCCTGGCCGGACCGGCCGGGCCGGCGGACCTCCCCGTGGTCACAGGCCTCACCCTCGATTCGCGGTCGGTGCTCCCCGGCGACGTGTACGCGGCCGTACCCGGAGCGGCGCGCCACGGCGCGGACTTCGCCGAACAGGCCGTGCGGGCGGGGGCCGTGGCCGTCCTGACGGACGAGGCAGGCGCGGCGATCCTGGCCCGTGCCGCGGCGGCGGGCCGCTTCGAGGCGCCTCCCGTCGTCGTCGTCCCCGACCCCCGTCGGGCGGCCGGACCGCTCGCGGGCGTGATCTTCGACAGCCAGCCGGACGCCGCCCCGGCCCTCTTCGGGATCACGGGGACCAACGGGAAGACGACGTCGACCTACTTCCTCACTGCGCTCCTCGGCGCGCTGGGCCGGACCACGGGGCTCATCGGCACGATCGAGATCCGCGCCGGCGCGGACGCCATCCCCAGTGCGCTCACCACGCCCGAGTCCCCGCAGGTCCACTCCCTGCTCGCCCTCATGCGGGAACGGGGACTCGACGCGGCGGCCATGGAGGTCTCCTCGCACGCCCTCGAGTTCGGGCGGGTCGACGGCGTCCGGTTCGACGTCGCGGGCTTCACCAACCTGACCCAGGACCACCTCGACCTGCACGGGACCATGGAGGCCTACTTCGCCGTGAAGGCCGCGCTCTTCACGCCTACCCGCTGCCGTCGCGCCGTCGTCCTCGTCGACGACGCCTGGGGGCGCCGCCTCGCAGCGACGGCCGACGTGCCCGTCCTCTCGCTGCGCACCGAGCAGGCCGCCGGCACCGACCCGGCGGCCGACTGGACCGTGGCCGACGTCGGACCCAGCGGCCTGGGACATGCCTTCACCCTCGAGGGTCGCGCGGGGGAGCGGCTGCGGGTCCGCACCGGCCTCCCCGGGACGTTCAACGTCTCCAACGCCGCCCTGGCCACGGTCATGGTCCTCGCGTCCGGCGTGCCCCTCGAGGACGTCCAGCGCGCCCTGGATGCTCATGACCCGTTCACCACCGAGGTCCCGGGACGCATGCAGCTCATCGGCGAGGAGCCCGCGGCGATCGTCGACTTCGCGCACAACCCCGACGCGCTCGAACGGACCCTGGCCTCGGTCCGGCGTCCCGGTGGCCGGGTCATCTCCGTCTTCGGTGCCACCGGGCAGCGCGACGAGTCCAAGCGGCCCGTCATGGGCGCCGTCGGAGCCCGGCTGTCCGACATCCTCATCGTCACCGACGACGATCCGCATGACGAGGACGAAGCGGCCATCCGGCAGGCCGTCCGATCGGGTGCCGACGCGGCGGTCCGCGCGGAGGGGCTGGCGTGCGAGGTGCTGGAGGTCTTCCCCCGGGCGGAGGCGATCGAGCGCGCCGTTACCCTGGCCCGCGCGTCCGACACCATCATCGTCGCGGGCCGCGGCCACGAGGTGTGGCAGGAGGTCAAGGGCGTCAACCTGTCACTCGACGATCGGGAGGAACTGCGTTCCGCGTTGACAAGGCACGGATTCTCTGGGCTTTCCCGCCCCGGGATAGAGTCCTGAACCGTCATGATTGAATTCAGCGCAGCCGAGATCGCGGCACTCACGGGCGGACGACTGGTCGGGATCGACCCTGCCGGCCCCGCCATCACCGTCACCTCCGCCGCCACCGATTCGCGCGAGTGCGTCCCGGGGTCGCTCTTCGTCGCCAAGCCCGGCGAGGCCTCCGACGGGCACCTCCACATCGGATCGGCCTTCGGGCGCGGCGCCGTCCTCGCGTTGGCCGAGCGGGAGGTCGCGGGACCCGACGGCGTCCCCCACCCCTCCGTCGTCGTCCCCGATGCGATCCTCGCCATGGGCGAGCTCGCCGCGGAGACGGTCCGCCGGCTGCGGGCCGCGGGCGACCTCACCGTCATCGGCATCACCGGTTCGGCAGGGAAGACCACCACCAAGGACCTCCTCGCGGGCATCCTCGCCGCGGCGGGTCCCACGGTCGCGCCCCGCGGCTCCTACAACGGCGAGGTCGGCGTGCCGCTGACGGTCTTCCAGGCCACCTGGGACACGCGCTACCTCGTGATCGAGATGGGTGCCACCAAGCCCGGGCACATCGCCTACCTCGCCTCGCTGGTCCAGCCCGACGTCGGCGTTGTCCTCGGTGTCGGCTCGGCCCACGCCGGTGAGTTCGGCGGCGTCGAGAACATCGCCCGGGCGAAGGGGGAGCTCTTCGAGGCCCTCGCACCGACGGGCACGGCCGTCATCAACGCCGACGACGAGCGTGTCCTCGCGATGCGGTCCCGGACCGGCGCGCGCACCGCGTTCTTCACCTCCTCGGACGACTTCGCGGCGGAGGGCGGCGTGGTGCGGGCCAGGAACAGCACGACGACGCCCGAGGGGCATCCCTCGTTCACCCTCACCTTCCCGGACGGCGGCGAGCACGAGGTCGTGTCCCCGCTCCTCGGACTGCACCACACCACGAACCTGCTGGCCGCGGCGACCGTGGCCTACGAGGTCGGGTGCCCGTCCGAGCGGATCGCGGAGGGCCTGCGCAGCCTGACGGCCGCGAGCCGCTGGCGCATGGAGCGCTCCGAGCGCGCCGACGGCGTGACCGTCATCAACGACGCCTACAACGCCAACCCGGAGTCGATGCGTGCGGCCCTGCGGACCCTCGCCGAACTCGGCCGCGGGCGCCGGCGGACCTGGGCGGTGCTGGGGGAGATGCTCGAGCTGGGCGGGAGCACCATCGAGGAGCACGACCTCCTGGGACGCGTGGTCGTCCGGCTCAACATCTCGAAGCTCGTGTGCGTGGGGCCCAACACCCGGGCGCTCTTCAACGGCGCCGTGCTCGAGGGGTCGTGGGGCAGCGAAGCCGTGCACGTCGACGACGTCGGGGCGGCGGAGCAGCTGCTCGCCGCGGAGCTCGAACCCGGGGACATCGTCCTGTTCAAGTCCTCGAACGGGGCCGGCCTCCGGTTCCTCGGGGACCGGATCGCACAGCAGGCCGGCCCGGTCAGCAGCCCGGAGCACCGCACCGACCACAGTTCGAACCACCCAGCAGCAGACTCTGAAGCGGTCAGTGGACCTGACGCTTCCGGAAAGGCCACCCAGCCGTGATCGCAATCCTCATCGGCTCGGCCGCCGCCCTGATCTTCGCCTTCGTCGGGACGCCCCTGTTCATCAGGCTCCTCGTGAAGAAGAGCTACGGCCAGTTCATCCGCGACGACGGGCCGACCGCGCACCACACCAAGCGCGGGACGCCGACCATGGGTGGCGCCGTGATCGTCGGGTCCGTGCTGCTGGCCTACTTCCTCACGCACCTGCTGATGATGGCGATCGGGGCCCCGGCCTCCGGGCCCAGCGCGTCGGGACTGCTGCTGCTCTTCCTCGCCGGCGGCATGGGCCTCGTGGGCTTCGCCGACGACTACATCAAGATCTCCAAGCAGCGCAGCCTCGGGCTGTCCGCCCCGGCGAAGATCGCCGGCCAGACCGCCGTCGGCGTCGCCTTCGCCGTCATGGCCCTGATGTTCCCCAACGAGGAGGGGCGCACCCCGGCATCCACCGCGATCTCGTTCATCCGCGACACCCCGATCGACCTCGCGTTCGCCGGGACGGTCCTCGGCGCCATCCTCTTCGTCATCTGGTCCAACCTCATCATCACCGGCGCCAGCAACGGCGTGAACCTCGCGGACGGCCTGGACGGACTCGCGGCGGGTGCCTCGATCCTCGTCTTCGGCGCCTACATGCTGATCGGTATCTGGCAGAGCAACCAGAGCTGCGGCTCGCCGGGCGCGGGCAGCGTCTGCTACGAGGTGCGCGACCCCCTGGACCTGGCCCTGATCGCCGGGGCGATGTGCGGCGCGCTCGTCGGCTTCCTGTGGTGGAACACCTCGCCCGCCAGGATCTTCATGGGCGACACCGGGTCCCTCGCGATCGGCGGCGCGATCGCCGGCTTCGCGATCCTCTCCCGCACCGAGCTGCTCCTGGTGATCCTGGCCGGCCTGTTCGTCGTGATCACGCTGTCCGTGATCATCCAGGTGGGCTACTTCAAACTCTCGGGCGGCAAGCGCGTCTTCAAGATGGCGCCGCTCCAGCACCACTTCGAGCTCAAGGGCTGGCAGGAGGTCACCGTGGTGGTCCGGTTCTGGATCCTCGCGGGCCTCTTCGTGGCCGCTGCGCTCGGCATCTTCTACGCGGAATGGGTCGTGGGATGAGCGGGTCGCACGGGGAGACCGTCCCCAACACCTGGGAGACCCCGCGCCTCGCGCACCTCACGTCGTGGGACGCCGACTGGGCCGGACTGCGGGTCGTCGTCGCCGGCCTCGGGGCCTCCGGCTTCTCCGCCGCGGACACGCTCATCGAGCTCGGCGCCGTGGTCGTGGTCGTCGACGCCGGCGTGACGCCCGCGAACGAGGCGAAGGCCGACACCCTGCGGATCGTCGGTGCCCGCGACGTCCTGCTCGGTGCCGGCCACGCGGCCGCCCTGCCCCTGGTCGACGGCGGGCAGCCCGACCTCGTGGTCACCTCGCCCGGGTGGCCTCCCACCCAGCCGCTGCTCGCCGAGGCTGCGGCCGCCGGGATCCCCATCTGGGGCGACGTCGAGCTGGCGTGGCGCGTCCGCATCCGCGAGGGCCGCCCCACCGCGGAATGGCTCACGATCACCGGGACCAACGGGAAGACGACGACGGTGGGGCTGGTCGAGTCCATGCTGATCGCCGCCGGCAAGCGTGCGGTCGCCGCAGGCAACGTCGGCACCCCGATCCTCGACGTCATCCGCGACCCGCAGGGCTACGACGTGCTCGCCGTCGAACTGTCCAGCTTCCAGCTGCACTGGGCCCATTCGATCGAGCCCCTGGCAAGCGTGTGCCTCAACATCGCCGAGGACCACGTCGACTGGCACGGCAGCTACGAGGCCTACCTCGCGGCCAAGGCCTCGGTCTACGAGCGGACCAAGATCGCCTGCATCTACAACGTGGAGCAGCGCGAGACGGAGACCATGGTCGAGGACGCCGAGGTCATGGACGGCTGCCGCGCCGTGGGGTTCACCACCGGCATGCCGTCGATCAGCATGATGGGCGTCGTGGAGGACCTGCTGGTGGACCGCGCCTTCATCGAGCAGCGCAAGGACTCCGCTGCCGAACTGGCGTCGATCAGCGAGCTCGGCGAGGTGGTGCCCCGCCACCTCGTCGCGAACGCGCTGGCCGCCGCCGCGCTCGTCCGGGCCGCCGGCGTCCCCGCCGCAGCGGTGCGCGACGGGATCCGCGCCTTCCAGCCGGGCGACCACCGCATCCAGGTGGTCGCCAACGAGGACGGCGTGCTCTGGATCAACGATTCGAAGGCCACCAACCCGCACGCCGCCTCCGCGTCCCTCGCCTCCTTCCAGTCCGTCGTCTGGATCGCCGGCGGCCTGTCCAAGGGGGTCTCCTACGAGGACCTCGTGCGGGACCACGCCGGGCGGCTCCGCGCCGTCGTCCTGCTCGGCGAGGATCCTGCCCCCCTCCAGGGGGCGCTCTCCCGACACGCACCCGATGTTCCTGTCTCCCTCCCGCCGAGCCATCACACTGGACGGGGGCACGACGCCGGCGGGTCACCCGACCCGGTCAGCGCAGACGCCCTGATGCAATGGGCCGTGGCGGAAGCCGCGCGGCTCGCCCAGGACGGCGACACGGTGCTCATGGCGCCTGCCGCCGCGTCGATGGACCAGTTCTCCTCCTACGCGCACCGGGGGGCGGCCTTCACGGCCGCCGTCCACGCCCGCGGCGGACAGGGGACAACCGCTAAGGAGTCGTAATGGCCACGCCAACCCGTCCGGGAGGACGCAAGCCCTCCGTCCGGTCCGCCCGGACCACGGGGGCGGGGCGGTCGGCCCTGTCCGGGGGCCCACCCGTCTCGCCGTCGACGCCCCGCCCGCCGGTCGCGGGGCGGACCGTCCGCGGCGACGCCACCACGGCGGCGCCGGGCGGGAGCGCAGGTGTCCCCGCCCGCAGGCCGGCGAAGGGCCTGCGCGCCCGGGTCCGGCGCGGCTGGGAGATCCTCGAGGGCTCGGACCGGTCGCCGACCGGCTCCAGCTACTACCTGATCCTGGGCGCCGCCCTGGCACTCACGGCCATCGGCCTCATGATGGTGCTCTCGGCATCCTCCGTCGAGGCGATCTCCGAAGGCAAGGACACGTTCGACCTCTTCCTCAAGCAGGCCGTCTGGGCCGGTGCCGGCCTGATCCTGATGCTGGTGCTGTCGCGGCTCGGCCCCCGTGCCTACAAGGCCCTGGCCTGGCCGAGCCTCGGGATCGCGATCGTGCTGCTCGTCCTCGTGCTGGTCATCGGCGTCGAGATCAACGGCAACAAGAACTGGATCCGGATCGGCTCGCAGACGCTCCAGCCCTCCGAGCCGGCGAAGCTCGCGCTGGCCCTCTGGTTCGCGTCGGTGCTCGAGCGCAAGAAGGCCCTGATCCGCGACTGGAAGCACGCCCTGATCCCCGCCGTGCCGTTGGGCGGCCTGCCCATCGGCCTCGTCCTGATCGGCGGGGACCTCGGGACCGGGCTCGTGCTCATGATGATCGCCGCCGCGGCCCTGTTCTTCGCCGGCGCGCCGCTGAAGATGTTCTCCCTGGTGGGGATCGTCGCCGCCGTCGGCGCCCTCCTGATGGTCGCGACCAGCTCGAACCGTGGCGGGCGCATCGCCGCCTGGCTCCGGCTCAACTGCGACGACGGGACGGACCTGTGCATGCAGTCCGACAACGGGCTGTTCGCCATGGCCTCCGGCAGCTGGTTCGGGGTGGGGATCGGCCAGAGCCGGCAGAAGTGGAACTGGATCCCCGAGGCCCACAACGACTTCATCTTCGCCATCATCGGTGAGGAGTTCGGGCTGCTCGGCACCTTCGTGGTGGTGCTGCTCTTCGGCATCCTCGCCGTGGCGACCATCCGGGTTGCGATGCGCTACACCGACCCCTTCGTACGGATCCTCATGGGGTCCATCCTCGTCTGGCTCATCGGCCAGGCGTTCGTCAACATCGGCATGGTGACGGGCCTGCTCCCCGTCATCGGCGTGCCGCTGCCCTTCATCTCCTACGGCGGGTCCGCGCTGACCTTCACCCTCGCCGCCGTCGGCGTCCTGCTCTCCTTCGCGCGGAAGACCCCGCACTCCGCCGTCACGGCGCCGGACCGGTCCGCGTCCTAACCTCCGGAAGAGGCCCCGCACTCCCATGACACACCCCACCACCGACGACCGCGCTGTGTCCGTCGTCCTCGCCGGCGGCGGGACGGCCGGCCACATCAGCCCGCTGCTCGCCATCGCGGGGGCCATCCTCGACGAGGTGCCAGGCACGCGCATCACGGCGGTCGGCACGGAGGCGGGCATGGAGACCCGCCTCGTCCCGGCGGCCGGGTTCGAGCTGCGGACCATCGACCGGGTGCCGATGCCGCGACGACCGTCGACGGACCTCCTCAAGCTCCCGGTGCGCCTCCTCCGGGCCGTCCGCCAGGCGCGGGCCATCGTGGTGGACGCCGGAGCCGACGTCGTCGTCGGGGTGGGCGGCTACGTGTCGACGCCCGTGTACCTCGCCGCGTGGACGCGCCGCATCCCCGTGGTGATCCACGAGGCGAACGCCCGCCCCGGGATCGCCAACCGGGTGGGCGCGCGGATCGCGGCGCGCGTCGCCGTCGCGTTCGACGGCACGGGCCTCGCCGACGCCGTGCTGGTGGGCATGCCGATGCGCCGCAGCATCGCCGACCTCGACCGCTCCGGTGGGCGCGCCGACGCCCGTACCTCCCTCGGGCTCCACCCGGACCGGCCCACGCTCATCGTCACGGGAGGCTCCTCCGGCGCGGCGAGCCTGAACCGCGCCGTGGCCGCCGCGGTGCCCGCACTCATCGCCGCCGGCATCCAGATCCTGCACATCACCGGCCGTGGCAAGCAGATCCCAGGCGACGACGGCACGCCGCTGTCGGTGCCCGGGTACCACCAGGTCGAGTTCGTGGACGGGATGGAGCGCGTGTACGCGGCGGCCGATCTGCTGGTCGCCCGTGCCGGTGCCGCCACGGTGAGCGAGGTCGGCGCCGTGGGGCTGCCCGCCGTCCTGGTCCCGCTGCCCCACGGCAACGGCGAGCAGCGGCTCAACGCGGCGGGACTCGTGGACCGCGGCGGGGCGATCCTCGTCGACGACGCCGCATTCACCGCCGACTGGATCCGCCGGAACGTCCTGCCACTGGTCACCGACGCACCACGGCTCGCCGCGATGTCCACGGCGTCCTACGCGCAGGGCGTCCGGGACGCGGACCGGCGCATGGCGGAACTCGTCCTGGCCGTCGCGGAGGCCCGCCGATGAGCGCCGGACACCACAGGGGCGCCGGCGACGCGACCATGACGCCTGCAGGCGAGACGACGGAAGGCACGAGCATCACCACCACGAGCAGCACCGGAGCACCCGACGCGGTCCTGGCCGAACCCGTCCACTTCATCGGACTGGGGGGCGCCGGCATGTCCGCCGTCGCCCGCGTGCTCCTCGGCCGGGGCCTGCGCGTCTCGGGTTCCGACGCCGCTGAGTCCAGGGGCCTGCGGGCCCTCGCCGCCCTCGGCGCGGACGTGCACGTGGGCCACTCCGCGGCCGCGGTCCCCGAGGACGGGACCGTCGTCATCTCCTCGGCGATCCGCGAGAGCAACCCGGAGCTCGCCGAGGCGCGGCGCCGGGGCCTGCCCGTGCTCCACCGGTCGGAAGCACTCGCCGCGGCGATGAGCGGCCGGCTCGCCGTCGCCGTCGCGGGCACCCATGGCAAGACGACGACGACGGCCATGATCACGGTCCTGCTGCGGCAGGCCGGGCTCGACCCGTCGTTCGCGATCGGGGGAGACGTGGCCGCCCTCGGCGTCAACGCGGAGTGGACCGGCGGGGAGGTCTTCGTCGCCGAGGCCGACGAGTCCGACGGCTCCTTCCTGAACTACTCGCCCCGCATCAGCGTCGTGACGAACGCCGAAGCGGACCACCTGGACCACTACGGCACCGCCGAGGCCGTGCATGCCGCATTCCGCCGGTTCGCGGACCGGCTGCCCGAGGACGGCCTCCTGGTCGCGTGCGCCGACGATCCTGGGGCTGCCGCGCTGGCCGCGGCCATCCCCGGGACGCGCCGTGTGCGGACCTACGGCTACGCCGAGACGGCCGACATCCGCATCGGCGCCACACGGGCGGTCGGCAGCACCACGAGCAGCGTCCTGTCCTTCGCCGTCGACGGACTGGACGCCGAACAGGACCTGCAGCTGAGCGTCCCGGGGCGGCACAACATCCTGAACGCCGCGGCGGCGTTCGCGGTCGCACTGGAACTCGGCGTCGACCCGGCTGTCGCCGCGACGGGGCTGTCCCTGTTCTCGGGCGCCGCACGCCGGTTCGAGGCGCGCGGCGAGGGCGACGGCGTACGGGTCTTCGACGACTACGCGCACCACCCGACCGAGGTGCAGGCGGCGCTCACGGCGGCGCGCACGGTGGCGGGGGAGCACCGCGTCCACGTCCTGTTCCAGCCGCACCTCTTCTCCCGGACGCGCGAGTTCGCCGCCGGGTTCGCCGACGCGCTCTCCCTCGCCGACACGGCCGTCGTCCTGCCCGTCTACGCGGCGCGGGAGGACCCGGTGGACGACGTGGGGGGCTGGACGATCACCGACCTCATGCGCGGCGCCGCCTACGTCGCGGACCCGGACGAGGCCCTGCAGGCCGTGATCGGCAGCGCCCGGCCCGGCGACATCGTCCTCACGATCGGCGCGGGGGACGTCACGCAGTACGGGACACGCCTCGTCTGCCTGCTGGCGGAGCGGGCTGCGGGCGCGGGCCCGGGGGCCGCCGGATGACGCCGAGGAAGCCTCCCGCGACGCGGGCACCCGGGGCGCCGGGTACGAGGGGTACGCGGGCTCCGGGCACCGGCGGCGCGACCGGCACCGGCGGCGCGACCGGCACCCGCGGCAGCACCGCCACGCTCACAGGACCTCCGGAGCGGGGCGCCTCCGGGACGGTCCTCGACTTCCCGGCCCCTCGGCGCTCCCGCCGCCTGAGGAACACCGTGATCGCCGTCGCCGCCGTGGTGCTCGTCCTCGGAGGCCTCGTGGCGTACGTGGTCTTCTCGCCGGCCCTCGCCCTGCGTACGGTCTCCGTGCAGGGCAACGCGCTGGTCCCCACGTCGGAGGTCGAGGCGGCCCTCGCGCCCCTGACCGGGACCCCGCTCACCAGGATCTCGCGCGAGCAGGTCGCGGACCTGCTCGCCGACAAGGCGCCCATCGAGGACGTCAGGATCGCTGCGGAACCGCCCTCGACGCTCGTCGTCACCGTGGAGGAGCGCGTGCCCGTCGCCGTCCTGCAGACCGGCCGGGAGTTCATGCTCATCGACGCGGAGGGTCGGCAGCTCATGCAGGTCGCACAGCGGGGCGATGCCAAGCTGCCCCTGATCGACGGCGGCGCCAACGCGGTCAACTCCGAGGTGTTCTCCTCGATCACCGCCGTCCTGGTCGAGCTGCCGGTCAGCATCCTGTCGCGCCTCAACAGCGCATCGGCGTCGAGCGTCGATTCGATCCAGCTGTCCCTGTCGGGAGAGCAGAGGATCTTCTGGGGCAGCGCCGAGCGCAGCGCGGAGAAGGCGAGGGTCCTCGAGGCCATGCTGTCGCTGCCGACGGCGGACCCGCCCGTCGAGGTGTTCGACGTCAGCACACCCGACCGGCCGGTGACACGATGACGCCGCAGAGCCCCGCGACACGGAGGATCGGAGGCCGACACGCCGACACACGGCGCGCGGTCTTTGCAACGAGATGCGTATGCACCTAGCGTCGAACATAGAAGTTACTTGACATAACGTTAACCCTCAACCTGAACGTTAACGTTATCTCGGGTGAAGGTCGACGCCGGAGCACCGGCGGGCCCCCGTACAGCACACAGATTCGAACAAGGGACACAGGACGTGGCAGCACCTCAGAATTACTTGGCCGTCATCAAGGTCGTCGGCATCGGCGGCGGCGGCGTCAACGCCGTCAACCGGATGATCGAGGTCGGACTCCGTGGCGTGGAGTTCATTGCCATCAACACCGACGCCCAGGCCCTGCTCATGAGCGACGCCGACGTCAAGCTCGACGTCGGCCGCGAGCTCACGCGCGGCCTCGGTGCCGGGGCGGATCCCGAGGTCGGCCGCCGGGCCGCCGAGGACCACTCCGAGGAGATCGAGGAGGTCCTGCGCGGGGCCGACATGGTCTTCGTCACCGCGGGTGAGGGTGGCGGAACCGGCACCGGTGGCGCCCCCGTCGTCGCCCGGATCGCCCGGTCCCTCGGCGCCCTCACGATCGGCGTGGTCACGCGTCCGTTCACCTTCGAGGGACGCCGCCGGTCCAACCAGGCGGAGAGCGGGATCGACACGCTGCGCGAAGAGGTCGACACGCTCATCGTGATCCCGAACGACCGCCTGCTGTCCATCAGCGACCGCAACGTCTCGATGCTCGACGCGTTCCGGTCCGCGGACCAGGTCCTGCTCTCCGGTGTCCAGGGCATCACCGACCTCATCACCACGCCGGGCCTGATCAACCTCGACTTCGCCGACGTGAAGTCCGTGATGCAGGGCGCAGGCTCCGCACTCATGGGCATCGGATCCGCCCGCGGCGAGGACCGTGCCGTCAAGGCGGCGGAACTCGCCATCGCGTCGCCGCTGCTCGAGGCCTCCATCGACGGCGCCCACGGTGTCCTGCTGTCCATCCAGGGCGGTTCCGACCTCGGCCTCTTCGAGATCAACGAGGCCGCGCGCCTCGTCCAGGAGGTCGCGCACCCCGAGGCGAACATCATCTTCGGCGCCGTCATCGACGACGCCCTCGGCGACGAGGCGCGGGTCACGGTGATCGCGGCCGGCTTCGACCAGGTGGACGCCACGTCCCAGCCCTGTCTCTTATACCCATCTAGATGAGTATAAGAGACAGGNGAACATCATCTTCGGCGCCGTCATCGACGACGCCCTCGGCGACGAGGCGCGGGTCACGGTGATCGCGGCCGGCTTCGACCAGGTGGACGCCACGTCCCAGCCCGCCGCGGCAGCGGCACCGGCGGCCCGGCCGGCCGTCGCACCCCGCGTGGGCGGCGACCAGCAGCGCATGGCCGGTGCGGCGACCGCAGGCCTCGGCGCCTGGTCGCAGCAGCGTGCACAGAACGTGCAGGCCGTCCCCGCCGACTCGGGCTTCGACGTCGACCTGCCGGCGATCGTCGAGCCCGACCTGTCGGCCGGTCGCTCGGACGACCTCGACGTGCCCGACTTCCTCAAGTAGTCGGATGGACACAGGCGGCGTGCCCGGACGGACCTCCGCGTTCCACTGGAACGCGGAGGTCCGCCCGGGGCTCAGGGTCGCGTTCACGGCGGTGGGTGCGGGCAACCTCGCCCTCCACGTGGGTGCCGAGCCCGATGCCGTCCGCGGCAACCGCCGTCGGCTGGAGTCGGCGATGGGCGTGCCCGGCGGAACCCTGCGGTTCATGAGCCAGACCCATTCGGACCGCGTGGCCGTCGTCGACCGGACCGCCCGGCACGCGCCCGACGCCGATGGCATGGTGTCGCCGGACGGCAGCGAGCCGCTCGCCGTCCTCGTCGCCGACTGCGTCCCGATCGTCCTGGCGGACGCCCCGGTCGCCGACGGCGGGACCGGGGCCACGGCGGTGGTGCACGCCGGGCGCGCGGGCGTGGGCAACGGGATCGTCGAGCACGCGGTCAGGACGCTCCGCCGCCACGGCGCGCGCGACGTCGCGGCGTGGATCGGCCCGTCCGTCTGCGGGTCCTGCTACGAGGTGCCCGGGGACATGATGGAGGCCATGGCCCGCGTCCTCCCCGACGCCGCCTCCCGGACGCGTCGGGGGACGCCGGCGCTCGACCTGCCGGCGGCCGTGACGGTGCAGCTCGCGCGGACCGGCGCCCGGGTGGAGCCTTTGGTCGGCAGCGGCATCTGCTGCACCGTCGAGAACCCGGATCTGTACTCCCACCGGCGGGAGCCCGGCGCGGGGCGCCTCGCGGGCCTCGTGTGGCGGACGTGAGCCCGCACGGGAGCCCGGACCCAGCCCGTGCGCGCGAGCTCGAGGAACGCCTGCGGGCCGTCCGGACGCGCATCTCGTCCGCGGCGCTGTCGGCCGGACGCGACGAACCGGCGCTGGTCGTCGTCACCAAGTACTTCCCGGCCTCCGATGTGCGGATCCTCGCCGCGCTGGGCGTCACCGACGTCGGCGAGAACCGCGACCAGGAGGCGGCGGCGAAGGCGGCCGAACTCCAGGACCTGGACCTGGCCTGGCACTTCATCGGACAGCTGCAGACCAACAAGGCCAGATCGGTGGTCCGCTACGCCCACAGCGTGCATTCCGTGGACCGCCTGCCGCTCATCACGGCCCTCGGCAAAGCGGTCGCGGCGGAGCAGGGGCGGCGGGCTGCGGCGGGGACGGGTGCCCGCGAGGACCTCCACTGCTTCCTCCAGTTCACGCTTGACGCCGGAGCCGGCCCTGCGTCGGCGGGCAGGGGAGGGGCCCTTCCCGGCGATGCGGCGCACCTGGCCGAGGCCTGCGCCGCGACGGAGGGTCTGCGGCTCGCGGGTGTGATGGCCGTGGCGCCCCTGGGCGCCGACCCGGCCGGGGCGTTCGAACGGCTCCTCCGCATCTCGGCCGACGTCCGCGCCGTCGACCCGGCCGCCTCGGCCGTCTCGGCGGGGATGAGCGCGGACCTCGAGGAAGCCGTCGCCGCCGGGGCGACACACCTCAGGATCGGATCTGATGTTCTCGGTCCGCGTCCGGCCGTGAGGTAGCGTCGTGCTAGAACGGCGGTACGACGGGCACCGTGTTGGTGGCCTGTGGCACGACCCCGAACCCACCGATCCACTTTCAGGACAGGAGTCACCATGGCTGGCGCACTGCGCAAGACGATGATCTACCTTGGGCTCGCCGATGGTGATGAGCACTACGAGCCCGAAACGAAAAGCGCGCAGAGCAGGAACGAGGACTACACGGTGGATTACGATCGCGACGAGCGTCACCTCGAGCCGGCCCCGGCCGCGGTCCGCGTGGCCCCCGCCGAGGAGTACCGGGCCCCGGTCACGCCGATCAAGCGTGCGCCGTCGTCCCGCGAGGATTCCGGCGCCCTGCGCCAGATCACCACGATCCACCCGCGCTCGTACAACGACGCGAAGCTCATCGGCGAGAGCTTCCGCGACGGCATCCCCGTGATCATGAACGTCACCGACATGGGCGAGGCCGACGCCAAGCGCCTCGTCGACTTCTCGGCGGGCCTCGTCTTCGGCCTCCACGGCAGCATCGAGAGGGTCACCAATAAGGTGTTCCTGCTCTCGCCGTCGTATATTGAAGTACTCGGCGAGGACCTGAAGGCAAGCGAAGGACAAACCAGCTTCTTCAACCAGAGCTGAGCTGCGGCCCTCCGGTCGCGCAAGACCCTCCAAGGCCCGAAGGACTGAAACTGCTCTGTGAGTCTGGTATTCGCCCTGATCTACCTGGTACTGATGCTGTTCCAGCTCGCGCTGATCCTGCGCATCATCTATGACGCCGTCCAGGGATTCGCCCGGGACTGGCGTCCGCAGAAGTCGGCGCTGGTGCTGGCATCGGGCATCTACTCGGTGACGGATCCGCCCATCAAGGCCCTGCGCCGCCTCATACCGCCCCTGCGCCTCGGCGGGGTCCAGCTGGATCTCGCGTTCCTCGCCCTGTTCGTCCTGGTGCTGATCCTGATGTCCGTGTCCGCAGGGCTCGCGCGCTAGCGTCCGGGCCCGTTTCGGCAATGACGCCGGGGAAGATATACGCTGAAGCACAGATCGACGTGAGTCCAGCGGTTCATGTCCACAATCCGGTACCGCAGCCACGACCGCCAGCCGGCGGGCCGGCTTCTATCAGTATGAGGTGACCACATGGCCTTGACGCCAGAAGACGTTCTTAACAAGAGGTTCCAGCCGACGAAGTTCCGTGAGGGCTACGACCAGGACGAGGTGGACGACTTCCTCGACGAGGTCGTCGTCGAACTCCGCCGCCTGGCCTCCGAGAACGACGACCTGCGCCGCAGGCTCGGGGAGGATTCCCCGGAGGCCTCGAAGACCACCGCGATCCCCGCGCCGGTCGCGGCGAGCCCGCAGACTGCGACGGCGACGGACGGGGAGGCCGAGTCCCAGGCCACGCAGGCCGACGACGAGACCAGTCCCGCCGCGATCCCGGCCGGAGCGGCTGCCGCGGCCTCCGTCACCTCGACCGACGCCGCCGCCGGTGTCCTCGCCATGGCCCAGCGCCTGCACGACGAGTACGTCAACGCGGGCGTCGAGCAGCGCGACAGGATCATCGCCGAGGCGCAGCTCGAGGCCACCGGCCTCGTCGACGACGCCGAGGAGAAGAGCCGCAAGACCCTCGGCGATCTCGAGGAGCAGAAGACGGTCCTCGAGAGCACGGTCGAGCAGCTCCGTGGCTTCGAGCGCGACTACCGCGCACGCCTGAAGGCCTACATCGAGGGGCAGCTCCGCGACCTCGATGCCCGCGACTCCCTCGCGACCGAGTCCACCTCCTAGCAGGACGTCCTGGCCCGACCCGCGTCGGGGCAGCAGCGGAAGGGCCGGTTGCCGGGGCACGACCCCGGGGACCGGCCCTTCCCGCGTCAGGGCCGCCGGGACCCGACCCGTGGCCCCACCGACGGCTCCGGGCGCACGACGACAGACCACACAGCGCCGACCCCTTGGATGGACCGTGAACGAGCACCAGCCCGCCGACACCACCCCCGATCCCGACGGCGACCCGTCGGCAGCAGCGGACAGCACCCCGGCGGACGGGCACGGACCCGCGCGCCGCATCCCGGCCCGTTACGGGCTCCTGATGCTCGCGTGCTCCCTCGCCGTCTACGTGGCCGACCAGCTCACCAAGTGGTGGGTCGTGTCCACGATGACCGAGGGGCAGATCACGCCGGTCCTCCCGCCCCTGCTCAGCTGGCGCTTCTTCCGCAACCCGGGCGCCGCGTTCTCGATCGGCACGGACTACACGTGGGTCTTCACGATCATCATGGTCGTCGTCTCCACCGCCCTCATCCTGCAGGTGACGAAGGTCGCCTCCCGCGGGTGGTCCGTGGCGCTCGGACTCGTCCTCGGGGGTGCCCTCGGCAACCTGACGGACCGCCTCCTGCGGGAGCCCTCGTTCGGCCAGGGCCATGTGGTGGACTTCATCGCCCTGCCGAACTTCGCCATCTTCAACATCGCCGACTCGGCGGTCGTCAGCGGCGTGGTGCTCATCTGCATCCTGACCCTGCGAGGCGTCGGCCTGGACGGTCGCCGCGACAACGAGCCGACCGGCCCGACACCGGACCGTGACGATCATGGCCGGTGACCGCCGGGAGCTCACCGTTCCCGAGGCCGAGGCCGGGAACCGGGCCGATGCCGCCCTCGCCCGCCTGCTGGACGCCTCGCGTTCCGCCGTCGCTCAGTGGTGCGCGGACGGGCGCGTCCTCCGCGGGGGTGCGCCGGTGGCGAAGTCGGACCGCGTCCACGCCGGCGAGCGCATCGACGTCGACCTGCCGGATCCCGAGGACCGGCACCGCGTCGTCCCCGAGGCGGTGGACGGCATGGGCATCCTGCTCGACGACGAGGACTTCGTGGTCGTGGACAAGCCCGTCGGCGTCGCAGCCCACCCGTCGCCGGGCTGGGTGGGCCCCACCGTCGTCGGGGCCCTCGCCGCGGCCGGCTACCGCATCTCGACCTCGGGCGCCCCGGAGCGCGTGGGGATCGTCCACCGGCTCGACGTCGGTACCTCGGGTGCGATGGTCGTCGCCAAGACCGAACCCGCCTACACGGCCCTGAAGCGTGCCTTCAAGGAGCGCACGGTGGACAAGGTGTACCACGCCGTGGTGCAGGGGCTGCCGGAGCCGCTCAAGGGCACCATCGACGCGCCGATCGGGCGCCATCCGCACCACGAGTGGCGGTTCGCGGTCATGGAGGGCGGCCGCGACTCCGTGACGCACTACGAGGTGCTCGAGGCCTTCGGCCGGGCGAGCCTCGTCGAGGTCCACCTCGAGACCGGCCGGACCCACCAGATCCGCGTCCACTTCTCCGCCCTCCGCCATCCCTGCGCGGGAGACCTCACCTACGGCGCGGACCCCCGGCTCGCGGCCGAGCTCGGCCTCACCCGGCAGTGGCTCCACGCCCACCGCCTGGGCTTCGCGCATCCGCGCACGGGTGAACCGGTCACGGCGACGAGCCCGTACCCGGTGGATCTCGCGTACGCCCTGATGGCACTGTCCGACGGCCTGGTCTGACACGCCGGGGCGGCCCCGGGCGACACGCCCCGGGGCCCGTCACGGGGCCGGGGAGCACTAGACTCGGGGGGTGGCTACTCCTGCATCAACAGATTCGTTCGTCCACCTCCACAACCACACCGAGTACTCGATGCTCGACGGCGCCGCCCGGCTGACGGACCTCTTCGCCCATACCGAGGAACTCGGGATGAAGGCCCTCGCGACCACCGACCACGGGTTCGTGTTCGGTGCCTTCGACTTCTGGAGCAAGGCCACCAGCGCGGGCATCAAGCCCATCATCGGCGTGGAGGCCTACCTCACCCCGGGCACCGCCCGGAACGACCGCACCCGCGTGCAGTGGGGCGGCGGCGGGCGCGACGACGTCTCCGGTGCCGGCGCGTACACCCACATGACGCTGTGGTCCGAGACCACCCAGGGCATGCACAACCTCTTCCGGATGTCCTCGCTCGCCTCCCTCGAGGGCTATCTCTACAAGCCCCGCATGGACCGCGACCTGCTGCAGACGTACGGGAAGGGCCTGATCGCGACGACGGGCTGCCCGTCCGGCGAGGTCCAGACCAAGCTCCGGCTCGGCCTGTACGACGAGGCGCGGCAGGCGGCGTCCGACTTCCGGGACATCTTCGGGGCGGAGAACTACTTCTGCGAGCTGATGGACCACGGGCTCGACATCGAGCGGAACGTCAAGGCGGACCTGATCCGGCTCGCGAAGGACCTGGGGCTGCCGCTCGTGGCCACCAACGACCTGCACTACACGCACGCGGAGGACTCCAAGGCCCACGCGGCCCTGCTGTGCGTCCAGTCGGGGTCCACCCTCGCGGACCCCAAGCGCTTCAAGTTCGACGCCGACGAGTTCTACCTGAAGTCGCCCGCCGAGATGCGCGCGATCTTCCGCGACTACCCGGAGGCCTGCGACAACACCCTGCTCATCGCCGAGCGGTGCGACGTCGAGTTCAACACCAAGGCCAACTACATGCCCCGGTTCCCCGTACCGGAGGGCGAGAACGAGCAGTCCTGGTTCGTCAAGGAGGTCGAGACCGGCCTGCAGTACCGCTACCCGGCGGGCGTGCCCGACGACGTCCGCAAGCAGGCGGAGTTCGAGGTCGGCGTCATCACGCAGATGGGCTTCCCCGGCTACTTCCTCGTGGTCGCGGACTTCATCAACTGGGCGAAGAACAACGGGATCCGGGTGGGGCCCGGCCGCGGCTCGGGTGCGGGGTCCATGGTGGCGTACGCGATGCGCATCACCGACCTCGACCCCCTGAAGCACGGCCTGATCTTCGAGCGCTTCCTCAACCCCGAACGCGTCTCCATGCCCGACTTCGACGTCGACTTCGATGACCGGCGCCGCGCCGAGGTCATCCGGTACGTGACCGAGAAGTACGGCGACGAGCGCGTGGCCATGATCGTCACCTACGGCACCATCAAGGCCAAGCAGGCGCTCAAGGACTCCTCCCGCGTGATGGGATACCCGTTCTCCACGGGGGAGCGGCTCACCAAGGCCATGCCGCCGGACGTCATGGGCAAGGGCCTCGCCCTGGCCGACGTGCACAACAAGCAGGCCAAGCGCTACTCCGAGGCGGAGGAGCTGCGCGAGCTCCTGAAGACCGACGCCGACTCCGAGAAGGTGTTCGAGACGGCCCTCGGCCTCGAGGGGCTGAAGCGCCAGTGGGGCGTGCACGCCGCCGGCGTCATCATGTCCTCCGACCCGCTGATCGACATCATCCCGATCATGCGCCGTGAGCAGGACGGCCAGATCATCACGCAGTTCGACTACCCCACGTGCGAGGGCCTCGGGCTGATCAAGATGGACTTCCTCGGCCTGAGGAACCTGACGATCATCACGGACGCCGTCGAGAACATCAAGGCCAACAAGGGCGCGGACCTCGTCCTGGAGGACCTCGAGCTCGACGACAAGGAGTCCTACGAACTCCTGGCCCGCGGCGACACGCTGGGTGTCTTCCAGCTCGACGGTGGTCCCATGCGGTCGCTGCTGAAGCTCATGCGCCCCGACAACTTCGAGGACATCTCCGCCGTCCTGGCGCTGTACCGGCCGGGTCCGATGGGCGTGAACTCGCACACGAACTACGCCCTGCGCAAGAACGGCCTGCAGGAGATCGAGCCGATCCACCCCGAGCTCGAGGGTCCGCTCGAGGAGATCCTCGGCGGCACGTACGGCCTCATCGTGTACCAGGAGCAGGTGATGAGCGCCGCCCAGAAGCTGGCGAACTTCACGCTCGGCCAGGCGGACATGCTCCGCCGCGCGATGGGCAAGAAGAAGAAGTCGGAGCTGGACAAGCAGCAGGCCGACTTCTTCGCCGGCATGAAGGCCAACGGCTACTCGCAGGCCGCGATGGACAAGCTGTGGATCGTCCTCGAATCCTTCTCCGACTACGCGTTCAACAAGGCGCACACCGCGGCGTACGGCCTCGTGTCCTACTGGACCGCGTACCTGAAGGCGCACTTCCCCGCCGAGTACATGGCGGCCCTGCTCACGAGCGTCGGCGACGACAAGGACAAGCTGGCGATCTACCTCAACGAGTGCCGCCGCATGGGCATCACCGTCCTGCCGCCCGACGTCAACGAGTCCAGCGTGAACTTCACCCCGGTCGGGAAGGACATCCGCTTCGGCATGGGCGCCATCCGCAACGTCGGCGCGAACGTCGTCGGCGCGATGGTGGGGGCGCGGGAGGAGAAGGGGGCGTTCACCTCCTTCAGCGACTTCCTGCAGAAGGTGCCCGCCGTCGTGTGCAACAAGCGCACCATCGAATCCCTCATCAAGGCCGGCGCCTTCGACTCGCTCCGGCATCCGCGGCGGGCCCTGGCGATGATCCACGAGGAGGCCGTGGACTCGGTGATCGTCCTCAAGCGCAACGAGGCGGCCAACCAGTTCGATCTCTTCAGCGCGTTCGACGACGCCGGGGGCGCCGTGGGGGGCCTGTCCGTGGAGGTGCCGGACCTGCCCGAGTGGGACAAGAAGGACAAGCTGTCCTTCGAACGCGACATGCTCGGCCTGTACGTCTCGGACCACCCCCTGCAGGGACTGGAGGGCATCCTCAGCCAGCATGCCGACTCCTCCATCCCGTCCATCATCAGCGAGGAGGGCCCGGCGGACGGTGCGATCGTCACCATCGCCGGCATGATCACCTCGCTCCAGCGCCGGATCGCCAAGAACAGCGGCAACGCCTACGCGCGGGCCGAGGTGGAGGACCTGGCCGGGTCCATGGAGGTCATGTTCTTCGGGCAGGTCTACGGGCCCATCTCGGCGGTCCTCGCGGAGGACCTGATCGTCGTCGTGCGGGGGCGCCTGCAGCGTCGCGACGACGGCGCGGTGATGCTCAACGCGCAGGAGCTCACGGTGCCGGACCTCAGCGAGGGGCACTCCGGGCCCGTGGTGATCTCCATGCTGCAGCACAAGGCGACGGAGACCGCGGTCACGGCGCTCGGCGACGTGCTCAGGACGCACCCCGGGACCAGCGAGGTGCTGATCCGGCTCAACGGGTCACGCAAGGTCGAGGTCATGAAGCTGGGCGTGGACCTGCGCGTCAACCCGACGCCGGGCCTCTTCGGGGACCTCAAGATCCTGTTCGGGCCGGCCTGCCTCGACGCCTGACCGGCAGGTCCCGAACGGGCCCGGCCCGGGGACGAACGTCAGATGACGTAGTCGGTGGCCGTCGGCGTGCCGTAGCTGCCGCCGTGGTACAGCAGGGGGGCGCCGTCGGGGCCGATGGTCCCGGCGACCACCTCCGCGACGACCACGGCGTTGTTCTCGAAGGACAGGCGCATGCTGATGCGCCCCACGAGCCAGCCGGCGACGTCCCGGAGGATCGGGACACCCTCCGGTCCCGGCTCCCAGTGGTCGCCCGTGAACCGGTCCTTCGTGCGCGCGAAGCGGTTCGCCAGGCCCTCGTTCTCGGTGCTGAGCATGTGGACGCCCACGAAGTTCGTGTTCGCGACCGCCGGCCACGAGGACGAGGACCGCGCCATGTTGAACGTGAAGCGCGGCGGTTCGGCGGACAGCGACGCCACGGACGTCGCCGTGAACCCGTAGGGGACACCGTCGTAGGTGGCGGTGATGATGGCCACGCCGGCGGCGTGACGGCGGAAGACCTCGCGGAAGGACTCCGCGTGCGCGCCGGGCATCGAGGTCACGACCGGCGCTGCGGTACCTGGGTTGCTCATTGGGTTCCTCCGAAGGGCTCGGGACGTGGGACACCCCAACCCTAGGCGCGCACCCCGGACGCGGAGCGGTTTGTTAATGTAGAAGTCATGCGCGCCAGCCAGGAGTCGGACACCGGACCCAGCAACTACCCGCCTCCCGTGTACTCCGTGGCCGAGGACCGGCGGACGGTGCCACCGGCGGGTGTGTACTGGTGGCTCGGGTCCACGATCCTCCTGGGTGCCGTCCTGGGGGTCGCCTGGTGGCTGCTCGCTCCCACCGGGCGCCTGTTCGGCGACCCGTCCTCCGCCGACCAGTGGCTGCTCCGGGACCTCACGCTCGCGGGCCTCGGACTTGCCGCCGGGATCGCCGTGGGTACCGTGGTGGCCCTGCGGCTCACGCTGCCCGCCCCGGTGTCGCGCATCCTGGCCGCCGTCGGCGGGTCGGTCCTCGGCTCCCTCCTGGCCCTCGGCGTCGGGGAGGGCCTCGCCTACCTGTTCGGACCCCACGGGCAGGACGGACGGCCCGGCTCCGACTTCCTGCTGCACTCCTACGGTGCCTTGGCCATCTGGCCCGCCGTCGCCGCCGTCATCGTCTTCGTCACGGCCCTCGTCGGCCTCGCACGCCGCCGGACCTGACGGCGGGCCCGCCGCCGGCGCACCGGCAGCCGTCCGCGGGTGAACCCGCGGGCGGCGCTCCCGATAGACTCTCAGGGTGAATCCACCGTCCAGCACCTCCCCGACCGTCGGCTTCCGCACCATCGACCTGCGGGGCCGGACCCTGTCGCCCGGCGACCTGAAGCGCGCGATGCCCCGTGCCGCCGCGGACGCCCGCTCCTCGGAAGCCGCCGTGCAGGCCATCATCGACGACGTCCGCGCCCGCGGCGTCGAGACCCTCCGCGACCTCGCCCTGCGCTTCGACGGCGTCGAGCAGGACCACCCCCGGGTGCCGGCCGACGTCATCGACGCCGCCCTCGCGGGCCTGGACGACGGCGTCCGGGCCGCGCTCGAGGAGGCCATCCGGCGGGCGCGTATCTTCGCCCGGGCCCAGGTGCCGGACGACGTGGAGGTGCAGGTCGCTCCCGGGGCCCACCTGACGCACCGGTGGATCCCCGTGGACCGCGTGGGCCTCTACGTGCCCGGCGGGCTCGCCGTCTACCCGTCCTCCGTGGTCATGAACGTGGTGCCCGCCCAGGCCGCCGGCGTCGGGTCCATCGCCCTCGCCTCGCCCCCGCAGAAGGAGTTCGGCGGCTGGCCGCACCCCGTGATCCTCGCCGCCGCCGCCATGCTCGGCGTCACGGAGGTGTACGCGATGGGCGGCGCCCAGGCCGTCGCGGCCCTCGCCTACGGGATCCGCGACGACGCCGGGACCGGCCGGGACATCGATCCCGTGGACGTCATCACGGGGCCCGGCAACGTGTTCGTGGCGACGGCAAAACGGCTGGTCCGCGGGCAGGTGGGCATCGACTCGGAAGCCGGCACCACCGAGATCGCCGTCCTCGCCGACGCGACGGCCGACCCCGACCTCGTCGCCGGGGACCTCGTGAGCCAGGCGGAACACGACCCGCAGGCCGCGTCCGTCCTCGTGACGGACTCGGAGGAGCTCGCGGCCGCCGTCGTCGGTGCGCTCGAGGTGCGTGCCGCCCGGACGCGGCACGCCGACCGGGTCCGCACCGCCCTGTCCGGGCCGCAGTCCGGCGTGATCCTGGTCGACGACGTCGAGCACGGCATCGCCGTGTGCGACGCCTACGCGGCCGAGCACCTCGAGATCCAGACCGCGGACGCGGCAGCCGTGGCCGGGCGCATCCGCAACGCCGGCGCCGTCTTCATCGGCGCCTACAGCCCGGTCAGCCTCGGGGACTACTGCGCGGGGTCCAACCACGTGCTGCCCACCGGCGGGACGGCCGCGTTCGCCTCCGGGCTCAACGTGACGACGTTCCTGCGGGCCGTCCAGCTCGTCCACTACGACCGCGAGGCGCTGCGCGGGGTCGCCTCCTCGATCCTCGCCCTGTCCGAGGCGGAGAACCTCCCCGCGCACGGGGAGGCCGTCGCGGCGCGTTTCGAGGCCGACGCGACCTGACCCGCCGCCGCACCCGTTCCGGCGGATGGCCACTACATCTGGTAATTACAGTGTTGTTGTTTCACTACATGTAGTCCTAAACTGGTCACGGCACGTTGTTCGGACGGGCCACGGAGCGGGAGGGGTGCCATGTACTGTCCGTACTGCCGCAACGCCGACTCCCGCGTCGTCGACAGCCGCCTCGCGGATGACGGATCGGCGATCCGACGCCGTCGCCAGTGCCCCCAGTGCGGCCGCCGCTTCAGCACCGTGGAGACCACGACCCTCAGCGTCATCAAGCGCTCCGGGGCGGGCGAGGCGTTCAGCCGGTCCAAGATCATCAACGGTGTCCGCAAGGCCTGCCAGGGCCGCCCGGTGACGGAGGACGACCTCGCCCTCCTGGCGCAGGAGGTCGAGGAGAACGTCCGGGCCAGTGGCGTCGCGGAGATCGACGCGCACGAGGTGGGGCTCGCCATCCTCGAGCCGCTGCGCAAGCTCGACCAGATCGCCTACCTGCGGTTCGCCAGCGTGTACCAGGGCTTCGAGTCCCTCGAGGATTTCGAGGAGGCCATCGGGACCCTGCGACGACAGGACGAGGACAACGGGCAGCGCGTCCCCACCGGGATGCAGCGGCCCTTGACGGCGCACTAGCGCCCTACAAGACCCCGGTGGTGGCTGCGGAGGGGAAGCCGACGCCACCACCGGTTCCACCTCCCGTCGCCGAGGCGCAGGAGTCGACGGTCTCCGGAGGACAGAAGCCCGGTGCGGATGTGATCCGTACCGGGCTTCTGCGTACCGTGGTCCTCGCGGTGGTCCTCGCGGTGGTCAGCCCTTCGAGCCGGAGAGCAGGGCGGCCTGCAGCGCTCCGCCGACGATCCCGGCCTGGTTCTTCAGCTGCGCCGGGATGATCGGGGTGCGCAGGTCCAGCGACGGCAGGTACTCGCTGCTCCGCTTCGAGATCCCACCGCCCACGATGAACAGCTCGGGGGAGAAGAGGAACTCCACGTGCGAGAAGTAGCGCTGGAGGCGGACGGCGTACTCGTCCCAGCCGATGCCTTCCCGCTCGCGGGCGACGGCGGACGCCTTCGTCTCCGCGTCGTGCCCGTCGATCTCGAGGTGGCCGAGCTCGGCGTTCGGCACCAGCTTGCCGTCGAAGATGAACGCCGAGCCGATGCCCGTGCCCAGGGTGATCACGAGGACCGTGCCCATCCTGCCCTTGCCGGCCCCGTAGCGGACCTCGGCGAGGCCGGCGGCGTCGGCGTCGTTGATCACGTGGACGTCCCGCCCGAGGACCTTGCTGAACAGGCCGTCGACGTCGGTGTCGACCCAGCTCTTGTCCACGTTCGCCGCGGACCGGGCGATGCCGTGCTGGATGATGGCCGGGAAGGTGACCCCGACCGGGACGTCGGCCGCAGGGCCTTCGGGTCGGGAGGAGAGCTCCGCGACGATCTGGGCCACCACCTCGGCGACGGCCTCCGGCGTCGAGGGCTTCGGCGTCGGGATCCGGTAGCGTTCGCCGACGATCACACCCTTCTCGAGGTCGACGATGCCGCCCTTGATGCCCGTGCCGCCGATGTCCACGCCGATGACCGTGGCGGGGAGCTTCTTCGATTTCTTCTTGTCGGTGTCCTTGGCCATGGCTCTCTCTCGGCGGGTGGGGTGGGGCGTCGTCCGGCGCGGGCCGGACATGGTCGTGGTGCGGCGTCCGGGGCGGACTGCCGGGTGTGGTGCTACGGGAGGGTCAGGATCTCCGCGCCGCGGTCCGTGACCAGGAGAGTGTGCTCGAACTGCGCGGTCCTCTTCCGGTCCTTCGTGACGACGGTCCAGTCGTCCGCCCACATGGTCCACTCGACGGTCCCGAGCGTGAGCATCGGCTCGATCGTGAAGACCATCCCCGGCTCGATCACGCGGTTGTACGCCGGGGCGGCGTCGTAGTGCGGGATGATCAGGCCGGTGTGGAACGCCTCGCCGACGCCGTGCCCGGTGAAGTCACGGACAACACCATAACCGAAGCGCTTCGCGTAGGACTCGATGGTGCGGCCGATGACGTTGATCTCGCGGCCCGGGGCCACCGCGCGGATGGCGCGGTTGAGGGATTCCTGCGTGCGCTCGACGAGCAGACGGGACTCCTCGTCGACGTCGCCGATGCAGAAGGTGTAGTTCGTGTCGCCGTGCACGCCGTCCTTGTAGGCCGTGATGTCGATATTCAGGATGTCCCCGTCCTCGATCACCGTGGAGTCCGGGATGCCGTGGCAGATGACCTCGTTGAGCGACGAGCACAGCGACTTCGGGAACCCCCGGTACCCGAGCGTCGAGGGGTAGGCGCCGTGGTCGAGCAGGAACTCGTGCCCGATCCGGTCGAGGTGGTCGGTGGTCACGCCGGGTTTCGCATGGTTGCCGACCTCGACGATGGCCTGGGCGGCGATCCTGCCGGCCACGCGGATCTTCTCGATCGTCTCCGGCGTCTTCACCTCGGACCCGGTGAAGGGTGCGGGCGCCGTGCGGCCCACGTACTCCGGGCGTGCGATGCCCCGGGGAACGGGGCGCTGGGGGGAGAGGGTGCCGGGTGTCAGGGTCCCAAGGGGCGCGGCGGCGGAAGTCTGGGGCATACCCTGATTCTATAGTGGGCGCTGGTCGGTGGCCGAAAGGCGCCACCGGACCGGCCGGCGGATGACATGGTCCGCGCCCGGATCGAGGAGGTCGGCATGAGCGAGTACTGGTTCAACGTGCGCACGCACGAGATCGAGGAGGACCGGCTGTCGGACTGGTCGCAGCTCATCGGCCCGTACGCGACGAGGGCCGAGGCCGAGAAGGCCCTCGAGAAGGTCCAGCAGCGCAACGATGCCTGGGACCGGGACGACGACGCCTAGGCACCGTCCCGTCCCTCGGCTAGAACGTGTGCTCGGGCCCGGGGAACGTGCCCGCCCGGACCTCGTCCGCGTAGGCGCGGGCGGCGTCCGTGAGGACCGTCCGCACGTCCGCGTACTGCTTGACGAACCTCGCCTGCCGGCCGCCGCGCAGCCCCGCCATGTCCTGCCACACCAGCACCTGCCCCGTGGTGCCCGGGCCGGCGCCGATGCCGATCGTCGGCACGCGCACCGCGGCCTCGACGGCGTCAGCCGTCACGGTGGGCACCATCTCCATGAGGACGCAGAACGCGCCGGCGTCGGCGAGGGCGACGGCGTCGTCGATGATGCGCTGCGACGCGTCCCCGCGCCCCTGGACCCGGTACCCGCCGAGGGCGTGTTCGCTCTGCGGCGTGAAGCCGATGTGCGCCATGACCGGGATGCCGGCGCGGACGAGCGCCCGCACCGTCCCGGCGTACTCGGCGCCGCCCTCCATCTTCACGGCGTGCACCAGGCCCTCCTTCAGGAGGCGGACCGAGGACTCCACGGCCTGCTGGGGTGAGACCTCGTAGCTGCCGAAGGGCAGGTCGGCGACGACGAGGGCCCGCCGTGCCGCCGTGCTCACCGCCCGGCTGAAGAGGATCATCTCGTCCAGCGTGATGGGCAGCGTCGTGGCATGGCCGAGGACGTTGTTGGCCGCCGAATCGCCGACCAGGAGCACCTCGATGCCGGCCTCGTCGAACACCTGCGCCGCGTACTGGTCGTACGCCGTCAGCATCGCGAAGCGCGTGCCGTTCTCCTTCGCCTGCTGCAGGTGGTGGATGCGGATGCGACCGGTCGGGGCGCCGGCCGGCGGGGTCGGCGTCGTGCCTGCGCCCGCTCCGTAGGGGGCGGGCAATTCGGCGGAAGTCATGACACGAGACTATCGGACGGTGCTGCGCCGTCCCACGGCCCGCTGCCCCGCCGTAACCGGCCGTTAACACGGACGCGCGAGAATGGCGAGGCGCGGCCGCGCCTGTTCTGCGCCTGCGGATCAGTAGAGTGATGACGGCGCCGCACGCGTGCCCGAGGCGGCCCGTGGGCCCTGCGGGTCCCCGCGGCGCCGGAGCAGGACGTATAGGACGCCGGACAGGGATTGCCGGCCGCCCCGACCGAGCGGTCCGGGCATCGATTCGAGGAATGAGGTTGTCATGGACCGCCAGCAGGAGTTCGTACTGCGCACCATCGAGGAGCGGGACGTGCGCTACGTGCGGCTGTGGTTCACCGACGTCGTCGGCTCCCTGAAGTCGGTGGCGCTCGCACCGGCCGAGGTTGAGGGGGCGTTCGAGGAGGGCCTCGGGTTCGACGGGTCCTCCATCGAGGGGCTCGCCCGGGTGTACGAGTCGGACATGCTGGCCCAGCCGGACCCCTCGACGTTCCAGATCCTGCCCTGGCGCGGGGAGAAGGAGCAGACGTCCCGGATGTTCTGCGACATCCTCACCCCGGACGGCCAGCCCTCCACCGCCGACCCGCGCGGGGTCCTCAAGAAGACCCTCGCGAAGGCCGCCGACATGGGCTTCACCTGCTACACGCACCCGGAGATCGAGTTCTACCTGCTGAAGTCCGCGGAACCGGGCGCGGACGGCCAGCCCGTGCCGGTGGACCAGGCGGGCTACTTCGACCACGTGCCGGGCGGCGTGGCCCAGGACTTCCGGCGGACGGCGGTGGCGATGCTGGAGTCCGTGGGCATCTCCGTCGAGTTCAGCCACCACGAGGCGGGCCCGGGGCAGAACGAGATCGACCTGCGGTACGCCGACGCGCTGCAGACCGCCGACAACATCATGACGTTCCGCACCATCATCAAGGAGGTCGCGCTGACCTCCGGCAGCTACGCGACCTTCATGCCCAAGCCCTTCTCGGATCACCCCGGGTCGGGGATGCACACCCACTTCTCGCTGTTCGAGGGTGACACGAACGCGTTCTACGAGGCCGGGGCCGAGTTCCAGCTGTCGAAGACCGCACGCCAGTTCATCGCGGGCATCCTCCGGCACGCCCCCGAGTTCACCGCCGTGACCAACCAGTTCGTGAACTCCTTCAAGCGGCTCTGGGGCGGCGGGGAGGCACCGAGCTACCTGTCCTGGGGCCACAACAACCGCTCCGCCCTGGTCCGCGTTCCCCTGTACAAGCCCAACAAGGGCCAGTCCGCGCGCATCGAGTACCGCGGCATCGACTCCGCCAGCAACCCCTACCTCGCGTACTCGGTGCTCCTCGGAGCGGGACTGAAGGGCATCGAGGAGGGCTACGACCTGCCGCCGGCCGCCGAGGACGACGTCTGGAGCCTGACCGCCGCCGAGCGCCGCGCCATGGGACACGACCCGCTGCCCGCCAGCCTGCACGACGCCATCCGCGTCATGGAGGAGTCCGAGCTCGTCGCGGACATCCTGGGCGAACAGGTCTTCGAGAATTTCCTGCGGAACAAGCGGGCGGAGTGGCACGACTACCGCATCCAGGTGACCCCCTACGAGCTGCGCCGGAACCTCAACATCCTGTAAGGCGCGCCCGGGGACATGGCTAGGGTTGGACCATGAGCCTTAACCGCAAGCTGATCAGTTACGGCTTCACGGACCTCGAGAAGAGCCGGCGTTTCCTCGACGCGCCGGAGCTGCAGGGCCTCAACGACGACGACCTCTTCGCCGGCCTCGCCCTGGCCGCCAACCCGGACATGGCGCTGCAGTCCTTCGTGCGGCTCCTCGCAGTGGACCGCACGGCGGTCGCGGCGGCCTTCGCCGACGTCGGCCGGCGCGGCCTCCTGTTCCGGCTGCTGGGGGCCACCGAGGCGCTCGGGGAGTTCCTCATGCGTCGACCGGAGCACCTCGACGTCGTGAGGACCCGGCCGGCGACCCCTCCGGTCGTCGCTCCGGAGGACCTGCGCGCGGAGCTGCTCCGCTCCGTCGACGCCGACCCGGCCGCGGCCAACCCCGTCGCGGGCGTCGCCGGCGTCGACGCGTACTGCCGGCTCCGGGTGGCCTACCGGAGGCTCCTCACGGACCTCGCCGTCCGCGACCTCGGCCACTGCATCCCCGTCGACTACCTGCCCGTCGTCGGGCGTGAACTCGCGGACCTCGCCGCCGCCGCGCTGGAGGCCTCCCTCGCCGTCGCACGCGCGGAACTGGGCGAGGTGTACGGGACGGACGTCGTCGCCCGGGTGAGGCTCGCCGTGATCGCGATGGGCAAGTGCGGAGCCCGCGAACTGAACTACATCTCCGACGTCGACGTCGTCTACGTGGTGGAGGGCGAGGACCTCGACGACACGACGCTCACCCGGATCGGGACGGGGCTCGCATCGGGCATGACCCGCGGCGTCTACTCGCCCGGACCGGAGCCCGCCCTGTGGGAGGTGGACGCGAACCTCCGGCCCGAGGGCAAGGACGGCCAGCTCGTCCGGACGCTGCAGTCCCACGTGTCCTACTACGAGCGGTGGGCGAAGACCTGGGAGTTCCAGGCCCTCCTCAAGGCCCGGGCCGCGGCAGGGGACGCCGACCTCGGCCGGCGGTACGAGGAAGCCGTCGCCCCGCTCATCTGGGCCTCGTCGCAGCGGGAGGGCTTCGTGGAGGGCGTCCGCGCCATGCGCCGCCGGGTCACGGACAACATCGCGCGCGACGAGGAGGCCCGCCAGCTGAAGCTCGGGCCGGGCGGCCTCCGCGACGTCGAGTTCACCGTGCAGCTGCTGCAGCTCGTGCACGGACGGCTGGACGACTCGCTCCGGGTACGTGACACCGTCTCCGCCATCGCCGCCCTGAGCGCCGCCGGGTACGTGGGACGCTCCGACGCCCTGGACCTCGACGACGCCTACCGGTACCTGCGGGTCCTCGAGCACAGGATCCAGCTCATGCAGATGCGTCGTACCCATCTGATGCCCGAGGACGAGGCGTCGCTGCGCGCCCTCGCGCGGTCCTCGGAGGGGTGCATGGTGAGGGTACGACCGAGCGCCCAGAGCCTCCACGACAAGTGGCAGTCCACGCGGCGGCTCGTCAAGCGCCTCCACGAGTCGATCTTCTACCGGCCGCTGCTCAACAACGCGGCGACGCTCCGGCCCGAGGACGTGCAGCTCACGGCGGAGGCGGCGCAGGCGCGCCTCGCGGCCCTGGGCTATCAGGATCCGCGCGGGGCGATGCGCCACATCGAGGCGCTCACGGGCGGGCTGCGGCGCCGGGCGCTGCTGCAGCGGCAGCTCCTGCCCATCCTGCTGGGCTGGTTCGCCGACGGCGTGGATCCCGACGCCGGACTCCTCGGGTTCCGCCGCCTCAGCGAATCGCTCGGCGAGAGCCACTGGTACCTCGGCATGCTGCGCGATTCGAACGCCGCGGCGGAACGGCTCTGCGCCGTCCTGTCCAGCAGCCGGTTCATCACCGACCTGCTGGAGGTGTCGCCGGAGTCGACGCAGTGGCTCGGCTCCGACGCCGAGCTCGTCCCCGAGACCTTCGAGGCCCAGTGGCACGAGATCCGGTCCAAGATGTCGCGGCACCCGGAGCCGGAGGAGGCCATGCGCCTGATCCGCCTCATCCGGCGTCGGGAGCTGCTGCGGATCGCCATCGCCGACAGCTCGGGCCTGCTCTCCCAGGCGGAGGTGGGGGAGGCGCTGTCCGACACCGACCGGGCGGCGGTCCTCGGTGCCCTGCACGTGGCCGAGAACCAGGTGTTCGCCGGTGAGGAGCAGCTCACCGACGTCGTCGTGATGGCGATGGGACGCCAGGGCGGCCGCGAGATCACGTACGGCTCCGACGCCGACGTCATCTACGTGCACCGGCCGCGGCCCGGGGTGGACGAGTCCGCGGCGCAGAAGCAGGCGGAGGTGATCGTCGCCCGGCTGGTCGCGCTGCTCACGCAGCCCTGCAAGCCGGCCGTGCTCGCCGAACGCGTGCTGGAGATCGACGCAGCCCTCCGCCCGGAGGGCAAGCAGGGCCCCATGGTGCGCTCCATCGCCTCCTTCCGCGAGTACTACCGCCGCTGGTCGCTCGTGTGGGAGGCGCAGGCGCTCCTGAGGGCCCGGCCCCTGGCGGGCGACGACAGCCTGGCCACCGAGTTCCTCGAGCTCATCGACCCGGTGCGGTACCCCCGGGAGCTGGCCGAGACCGATGTCCGTGAGATCCGGCGTATCAAGGCGCGCGTGGAAGCGGAGCGGCTGCCGCGCGGGGCGGACCCGTCGCGGCACCTGAAGCTGGGCCGCGGTGCGCTCAGCGACGTCGAGTGGCTGGTGCAGCTCCTCCAGCTGCAGCACGCGCACGCGATCCCGGCCCTGCGGGTGCAGTCCACGCTCGCGGCGCTGCAGGTGATCGAGGCCGAGGGGCTGGTCCCGGCGGAGGATGTGGCCATGCTGCGCGGCAGCTGGACCCTGGCCACCCGGATCCGCGGGGCGAACGTCATCTGGAGCGGCCGGGGGTCCGATCTGCTGCCCTCCTCGCGCCGCGACCTCGAGGCGGTGGCGCGGTGGTGCGGCTACGGTCCCGACAGCGGCTCCCACCTGGAGGAGGACTACCTCCGGATGACCAGGCGCAGCCGGAGCATCTTCGAGCGGCACTTCTACGGGTATTAGCGGTCCCGGTCCCCGTGCGGGAACGACGACGGCGGCCGCCCCCGCAAGGGGAGCGGCCGCCGTCGTCGGTGCCTGTGGTGCCGGGTGCTGCTAGACGCCGTAGTAGAGCTCGAACTCGTAGGGGTTCGGGCGCAGGGAGAGCGGCTTGATCTCCATCTCGCGCTTGTACTCGATCCACGTGTCGATCAGGTCCTGCGTGAAGACGTCGCCCGCCTGCAGGAACTCGTTGTCCGCCTCGAGGGCCAGCAGGGCCTCCTCGAGCGAGCCGGGGGCCTTCTGGATGTCCTTGGCCTCCTCGGCAGGGAGCTCGTAGAGGTCCTTGTCGATGGGATCCGCGGGCTCGATGCGGTTCTTGATCCCGTCGAGGCCGGCCATGAGCTGCGCGGCGAAGGCGAGGTACGGGTTCGACGACGGGTCCGGCGCGCGGAACTCGATGCGCTTGGCCTTCGGGTTGGACCCGGTGATCGGGATGCGGATACCGGCGGAGCGGTTGCCCTGCGAGTAGACCATGTTCACCGGGGCCTCGAAGCCCTTGACCAGGCGGCGGTAGGAGTTGACCGTCGGGTTGGTGAAGGCCAGGACGGCGGACGCGTGCTTGAGCAGGCCGCCGATGTACCAGCGGGCCATGTCGGAGAGACCGGCGTAGCCGCGCTCGTCGTAGAACAGCGGCACGCCGTTGCTCCACAGGGACTGGTGGCAGTGCATGCCGGACCCGTTGTCGCCGAAGACGGGCTTCGGCATGAAGGTCGCGGACTTGCCCCAGGCGTTCGAGACGTTCTTGACGATGTACTTGAACTTCTGCAGGTCATCCGCAGCGTGCGTCATGGTCGTGAACTTGTAGTTGATCTCGGCCTGGCCGGCGCCGCCGACCTCGTGGTGGGAGCGCTCGACCTCGAGGCCCGCCTTGTCCAGCTCGACGCAGATCGCGTCGCGCAGGTCCGCCTGCTTGTCGACGGGGGACACCGGGAAGTAGCCGCCCTTGAACGGCGTCTTGTTGCCGAGGTTGCCGCCGACTTCCTCGCGGCCGCTGTTCCAGGGCGCCTCGATGGAGTCCACCTTGTAGAAGCTGCCCTGCGGGGACGACTCGTACTGCACGTTGTCGAAGATGAAGAACTCGGCCTCGGGGGCGAAGAACGCCGTGTCCGCGATGCCGGTCGAGGAGAGATACGCCTCGGCACGCTCGGCGACGCTGCGCGGATCGCGGTGGTAGGGGTCGCCGGTGCGCGGGTTGACGATGGAGAAGTTCAGCGCGAGGGTCTTCTCGGCGCGGAACGTGTCGATGAACGCCGTCGTCACGTCGGGGATCAGCTGCATGTCCGACTCGGCGATGCCCTGGAAGCCGCGGATGGAGGAGCCGTCGAAGAGCTGCCCGTGGATGAAGAAGTCGGCGTCGACCGTCTTGGCGGGGACGTTGAAGTGCTGCTGCACGCCGGGCAGGTCGGTGAATCGGACATCGACAAACCTGATGTCTTCGTCGGCGATGAACTTGAGGACCTCGTCCGCATTCTTAAACATCGATTCGTGCTCCTATCGCATGGCTGGGGGGGAAACTGGACGCCAGCGCGTGCCCCTGCATCGCGCGGGAAGTCACGAGCTCTGGCGGAGTGGGACACTGCCGCCGTCTCGCTCCCACTGTAGGAGCGGGCAGTTTCTCGCTGGTGTCGCCGTTGTTTCCGGGACGTTACATGAGGGGAAGTGCGCTTCCTACCCTAGCGCGTTCGCGAGGTCGGGGGCATAATGAGGCCGCTCGCCGCCGGGTACGCTGGAGGCGTGGTAAGTAGACATGACATCGGCTCGTGGATGGAAGGCCCCTCGCCGTCGGGCAACCAGCAGTGGCCCGGCCAGCGGCTCGGACGTCCGGCATCGGGTCCCGGGTCGATCGCCCGTTTCCCGCCGCGGGCCGCGGCGCTCCTGATCGACTGGGTCCTCTGTTCGCTGCTGTCCGCAGCGTTCTTCGACTACGACTCCTTCGCCACGCTGTACATCTTCCTCGTCGAACAGATCCTGTTCGTCGGCTTCTTCGGCTACAGCATCGGGCATCGCCTGCTGCGCATGCAGGTGCAGACCCTGGACGGCCGGCCTGCGGGCTACCTCACCGCGATCATCCGGAGCGTCCTCCTGTGCCTCGTGATCCCGGCACTGATCATCGACGCGGACCAGCGCGGAATCCACGACCGTGCGAGAGGGACCGGACTCTTCCGCATCTAGCCGGAAGCGGCGGGCCGGACGCAGAAGAGCCCCTCCCGCCGGGAGGGGCTCTTCGTCGGTCGAGGGTCAGCGTCCGCGCATCGCCTTGCGGTCAGGGCGGGCCTTGAACGGATCCACACCCTTGGGGATCGGCAGCTTCGTCCCGAGGGCACTCAGTCGCTTGTCCACGGCCGACACCTCCTGCTTGGTGAGGGTCTTCTTGAGCTTCTGCACGGTCTTCGGGAGCTTGGACAGGGGGACCTGGCGCTCGTCGCGACCGGTCTCGATGACATGGACGGGTACGTTCGGGATGATGCGGGCCATCTTGCGCTTCTCGCCGTCCACGAGCTGCTTGACCCGGGTGGACGGGCCCTCCGAGACGAGGATGACCCCCGGGCGACCGATGACGCGGAACACGGCGTCCTGGGTGCGCGGATTGACCGCGACGGGCTGCTCCTGGAGGATCCAGCCGCGCCGCAGGACGCTCAGGGCGGCCCCGGCCGCGCCTGGCTTCCCCTCGATCTGGGAGAACGCCGCGCGTTCGGCACGGCGGGACAGGATGAAGATCGCCGCGAGGAACGCGAGCGGGATCGCGATGATCATCAGGGTGATGACGTTGTCGATCAGCAGCCCGATCAGCAGCCCCAGCGCGATGATGCCGACGAAGGCCAGCAGCATGAACCAGACGACGCTCGGATCGTTGCGCCGCGTCATCTTGAAGACCTCGGAGACCTGCTTCATGCGCCCGGTCTTCTTCGGGCCCTTCGCGGCCTTCGGCTTGCGGGAGAAGAGACGGCGTTTGGGCGTGGGGGAACCGGAAGGATCGATCGTGTGCGACATAGTTCTTCGATTCTACGGGATGGCGGAGGAGCGGCGGCCGGACTGCCCGCCGTCGTGGACGGCGGGGGACGTCAGCCGGCGAGGAGCGAGGACGCTTCCTGCAGGGCGGATCCGGACTCATCCAGGTGCGCGAGTTCCGGGGGGAGCTCGAGGCCCTTCTTGCGCATGGCGCGCGCCCAGAGGCGGCCCGCGCGGTACGACGAGCGCACGAGGGGTCCGCTCATCACGCCGAGGAAACCGATCGCCTCGGCCTCCTCGCTCAGTTCGACGAACTCGGCGGGCTTCACCCAGCGGTCCACGGGGAGGTGGCGCTCGCTCGGGCGCAGGTACTGCGTGATGGTGATGAGGTCGCAGCCGGCGTCGTGGAGGTCGCGGAGGGCCTCGGAGATCTCCTCCCGGGTCTCGCCCATCCCGAGGATGAGATTCGACTTCGTGACCATGCCGCGGTCGCGCCCCTGGGTGATGACGTCGAGGGAGCGCTCGTACCGGAACGCCGGGCGGATCCGCTTGAAGATCCGGGGGACGGTCTCGACGTTGTGTGCGAAGACCTCCGGGGCGGCGTCGCAGATCGCCGCGATGTGCTCGGGGCGACCGGAGAAATCGGGGATCAGGATCTCGACGCCGGTACCCGGGTTCATGCTGTGGATCTGCCGGATGGTCTCGGCGTAGAGCCAGACACCCTCGTCGGGCAGGTCGTCCCGCGCGACGCCGGTGACGGTGGCGTAGCGCAGGTTCATCGACTGCACCGACTGGGCGACCTTGAAGGGCTCACTGCGGTCCAGGGGCTGCGGTTTGCCGGTGTCGATCTGGCAGAAGTCGCATCGCCGGGTGCATTCGGAGCCGCCGATGAGGAACGTGGCCTCCCGATCCTCCCAGCACTCGAAGATGTTGGGGCAGCCTGCCTCCTCGCAGACGGTGTGCAGGCCCTCCTTCTTCACCAGGTTCTTCATGGCCACGAATTCCGGGCCGATGTTGACCTTGGCCTTGATCCAGTCGGGCTTTCGCTCCACCGGTGTCTCGGCGTTGCGCGCCTCGACGCGCAGCAGCCGGCGGCCCTCGGGTGCAAGACTCACAGGGAAGCTCCTTCTGGCTGGTTCTGGACGGGGCCGGGCGTACCGCCGGCACCGGCAGGGTCGTGGTCGGGTGCTTCGGCGTCATCCTTGCCCACCAGCACCGCCTCATTCTTGCGCAGTTCGGCCTCGATCGACGAAACGAGATCGGCCGGTGTGACCGTGCGGCCGCATTCGGCGGAGATGGTGGTGACCCCGGCGTCCGCGATGCCGCAGGGGACGATCTGCTGGAAGGGCGCCAGATCGTTGCTGCAGTTGACGGCGAAGCCGTGCATGGTGACGCGGTTCCTCACGCGGATGCCGATGGCCGCGATCTTGCGGGCGGGCTGCGTGTCGGTCTCCGCGAGCCAGACCCCGGAACGTCCGTCGATCCTGATGCCGTCGATCCCGAGGGGGCGCAGGGAGGCGATGATGACCTCCTCCAGGGTGTGGACGTAGTCGGCGACACGCGCCGGATCCCGCAGCGCGAGGATGGGGTAGCCGACCAGCTGTCCCGGGCCGTGCCAGGTGAGTTTCCCGCCGCGGTCGACGGGCACCACGGGAGTGCCGTCGAAGGGCCTCTCGTGATCCTCGGTGCGTTTGCCCGCCGTGTACACGGCGGCGTGCTCGAGGAGGAGGACGGTGCTCGGTGCGGAGCCCCCCACCACCCGGGCATGGAGTGCCTTCTGCATCTCCCACCCCTGCGTGTACTCGATGTAGTCCGGAGCGAGGCCGACGCGCGACAGCACAAGAGTCATGGCACAAGCCTAGTCCTGCGCGGTGACACCTTCCTGCCGCAGCCCCCTGCTCCCGGCTGCTCGGACTGCAGGGTCGGCACAGGGTGCCGCGCGGGTGGCCTTACGGGTGGCCCTGCTGGTGTTCGGGCCGGCCGGGGAGGTCGAAGGTCGCGCCGAGGCGGACCAGCCGCCAGTCCGTCCCGGCACGGCGCACCTCGAAGTGGAGGATCGGGGACACGGGGCCGGTCTGGGCCTCGAGTCTCCAGAAATCGGCCCGCCACGGGTGGATGGGCCGCACGTCCTGCAGTCCTGCCGGCGTCGAGGGCAGTGCCCGCCACGTGGACCAGTGGCGGCGCGGGCCTACCACCTGCCACAGGGAGCCGCGCCAGCGCAGCCGGCAGGGCTGCGGGACGCCGTCGACGTCCTCGAAGGCGAGCCCGACGGCCTCGTCCACCGGACGCCAGGTCTCGGTCGTGTCAGCGGGAGTGCGTTTCATGATCACCTGTCTCCTCCGGAACCGTGCCTTAAAAATAGAACAAATGTTCTAGTCCCGCAATCGGTTCCGGGGGTCTGTCGTCCCGGGCTGTGGATAACGCCGAGGGCCGCGTCACGGTGGCCTAGAACTGAACCATGGACGAAGACACCCGATCCAGGCGGACGGGACCATCAGCGGACGTCACGGCGGGCACCCTGGGGGGCGCTGCGGTGAGGGCCGCCCCATCGTCGTCGGGCATCCCGGACGACGCATGGAACACCGATCCCGACGGCGCGGAGCGGCCCGCCGTCCCCGGATTGCTGGTCGGACGCCTCCTGGGCCGTGGCGGTTCCTCCGCGGTGTGGCTGGTGACGGATGACGGCGGACGGCGCTTCGCGCTCAAGGTGATCACGCCGGTTCCGCCGGGTCCCGCGGAGGGACGTGGCGGGGAGCGCGTTGCGGGGCCGACATGTCGCGGGAGACGCGCTGCCACCGGGGCCGCGCCGTTCGCCGCGCCCGGTGCAGGGGCGGCCGATGCGGCAGGACCCGCGCCGTCGTCGGGCACCGGCCGCCGCGCGGGTACGGGCGCGCGGACTGGCGGCGACGGGGCGGACGTGCTCGCGCGCGAACTGACGCTCCTGCAGCGCTTCACCCATGACCACCTCGTCAGGGTGCACCGCCTCGTCGGGACGGACCAGGGCCCCGGGCTGCTGATGGACCTCGCCCCGGGCGGCTCGCTGCTCGGCCTCGTGACGAGTCGCGGCCCC
>NZ_JWSU01000006.1:0-959127 GCF_000816565.1 Arthrobacter sp. L77 | reverse complement strand
TCCGGCGCTCACCCATGCACTGCGGATGGGGCCGTTGAGGGAGATCACAGCACCCGTCCCGGAGGACCAGATGACCGTGCCGTTGTTGAATCCCTGGTAGCACCCTCCATCGACCAGGCCACAGACCACACCGGACTTCACCGCACCGAGCTCCGGAGCAGACGACACCAGCGCCGAGATAGCCGCCGCCGCACGCGCTTCCGGCGAGTTCGAAGTGTTCCTGGCGAAGGTGTCCAGGCTCGCGAGATCCCCGTTCCACTGGTTCCAGTCGCCGATCACCGGGCCGCTGTCCGTGTACTGCCAGACATCCTGCCTGGTCCACCCGGTGGGCATCGCGCCGGGGGTGGTCGTCCCGTAGCGCGCTATATGCAGCGCGTGATCGCCGAACGCCGTGGAGTTGCCGGTGCATTGGTTCCACCAGCTGGCCGCGGTGTAGATCATCGGCTTACGACCGGTCAGCACCTGCATCTCCCGTGAGAAGTCGGCGATCCATGCGACCATCTGGGACGGCGTCATGTTGTAGCAGGTGTTGCCCAGTGACGGGTAGGGATTGAACTCGACGTCGAGGAGGGGCGGGAGGGTCTTGCCGTCCGCGCTCCATCCTCCACCGTTCCTGACGAAGAATTTCGCCTGCTCGGAACCCGAGGACATGTTGGGTAGGGCGAAGTGATACGCACCCCGATACATCCCCGACGCAGCCGACCCTGCGTACTGATCGGAGAAGTAGGGGTTGACGTAGTCGTTGTTCTCGGTCGCCTTCACGTAGGCGAAGCGGGAACCGTACCTCCACGCCGACGGCCAGTCGACGAACCTCCCCTGATGACTGCTCACATCCACACCGAGGACTCCGCCCGGAGTCCAGTAGTTCGTTGCAGCCGAACCTTCGTCCGAGGGGGATTCGACGCCCTCCGTTCCATCGGGACGGCTGTCGCGCGACTCCGCGGCGCGAGGGACCTGGGGGTCGCCGGTCTCGGCGATCCGTGCGAGTCCCTGTCCCATGGAGGCGTTCCTCTCCTCGGGCGCCACTGCGGAGAGACCCTGCTGTTCCGTCTCTTCCGCCTCGTCCGCAGCCGGTTCGAGGACATCCTTCGGAAGCGCGGAGGGCTCCACCTCGGCGGCCGTCCCGTCGTCGACGGGGGCCTCATCCCCGGCCGGGGCCTCGGCGACGGTGGTCGGAGCGGCCGGCGGAGCGCCGTCGATGTTCTCGATCGCGAGGGCCGGCGCTACCGACACAGGGGCGACGGGACCGATGAGGATCGCTGTCAGCAGGACAGCGACGCCGGCCAGGGTAGAGGTTCGTCTGGTTGTCATCGTGGAATCACCTATGTATTCGGGGACTGCACCCGCAGGCGCGCGTACTGGTGGTCGGTGGGGGTGGGTCAGGTTTTTCTGACGCCGGTGGTGGGGGTCCAGGTGAGGGTTCCGCGTTGGAAGGTCTGGGTGCAGCGGGTGCTGGTGGTGCAGGTCTGGTTGCTGGTGGGGTAGCCGAGGGCTCCGTTCTCGGCGCCGGACTGACGGTAGGTGGTGCGGATCGGTCCGTCGGCGGTGATCCTGGCTCCGGTCTTGGCGCTCCAGAGGACTTCGCCGCNAGAAGAGACAGGATGAGGATGGCTGTCAGCAGGACAGCGACGCCGGCCAGGGTAGAGGTTCGTCTGGTTGTCATCGTGGAATCACCTATGTATTCGGGGACTGCACCCGCAGGCGCGCGTACTGGTGGTCGGTGGGGGTGGGTCAGGTTTTTCTGACGCCGGTGGTGGGGGTCCAGGTGAGGGTTCCGCGTTGGAAGGTCTGGGTGCAGCGGGTGCTGGTGGTGCAGGTCTGGTTGCTGGTGGGGTAGCCGAGGGCTCCGTTCTCGGCGCCGGACTGACGGTAGGTGGTGCGGATCGGTCCGTCGGCGGTGATCCTGGCTCCGGTCTTGGCGCTCCAGAGGACTTCGCCGCCCTGGAAGGACTGGTAGCAGCCGCCCTCGCGCAGGCCGCAGATCTCGTTGACCCGGGGGTAGCCCAGGGCGCTGTTCTCGGCGCCGGCGCTGCGGTAGGCGGTGCGGATGGATCCGGTGGTGACGGGTTTGGCTCCGGTACTCGGGTTCCAGAGGATCTCGCCGCCCTGGAAGGACTGGTAGCAGCCGCCCTCGCGCAGGCCGCAGATCTCGGCGCTGGTGGGGAAGCCCAGTCGGCCGTTCTCGGCTCCCATGGATCGGTAGAGGTCGCGGATCCCGCCCTGCCTGCTGATCTCGGCTCCGGAGGCGGTGGACCAGAAGATCTCGCCGCCCTGGAAGGACTGGTAGCACCCGGCGTCGCGGATCCCGCAGATCTGTGCGTTCGCGGGGTAGCCCAGGATGCCGTTCTCTGCTCCTGCCGTGCGGTAGGTGGTGCGGATGGGGCTGTTGTAGGTGATCTCGGCTCCGGTGGTGGGGGACCAGAAGATCTCGCCGCCCTGGAAGGCCTGGTAGCAGCCGCGGTTCTTCAGGCCGCAGGTCTCTTCGCCGTCGGGGAATCCGAGGACGCCGTTCTCGGCTTTGGAGCTGCGGTAGAGGTCACGGATCCCGCCGGCCCTGCTGATGTGCGCTCCGGTCTTGCTGGAGTAGAGGATCTCCCCGTTCTGGTAGGCCTGGTAGCAGCCGCCGTCCCTGAGGCCGCAGATCTCCGCGGTGACGGGGTAGCCGAGGATGGTGTTCTCCGCGCCTGCGGCGCGGTAGGCGGTGCGGATCGGGCCGGCCTTGCTGATCTCGGCTCCGGAGGCCGGGGACCACAGGATCTCGCCCCGCTGGTAGGACTGGTAGCAGCCGCCGTCGCGGATCCCGCAGATCTCCGCGGTGACGGGGAAGCCCAGGGCTCCGTTCTCCGCGCCTGCGGCGCGGTAGGCGGTGCGGATCGGGCCGGCCTTGCTGATCTCGGCTCCGGAGGCTTCGGACCAGAACACCTCGCCCTTCTGGAAGGACTGGTAGCAGCCGCCGTCGCGGATCCCGCAGACCTGGGCGGCCTTCGGGTAGCCCAGGGCGCCGTTCTGGGATCCGGCGCTCACCCATGCACTGCGGATGGGGCCGTTGAGGGAGATCACAGCACCCGTCCCGGAGGACCAGATGACCGTGCCGTTGTTGAATCCCTGGTAGCACCCTCCATCGACCAGGCCACAGACCACACCGGACTTCACCGCACCGAGCTCCGGAGCAGACGACACCAGCGCCGAGATAGCCGCCGCCGCACGCGTGGCATTCGTCTCGGGCGGGGTGATCGTCACGACAGCACTCGCATTCTGCGGCTGGTTCGCGGGAAGGGCTATCGAGCTGATCTCCACCCGTGTTCCCGAGTGCGTGACGAACGTCTGTCCTGCCGCCCAGGTCAGCGAGCGGTGCGAGTAGCCGGACAGCCTGCTGTTCGGGGTGAGGACCACGGAGGCGTTGCCGCTCCAGCCGAGGATGTCCTGCTTGGTGATCTTCACGCCCTGATTGCCACCGACGGCGCTGGTCCTGTCGAATCCGAGGGGTACCCGCAACTCGAGGTAGTAGACCTCGTCGCTGACAGGATCGGTGAACTTCAGGGCCCTCGCGGGCTCACCGCCGGCCCAGGGCTTCAGGGTGAAGCGCTGACGGTCCGTCGGAGTCCCGATATCGCGGATGTCCGACGCGGACCCGAACCCGCCGTACTCCCAGAGGAAGGCGTTGATGACCGGGGAACTGACCTGGGCGTAGCCCATCAGATCCGACATGTCGCTGTATTCGGAGGACCAGCACGCCGGATCGGCCCATGAGCCGCCCGTCCTCGGAGCGTCGGCGCGGCCGCTCGTGCAGGCCAGCGAGTTCGCGTGGTGCAGGCCGAGGACGTGCCCGAACTCGTGGGTGACGACGTTGTTCGTGAGTGCGGAGGGGTAGGGCATGATGACGCGACCGGTGGTCGGCCCGTCCGTGAAGCCGCCGCCCAGGATGCCCCAGGACCCGTTGTAGTTCAGGTCCGCGTGCGGGACGAAGATGACCAGGGCTTCGTAGGGGCGGTACTGCCAGTTCAGCTCCTTCGTCACGGTCGCCATGATCGTGCCGTAGGAGTCGGTGATCTTGGCCTTGGAGACGTGGCGGTATTCGTTGACCTTCGTCATCGACAGCCGCCCGGCGGAGACCGACTTCCAGTACGCGTCGGCGTTCGTGATCGAGTTGCGGGCCGCCGTCATGTTGATCGCATTGGTATCGGCAACTGTCTTCCCCGACAGTTGCACGGTGACCAGCGTGACCTTGAAGGCTCCGGAGCGCGGGGCGAGCGCCGCATTCCCTCCGCTGCCGTCGAGGTTCAGGGGTGACGCCGCCTTCATCGGCGTGACGGGCTCCGCGTAGTGCTCTCCGTAGCGGGCATTCGAGCCGGGTTCGTCGAGCGGATTCCACTTCAGGTCCGGGACGAAGGAGGTCACTTCGTCCTGTGCTGCGGGCTGCTCCACAGGTGCTGCGGCCTTGGTGGGGGCAGGGGCCGTCGGTGCGGTCGTCGCCGCCGGGGCGGGAGCCGCGCTCCGCGTGGGGGCCGGTGAGGGAGGGGCCGGCGTCCTGGCGGTCGAAGGAGCCGGAGCGGCCGGCAGGGCGGTCGGCGTTGCTGTCGTCGACGTCGACGGCGACGGGGCGGTCACAGTGTTGGTTGCTACTGCGGGAACCGCGGTACTCAGAAGTCCGAAGGACAGCAGGGCCGCGCACAGGAGCCGAACGGGGGAGGGCAAAGTCACAGGTTTCTCCAGCAGAATCCGGGCGTCAGCCAGGTGGTTGAATTCCCGTGCAGACTACAGTTCTGTGACCTACGTGACTAACGTTTCTGAAGTGAAACCGGAATCTTAGGCAAAACCTGCGCTTCTGTCCGGATCCGCACCGGTGTGTCGTCCTTGCGCGGAAGTCGCTGCCGTGATCGTCCCGGCGGCGTCGGGCGTTGTGCACATGCGGCGACTGCTCTGGTCGGGCAGCGCTCCGTTCAGTAGGGTGAGGCCGGCGGATGCAATTCCGGGCCCGGACGGCAGATCGACGTCGGCGGGCGAACATATGGGGGACATCGATGGATGCTGTTCGCTTGGTGGAGGGCGAGGTGCGGGAACTCATCCGCAGGCGCGGGCTCGATCCCGCCCGTCAGGTCGGCGAGGTGCAACTCCTGGTGCACGACGCCGTCGCCGACTACGAGGAGCGTTCCATGCGCGGGGTCCTCCCGCCGCTCGGTCGGCCGGACGCCGCGCGTCAGCAGATCTACGACGCCGTCGCCGGATTCGGAGCGCTCCAGCCGCTCCTCGATGATCCGACCATCGAGGAGATCTGGATCAATGCCCCCGCGGAGATCTATGTTGCACGGGACGGAGAATCCGAGCTTACGGCCCTGTCGCTGACCGACCAGCAGGTGCGGGACCTCGTCGAGAAGATGCTGAAATCCTCCGGGCGGCGGCTCGACCTGTCCTCCCCATTCGTCGACGCCTCCCTGCCCGGCGGTTCCAGGCTGCACGTCGTGATCCCCGACGTGACCCGCAACCACTGGTCAGTGAACATCAGGAAGTTCATCGCGCGTGCCTCGAGGCTCGAGCACCTCGTCGAACTGGGCTCGTTGTCTCCCCACGCCGCGCGGTTCCTCGGGACGGCTGTCGCCGCAGGCCTGAACATCCTGGTCTCCGGGGCCACCCAGGCCGGCAAGACGACGATGCTCAATTGTCTGGGGGCCTCCATCGGCCCACGGGAGAGAGTCATCACCGTCGAGGAGATCTTCGAACTGCAACTGCCCCTGCGTGACGTCGTCGGTCTGCAGTGCCGCCAACCCAACCTCGAAGGTCACGGGGAGATTCCGCTGCGGCGCCTCGTGAAGGAGGCCCTTCGGATGCGGCCGGACCGGCTGATCGTCGGCGAGGTGCGCGAGGCCGAGAGCCTGGACATGCTCATCGCCCTCAACAGCGGCTTGCCCGGGATGTGCAGCGTCCATGCCAACAGTGCGCACGATGCCATCACCAAGATCTGCACGCTGCCGCTCCTGGCAGGCGAGAACATCTCCAGCAGTTTCGTGGTGCCGACGGTCGCCTCCTGCATCGACCTCGTGGTGCACTGCGCCCGGTTGCCCGGCGGCCGGCGTCGGGTCACCGAGATCATGGCACTCGGGCGGCGCGTGGAGAACGGCGTCATCGAGTCCTCCCCGGTCTTCACGCGGATCGACGGAAGCCTGGAGCTGACGGCCACCGGTATGCCCGCCGAGGAGAAATTCGCGGCCGCGGGCGTTGACATCTCATCCATCCTGGGCGCGCGGGCGTGACCACGGCGGCAGGCGTCGGCCTCGGTGTCGGCCTGTTCCTGATGTGGTGGTCGTGCTGGGAGCGGCCCGCGGGCGAACATCGGGCCGCCACGCGGCGGCAACCCCTCGAAGACCTGCTCCTGCGTGCGGGAGTGGAGCGGGTCTCGGGCCGCGGACTGCTCGCCACCTGCGGTGCCACGGGACTGGTCGTGGTGCTCATCGGGTTCGTGCTGACCGGCTCGGCGCCGATCGCGCTGTGCTTCGCGCTGTTCGGCGGATTCCTGCCGTTCTCGATCGTGCGATGGCGTGCGGCCAAACGTACCGCCTCGCTCCGCGAGCTGTGGCCCGACGTCGTGGACCATCTCCGGTCGGCCATCCGGGCCGGGCTCTCGCTTCCCGAGGCTCTCATCCAGCTGGGCGAGAAGGGGCCCGTCGAGCTCAGGGCCGCCTTCAGGGCCTTCGGCTCCGACTACCGTGCGGGCGGACGGTTCGACGACGCGCTCAATCGCCTCAAGGAACGGTTGGCCGATCCGGTAGCCGACCGCATCGTCGAGGCACTCCGTATGACCAGGGAGGTGGGCGGGTCGGACCTCGGCCGCCTGCTGGGCACGCTGTCCGAATTCCTGCGGGACGCCGCCCGCACCCGCAGCGAACTGGAGGCCCGGCAGTCCTGGACGATCAACGCCGCCCGCCTCGCCGTCGCGGCGCCCTGGTTCGTCCTCATGCTCCTGTCCACCCGTCCGGAGGCGGTGCGCGCCTACAACACGGCCGGCGGCGCGGTGGTGCTGCTGGGAGGACTCGTCGTCTCCGTCGTCTGCTACCGCGTCATGCTCCGGATCGGGGCACTGCCCGAGGACGAGCGGGTGCTCCGATGACCCCGGCGCTCGCGCTGGCGATGCTGTGCGGCCTCCTGCTCGGTACGGGCCTATGGCTCGTCGTCGTCCGGCTCCCGCCCATGCGTGCCACAACCCTGACGCAGCGTATCGCCCCCCAACTCCGCGCGGTGGACCTGCGGTCCAGACTGCTCGCGGATGCGCCGGGCAACGTCACGCCCTTCGGGCCGCTCGAGCGGATCGTGCGCCCTCTGCTCACCGACGCCGTGGCATGGTCGCACCGCTTCAACCCGGCGGCCGCAACCCTCGAGCGCAGGCTCGCCCAGGCCGGACGCGCGCAGACCGCCGCGGACTTCCGGGCTCAGCAGCTGCTCTGGGCCGCGGGTGGACTCGCCGCATCGACGCTGGTCACGGTGCTCCTGGCTGCCTCGGGATCGGTCGACGTGCCGCTCGCCGTCGTGATCGTCCTCGCCTGCGCCGTCCTGGGGTTCGTCGGCCGCGACCACGTGCTCTCGTCCGAGATCAAGAGACGCGAGGCCCGCATGCTCGCCGAGTTCCCGAGCCTCGCGGAGCTCATGGCCCTCGCCGTCTCGGCGGGGGAGAGCACGACGGGCGCTCTCGAGCGCATCTGCAGGACGGCGACGGGGGAGCTGGCCGGCGAGTTCGCCCTCGTGCTCGCCGCGACGCGCGCGGGCAAGCCGCTCGTGGAGGCCCTGCAGGAGTTCTCGCACCGCACACGCCTCGCCCCGCTCGCGCGGTTCGTCGACGGCATCACGGTCGCGGTCCAGCGCGGAACGCCGCTCGCGGACGTCCTCCGCGCCCAGGCGCAGGACGTCCGCGACCTGGCGAAGCGCGAGCTGATGGAATCCGCCGGCAAGAAGGAGATCGCGATGATGGTCCCGCTGGTGTTCGGTGTCCTTCCGCTGACCGTCCTCTTCGCCGTCTACCCGGGCATCGCCCTCATCAACCTCGGCTTCTGATACTGCAACCACACCAACGAAGGGGAAACGCCATGAAGATCCCGACCAGCGCCTCGCGCCTCGCCTACCTCCTCCTGAGCATCACGGCGGTCCTGCTGAGCAGGTCCGGGGACCGCGAACGGGGGGATGTGCCCGGCTGGGTGATGATCACGCTCATGTCGGCGGTCCTGGTCGCCGCCCTGCTGGCGATCGCAGGGCCTGCCCTCGAGGGCCTGTTCAACCAGGCGATCGATCAGGTCTCGCCCTAGGCCATGGCCTTCACGCTGGTCGATCCGAGCACGGGTCGCGAGCGCCGCGAGGACCGGGAGCGCGGTGCCGCCGTCGTCGACTTCGCCCTCGTCGGAGGTCTGCTGACGGTCGTCTTCATCGCGATCATCCAGCTGACGCTCGTCCTGCACGTGCGGAACACGCTGATCGATGCCGCCGCCTCGGGAGCTCGTTACGGGACGCTCGCGGACCGTTCGCCGCAGGACGCCGTCGGACGCACGGAGGATCTCATCCGGGGGTCGCTCGCCGATGCCTACGGGTCCGACGTCTCGGTCGGTGAGAGCACGGTCGGCGGCGTGAGGACCCTCGAGGTGGTCGTCCGCGCTCCGCTGCCCGTCATCGGACTGGTCGGACCGGCAGGGGTCATGGAGGTGCGCGGCCATGCGGCGCTCCCGTCCTGAGGGAACCGCCAGCCGGCCCGGACGCCGCGGCACGCCGAGGACCGGCGCCATCGCGGCAGACCCTCCGCCCCGAGGACGCCGGCCCCTCGGGGCGGAGAGCGGCAGCGCCGTCGTGGAGTTCGTCTTCCTGGGCGTGCTGCTCCTCGTGCCGGTCGTCTACCTCGTCCTGACGGTCGGGCAGCTCCAGGGCGGCTCCTTCGCCGTCGTCGGGGCCGCCGACCAGGCGGCGAAGGTCTACGTGGACGCGACCACGCCGCAGGAGGCCGACGCAAGGGCGCGCGAGGCGGCCCGCATCGCGCTGGCCGACTTCGGCTTCGGCCCGGAGCAGGCCGTCGTGGACATCGCCTGCAGCGATCAGTGCCTCACCCCGGGGACCACCGTGACGGTCGTCGTCCGCCTCGACGTGCCCCTCCCGCTGATCCCCGCGATCGCGGGAACCCATCCCTCGGCGGCCACCGTGGACGCCACATCGACCCAGATCGTGGAGCGCTTCGGATGACCCGCCACGGAGGCAGCATGGAAAAAGCAGGCGGCACAGACACAGCAGGCGCCGCGGGCGCAGCAGCCGACCACTCGGAGGACGGGCAGGTCGGGGTCCTGGTCATCGGATACCTCCTCGTCTGCCTCCTCGTGGTCACCGTCGTCCTCGCCGTCTCGGCCGTCTACATCGACCATAAGAAGCTGTTGTCGGTGGCGGACGGTGCGGCGCTCGCGGCCGCCGACAACTACAGCATCGACGTCCGAGGGCCGGGAGAGGGCGCGACGACCCCGCTTCCGGCCCTGCAGGACGCCGGGGTGGAGGAGTCGGCGGCGGGATACCTCGCCGCCACCGGTGCGGGGGCCCGGTTCGAGCAGCTGTCCGTCGACCCGTCCACCGGGGCTGAGGACGGACGGACCGCGCGGGTCGTCCTCACCGCCGTCGTCCGCCCGCCTCTTGTGAACTTCCTCGTGCCCGCCGGCATCCCGATCGTCGCGCAGGCGGATGCGCGGGCCCAGCTGGTCCGGTAGACCCGCGGGAGAGCCCATGACGTAGGCTGGACGGACCATGGCAACCACCGATTTTCCCGCAGAGATCCGCGCCCTCCGCGCCAAGTACCAGTCCATCGAGCAGGTCTCCGACGTCGGCGGGATCCGCAAGGACATCGAGGAGCTGAGCGAGGAAGCGGGGGCCCCCGACCTCTGGGACGATCCCGCCGCAGGGCAGAAGGTGACCTCGAAGCTGTCGCACCGGCAGTCCGCCCTCGAGCGCCTCGAGACCCTCGAGAGCCGGATCGACGACCTCGAGGTCCTCGTGGGGCTCGCACAGGACGAGGACGACGAGGACACCCTCGCCGAGGCCGAGAGGGAGCTCGTCTCCCTCGGCAAGTCCCTCGACGACCTCGAGATCGTCACGCTGCTGGCCGGGGAATGGGACGAGCGCGAGGCCGTGGTCACCATCCGCTCCGGCGCCGGCGGCGTGGACGCCGCCGATTTCGCCGAGATGCTCCTGCGCATGTACCTGCGGTGGGCCGAACGCCACGGGTATCCCACGCAGGTCCTCGACACCTCCTACGCAGAGGAGGCCGGCCTCAAGTCCGCGACCTTCGAGGTCAAGGCCCCCTATGCCTTCGGCACGCTGTCCGTGGAGGCCGGGACGCACCGCCTCGTCCGCATCAGCCCCTTCGACAACCAGGGCCGCCGCCAGACCTCCTTCGCCGCGGTCGAGGTCATCCCGCTGATCGAGGGGACGGACGTCGTCGAGGTCCCGGACAACGAGATCCGCGTCGACGTCTTCCGGTCCTCGGGGCCCGGCGGCCAGTCGGTGAACACGACCGACTCGGCCGTGCGCCTGACGCACCTTCCCACGGGCGTGGTCGTCTCCATGCAGAACGAGAAGTCGCAGATCCAGAATCGGGCCGCCGCCATGCGGGTGCTCCAGTCCCGGCTCCTGCTGCTCAAGAAGGAGCAGGAGGACGCCGAGAAGAAGGCGTTCGCGGGCGACGTCAAGGCCTCCTGGGGTGACCAGATGCGCTCCTACGTGCTGAACCCGTACCAGATGGTCAAGGACCTGCGCACCAATCACGAGGTCGGCAACACGTCGTCCGTGTTCGACGGCGAGATCGACGACTTCATCGACGCCGGGATCCGCTGGCGCACGAACAACCGCAACGACGCCGGGTAGGGCTACGCGTCTTCCGGCGCAAATCACTTGTTTTCTGCTCCAGCTCTTGCCCACGACACACCGCAGAGGTAAAGGGCGTTTCTCGACAAGTCGTTATAGTCGAGGAGCCGGCGCTTCCTTCCCCGAGCCAATGCCCGTGCCCCGGCGATCCACGGGCGCAGAGTGATCATGATCAGATTCGACGACGTCACGAAGACCTACGACCCCACGTCGCAGCCCGCCCTCGATGCCGTCTCCCTCGACATCGACCGCGGTGAGTTCGTCTTCCTCGTGGGCGCCTCGGGCTCCGGCAAGTCGACCTTCATCCGCCTGGTGCTCAAGGAGGAGCGGGCCTCCCGGGGCGCGGTCTACGTGGCCGGCCAGAACGTCGCGAACATCCCCAGCTGGCGCGTGCCCCGCCTGCGCCGGGGCATCGGCGTCGTCTTCCAGGACTTCCGCCTCCTCCCCAACAAGACGGTCTTCGCGAATGTCGCCTTCGCGATGCAGGTCATCGGCAGGAGCAGGGCCGTCATCCGCGAGACCGTGCCGGACGTCCTCGCCACCGTGGGCCTCGAGGGCAAGAACAACCGCATGCCGCACGAGCTGTCCGGCGGCGAGCAGCAGCGCGTCGCGATCGCGCGCGCGATCGTCAACCGTCCCGGGATCCTGCTGGCCGACGAGCCCACCGGGAACCTCGACCCCACCACCTCCATGGGCATCATGAAGATCCTCGACACGATCAACCAGAACGGCACCACGGTGGTCATGGCCACGCACGACGACGACATCGTGAACACGATGCGCAAGCGCGTCGTGGAACTCCGCGGCGGGTCGGTGGTGCGCGACGACGCCCAGGGCATCTACGTGGGCCGGCCCGAAGCGATGGCCGGATGAGGGTCGCCTTCATCCTGTCCGAGATCGGCTCGGGCATCCGCCGCAACCTGTCCATGGTCACCTCGGTGATCCTCGTGACCTTCATCTCGCTGACCTTCGTGGGTGCTGCCGGCCTGTTCCAGCTGCAGATCAACCAGATGAAGGGCTACTGGTACGACCGCGTCCAGGTCACCATCTACCTGTGCGTGGACAACTCCTCCGCGGCGGCCTGCGCCACCGGACCGGTGACCGAGGACCAGCGTGCGGCCATCGAGGCGAAGCTCGAGTCCGAGCAGTTCGCACCCTACGTCGACACCGTCACCCACGAGACGCAGGAGGAGGCACTCGCCCACTTCCGCGACCAGTTCGCCAACTCGCCGATCGTCGACTCCGTCACCGCGGACCAGCTGCCCGAGTCCTTCCGCGTCAGCCTCGTCGACGCCGAGAAGTACGAGGTCATCGACGAGGCCTTCTCCTCCGAGCCGGGCGTGGACGCGGTCAGTGACCAACGTGACTTCCTCGAGGCGATCTTCCGCTACATGAACTGGGCATCCGTCGTCGCCCTCGCGATCGCCGGCATCATGACGTTCTGCGCCATCCTGCTGATCGCCACGACCATCCGGCTCTCGGCCTTCAGCCGCCGCCGGGAGACGGGCATCATGCGCCTGGTCGGCGCGTCCAAGGCGATCATCCAGCTGCCGTTCATCCTCGAGGGGGTGATCGCCGCCGTGATCGGGGCGGTCCTCGCGTCGGCGACGCTGTGGGGGGCCTCCCGCTTCCTGATCGACGGCTGGCTCGTGAACGCCTTCCCGCAGACGGCGTTCATCTCCTCCCAGCAGGTCCTGCTCCTGGTCCCGGCGCTCATCCTGCTCGGTGCCCTCCTCGCGGGGATCTCGTCCCTGCTCACTCTTCGACGATACGTAAAGGTCTGACCGCGATGATGCTCAATGCCAGGGGACACGTGCGCGCAACAGGATCATCGTGGTGGGCGCGGCAGGACCAGCGGACGCACCTCGTCCGCGGTGCCGCGGGGACATCGGTCGCGCTCGTCGTGGCTCTCGCCCTCGGCTCCGGCACCCCGGTGGTGGCGGACGAGCTCGACGACCGCAAGAGCGCCCTCGAGAACGAGGTCGCGGAGGTCCAGCAGTCCATGGAGTACCTCGATGCGGACATCGCCGAGACCATCGGCGCGCTCAGGACCTACCAGGGGCAGCTCCCCGCAGCGCAGCAGTCCCTCGCGGACGCCCAGGGCCGGGTCGAGACGGCGGCGGACGACGTCGGGGCCCTCGCGGTGCGCGTCGACCTGGCGCAGGAGACGAAGACGAAGATCACCGAGGAGCTCCGCGCCGACCGGCAGGAGATGGACGAGACCCGCGAGGTGATCGGCCAGATCGCCACCGAGGCCTACAAGAACGGCGGGGTTCCCACCAACGTGTCGCTGCTGCTGGGCGCCGACGGCGTCGAGGACTTCACCCGGTCGATGGACATGGTGGACCAGGCAATGCGCAGCCAGAACGCCGCGATGGCCCGGTTGTCCGAGCAGAACGCCACGAACGCGAACAGCCAGGCGCGCCTGATCGCCGTCGAGGCCGAGATCGCGAAGCTCAAGGAGAGGGCTGACGCCGCCCTCGCCGCGGAACAGTCGGCGCGTGACGCCGCGGCAGGGGAGAAGGCGAAGGTGGACCGGCTCGTGGCCGACACCTCGGCCCTGTCGGCGAAGCTCCAGGAACAGAAGCCCGTCATCGAGGCGGAGCTGGCCGGCATCGAGAAGGCGCAGCAGCAGGTCAACGCGGACATCGCCGAGCGCCAGCGTCGTCAGATCGAGGAGGCCCGCAAGGCCGAGGAGGCCCGCCAGAAGGCCGAGCAGGAACGCCTCCGCGCCGAGGCGGAGGCCGCGGCCGCCGCCGAGGAGGCCCGTCGGAGGGCTGACGCCGAAGCCGCCGCGGCAGCCGAGACGGCACGCCGTGCGGCCGAGGCGGAAGCCGCGAACAAACCCGCGCCCGCTCCGGTGCAGCCCCAGGCGGTCGCCCCCGTGGCACCGGTCATCCCGGACCCTCCCGCCGCCGCGCCGTCGACCCCGACAGCGTTCGGCCTGAGGTCGCCGGTCGGGGCACCCATCTCGTCAGGCTTCGGGTGGCGCCCGACGCCGGTGGGGACCATCGACTTCAACGGCACGGGTGGCTACGTGCACACGGGTATCGACTACGGGGTGGGCTGCGGCACGCCCCTGTACGCGCCCGCCGCCGGCGAGGTCTGGTACGCCGACTCGGACGTCCTGCCCGGCGCCGGCAATCGGATCGTCCTCAACCACGGCGTGGTCGGCGGCAACAACCACGGCGTGGTCGGCGGCAACGCGCTCGCGACGAACTACTACCACCTCACCGATTACGTGGTCTCCGTGGGGCAGCGCGTCAGCGCGGGCCAGCTGATCGGCTACACGGGCACCACCGGGAACTCCCAGGGCTGCCACCTCCACTTCGAGACCATGCTGAACGGCACGCTCGTGGACCCGCTGGGCCTGCTCGGGTCGTAGGATGGAAGGCACTGCCCACCCGCGGGCCGCCGTCCGCAGCAGTGTCGCGAGAAGGAGTATCGCCGTGCCGAAGGAAAGTGGCCGGAAAGTGGTGGCCACCAATCGGAAGGCCTTCCACGACTACGCCGTGCTCGACACCTACGAGGCCGGGCTCGCCCTGATGGGTACCGAGGTGAAATCCCTGCGTGCAGGACGCGCCTCCCTCGTCGACGGCTACGCGGTCTTCTACAACGACGAGCTCTGGCTCGAGGGCATCCACATCTCCGAGTACTCGCAGGGCAGCTGGACCAACCACGCCGCGCGTCGCCGGAGGAAGCTGCTGCTGCACCGCGAGGAACTCACCAAGATCTCGCAGAAGATCCGCGAGTCCGGCTTCACCCTCGTCCCGCTCCAGCTCTACTTCCTCAACGGCCGGGCCAAGGTGGAGATCGCCGTCGCGCGGGGCAAGCGCGACTACGACAAGCGGCAGACCCTGCGCGAGAAGCAGGACAACCGGGAAGCGCTGCGCGCCATGCGTGAGAAGAACCTCGGGGCATGAGCGATGTCTTCTGGGAGACCCAGGAGGACGACGAGCCCGAGCCGTCGGAGCTGAGGTACAAGCGGCCCTGGTGGGTGACCCTCGGCGCCCTGGTGGACCTGATCCTGCTGCTGATCGTGGTGCCGGTCGGGATCCTCTCCCTGATCCCTTTCGTCTTCCTCATCTACGTCTTCTTCGCGCAGGTCCTCGTCTGGATCTCGCCCGTCCTGCTGGTCCTGAACGCAGCCATCTTCTGGTGGGGTTTCCGCCGCAAGCAGGCCGCGACCACCGCGCTGGCGGCCCTCGGGATCGCGTTCGTCACCCTGGCCTTCGTGGTCGTGCGGCTCTGGCAGTCGCCCGTCGTCATCCTGGGCGTCGTGCTGGGGCAGTAGCACCGCCCGTTCACCTGCGGCGAAGCCCTGCCGGCGGGCCACGCGGGTGCGGTAGAGTGGAGGAACCGGAGGGCTCGTGGGCCGCACGGCGCAGGAATCATTTGATAACTGAACATGGGGATGACAGGTTTCGACGATGTTAGTCGCGACAGGGGAAGCGGGCCGAGGATACAGGGTTATCTCGTAAACGCTCCTTGTAAAACAATAAGTGCCGAACAAAAGCGCACTGACTTCGCTCTCGCTGCCTAAGCAGCCTAGCTAGTCCGTCAGCCCGGGTTTGCTCTCGCCCCGGATACTGGCGTCATTTAGAGGGCCACTGCTCCCGGTCCTCGTTGTAGGGACCGGGGGGACTCTAATACAACTGGGCTCGGCAGTCACTCGTTCGCACGATGGCTGGAGCCGAGAAAAACCGACGCGAACTGCGCCCGGAGAAGCCCTGACTACACTGCATCGGACGCGGGTTCAATTCCCGCCATCTCCACCACACCAGGACGAAGCGTCCCGCCGGTCTCCGGCGGGGCGCTTCGTCGTTCCCGGGGCAGGCCGGTGCTGCGTCGGCAAGGGCGGAGGACGCGGCACGGGGGCCGGACGTGCGAACTACACTGGGGCCATGAGCTGGACTGACAGGACGCCGTCGTGGCTCCCTCCACTACCTCCGCCCCGTCGGGGCCGCGGCCTGATCGTGCTCGGCTGGATCCTCGTGGGCAGCACCTTCGTGTACATCTTCGCCATGAGCTACCTCGGCGGAACCCACACGCTCTACACCCTGATCCCCCTGCTGCTCGGTCTCCTCTGCCTGATCACCGGCCTGCTCCGGCGGGACACGCGCGCACGGTAGGCATGTTGCCCGAGGGGTTATTTACACGATAAAAATAACCTATGACCTCCGAACCCCTCCATTTCTCCCGCGGTGGCACCAGCGTGGTGCTCGATCCGCATCCCCACGGCATGCCGACCATCGCCTACTGGGGTCCGGGCCTCGGCGACGTCAGCCTCGACGAGCTGCGCGGGATCACCGCAGCGCACCAGCCCCAGCGCGTGTCCGGCGGGATCGACGTCCCGGCCCTCCTGACCGTCCTGCCCCTCGAGTCCACCGGCTGGCAGGGGACCCCCGGACTGACGGGCGACCGCGCGGGCGCCCAGCTCTACCCGCGGTTCACGGTGACCTCGATGGACCGGCAGCCCGATGGCGACGGCGCACTCGTCGAGGCGCGCGACGACGACGCCGGACTCACCGTGCGCGCCCACCTCGGCCTCACGGCGTCCGGCCTGTTCACGCAGCGCCTGGAGCTCACCAACACGGGCGACGACGACTACGAGGTGCGCGCGCTCAACCTGTTCTTCCCGCTGCACCACACGGCGGCCGAGATCCTGGACACCACCGGGCGGCACCTGCGTGAGCGGTCGCCGCAGCGCCACGCCCTGACCACCGGCACCTACACGCGGACGAGCAGGCGCGGCAGGCCGGGGGCGGACGCCACGGTCCTCCTCGCTGCGGGGACCCGCGGTTTCGGGTTCGAGCACGGCCACGTCCAGGGCATCCACCTCGCGTGGAGCGGCAACCAGCAGGTGCTCGCCGAGAAGACCCCCGCGGGTTCCGTGTTCCTCGCGGCAGGCGAGGTGCTGGCCCCGCGCGAGGTCGTCCTGGCGCCGGGGGAGAGCTACTCCACCCCGCCGGCCGTCGGGTCCTGGGGGCACGGACTGAACGAACTGTCCGGCCGGTTCCACCGGGACCTCCGGGCCCGGGCCTCGCACCCGCAGCGGCCCCGGCCGGTCACGCTCAACACGTGGGAGGCGGTCTATTTCGCGCTGGACCTCCCGCGCCTGCTGGCCCTCGCGGACCGTGCGGCGTCCCTCGGCGTCGAACGGTTCGTGCTCGACGACGGCTGGTTCCGCGGGCGGCGCGACGACACCTCCAGCCTCGGCGACTGGTACGTGGACGAGACGGTGTGGCCCGACGGACTGGCGCCGATCATCGACCACGTGCGGCGCCTCGGCATGGAGTTCGGCCTGTGGTTCGAACCCGAGATGGTCAACACCGATTCGGATTTGGCGCGCGCCCATCCGGACTGGATCCTGCAGGCGGAAGGCCGCCTGCCGCTCCCGGGCCGCCAACAGCAGGTGCTGAACCTGGGCCATCCGGACGCCTACGCGTACATCCTCGAACGCCTCGACGACATCCTGACGAACAATGACATCGCCTACGTCAAGTGGGACCACAACAGGGACCTGCTCGAGGCGGCGGACGCGCGCACGGGCCAGGCCGCCGTCCACCGGCACGTCGAGGCGCTCTACCGGCTGCTCGACGAACTGCGCCGCCGTCATCCGGGCCTCGAGATCGAGAGCTGCGCCTCGGGCGGTGCACGCGTGGACCTCGGGATCCTCGCACGGACGGACCGCATCTGGACGAGCGACTGCATCGACCCGATCGAACGGCTCGTGAATCAGAAGTACACGGGCCTCGTCGTGCCGCCGGAACTGCTGGGCATGCACATCGGCGGTCCGGTCTCGCACTCGACGGGCCGCGCCCACACCCTGCCGTTCCGCGCCGCCACCGCGATCTTCGGACACTTCGGCATCGAATGGGACATCTCGGACCTGACGGAGGCGGAGTACGAGGTCCTCGGCCGCTACGTGGGCCTCCACCGGTCCTGGCGCGACGACCTGCACCGCGGGAGCGTGGTGCACGCCGAGTGCCCGGACCCCGCGATGGACCTGCGGGGCATCGTGTCCGGGGACCGGCGCCGCGCCCTGTTCGGCTACTCGCTCACCGCGTCGAGCGCGAGCTACCCGCCGGGGCCCCTGACCTTCCCGGGCCTGGACCCCGAGGCGCTGTACGAAGTGCGCCCCGCGGTCCCGGAGGAGGGGCATCCGGGCAACGGCCAGTCGCCGCTGGCCTGGCTGCAGCGTGCCCTCGACGGGGATCCGGTGCGCCTGTCCGGCCGCGCCCTCGCCCAGGCCGGCGTCCAGGCGCCCGTGCTGCTGCCCGAGCAGAGCCTGCTGATCGAGTTCCGCGCGGTCGGCGCGTAGGCGGGTGCGCGCGGGGACGACGGCGGCGCATGCCGGCGTCGTCCCCGTGAACGGTCTGCCCGACCGGGGAGGCGCGAGCGGTCCTGCCCGACCAGGGAGGCGCGAGACGCCCGGCGCTCACGGTTCGAAGGTGAGGGTCTCCGTGTAGAGGGACAGCAGTGCCTGGGTGCCGCCGTCGTGCATGGCGCGGCGCTGGCGCTGTGCGCCGGTGCCGCGTTCGGCGATGGTCTCGATGCCGGCCTTCACCCAGTCCGTGTCGCCCTCGGCCTCGAGGGCGGGGCCGACGTGCTCGAGGAAGGCCGCGAGGTGCCGTTCCGCGGGCACCGGCTCGGCCGTGGCGAGGTCCACGAGGTGGCGTCCCATGCCGTCGCGTGCGGCCTGCCAGAGGGCCGCGTCGAGCAGTTCCGGATCCGGGACGAGGGGAGCGGTGTCTGCCTCGGCCGCCTGGAGTTCCGTGACGACGAGCGCGCGTGTCAGGGCGCCGAGCAGCACCGAGTCCTGGGCCTCGAGCTGGACGTCGCATGCCCTGAGCTCCAGCGTGGGGTAGTGGTCGGAGAGCCGCGCCACCCAGGTGAGGACACCGCGGTCGAGGATCGCGCCCGTGGCGGCGAGCCGCGTGATCCGGCGTTCGTAGTCGGCGGCATCGGCGAAGTACGGGGCGATCCCCTGGACGGCCCAGCGCCGGTAGTGGATGACCCGCCAGCTGGCGAACCCGCTGTCGCGGCCCAGCCAGTACGGCGAATTGACGCCGAGGGCGGCCAGCAGGGGGATCCACGGCCGGATCCGGTTGAGGGCCTGGACGCCCCGCTCGGGATCCGGTACACCCACGTGCACGTGGAGGCCGTTGACGAACTGGTCGCCGACGATTCCGGGGGCGCTGGCCCGGAGGTCCTCGTAGCGCTGCTTGTCGGTGAGTTCCGGATACGCCTGGGGGATCCGGGGTGCCGTGCCGGTCGCCGCACCGATACTCCCCGTGCGGGCGCCCGCATCCGCGAACCTCCTCCTGAAGTTCAGCAGCGACTCCTCCGCCTCGGTCAGGGTGGAGCAGACCGGGGTGGCCGTCTCGATCTGGCACGACAGCAGCTCACGCTGGATCTCGTCCGGGCCGACCTCGGGGTGGGATTCGAGCATGCCCTCCACCTCGGCGGCGTGATGGGCGGGCAGTCCCGACCGCGGGTCGAGGAGCAGGTACTCCTCTTCGAGACCGAGTGTGGTCATCGGGGCACTCCGTTCAGTGGCAGGGCGCGGGGCGTTGCAGGTCCCGACCAGTCTAGGAGGGCGCGACGCGCTGCCGTGGTTCCGCCGCCCCGGGTGACGCGGCCGGGGTGGCCGGTCCGGGACGGGTCCGGTCAGCCGTGCCCGGCGTCGAGCGTGCAGCCCTCGTGTGCCGCCGTGCTCTCGATCCAGAGCGCCCGGGCGAGGGTCCCGTCCGCGGAGAGGCTCGGTGCGGAGGCGCCCGCGCCGAGGCGCAGCTCGATCAGCGGACCGGCGCCGCGTCGGGCCACCAGGAGGTCGGCGTCGAGGGCCACGCCGTGCCGGTCGAGGAGGCGCAGCACGTCGGGATCGTCGTCGCTGACCCGGGCGAGCCTGCCGCGGTGGCCCTCGTCGAGGCCGTCGAGTCGGTGCGCCGGCGGGTAGCGGACGCGGCCGTCCGCGCCCGGGATGGGGTCACCGTGCGGGTCGCGCGCGGGCCGGCCGAGCTTCACGTCGAGACGCTCGACGAAGGCCTCCGAGACCGTGTGCTCGAGCAGCTCCGCCTCGTCGTGCACCTCGTCCCAGCCGTAGCCGAGCTCCGTGACGAGGAAGGTCTCGATGAGCCGGTGGCGGCGCACCATCGCGAGGGCGAGCGTCCGGCCCGACGGCGTGAGGCCGATGGGCCCGTACTTGCGGTGCTCGGCCAGGCCCAGGCCCACGAGCTTGCCGACCATCCCGGTGACGGAGGAGTTGGCGACCGCGAGGCGGGCGGCCAGGTGCGTGGCGGTGATCGGGTCCGCCTGCCACTCCGTGAACGCGTAGATGGCCTTCACGTAGTCCTGCACGCTGGTCGATTCGATGCTGAGCACCGCGCCCCGGCGGCCCGTCATCAGGCGCCCCGCAGCGATGTCGTGTCCGGCGTGCCGGACGGAGCGGCCGCCGTGCGCCGTCGTCGTGCCTGCCACAGCACGCCGTCGGGCCGGCCCACGAGGTAGACGACGGCGAACACGAGGGCCTGGCACAGCACGACGGCGGCGCCGGTGGAGATGTCGAGGTAGTAGCTGGCGTAGATGCCGGCCACGGACGCGGCCACGGTGAGCACGACGGCGATCACCAGCATGCGGTCGAAGCTGCGGGAGAGGAGGAACGCCGTGGCTCCGGGCGTGATCAGCATGGCCACGACGAGGATGATGCCCACGGCCTGGAGGCCCACGACGACGGTGAGGGCGAGCAGGCCGAGGAGGAGCGCGGACAGGAACCGGGTGTTCAGGCCGATCACGTGGGCATGCGTGCGGTCGAAGGCCAGCAGGGTGAGGTCGCGCCGCTTCACCAGCAGGACGGTGAGGGTCAGCGCGCCCAGGACCAGTACCTGCCGGACGTCGCCGTCGGACACCCCGAGCACATTGCCGAACAGGATGTGCATGAGGTCGATCTGCGACGGCGTGGCCGAGACGATGGCCAGTCCGGCGGCGAAGAGGCCGGTGAAGACCACGCCGATCACGGTGTCGGCCTTCAGCTTGGTGGTGGACCGGACCAGGCCGATGAGCGCCACGGCCCCGATGCCGAAGACGAAGGCACCGATGGAGAAGGGGATGCCGATGATGTAGGCGAGGGCGACGCCGGGCAGGACGGCGTGCGAGACGGCGTCGCCCATCAGTGACCACCCCATGAGGATGAGCCAGCAGGAGAGCACCGCGGCGACGACGGCCGCCGCGACGGTGACTACGAGGGCCCGCGTGAGGAAGCCGTACTGGAGCGGTTCGAGGAGGAACGCGAGGACGTCCATGTCAGGATGCTCCGTTCGAGGAGGGGATGCCGGGGGGCAGGGGACCGAAGGCGAGGGCGAGGTTGTCGTGGGTCAGGACCCGCGACGGCTCGCCCTGCGCCAGGACGCGCTGGTGCAGGAGGACGGCCTCGTCGCAGAGATCCGGCACACCCGCGAGGTCGTGCGTGGACACGAGCACCGACCGCCCCTCGTCCCGCAGCGCCTTCAGCAGTGCGGTCATGGTGTGCTCGCTCGACCGGTCGACCCCCGCGAAGGGCTCGTCGAGGAGCAGGAGCCGGGCGTCCTGGGCGATGCTCCGGGCGATGAACACGCGTTTGCGCTGCCCGCCGGACAGCTGCCCGATCTGGCGCTTCCTCAGGTCGGACAACCCCACGCGCTCCAGGGCGTCGTCCACGGCCGCCCGGTCGGCCGCCCGCAGCCGGCGCGCCGTCCCGAGCCGCCCGTACAGGCCCATGCCGACGACATCGGACACCGACACCGGGAAGGTCCAGTCGACCCCCTCGGCCTGCGGCATGTAGGCGACGAGCCCGGTCTTCCTGGCCCGGGCGATGGAGGTGCCGAAGAGCTCCACGGAGCCTTCCTGCGGCGTGAGGAGACCCATGAGTGCGGTGAAGAGGGTCGACTTGCCGGACCCGTTGACGCCGATGAGCCCGCAGATCCGGCCGGGCGCGAGGCGCACGCCGACGTCGTCGAGCGCCAGCACGTCGTCGTAGCGGACGGTGAGGTGCCGCACGTCGATGACGGGCACGGGCTCCGCCTCCCGGTGGGTCGTCATCGTGTGAGTCCTTCCGTGATGGTGTCGAGGTCGTACCGGATGAGGTCGAGGAAGGTCGGCACCGGGCCCTCGGGGCCGGACAGCGAATCCACGTAGAGCGTCCCGCCCAGCTGCGCCCCCGTGGCGAGGGCCACCTGCTCCTGGGCGGAGGGGTTGACCGTGGATTCGCAGAAGAGCGTCGGCACGCGGTTCTCCTCGACGAACGTGATGACGGAGCGGATCTGCCGCGGCGTCCCCTCGGAATCGGCGTTGACCGGCCAGATGAACGCCTCCCGGAGCCCGGCGTCGCGGGCGAGATAGGAGAAGGCGCCCTCGCAGGTGACCAGCGCCGCGACGTCGGCATCCGCGAGGTCCTCCCGGAAGCCGGTCAGCAGGTCCGCGAGGTCCGCCTTGAGCTGCTCGCCGTTCGCCTCGAAGTCGGCAGCGTGTTCGGGCGCGAGCCCGGAGAGGGCCTCGACGGTGTTGTCCACGTAGGTCTGTGCGGCGACGGGGGACATCCATGCGTGGGGGTTCGCCCGTCCCCGGTAGTCGCCGGTGCGGATGTCGATGGGCTCGACGCCCTCGGACAGGACGGCGTGGGGTGCGTCGACGGAGTTCAGGAACCGCTCGAACCAGCGTTCGAGCCCCAGACCGTTGTCGATGACGAGGTCCGCGTCCTGGGCGCGGACGAGGTCCGACGGCGTGGGTTCGTAGCCATGGATCTCCGCTCCCACCTTGGTGATCGACTCGACGCGGACGTGCCCGCCGCCCACGGTGTCGACGAGGTCGGCGAGGACGGAGAAGGTCGTCAGCACGCGCGGGCGGTCGTCCGGGGCGGAGGACGGCGGGGCCTGCCGGGCGCACCCGGTCACCACGAGGACGAGGACCAGGCACCGGAGGACCATGGCCCGTACGGACTGGCGCCGCGTCGTTTGAGGCATGCCTAAACCTAACGTTTAGGCATGCCGAAATCTAGCCCGTCCGCGGGGAGGCGCGCCAGGCATGGGTGTAGTACGGCAACTGGAGGGTGGCGTCCTCCGCGAAGGCGAGGTAGTCGGTGAGGTACCACCGCAGATTCTCTTCGACGCGGGCCTGCAGTGCGGGCGCCGCCCGCTGGTAGTAGCTGCGGGACCGCGCGAGGTCGAGGACACCGGGGACGTCCAGTTCCTGGGTCCAGTGGACCACCAGGTCCTCCGGGGCGTCGAAGGCGGCCCCGACCACGGGGCGGTAGGCGGTCGAGAACACGTCACCGGCGTGCATGATCCGGGACAGGCGGTGCACCCACGGGATCGAGACGTCGAGCTGGTTCCACAGCAGGGCGAGCCGGCCCTCCGGCGTCAGGATCCGGGCCGCCTCCTGGACCGTGGCGGCGTGGTCGCACCAGTGCCACGCCTGCGCCAGGGTGAGCAGATCCAGGGAGGCGTCCGGAAGGTGCGTCTCCTCCGCGGTGCCCCGGACGGCGGGAACCCCGGGCAGCCTGCCCGCGAGGACGGCCAGCATGTCCTCGGACGGGTCCACGGCCGTCACCGTGAGCCCGCGCTCCACGAGAAGTTCCGTGAAGAGGCCGGTCCCGGCGCCGATGTCGGCGGCGCGGCGTGCGCCCGCGGGGACGACCCAGTCGGCGACGGCGGCAGGGTAGCCGGGGCGTACGCGGTCGTAGCGGCCGGCCCCGGACAGGTAGGCGTCGGCGAGATCCCTGCGGCGTTGCTCCGCGAGCCGCGGCCCGCCCGTCACCATGGCGGGCCGGTCATGCTGCGCGTGCCGTCAGAGCAGGTCATCCACATCGGGGTTGAGGGTCCGCAGCACCTCGCTGTGCAGGGTGCCGTTCGTTGCGAGGGCGTTGCCGCCGTGAGGTCCGTCCTCGCCGTCGAGGGAGGTGAAGCGTCCCCCGGCCTCGGTGACGATCGGCACGAGCGCCGCCATGTCGTGCAGGTTGAGCTCCGGTTCGCACGCGATGTCCACCGCGCCCTCCGCCACGAGGCAGTAGGACCAGAAGTCCCCGTAGGCACGCGTCCGCCATACCCGGTCCGTGAGGTTCACGAATTCGGCGAGCGTGCCGCGCTCGCGCCATCCGCCCAGGCTGGAGTAGGACAGCGACGCGTCCTCGAGGCGTGAGACGTTGGAGACCCGCAGGCGCTGCGCCGCGGCGAGGGACTTCCCGGTGTAGGCGCCGGTGCCCTGCGCTGCCCACCAGCGCTTGCCCAGCGCGGGAGCGCTGACCAGGCCGACGACGGGCTTGCCGTCGTCGAGGAGCGAGATGAGGGTGGCCCAGACCGGGACGCCGCGCACGAAGTTCTTGGTGCCGTCGATCGGGTCGATCACCCAGCGGCGTGATCCGGAGCCCGTGCTGCCGAACTCCTCGCCGAGGACCGCGTCACGGGGCCTGGCGCGGGAGAGCTGGCCGCGGATGGCCTCCTCCGCGCTCTTGTCGGCGTCCGTGACGGGGGTGAGGTCCGGCTTGGTCTCCACCCGCAGGTCGAGCGCCTTGAAGCGCGACATGGTCTGGTCGTCCACCGAGTCGGCCATGATGTGGGCGAGACGGAGGTCGTCGTTGTAGCCCTGCGTGAAACTCATACCGTTCAACCTATCGTCTCGGTGGGCGCATCCCGTGCGGGGACGCGGGGAGCGGCCCGGAACAGCAGAAAGCCACCGAGGGCTCGCGCCGCACGGTGGCTTTCCGACCGTCACCGCCAGGCGGTGTCGGAAGAATTAGAGAACGGTGATGTTCTCGGCCTGGGGACCCTTGGGACCCTGGGTGGTCTCGAAGTTGACCTTCTGGTTCTCTTCGAGGGAACGGTAGCCGTTCGAGTTGATCGCGGAGAAGTGGGCGAACACGTCAGCGCCGCCGTCCTCGGGAGCGATGAAGCCGAAGCCCTTTTCGGCGTTGAACCATTTCACTGTGCCAGTAGCCATTGAGATTTCCTTACCATGTGAGAGCGTCCCGACGTTCGGGGCTCATCGTGCAGTTCGTTACCCGCTTATCAAAAAAGCTGTCGAACTCCAGGTGGAGGGTCAAGGCTTAGAGATGTAATGCGCAAACAACAACAGACCTGAGCCTACCAGTGTTCGGGCCGATCACTGGTGTCCGAGTTCCTTGGCGTCGTGTGAGCTGCCTCGCGCCTCGGCCGTCCCGGCGCTGAGCAGGCGCCGCAGCGAGGCCAGGCGCACGGGGCCGGAGTCGCCCGCGAGGCCCTCTGCCACGTAGCTGTCCAGGCCGCATGCGACGGCGTGGTCGTCGTGCCGGCAGCCACGCTCGCAGCGCTCGGTCCCGGGTTCCAGGTCCGGGAACGCCTTGAGGATCCTGTCCGCCTCGACGTGCGCGAGCCCGAAGGAACGGATGCCGGGCGTGTCGATGATCCAGGTGCCGGGTGCGGCATCAGCGGCCTTCAGGGCCAGTGCGGAGGAGGAGGTGTGGCGTCCCCTGCCCGTCACCGCGTTCACGCCGCCCGTGGCGCGCGTGGACCCCGTCAGGGCGTTGACCATGGTGGACTTGCCGACGCCGGAGTGGCCGAGCAGCACGCTCACCTGCCCGTCGAGCTCCTCCCTCAGGGCGTCGACGGCGGTAGTGGACAGGTGCGCCGACTCGCCGTCGTCGGAGGTGGCGGCGATGCCCACGGCGTCGTCCGTCCTGCTGATGATGACGCGGAGGTCCAGGTGCTCGTAGTTGGCGAGGAGGGCAGCGGGATCCCGGAGATCGGCCTTGGTGATGCAGAGCAGGGGTTCGATCCCGGCGTCGTAGGCGGCGACGAGCGCCCGGTCGATGAAGCCCGTCCTCGGCTCGGGGTTGGCAGCCGCGACGACGATCACGAGCTGGTCCGCGTTGGCGACCACCACGCGCTCCACCGGGTCGGTGTCGTCCGCGCTCCTGCGCAGGACCGTGGTCCGTTCCTCGATGCGCACGAGGCGCGCGAGGGAGTCGGGGCCGCCCGAGAGGTCACCGACCAGGGCCACGAGGTCGCCGGCGACGACGGCGTTGCGGCGCAGTTCGCGGGCCCGCGCGGCGATGACCGTCCGCTCGCCGGGCGTGCCCTCGTCGACCACCGTGGTGTACCGCCCGCGGTCGACCGTGACGACGCGGCCCGTCACGGCGTCGTCGTAGGCCGGACGGTTCTTGGTGCGCGGGCGGGTCCCCTTCTTGTTGGGGCGGATGCGCACGTCGGACTCGTCCCACGCCCGCGAGCCGCGGCGGTTGCCGGTCTCGCTCATGCCCTGGCCGCCGGTGCGGCGGGGATCGTCGCGCCGTCGGGCCCCGGTCCGCCCGCGGTACGCGCGAGGGCGGCCCAGAGATCGGGGAACTCCGGCATCGTCTTGGCCGTGGTGCCGATGTTCTCCACGTCCACGCCGTCCACGGCGAGGCCGATGATCGCTCCCGCGGTGGCCATCCGGTGATCGTCGTACGTGCTGAACGTGCCGCCGTGGAGCGGTGCCGGCCGGATGACGAGGCCGTCGGCCGTCTCCTCCGCGTCCCCGCCGAGCCCGTTGATCTCGGTGACGAGCGCCGCGAGCCGGTCCGTCTCGTGCCCGCGGAGGTGGGCGATGCCGGTGAGGGTCGACGGCGTCGTGGCCAGGGCGCAGAGCGCGGCGACGGTGGGGGCGAGCTCGGAGGTGTCGGCGAAGGTCCCGCCGGCGATCGACGCTCCGCCGGTGACGGTGAGCACCCCGCCGTCGAGGTCCGCCGTGGCGCCCATCAGGGGCAGGATGCGCCGCCAGGCGTCGCCGACCTGCGTGGTGCCCTCGGGCCAGTTCCGCACCCGGACGGTGCCGCCCGTGACGACGGCGGCGGCGAGGAAGGGGCCCGCGTTGGAGAGGTCGGGTTCCACGGCGGCGTCGAACGCGGTGATCGGGCCGGGGGAGACGCGCCAGTGGTTCGGCACGGAGTCGTCGACGGCGACGCCGACCGCCCGCAGGGTCTCGACCGTCATGCGGACATGGTCGAGGCTGGGCACGGGCTTGCCGACGTGCTCGAGGTGCAGCCCGTCGGTGAAGCGCGCGCCGACGAGCAGCAGCGCCGACACGAACTGCGAGGACGCGGAGGCGTCGATGACCAGGCGGCCGCCGCGGACGTGGCCCTCGCCCTGCACGGTGAAGGGGAGGGACCCGGCGCCGTCGTCGTCGATCCGGAGCCCGAGGCCCCGGAGGGCATCGATGATGCTGCCCATCGGGCGGCGACGCGCGTGGGGATCGCCGTCGAACGTGGTGGTGCCGGAGACCAGGCCCGCCAGCGGGGGGACGAAGCGCATGACGGTGCCCGCGAGGCCGCAGTCCACGGCACGGGAGGCCGGCGCGCCGTCCTGGAGGGGGACCACCCGGAGGTCCGGGCCGAAGTCGCCGTCGCCGGGGACCTCCTCGATGACGGCACCGAGCGAGCGCAGCGCCGCGATCATGAGGGCCGAGTCACGCGAGTGCAGGGGGCGGCGCAGGCGGCACGGGCCGTCGGCCAGGGCGGCGAGCACGAGATAGCGGTTGGTGAGGGACTTGGAGCCGGGGACCGAGAGGTCGGCGTCCACGGGACGGGTCAGGCGGGGCGCCCTCCACCCGGTCCGGTGGGACACCCCGCCTGATGACGCTGCCATGGAGCCTAGGAACCCACGACGTCGGACGCGGTCTTGCGGACGGCCTTGTCCGCCTTCTTCAGCTGCTTCCTGGCATCCGTCGCGAGGTGCTCGGCGCGCCAGGCGATGCCGGGGCGTCCGTTGGTGTCGACGGCGGCGAGCAGGACGGCGCCGATCAGGGAGAGGTTCTTGAGCAGCTGCGAGCGGCGCGCCTTCTTGCCCTCGGGGCTCGAGGCGTCGGCCGAACGGTAGTCGACGAGCGCGTTCACCGTGGTGGTGAGCGTCAGCAGCAGCGCTGCCACCCGGGAGAACCTGCCGATGCCGAGCAGGACGGCCGCGCCGACCTGGGTGGCACCGAGGACCTGGCCCACGAGCTTCTCGTTGCCGGTGATCGCGCCGGCCGAGGGGACGAGCTTCGCGACGCCGGTGAGGACGGGCTTGAGCTGCGGGGCCGTGGCACCCGCGGTGCGGAGTCGATCGACGCCGCTCACGACGAAGCTGCTGGCGATCAAGGGTCGGGCTATTACGCGGACAAGGGTCACAACTGCCTCCTGGTTGCCGGCGGGTCGGCCGGACATCGGGTTTTCGAGTACGAAGCACGCTGGCTCTAGTTTTGCACGCCCCACCTCCGGGGACGATCCGTGACCCGGGCCGACGGGCGGGGTTGCGGGCACGGGGAAGGACGGCACAGGAATAAGGGGATGCGGGGAGGGGTTGGAACAGGCGTAACGGACAGCAGAACAGTAAGGGGATTCGGTATGACAGGGACACGGACCGCGCCGGTCGACAGACCGGATTTCCAGTTGTCGACGTCTCCTCGGCGCCCTGACATCACGGCGTCGCGACGGCCGGGGCGCGTAGACTTCAGCACGATGAATACCACAGCCCCCGCAGGCAGCAGCCAGGCCGAAGATGCACAGTTGGACGTGTCGACGGAGTCGGACGCCGATCGCAAGGCGCGGTTCGAACGCGACGCCATGCAGTACGTCGACCAGCTCTACTCGGCCGCCATGCGCATGGCCCGCAATCCCAGCGACGCGGAGGACCTGGTGCAGGAGGCCTACACCAAGGCGTTCTCGGCCTTCCACCAGTACAAGCCGGGTACCAACCTGAAGGCGTGGCTGTACCGCATCCTCACCAACACCTACATCAACCTGTACCGGAAGAGGCAGCGCGAGCCCCTGCAGTCGCACTCGGACACCATCGAGGACTGGCAGCTGGCCAAGGCCGCCGAGCACACCTCCCTGGGGCTCCGCTCGGCCGAGGTCGAGGCGCTCGACCACCTGCCCGACTCGGACGTCAAGGACGCGCTGCAGGCGATCCCCGAGGAATTCAGGCTCGCGGTGTACTTCTCGGACGTCGAGGGCTTCGCATACAAGGAGATCTCAGAAATCATGAACACGCCCATCGGGACCGTCATGTCCCGGCTGCACCGCGGCCGCAAGCTGCTCCGCGAGCATCTCGCGGAGTACGCGCGTGATCGCGGGCTCGGCGCCAGCACCGGAGCTGGCGCGAAGGCCAAGGTCGCAGCGGGCACGAAGGGCAAGGAAGAGGAGATGGAGAAATGAGCGATTGCGGGAACATGGGCGACTGCGCCGACGCGAGGATCGAGCGGCTGTACGAATACCTGGACGGTGCACTGTCCCACCAGGACCTCGTGGAGATCAAGGACCACCTCAACGACTGCCCGCAGTGCGCCGAGGAGCATGACCTCGAGTGCGTCATCAGGTCGGTCGTGAAGCGGTCCTGCACGGAGGTGGCGCCGTCCACCCTCAAGGCGAGCATCCTCGACCGGATCAGCCACCTCAAGACCGTGGACCACTGACGGCGCGGCAGATCGCAGCATGCTGTAGACGCAGAACCCGATCAACGCAGAACCCGACCAACACAGAACCTCCGGTCCCTTCAGGGGCCGGAGGTTCTGTGTGTGCATCCTCGGATGTCGAGGACGCTCTGTACGCCTGGACTCAGGTGTTGGGGCGCTTACCGTGGTTCGCGCCACCACGCTTCCGGTCGCGACGCTTGCGTGCTCGCTTGCTCATGGCTGCCTCCTTCTTCTTCAGGCTCTGTAGTCGTGCAGAACTGCACCCAAGTCTCCCACACGGCCACGGGCGTCACCTAAACAGCCCGCCGCCTAGGATTGGGGGACCATCCGTCATCGAAGGAGATCATGCATGCGCGCCGCCTACGCAGCAACCCAGTCCGCGGACACACCCCTCGCCGGCCTCACCGTCGGCGACCTGGACGTCCCCGACGCGCCCGAGGGCTTCGTGCGGGTGAAGGTGATGGCCTCCTGCCTGAACCACCACGACCTGTGGTCGCTGAAGGGTGTGGGGCTGCCGGAGGACCGCCTGCCGATGGTCCTCGGCTGCGACGCGGCGGGGATCGACGACGACGGCAACGAGGTGATCGTGCACGGGGTCGTCTCCTCGGACGGCTGGCGCGGCGACGAGACCCTCGACCCGAAGCGTTCCCTGCTCTCGGAACGCCACCCCGGCACCATGGCCGACTACGTCTGGGTCCCCGCGCGCAACCTGGTGCGCAAGCCGGCGGAGCTGTCCTTCGAGGAGGCGGCCTGCCTGCCCACCGCGTGGCTGACGGCGTACCGCATGCTGTTCACGGTCTCACCCGCGGCGCCCGGGTCCACGGTGCTCGTCCAGGGAGCCGGGGGCGGGGTCGCGTCGGCGCTGATCGCGCTCGCCTCCGCGGCCGGCTACCGGGTCTGGGCGACGAGCCGCAGCGGGCAGAAGCGGCAGCGGGCCCTCGAGCTCGGAGCCGAGCAGGCCTTCGACGCCGGCGCCCGCCTGCCGGAGCGTGTCGACGTCGTCTTCGACTCCGTGGGGGAGGCCACCTGGGCCCACTCCCTGAAGTCCCTCGTACCGGGCGGCACCGTGGTCACGTGCGGTGCGACGAGCGGCGCGGCACCCTCGGCGGACCTCAACCGGGTGTTCTTCCTGCAGCTGCGCGTGCTGGGCTCCACGATGGGCACGCGGGACGAGCTGGTCCGGCTGACGCGCTTCCTCGTGGCCACCGGGGTGCGGCCCGTCATCGACGCCGTCCTCCCGCTCGACGACGCCGCCCAGGGGTTCCAGCGCATGCTCGACGGCGAGCTGTTCGGGAAGATCGTCTTCCGCCACTGAGCGACACCCCCGGACGACGAAGGACCCCTCCGCCCGGAGGGGTCCTTCGTCGTCGTGCAGGGTGCTGCTCCGCGAGGTGCTGCTACTCGGACACGCCGGCCGCCAGGATCGCCGAGCGCTGCTGACGCCGCAGCGACTGCTCCGTCGGATCCGGGACGGGCGCCGCCGCGAGCAGCCTGCGTGTGTACGGATCGCGGGGGTACTTCAGGATCTGCTCCGTGCTGCCCTGCTCCACGAGCACGCCCTTGTTGAGCACCGCGATGTGGCTCGCGAGAAGCTCGACGACGGCCAGGTCGTGGCTGACGAAGAGGCATGCGAAGCCCCGCTCCCGCTGCAGCTCCTGCAGCAGGTCGAGGACCTTCGCCTGCACGGAGACGTCCAGGGCCGACGTCGGCTCGTCCGCGACGAGGAGGTCGGGCTGGAGCGACAGGGCGCGGGCGATCCCGACGCGCTGGCGCTGTCCGCCCGAGAGCTCGTGCGGGTACCGGTTGCGGAAGGCGACCGGCAGCTGCACGTCCTCCAGCAGCGACGCGACCCGCTTGTCCAGGTCCGCCCGGTTCAGCTTCTCGTGCAGGAACAGCGGCTCGCCGATGCTCTCGCCGATCGACATGCGCGGGTTGAGGGAGGCCGCGGGATCCTGGAACACGATCGCGAAGCGCTTGCGCAGGGGCAGGAGCTGCCGGGCACTGAGCTCCGTGATGTCCGTGCCGCCGATCCTGACCCGGCCCCCGGAGGTCCTGATCAGGCCGGTGACGGCGCGCGCGATCGTTGACTTGCCCGAGCCGGATTCGCCGACGAGGCCCATCACCTCGCCGGGATTGATGGTGAGGGACACGCCCGAGACCGCCTTGAAGGCCGGCTGGCGGAAACGCCCCGGATACTCGATGTCGACGTTCGTGAGCTCGAGGGCCGGGACGACGCCGGACGCGGTGTGGGACTCCCGCGTGCGCAGGGCCGCCGCGGCGTACTCCTCGTGGATGTTCAGGTGCCCGTCGACCACCTCGACATCCGCGAGGACGCCGCCCACCTTCGAGCCCAGATGGGGGACGGAGCCGAGGAGCTGTTGGGTGTAGGCCTCGGCCGGGGCCGCGAACAGCTGCGCCGTGGGCGCTGCCTCCACGATCCGCCCGCGCTCCATGACGACCACGCGGTCCGCGAGGTCGGCGACCACCCCCATGTCGTGGGTGATGAGGAGTACGGCACTGTTGAGGCGCTTGTTGAGCTTGCGCAGCAGGTCCAGGACCTCGGCCTGCACGGTGACGTCGAGCGCCGTGGTCGGCTCGTCGGCGATCAGCAGCATCGGGTCGTTCGCCAGCGCGATGGCGATCATGGCCCGTTGCCGCTGGCCACCCGAGAACTGGTGCGGGAAGTTGTCGTAGCGGCGCTCCGGCTCCGGGATCTCCACCATGCGGAGGAGCTCGATGGCGCGTTTCTTCGCCTGCGCGGGGGAGAGCTCGGTGTGCTGCTCGACGGCTTCGCGGATCTGCTCGCCCACGGTCAGCACCGGGTTCAGTGCCGTCATGGGCTCCTGGAAGATCATCGCGATCTCGTTGCCGCGGACGCGCCGGAGCGTGCCCTGCGATGCCCCGATCAGTTCCTTGCCGAGCATCTTCGCGCTGCCGTGGGAGCGCCCGTTGCGGGGGAGGAGGCCGAGCAGGGCCATGGAGGACATGCTCTTGCCGGAGCCGGATTCGCCGACGATGGCGAGGATCTCGCCGGGATGGATCTCGTAGGAGACGTCCTCGGCGGCCATGACCCATTCGTTGTCGACGTTGAACTCGACGCCGAGGCCCTGGACCGCGAGGATCGGCCCGTTGACGGGAGGTGCTTGCTCGTCCGAGATGGTGACGGTACTGGAGCTCATTACTGCTTCACCCTTGTCTGCTTGGGATCGAACGCGTCGCGTAGGCCGTCACCGATGAAGTTGACGGCGAGGGCGATGCCGATGATGAAGGCGCCGGGCCACAGGAACAGCCACGGCCGGACCGTGAGCGCCGAGCGGTTGTCGTTGATGGCCTTGCCGAGGGAGGTGTCCGGGGCGGTGACGCCGAGGCCCAGGTAGCTGAGGGCGGTCTCGAGGAGGATGGCCCCGGAGATGGCGAGCGTCGTCGAGACGATGATCACGCCCACCGTGTTGGGCAGGATGTGGCGGAAGATGATGCGCGCCGAGCTCGCCCCGACGGACTTCGCGGACTCCACGAACTCCTTCTCGCGCAGGGACAGGAACTCGCCGCGGACCAGGCGCGCGAGGCCGGTCCAGGTCACGAGGCCGAGGAAGACGGCGAAGGGGATGATGCCGTATTCGGCGACGATGCCCGCGACCGCGGCCGCGATGACGACGGTGGGGATGGTGATGACGACGTCGGTGATGCGCATGAGGAAGGCTTCGGTCCAGCCGCGGAAGTAGCCGGCGACGGCGCCCACCGTGGTGCCGATGACCATGGCCACGATGCCGACGACGAACGCGATGATCAGCGAGGTCTGGATGCCGCGCATCGTCAGGGCGAAGTAGTCGCGGCCCAGCACGTCCTGGCCGAACGGGTGCTCGCCCAGGCTGAACGGCCACAGCGTCAGGGTGGGCTTGCCTTCGTTGAACCGGTCCGCGAGGACGTCGTAGTCCTTGTCCCACCAGCCGGGGATGCCCGCGAAGCCGATCGAGGTGAACGCGAGGAGGAAGATCAGCGTGAGCAGTGCGATGCCGGCGAGGGCGCCCTTGTGCCGGAAGAAGCGTTCGCGGATGAGGCGCCCCTGGCTCTTCGCCTCCGTGGTCCGGATGCGGTCGGTCTGCTCACGGGTGGGGATGGCCGTGGCGATGTCCGTGTCCTGGCTCTGCAGGGTCATCTCGGACAATTCGACCGACGGGCGGGAATCGTCCCGCGGGTTCTGGTGATTGCTCATGATCGGGTCCTAGCTCAGGGTGATGCGCGGGTCGAGGAACGCGTAGGCGATGTCGGCGAGCATGTTGAAGAGGACTGCGGCGGTGCCGACGACGAGGAAGAAGGCCATGACCGGCCCGGGATCCACGTGGTTGATGCCGTCGATGAACATCTTGCCCATGCCGTTCCAGCCGAAGACCTGCTCCGTGATGACGGCGCCGCCGAGGACTCCGGCGAAGTCGAACGCCATCAGGGTGGTGATCGGGATCATCGCGTTGCGGAACGCGTGCTTGACGAGGACGGTGCGCTCGCTGAGGCCCTTGGCCCGTGCGGTGCGGATGTAGTCCTGGTTCATGACGTCGAGCTGGCTGGCCCTCGTGTACCGGGTGTAGGTGGCGAACGAGATGAGCGTCAGCGCGATGGTCGGCAGGATCAGGTGCAGCGCGTAGTCGAGGTTGATCTCCCAGAACGTGCCCGCCAGGTTGGCCGACTGCGAACCGGTGGTGGGGATGGGCCGTCCGCCCGCCTTGGCCGACAGGGTCGGGTAGGCCTGGAGGAGGCGGTCCAGCACGATCAGCAGGCTCACCGACACCGCGATGACAGCCCCGATCTTCGCGGCCTGGGCGCGGAACGGGCCGCCGACCACGCCGGCGACGACGTAGGCGAGCACCGCCGTGACGAACACGAGGCCCAGCACGACGAGCCAGTTCGGCTCATCGAAGACGAAGAGTGAGACGACGTAGCCGAGGAAGCTGACACCGGCGGCGGCGAGGGCGGCGTTCAGGACGCGCCGACGGCGGAAGCCCGCGAGGAGGGCCGTCCAGAGGACGGCGATGCCGGCGGCGGAGACCAGCATGCCGACGATGCCGAGGCCCGGGCTGACGAACCAGCCGGTGACGAGGAGGAGGTAGAGCGCGACGGCGGTGGCCGCGGCAGCGACGCCGAAGACGGTGAGGCGGCGCCTGCGGTCGCCACCGACGACGACCGCCCAGATGACGCCGGCGATCACGCCTATCAGGGCGATCGCGAGATAGGAGAACTGCGGATTCGCCAGCCACGTGTTGAGGTCGATCGCCAGGTACTGCTTGAGCAGGGTGGAGAGCCAGAACAGGGGCAGGGAGAACAGCAGGAAGGAGATGAAGGTGACGGAGTAGTCGAAGACGCTGTACTGGCGGATCGCCGTCACGATCCCGACGATCACGCCGAGCACGAGGGCGAGGACGGTGGCCACGACGACGAGGCGCAGCGTCGAGCCCATCGCGTTCTCGAGCTGGGGGAGGACTGCGGCACCGGAGCGGTCCATGCCGAGGGTGCAGCTCACTCCGCCGGGGACGAGGCAGTGGCCGACCTCCTGCAGCCAGAGGAAGTAGCGGGGGATGGGAGGGACATCCAGGTTCATGGCCGCTGTGCGGGCGGCGATGGTGGCGGCCTTCTCCGGGCCGCTGGTCTCACCGAGGTCCTCGAAGGGATCACCCGACGAGATGGTGAGGAAGTACATCAGCGTGGTGGCTGCGAGCATGATGAAGAACGAGATGATCGTTCGTTTGGCGATGAAGTAGAACACGTGGGGGCTCCTTGGAAACGGTGCAGGCTGTCGCGGTGCCGGGCACAAGGACGGGCAGGCCCGCGGGCCTGCCCGTCCTCATGCGTCAGCGGAAGGCTGCACTCAGTTCTGCTTCGTCCAGCTGTAGGCGTTCCAGGTGATGCCGGTCTGCGTCGGGTTCATCTCGACGCCCTCGAGCTTCGAGGAGGACCCGATGATGTCGGCGTTCGCGTAGAGCACCACGTTGTACTGCGTCTCGGCGAGACGCTCTTCGAGCTCGGTCTTCAGGGGCACGACCTGCTCTTCGTCCGTGTTCGTGACGATCTCGCTCCAGAGGCGGTCGACCTCCTCGTCGGCGTAGCCACCGAAGTTCTGCTCGCCACCGGAGACGTAGATGGACTCACCGGAGGCGACGAGGCCGGATCCGGCCCAGCCGAAGAGCACTGCGTCCCAGGCGCCGGGCTGCGAGAGCTTGGCGCTCCACTCGGCCTCGGGCTGCGGGATGATCTCGAACCCTGCCTTGTCACAGGAGTCCTTGACCAGTGCCACCATGTCGGCGCGCAGCTGGCTGGTGGACGCGTACATCAGCGAGACCTTGACGGGCTCGGTCTTGCCGGCCTCGGCGAGCAGGGCCTTGGCACCCTCGATGTCCGCGGCACCGTCACCCTGGGCGGCGGGAGCGCCGTCGAGGACCGTGTCGTAGTCGGGCTGTCCGGGCTGGTACTCGCGCAGGTTCATGACCGTTCCCTCGGGATCGATCGGGGTCACGAACTTGTCGACCATGTCCGCGCGGGGCGTGCAGGCGTTGAAGGCCTGACGGACCTTGAGGTCCTCGAAGACGGCGCCGGGACGCTGGTCGAGGTCGATGTGCGAGAAGGTCAGTGAGGTGCCGGTGTCGACCGTGACGGTCTCACCGATCTGCTCGAGGGCAGCCTTGGTGTCGACGGTGGGGCTGGAGGGGTCGATCACGTCGACGTCGCCGTTCTGGAGGGCCTGGACGGCCTCTTCGTCGACGACGGTCTTGAAGACGATCATGTCCGTCGTGCCGGCCCGCTCCTCACCCCAGTACTGGTCGTTCTTCACGAGCGTCAGGGTGCCGTTGGTCGCGTTGTCCAGCTTGTACGGGCCGGACGAGGGGAGCAGCGCGGTGTCCGGCAGGGTCGGCAGGTCCACCTCGTAGTCCCAGCCGGTGTTCCAGAACTCGGCGACGGGCGTGAGTGCTGCGATGTCGGTCGCCTTGACGGCTTCGACGAGCTCGGCGCCGTCGCCCTCAGGGGACAGCCCGCCCTGCTCGGCGGCGATGTGCGCGGGCATGAGGGTACCCGGTGTGAGGAGGGCTTCCCAGTCGGCGTAGGGCTCCGAGAAGACGACCTCGAACTCCTTGTCGCCCGGCTCGCCCTCGATCATGTCCATCAGGGCGAAGCCGTTGGTGGAAGCGGCCTGGAAGAGATCCGACTCGGCGCCCGTCTCGGGATCCTTCTCACCGGTGGGGTGCGTGCCCGACAGGGCTGCCCAGGTGAGCAGGACGTCGTCGTAGTCGATCGGTACGCCGTCGGACCACACAGCATCCTCGTTGATGGTGTATTTGACGGTGAGCGGGTCATCGCTGACCTTCTCGTACGAGCCGAAGTCCGGGTTGGCCTCGAGCTCCCCTGCTGCCGTGAAGGCAGCGAACCCACCCGACGTCAGGTTGTCCACGTAGGTGTTGTAGACGGAGTTCGTGGCGGCCGTGTTGCCGTTGTAGCCGGTCGGAGCCTGGCTGATCGCGACGTTGATCGTCGTGGCCAGGTTCTCCTCGGCACTGTCCGAGGCCGGGGCCGCGGCGGTCCCGCCCGCCGATCCACAGGCGCTCAGGGCGAGCGCTCCGATGGACAGTGCGGCGAGCGTCAATGTGCGCTTATTACGCATTCGATAGTCCTTACTGTGCTGGGCGCGAGGGACGCAGCAATGTCCCACGAGGCGGAGTGCCGCCGTGACGGCAATCACACTCGGTCAGCATAGCGAAGGATCGTTGCCTTCGGACACTCAGTAAGTCACTGATAACCCATTTGTTACCCCGGCGAAACATAAGGCTCCTGAATAATGGAAAAGGCCCCGGGGACAGCGTGTCCCGGGGCCTTCCTGGTCGCGTGTGCCCTACTCTGGCGCGGGCACTTCCAGCCATTGGAACCACCCGCGGTGCAGCACCAGCCAGGCCATGAGGCCGTAGCCGGCCTGGCCCGGCGTCCCGCCGTTGGCGGCGAGGTCGTGGCGCCACTGCTCGTGGGCGAGCAGCGGGGTGAAGGTGTCGACGAAGACGTGCTTGCGGCGCGTGGTGACGTCCCCGAAGGCAGCGGAGAGGTCGGCGAGGCGGCGGTTGCGTTCGGGGTCGAGTCCGGGCGGAGGCCCGACGACGAGTGCCTTGACACTCGACTGCGAGGCGCCGTCGAGGATGTTCGCGAGGTTGAGGCGGCTCCTCGCGGTGGACAGCTCCAGGTCCAGGTCGCGGTCGGACAGGCCGATCACGAGGCGGTTGTCGTAGCCGTCGGCGAAGCGGCGCCCCGCCTCCTGCAGCCAGCGGTTCGCCAGGGCTTCGGTCCCCTCGCCGGGAGCGGCGAGGCTGTACGCCTCGACGGCCACGTTGTCGGGCCTGGTCCGGGCCATCACGCGACCGAGCCAGCCGAGAGCCCTCGGATCACCGAGCCCTGCGAGGAGTTCGTCGCCCACTGCTGCTAGCCGGATTCTGCGTTGTTCCACTGGTTCCTCGGTGTGCTCGTCGGAGGTGCGGGGCTGCCTGGGCGTGCCGATGGCAGGCCCTTAAAGACATCGGGTGGGGCCTGAGCCCCACCCAACATCATACGGATGGCTTACTATTGCCGGCCGAACGCCAGCTTGATCAGGAGCTCCTGCTCCTTGGCGTGGTTCTTCGCCGAACCCGTCGCCGTGGAGGCGGACGCGGGACGCGACGCGAGCCGGAGGGGCCGGTCGAGCTCCTGGGGCAGGTTGAGCCCGATGAAGGGCCACGGTCCCTGGTTGGCCGGCTCGTCCTGCGCCCAGACGATCTCCGCGCCCGGGTAGGTGGCCAGGGCGGCCCGGATCTCCTCCACCGGCAGCGGGTAGAGCTGCTCCACACGCACGATGGCCGTCCTGCCGTCGTCGAGCTTCTGGCGCGAGGCCAGCAGGTCGTAGTAGAGCCGTCCGGAGACGAGGATGACCCGCTCGACGTCGTTCCCCGGCGTCTCGAGCGTGTCGGGGATGACGGGCTGGAAGGTGCCCTGGGTGAAGTCCTCCACCGAGCTCGCCGCGGCCTTGAGGCGCAGCAGTTGCTTGGGGGTGAAGATGATCAGCGGCTTCCTCGGACGCGTGTACGCGTGCCGGCGCAGCAGATGGAAGTGGGAGGCGGCGTTGCTCGGGTTGGCGACGACCATGTTCTCCTCGGCGCACATCTGCAGGAAGCGTTCGATGCGCGCGGACGAGTGGTCGGGCCCCTGGCCTTCGTAGCCGTGGGGCAGCATGAGGACGAGGGAGGACCGCTGTCCCCACTTCTGCTCCGCGGAACTGATGAACTCGTCGATGATGGTCTGCGCGCCGTTGACGAAGTCACCGAACTGCGCTTCCCAGATGACGAGGGCGTCGGGACGTTCCACGGAGTAGCCGTACTCGAAGCCCATGGCTGCGTATTCGCTCAGCAGGGAGTCGTAGATCCAGAACTTGGACTGGTCCTCGCTGAGGTCGTCGAGCGGCAGCCACTCGTGCCCGGTGGCGCGGTCGTGGAAGACGGCATGCCGCTGCACGAAGGTGCCGCGACGCGAGTCCTGGCCTGCGAGCCTGACGGGGACGCCCTCCATGAGGAGGGACCCGAAGGCCGCGATCTCGCCGAAGCCCCAGTCGATCCCGCCCTCGCGCGACATCTGCTCGCGCTTGTCGAGCAATGCCTTGAGCTTCGGGTGGACGGTGAAGCCGTCCGGGATCGCGGTGTGCGCCGCTCCGATGTGGGCCAGGACGTCCTTGCTGATCGCGGTCTGCGGCGCGGCGGCATCGCCGCTGTCGGACTGCTGTGCGTAGGGCCGCTCGAGGTCCGAGACCGCCTGCGGGTCCTTGGCGATCACGGGGATCGGCGAGGTCTGGGCGGCGTGCGTCTCGGCGAAGACGCGCTCGAGGCGCTCCTGGTAGTCGCGCAGCGCCTGCTCGGCCTCCTCCTGCGTGATGTCACCGCGGCCGATCAGCGCCTCGGTGTACAGCTTCCGGACGGAGCGCTTGGCCTCGATCAGGTTGTACATCATGGGCTGCGTCATCGAGGGGTCGTCGCCCTCGTTGTGGCCCCGACGGCGGTAGCAGACCATGTCGATGACGACGTCCTTGTTGAACCGCTGGCGGAACTGGTACGCCATCTGGGCCACGCGGACCACGGCCTCGGGGTCGTCGCCGTTGACATGGAAGACGGGCGCCTGGACCATCTTCGCGACATCGGTCGAGTACACGGACGAGCGCGACGACGTCGGGCTCGTGGTGAAGCCCACCTGGTTGTTCACGATGACGTGGATGGTGCCGCCGGTGCGGTAGCCGCGCAGCTGCGAGAGGTTGAGGGTCTCCGCCACGACGCCCTGGCCCGCGAAGGCCGCGTCGCCGTGGATGAGGATCGGCAGGACGGGGAAGGTCTCGCCCTGGTCCAGCAGGTCCTGCTTGGCGCGGACGATGCCTTCCAGCACGGGGTCCACCGCCTCGAGGTGGGACGGGTTCGCGGCGAGGTAGACCTTGGTCTCGTTGCCGGCGTCGGAGGTGAACGTGCCCTCGGTGCCGAGGTGGTACTTGACGTCACCCGAGCCCTGCACGGAGCGCGGATCCTGCGTGCCCTCGAACTCGCGGAAGATCTGCGCGTAGGTCTTGCCGGCGATGTTGGTGAGGACGTTCAGCCGGCCGCGGTGCGCCATGCCGATCGCGACCTCGTCGAGTCCGTCGTCGGCCGCACCGGAGATCACGGCGTCGAGCAGGGGGATCAGGGATTCGCCGCCCTCGAGGGAGAAGCGCTTCTGGCCGACGAACTTCGTCTGCAGGAACGTCTCGAACGCCTCGGCGGAGTTCAGCTTGTGCAGGATGCGCAGCTGCTCCTCACGGCTCGGCTTGGAATACGGGTGCTCCAGCTCGTCCTGGAACCACTGGCGCTCCTCGGGGTCCTGCAGGTGCATGTACTCGATGCCCGTGGTGCGGCAGTAGGCGTCGCGGAGCACGCCGAGCATGTCGCGGAACTTCAGCGTCGGCTGGCCGCCGAAACCGCCCGTGGGCCATTCGCGGTCGAGGTCCCACAGGGTCAGTCCGTGGGTGCGGATGTCGAGGTCGGCGTGCTTGCGCTGGACGTACTCGAGCGGGTTGGTGTCCGCCATGAGGTGTCCGCGCACGCGGTACGCGTGGATGAGCTGCTGGATCCGGGCGACCTTGTTGATCTGGTCCATCGGATCGACCTGGATGTCCGCGCTCCAGCGCACGGGCTCGTAGGGGATGCGCAGCGACTCGAAGATCTCGTCGTAGAAGTTCTGCTCACCCAGCAGCAGCTGGTGGATGATGCGCAGGAACTCGCCGCTGCCGGCGCCCTGGATCACGCGGTGATCGTAGGTCGAGGTCAGCGTGATCGTCTTGCTGATGGCGTGCTTCGCGAGGGTCTTCTCGCTCGAGCCCTGGAACTCCGCGGGGTACTCGAGGGCACCCGCGCCGATGATGCACGCCTGGCCCTTGGACAGGCGCGGCACGGAGTGCACCGTGCCGATGCCGCCCGGATTGGTCAGGGACACCGTGGTGCCGGCGTAGTCGTCGGCGCCGAGCTTGCCGGCCCGGGCCTTCTTCACGAGGTCCTCGTAGGCGTGCCAGAACTCCGAGAAGTTCATGGTCTCGGCCTTCTTGATGTTCGGCACCACGAGGGAGCGCGTGCCGTCCGGCTTCGGCATGTCGATGGCCAGGCCGAAGTTCACGTGGGCGGGCTGCACCGCGGACGGCTTGCCGTCGACGACGTCGTAGTAGACGTTCTGGGAGGGGAACTGGGCGAGCGCGCGGATGATCGCGTACCCGATCAGGTGGGTGAAGGACACCTTGCCGCCGCGGGCACGGGCGAGGTTGTTGTTGATGACCACACGGTTGTCGATGAGCAGCTTCGCGGGGATGGCCCTGACGCTCGTCGCCGTGGGGACGCTGAGGCTGGCCTCCATGTTGGTGGAGATCGCCTTCGCCGGACCGCGCAGCACGCTGACCTTGTTCTCGTCCATCTCGGGCGTGCGGTCCGAGGCGGGGAGCTGCGCGGGGATGGGCTTCGTGGCGGGCTTGTCCTCGCGCGAGGATTCCGGCTTCTTCGCCGGCTCGTTGGCGACGGGGGGCTTGCCGCTCTGCTGGGTGCTCGCGGGCGATTCGCCCGAGGCCTTCGGTGCCGCGGCCTCCGCCTTCACGACCGGCAGTTCCCTCGTGGAGGGCCTGGCTGCCGAGGGCGCGGCGGACGGCGGGCTGGCCGGTGCCGGAGCGGGCGGCGTGGCGACAGCGGGCGACGTCGCCGTGTCGGCAGGGGCGTCCGCGGCACGCCGGTTGTTTCCCGACGGCGTGCCGTCGGCGTCGAACGAGTCGAAGAGCTCCCACCACTTGCGGTCCACCGAGTGACGGTCCCGCTGGAACTGCTCGTAGAGCTCGTCAACAAGCCACTCGTTTCCGCCGAATTCTTCAGGTAGGCGGTGGCTGGTCTGTTCTGGCACTTGGTATACGCCTCTTCCGTAAATTGCCCTGAGCGCGGTGCGGTGGGCAAGATCGGCGCGAAGCCGTGCCCGGACCCTGTTCAAGTGTAGTGACAGGAGTAACGAACAATCCAATCAGCCGGGCCGGGACCACTATACTTTCTGCGGCTGTCTATCAAGGAGAACCATGCGCTTCATCAACCCGCCCACCACCGACCTCACCTATTCGGACGTGTTCCTCGTGCCCTCCACGTCCGAGGTCATCTCCCGGTTCGACGTCGATCTTTCCTCGGACGACGGCACGGGCACCACGATCCCGCTCGTCGTGGCCAACATGACGGCGGTGACCGGGCGGCGCATGGTCGAGACCATCGCGCGGCGCGGCGGCATCGGCGTGCTGCCGCAGGACGTCCCCGTGGAGGTCATCGCCGAGGTCACCTCGTGGGTCAAGGAGCGCCACCCCGTCTTCGAGACGCCGCTGCAGCTCCGGCCCGGCAACACCGTGGTGGACGCGCTGCACCTTATGCACAAGCGGGCGCACGGGGCGGTCCTCGTCACGGACGACGCCGGCGTCTGCGTCGGTGTGGTCGACGCGGACGACTGCGAGGAGGTGGACCGCTTCGCCTCCCTGGAATCGGTGATGCGCCCGGCGCCCGCCGCCTTCGAGGCGTCGATGTTCGACGCCGATCCCGCGGCGGCGCTGCAGAAGGCCTTCGAGGACCTCGACGGATCCCGCGTCTCCCTGGCCCCCGTGGTGCGCGACGGCGTGCTCCAGGGCGTCATCACCCGCACCGGGGCGCTCCGCTCCACCATCTACGATCCCGCGCTCGACGCCGCGGGCAGGCTGAGCGTGGCAGCCGCCGTCGGCATCAACGGCGATGTCGAGGCGAAGGCCGCGGCACTGCTCGACGCCGGCGTGGACGTCCTCGTGGTCGACACCGCCCACGGCCACCAGCGGAAGATGCTCGACGCGCTCGCCGTGGTGCGCGGCCTCGACCCGAAGGTGCCGATCGTCGCGGGGAACGTCGTCAGTGCCGAGGGCGTGCGCGACCTCGTGGCGGCAGGGGCCTCGATCATCAAGGTGGGCGTGGGTCCCGGCGCCATGTGCACCACCCGCATGATGACGGCGGTCGGCCGCCCGCAGTTCTCCGCCGTCCACGAATGCGCTCAGGCGGCGGCCGAGCTCGGCGCCCACGTGTGGGCCGACGGCGGTGTGCGCTACCCGCGCGACGTGGCCCTCGCCCTCGCGGCCGGCGCGAGCCAGGTCATGATCGGCTCCTGGTTCGCCGGGACGTACGAGAGCCCCGGCGACCTGCAGACCGACAGCACCGGACGCCGGTACAAGGAGAGCTTCGGCATGGCCTCCGCCCGCGCCGTGCAGAACCGGACCCGGAGCGACGACGTCTTCGCGCGCGCCCGCAAGGGACTGTTCGAGGAGGGCATCTCCACCTCGAAGATGTATCTCGACCCGGCGCGGCCCGGCGTCGAGGATCTCCTCGACATGATCACCGCGGGCGTCCGCAGTTCGATGACCTACGCGGGGGCGACGACGCTCGGCGAGTTCCGCGACCGCGCGGTGGTCGGGGTGCAGTCCGCCGCCGGCTACGAGGAGGGGCGCCCGCTCCCGCAGAGCTGGTAGGGGTGGGCCCCGGGCGCCGACGGCACGGCGCCCGGGCCGCCGTTGCGCTGTGAGCGAAGAATCAGGGAGAGCCGCGCGGATTCCGTCGGTCCGGCAGGGGCGCGGCCCGTAAACTGGTGGTCTTATGGACAGTCCTTCCGGGGGCCGGCTCGACGCCGGCGCACCCTCTCCTCTTGCCCATCCGCTGCCCGGGGCCGACGCCGGCCGAGCCGTCGACGCCGAGTCCGGCCAGGGCGGCGCGCCACCCGCTCCGTCGGACACCGCGGACCCCCTTAAACGCGGACCGCTGCTCTCCCGCCCCGGCCTGACCGAGGAGGGGAAGTAGCGGTGGAATGGATCTACCTGGCTGCCGGCCTGCTCCTCGTGCTGGGCACGGGCTTCTTCGTGGCCGTCGAGTTCGCCCTCGTGGCCCTCGACCAGACGTACGTCCAGCGGGCGGTGGACGAGGGGGACACGAAGGCCGCGCCCCTGCTGCGCTGCCTGAAGTCCCTCTCGACCCAGCTCTCCAGCTGCCAGCTGGGCATCACGCTCACCACGCTGCTGACCGGCTACGTCATGGAGCCCTCCGTGGGCAAGCTCCTCGAGACGCCGCTCACCGCGCTCGGCCTCTCGGAGGCCGTGGTCGCCTCCGCCTCGCTCATCCTCGCCATGGTCCTCGCGACCCTGCTGTCGATGCTCATCGGCGAACTGGTCCCCAAGAACCTCTCCATCGCGCTGCCGTTCAGGGTGGGCCGGGCCCTGGCCCGCCCCCAGCTGATGTTCACGGCCGTCTTCAAGCCGGCCATCCTCGTGCTGAACGGGTTCTCCAACCGCGTCCTCAACATCTTCGGCCTCGAGGCGAAGGAGGAGATCTCCGGTGCGCGGACGCCGTCGGAGCTGTCCTCGCTGGTGCGCCGCTCCGCCGAGATGGGAACGCTCGACCAGGGCACGGCCAACTTCCTGGCGCGTACCTTCAGCTTCTCCGAGCGGACGGCGGCCGATGTCATGACCCCGCGCATCCGGATGGAGGTCATCGACTCCGACCAGTCCGTGGCCGACGTCGTCGAGGCCGCGCGCCGCACCGGCTATTCGCGGTTCCCGCTGATCGGCGACTCCGCGGACGACATCCGGGGCGTGGTCCACGTCAAGAAGGCCGTCGCGGTCCCGCGCCACAAGCGCGCGGATCTGCCCGCCGGCACCATCATGACCGACGTCCTCCGCGTCCCCGAGACGGTGCACCTCGACTCCCTCCTCAGTGAACTGCGCGAGGCGAACCTCCAGCTGGCCGTGGTGCTCGACGAGTACGGGGGCACCGCCGGTGTCGCCACGCTCGAGGACCTGGTCGAGGAGATCGTCGGCGAGGTCGCGGACGAGCACGACAAGCTGAAGCTGGGTGTGCTGCAGAGCGCCGCGGGGGACTGGTTCTTCCCCGGCCTCATGCGCCCCGACGAGGTCACCCTGCAGATCCCCGGCCTCGTGGTGCCGGACGAGGCCGGCTACGAGACCGTCGCCGGGTTCATCATGGCCGAGCTCGGGCGGGTCGCGGCGCCCGGGGACGCGGTCGAGGTCCCCGCGGGCACACTGACCGTGGAGCGCATGGACGGACGGCGCATCGACCGCCTCCAGTTCCGTCCGGCGCCCACCCCCGAGCACGACGACGCCGGCGCCGTGGTGCCCGAGCACCAGCCGGTGCCCCAGGGTTCCTCGGGTGCCGCGCAGACCACCGGGCCCGTCCTCGCCGGCAGCACGGCCTACCGGAAGGACCACCGATGAGCGACTGGGCAGGAATCGTCTGGCTCGTCGTCCTCCTGGCCGGCAACGCCTTCTTCGTCGGCGCGGAATTCGCCATCATGTCGGCGCGCCGCAGCCAGATCGAGCCCCTGGCGGAGACGGGGTCGAAGCGTGCGAAGACCACGATCTGGGCCATGGAGCACGTCTCCCTCATGCTCGCGTGCGCGCAGCTGGGCATCACCGTCTGCTCGCTGCTGATCCTGCAGGTCGCCGAGCCCGCGATCCACCACCTGCTCGTGGTGCCGCTGGAAGCCGTCGGCATCCCCGAGGGCCTCGCCGGCGGCCTGGCCTTCGCGATCGCCCTGCTCCTGGTCACCTTCCTGCACGTGACCTTCGGCGAGATGGTGCCGAAGAACATCTCGGTCTCCGTCGCGGACAAGGCCGCGCTCCTCCTGGCCCCGCCGCTGGTGATGATCGCGCGGGTGGTCAACCCGGTGATCTCGTCGCTCAACTGGGCGGCGAACCACATCCTCCGCGCCCTCCGGGTGGAGCCGAAGGACGAGGTGTCCTCGACCTACACGCTGGAGGAGGTGCAGTCGATCGTCGAGGAGTCGACGAAGAGCGGGCTCGTCGACGACGAGTCCGGGCTCATCACCGGTGCCCTGGAATTCTCCGGGCAGACGGCAGAGACCACGATGGTGCCGCTCAGTGGGCTCGTCACCGTCCGGACGGATGCCACGCCGGAGGACTTCGAACGCGCCGTCGGCCGGACCGGGTTCTCCCGGTTCGTCATGGTGGACGAGCACGACAACCTCACCGGTTACATGCACCTGAAGGACATCATGTCGATGCCGCAGGCCATGTACCGCCGGCCCATCACGGAGAACAAGGTCCGCACGCTCGCCAACCTGTCCCTGCACGACGAGATCGAGGACGCCCTGACGGTGATGCAGCGGACGGGCTCGCACCTGGCGCGCGTCCTCGGACCCGACGGCTCCACGCGCGGTGTGCTCTTCCTCGAGGACGTGATCGAACAGCTCATCGGCGAGATCCGCGACGCCACCCAGAACCGGGGTGCGCGCAGGTCGGGGGAGGGCATCGGCGGTCCCGACGCGCCGGCCGCCTGATCCTCGGTCTCGGAGAAATGCGAACGGTTCGCGTTTGGGCTATGCTCGAAGCACTAACCTGAACAATTCTCATTAGTCTGATCGAGGTCCCCTGATGCCTGTCTCCCGCCGTCTCGCCCTTCCCGCCCTGGTGGCCGTCTCGGCCCTCGGTCTGGCCGCCTGCGGAGACGGCGGGTCCGATGCCGCGGGGCAGGTGGGCTCCTCCGGCGATGCTGGGATCACGGTCGTCACCGCCACCAATGTGTACGGCGACATCGCGGCCGCCGTGGGCGGCGACGACGTCGAGGTCACCCCGCTCGTCAACAGCCTGAGCCAGGACCCGCACTCGTACGAGCCGACGGTGCAGGACAAGCTGTCCGTCTCGGAGGCGGACCTCGTCATCGAGAACGGCGGTGGGTACGACGCGTTCCTCGGGCGCCTCGCGGACGAGACCGGCGTCGGGACGGTGCTCAACGCCGTCGAGCTGTCGGGTCTCGAGGAGTCCGACGGCGCGGGGGACGAGCATGCCGGCGAGGAGGAGCACGCGGGCGAGGAGGGGCACGGCCACGGGTCCCTCAACGAGCACGTCTGGTACGACCTTCCCACCATGGCGACGCTCGCGGGCGCCATCGCGGACGAGCTGGCCCGGCTCGACGAGCCCAACGCCGAGGCCTACCGCCAGCGTGCCGACGCCTTCGTCGAGGATCTGCAGCCCGTCCAGGACCGGCTCGCCGCACTGGCGTCGGAGAACGGGGGCAATGACGTCGAGGTCGCGGTGACCGAGCCCGTCCCTGCGTACCTGCTGGAGGCTGCCGGCCTCGAGGACCTCACGCCGGAAGGGTTCATCGAGGCGATCGAGGAGGAGTCGGACGTCCCCGTGGCGGCGCTCGAGGAGATGAAGACCCTCGTCTCGGGTGGCAGCCTCGCCTTCCTTGCCTACAATGGCCAGACCGAGGGAGCGCAGACGGAAGCCGTCCGGTCCGCCGCCGAGGAGGCGGGCCTGCCGATCGTCGACTTCACCGAGACCCTGCCCGACGGCGAGGACTACGTATCGTGGATGGCAGGCAACACCGACAGCATCGAAGCCGCCCTCGGGTCCTGAGGTACCCCGGCACGTTCCCGCACCACCCCTGAACCACGACAGACTGGAAGCCGCTCCGCATGACCTCGACAGTTCCCCGGTCGGCGTCCCCCTCCGGGGTGGCCGGCGCCCGGCCGGCGATCAGCCTGCGGGACGCCGCACTGTCCTTCGGCGGCCGCACCCTGTGGGACGGGCTCGACCTCGACATCATGCCCGGCGAGTTCTTCGCCGTCCTGGGACCCAACGGCTCGGGCAAGACGAGCTTCCTGAAGGTCCTCCTCGGGCTGCAGGCGCTCGACTCCGGCACCGCGACCGTCGACGGCGGTCCCGTCACGCGGGGCAGCAGGGCGCTCGGCTACATCCCGCAGCAGAAGTCCTTTCCGCCGGAGACGCCGCTGCGGGCTCGCGACCTCGTGGGGCTCGGCGTGGACGGCCACCGCTGGGGGCTGCGCCTCAGGGGCCGCGGGTACCGCGAGCACGTGGACCGGCTCCTGCACGACGTCGGTGCCGAATCCTATGCGGACGCGCCCGTCGGCCTCCTCTCGGGAGGCGAGCAGCAGCGCCTGCGGGCCGCGCAGGCCCTCGCCACGGACCCGGCCGTCCTCCTGTGCGACGAGCCCCTGCTCTCCCTCGACCTGAACCATCAGCAGGCGGTGAGCTCGCTCATCAACCGGCAGTGCCACGAGAAGAACAGTGCCGTGGTCTTCGTGACCCACGAGATCAACCCCGTGATCGACTACGTGGACCGTGTGCTGTACCTCGCGGACGGGAAGTTCCGGGTGGGCAGCCCCGCCGAGGTCATGACCAGCGAGGTGCTCTCCGATCTGTACGACAGCCCCGTCGAGGTGCTGCACAGCAACGGGAGGATCGTGGTCGTCGGCCTGCCCGACGCCACGACCCACCACCACGAGAGCGCCTAGGCCATGGACTTCCAGGACATCTTCGACGCCATCTTCACGTTCGACAACTACGCCCAGCTGCTGCCGCTGGTCCGGAACTCGCTCATCGCCGGCGCGGTGCTCGGACTCCTCGGCGGGCTGATCGGGACCTTCGTCATGATGCGCGACCTCGCCTTCGCGGTGCACGGCATCGCCGAGCTCTCCTTCGCGGGGGCCGCCTTCGCGCTGCTCGTCGGGGCCAACGTGGTGGCCGGCTCCCTCGTCGGCTCCGTCCTCGCCGCGCTCGTCCTCGGCCTCATGGGCATCCGCGCCCGGGACCGCAACTCCATCATCGGCGTCGTCATGCCTTTCGGCCTCGGCCTCGGCATCCTGTTCCTCGCCCTCTACGAAGGGCGCGCCGCCAACAAGTTCGGCCTCCTGACCGGGCAGATCGTCTCGGTCGACGACGTGCAGCTGAACCTGCTCGTGGGGTGCGCGGTCGTCGTCATGCTCGCCCTGGCCGCCATCTGGCGCCCGCTCACCTTCGCCAGCGCGGATCCGGATCTCGCGGAGGCCCGCGGGGTGCCGGTACGGGGCCTCTCCATCCTCTTCATGGTGCTGCTGGGGATCTCCGTGGCACTGTCCATCCAGGTGGTCGGGGCCCTGCTGGTCCTCGCCCTGCTGATCACGCCGGCGGCCGCCGCCCTGAAGGTCTCGTCGGCGCCCGGTGTCGTCGTGCTGCTCAGCGTGGCGTTCGCGTGCACCTCCGTGGTGGGAGGAATCCTGCTCGCGCTGGGCGGGCGCATCCCGATCAGCCCGTACGTCACGACGATCTCGTTCGCCATCTACCTCGTGTGCCGACTGATCGGGTCCCGCCGCTCGGCGCGGAGGTCGCGCCTGCCGGGGGACGGGGTCGGATCGCAGCGGACGGCGGGCGTCCACGCCTGAGGGCTGAACGGCCGGAGGGTGGAAGGGGCTTGAAGCCGACGAGCGCTGAAACAGGAGGGCGCGGGGTCGGGAGGGGCTAGGAGCCGAGGGTGTGGTCCGGCTGACGCACGGCGTCGGCGATCGCCTGCTCCATGCTCCGCAGGAAGCGCGTGACCGTCTCGGTCTCCTCGGCCGTGAGGCCGTCGGCGGCGGCGAGGACACCGCGCTTCTCGATGTCGAAGGCGGACCGGAACTCGTCGGTGGCCCTGTCCCCGGGTTCCAGGATCACTGCGCGGCGGTCGACGGGGTGCCGGCGGCGGCGGATGAAGCCGGCCTTCTCGAGCCGGTCGATGACGAGGGTGGTCGACGCACTCGAGATCCCGAGGGCGAGCGCGAGTTCCTTGGGGCTGGCCCCCTCGTCCTTCTGCCAGACGCCGAGAAGGTGGCGCAGGGCTCCGAGGTCGGTGTCGTTGATGCTGAGCCGCTGGCTGAGCGCCCGGCGGAGGCCGCTCTCCACGGTGCGGTACGCCCTGAGGGCGTTGAGGACGTCGATGCCGGTCGCGGCGTGGTGGGTGGCACCCTCGGTGGCCGGGGGGTACCAGTAGCCCGCTCCCTGTCCCGCGTCCGAAGGTTTCATGGCTTTATCCTAGACCATCTAGTAGTCAATCTCCCTAGATACTTGGTCTGTCGCGGACGCGCGGATCATCCTCCGATCAGGCGGAACGGTCGGCCGTCCCGGTGGCGGGGAAATCCAGCTCCGTCATCGCCTGCCCGAGGGCGCCGAGGAAGCGGTGGATCGTGGCGCAGTCCCCGGGCGGGAGAGCGGAGGCGATCTGCAGCATCCGCTCGTGCATCGTGCCCATGGTCGACCGCACCTCGTGCTCCGCCGTGGCCGTCGGCCAGACCTCGATCGCCCGCCCGTCCGTGGTGCTCCGGCGTCGTTCGGCGTGGCCGCTCTGCTCGAGCCGGTCGACCAGCACCGTGGTGGCGGCCGAGGAGATCCCGAGTTCGCGGGAGAGTGCCGCGGCATTGAGCGGATTCCCGGCCTGGCCGGCACGCAGCATGACGCGCAGGGCTGTCATGTCCGTCCGGCCGAGGTGCATGGACTCCCTGCTCTGGCCGCGCATGGAACTCTCGGCATCGCGGTAACGGCGGACGGCGTCGACGAGGTCGTGGACGGGATCCGCGTCCTGCACGGGGGCAGGACGCGAGGCGGCATCGGACCGGGCGGGGCCCGGCATCGGCCCGGCGGCTGCGGGCCTGTCAGGAGACGTCACCGGATCAGCCTAGTGGACCGCGCCGACACCCCGGCCGCCGGGGTGTGGCGGCACGGATCCCCGCGAGGGACCGATCGTCCGGTACCTCAGGGCCGGGCCCCCGCCGCCGTGCAGTCCGGGCACAGGCCGTGGATCTCGACAGTGTGGGCGGCGTCGGAGAACCCGTGCTCCGCCGCGATCCGTGCGGCCCACTGCTCGACGGCCGGCGCCTCGATCTCCACGGCGCGTCCGCAGTTCCTGCAGAGCAGGTGGTGGTGGTGGTGCTCGACGGCGCAGCGCCGGTAGACCGCTTCGTTGTCACCGTTCCGCAGCACATCCACGAGGCCGTCGTCGGCCATCGACTGGAGGATGCGGTAGGCCGTGGCGAGCGAGACCGATTCGCCGCGCTCGTGGAGCACGCGGTGCAGCTCCTGCGTGCTCACGAAGTCGTCCAGGGCGTCGAGGGCAGCACTCACCGCACGCCGCTGCCGCGTGACCCGCTGCTCGGATCCCCGGCGGACGGGCGGCGCAGGCGGCACAGCCGTCCCCATCCCCGTACCTGCCTCGGAGGTCGCCTCAGGCGTCATGTCCTACCTTTCCTGCGGGCTCGGGTGCCCGGGATCAGAGTCAAGATTATCAGCGCGGGCGGCGGTAGTCTGAGGCGATGCTGCTGACCAAGTACTCCCATTCGTGCGTGCGGCTCGAGCAGGAGGGATCGGTGCTCGTGATCGATCCCGGGACCTTCTCGGAGGTCGAGGAGGCGCTCGAAGGTGCTGCCGCCGTGCTCATCACGCATGAGCACCCCGACCACATCGCCGTCGACCGCGTGGTCGCCGTGCTGGCGGCGAACCCCACGATGGCGCTGTGGGCGCCGCCTGCCGTGGCGGACCCCGTCGTCGAGGGCCTGAGTGATGCTGCGGGGGAGCGCGTCCACGCCGTGGCGGGCGGCGAGGAGTTCACGGCCGGCGGGTTCCGGGTGAGGACCTTCGGCGGACAGCACGCGCTGATCCATCCCCTGATCCCGGTGATCGCCAACGTGGGCTTCCTCGTCGAGGAATCCCTCTACCACCCGGGCGACTCGCTGATCGTGCCGGACGGGATCGCCGTCGGGACGCTCCTGGTGCCTCTGCACGCGCCGTGGTCGAAGCTGGCCGAGGTGGTGGACTTCGTGGCGTCGGTCCGCGCACCCCGCGCATTCCAGATCCATGACGCCCTCCTCAACGAGGCCGGGCTCGGGATCGTCGAGGGCCACGTCACGCGCCTCGGTGCACGGTACGGCACGTCCTTCCGGCACCTCGCGGTCCGCGAGAGCGCCGACGTCTGAGCCCCTGCCCGACGCTGCCCGATCCCGCCCGCTCGCCGGCTGGGTTCCTTGGTGGGCGTCCCCCGGTGTGGTGGACTGGCCTGCATCAGGACCGGCCGCGGTGAGCCCGCGGTCCGGTCGTACGTTCCGACAGGAGATCTCGATGAAGACTCTGATGGATGTGCAGGAACTGTGGGACCGGATGACCTCCGGCCGGCAGACCATCCTGCTGGATGTGCGCTGGTCCCTGGGTGACCCCCACGGCCACGGGCACTACCGCGAAGCCCACATCCCCGGCGCCGTGTACGTGGACCTGGAGACGCAGCTGTGCGGCCCCGGCGGTCCCGGGCTCGGGCGCCATCCGCTGCCCGAGCCGGAGGTCCTCCAGGAGGCCGCCCGCCAGTGGGGGCTCAGCGACGGCGACACCGTGGTGGCCTACGACGACTCGGGGAACCTCGCGGCGGCACGCCTCTGGTGGCTCCTGCGCGACGCCGGATTCGCGTCGGTCGCCCTCCTCGACGGTGGCCTGAGGGCCTGGCGCGCGGGAGGGTACGACGTCGAGGGCGGCGAGGAACGGCACTGCGTCGGCAGCGTCCACCTCACCTCGGGCCACATGCCCGTCGTCTCGATCCCCGACCTGCTCGATCCGGCGCAGTCCGACGTGATCCTCGACGCCCGCGCCGGCGAACGCTTCCGCGGCGAGCACGAGCCGATCGATCCCCGGGCCGGCCACATCCCGGGAGCCGTCAGCGCCCCGACGGCCGACAATCTCGGAGAGGACGGCTGCTTCCGGTCCGCGGAGGAGCTCCGCCGCCGCTTCCGCGCCCTGGGTGCAGGCCGTGGGCGCACCGCCGTCTACTGCGGCTCGGGCATCACCGCGGCCCACGAGATCGTGGCCCTGGACATCGCCGGCATCGACGCGGCGCTGTTCCCGGGCTCGTGGTCCCAGTGGTCGACGACGGAGGGACTGCCCGTCGCGACGGGTGCCTGAGGGCGCAGGGCGTTGCGGGAGGACCCCGCGGCGGGGCCCGCGGTGGCCCCGCCGCACGGAGGCGCGGTAGCGTCGGGGCATGACCCCAGGACGACCCGCACCGCCGCCCCTGCGCGGCGGCATCCCGCTGCCTGCCGGCCGGGCGCGCGGCGGTGTCCCGCCGGCAGCAACCCCAGGAGGACCGATGACCACGCTCTTCACCAAGATCATCAACGGCGAGATCCCCGGACGCTTCGTGTGGCAGGACGACGACGTCGTCGCGTTCCTCACCATCGCCCCCATCACCCCGGGGCACACGCTCGTGGTGCCACGGAGGGAGATCCCGCACTGGCTCGAGGCCGATCCGGGGACCCTGACCCGGGTGATGGCCGTCGCCCAGACCATCGGCAGGGCGCAGGAGGCGGCGTTCGGTGCGCAGCGCGTGGGCGTCCTGCTCGAGGGCTACGAGGTGCCCCACCTGCACGTGCATGTCTGGCCGACGCAGTCACCCGAGGATTTCGACGTCAAGCGTGTGGACCACGCGCCGGACCCGGCCGCGATGGACCGGAGTGCCGAGGCGCTGCGGAGCGCGCTGCGTGAGGCCGGGCATTCCGCCTCCGTGCCCGGCTGACGGGGCCGTGGACCGCTATCGCGAACGGCTCACCGCTGGTAGGTTGCCGATGCATGGAAGCTATCGAGAGCATGTTGACGGGCGGGCACCCCAATTCGATGGGGCGCACGGTCGAGGTCGTGGAACTGGTGGTGGCGGACCGGTCGAGGCTGGAGGAGCTGTTCGGGTGCTACGGCAGTGACGACCCGGTGGTGCGCCTTCGCACCTCCAGCGCCCTCAAACGCCTGGAGGCCGCGCGGCACGAGTGGCTGGTGCCGTTCGCCGACCGGCTCATCGACGACGTCGGGACGCTGGACCAGGCCTCGGCGCAGTGGACGCTCGCGAAGCTGCTCCTGCGGCTGACACCGGACCTGACGCCGGACCAGCTCCGCCGCGCCACGGTGGTCCTCCAGCGCAACCTGGAGCAGCAGCACGACTGGATCGTGCTGATCAACACCATGGAGACGCTGGCCGCGTGGTCCGAGGGCGATCCCGCCCTGCGCGCCTGGCTCGACCCCCAGCTGGAGCGGCTGGCGGGCGATCCGCGGACGTCGGTCGCCGAGAGGGCGCGGAACCTCACCGCCCGGGCCAGGCGCGAACCGGTACCGTCCGGTGCTCCATCGCCGGACGACGAGCGGGTCGCGGTCACCGCGTCGCGGCGAGCGCTTCGTTGAGGGCCGTCCTGACGCGCTTCTCGGACACCGAGTAGGCCGTGCCGAGGTCCTGTGCGAACAGGCTCACCCGCAGTTCCTCGATCATCCAGCGGACCCGCGCCAGGGACGCGGGCCGGTGCCGCCCCGCGGCGAGGGACGCGACGGCGTCGTCGTACTCGTCCTCGAGCCGCTGGATGACCGCGGTCCCGAGGCCGTCGCGCTGCACGTTGGTGGGCAGCTTCTCGAGCCGCACCTCGATGGCCCGCAGATAGCGCGGGAGGTGCGCCAGCTGGGCGTAGCCCGTGGCCGCGACGAAACCGGGGTGCACGAGGTGCTCGAGCTGGCTCCGGACGTCGTTCAGGGCCGTGATCAGCGCCAGGCTCGTGGTCCCCTTGAGCTGCTTCTGGATCCGCCGGTTGCTGGAGAGCACCTTCTCCACCGTCGCCGTCACGATGAAGACCGTGTCGATGAGCTCCGCCCGGACCCCCTCGTAGAGCCGGGCGAACGCCTCCTCGGTCCAGGGCAGCTGCTCCGGCACGAGCTTGTCGATCGCCGCGAGCGAGCAGTCCCGGATCAGCTCGGCGACACTGCCGTGCGGGTTCTGGCTGAAGGTCAGCTTCTCGGTGTTGCTGAGGTGCTCCAGGACGTACTTCGCCGGGCTCGGGATGCGCAGGGACAGGAGCCGGATGATCCCGGCCCGCATCGCCGTCGCCTGCTCGCCCGCGGTCGGGAACACCCGCAGACCCACCGAGGTGCCCTCGTCGACGACGGCCGGGAACCCCGTGACACGGTGCCCGGCGACGGTGCGGGACACCTCGCGCTCGATGTCCCCGAAGACCCAGGTGCTCTCGCCCGTCCGCTCGGCGACAGCCGGTGCCTCCGCTACGGCCACCGCTCCACGCGACAGGGAGGCGCCCTGCGCGGCCTGCCCGCCCGCCGCGTGGTCCGCCGCGTGGGTGCTGCCGGAGCCGCGGCCCGCCGGCTCGGTCCGCGTGCTGGTCCGCCCGGAGGGACCGGAGGACGCCTTCCCGCGGCCACCGCGACCCGGGCCGCCCGCCGGGCGGGTGCTGCCGGGCGTCGCTCCGAGGGACTCCGCGATGGCGCGGCTGACCGCCGGCGCCAGGGCCTCCCTGAGTGCCTCCAGATCGCGGGACTCGTCGAGGACGCGCCCGCCGGCGTCGACGATCCTGAACATCATGAGCAGGTGCGGCGGCACCGCGGACCAGGTCCACGACCCGGGCGGGATGACGTGGCCCCGCAGCCGGCGCAGTGCGAGTTCGAGGGATGCCTCGAGGTCGTCCTGCTCCGGATCGAAGTCCGCCGCGAGGGCGGCGACGGCGCTCCGGGCCACATCGGGGGCCGGCACGAAGTTCTTCCGCACCTGCTTCGGGAGCGACTTGATGAGCGAGGTGACGAGTTCCACGCGCTGGCCCGGGATCTGCCAGCGGAACGGCTTCGGGTCCAGCTGGTTCAGGAACAGGACCGGGATGGTCACGGTGACGCCGTCGTGCGCGCCCGGGGTGAGGGGCGAGAACTCGTAGGCGAGGGGCAGCTCGAAGCCCGCCTGGTGCCAGGTACTCGGGAAGGCCGCCTCGTCGAGTTCCGCCGCGTCCTCGCTGAGGAGCTGCTCGGGGTCGAAGTCGAGGAGGTCCGGCTGGTCGTGGCGCGCCTGCTTCCACCAGGAGTCGAAGTGCCGCTCGGAGACGACGTCCGGGCCGATCCGCTGGTCGTAGAACTCGAACAGGGTCTCGTCGTCGACCCGCAGGTCACGCCGTCGCAGGCGGTTCTCGAGTTCCTCCACCTCGGCGAGGCGGGCCTGGTTGCGGCTGAAGAACGTGTGATGGGTCTTCCAGTCGCCCTCGACGAGGGCATGCCGGATGAACAGTTCGCGGGCCACCTCCCGGTCGATCCGCCCGTAGTTGATGCGGCGCTGCGGCACGATCGGCACGCCGTAGAGCGTCACCTTCTCGTACGCCATGACCGATCCCATCTTCCGGGACCAGTGCGGTTCGCTGTACGAGCGCTTCACGAGGTGCGGCGCCACCTGCTCGGCCCACAGGGGATCGATGCGCGCCACGACGCGCGCCCAGAGCCGGGAGGTCTCCACGAGTTCGGCGGCCATGACCCAGTCGGGTGACTTCTTGAACAGGGCGGAGCCGGGGAACACGGCGAAGCGGGTCCCGCGGGCGCCGGAGTATTCGCGCTTGCGCTGGTCGTAGAGGCCGATGTTGCCGAGCAGGCCCGCGAGCAGGCTGATGTGGATCTGCTCGTGGAGGCCCACGGGGTCCACGGGACCGGCGGGCAGGGTGATGCCGAGCGGCTTCGCGAGCTGGCGCAGCTGCTGGAACAGGTCCTGCCACTCCCGCACGCGGAGATAGTTGATGAACTCCGTGCGGCACAGTTTCCGGAACTGCGTCGAGGAGAGTTCGTCCTGCTTCTCCTGCAGGTACCGCCACAGGTTGAGGTAGGCGGTGAAGTCCGAGTTCTCGTCCACGAAGCGCTTGTGCTTCTCGGCGGCCTGCTGCTGCCTGGCCGGCTGGTCCGCCGACGGTCGTTCCCGCGGGTCCTGGATGGTCAGGGCCGCGGCGAGCACCATGACCTCCTTGACGGAGCCGCGCGTCCCGGCCTCGACGATCATGCGCCCGAGGCGGGGATCGACGGGGAGCTGGGCGAGCTTGCGGCCCACCGGGGACAGCCCGCCGTCGTCCTTCAGCGCCCCCAGCTCACGCAGCAGGGCGACGCCGTCGTTGATCGCTTTGGTCTCGGGAGGCTCGACGAACGGGAATTCCGCGATGTCCTTGGGACTGCGGGTCACGCCCATGGCGGCCATCTGCAGGATGACCGCGGCGAGGCTGGTCCGCAGGATCTCCGGCTCGGTGAACGGACGCCGCGACGCGTAGTCCTCCTCCGAGTAGAGGCGGATGGCGATGCCGTCGGACACGCGGCCGCTGCGGCCCGACCGCTGGTTCGCGGAGGCCTGGGAGACGCGCTCGATCGGCAGCCGCTGCACCTTGGTGCGGTGCGAATAGCGCGAGATGCGTGCGGTGCCCGTGTCGATGACGTACTTGATGCCGGGCACGGTGAGGGAGGTCTCCGCGACGTTCGTCGCGAGGATGATGCGGCGGTGGCTGCCGGTGGGGCGGAAGACGCGGTGCTGCTCCTCGAGGGAGAGCCTCGCGAAGAGGGGGAGGACCTCCGTGCCGCGCAGGCGGGTGGTGGACTGGATGCGTGCGCGGAGGGCGTCGGCGGCGTCGCGGATCTCGCGCTCGCCGGAGAAGAACACGAGGACGTCGCCGGGGGCTTCGAGGGACAGCTCGTCCACGGCGTCGCAGACGGCGTCGAGCGGATCGCGCTCCTCCTCGAGCTCGCTGTCGGCGCCGCCCTCGCCGTCGTCGAGCCCGCCCGGCGGCTGGTCGAGGGGCCGGTAGCGGATCTCGACCGGATACGTGCGGCCCGAGACCTCGATGATCGGTGCGGGGGAGGTGTTCGCGACGGCGGCATCGGCCGCGAAGTGTGCGGCGAAGCGCTCGGGGTCGATGGTGGCCGAGGTGATGATGACCTTCAGGTCCGGGCGCTCGGGCAGGATCCGCTTGAGGTAGCCGAGGATGAAGTCGATGTTGAGGCTGCGCTCGTGGGCCTCGTCGATGATGATCGTGCTGTACTTGCGCAGCATCCTGTCGTGCTGGATCTCGGCGAGGAGGATGCCGTCCGTCATCAGCTTGATCTTGGTCCGGCGGCCCACCGACCCGGTGAACCGGACCTGGTAGCCCACCTCCTCCCCGAGCGGCACCTGCAGTTCCTCGGCGATGCGCTCGGCGACGGTGCGGGCCGCCAGGCGCCGGGGCTGGGTATGGCCGATCAGCCCGTGCTCGGCGAGGCCGAGCTCGAGGCACATCTTGGGGATCTGCGTCGTCTTCCCGGACCCGGTCTCGCCGGCGATGATGGTGACCTGGTTGGCCGCGATGGCGGCCATGATGTCGGCCCGGCGTTCCGAGACGGGAAGATCCGCGGGGTAGGAAATAGTCAGTGGCATAGTTGCCTGCCAGTCTAGTTCCTCGCACCGGGCCGCAGGCGGGATGTTCACCGAGGGCTGGAGCCGGGCCCTCCGTCGTCCCGGGGTGGTCCCTGCGCTGCCGCCCCTCTGACCTCTCCTGCCCGGCGGAGCCGGTCGGCGACGACGGCGGCGCGATCGCGCATGGCGGCCGGTTCGACGACCTCGAAGTCGATGTCCCAGCTCGCCAGGTAGGCCAGCGGGAAGTCGAGGGAGTCGAAGCCCGCCCTCAGGAGCGTGTGGTGCTCGCCGTCGGCCTCGAGGGTGCCCGTGCTCGGCGGGACGCGCGCTGCCAGCTCCTGCAGGGGTGCGTGGAACCGGATGACGGCGTCGTAGGAGTAGGGCGAGCGTGTGATGGACTCCTGCACATAGACCGCGAGGTCGGCTGCGGGCAGGGGGCGGGGCACGAAGCGGTCCCGTGCCACCGGCACGCTCCGGCACCGGTCCACGCGGAACGTCCGCCAGTCCTCCCGTGTGCGGTCGAAGGCCACCAGGTACCACCGGCGGCCGGTGTCCACGAGCCGGTACGGTTCGACGACGCGCCGGGAGGACTCGCCGTCGTGCCGGTCGTAGCGGAACGCGACGCTGCGGCGTTCGGTGATGGCCGCGGAGAGGGCGGTCAGGATCTCCGGGTTCACCGGTGTGCTGGCCGCGGCCATACGCGTCACGGCGGAGCGCAGCCCCGCGAACCGGGGCCTCAGCCGGGGCGGCAGGACCTGTTCGAGCTTGGTGAGCGCGCGGACGGAGGCTTCCCCGACGCCGGAGACCGGGCTGGCCGTCACCGCGGTCAGGCCGATCGCGACGGCGAGCGCCTCGTCGTCGTCGAGCAGGAGGGGCGGCAGCTGGGCCCCGGCGCCGAGCTGGTACCCGCCCGCCACCCCCGGGGAGGCGTTGATCGGGTAGCCGAGCGTGCGCAGTTTGCCGATGTCACGCCGCACCGTGCGCTCCGTGACCTCCATCCGCTGCGCGAGGGCGGGTCCTGTCCATTCGCGCCGGAGCTGGAGGAGCGAGAGGAGCTGCAGCAGGCGCGCCGAGGTCTCGATCATGGGTCAACGGTACGGCGGAAAGCGGACGATAGCTGTCCTGATTTGGGGGTTCTTCCTCCGCTGGTCCGCGGCGGGCCGGCGTCAGGAGCCCGGCCGCCGGAGGAGCCACACCGCCCAGGCGAGAAGGGCCGCCACACCGCCCAGCACCACGGGCAGGCTGGACCCGGCATCACCCACCAGCAGGGCGAGGACGGCGACGGGTTGCGTCACGGCCTGGATGCCGAGGAAGGACACGCCGAGCCGACGGAGTGCCGCGACGCTGACCCATCCGCGGAGGGGCAGGTGCAGGAGCAGGAGGTAGAGGACGAAGACGGCATGCAGCCCGGCGACGAACACCAAGAGCCACGGGGACCCGGCCGGCACGTTCACCGCGTACGCCACCACGAGCAGCAGCAGGGACAGCGAGACCACGCCCACCGACGGGAGCACCGCCGCGCCCGCGGCCACCACGAGGGGCAGGACGATGCACGCTGAACCGCTCCAGGCGATGCTGCCGAGGAGGATCGCGAGGAGGGCCGTCGCGCTGCGCACCATCCACAGCGGGACGAGGCCGCGCCGGTCGGGGACGGCCGGCGAGCCGGCGGTCCGGGCGGGCACGGCACGACGCCGCCTCATGGCATCCTCCGGCCGGACCCCTGGCCTGCACGCCGTTCGGTGTGGCGCGCCAGCAGCCTGAACCCGGTGTCGAGGTCCGGCCCGGAGGGAGCGCCGAGACCGTCCGCCCGGTCAGGCGCGTCGGCACGTCGGGATGTGAGCTGCGCGTCGGCTGTCGCCCCGGCGATCACGGCGATGCCGTCGTCCTGCAGTCCCTCGAGCAGCAGGCGACGCCGCAGGAGCGTGAACCGCACCGCCCCGGCCTGCGCCGCCGTGGTCTCCGTCCGGTCCAGGGGCGCCATGCAGTCGACGCCCGCCACCACGTGCCCCTGCGAGTGCCAGAGGCGCAGCAGCCGTGCGGGTTCGGCGTCCAGGAAGGCGGAGAACACGACGACGACGGCGCCCTGCGGCGGCACGGGATCCCTCCGCCGCCGCCGACGCGGCACCACGGCCGTGCCCGCGAGCCGGACCCGGATCTGTTCGAGGTGGCGTGCTCCCGCCGCGGAGCGCAGGGCGCGCCGCGTGCCGGACAGGTCGTCGAGGCCCACGCGGTCACCGACGGAGAGGTAGGAGGCCGCGACCGTCGCCGCGGCCGTCCGTGCCACGTGCAGCGATCCGGCCGCCAGGCGCGGAGGAGCCGCGGCGAACCAGTCGGCGGTCGAGGACGGCAGGTCGTGGGCCTGGTCGACGACGAGGAGGACCGAGGCCTCCGCGTCCGCGAAGCTGCGCCGCACCATGATCCGGTCCTGGTCGGTGGACCGGCGGGCCGTGGCACGCCAGTCGATCCTCCGCAGCGCGTCCCCGGGCTGCAGGGGAGCGACGGAGCGCAGCTCGCCGCCGTCTCCCGGGCGCCCGGACCGATGCGTCCCGGCCAGGCCCGTGAGCCGCCGGGAGACCGGGCGAGCGAGCGTCGCGCCGATCGGCGGCAGGATGCTCACGCGCACCGGCGGTGCCGCAGCGAACGCCGAGGGCCGGGCGAGATCGGCACCGAAACCCGCGGCGCCGTAGGCCAGGACGTCCCGTTCACCGGAGGGCGGCGCGTCCACCAGCAGCGGGCACTCCTCGCCGGCCAGCAGGACGACGGCCTCCGGAGGGCACCCCGGGGCGGCCAGGGTGGTGACGACCAGGCGTCCCGCGTCCGGCGCGCTGTCGGCCTCCCGCGGGGCGAGCAGCAGCCGCAGGCGCGGTCCCCGGGCCTCCGTCCGTCCGTCCGGGGCGATGCGCACCGCGCACGCGCTCCCGGCGATCGGCCCTGCGCGCCCGGCGAGCGCGAGGACGGCGAACGGTGCGGCGAGTGCCACGGTGTCCGGACGGCCGGAGACCAGGCCCGCCACCACGCAGAGGAGCGTGGTGATGACGGCGAGCGCCCAGACCGGGGACCGGGCGGCGTCGGTCCTACCCACGGGGCACGGTCGGCGGGGTGGGCACCTCGGCCAGCACGTCCCGCACCACCTTCTCCGTCGCCACGCCCTGCGCCCAGGACGAGGGCGTCAGCGTCAGCCGGTGCGCGAGGACGGCCTCGGCGCCCTCCTTCACGTCCTCGGGCAGTACGAAGGTGCGGCCGTCGAGGACCGCGAGCGCGCGGCCGAGCAGGACCAGCGCCTGCGACCCGCGGGGCGACGCGCCCACCTCGACCGCCGGGTGGGTCCGCGTTGCTGCGGTGAGCCGGACCGCGTAGTCGATGACGTCGTCGTCCACCCCGACGGCTTCGACGGCGGCCTGGAGGCGCAGCAGCCCCTCGGCCGTGGTCACGTTCGCGACCCGTGTCTCCTCCTGCCGCCGCGTGATGCGTCGCGCGATGATGTCCTGTTCGCCGCCCGGGCCGGGGTACCCGAAGCGCAGGCGGACCATGAAGCGGTCCAGCTGCGCCTCGGGCAGCGGGTAGGTGCCCTCGAACTCGATGGGGTTGGAGGTGGCGAACACATGGAAGGGGCGCCGGAGCGGCAGGGTGGCGCCTTCGGCGGACACCTGCGCCTCGGCCATGGCTTCGAGGAGCGCGGACTGGGTCTTCGGGGACGTCCTGTTGATCTCGTCGGCGAGGAACAGGCCCGCGAAGATGGGGCCGGGCTTGAACTCGAACTCCCGCGTGGCCGGATTGAAGATGGACGAGCCGGTCACGTCGGAGGGCAGGAGGTCCGGCGTGAACTGCAGGCGTCGGAAATCGAGCCCCAGCGCCTGGGCGAGGGTCTTGGCCGCGAGGGTCTTCCCGAGGCCGGGCAGGTCCTCGAACAGGACGTGACCTCCCGCGAGCACGGCTGCGAGGGCCAGACGCAGGGCTCCTTCGGCGCCGACGACGACGGTCCCCGCACGGGCGAGGACGTCACGGCCCACGCGGGCGGCGTCGAGCTGGTCCGCGCCCGGCCCGACGGCCGGGCCCGTCAGGACCGCGCCGGGGTCGGCGCTCGGCGGGTGGGACTCGGGGTCGGTCATGGGGCCTCCTGATGGCGGGTGGACGTCGGGTGGGGCGCGGGGGAGAGGACGATGCGCTCCAGTTCCGCGCCGAGCGCCTGGAGTTCGCGATGGGTCAGGCCCGAGGGTCGGGGCTCCGCCACGAAGGCGTCGAGCACATCACTGCGGGGGGTGCCGGGCCGTGCCGCAGCGACGGAGCGGGCGAGGGTGTGCACCTCGAGGACCGCACGCATCCCGGGGTCCGTGGACGCGAGGGAGAACTCGAGCGCCTGGAGGTCGGCGAGGCCGCGCTCCGGCTCGGGCGGGCGCGGCAGGACGATCCGCGGGATGTCGACGGCCTCGAGGACGCCGTTCGCGATGCCCGCAGCGCACGCTGCGCCCACGAGGACGACGCCGTGGCGGGCATCGAGCCCGAAGAACCAGACGGCGACCAGCGCGAGGCCGACCAGGGCGGCCGTGATGGCCCACGCGGACCGCGTCACGGCCGGACGCCCTGCTGCCGGGCGCGTGCGGCGAGGGACCGTGCCAGGTCGTCCACGCTCGCCGCCGCCGCGTGGCGGTCGGCGGGGCCGAGGGGATCGGCGGCGGGGCTCCGGCCGGCTTGCCCGAAGCGGGCACGCTGGTACAGGTGGTTGAGGGAGGCCAGCGGCAGGGGAGGAAGATCGAGGGTGACCGCCACCGTGGAGGCGAAGTCCGACGTCGTCTGCGTGGGCGTGCGGCCGACGCCCGCCTCGGCGCATACGCGCTCGAGTTCGAGCCAGCACCGGATGATCGTGTCGGAGGTGCTGCCGCCGCTCACCAGCGCGGCACGCGACGCCGCCGCCCACTCCGGCAGGGCCACGGTCACCAGGGCGACGGTGGCGGGGTGTTGCAGCTCGGTGCGCTGCGGGGGATCCCCATCGGGTCCGTGCCGGCCGCGGAACCGCAGCAGGAACCGCGTCAGGAGGGCCAGCGCGAGCATGAGGAGGACCAGGGCAGTGGCGGCCAGGGTGCCGCCGTCGACGACGATGCGCTCGCCGTCGGGCAGGGGTGGTGCCGTGGTCGTCTCCGTCGGTGCGGCGGACTGCACCGGTCGGGGGGAGCTGTCCTGCGGGTCCGTGACGGGGGCCGCGGAGAAGTCGCCGACGAAGGCAGCCGCGAGCACCACGAGGACGAGGACGATCAGGGTCATCACGGTGGGGACGCGCGTGGGTCCGGCTGGTGTCCCCACGTTCCCCCCGTCGGTAGGTGATCCTGCGGACCCCGGGGCCGCATCCTGTGGAGCCTACCAAAACAGAACCGCCGCCGGCCTGATGGCCGACGGCGGTGGATGTGCCCTCGATAGGATTCGAACCTACGACCTTCTGCTCCGGAGGCAGACGCTCTATCCCCTGAGCTACGAAGGCAGATACGGAAACTCCCGTACCCGTGAGGGACTCATCGAGCTTAGCAGGTAGGGCATGTGTGGGGAAAACGCCGGGCGGGGGGAGTGGCGCGCCGGGCCGTGATAGATAGGAAGCACCCTCTGTTCGAAGGACCGCACGTGACTCATGACAAGCAGCACCCACTCGCCGATCCTGCATCACCGGTGTTCGGCATCCTGTCGACGGCGATCATCGGGGCAGTTCCCCTCATCGATGCATCCAGGCTGGACGACCGGCAGCGTCGCGCTGTCCACGTCGGGACCGCTGTCCTCACCGGCCTGTACATCGGGGTTACGGTCGGCGGCACGCGGCTGCCGCTGCGGGTACTGGCGGGACTCGCCGCGGCTGCGGCCGCTCTTCGCTTCGCCGATGTCTCAGACGTGATCGATGCCCGGCTCGAGGAGAAGCTTCGGCGGGCCGGTACGCGGCACCCGCGCCGCTGGATGGCAGCAGGTACCGCAGCATTCACTGTCGCCGGATTCCTCAGTGACCGTGCTGCGGCCAGAAGAGCGCAGGTCAGGGCGATGCTGGACGACGAGCCTGAGCAGGTGAGGCCGCTGGACCCGCGCGTCCGGGGGCTCCTCGAGGGCATTCCGGGTGCCGGCGGGACAGCCGGAGCACGTGAGCTCCGCGCACAGCCGGATCACCTCGCTGCAGAAACACCGGACCGGGAGAACGCAGGGCCCGTCGACAGCGCCCTCACCGAGGGGCCCGATCCCTCCGAGGCCGTCTACACCGTCGACAGCGTCGACGGGACGAGCCCACCGATCGGTTCGTGACCGCCCCGCCCCGGGTAATGTCCCACTATGACCACACCCCGCCGCGCCCTCGTCCTCGTCGATGTCCAACAGCAGTACTTCGGGGGGCTGCTGGAGATCCAGTACCCGCCGCACGAGCTGTCCCTCCCGCGGATCACGGCAGCCATCGATGCGGCCACCGCCGCCGGCATCCCGATCGTGGTCGTCCAGCACAGTTCAGGCGAGGGCGCCCCCGTCTTCGCCCCGGGCACGCCCGAGTTCGAGCTCCACCCCGAGATCGAGCGCCGCCGCGCCGGGACCTGGAAGAGCATCGTGAAGCAGTACGGGTCGGTCTACGCCGACACGGACCTCACCCGATGGCTGCGTGGTTACGACGTCGACACCGTGACCCTCGCGGGCTACATGACCAACAACTGCATCCTCGGGTCCGCCGTCGAAGCAGAAGCCATCGGTTTCACCACGGAAGTCCTCTCCGATGCCACGGGGGCGATCAACATCGCGAACGACGCCGGCTCTGCCGACGCCAGGACCGTACACACGACCCTGCTCGCACTGTTGAACTCCAACTGGGCCGCCGTCGGCTCCACGGACTCATGGATCGCGGCCCTGACCGCACACCAACCGCTTCCCGGCAGCGATCTGGGCAGCTCCGCCGCTGCGGGAGCAGCACGCGCCGGCCACCCTTGACCTCGGAGCCTCTCCGCGTTCAGGACGGACGAGTCGGCCCGGCCGCTCCGGCGACCACGAGGGCGGTCGGGACGACCTCGCGCGGGACGGAGCCGACGAGGACGACGAGCAGCCCGACGAGCAGCGCCGCGGGGATCAGCAGGCGGAGCCAGAACTCATGGGTGCCCCGCCGTCGATCCGACGTCCGTCGGTTCATCGATTCCCCTGTTCATTTCACGAGCCGGCAGCTTCGGATGGACCCGATCTCGTCGAGCAGCTCGATCATCACGACGCGGGAGAACCAGCCGGTCTCGATGTCGTACTCGGCGCCGATGACGAACGACGCCGCGATCTCGTCGCGCGTATCGCGCGTCACCCCCTGCGACAGCTCGAGCGATCCGCAGCTCGATGTCCCAATCAGCACCCCGGCCGTGGACGCCGAGCCCCGCGACCCGCCCGATGAGGTCATCGGCCCAGCGGACACCACCTCACAGCGCCGGGTCTCGATGCCCATGGTGTTCCACAGCGGAATGCCCAGCAAGAACCCGCCGACCACGAGGATCAGGACCGTCGTCAGTCCCCACAGATAGTCCTTCACCGAGGGACGGGTCCTTCGTCTCACGCGACTACCGTCTGTCGGCGTGCTCGTGCCGTCCACTTCTACCGCTCACCTCCTGCTCGAGGGAGAGTCGGTCGTGCCGGTGCTCCGGGCATGGGCGGTCCTGTCCGTTCGCGCCGGGCAGGCTCGGGAGAGGTGCCACGCTGCACCACGGATAGCTCCGCTTCGGCACGGCACTCCCCATTCGTCGATCTGCTCAGCCTAGATGCCTCATGTCCACAGGCTCCCCGACACCGTGGAACATCGTGTCGTGAGCCGTTGACGCGCTCGCGGTCGATCCTGAGCAGGGACCACGCGACTCGTTTTGATGCCGCCGCCAGTCGTAGAGGTACTGGTTGTCGGGTCCAACCGCGTGGTTGTATTGCCCCATGCCTTCCCGACCTTCGGCCGCGGTGTGGCCGGCTGTTCACATCGAACGCGACATCCTGATCAGGGAACTCGAGTCGCTCACCCCGGAGCAATGGGCACAACCCTCGCTCTGCCCCGGCTGGGACATTCACGACGTCGTAGCTCATCTCGTGGATTCCGCGAAGACAACCCGCCTCGGCTTCCTCCGTCAACTGATCGCCGCGAGATTCGATTTCGACAGACACAACGCGAACGGCATCACCAGGGAACGTGCCTCCACCCCGGAAGCGACCCTGGGCGAGTTCCGCCGCGTACGCGATGCAACCAGGACGCCGCCTGCTGCTCCAGCAACCCGACTCGTCGAAGCGATCGTGCATGGTGAGGACATTCGCCGTCCGCTGGGGCTTCTGCGCGCCTACCCGAGTGAGTCGATCGACGCGGCCTTGCGTCATCAACTCAAGACCGGCATCTCCATGGGCGGCGGCAAGGAACGCGCCGCCGGATTCCGTCTGCGGGCTTCCGATTCGGGAGTTGAGCACGGTTCCGGTCCAGAGGTCGAAGGGACCTCGTTGGCACTGCTCATGGCCGTCTCGGGCCGCCCCGTCGATGCGGAAGATTTCCGGGGTGAGGGTGCCGCCACCTTCGTACGAACGCTGGAACAGGCACCCCGATGAGCAGCCCCGTCCCGTACTGCTCACCCTCAGGCGTCCTGAGCATGACAGGCACCCCATGTTCCCCGCCCTCGCCAGGAGGCGTGCTCGGCGCCGATCATTGCCGATGACAACGGATGGCTGTGCGTCTCCCTCGACGAGCAGTGCACCCACTGGTGGACCACTGAGGGTGATGAGGTTCTCGGCGGTACGGGGACCTTCTGCTCCCTCCTGGCAGGGCGCGGTACACAGGGGCTGGGCGTCGACCCTGCTGGAGCATCCGTCGCCCGCGCCCGGGCCACTCGGCGTCCTCGGCAGGTCATAGTCGGGACGTCATCGACCACCGTCGCCGATCACTTTCGCGTATTCAGCTCGCGGATCTCACTCCTCTCCTCGGGCGTGAGGTCCGAGACGGCCAGGATGTCCTGCAGCACGGTGGACTTGCCGGCGATGTAGCGGTGGATGTCCATATCGGGTTCGCCTGCCAGTTGTCGTTTCACCGCGCCGTACCGGTCCCGGAGGGCGGGGTCCGCGAGGAGCGCCGCCCGTACGGCCAGGTGGTTGCGAAGGTGCAGGGTGCCGGCCACACACAGGTAGACGTTGCGGGCCGGTGTCTCATCGGGTGCCCTGAACGTTTCGCGGTCCGCTACTCCGAGGTCTCCACGGTGTACGTAGCCCGCGCGTTCGAGCGCTTCGATGGCAGCAGGAACGACGTGGCGCAGGACGATGATGTCGATGTCGAGGATGGGCTTGGCCGGCAGACCCGGGACCGCCGTCGAGCCGACGTGCTCGATCGAGATGATCGGGAGCCCTGCCAGAACGGTCCCCAGAGCATCGGCGACACCCCGGTACTGGCGCGCCCAGTCCGGCGTGTACGGCTCGATGATGATGCCGGCGCAGTACCGGTCGGCCTGTGGAGTCGAGCTCATTCCGTGAGCGCCGGTCCGACGGTCGGTGGCGCATGGGCGCCTGCCGCGATCCAGGCGTCCAGGTCGCCTGGTCGCCGGAAGGACAGGACCGGAGGCATCGACGGGTCAACCCTGATCGTCCCGATCGCCTGCCGTTTCCGGGTGAAGGTCCTGAAGTGCCAGCCGATGATGGAGTCCTTCGCGAGGGCACGGCGGAGGACGATGTCCCGCCAGGACGAGTAGGCACTGTCCAGGACCCACCGGTCCTGCGCGGCGGTGGTGGCCGCGATCCGGTACTGGTCCTCGACCGGCCGGCCCTCCCACCCGGGGAGCCACCCCAGGTCGTCGTCGGCCGAGAACTCGGGGACACCGGTGACGAGGGAGTAGGCATGGGCAGCCGAGGTCTTCCCGCTGCCTGTCACGCCGTGGAAGAGGACCCGCTGGGCCGGTGCCGCCGTCATGGTCTCCACCGTAACTCCCCGGAGGATCGTCGGAGAGGACCCGCACGCGCCGGAGGTTCTGGGCCTCTAGACACGACCGAGGGTGTCGATGTCCGCCAGGAAGTCCTGGTAGACCTCGTCGCTGACGGTGGTCCGGGTCTCGCCGATGGCGTCCAGATAGTCCTGCGTGGTCGGGCCCTTCCGCCCCGCCGCACGGACGGACGCTACGCCTCCGGAAGCCGACCCGCCGTCGTCGTACACGGCTTTTTCCAGAGCGCGCTGCGAGGCGCTGCGGGCGGCGTACTCGATGTCCGCGGGGGAGAACCCCTGGGTGCGTTCCACCAGCAGCGCCACGTCCACGGTGTCCGCTACGGGTGCGGGGATGAAGCGATGCCACATCGCCTCGCGGGCCTGACGGTCCGGCAGGCCGATGGGGATGACGTAATCGAACCGCCCGTGCCGCAGGAACGCCGTGTCCAGGGCCCTGATGAAATTGGTGGCGCACACCAGCAGCCTCCCGGGCTGTTCGCGGAAGGCCGGGATGATCTTGAGGAGTTCGTTCGTGACACCCTGCAGGGGCGACGGCGGCTCGCCGGAGCGGTGCGAGGCGATCTCCTCGACCTCGTCGATGAAGACCACGGCGTGTTCCAGTTCCGCGATCTCCAGGAAGGTCTCGCGGAGGGCCCCGGCCAGTCCCTGGGGGTTGGCCGCCAGGCGGGAGGGGAACACCTCCACGAAGGGCCACTCCAGTCGGGAGGCGATGGCCTTGGCGAAGGTGGTCTTGCCGGTGCCCGGTGGGCCGAAGAGGACGACGGCCCGCGGCGGCACGACACCGAATTCATCGGCCAGATCCGCCTCGGCGAGTGGAAGCACGAGACGGCGTTCCAGCAGCTCTTTCTCCTTGCGCATCCCGGCCACCTTCTCCCACTGGTCGCGAGCAAGGATGCGGCCACCGAGTTGGCCCAGTGCGCCGAGCTCCTGTCGCTGGACAGGGATGGTGCGCTCGAAGTACCGCAGGTTCTTCTTCAGCGCGAAGCCACGGCTCAGGAATGCCTCGACCCTCGTCTCCGACTCCGGCATCAACGCCGAGAGCTTGTTCAGCCCGTGCGGTGACATGCTGTTCTCGACGGCCGTCAGCAGCGAGGTGCCGATACCGCGGCCACGATATTCGGGAAGAGTGGCCAGGAAGACTATCCAGCCCTGGTCGTGCGCGGCACGTCCGACGGCGGCGCCGACAACCTGGTCGCCCTGCACCGCCACCACCGCGTGATCCTTCTCGCAGGACGCGAGCACCTCGGAGAGGGCATACACGGGGTCGACGTTGCTCGCCTTGAGGGTCTCCCACAGGTGCAGGATTCCGTCCAGGTCCGCCGAGTGGAAATCCCTGATCCGCCAGGTGGTCATCCCATGTCTCCTCTAGGTCTTCTTCTGCCTCCGTGAAGCCCACCGAGATCGAACCGGCCCGCGGCTTGCGTGATCCAGATGGAACCACCCACCCCCACGCTGGGACCCAGGACCGGCTATGTCAATCCCGGCTGTCGCACGCTGCGGCACGCCGTGTCGGTTATGCGCGGGCCAGGGCCCGCGTGGTCCGCCGGGTGGTCCCGGGTCCGTTTCACCCGCAAGTGGTGATGGTTGCCCGCACGTGAGGCGCTAGCTTGGCAACCGTGCGTTCGACCAGCTTCTGTCGACCGTGAGGCTTCACCCAAGGCTCCTGTCCTTCGGCGGACGGTCAGCGGAAGGAGAAGGAATGCCCACCTGCCACCACTGGCCCACCGATCCGGTTCTCCCGGACCTGTCGGCGACGCCGCACACCCGGAGCTCGCCTTACGTGCCGATGTGGGCTGACTCCCTGCCGGGTGGTCGGGCATGAACGGCCCCGCTGCGTCCTCGGCCGGACTGGACCCGATCGCTGTGATCCGTTCTCGGTCCTACCTCGCCGCGCTCGTCCTGGCGGCCGTCCTGGGGGTACCCGTCTCGATCATTGCGTACGGTTTCCTCGCGTCGGTCGCGGCGATCCAGCAGTTCGTCTTCGTCGGGCTGCCGGATCAGGTCCTCGGGGGCGCTGCTCCGGCGTGGTGGCCGGTCCCGTGGGTGATGCTGTGCGGGCTGCTGACGGCACTGACCATCCGGTACCTGCCGGGCACCGGGGGCCACTCACCCGCTGCCGGCTTCACGGCGGGCGGCGCTCCGGCCAACGGTCGGGAGCTCGTGGGCATCGTCCTCGCTGCGCTGACCACGCTCAGCCTTGGTGCAGTGCTCGGGCCGGAAGGCCCGCTGATCGCGATCGGTGGCGGCCTCGGTGCGTTGGCGATCCACCTGGTGAAGAAGGACGCTCCGCCGATGGCCCTGACGATCATGGCATCGGCCGGCAGCTTCGCAGCGATCAGTACCCTGCTCGGCTCTCCTGTGCTCGGCGCGTTCCTGATCATGGAGGCCGCGGGGATCGGGGGGATGACACTGAGCCTGGTCGCCCTGCCCGGGCTGCTCGCCTCCGGCGTCGGGGCGCTGGTCTTCGTCGGTTTGGACGGCTGGACCGGGCTGGGCAGCTTCTCGCTGGCACTGCCCGTGGTGCCGCCCGCGGAACCGCCGACCCTGGCGACGCTGGGCTGGGCGGTGATCATGGGCGTCGTCGGCGCCCTGCTGGGATGGCTGATCCGCCGGGCCGCGCTGTCGCTTCGCCCGGTCGTGCATCGGAGCCGGGTCCTGGTGACCACCGCGCTGGGCCTGCTGATCGGCCTGACTGCGATGGCGTACCAGGTGATCTCGGGTCGCACCTTCACGCAGGTGCTGTTCTCGGGGCAGGAGGCACTCCCGGAGCTGGTCGGAAACGCCGCGGACTACTCGCTTCCCGTGCTGGTCCTGCTGATCGTCTGCAAGACCCTGGTCTACGGGCTCTCGCTGAGCGCCTTTCGTGGTGGTCCGGTGTTCCCGTCGATGTTCATCGGCGCGGCGCTCGGTATCGCTGCGAGCGGGCTGCCGGGAATGGATCTCGCGGCAGGGATCGGCATGGGCATGGGCGCCATGTGCGCAGCCATGCTGCGGCTGCCGTTGACGGCGACACTGCTGGCCACGCTGCTGCTGGGCGCCGACGGGGTGGCCGTGACACCCCAGGTGGTGGTGGCTGTGGCGGTGGCCTTCGTGATCATCAATGTTCTCCCGGATCCGGGTCCGAAGGAGCACGGGACACCGCACGATCGCGGGGGCGTCAGGCCGCCGGCCCGGTCGGGTGTCGACCATGCACCGGGGAGGTCGAGGGCGGCCCGATCGACCGTCCAGGACCGGCGGATCGCGTGGCTGTTCATCATCGGCTCGAGTCTGTTCGCCCTGGGTGTGGTGCCGCCGTACGCGGAGGCCGTGGGATCGCGCTGGTGTGGACTCACCTTCTTCGTCGGCTCCCTGTTCTTCACCGGTGCGGCGTACCTGCAGTACCGCGACGCCGTCGACGCGCTCCCCGCTGCGGACACCACGGCCGGCCGCTCGTTCTGGGTCTGGGCGCCACGGGATCTCGTCTGGCTCGCGGCGGCGATCCAACTCGCCGGCACCCTGTGGTTCAACTGGAGCACGGCGAACGCGCTGCTGGTCGGTCTCAGTACGGAGCTGACCGAGCAGCGGGTATGGCGACCCGACGCGCTGGGCTCCGTGGCATTCCTCGTGTCAAGCGGTGTGGCGTTGCGATATGCCCGTCGCAGTGCCGCCGCAGGCCGGCTCAGGCCCCGGACGTGGACGATCGGTGTGGTCAACATGGCCGGCTCTGTCGCCTTCGGCATCTCGGCCGTCGCGGCCTTCGTCGTCCCGTCCAGCGGCGACGTCTGGAACGCCGAGCTGTCCGGTCTCGGCACATTCGTGGGAGCACTGTGCTTCCTCACCGGCGCGATCCTGATGCTGAGTCCGGAACCCACCGGTGCCCCGGTTCCTGCGGACCAGGGAATCCATCCGTAAGCCCCTGTCACCTGTTCCTGAAGGAGAAGTCATGTCAGTAGATTCCCACCAGACGAACGCCGACGCGGCATTGTTCGGCAACCGATTCATCACCGAGGAGGTTCCGAGCCGGGAGTTCCCGGAGACCGGCATTTCTGCCCAGGATGCGTTGCGCCTGGTGTCGGAGGACCTGGCGCTGGAGGGCGATCCAGCCCGGAACCTGGCGACCTTCGTGACGACGTGGATGGAGCCGGAGGCCCAGCGGATCATCGCCGCGAACCTGCACCGCAACTTCATCGACCACGCCGAGTATCCCCGCACGGCCGAGATCGAGCAGCGCTGCATCCGGATGCTCGCCGACCTCTTCCACGCACCCGGCGAGACGACGGGAGCCCGGACCCAGGGGTCGTCCGAGGCGATCATGCTCGGCGGTCTGTCCCTGAAGTGGAACTGGCGCAAGCGTCGCGAGGCCGCCGGTGCGTCGACGTCGAGCCCCAACCTCGTGTTCGGCGGCGACGTACACGTGGTGTGGGAGAAGTTCTGCCGCTACTTCGACGTCGAGCCGCGGATCGTGCCGCTACAGCCGGGGAAGTACACCATCGGCCCGGACGATGTGCAGCCGTACATCGACGAGAACACCATCGGCGTCGCAGCCGTCCTGGGAACGACGTTCACCGGGCACAAGGACGACGTCGTCGGCATCAACGACCTGCTGCTCCGGATCAGGAACGAACGAGGGCTCGATGTGCCGCTGCACGTGGATGCAGCGAGCGGAGGGTTCGTCTGGCCTTTCCTCTACCCGCACTCCGAGTGGGACTTCCGGCTCGAGCAGGTCCGCTCGATCAATGTCTCCGGGCACAAGTTCGGGCTGGTCTATCCCGGCATCGGCTGGCTGATCTTCCGGGAGAAGGCCGACCTCGCCAAGGACCTCGTGTTCGAGGAGAACTACCTCGGCAAGACCGATTCGACCTTCACGCTGAACTTCTCCACAGGCTCGGCGATGGTTCTCGCCCAGTACTACAACCTGGTCCGCTACGGCCGCGCCGGCTACACGTACATCATGCAGAACATGCAGACCAACGCCCGTGTCCTCGCCGGGAAGCTGGACGCCATGGGCCGGTTCGAGATCATCGGCCCCGACGAGGAGCAACTTCCCCTGGTCGCGTTCCGGCTGGCCTCCGACCCCGGATACAACGAGTTCGACATCGCCTGGCAGCTCTCGGCCGAACGCGGCTGGATGGTGCCGGCGTACACCCTGCCGCCGGACGCCCAGAACGTGACGATCATGCGGGCCCTGGTGAAGGAGACGATGAGTCGCGAGCACGTCGATACGCTCGCCCGCGACATCGAGGAGGCGTGCTCCACGCTGGCGAAGAAGGGCGGTGCGCACGAGTCGGAACGGAACAAGATCGTCACCGGATCCGGCCACTGACCTGCCGCCACGGGGTGCACGCAGGGCCCGGTGCGTCCGTCCGGGCCCCTGCGGGAACCGGGCCGAACGACTCCCGGCGCTCACCCAGCGGAGCGGACCATGATGGTCGCGATGACGGTGCGGTACGAACCCCGCCAGGCATAGCCTCCTGCTTCATCCGCCTGGACGTCCCGGTTCCATCACCCCTCGTTGCTGCGGTCCCGAAGAAGGAGTCCTATCGTGCTTGAAATCGGTGGCCTTCCGGCCCATATCCTCCTCATCCACGGGGTGGTCGTCCTGGCACCCGTCGCCGGGATCCTGTCCCTCCTGTTCGCCGGCCTGCCGCGTCTGCGGTCCCGGCTGGCGTGGCCGCTGGGCGTCCTGGCCGTCGTCCTCGTCCCGTTGTCCATCCTGACCGCGGAGGCAGGGGAACAGCTCGAGCACACCATGCCGGAGTCGGCGGTCATCGAAGTGCACGCGGAACAGGGGGACCTGTTCAAGACCCTGGCGGTCGTCTTCTTCGTCATCGTCGCGGCCCAGATCGCTGCGGCATTCCCACAGGCCCTCATCAGGTCCCGCCGGCTCGGTGGACTACGGAACCTCCTGGGCGCGCGCTGGGTCGGGGCCCTCGCCGTCGTCCTGGGGATCGTCGGCGGACTGGCCATCGTGTACCAGAGCATCGTCACGGGTCATTCCGGATCCACCTCCGTCTGGGGCGGTTAGGCCCACTGGGCGCCCCGAGCCTCATAGCCCGGACGTCGGCGCTCGTTCGCGGTGTCCGAGCGCCGACGACCCGCCGAACGGCTCATGATCCGTCGGCGGGTCGCCTCGTGCGCAGCAACAGGCAGCTATCTGCCTGCCGCGGTCAGAGGCCCGTGCCGGAGGGTGAGACGAGGATCTTGACGGCCGTCTCGTTCCGATGGATCAGCGTGTCGAACCCCTCCTCCACGAGTCCGTCGAGTCCGATCCTGCCGGTGATGAAGGGAGCGAGGTCGATCTTCCCCGACTCCACCAGTTCGATGGTCGCGGGGTGGGAGTTGCCGTAGGCGATGGTGCCGCGCAGGTCGATCTCCTTCATCACCAGCCTGTGGATGTCGAAGTCCGACCGCTTGCCCCAGATCGAGACCACGACCAGCACACCCGTGGGCCGCAATGCGTCCATGAGGGTGTCCAGGACCACCTGCACGCTCGTGCATTCGAATGCCACGTCCGCGCCCTTCCCTCCGGTCAGTTTGCGCACCTCGGCAGCGACATCCGTGGCAAGGGGATCCAGTGCATGATCGGCCACCCCGGACTCGAGCGCTTTCTGGCGTCGCAGCGGGCTGAGCTCGGACACCACCACCGTGACGCCCAGGGCCTTGAGGACGGCGGCCGTCAGCAGGCCGATCGGTCCCGCTCCACCCACCAGGGCCACGTCCCCGGCCTGCGCCCCGGACCGGTTCACGGCGTGATAGCCCACGGACAGGGGTTCGATCAGCGCTGCCTGGTCCAGGGGCACCGACGCGGCAATGGGGTGCACCCAGCGTCGTTGCACGGCGATCTTCTCGCCGAGACCACCGCCGCGTCCGGCGAGGCCGATGAAGTTCATGTTCTCGGACAGGTGGTAGTCCGTGCTCTCCGGGCCGGTCTCGACGTCGTCGCCGATGATGTAGGGCTCGACGACGACATGCTGGCCTACTGCGAGGTCGTCGACGCCGTCGCCTACGGCGTAGACGACGCCGGAGAACTCGTGGCCCAGCGTGATGGGCAGCGTTTCGCCCGAGATCGGGTGAGGGGTCTCGTGGGTGGGGCAGAAGATCGGGCCTTCGAGGTACTCGTGCAGATCCGTGCCGCAGATCCCGCACCAGGCCACATCGATGCCCACCGTGCCGGGCCCCACCTCGGGCTCGGGGACCTCATCGACACGGATGTCCCCTCGTCCGTAATAGCGTGCTGCTCTCATGGTTCCTCCACACCTCGTGCGCACGTGGCGGACCCACGCCCGTACCTCATGGTAGATCCAGCATGGTAGATCCCGCGGCGATGCGTGGTGCCTCCGGTGGCGCCACTCCTGCCGAGGGGATCCAGCAGCTCCGCAGGGGACTGCAGCAAGCTATTGACGGCAGACGGGAGTGGCATTGGGGCCGCTGTGCTCCGCGTTCGCGCGCACGGAGTTTTAGGCCGTGCAGTTCATGCCGGTGGTGGTGCTGGCGCAGATGAGGCGGCCGCGTCCCGCGAGTTCAGGCGATCGCGCGAACCTTGTTGTTGCGCTTCTCATGCGTGAGTTCGACCAGACCGAGAGCCTCCAGCAACGGCGGCAGGTACATGCCGAACCGACCCCGATAGCCTTTTCTCAGCCCGTACCAGCCGTTCACCGGGTTGGAGGCATCCCTGCCCCACGCCTCGACGCTGCCCTCGGGCGCAGGCTTCGTCTCGTCCGCCGCGCCGAGTGGGACCCAGCCGCCCTGCTCCAGCAGCCAGGCATGCAGGTCGCCGATGGCCTGCCGGTGGTATCTCAGGGTCGTCGAGCCCACCTGGCAGACGAGCGCCGGGGGGTCGGCCAGGGGGTCCTCGTACATCGTGTAGTCCGAGGATCCCGGAGCCGTCACCAACCGCCATGGATCGTTCTTCGTTCCTTCAGCCATTCCGCACTCCTTCGCGCACCCGACTCGGCGTCTTCCCCCGTGAGCATCAGACTAGGAGGTGCCGGGCGACTCGCCCAGATCCGGACCCGCAGGTCCCGGGTGGTCCTGAACGATGGGAGGGCTGATCGCACGGCGGGTGGATCCTCAGGCGATGGATCTGGATGCGATCCGTGGGCCCGGCGTGTCCCTTCCACCCGGCGTATCCTGACCCGCATGGTTGATCACGTCTGTTCCACGGCCGGCAGTGCCGGATGAAGGCCGTCGTGTACGAGCGCTACGGCCCGCCGGACGTGCTGAGGCTGGAGGACGTCCCGGTTCCGACGCCCGGAGCACACCAGGTGCTCGTCGAGGTCGTCGCGACATCGATCAACCTCTCGGACTGGGAGGGGCTCCTCGGCACCCCGATGTACGCTCGGCTCGGTGGGCTGCGCGCCCCGGCCCGCAGGGTGCTCGGCTCCGACATCGCCGGGCGGGTGGCCGCCGTCGGCTCCGGGGTCACCCGGTTCCGGCGGGGCGATGAGGTGTACGGCGACAATCTGGGACTCAAGGGCGGCTTCGCCGAGTACGCCGTGGTCCCCGAAGCCGCGCTCACCCGCAAGCCTGCTGAGCTGACGTCCGCCGAGGCTTCGACGCTGCCGCAGGCAGGTTCGATCGCCCTCCAGGGCACCGCCCGCGCACACCCCGGGCAGCGTGTGCTGATCAACGGGGCGGGCGGCGGTTCGGGATCGTTCGCGATCCAGCTCGCGAGGTCCTCGGGCGCCCACGTGACCGCCGTGGACAACGCCGACAAACTCGCCTTCATGCGGAGCCTCGGGGCCCATGAGGTGATCGACTACCGCCGCCAGGACTTCACCAGGCTCGAACCCTATGACCTGGTGCTGGATCTCGTGGCCCACCGATCCGCGTTCGCCTACCGGAGGGCGCTGACCCGCGGCGGCCGGTACCTCTGCGTGGGCGGAACCACCCGGACACTACTGCAGGTCGTGACCCTCGGAACCGCGCTGGGCCTGCTGACCGGACGGCGGCTCGGGGTCCTCGCTGTCAGGGAAGGCCCCGCGCACTTCGAGCCCGTCGCGCAGCGGTGCATCGACGGCGATCTTCGCATCCACATCGACCGCACCTTTCCGCTCGAGGCGGTGCCGCAGGCCCTCGCCTACGTCGGGACCGGGCATGCGCTCGGCAAGGTGGTCGTTGTCCCGTGATCGTTGCCGGACGCCCTTGGTGATGACGGCTACGGGACGATGATCCGGGCCGGCTCGAGCAACGTTGCCCGGCGAAAGCCCGCTCAGGAACAGGGTCCCCTGTCGGTCCCACTCGGTGATGCTGCCGCAGGTGGCCGCGCCGATTATAGGTGGTCCGCCACGAGTTCGGGATGGTAGTTCGACCGGAAGCCCGCGGTGAGGAGATCACCCACCCGGAGACCGGCTTTCGTATCGTGGGAGAACGGCCCTTCGTCCTGACCTCCGATTGGTCACGACAGTCCGGGGGACAGCGACCACGGTGTCACCCCGCTGCGGGCGAACCGCCTGCTCAGAAGTTGTTGAACAATACCTTGCGCGGATTGTTCAACAACCTGTAGGGTCATCCCCACCACAGGATGTGACTCCAGTCACCTTGATGTAATGGACGGGCCCATGGCAGATACCCAGAACAGACCGAAGCTGAGCTCCTCCGCTCGGCGCACCGCACTGCTGGGGGCCATGTTCCTCATGGCCACCAGCGCCATCGGGCCTGGCTTCATCACCCAGACCACCGTGTTCACCGCTCAGATCGGCGCAGCGTTCGCGTTCGCCATCCTGGCCTCGATCCTCATCGACATCGCGGTGCAGATGAACGTCTGGCGCGTCATCGGGGTCTCGGGGCTCCGCGCGCACGAGCTCGGCAACAAGGTCCTTCCGGGCATCGGCTGGTTCCTGGCCGGACTCGTCTTCATCGGCGGCGTCGTCTTCAACATCGGCAACATCGCCGGCACCGGGCTCGGCGCCAACGCGATGCTCGGTATCGAGCCCAAGATCGGTGGCGCCATCTCGGCGGTCATCGCGATCATGATCTTCGTGAGCAAGAAGGCCGGCATGGCACTGGACCGCATCGTGGTGATCCTCGGTGCCATCATGATCCTCCTGATGATCTACGTGGCCATCGTCGCCGCCCCGCCCGTCGGCGAAGCGCTCAAGAACGCGGTCCTGCCGGAACAGATCGACTTCCTCATCATCACCACCCTGGTGGGCGGCACCGTGGGCGGCTACATCACCTACGCCGGCGCGCACCGCATGCTCGACTCCGGTGTCACCGGCCCGGACAACGTCCGGCAGATCACCCGCAGCTCGGTGATCGGCATCCTGGTCACCGGCGTCATGCGGGTGCTGCTGTTCCTGGCGATCTTCGGCGTCGTCGCCGGCGGCGCGGTGCTGACCAGCGACAACATGGCCGCCGAGGCCTTCGGCATCGCGGCCGGCGAGATCGGCATGCGGGTCTTCGGCATCGTCCTCTGGGCCGCCGCGATCACCTCGGTGATCGGTGCCGCGTTCACCTCCGTCTCCTTCATCACCACTTCGAAGACACCGGAACGCAAGCGGAACCTCATCACCGTCGCCTTCATCGCAGGCTGCGCCGTGGCCTACCTCTTCCTCGGTCAAGCGCCCCAGGAACTGCTGATCTTCGCCGGCGCGTTCAACGGCCTGATCCTGCCGGTCGGCTTCGGTGTGCTCCTCTTCGTCGCCTGGCGCCGCCGCGACCTGATGCACGGGTACACCTACCCGAAGTGGCTGCTGATCGTCGGCATCGTCACCTGGTTCCTGACCCTGTTCCTCGGCTACACCTCACTGACAGGTCTGGCGAAGCTGTGGGGCTAGGGGCTGCGTCCGCGGGGATGCCCAGCGATCCGGCGGCGATGCTGCCCGCCGACGCGCGCGCCGCTTTCCGTGCCGGACTGGTGACGCCGACGTCGGGCTGGTCCCGCGGCTACGCGCAGGTGAACGTGCTGTCGATCCCGCGGGATCAGGCGTTCGATCTGTTGCTCTTCGCCCAGCGCAATCCCAAGCCGTGCCCCGTCCTCGGGGTGCTGGAGCCCGGTGAGACCTCCGGGCCGCTGCTGGTCGGCGGGGACATCAGGACCGACGTCCCGAGGTACACCGTCTACCACGACGGCCTTCTGGTGGATGAACCCACCGATGTCGAAGCCCACTGGCGCGATGACCTGGTGACCTTCCTGTTCGGCTGCTCCTTCACCTTCGAGGCCGCGTTGCAGGACGGCGGCGTCAGGATCGCGCACCTCGATCAGGGCGTGAACGTGCCGATGTACCGGACGAACCGGGAGGCCGCTCCGGCCGGTGCCATGTCCGGTCCACTGGTGGTGTCGATGCGCCCGGTCCCGGCCGCCCAGGTGGCCGACGCCGTCCGCATCACCTCCCGCTATCCGGCCGTCCACGGCGCCCCCGTCCACGTGGGCAATCCGGAGGAGCTGGGGATCGACCTGCAGTCGCCGGACTTCGGGGACGCGGTACGGGTTCCCGAGGGGCACCTGCCGGTGTTCTGGGCCTGCGGGGTGACCCCGCAGGCGGCCGTCATGCAGTCCCGGCCCCCGCTGGCCATCGGTCATGCGCCGGGGCACATGCTCATCACCGACGCCCGGGACAGCGACTACCTGGTGCCCTAGGCCGTGCGGTCGGTCCTATCCGGCCTCGTCGGCGAGGCGGCCCAGGAGCTCGGCCTCCGCGGAGTCCAGATAGGCGCGCAGGCCGGAGGCCGCCTCCTCCCGGTGCCCGGCCCGGAGCCGCTCCACGAGCTGTACGTTGCGGTCCACATAGTGGCTGTGGAAGTCCGGAGCCGAGGCCATGGCGTGGAACACGAGGCGCATCTCGGCGAGCACGCGGTCCATCAGCGTCCGGAGGGATTCGCTCCCGGTGAGGCCCACCACGGCGCTGTGCAGCGCCTGGTTGGCGTCGGCCATGTCGGCGACCGTTCCCGCGTCGCGCGCTGCCTGCGCCCTCTGGACGATGGACTCCATCGCGTCGAGCACCTCGGGCGTGACCTCGCCCCACAGCGCCGCGGCGGGTTCGATCATCCGGCGTACGCGGTAGATCTCGCGCACCTCCTCGATCCCGGGGGAGGCCACGAACACGCCGCGGTTGGGGATCCGGGTGACCATCGATTCGCCGGCGAGCGTGGAGAACGCCTCGCGCAGCGTGTTGCGGGAGACGCCGAGCGCCGTCGACAGCGCCTGTTCCGACAGCTTCGACCCGGGCGTGAGCTCACCGGCGGCGATGCGACCCCGCAACACGGTGGCGATCCATGCCGCCGTGTGCGCGTGTTCGGCGGTCCCCGCGATCACGCTGTCGGGCTCCGCTGCTGCCTCTATCGCCATGGTCTTCCCCCATCCCTCGTCACGAACCGATGCTAGTCCACTGCGCCCAGGACCTCGCCCAGCACCTCTCCGCGTGCGACGGCGGCACCCGGCTGCTGCCCGCCGCGGCGGAAGGTGCCGGCGATCGTCGACAGGACCTCGGTCTCCATCTTCATGGCCTCGATCACCGCGACGGGTTGTCCCGCGCCGACGGCGGCGTCGTCGTCGGCCAGCCACGTCACCAGGGTGCCGCCCATGGAGGCCGTGACCGAGCCATGATCGTCCGTCGTCGGGTCGGGGGACGGCACGACGGCGCCGGTGGCACCGTTGCCGGTCATCAGGGCGGTGAAGATCACGGCGGGGAGCCCCAGCTGCACGGCCTTGCCGTCGATCTCCACGGTCAGGGTCTCCCGCCGGGCCGGACGCCCCGCCACCCCGCTCGAGAGGGCGGCGTCCAGGCGTCCGGCGAACGCCGATTCGATCCACGTGGTGTAGACCCCGAGCCGGTCAGGATCGGTGAAGTCGGGGTCCCGGACCACCGCCCGGTGGAAGGGGACCACCGTGGGAAGGCCCTCGATCCGCAGTTCGTCGAGGGCGGCGCGGGCGCGGCGGAGCGCCTGCGGCCGGTCCTCGCCGTGGACGATGAGTTTGGCCATCAGGGAGTCGTACTCGGCGGGGACGCTGGACCCGGAGCGCACCCCGGTGTCCACGCGGATGCCGGCCCCGGTGGGAGCCTCGAACACGTCGACCGGGCCGGGGGAGGGCAGGAATCCTCGGCCGGCGTCCTCGGCGTTGAGCCGGAACTCGATGGCGTGGCCCTGCGGCGCCGGGTCCTCGGTGATGCTGACGCTCAGGCCGGCGGCGATGCGGAACTGTTCACGGACCAGGTCGATGCCCGACGTCGCCTCGGTCACCGGGTGTTCCACCTGCAGGCGGGTGTTGACCTCCAGGAAGGAGATCACGCCGTCGGGTGCCACCAGGTATTCGACGGTGCCGGCGCTGGTGTAGCCGGCCTCGCGGCAGATGGCGCGGGCCGACTCGTGGATGCGGGTGCGCTGGTCGTCGGTCAGGAACGGTGCGGGGGCTTCCTCGACCAGCTTCTGGTTGCGGCGCTGCAGCGAGCAGTCGCGGGTACCGACGACGACGACGTTCCCGTGCGTGTCCGCGAGGACCTGCGCCTCGACGTGTCGGGGCTTGTCCAGGAACCGTTCGACGAAGCATTCGCCACGGCCGAACGCGACGGTGGCCTCGCGGACCGCCGAGTCGAAGGCGTCGTCGATGTCCTCCAACCGGTGGGCGATCTTCAACCCGCGCCCGCCACCCCCGTAGGCGGCCTTGATGGCGACGGGGACGCCGTACTGTTCCGCGAACGCGCGGACCTCCTCGGCGTCGGCGACCGGTCCGTCGGACCCGGGGACCAGCGGGGCACCCACCTTGACCGCGATCTCGCGGGCCGTGACCTTGTTCCCCAGGCTCCGGATCGCGGCGGGTGACGGGCCGATCCAGATGAGCCCCGCGTCCTGGACGGCCTGCGCGAAGTCGGCGTTCTCGGAGAGGAAGCCGTAGCCCGGGTGCACCGCGTCCGCGCCGGCCCTGGCGGCGACGGCGAGGAGCTTGTCCATGTCGAGGTACGTGTCGGCGCCGGCCGATCCGTTCAGGGCGTAGGCCTCGTCGGCGAGGCGGACATGGAGGGCATCGGCGTCGGGCTCGGAATACACGGCCACCGAGCTGAGTTCCGCATCGGTGCACGCGCGGGCGATGCGGACGGCGATCTCGCCGCGGTTGGCGATCAGGACCTTCTTCATGGCTGCTACTTTCACGAGCTTCGGGTGGGCGGGTGCTGGTGCGGCCGGGGGATCGGCTGCAGGTCTTCGGGATCCACTGCCTGGAACCGCAGGCGGGTTCCCGGCGCCAGCTGGGCGGCGACGCCCAGGTCCTCGGGGACGACGACGCCGATCACCGGATACCCGCCCGTCACCGGATGGTCGGCGAGGAAGAGCACGGGCAGGCCCGAGGGTGGCACCTGCAACGAACCGGCGACGACCCCCTCGCTCGGCAGCTCGTCGGTGGTGAGGCGCTGCAACGGCGTGCCGGTCTTCTCCGTGGTCGGGCCCGGCGTGGTTCCCGGTGCTGCACCGTCCGGTCCACCCACGGCGAGGCGGACCCCGATCCGGTTCGATTCGGCCGTCACGCTCCAGCTCTGGCCGGTGAGCGCCCTGAGGGATTCATCGGTGAACCAGTCGTGGCGGGGACCACCGGTGATGCGGAGGACCACCGGTCCGTGCGTTCCCGACCGGACGGTGGCGGGAAGAGTGGACGGCTCGGCAGCGCCGACCGTGCGGCCCTGGTCCACCACGCCGACCGGAAGCACGGTCCCCGCAGCGAGGGGAGCCGGACCGATCCCCGACATCACGTCGGTCGACCGACTGCCCAGCACCTCCGGCACGTCGATCCCGCCGCGAATCGCCAGATAGGTGCGCAGCCCCGCGTCGGGCGCGTCCAACTGGAGGGTTTCGCCGTCGTGCAGGGCGAACGGTGAGCACATGGGGGCCGGACGGGGGGTGTCGTCACGGCCGATCCCGGCGGGCGTGGGCGCGCCGGTCAGCGCGACGGTGAGTTCCCCGCGGGCCCTGACGGTGAGGCCGCCGAGGATCGTCTCGATGACCGCGTCACCGGGTGCGTTCCCGACCAGCCGGTTGGCCTGTCGTGCGCTCGCGGTATCGGCGGCACCGGCTTTCGAGACGCCCACGTCGCCGAGGCCGGGCCGACCCAGGTCCTGGATGAGCGACTGCGGTCCGGGCGCGAGGATCTCGAGCGACGGTCCGGCTTCCGCGGGCGTGGCCGGCGACGGGGTGGCGTCGGTGGCAGGGGCGGTCAGCGTGACCGACTCCCGGACGGCCACGTACCGCACCGCGGTCCCCGGTCGGAGGAGGGCCGGCTGCTCCCGGTCCAGGTCCCAGAGCCGGGACGCGGTCCGTCCGATCAGCTGCCAGCCGCCGGGCGAACGGCGCGGATAGACGGCCGAGAAGTTACCGGCCAGCGCCACCGCCCCGGCGGGGACCGCGGTACGCGGCGTGCTGCGACGGGGGACCGTGAGCGACCCGTTCTCCCCGACCAGATAGGCGAACCCCGGGGCGAAACCGCCGAACGCTGCGGTCCACAGCTGGCCGGTGTGCACGGCGATGACGCCGTCGGGGTCGAGGCCGGTGAGGCGCCCCACCTCGGCGAGGTCGTCGCCGTCGTACACCACCTCGATCCGCACCGGATCACCGGCTGCGGCCGCGCCTTCGGAGGGTGCGGTGTCCACCTGCGCGACGGCGGCGCGGGCGGCACGGGCGTTGGTGCCGGAATCGAAGACGGCCAGGACGGTCCGGGCGGCGGCGAGCACGTCGACCTGCCCGCGGAGCGGGTGCTGCTGCAGGTACGCGTGCACCGTGAGGACCGACTCCAGCGATTCCAGCTGGATCAGGAGGGCGCGCGGCCCGGCCCAGCGAATCTCGGGAGGGGTCACACGAAGCTCCGGATCTCGATGCCGGCGGCCTCGAGGTCACGGCGGACAGCGGCGGACATGGACACGGCACCGGTGGTATCGCCGTGGAGGCAGATGCTCTCGGCAGTGGTCCTGATGGTCGAACCGTCGCGGGCGATGATGACACCGTCGCCGGCGAGTCGGACCATGTTGGCCGAGACCTCGTCCTCGTCGTGGAGGACGGCGCCGGGTTCGCGGCGGGAGACCAGCGTGCCGTCGGGGTTGTAGGCCCGGTCCGCGAAGGCTTCGGCCACCCCGCGGAGGCCCGCCTTCTCCGCGGCCTTCAGTGCCACGGAGCCGGGGAGGAGCAGCAGGGGAAGGTCGCCGCCGAACGCCTTGACGGCATCCACCACGGCCTGTGCCTGGACCTCGTGGGTGACGATGGTGTTGTAGAGGGCGCCGTGGGGTTTCACGTACCTGATGGTGCCGCCGGCCGCCCGGGAGATCGCGTCGAGCGCGCCGATCTGGTAGAGGACGTCGTCGGCCAGCTCGGTGGGGGAACAGTCGATGAAGCGGCGGCCGAACCCGACCAGATCCCGGTAGCCGACGTGCGCGCCGATCGTCACGCCCGCGGCCACTGCATCCCGGCAGGTCTGCGCGATGGTGGAGGGTTCCCCGGCGTGGAAGCCGCACGCGACATTGGCGCTGGAGACGGAGCGGAAGATCGCGGCGTCGTCGCCCATGGTCCAGTTGCCGAACGATTCGCCGACGTCGCTGTTGAGGTCGATGTGAACGATTGTGATCCTCGTCTCTCCTGAGTGGTTCCTCTAGGATGCCCGAGTTCATCGGATTGTTCAACAATTATTGGTTCCTGGTTTGCCCGGACCGTCCCCGGCGCCGCCGGCCCGCGGTCACTCCTCCGGCTTCGGTTCCATCAGCTGGATGAGATTGCCGCACGTGTCGTCGAAGATCGCCACGACGGCGGCACCGATGTCGAGCGGCGGCTGGGTGAAGACCACCCCCAGGCCGGTCAGCCGGGTGTGCTCGGCCTCGACGTCGCCGACCGCGAACTGGGCCAGTGGGATGCCGTCGTGGACGAGGGCGTCCCGGTACGGCTTCACCGCCGGATGGCTGGACGGTTCCAGCAGCAGCTCGGGTCCGTCCGGCGCTTCGGGGGACACCACGGTGAGCCAGGAATGCATGCCGAGAGGGATGTCCTGGCGCTTCACGAAACCGAGCACCTCGGTGTAGAAGGCGAGTGCCTTCCGCTGGTCGTCGACGAACAGACTCGTCAGGGCTATCCTCATCGCTCACTCCTCTTCCTCACCGGCCACCGTGTGGCCCAGAGTAGGCCGCATCGCGAGCGCGGAACAGGCCCCGACCGGATCGGCCGGCGAACCAGGGGGCTCAGTACCCCAGGAAGGCATCCGTCGTCACGCGCGGGACGCCCGCCGCGCGTACCTGCGCCCGCAGGCGCCCGATGAACGCGGGAGAGCCCGAGATGAGCACCTTCCGGCCGGGCAGGTCCGGCACCGCCGCCAGGAGGCGGTCCGCCGTCGGCTCGGCCCCCGCGAGGGTCCACCCCTCGGGCAGGGCCGGGACCGGTCCGGTCGTCGGCATGAACAGCACGACGCGCGTGCCCAGGCCGGCCAGCTCGTCGCGGAAGGCGATCTCCTGCTCGCTGCGGACCGCGTAGACGAGGACGACGTCGCGCGCCTCGCCGCGCTCGCCGAGGTCGCGGAGGTGGCTGATGAACGGCGTCACGCCGATGCCGCCGGCGACCAGCAGCAGGGGAAGGGCCGGATCGCGGGGGAGGTGGAAGTCACCGCCGACGAGCGTTCCCGTGACGCGCGCGTCGTCCGGGAGGTCGAGGAGGGCGTTCTTGAAGGAGCTGCCCGCCTCCGCGGTCCGCAGGCCGAACGTCACGGCATCGCGTCGCTGCGGGGCGGAGGTGATGCTGAAGACCCGGCGGCTGCCGCGGCCGTCGGGCCCGGGGTGCGGCAGATTCAGCTCCATGTACTGCCCGGCCCGGAAGCGCACCGGGCGCCCGGTCCGGAAGACCAGTTCGGTGCTGGTCGGCGTCAGCTGCCGCCGCCCTGCAAGGGAGAGCCGTACGCCGCCGCGCTGTCCCATGAAGAAGGCGATGGCGTTGCCGAGCACGAGGGCGAATTCGGGCCCGAGGAACACCGGACCGATGGACAGCTGGAGGGCGAACACCAGACCCACGACGGCGGCGACGGACCACTGCTGCCACCGCAGCGGCGGCAGGGTCAGGGGCTCGGTCATCATGAAGCCGAGCAGGAACAGGACGGGGTAGGAGGTCAGGATGAGCTGGAGGCCGGCTCCGGGCATCATCCCGTTCTGCATCAGGCCGTAGAGCAGGACGCCGACGGTGACCACGAGGAACACGGCCGCCATGGACAGCTTCCGCGTCCGGTAGAGCAGGAGCGCGCCGCCCACCACGACGACCGGAAGCATGTAGGCGTTCGCGACCCACCACCCGGCAACCCCCACCCCGAGCAGGGTGGCGACGACCGCGCCCGTCGCCGCCGGGTTGAAGACGTGCCGTCCCCTGACGGCCAGGAGGAACTTCGAGGCTCCGGCCGCCACGCCCGCCGCGAGGATGCCCCCGAGACCGGCTCCCGTGTCCGACGGGAACATGATCAGGAACAGGATCAGTCCCGTGATGAGCGAGGACTCGCCGTGGGGCCTCAGCCGGAGGATCAGCGCCATCAGCCGGGTGCCGATGATCGTGCCGCCCACGGCAGCCACCAGGGTTCCGGCGATCTCGGCCGGGGTGAACGCGAGCAGGCCGGCCAGGGAGAGGACCAGTGCCTCGACGGTCAGGATCGCCAGGAGTGTCAGCGTCAGCCGGTACATGGTCATGCGGCCCAGGAGGCCGTCGAGTACTGCGGTCATGAGAACAGGGCTCCTGCGAGGGGTGCGGAATAGCGGGCTCGTCCGTCCGAGTACATCAGGACGTAGTCGAACTCGAACGTTCCCGCGAGGTCCGCGGGATCGGTGAGGAACAGTGCGGTGCACAGGCCGTCGGCCGTCATGGCGTCAGCGGCCAGCACCCAGGTCGCGACGACGGTGTCCACGCTCCGGCCGGTCCTCGCGTCCAGGACATGGTGCAGGCCGTCGCCCCATGCGCGGCGGTTCGAGGCGGACGCGCACAGTGCGCCCGTCCCCAGACCGACCGCACCGATCGCCGACGACGGGTCGTAGGGGTGTTCGAGGGCGACGGTGATGGTGCCGCCGGCAGCCCGGCGCATGTCCCCGCTGGCATCGACCAGGACGTCCTCGTGGCCCTCGGCGCGCAGGTATTCCAGCATGAGGTCGACGAGCTGCCCCTTGCCGGCCGCGCCGACGTCGAGGATCGCCGGTTCCCGCAGCGTGACGCCGTCGTCCGTCCAGGTCAGGACGTCGTCCCAGGCCCGGGCGGGGGCGGGGGCCCGCGTGGGAGTCAGCGAGTAGCCGGCGTCGTAGCCCAGCGCGGCGAGCGGGTCGCCGACGAGCGGCGAGACGCCGCCGTGCGTGAGGTCGTGGAGCGAACGCAGCAGGCGCCCGAGCTCCGCACCGTGGGGAGGCAGGGGCAATGAGCCGCCGGCAGCGGCGAGCGCCGCGACGCCCGAGTCGGTGCGGAACCGCGAGTAGACGGCATCGTACTCCTGGGCGAGATGGAGCAGCCGGGCCCGCTGGCCGGGCACGAGCGCAGCGCCGGTGTCCACGCGCCAGCCGGTGCCGATCGCCTCGAAGCTGAAGGAATCCGCCACGCCGGCGCGCCTAGAGCTGCGCTTCGCTCTTGATCTTGCCCAGGGCGTCGTTGAACCCGCCGCTCGTCAGGGAGGATCCTGCCACCTTGTCCACGGAGAGTTCGTCCAGCTTCTTCCCGACGACGGCGTCGGAGATCCCGCCCGCGAAACGGCCCTGGTACTCGGTCGTGGTGGGGTTGTCCGGCATCGGCTCCACCTCGACGGCGGTGACGACGTCGGCCTCGAGGGTGAGCGTCACACCCACCTCCTCCTGCCCGGCCGGGGACTGGTAGCTGCCCGTCCCGCTGTAGGTGCCGTCCTTGTAGGCCCCGCCGGACGATCCACCGGCCGCCGGCGTCTGCGCCGGGGCGTCGGCCGCCGGCTGCTCCGATCCCGGCGTGCCTGCGGCGGGTTCCTCGGCATCGGCACCGGCGCACCCTGCAGCGCCGAGGATCGACACGGCGGCGAGCGCCGTCAGGATCCTCCTGTGGCGGGGGAAGCCGGGCGTGGCGGATGCCGCGCGTGCAGTGGTTCGGGTCGGGCCTGTACTGGTCACTGGGTGCTCCTGTCGGGGTGCCGCGGCGAGACGGGGCGGGCGTCCGAACCGTCGGGATCATTGAACCTGAAACTAACATCTGTGGTCGGACCAACGATCTACTGATCCATTCGTTTCCGTGGCCACTCTGGACGGTTCGACCGCATGGTTCCACGGACACTTGACCCACGTCACGAAAATCCGGGCGGTCGGGGCCGCGCCGCTATGCTGGACGAGTGACTCCCGAAGAACTCTCTGCCGCTATTTCCGCATGCCTGAAGGCCGCCGTCGAGGCCGGTGACTTCACGGTCGACCTCCCGTCGGAGGTGCGGGTGGAGCGGCCGAAGAACCGCGAGCACGGCGACTGGGCCACGAACATCGCCCTGCAGCTCGGCAAGAAGGCGGGGATGAACCCCCGCGACTTCGCCCAGATCCTCAGCGAACGACTCGCCGGCATCGAGGGCGTGAAGAGCGTGGACATCGCGGGCCCGGGCTTCCTCAACATCACGCTCGATGCCGGAGCGGCCGGCGAGCTGGCCCGCACGATCGTGGAGGCAGGCCCCGCGTACGGCGGGAGCACGGCGCTCGCCGGCCAGAAGATCAACCTCGAATTCGTCTCTGCGAACCCCACGGGCCCCATCCACATCGGCGGGACCCGCTGGGCTGCGGTGGGGGACGCGCTTGCCCGCGTGCTCCAGTCGCAGGGCGCCAGCGTGGTGCGGGAGTACTACTTCAACGATCATGGAGCGCAGATCGAGCGGTTCGCGCGCTCGCTCCATGCCAGCGCCGCGGGCAGGCCCGCCCCCGACGACGGCTACGGCGGCCAGTACATCGAGGACATCGCGCAGCGCGTGGTCGCGGCCGAACCCGACATCCTGACGCTCCCCGAGGCCGACGCCGTCGAGCGCTTCCGGGCGGTCGGCGTCGATTTCATGTTCACCGACATCAAGGCGTCGCTCCACGACTTCGGCGTGGACTTCGACGTCTACTTCCACGAGCACTCGCTGTTCGAGAACGACTTCGTCGGCGGCCTGCTCGAGCAGCTGAAGGAATCAGGCAACCTCTTCTTCGAGGACGGCGCCTGGTGGCTGAGGTCGACGGACTTCGGCGACGACCGGGACCGCGTCGTCATCAAGTCCGACGGTGCTCCCGCGTACATCGCCGGCGACATCGGCTACTTCGTCAACAAGCGCCGCCGTGGTTTCGACCTCAACATCATCATGCTGGGCGCCGACCACCACGGGTACGTGGCCCGCCTGAAGGCCGCCGCAGCTGCCCTGGGCGACGACCCCGCCAGTGTCGAGGTGCTCATCGGCCAGATGGTGAACCTCATGCAGAACGGCGCGCCCGTCCGTATGTCCAAGCGCGCCGGCACGGTGGTGACCCTCGAGGACCTCGTGGACGCCGTCGGCGTGGACGCCGCCCGGTACACGCTCGCCCGGTTCTCCGCGGATTCGAACATCGACATCGACCTCGACCTGCTGACCCGCCGCACCAACGAGAACCCGGTGTTCTACGTGCAGTACGCGCACGCCAGGACCCACGCCGTCGCCCGCAACGCCGTCTCGGCGGGCGTGGACACCGGCTCCTTCGACGCGGCGTCGCTCAGCCACCCCACGGAGGGTGAACTGCTGGCCGCCCTCGGCCAGTTCCCCGGCGTCGTCGCCCAGGCCGCGACCTTCCGCGAACCGCACCGCGTGGCCCGCCACCTCGAGGTGATCGCCGGGACCTACCACCGCTGGTACGACGCCTGCCGTGTCGCGCCGCTCGGCGACGCGCCCGTCGAGGACGTGCACCGCTCCCGCCTGTGGCTGAACAACGCCACGCAGCAGGTCCTGGCCAACGGCCTCGACCTCCTCGGCGTCTCCGCGCCGGAGAGGATGTGAGCGTGGACGGGACCGCACCGAACGGGGCCTCGCCGCTCGCGCCCCACTGGCTCTCCGTCCCGCAGGACCAGGCCCGGCTGGAGCAGAAGCTGTGGGCCGAGGACGTGGAGCGCGGCGACGACGGCGTGCTGCTCATCGACGGCGTCTCCGTGACCGATCTCGCCGCGGAGTACGGCACCCCGCTGTTCGTCATGTCCGAGCGCGACTTCCGCGCTCGTGCCGCCACGTTCCGCGACGCCTTCGACGACGCCTTCCGCGACCTGTGCGGGGGAGTGGACGTGTTCTACGCGGGCAAGTCCTTCCTGTGCACCGAAGTGGCCCACTGGGTGCGCGAGGAGGGGCTGGGGCTCGACACCTGCTCCGGTGGGGAGCTCGCGGTCGCCCTCCGCGCCGGCATGCCCGGCCACCGGCTCGGGCTGCACGGGAACAACAAGTCGGCGGCGGAGATCACGCGCGCCATCGACGCCGACCTCGGCCGGATCGTCGTCGACAGCCTGCAGGAGGTCGCCCTCGTCGGAGACCTGGCCGTGCAGCGCGGGCGCCGCGCCAACGTCATGCTCCGCCTGACGCCGGGCGTCCACGCCCACACCCACGAGTTCATCGCCACGGCGCACGAGGACCAGAAGTTCGGCCTGTCGCTGACCACCGAGCAGGGCCCTGGCCAGGCCGGGGGAGGACAGGAGGCCCAGGCCGACGGCGCCGCGTCACCCGCCGCGCGCGCCGTCGCGGACGCGCTCGCCCACCCGGGCATCAACCTCCTCGGCGTGCACTGCCACATCGGGTCGCAGATCTTCGAGCCCGAGGGCTTCGAACTGGCCGCGCAGCGGCTGCTCGGTTTCCTCGCGGAGGTCCGGGACCGGCACGGCGTCGAACTCGCCGAGCTCGACCTCGGCGGCGGCTACGGCATCGCCTACACCGAGGAGGACGAACCGCGCCCGGCGGCGGAGATCGCCCGTGCCATGGCGTCCGTCGTCGGCACGACCTGCCGCGAGCTGCGGCTGAAGGTCCCCCGGATCTCGATCGAGCCGGGCCGCGCCATCGTCGGTCCCACGACGTTCACCCTCTACACCACCGGCATCACCAAGACCGTGCGCGTGGACGCCGCGGCCAACGGCTCCGAGGAACTGCAGGGCGCCTCCGTTACGCACCCGCGACGCTATGTGTCGGTGGACGGCGGCATGAGCGACAACGCCCGTCCGGTGCTCTACGGCGCGGATTATTCGGCCGTCCTGGCGTCCCGGACGCCCGGGGCGGACCCGGTGCTCTCCCGCGTGGTTGGAAAACACTGCGAGAGCGGTGACATCGTGGTGCGGGACGTCTACCTCCCCGAGGACACCGGAGCCGGTGACCTCCTCGCCGTCCCGGGCACCGGAGCCTACTGCTGGGTGCTCTCGAGCAACTACAACTACCTGACGCGCCCGCCCGTCGTGGCGGTGGCCGATGGCCGTGCCCGGCTGATCGTGCGCGGCGAGACCGAGGAGGACCTGTTCCGCAGGGACGTCGAGCGCGAACCCGCCTTGCCCGCCACGGAACCAGGAGCCCCACGGACCGTATGAACACGCCAGCCACGCCTTCCCGCCAGCCCCTCCGCGTCGCCCTGCTCGGCTGCGGCAACGTCGGCTCCCAGGTCGCCCGCATCCTGCTCGAGGACGCGGAGAACCTCGGCCGCCGTGCCGGAGCGCCGCTCGAACTCATCGGGGTCGCCGTCCGCACCCTCGACGCCGAGCGCGACGTCGAGCTGCCCGCCGGGCTCCTGACGCTCGACGCAGGGAAGCTCGTCGAGGACGCCGACATCGTGATCGAGCTGATGGGCGGCATCGAGCCCGCCAAGTCCCTGATCCTCCGCGCCATCGAGCACGGGGCCACGGTGGTCAGCGGCAACAAGGCGCTCCTCGCGCAGGACGGGCCCGAGCTCTACGAGCAGGCCGACGCCGCCGGCGTCCAGCTCTCCTACGAGGCCGCCGTCGCCGGAGCCATCCCCATCCTGCGCCCCATCCGCGACAGTCTCTCCGGCGACCGCATCACGCGCGTCCTCGGCATCGTCAACGGGACCACCAACTACATCCTCGACCAGATGGACTCCACGGGCGCCTCCTTCGCGGACGCGCTGAAGGCCGCCCAGGACCTCGGGTACGCGGAGGCGGATCCGACGGCCGACATCGAGGGCCACGACGCCGCCGCGAAGGCCGCGATCCTCGCCTCCCTGTCCTTCCACACACGCTTCGCCCTCGAGAACGTGCACTGCGAGGGCATCACCTCGGTCACGGCCGACGACATCGCGGCCGCGGCGGAGGACGGCTACGTCATCAAGCTGCTGGCCATCGCGGAGATCCTCACCGACGACGCCGGCGCGGCGGGGGTCGGCGTCCGCGTCCACCCCACGCTCCTGCCACGCTCCCACCCGCTGGCCGCCGTCCACGGCGCCTTCAACGCCGTGTTCATCGAGGCGGAGAACGCCGGGGAACTGATGTTCTACGGCCAGGGCGCAGGCGGCACCCCCACGGCCTCCGCCGTGCTGGGCGACGTCGTCAGTGCCGCCCGCCGCATGGTGCTCGGCGGCCCGGGCCGCACCGAGACCACCACCGGGCACGTCCCGCCGCTGAGCATCGACACCGTCCGCACCAGCTACTGCATCGGGCTCGAGGTCGCCGACCAGCCGGGCGTCCTCGCCCGGATCGCCCAGATCTTCGCCGAGAACGGCGTCTCCATCGAGACCATGCGCCAGCGCATCCACCAGGGCGGGCCCGACGGCGGCACCACCGCCGAGCTGCGCATCGTCACCCACCGCGCGCCGGAGGCGTCCCTCGCAGCGACCGTCGCGCAGGTCGCCGCGCTCGACGTCATCACCGCCGTCTCATCCGTGCTCCGAGTAGAGGGAATCTAAGTGGCCCACCAGTGGCGCGGAGTCATCCGCGAATACGCCGAACGCCTGCCCGTCACCGACGCCACCGAGGTCATCACCCTCGGCGAGGGCGGCACGCCGCTCGTGTACGCGCGGCACCTGAGCGAGCTGACGGGTTCCAGCGTCTACCTCAAGGTCGAGGGCATGAATCCCACGGGATCCTTCAAGGACCGCGGCATGACCATGGCGATGACCGCCGCCGTCGCCGCCGGGGCGAAGGCCGTGGTCTGCGCATCCACGGGCAACACGTCCGCGTCGGCCGCCGCCTACGCCACGCAGGCCGGCATCACGTGCGCCGTACTGGTCCCGGACGGCAAGATCTCGATGGGCAAGCTGAGCCAGGCGATCGCCCACGGCGCGCACCTGCTGCAGGTCAACGGCAACTTCGACAACTGCCTCGACGTGGCCCGCAAGCTCGCGGAGGCGTACCCGGTGTTCCTCGTGAACTCCGTGAACCCCGCGCGCCTCGAGGGTCAGAAGACGGCGGCCTTCGAGGTCGTCGACACCCTCGGCGACGCCCCGGACTACCACCTGATGCCGGTGGGCAACGCCGGCAACATCAGCGCCTACTGGAAGGGCTACAAGGAGTACGCCGCGCCCTACGACTCCATGTACCACGGGGAGCTCCCGGCCGTCGCGACGCACACCCCGATCATGTGGGGCTTCCAGGCGGAGGGCGCCTCCCCGCTCGTCAAGGGGCACCCGATCACCGAGCCGGACACCATCGCGACCGCCATCCGCATCGGCAACCCGGCGTCGTGGGACTTCGCGGTCGCCGCCCGCGACGAGTCCGGCGGACTCATCGAGGCCGTGACCGACGACGAGATCCTGGACGCCCATCGCTGGCTGTCCTCCCGCGAGGGCGTCTTCGTGGAGCCCGCGTCCGCCGCGGGTGTCGCGGGTCTGCTCAAGAAGCACGCCGAGGGCGCCGTCCCGACCGGGAAGACGATCGTCATCACCGTCACCGGCCACGGCCTCAAGGACCCCCAGTGGGCGCTGCGCAACGCCGACGGGGCCGACATCGAGCCCACCAAGGTGGAGTTCGACGTCGTGAGCGTCGCCGCCGCGCTGGGACTCGAGGACTGACATGCTGCACGCGGCACCCCTGCCGGAGGACCGGCTCGACCACCCGGCCGTCGACACCGGCCAGGACGTCGAGGTCAGGGTCCCCGCCACGAGTGCGAACCTCGGGCCGGGCTTCGACGCGCTCGGGCTCGCGCTCTCGCTCTACGACACCGTGCGCGTCCGCACGACGACGTCGGGCACGACGACCGTGCGCCCCACGGGGGAGGGAGCCGACGACCTGCCGCTCGACGGGAGCCACCTCGTGGCGCGCTCCCTGATCAGCACCCTCCATCGGGCGGGGCGCCGCGCTCCCGGGCTCCGCCTCGACACCGTGAACGTGATCCCGCACGGCAGGGGGATGGGATCCTCCGCGGCGGCGATCGTCGCAGGGGTCCTCGCGGGCAACGCGCTGCTGCCGGCCGAGGAACGGATGGACGCCGCGCACCTCCTGCAGTGGGCTGCCTCGATCGAGGGCCACCCGGACAACGTGGCGCCTGCCCTCATGGGCGCCCTGGCGATCTCCTGGGAGAGTGGCCGCGCGTTCCACAGCACGCGCGTCAAGGTGCACCCCGACGTCATCCCGATCCTCGCGGTTCCCGACCGGGTGCTGTCCACCGAGAGTGCCCGTGCCCTGCTGCCGGCATCCGTGTCCCACGCCAGTGCCGCCGCCAACGCCGGCAGGGCGGCCCTCATCGTCCATGCGCTGGGCGCCGACCCGTCCCTGCTGTTCCCGGCCACGCAGGATGCGATCCACCAGGACTACCGCGCGCCGGCCATGCTGCCGAGCGCCACCCTGCTGCGCGGACTGCGCGCCGCCGGGTTCGCCAGCACCATCTCCGGTGCGGGGCCCAGCGTGCTGACCCTCGCCGTCGGGGAGGCCGGCGCCGACGCGGCCGAGGAGGCACTGCGGCGCCTGATCGACGCGGGCGACACGCCGGGGGCATGGCGGGTCCTCCGGCTGGCAGTGGAGCGGGAAGGTGCTAAAATAAGAGGGCACCAGGGGTAGCGAGGCGTTCACGCCGACCTACTGTGCATCTCGAACAGTACGTTTCGAAAAGTACCGTGTGCTTCTGTTGAGTCGGCCGTCCTCTCTGGACCGCCGCAACACTGCAGGTCCCATCAGCAGCAGCACATCCTGACGGTGTAGCCTCCGACCCTATCCCGGAGCGTATGGACTCAACCTCCCGCGCAGGGACACTCTCAGGTTTCCAGCTCCACCCAGGCCTGCCGGATCGTATCCGGTCGGGCTGATCCCCCGCCTGCTTCATATGCGGCACGGGGCAAACCACCGCGGACCACGGATCATGTGGCCGCCCGACGAGGGGGAAGGATCCTTCGTGACTGAAACCACTGACCTGTTACCAGGTGTGGCCACCCAAGACGCTGAAGCAACCGGCGCAACAACTTCCAAGAGCAGCGGTCTCGCCGGCCTGAAGCTCGCCCAGCTGCAGGCGCTTGCCGGCCAGCTCGGCATCACCGGTGGATCGAGGATGCGCAAGAGCGATCTCGTCTCCGCGATCTCCGACCACCAGCGGGGCTCCGCGGTCGCCGACCGCCAGAAGGCCCCCACCGTCCGCACCGAGCGCAGCGCCGACGCTGAGCGTCCGGCCACGGCGGGCACCCAGGACGGGGCGCAGGACAACCAGGACCAGGACGCGCAGTCCGCTCCGGCCGAGCGTCAGCCCCGCACCCGCAACCGCAACCGCCGCGCGGGCAGCGACGGCGTCGTCTCCGTCCCGACCGAGACCGCCACCGCCGACCCGGCCGAGGCCCCGTCCCGCGACGGCGCCGAGGATGGCTCGGGCGCCGAGCAGCAGGACCGCGGCGACCGCGAGAACGGCGGCCGCAGCCAGCGCAACCGCCGCAACCGTCGCGGCGAGGACCGCTCGGACGCCCCGTCGGGCCAGAACGAGTCCCAGAACGGTGCGCAGGGGGAGTCCCAGAACGCCGGGCAGGGCGAGGCGCAGGCCGAGTCCCCGTCCGGACAGCAGGGCGACGCGCGCAGCGACCGCAGTGAGCGACGCAGCCGTTCCCGCAACGGCCGCGACGACGACCGCTCGGGCAACGGCTCCAACCAGTCGAACGGCCAGTCGGGCAACCAGTCGGGCAACCAGTTCAACAGCCCGTCGAACGGCCAGTCGAACGGCCAGTCGACCAATGACGGCCAGAACGACGGCGGCCGCAGCGGCAACGAGCGCAGCGACAACCGCGGCAACGGCTCCACCGAGGACGAGGGCCGCGGACGCAACCGCCGCAACCGTGCGAACCGCAACGGAGGGAACGGTCCCGAGGACCGCAACAGCCGCTTCCGCGACCGCAACGAGCGCAACGACCGCCGACGCGGCCGGAACCAGAACCCCGAGGTCGACGACGTCGAGGTCACCGACGACGACGTCCTGCTGCCCGTCGCGGGCATCCTCGACGTCCTCGAGAACTACGCCTTCGTGCGTACCTCCGGCTACCTGCCGGGCCCGAACGACGTCTACGTCTCACTCGCCCAGGTCAAGAAGCACAACCTGCGCAAGGGCGACGCCGTGGTCGGCGCCATCCGCGCTCCCCGCGAGGGCGAGACCCAGGCCGCCGCACGCCAGAAGTTCAACGCCCTGGTCCGCGTCACCTCCATCAACGGCAAGCCTGCCGAGGAGCTGAAGGACCGCGTCGAGTTCGCGAAGCTCGTGCCGCTCTACCCCTCGGACCGCCTGCGCCTCGAGACGGACCCGAAGAAGATCGGCCCCCGCGTGATCGACCTCGTGGCCCCGATCGGCAAGGGCCAGCGCGGCCTGATCGTCTCGCCGCCCAAGGCCGGCAAGACCCTGATCCTGCAGGCGATCGCGAACGCCATCACGATCAACAATCCCGAGGTCCACCTCATGATGGTCCTGGTGGACGAGCGTCCCGAAGAAGTCACGGACATGCAGCGGACGGTGAAGGGAGAGGTCATCGCCTCGACGTTCGACCGCCCCGCCGACGACCACACCACGGTCGCCGAACTCTCCATCGAGCGCGCCAAGCGCCTCGTGGAGATGGGCATGGACGTCGTCGTGCTCCTCGACTCCATGACCCGCCTCGGCCGCGCCTACAACCTGGCCGCTCCGGCGTCGGGCCGTATCCTCTCCGGTGGCGTCGACTCGGCAGCGCTGTACCCGCCGAAGCGGTTCTTCGGTGCCGCGCGCAACATCGAGAACGGTGGCTCGCTCACCATCCTCGCGACCGCCCTCGTGGAGACCGGGTCCAAGATGGACGAGGTCATCTTCGAGGAGTTCAAGGGCACCGGCAACATGGAACTCCGCCTCTCGCGGAACCTCGCCGACAAGCGCATCTTCCCCGCCGTGGACGTCAATGCCTCCGGCACGCGTCGCGAGGAGAACCTGCTCTCGCCCGACGAGGTCAAGATCATGTGGAAGCTGCGCCGCGTGCTGTCGGGTCTCGAGACCCAGCAGGCACTGGAGCTGCTCACCAACAAGATCCGGGAGACGCAGTCCAACGTCGAGTTCCTGATGCAGGTCCAGAAGACCACGCTGGGCTCCAAGGACTCCGACTAGCACCGGGCAGCCGTCCGGGACGAGCAGGCCGCATGTCGGTCGGTTCGTCCCGGACGGCTTTGTCCGTTAACCGGCAACCAACCGGCAACCAACCGGCAACCAACCGGCAACCTGGTCATCCCGCCGTCCCGACCTTCGTAGACTGGCTGCACAAGCCGAAAGAGGTACACCCGATGTTTGAGTCCATCCAGGGACTGCTCGACGAACACTCCGAGCTGCAGGACCAGCTCGCCGACCCGGCCGTCCACGCCGACCAGGCGCTGGCCCGGAGGCTCGGCCGCCGGTACGCGGAGCTGGGACGCATCGTCGACGCGCACAACCGCTGGAGCGCGCTCGAGGACGACCTCGAGGCGGCCCGCGGCATGGCGTCCGAGGATCCCGAGTTCGCGGCCGAGGTGCCCGTCCTCGAGGAGCAGCTCGCGACGGCGCAGGAGAAGCTGCGCCGCCTCCTCATCCCGCGCGACCCGAACGACAGCCGCAACGTCATCATCGAGGTCAAGGGCGGCGAGGGCGGCGACGAGGCCGCGCTGTTCGCCGGCGACCTGCTGCGCATGTACACCCGCTACGCCGAGTCCCGGGGCTGGAAGACCGAGCTCATCTCCGCCAACGAGTCGGACCTCGGCGGCTACAAGGACGTGCAGATGGCCATCAAGGGGTCCTCGAACGACCCCGCGGAGGGCGTCTACGCCCGCCTCAAGTTCGAGGGCGGGGTGCACCGCGTGCAGCGCGTCCCCGTCACCGAGTCGCAGGGCCGCATCCACACGTCGGCCGCCGGCGTGCTGGTGCTGCCCGAGGTGGACGAGCCCGAAGAGGTGGAGATCAGCCAGAACGACCTCAAGATCGACGTCTACCGCTCCTCGGGCCCCGGCGGCCAGTCCGTGAACACGACCGACTCGGCCGTACGCATCACGCACCTCCCCACCGGGATCGTCGTCGCCATGCAGAACGAGAAGTCGCAGCTGCAGAACCGTGAGGCCGCCATGCGCGTGCTCCGCTCCCGCATCCTGGCCCACGAGCAGGAGAAGATCGACGCCGCGAACTCGGACATCCGGAAGTCCCAGATCCGCACGATGGACCGCTCGGAGCGCATCCGCACGTACAACTACCCGGAGAACCGGGTCGCCGACCACCGCACCGGCTACAAGGCCTACAACCTCGACGCCGTCATGAACGGCGACCTCGAGCCCGTGGTGCAGTCGGCCATCGAGATGGACGAGCAGGCCCGCCTGGACGCCATCGGCGCGGACGAGTAGGCGTGGAGGAGGCCCTGCGGGCCGCCGAACGGCAGCTCCGCGCGGCGGGCGTCCCCAGTCCGCGGGTCGACGCCGAGCTGCTGGCGGCGCACCTGCTGGGGGTCTCGCGCGGACGGCTGCGGGCCCTGGCGCTGATCGGGTCGCCCGTTCCCGAAGGCTTCCAGGCCCTCGTGGACGAGCGTGCCCGGCGCGTGCCGCTGCAGCACCTGACCGGTGTGGCGTACTTCCGGCGTGTCGAACTGGCCGTGGGCCCCGGCGTCTTCGTCCCGCGGCCCGAGACCGAGACCGTCGCGCAGCTCGTGATCGACCGCGCGCTGGGCCTCGCCGTGCCCAGGATCGTCGACCTCGGCACGGGGTCCGGGGCGATCGCGGCCGCCGTCGCGGACGAGGTCCCCGGCGCCGAGGTGTACGCCGTGGAACTGAGCGACCTCGCCCTCGCCTGGGCGGGACCGAACCTGGCGCGCTTCGGGGTGCACCTGGTGCAGGGCGACCTCGCCACGGCCCTCCCGGAGCACGACGGGAGCTTCGACGTCGTGGTCTCCAACCCGCCCTACATCCCCGCCGAAGCCGTCCCCATCGAGCCGGAGGTCGCCGAGCACGACCCCCGGATGGCGCTGTACGGCGGGGGAGCGGACGGCATGGAACTGCCCCGCGCCGCTGCGGGGTCGGCGGCCCGCCTGCTCAGGCCCGGCGGGTACTTCGTCATGGAGCACGCGGAGGTGCAGGCTCCATGGGTCGCGGCCTTCCTCGAGCGGACGGGCGTCTGGACCGCGGTCACCACGCACCAGGACCTCGGCGGCCGCGACCGCGCCACGAGTGCCGTGCTGACCACGGGACCCGCTTCCCCCGACACCACCCGAGAGGCACACCCATGACGGAGCACACCCCACCCGGCCGACCGGACACCGCCCCGCACGCCGCCGTCGCCGTCGCGGCGGTCACCTACGACCGGCACGAGGAGCTGGCACAGCTCCTGCGGTCCCTCGCGGCGCAGACCGCCCCGATCCGGACCGTGGCCCTCGTTGACTCGGGGACACGCCCCGCGACGGACGTCGTCGACGCCGCCACGGCGGCCGGCGGCACCATCCACTACCTGCGCTCGGAAGCCAACCTCGGCGGCGCGGGGGGTTTCGCCTTCGCCATCCTCGCGGCCATCGCGAGCGGCGCCGAGTGGATCTGGCTCATGGACGACGACGGCCACCCCGAGGACGGGCGGTGCCTCGCCGAGCTGCTGAACGCCGCCCACGAGCACGGGCTCGACATCGTGAGCCCGCTCGTCGCCGCGACGTCGGACCCGTCGCGGCTGTCCTTCAACTTCCGCATCAACGGGCTGCTGACGAACGACCGCGCGACGCTGGAGGCCAAGGGCTACCTGCCCGACATGGTGCACTTCTTCAACGGTGCACTGATCCGTGCGGAGGTGTTCTCGACGATCGGCCTGCCGGACATGAAGTTCTTCATCCGCGGCGACGAGGTGGACTTCCTGGCGCGCGTCCGGAAGGCCGGCCTGAAGTACGGGACGCTCGCCACCGTCGCGGTGCGTCACCCGGCCACCTGGTCGGAGATGAAGCCGATCTTCGGCGGCTTCATCACCCCGGTGATCCCCGACGGCGACTTCAAGCGGTTCTCCTACTTCCGGAACCGCGCGTACCTCGCCCGCAAGCACCGCAACCTCCGGTGGTTCGGCGCTGACGTCATTGGCTTCCCCTACTACTTCATCACGCAGCGCGACCTCAAGGGCCTGCGCGCCTGGTTCGCCGCCTACTCCGCGGGGCTCCGCGGGACGGGCTTCGGACCGCCGCCGTCCTCCTGACCACCCGCAGACCGGCGGGTGGACGCGCCGATGTGCGCCGCCACGGGTAGCAATGGAAGGATGATCGGGTGACAACGAGCTACGACTGTTCCGATCCCACCCAGCGAAGCGAAGGGCTGGCGGCCGCCCAGCGCGCGGTATCGCTCAAGCAGTGCATCGTCCTGCCCACCGACACCGTCTACGGCATCGGGGCGGACGCCTTCTCGCCGCAGGCCGTGGCCACCCTGCTCGCCTCGAAGGGGCGCGGGCGGAACATGCCGCCGCCGGTCCTCATCCCGCGGATCCAGACCCTCGACGGCCTGGCGACCGAGGTCCACCCCGACGCCCGCCGTCTCGCCGAGGCGTTCTGGCCCGGCGGCCTCACCCTCATCTGCCTCGCCCAGCCGTCGCTCACCTGGGACCTCGGCGACACCCTCGGCACCGTGGCGCTGCGCATGCCCGACGACGAGACGGCCCTCGAGCTGCTGACGCTCACGGGGCCGCTCGCGGTGTCCTCCGCGAACCGGACGGGCCGGCCGGCGGCGACGACGGCGGCCGAGGCCGCCGAGCAGCTCGCCGAGTCCGTGGCCGTCTACCTCGACGCGGGCCCGCGGGCCGACGCCGGAGGCACGGGGTCCACCATCGTCGACACGACGGGGGAGCTGCTGCGCGTGGTCCGGCAGGGCACGGTGTCGCTCGAGCAGCTGCGGGCCGTGGTGCCGGGCGTGGTGGGGATCGACGGCGAACTCCCGGACGTGCCGGATGCCGGGACTCCGGAGGCATCGCATGCCCCGGCTCCGGACGCGCCGGGCACCGGAATTCCGGATACCCCGACGCCGGACGAGCCGGGCGCCGGGACCCCGGAGGACGCGGACGCCGGAAGGTAGGTCAGCGCCCGCCCGCACCCGGTGCCGCGCGGCCCGCGTCGGCGAGGACCTCACGGACCCGGGCCGTCGGGACCATGCCCTGGCCGGCCGCCCATCCGGGCACCTGGTCCTGTCCGAACCACATGAGCTCGACGCGGCGCACATGCCCGTCGAGGCGACCGCGCACGACGGACGACGCCAGGTAGCCGCCCCGCACCGCGGCCCGGCACAGCGCCGCCGGCAGCACCCGGGGGTGTCCGCCGGCCGCCTCGAGGACGGTGCGCACGGTGAGTCCCTCCCAGGGCTGCAGCACCCGCGCCGGAAGGGCCCCGGGGTGGGTGCCGAGGGCCAGCACCAGCTCCGCGAGGGAGTCCACCGACGTGATCGGCGATCGCGCGGTCCCCGGGGACGCCACGGAGGCGAGCGGCGACCGGGCGAGCCGCGCCAGGGCCGCCGTCGTCGGTCGCCCCTCGCCCTGCACGGAGGTGGCCCGCACCGTCACGACGGACAGGGACGGCTCCCGCGCCGCCGCGAGATCCAGGGCCTGCTCGCCGAGCGCCTTGCTGCGTGAGTACGCCGAGAAGGGGCGCACCGTCCCGGTCTCGTCCAGCATCGGCGTCCGGCCCTGCACGGCCGCGCTGCTGAGGTGGATGAGGCGCCGGACCCCGGCGGCGGACGCGGCGCGGGCGACGACGGCGGGCAGCAGGGCGTTCGCGCCGAGCAGGTCCGTCCCGCCGGTCGCCGAAGGGGTGGCGAGACCGGCCGCGTTCACGACGACGTCGTACCCCGCCATCGCGGACTCCAGCCCGGCGGTGTCCGTGGCGTCCGCGGCGGCGAGGAGTGCCACCGGTGCATCGGCGGCCGTCGCGAGCCGCGGCGCGGACAGGGCGTGCGCATCGATGCCCGACGCGTGCAGGGCCCGCAGCACCGCGGAGCCGACGAAGCCGGAGCCGCCGAGCACCAGCCAGTGCATCACGACGCGCCCGTCTGCCGGGCGGGGTCCCGCAGGGGCGGCTCCGGCCGCCAGCCGGGATCGTGCAGGATCACCCGGGCCGCCCTCCACCCGTGCCACACCTGGGAGGCGCCGGAGATCGAGTGCTCGACGGCGAGCAGGCGGAGGAGCTCCTTGCCGGCGGACAGGAGCGTGCCGAGGCCGAACCCCACCCGGTGGTAGCGGCCGTGCAGCTGGAGGTACCGCGCGAGGTGCCCGCGGTTGCGCATGCCGCAGAAACGCGACAGGTTGCTCGACTCGTTGAGGTGCCGGACGCCGAGGTCCACCTGCCGCTGCGCGCGCGTCTTCCGGAGGACGAAGGCGTCGACGTACGCCACCGGGTACCGCTGCGAGACGAGCCACCCGTAGGTGAGGTCGTCGCCGTTGAGGAAGAACCGGGCGTCCGGCAGGCCGATCTCGCGGACGACGCCGGCCGCGACCAGCATGCCCTCGAAGCACGCGACGTTGGTGTGGAAGACCGGTGACGCCGCGAAGACGTCGCCCCGGACCGGCAGGTGGACGCCGGTGAACTCGTCGAGGGTGTGCTGCCAGAAGAACGGCAGGCCCGCGGCGTCGTAGCGGCGTCCGTGGATGCACGAGTACCGGCTCATCCAGGGGGCGAAGGACGCGAGGGCGTCGGGGAGGACGACGACGTCGTCGTCCATCAGCCAGAGCCAGTCGGCCCCTTCCTCGAGGGCGCGCGCGACGCCGGCCGCGAACCCGCCCGAGCCGCCCAGGTTCACGGGCAGTCGCTCCACGATCAGGGGCACGGGGAGGAGGACGTCGGCGAGGACGTCGCCGGTGGCGTCCGTGCTGGCGTTGTCCACCACGACGACGGCGGCCGGGGCCGGTTCGAGGGCTGCGATCGAATCGAGGAGCTCCCGCAGGAGGGCCGCCCGGTTGAACGTCGTGATCACGAGGAATACGCGGGGCGAGCCGGCGTCGGGGACGTGCAACCTGTTCCTTCCGGGCCGCGCCCTGGCAGTACGCAACGGGCCTGGCACAGGCGGGGCAGTTAGTATTCTGGGGTAATAGCAGTCTATTACACCGTGTTCCAGCCCCGGCCGGACGGGTCCCGACCCTACGGGCGCAGGGACCCCGGGCCGCACCACGCCCGGTGTGCGGTGGATGGCTGCATGACACCGTTAGGAATCATGGGACTCAACGAAGGCCGGGCCTCCGCCCGGACACCCGGCTCCACGGCCATGGCCTCCGCCGCCGACAAACCGGCGATCTGGCTGTGGTCGCAGTACCTGCTCGACGCCGCAGCCTGGATCGTGGCCATCCTCCTCGCGCTGATCCTCCGCTACGAGCTCCTCGTCAACGAGGTCAACGTCCCGGGCTTCGCTGCGTTCTGCGCGGTGGCCGTCGTCGCCCAGCTGGTGGTGGGGCTCAGCTTCGCGCTGTACCGGGGGAGGTACAGCTTCGGGAGCTTCCACGAAGCGAAGCTGCTGGTCATCGTGGCCGTGCTCGTCGCCGTCATCCTGGTCCTCGTCAGCGTCGCGTTCTTCACCGTCATCGGCGTGCCGCGCAGCATCGGCATCATCGCCTTCCCCTTCGCGTGCATGTTCCTGGCCGCCACCCGCTACCTCAAGCGCATGTATGTGGAGAGCAAGGCGAAGCCGGGCGAGGACGCGCAGCGCACGCTGATCTACGGCGCCGGATTCCTCGGCAACTCGCTCGTGGGCCGCATGATGCAGGACCCCGGCTCCCCCTACTTCCCCGTCGGCCTGATCGACGACGATCCGGCCAAGAAGCACCTGCGGCTCGCCTCCGTCCCGGTCCTCGGGCGGATCGACGACCTGCGGGACGTCGTGGCCAGGACGCAGGCCTCTGTCCTGGTCATCGCGTTCGCGGAGGTGGAGGCCGCGCAGGTGCGCCGCGTCTCCGACCTCGTGGCGGGCCTCGGCATCCGGGTGCTCGTCCTGCCGCCGCTGCGGGACATGCTCGGTGCCGCAGGTGCCGCCATCGCCGACTTCCGCGAGGTCGCCGTCGAGGACCTCATCGGACGCCGTCCGGTGGACATCCACCCGGACGAGGTCGCCGGGTACGTCACCGGGAAGCGCGTGCTGGTGACGGGGGCCGGCGGGTCGATCGGCTCGGAACTGTGCCGCCAGCTCTCGATCTTCGCGCCGGCGGAGCTCATCATGCTCGACCGCGACGAGACCGGCCTGCAGTGCACGCAGATCTCCCTCACCGGGCGCGGCCTGCTGACCGGCCGTGACACCGTCCTCGCGGACATCCGGGACGCGGATGCGCTGCTGAACATCTTCGAGGACCGCAGGCCCGAGGTCGTCTTCCACGCGGCCGCCCTCAAGCACGTGTCGCTGCTCGAGCAGTATCCGGAGGAAGCCTGGAAGACCAACGTCCAGGGTTCGCTGAACGTCCTCCGGGCCTCGGCGGCCGTCGGCGTGACCAACTTCGTCAACATCTCCACGGACAAGGCGGCGGACCCCACGAGCGTCCTCGGGCACTCCAAGCGCGTCGCCGAGAAGCTCACCTCGTGGCACGCGGAGGACACGGGCCAGCGGTACGTCTCGGTGCGCTTCGGCAACGTGATCGGCAGCCGCGGCTCCATGCTTCCGCTGTTCACCGAGCAGATCCGCAACGGCGGTCCGATCACCGTGACCGACCCGGAGGTGACGCGCTTCTTCATGACCATCCCCGAGGCCTGCCAGCTCGTCGTCCAGGCGGGCGCGATCGGCAGGGGAGGGGAGGTCCTCATCCTCGACATGGGCGAGGCCGTGAAGATCCTCGACGTCGCCCAGCGCATGATCGCCATGTCCGGCAAGGATATCGACATCGTCTTCACGGGCCTGCGGCCCGGCGAGAAGATGCACGAGGACCTGATCGGCGTGGGCGAGAACGACTCGCGCCCCCTCCACCCGAAGATCTCCCACACGTCCGTGGCGCCGCTGGATCCGGGACAGCTGAGCCTGCAGCGGTGGAAGACCGAGGGCGGCTTCGGGCAGGGACAGATCGGCGTCCTCGGGAGTGACGTGGCGGGCCACGCCGCCCGCACCTCGCCGTCCACCGCCGGCGCCGCGGGACCCACGTCATGAGCGCGCAGCTGGTGATCGTGGGGCTCGTCGCCCTGGGCCTGTCCCTGGCGCTGCCCGTCGTCGTGAAGCCCCTGCTGAAGCGGTGGGGCGTCGTCGACATCCCCAACAGCCGTTCCTCGCACTCCACCGTGGTGATCCGGGGCATGGGGATGGCCGTCGCGGTCGCGATCCTCGCCGCCCTCGCCCTCTCCCTCGCGATCGGCCTGGTGGCCGTCGACCGCTCGCTCATCCTCCTCGTCATCGGGATGGTCGGCGCGGCCGCGACCCTCGGCTGGATCGAGGACCTCCGGGGGCTGTCCATCAAGGTCCGTGCCGCCGCACAGCTCATGATCGGCGTGCTCGGCACGATCGTCCTCGCGACGACGATCGAGGACAGCAGCTACTGGTGGGTCCCGGTCGGGGCCGTCGCCGTGGCCACCTACATCAACGCCGCCAACTTCATGGACGGCATCAACGGCATCTCCGGCATGCACGGGGTGGTGGTGGGACTCTTCTACTCGTGGGCCGGGGTCCTCAGCGACCAGCTGTGGCTGACGGTCGCGGGGCTCGTGGTCGCGGCGGCCTTCGCGGGCTTCCTGCCCTGGAACCTCGGCCGGGGATTCGTGTTCCTGGGCGACGTCGGCAGCTACCTGCTCGGAGCGTCGATCGCGGCCATCGCCGTCACGGGCCTGCTCGCGGGCGTCTACCTCGAGTACCTCCTCTCGCCGGTGCTCATCTACCTCGCGGACACGTTCACGACGTTCCTGCGCCGGGCCCGGCGCGGGGAGCGGCTCTACGCCGCGCACCGCCAGCACGTGTACCAGCGGCTCACCGACACCGGACTCAGCCACGTCCAGGTGGCACTCTTCGTGAGTGTCCTCTCCGCGCTCACCGGGGCCGCGGGCTTCGTGCTCGCCACCGCACCCGCGCCCCTCGCAGTCACCGCCTCGCTGTTCGCCGCGGCCGTGGTCGCGCTGTACCTCTGCTCCCCGCGGATCTTCCGGGCCATCGCCCGTCGTCGGACGGTGGTCGAGGCCTGAGCGGGGGCGCGAACCCCGCCGTGAGGTAGAATTTCAGGCGCCGGGCGCGGTGACCTGCGGTCCCGCAGACCCGCCTCCAGCCCTCACGACGCCGTCGACCGGGGAACACAGGGCGCCCCACGGCGCCGCCGACAGAGCGGACAGCACGTGCCACGACCGGAGAACCCGGCCACCGGAGCCGACGACGCGACGCTCTCCCCGGCGTCGGAACCCACGGACAGCCCCTGGCTGCGCATCCTGGGCCGGAGCGCCGCCGGGGGAGCGGCGACCGCCGTCCTGATCGCCGCCGCGGCGCTGCTCGCGGCCTCCCCCGCCGCCGGCCTGAGCGTGCTGTTCGGCGCCGCCCTCGTCATGGTGTTCTTCGGCATCAGCCTCCTGATCGGCCACTTCACGGGCAGGACCAACCCCTCCGGAGCTCTCGGCCTGTTCGTCGTCACCTACGCCATCAAGGTCGTGGGGTTCGGCGCCGTCCTGTTCCTGTTCGGGACCCCGGACTGGCTCGACCGCACCTGGTTCTTCTGGGGCGCCCTCGCCACCGTGATCGTGTGGCAGGCGGCGGAGGTCGTCGCGTTCTCGCGGCTCCGGACGCCCCTCTACGACGACCCGCCCGGGCCGACCACGGGTTCACCCGCGTCCCGGCGACCGGAAGGACACTGACATGACCGGCACTTCCCCGACGCCCGGCGACCCCTCCGACGGCACGCCGGCCCCCGGCGAGGCGCGCTTTTCCAACGGCGGCTACAACGCGGGCATCGCCGTGTTCAGCTACATGATTGGCGGGATCGCGGTATGGAGTTTGATAGGCTGGGGGCTGGATAATCTCCTCGACACACGCTGGTTGGTGCTGGCGGGAGCGTTCTTAGGTGCAGCAGGGGGTTTCTATCTCTCCCACATGCACAACCTCACTCGGAACCACACACCGAATCCGCACAGCGGATCCCGGTCGACGTCCGGTGCCGAGGATGAACCGGAGTGAACTCCCATAACGTCATGAGTCGGACCAGTCACGCTGCGGCCGAACAGATCTTGCCCAACGATGGACACTGCAGAGAGGAAACGCGTTGATCGCGCTTGCGCTCCCGGCCGCAACTACCGAAGAGGGATTCGTAGCCCCGACGATCGAGGACACCCATTACCGGGATATCCTCCCCTGGGGTGACCCCTACGGCGTCTGGTTCGACCCCGGCTTCGGCAAGCAGATGCTCATGGTCATCCTGTCCGTGGTCATCATCGCCGCATTCTTCCTGGTCGCGTCACGACGCCGCCAGATGGTCCCCGGCAAGGTGCAGTTCCTCGGGGAGTCGGCGTACGGCTTCGTCCGCAACTCCATCGGCAAGGACATCATCGGCGGCCGGGACTTCCTGAAGTACGTCCCCTGGCTCTTCACCGCCTTCTTCTTCGTGCTGGTGAACAACATCTTCGGGGCCATCCCGTTCCTGCAGCTGCCCACCTTCTCGCACCCGGGCAGTGCCTACGCCATCGCGGCGATCTTCTACCTCCTCTGGGTGGGCATCGGTCTCCAGAAGCACGGACTGCGCTTCTTCAAGCTGGCCGTCGTCCCCTCGGGCGTGCCCTGGTACATCCTGCCGATCGTCGTACCCATCGAGATCATCTCGAACTTCATCGTCCGTCCGGTCACGCACTCGCTGCGACTGTTCGCCACGATGCTCGCCGGCCACCTGATCGTGACCCTCGCGGGATCCGCCATCGAGTACATGGTGATGACGGGCAACATCCTGCTGCAGGGCACGAGCGTCCTCGTCCTCGTCGGCGCCGTGGCGATGTACATGCTGGAGGCCCTGATCATGGTCCTGCAGGCGTACGTCTTCACGCTGCTCGCCGCGATCTACATCGAAGGCGCTCTCAACGCCGACGCCCACTGATTTTTACAAGTCTTCCCCGTCGGGGATGATCCCAAACAACCTGTCGCTCGAATGCGGCATCTTGAAAGGAACACAATGGAAGTACAGGGTAGCCTCAACATGGTTGGATACGGCCTCTCCGCGATCGGCGGTGGTGTCGGTGTCGGTCTCGTCTTCGCGGCCTACATCAATGGCGTAGCTCGCCAGCCCGAGGCACAGCGTGTCCTCCAGCCCATCGCCTTCCTCGGCCTCGCGCTGACCGAAGCCCTCGCGATCCTGGGCCTCGTCTTCGCCTTCGTCATCGGCGCCTGACAAGGCCGCCCTGACCGACCGAAGACAAGCTGAAGAAAGACGGGTGAAAAATGCTTAACGCAGCGATTATGGCGGCGGAGGAGGGCTCCAGCCCGCTCGCACCGAACTGGTGGGAGTTCCTCGTGACACTGGCCGGCTTCGCCGTGCTGATGTTCATCGTCATCAAGTACGTCATGCCGGCATTCGAGAAGACGTTCGAAGAACGAACGGCTGCCATCGAGGGTGGCATCGCCAAGGCGGAAGCCGCCCAGGCGGAAGCCAACGCGGCGCTGGAGCAGTACAAGCAGCAGCTTGTGGATGCCCGCACCGAGGCCAACCGCATCCGCGAGGAAGCGCGCGCCGAAGGGGCCCAGATCCTCGCGGACCTGAAGGAGAAGGCGGCCGCGGAATCGGCACGCATCTCCGAGCAGGCCCACGTGCAGATCGAGGCCGAGCGCCAGGCCGCCGTGGTCTCGCTCCGCGCCGAGGTCGGCACGCTCGCGACAGACCTCGCGAGCCGGATAGTCGGGGAGTCCCTCGCCGACGACGCCCGCTCGTCCCGCGTCATCGACCGGTTCCTCGCCGACCTCGAGACTTCCTCGAACAGTGCAGGTGCGGCGAAGTAATGGCAGGAGTATCGAGCCAGTCCCTGGCAACGGTCCGTGAAGGGCTGGAGTCACGTCTGCAGGGTGCCACCCTGGGCCTTGCGGAGGAGCTGTTCGGCGTGCTGTCGATCCTCGACAGCAATGCCGGCCTGCGCCGTGCACTCACGGACCCGTCCCGCAGCGGCAAGGACAAGGCGGTGCTGGTCGACCAGCTGATCGCCGGCCGTGTCTCCTCCGACGCCGCAGCCGTGGTCAAGGGCCTCGTCAGTGAGCGGTGGGCCAACGCCCGCGACATCGGTGATGCCCTCGAGACCCTCGCGGCGACCGTGGTCATCGCGGTGGCCGAGCAGGGCAGCGGTGTGGAGGGCCTGGACCGGCTCGAGAACGAGCTGTACTCCTTCACCCAGGTGGTCGCTTCCAACCACGCCCTGCAGAGGGCGCTCTCGGACGCGCAGGCCACCCCGGAGTCGAAGGTGGTCCTCGGCCTGAAGCTCGTACCCCAGGCCGGGCCCGCAGGCAGGCTCCTCATCGCCCAGGCCGTGCGTTCACCGCGCGGGCTGAAGCCCGCGATCCTCGTCGAACGGTTCCTCGAACTGGTCGCCGTGCGCCAGCAGCGCTGGATTGCCAACGTCAGCGTCACCCGTCCGCTGACGGCAAGCCAGCTCGAACGGCTGGAGTCCGGCCTGAACGCGATGTACGCCCGCGAGCTCAAGGTCAACGTCAAGGTAGACCCCACACTGATCGGCGGAGTCCGAGTCAGCGTGGGAGACGAGATGGTCGATTCGACCGTCATCACGCGGCTGTCCGAACTGCGCCGCAAGCTGGCGGGATAGGGCGTTCACGCCCTGTCCGATCCGCGCCACACCCACTGAATCACACACCGGTCGCCACGCATCCCATGGTGATCACAACACAGGAGAGCAGGGACTGAGATGGCCGAATTGACCATCAACGCCGAAGACGTCCGTAGTGCGTTGAACGACTTTGCGGCGTCCTACGAGCCCGGAAACGCGGAGCGCGTCGAAGTCGGCCGCGTGACCACCGCAAGTGACGGCATTGCCCGTGTGGAGGGTCTTCCCTCCGTCATGGCCAACGAGCTGCTGCGGTTCGAGGACGGCACGCTCGGACTCGCCCAGAACCTCGACACCCGTGAAATCGGTGTCGTGGTGCTCGGTGACTACAACGGGATCGAAGAAGGCCAGGAAGTACACCGCACGGGCGAGATCCTCTCGGTCCCCGTCGGTGACGCCTTCCTCGGCCGCGTCGTCGACCCCCTGGGCCAGCCGATCGACGACCTCGGCGAGATCGTGGCCGAAGGCCGCCGTGCACTCGAGACCCAGGCTCCCGGCGTCACGCAGCGCAAGTCGGTGCACGAGCCCATGCAGACCGGACTCAAGGCCATCGACGCCATGATCCCGATCGGCCGTGGACAGCGCCAGCTGATCATCGGCGACCGCCAGACCGGCAAGACCGCGATCGCCGTGGACACGATCATCAACCAGAAGGCCAACTGGGCTTCCGGTGACGTGAACAAGCAGGTCCGCTGCATCTACGTGGCCATCGGCCAGAAGGCGTCGACGATCGCCGCCGTCCGCCAGACCCTCGAGGACAAGGGCGCCCTGGAGTACACGACCATCGTCGCGTCTCCCGCCTCCGACCCCGCAGGCTTCAAGTACCTCGCCCCCTACGCCGGTTCCGCCATCGGGCAGCACTGGATGTACGGCGGCAAGCACGTCCTCATCGTGTTCGACGATCTGTCGAAGCAGGCCGAGGCCTACCGTGCGGTATCCCTCCTGCTCCGGCGCCCGCCGGGACGCGAGGCCTACCCGGGCGACGTGTTCTACCTGCACTCCCGTCTGCTGGAGCGTTGCGCCAAGCTCTCCGACGAGCTCGGTGCCGGTTCGATGACGGGTCTCCCGCTCGTCGAGACCAAGGCCAACGACGTCTCGGCGTACATCCCGACGAACGTCATCTCCATCACCGACGGCCAGATCTTCCTGCAGTCGGACCTCTTCAACGCCAACCAGCGCCCCGCTGTGGACGTCGGCGTGTCGGTGTCCCGCGTGGGCGGTGCCGCACAGGTGAAGTCGATGAAGAAGGTCTCGGGCACGTTGAAGCTGGATCTCGCGCAGTACCGCGACATGCAGGCCTTCGCGATGTTCGCCTCGGACCTGGACGCGGCGTCACGCCAGCAGCTGACCCGCGGTGCACGCCTGATGGAACTGCTCAAGCAGGGTCAGTACTCGCCGATGCCGGTGGAGCAGCAGGTCGTGTCCATCTGGGCCGGTACCAACGGCTACCTCGACGACGTCCCGGTGGAAGACATCAACCGCTTCGAGACGGAGTTCCTGGAGCACCTCGGCCACAAGTCGCAGATCCTCACCACGCTCGCCCAGACGGGCAAGCTCGAGGACTCGACCGCCGAGGAGCTGAAGGCACAGGTCGTCGGATTCAAGGAGGGCTTCTTTGGTGCCGGGGCGGACGGCTTCGGCGCAGGTCACGAGGAGTTCCAGGCGATCGACTCGGATTCGGTCGAGCAGGAAAAGATCGTTCGACAGAAGCGCTAGAGGATCTGCAGGACGGGAGGGGCCCAGCCCCTCCCGTCGGCAGGACCCTGGCCTGATCGCTTCCCGTAGCGGGGGCGAAGGAAAGGACAAGAATGGGAGCCCAGATCCGGGTCTACCGCCAGAAGATCGCCTCGACCACGTCGACGCGGAAGATCTTCAAGGCGATGGAGCTGATCGCGACTTCTCGCATCGGCAAGGCGCGCTCGCGTGTCGCGGCGGCACTGCCGTACGCCAACGCGATCACCCGTGCCGTTTCGGCCGTATCGTCGCAGTCGGAGATCGACCACCCGCTGACCACCGAGCACGGTGAGGTCCGTCGTGCCGCCGTCCTGGTGATGACCTCGGATCGTGGTCTCGCAGGGTCGTATTCGGCCAGTGCGCTCAAGCAGGCGGAGGGTCTCTTCGAGACGCTCCGATCGGAGGGCAAGGAGATCCAGGCCTTCCTGGTGGGCCGGAAGTCCCAGGTGTACTTCGATTTCCGCGGTCGTGACTACGAGAAGGTCTGGACGGGTTCCACCGACGCCCCCGAGTTCGACACGGCACGCGAGGTCGGCGAGGCGCTGCTGGCTGCATTCCTGAAGGACTACGAGGACGGCGGAGTGGACGAGATCCACGTCGTCTACACGAAGTTCCGCTCCATGGTCGTGCAGGAGCCGTCGGTCATGCGCCTGCTCCCGCTCGAGGTCGTGGAGGAGGAAGTGACCCAGGAGGGTGACCTCCTGCCGCTGTACGAGTACGAGCCGGAGCCCGAACAGGTCCTGGACGCCCTCCTGCCGCGGTACATCGAATCGCGCATCTTCGCCGCCATGCTGCAGGCAGCGGCCAGCGAGCTCGCCGCCCGCCAGCGGGCGATGAAGTCCGCGGGCGACAACGCGACGGAGCTGATCAAGAAGTACACGCGCCTCCGCAACACCGCCCGTCAGGCCGAGATCACCCAGGAGCTCTCGGAGATCGTGGCCGGCGCGGACGCGCTGAACGCCTCCTGACGCACCTCCCCATCCGGGTCCTCGAGGGCGCCGGGTGCACAGCTAGACTTAGTTCCACGCCATCTACGTAAATGAAGTGAGAGAGATGACTGCCCAGACTGTTGAACACGGTACGGACTCAGTTGCCCCCGGCGCCACCGGCCGTATTGCACGTGTCATCGGCCCGGTTGTCGACGTCGAGTTCCCGGCCGACGCAATCCCCGCAATGTACAACGCCCTCACCACCGAGATCACCCTCGGCGGTGAGACCCGCCTGATCACCTTCGAGGTCTCGCAGCACCTCGGCGACAACCTCGTGCGCGCCATCTCCCTGCAGGCCACCGACGGCCTCGTCCGGGGGACCGTGGTGCAGGACACCGGAGCGGCGATCTCCGTGCCCGTCGGCGACGGCGTCAAGGGACACATCTTCAACGTCCTGGGCAAGCCGCTCGACGTCGACGAGTCGGAACTGCAGATCACCGAGCGCTGGCCCATCCACCGCAAGCCCCCGGCCTTCGCCTCCCTCGAGGGCTCCACGGAGATGCTCGAGACCGGCATCAAGGTCATCGACCTCCTGACGCCGTACATCAAGGGCGGCAAGATCGGCCTGTTCGGTGGCGCCGGTGTCGGCAAGACCGTGCTCATCCAGGAGATGATCACGCGTGTGGCCCGCAACTTCGGTGGCACCTCGGTGTTCGCCGGCGTGGGCGAGCGTACCCGTGAGGGCAACGACCTCTGGGTGGAGATGGAAGAGGCGGGCGTCCTGAAGGACACCGCGCTCGTCTTCGGCCAGATGGACGAGCCGCCCGGAACGCGCCTCCGCGTGGCGCTCTCGGCCCTGACCATGGCGGAGTACTTCCGTGATGTGCAGAACCAGGACGTGCTGCTCTTCATCGACAACATCTTCCGGTTCACGCAGGCGGGTTCCGAGGTGTCGACCCTGCTGGGCCGCATGCCGTCCGCCGTGGGCTACCAGCCGAACCTGGCCGACGAGATGGGCCTCCTGCAGGAGCGCATCACCTCGACCAAGGGCCACTCGATCACCTCGATGCAGGCGATTTACGTCCCCGCCGACGACTACACCGACCCGGCTCCGGCGACCACGTTCGCGCACCTCGATGCGACCACCGAGCTCTCCCGCGAGATCGCGTCCCGTGGCCTGTACCCGGCCGTGGACCCCCTCGCGTCGACCTCGCGCATCCTGGACCCGCAGTACATCGGCCACGACCACTACAACACGGCCGTCCGCGTGAAGCAGATCCTGCAGAAGAACAAGGAACTGCAGGACATCATCGCGATCCTCGGCATCGACGAGCTCAGCGAAGAGGACAAGGTCGTCGTCGCGCGTGCGCGCCGCATCCAGCAGTTCCTCTCGCAGAACACCTACACCGCCAAGCAGTTCACCGGCGTCGAGGGATCGACGGTCTCCATCAAGGACACCATCGAGGGCTTCTCGGCGATCTGCAACGGCGACCTCGACCACATCGCGGAGCAGGCGTTCTTCAACATCGGCGGACTCGACGACGTCGAGCGCCAGTGGGCCAAGATCCAACAGCAGACCGGTAAGTAACGCCCATGGCATCACAGGGCGAACTCGAGGTCGAAGTTGTCGCGGCCGACCACTTCGTGTGGTCGGGCGCGGCACGCAAGGTCAACGCACGCACGTCGAACGGGCAGATCGGGATCCTTCCCGGACACTCACCGATCCTCGCGATCCTCGAGGCCGGCGAGATCTCCGTGGAGCCGGTCAGTGGCGAGCGCCTGGTGGTCGGCGTGGATGGAGGTTTCTTCTCGGTCGACTCCAACCGCGTGGTGATCGTGGCGGACAACGCCAAGGTCGGCGGTTCGGTGACGCCGGAATCCGTGTAGGCCTCCCGGCATGGAGGCATTGGGTGTGACGTTCATCTGCCTTGCGGTCGTCTTCGGCCTGCTCGTGCTCGTGATCGGAGCATTCCTCCTCCGTCGGTACCACCTGAACCGTGCCCTCGGCACGTTCGACGCCTCCATTCGCCTCCCTCCCCAGGGATGGCGGGTGGGGGTTTGTCGTTATACGGACAATCACCTGGAATGGCTCAGCCTGCTCTCGCTCAGCCCTGTCCCGAAGTTCCGGTTCGTGCGGAGCTCCCTCGAGGTCGAGGGCTGGCGTGCACCCACGGAAGCAGAACGGGTGCGGATCCAACCGGGCGCGATCATCGTCCAGCTGGCCCATGAGGGCGAGCCGTTCGACCTCGCGATGCGCTACGACGTGTACGCGGGACTCTCCTCCTGGATCGAGGCCGGCCCGGTCATCGGCATCGGGACGTGGCGCTGACGCCGGTCCCGCGCCCCGATCCGCCGGGCGTCGGCCTCAGTCCTCGAGCGGCCTGACCCACGTCCCGTTGCGCAGCACGCCCTTGAGCTGAAGATCGGGCGTGACCACGACGGCGTCCGCGCGCAGCCCGCCGTGGAGGCTGCCCACCTCGTCGCCGAGCCCCAGCACGATCGCGGGCACGGCGGTCGCCGCACGCACCGCGTCGACGACGTCGACCCCCGCCTCCACCGTGCACCGGACGATGTCCAGGAGACTCCCGGCACCGCCGGCGAGGACCCCCGAGGCCCTGAGCACGGCCGCGCCGTCGACGACGGTGATGGCGGCCTGCCCGAGGCGGAAGTCACCGGATGCACGGCCCGCTGCGGCGGTGGAGTCGCTGACGAGGCAGATGTTCTCGGAGCCCGCGATCGTGAAGGCCATCCTGACCGTCTCCGGGTGGAGGTGGACGTTGTCGGCGATGAGCTCGACGGCGATCTCCCCGGCGCGCGCCCGCTGCAGCAGCAGGGGGACCGGCCCGGGCGAGCGGTGATGGATCCCGGGCATCGCGTTGAACAGGTGCGTCGCCGTCGGGCGCCCGCTGAAGCCCGCGAAGCCGGTCGAGGCGAGCTCCTCGTTGACGAGGTCCAGGGCGGCCGAGGTCTCCTCGGTGGAACTGTCCGTGTGCCCGATCGAGGGGATGACCCCGTGCATCACGAGCTCGAAGACCAGGACGTCGCTGCCGGGCAGTTCCGGCGCGTACGTCATGGAGGCCAGATGCCCCCGCCCGGCGGTGACGAGACGGGAGACGTCCTCCTGCGTGGGCAGGATGAGGAAGGCCGGATCGTGGGCGCCGCTGCGCTCCTTCGCCAGGAACGGACCCTCGGCATGGATGCCGGCGATCAGCCCCGCCTCGGCGGCCACCGCGAGCCGGCCGAAGGCGGCCTCGAGGTCCTCCAGCGGCGCGGCACACGTGCTCGCGAGCACCGTCGTCGAACCGCTGCGATGCAGGTGGGACGCCGCGGCGGCGATGTCGGCGTCCGACCCCGAGGTGAAGTCCCCGCCGCCGGCGCCATGGCAGTGCAGGTCGATGAGCCCCGGGAGGATGAGGTAGCCCTCCGGCAGCCGTTCCGCAGGAGCATCGTCGCCGCGCGCCGTCCCCGCCTCGGTGATGCGCGAGCCCTGCCAGCGCAGCACGCCGTCGTCGATGATCCCCGTCCCGGTCACCATGCGTCCGGACAGGGCGGTGGGCGTTCTGCTGGAGAGAGCCATGGTCCGAGTGTAGGGGGCCGGGGCCTGCCTCCCTAGGAGACCTAGAAGAGGCGGGACGCGCTGTCGTCGACCCCGCGCATGGCGTCGTAGTCCAGCGTCAGGCAGTCGATGCCGCGGTCCGTGGCCAGCACCCGTGCCTGGGGCTTGATCTGCTGGGCGGCGAACACCCCGCGGACGGGGGACATGAGCGGGTCGCGGTTCAGCAGCTCGAGGTAGCGGGTGAGCTGCTCCACGCCGTCGATGTCCCCGCGGCGCTTCAGCTCGATCGCCACCGTGCGGCCCTGGGCATCGCGCGCGAGGATGTCCACGGGACCGATGGCCGTCATGTACTCACGCCGGATCAGCGTGAACCCCGCCCCGAGCAGCTCGATCTGCTCGGCGAGGAGGCGCTGGAGGTCGGCTTCCACACCGTCCTTGACGAGGCCGGGGTCCACGCCGAGGTCGTGGGAGGAATCGTGCAGGTGCTCACGGATGTTGATGACGAGCCGGTCGTCGCTCTTGGCGTGCTGCACGGTCCACACCTCGGTGATGCCCTCGGCGCGGTCGGCGTCGTCGGGCTCGCTCACGCGCAGGCTCGCCGGCGGACTCATCCAGTTCAGGGGCTTGTAGGAGCCGCCGTCCGAGTGCACGAGCACCGAGCCGTCCGACTTCACCATGAGGAGCCGGGTGGCCAGCGGGAGATGGGCGCGAAGGCGGCCGATGTAGTCGACGGAGCAACGGGCAATGACAAGACGCACGGGGACGACTCTACCGGGCGGAGGGCGCAGCGCATGATTCGTGGAGCGGCCCACGGAGGAACCGTCGCGGCCCCGGCCGGATGGCAGACTGGAGCCGTGCCCCGTTCCAACCGACCCAGCCGGCCCGGTGGTGGCGCGCGGAGCAAGTGGACCCCGCCGCCCGAACCGGACCTCGAGCGCGCCCGGGCGGGCATCCCCAGCCGTGAGAGCGCGCCTGACGGCGAGTGGTCGGTGCGCCGCATCACGGAGCGCAATGCGGCCAAGACCTACACCTGCCCGGGCTGCCATTCGTTCATCCTGCCGGGGATCGCGCACCTCGTCGTCTGGCGGGAGGACTCGCTGTTCGGTCCGCAGACCGCGCTGGCCGAGCGCCGCCACTGGCACGTGCGGTGCTGGCAGACGCGCAGCTTCCGCTACTGACCCGGTGCGCCCCCACGGGTCTCGCGCGCCGGGCACCCGTCCGGCCCGACCTAGACTGGGGGGCATGGCGAGCGACACCACCGACCACACCTTCACCACCAGCGACGAGCCGATCGAGATCCGCGCGTCCACCGTCCTCCCCGCCGATCGGCGGGAGATCGAGCTGCGCACCGCGGACGGGCTGACCCTCGTGGGGGAGTTCGCCGCGCCGGCCGGCGGGCGTACCCCGAAGGCGACCCTCGTGACGCTCCACCCGCTGCCCACGCACGGCGGCTTCATGGACTCCCACGTCTACAGGAAGGCGTCCTTCCGCCTGCCCGCCCTCGCCGACATCGCCGTCCTGCGCTTCAACACGCGCGGCACGTGCTCCCCGCGAGGGTGCAGCGACGGCGAGTTCGACGGCGGCGACGGCGAGCGGCTGGACCTCCAGGCGGCGGTCGACTGGGTGGTGGCGCAGGGCCTGCACCACATCTGGCTCGTGGGCTGGTCCTTCGGCACCGAGCTGTGCCTGAAGTACGGCGCACAGGATCCGGTGGCCGAACTCGTCGAGGGGGCCATCCTGCTGTCGCCTCCGCTGCACCGCGCGGACGACGCCGACCTCGACGCGTGGGGTGCGAGCGGCCTGCCCTTGAAGGTGCTGGTGCCGGAGTTCGACGACTACCTGATGCCCGAGGCTGCCACCGAGCGGTTCTCCCGTGTGCCTCAGGCCGACGTCACGGGCATCGACGGGGCCAAGCACCTCTGGGTGGGGGAGAAGTACGCGGCGCGCGCCCTCAACGAGATCGTCGGCGTCGTGCGCCCCGACGTGGACCTCCCGCTGCCCACGCAGTGGACGGGTCCGGCCGCCGTCGCGCCGTCCGCGCTGCCGACGCGCTGAGCGGGCACTCCCCGAGAGCCGGCAGGACGGCGGCCAGGGCTACTGGCGGTCCTGGCGGGCGATGAACACTTCCTTGAGCAGCAGCATCACGGCGGCCGCCGTCGGGATAGCGATCAGCGCGCCGAGGACGCCGAGGAGGCTGCCGCCCGCGATGACCGCGATCACCGCGACCGCGCCGGGCACCGCGACGGCACGCTGCATGATGCGCGGGGAGATGAAGTACGCCTCGAACTGCAGGTAGGCGACGTACGGGATCGCGAACAGCAGGGCCGTCTGCCAGCCCACGGTCAGGGCGATGAGGGAGACGATGACGGCGGCGGTGGCGGCGCCGATCAGCGGGATGAAGGCCAGGAGCACGACGACGAACGTCAGCAGCACGGAGAACGGCACCCCGGCGACCGACATCACGATGAAGGCGAAGGTGCCGTTGAGCAGCGCCACGCAGGCCTGACCGATGACGTAGAGACCCACGCTGCGCGTGATCTCCTCCGAGAGCACCTCGACGCGGGGCCTCCGGGAGCGCGGGGCCAGCCGGTACGCCCACTTCTTCATGCCCGGCAGGGACGCGAGGAAGTAGAGGGCGAGGACCAGGATCACCAGCGCTCCGAAGAGCCCGTTGACGATCACCGTCCCCACCCCCAGGACGCCGCCGAAGATCCCGCCCACGGCCTCGCTGTTGGCGAAGAACTTGTCGATCTCGGAGCTGACGCGTTCGCGGACCTGGAACTGCCGGTCGACGCTGGTGAAGAACTCCGAGTTGAGGAAGCTGTTCGCATAGCCCGGCGCGCGGTCGACGATCTGCGAGGTCTGGCTCACGATCGTCGGGATGAGCAGCGCGAAGAACCCGACCACCACCCCCATGAGGAGCAGCACGGAGACGGCGATGCCTGCGGGCCTCGGGACGTACTTCGTCTCCAGCCAGCGGACGATCGGGTCCAGGCCGAGGGCGATGAAGAGCGCCGCCCCGATCCACACCAGGAGCTGGCCGACATTGGTGATGATGAAGAAGGCGAGCAGGGCGAGCCCGACGCCGATACTCATCATGAACCCGAAGTGGATGGGGTGCGCGCGCATGGTCGGCGCGTTGTTGCCTCCGAACTTCAGGCGTTCGTCGGCCAGCGAGACGTCATGGTCCACCGCGACCTCGGCCGGCTCCACCTCCGGCGGGAACTCGAAACGGGGGCGCGGCTGGGCGGACGGGAGCGACCGCCGCGCGAGGGTGAAGAGGGAGCGCCACGCCGACGACGACCGCTCGGCCGGCGCCTGATCGTCGGAGGGCCGTTCGTCGCTGCCGTTCGCGGCCGGCGCGGGCCGCGGGAGCGGCTGGTCGACCGGGACGTCCTGGGGGTCTGTCAACGAAGGGCTCTGCTTTCACGTGCGCGGTGTCCCGACCGCGGGAGGGAGGACTAGCGAAACCCTAACAGCCGGGTGCCGGACGACCGGTTCTTGACGGATGCCGGTCAGGGTGGGCCCGGCCCGTGTGCGGCGGGATCGGTCGGGACGATTTTCGTTACCATTGAGGAACTATTCCTGGGTGGGCCGGCAGCGGCATGCGTCGCCGCGCCGGACCACCGGAGCGGAATCAGAGCGGACCGGGCCACGCGGTCCGCCGTCACGGACAACGATAGGCAACCAGTGCGCGTGAAGACAGCAGTACCGATCATCGTGGCAGGACTCCTGCTGATGCTCCTCGGCATCGGACAGCGGACCGTCTGGGCTCCCGCCGAGACCGTCACCGCCGGCGTGGCGCAGGATGCCCAGGCCGGACCCGTCACGGTGATCGAGCCCGGTGCCCGGGGAGCCGGCGACGGCCCGGTCGAGGTCACGGTCGAGGCCGACGGTCCCTTCACCCTCGCCGTCGGGCGTGCCTCCGACGTCGAGGCGTGGGTGGGCGACGCAGCCCACCTGAGCGTCACGGGGCTCGGTGAGCAGGCGCTGGACTCCGGATTCTCGGAGGGTGAGGACTCGGTCCCCGATCCGAGCGGCAGCGATCTGTGGATCGCGGAGGAATCCGGCGACGGATCGCTGACCTACCGGTGGACCGAGCCCACCGAGGGCGACTGGTCCATCCTGCTCGCGGCCGACGGCGAAGCGCCCGCCCCCACGCAGGTGTCCGTCACCACCCCCAACGACCAGTCCACACCCTTCGCCCTGCCGCTCATCATCGGCGGCGCGCTCGTCGTCGTGCTCGGCATCGCGCTCCTCCTTCTCCCGCCCCGCCGCCGGAGCTGTCACGTCACTGGCAATAGGCGGCGCTTTTGGCTAGCGAATTGGCCTACAGTCTCGCAATGCTTCGGTTTGATGCCATTCTTAGCACATGACTATCAACAACTGGTGGGATTCGGATNGTCCTGGGCAATGCCCTCCTTGATGGAGGTCTCGAGGCGGTACTCCTCGTCTCGGGCCTGGTCGGGTCAGGGTCGCTCCTGGGCATCGCTCCCTCGATGGCGACGACGACGCCGTCGCCCGCGCCGTCCTCCACGGCAGCCGTCAACGGGGCACCGTCGGCCGGCAGCGAGGCCAGCGGGCCGCCCGTCGTCCTCGACGTCCAGCTCGACCGCATCCTCCGGGCCGTCGCGTCCACGGTGGCCGACGCCGATGCCGCCTCCGACGCGGCCCTCCTCGCCCCCCGGGCCGACGGCGCAGCCCTGGACCTCCGGACCGGTGCCTATGCGGTGCGCGCCAAGGACACGGGCGCCGCGGCCCCCGCGCCCGTCGCCGCGTCGCCGCTCCTGCTCGATATGGTCCCCACGGGCACAGAGTGGCCCCGGACGATCGTCGCCCTGACGCAGGGCGGGGACAACCCTGTTCCGCAGGCGCTCCTGCTGGTCCAGGAGACGCCGCGGGAGAACTACCGGCTGACCTCGGCCGTGCAGATGCTGCCGGGCAGCACGTTCCCCTCGCCGCCGGCTCCGGGCGCCACCGGAACCGTGCCGGTCGACGACCCGGGTACTCTCGCGAGTGCACCGCAGGCCTCCGTGGCATCCATCGCGGACTTCCTCACGAAGCCCTCGGGCCCCGAGGCGGAGACGTTCGAGGAGAACTCCTTCGCCGAGGCGATCACCGGGTTCCAGGACGGGGTGGTCGCGGATCCGGGCAACAAGGCCGCGACGATCACCTTCACGCACGCGGCCCAGGAGGACCAGACGCAGGCCCTCATGACGGGCGACGGCGGGGCGATGGTCTTCGGGTACCTCACGCACACCTACTCGAGCGTCCCGAAGGCCAGCGGCGACACGATCGACCTGAAGGGCACGGTGTACCAGGCGCTGACCGGGAAAGCCGTCAGCGAGAAGGGCATCGACGTCAACTACGGCGAGGCCGTCATGATGTACGTACCGCCCGCGGGCAGCGAGGATAAGATCCGGGTCATCGGTGCCGCCCAGCAGCTGCTGTCGGCCACCCTCCGCTGACCCGCGCCCCACATCTCCCGGCTTCTCCCTCCCGGGTCCACCAGTAGCAGTCACAGAAAGGCAGAGCATTGTCCACACCAGCACAGCGGGGCGGAATGCCGCCGTCGAGCATGAACCTGCGGGGAGCGGTCGACCTCTCCGCCCTCAAGGCACGCGCGGATGCGGCCGCACGGCCGGCCGCGGCCCGGCAGACCGCCGCGGGACCGAGCCCGTACATCGTGGAGGTGACGGAACAGACCTTCCCGCAGCTCGTGCAGCTCTCGTCCCAGGTACCCGTGGTGGTCAACCTCCGCGCCACCTACAGCGACCAGTCCACCCAGGTGACCGCCGTGCTCGAGGCCGCCGCCATCGAGTCCGACGGCCGGATCCTGCTCGCCAACGTCGATCTCCAGGCGCAGCCGCAGATCGCCCAGGCCTTCCAGGCCCAGGGCGCACCGACGGTCGTCGCCGTGGTGAAGGGCCAGCCCGTCCCCCTCTTCGAGGGCCTCCTGCCGGAGCCCCAGATCCGCGCCTACCTCGACGAGCTGATGAAGGTCGCCGAGGCGAACGGGGTGACCGGCACGCTCAACGACGGCTCCCAGCCCGGTCCGGCCGCTGCGGAGGAGCCGCCCCTGCCGCCCCTGCACCAGGAGGCGTTCGACGCGATCGAGCGCGGCGACTACGGCGCCGCTGCGGCAGCCTACCGTCGGGCGCTCGCGGAGCAGCCGGCGGACGCCGACGCGAAAGCCGGACTCGCACAGGTGGAACTTATGGAGCGCATCCAGGACCTCGACGCCGCCGAGGTCCGCCAGCGCGGGGCCGACGAGCCCGACGCCCTGGAGGCCCAGCTCGCCGTTGCCGACCTGGACCTGATGGGCGGGCATGTCGAGGACGCCTTCGGCCGCATCATCGCCTTCATCGGCCGGACCTCCGGCGAGGAGCGCGACGCTGCCCGCAAGCGCCTGCTGGAGCTGTTCGACGTCGTCGGTGTCACGGACCCGCGCGTGACGAAGGCGCGCAGCGCGCTGGCCCGGGCCCTGTTCTAGACGCTCCTGCCGGGGTGCCCTGCCGGGCCCCCGGCCGCTCCGCTCCCCACCCCCGAGGACCACGATGACTCCCGCAGCTTCCCCGGCCGGTGCCCCTGGCCTGTTCGATCCGATGACGCTCCGCTCCCTCGAGCTGCCGCACCGCGGCTGGGTCGCGGCGATGTGCCAGTACTCGTGCGATCCCGTCGGCGCACCCGGTGTCCCGACCGATTGGCACCTGGTGCACCTCGGGCAGTTCGCGCTCGGCGGTGCGGCACTCGTCATCACGGAGGCGGCCGCCGTCAGCCCCGAGGGCATGATCACCCCGCGGGACGCCGGCATCCACACGCAGGAGCAGGCCGATGCGTGGCGGCGGATCAACGACTTCATCCACGAGCACGGCGCCGTCGGCACGAAGACCGCGGTCCAGCTGGCCCATGCGGGTCGGAAGGCGTCCACGTACTGGCCGTTCAGCGGCAAGCGGGACTCGGTGCCGGAGGCCGACGGCGGCTGGCAGACCCTCGGCCCCACGGACGAGGCGTTCGGTGCGTATGCCGCGCCGCGGGCGATGACCGAGGAGGACATCCACCAGATCATCCGCGACTTCGGCGCCGCCGCCGCGCTCGCCGTCGACGCCGGCTTCGACACCATGGAGATCCACGCCGCGCACGGCTACCTGCTGCACCAGTTCCTCTCGCCCCTGGTGAACACGCGGACCGACGGCTGGGGCGGCTCGGAGGAGGCCCGGTTCCGGCTCACGCTCGAGGTGGTCCGCGCGGTCCGACGCGCCATCCCGGAGGGCATGCCCCTCCTGCTGCGCATCTCGGCGTCCGACTGGACCGAGGGCGGGCTCGACGGCGACGCCTCCGCCCGGCTGGCGAAGCGGGCGGCCGAGGAGGGCGTCGATCTCGTCGACGTGTCCTCCGGCGGTGCGGTCCCGTCCGCCTCCATCCCCGTGGGGCCGGGCTACCAGGTGTCGCTCGCCGAGGAGGTGCGCTCCTCCGGCGTCCCGACCGGCGCCGTCGGCCTGATCAGCGATCCACGCCAGGCGGAGGAGATCATCCGGGGCGAGCGGGCCGACGTCGTACTCATCGCGCGGGCCGCCCTGCGCGACCCGCACTGGTGGATGCGCGCCGCCCAGGAGCTCGGACACGAGCTGGTGCCCGCACCCCAGTACGAGCGAGCCGGGTCCTACTGACGACGCCCTTTTCCTCCTTTGGGATGACGATCGGCGCGGCGGCGCGTTGTTAGCGTGGAACCATGAGTTCCCCTGTGCCGTTGCCATCTGCTGAGAACGAACCCCGGGGGAGGGCCGGCAGTGCCGCCCTCAGCATCCGCGGGCTGGCCAAGCGCTTCGGCGAGAAGATCGCCGTCGACGGCGTGAGCCTCGAGGTCCCTCAGGGGTCCTTCTACGGGCTCGTCGGCCCGAACGGCGCCGGCAAGACGACGACCCTCTCGATGGCGACGGGGCTGCTCCGTCCCGACTTCGGGCAGGTGTTCGTCCACGGCGTCGACGTCTGGGGCCAGCCGCTGGAGGCCAAGAAGCTCATGGGCATCCTGCCCGACGGCGTCAGGCTCTTCGACCGGCTGACGGGTGAGCAGTTGGTCACCTACGCGGGCCTGCTGCGGGGCATGGACCGTGAGACCGTCGCCGAACGGACCGGCGATCTGCTCCGTGCGCTCGACCTCGCCGACGACGCCGGCACGCTCGTGGTCGACTACTCGGCGGGCATGACCAAGAAGATCGCCCTCGCCTCCGCCCTCATCCATGCGCCCCGGCTGCTGGTCCTCGACGAGCCGTTCGAGTCGGTCGATCCGGTCTCGGCAGCGAACATCCGCGACATCCTGGCCGGCTACGTGGAGTCCGGCGGCTCGGTCATCGTCTCCAGCCACGTCATGGACCTCGTGCAGCGCATGTGCGACCACGTCGCCGTCATCGCCGCAGGCACCGTCCTCGCCGCAGGGACGGTCGATGAGGTCCGCGGCGACGCGACCCTCGAGGACCGCTTCGTGGAGCTCGTCGGTGGACGCAACACGTCGGAGGGGTTGTCGTGGTTGCGGACCTCCTGAAGCTGAAGCTCCTCCTCCTGCGCAACTCGCTCAAGCGGAGCACCGCGCAGCTGGTCGGCGTGATCCTCGGCGGCCTGTACGGGCTCGGCATCCTGGCGACCGTCGTCGTCGGGCTCGCGTTCCTCGGCGCAGCGGACCCCGAGCTCATCCGGACCGTCCTGGTGCTCGGCGGATCCGCCGTCGTGCTCGGGTGGATCGTGATCCCGATCGCCGCGACCGGCATCGACATGACGCTGGACCCCGCCCGGTTCGTGACGTTCGCCATCCCGCAGCGGCAGCTCCTCACGGGGCTCGTGCTCGGCGGGATCGTGGGCATCCCCGGCGTGGTGACCCTCATCGCCGCCCTGGCGCAGGTGTTCACCTGGATCCGGTACCCGGCCGCGGCAGTGACCGCGCTGGTGTGCGGGCTGGTGGCCGTCCTGCTGTGCGTGGTCGCCTCGCGCCTCGTGACGACGGCGGTGTCCTCCATGACCGGCTCGCGCAGGTTCAAGGACATCAACGGCATCGTCGCCTTCATCCCGCTGATCTTCCTCGGACCGATCATCGGGGGAGTGACGGCAGGCTTCCAGAACTCACCCGGATTCGCCGCCACACTGGCCGACGTCCTCGCCTGGACGCCGCTGGGTGCGCTCTGGGCCGCACCGGCCGACGTCGCCGCCGGCGATGCGGGGGTCGCGGCGCTCCGCTTCCTGATCGGTCTCGCGACGCTGGGCCTGTTCCTCGTGCTGTGGAGCCGCAGCCTCAGCCACGCGCTCGTCACTCCTCCCTACAACGCCGTGACCAAGCGGGCGGGCGGGAACATCGGCTGGCTCGGCCGTTTCCCGGCCACGCCCGCCGGCGCCGTGGCCGCCCGGGCCCTGACGTACTGGCAGCGGGATCCGCGCTACTTCGCCTCCCTCGTGGCCATCCCGTTCATCGCCGTGCTGCTGGTCATCTCGGGCGGCCCCCAGGGCGGTGTCCTTGCGTTCCTCGGCCCCATCACGGCGTTCCTGCTCGCCTGGTCCATCTCCGCCGACATCTCCTACGACAACACCGCCTTCAGCCTGCACCTCTCCACGGGAGTCAGCGGGCGCGACGACCGCCTGGGCCGGGCGCTCGCGCTGCTGGTGTTCGCGCTGCCGGTCACCCTGGTGCTCACGGTGGCGCCGCTGCTGTTCTCGGGGCGGCTGGAGGACCTCCCGGTGATGCTGGGCCTGTCGATCGGTCTGCTGCTGACGGGGACCGGGCTGTCGAGCCTCGTGTCCGCGCGGTACACCTACAACGTGCCGCTCCCGGGCGAGAGTGCCTTCAAGACACCGCCGGGGACGAACTTCCTGATGTTCGCCGTGCAGTTCCTCGGCTGGATCGTCATGCTGTTGCTGGTGCTGCCGGAGATCGTCCTGACGATCGTCTACTTCGTGACCGGTGACGCCCTGTACGGCTGGCTGAGCCTGCTGGTCGGGCTGATCCTCGGCGGGGCCCTCCTGGTGGTCGGCATCAGGGCCGGGGGCCGGTGGTACGACCGCAGGGCGCCCGAACTGCTGCTGGCGGTCTCGGCGAACCGCTGAGAGGTAGGGCTCCGCTCCGCGCACCCTAAGCCCCTCGGATCGCCCTGACAAGAGTGGCGCGGATCGCGTAGCCCCTCTGCACCTTTCGCTTGTGCATAACCTTCAGGCGGCGTAGTGCCGGGGGATATGCTGAGGCCCATTCCGGTGAGACCGGCCGAGTGATGGGGGAGTTGCATGTTTCCTGTGCGTGCAGAGAGCCGTCGACGAGCAGCAACGATTCTTGCCGGCGCGGCAGCGGCCCTGGTGCTCCTGACCGGATGCCAGAACGATGCGGACGCCGCATCCGCCCGGACCTCCGCTCCGCCGTCGTCCTCGGCTGGGCCCACGGCCGCTGAGGCGTCCGCGACACCCTCAGCCACGCCTGAACCATCACCGGCGTCATCGGCCGGTCCGGCCGCCGACATCCCCGTTCCCGTGAAGCCCGCGCTCGCTGACGAGAACACGCCCGAGGGTCTCGAGGCCTTCACGGAGTACTGGCTCGAGTTGTTCTCCTATGGCTACGAGACGAACGACTGGGCCCCGTTCGAGGCAGTGACCGATCCGGGTTGTAGAACCTGCGGCAACCTCAAGGCGGAGGTTCAGAAGCATTACACGGATGGCGGTTGGATCAACGGAGGCAAGATTTCTCTAAATTCGACTAGCACCGAATTTGCGGAAAACACGACTGGATCAATTAATTCCTTTATTGATATTACGCAGGCCGACATTCTCTATTACGACTCGAGCGGTTTTGAAATAAAGCGCACAGATAAAACGGGACCAGTCGTCGGAGTGTCCATTGCCTTCTGGGAAAATAATCAATGGATAATGCTTGACTTCGGCTCGCCGGAGGGCACCTGAGATGAAGGCATTGAAAGCTGCCGCACCTGCTCTCCTGCTCACGCTCCTTTCTGTTTCCCAGCCTGCGTCTGCTGAAGAAAGCGGCCCTTCAGCAGGCATATCGGAATCCGGATGGGTCAATGCCGGAAATACAGTGAGGCAAGTCGTTGGTGGTAGCAAACGACCGACCGAGGTCAAGCAGGTTGACGCTCAGCCGGCCGTCCTTCCCCAAGATGACGGGATCTCCTACACCTACGTCCGCGCCTGCACTGCCGGTGCCGGGAGTGCCCTGGATCCGGCGACATGTCCCCGCATGGACGCCCAGTGCGACACCCAGGACGATGGGATCCTCGTCAACTGGATCGAGATCAACAACAACGTGCAGCCGGCAACGCGGACTCCGACCGGCCGGTCGTCGTGCATGTATCCCGGTGAGCCTCCTGCGCCGCCCGTCGAGGGAGCGGAGGTTGCCGAAGAAGCACCGATCGTGATCACCCTCGAAGAGTTCCAGAAGCAGCCCGTCCTGGCAGCGACCATCGTGTCGCAGCCGTCGAACTTCGGGCTCCGGAACGCACACTCCAACATCTACGCGCAGGCGCGGGAGCAGGAGTTCACCTTCGAGTTCCAGGACGCGGAGATCGTACTGAAAGCCCGTCCGGTGTCCTATCAGTGGAATTACGGCGACGGCACCAGTGCAACGACGACCAGCCCCGGAGGCCCGGTGGCCGGTACCGCCTTCGACACACGGACGCCCACGAGTCACCAGTACGCACGGACCGGCGATTTCGACCTGACGCTGACCACGTTCTTCGCGGGCGACTACTCGGTGGACGGCGGGCCCTTCCAGCCTGTCGCCGGTGAAGCGGCGGTCGTATCGGCGCCCCACCTCATGAGTATCTGGCGTACCGAAGGGCACAACGTGAGCGAGAACTGCATCGAGAATCCACGAGGGATCGGCTGCGAGGCCCCTACCCGGTAACCAGCATGCTGCGTCCGAGGTCCCGCGTCAGAACGGCGGAGGCTCCGGGTCGCAGGCGTAGGTCCGGCCGCCCGGCGACGTGGCGACGAGGGTACCCGGGGTGGGTTGGTCGTACTGCCAGACGCCCTCGCTCTTGAGCATGTGGTGCTTGCGGCAGAGGTGGGCGAGGTTCTCGTGGCTGGTGGGTCCGCCGCGGGACCAGGGTGTGGTGTGGTCCAGTTCGCACCGGGCTGCGGGGATGCTGCACCCCGGGTGTCGGCACGTGCGGTCGCGGACCCGCAACCACTTCTTCAGGTCCGCGGGGACGGTGTAGGTGTTGCGTCCGACGCTGAGCACCGCTCCGGTCTCGGGGTGGGTCAGGAGCCGTGTGAACGAGGGTGCGTGTGCCGCGAGCCGGCGGGCTATGTCGGCCGGGATGGGCCCGTAGCCTTCCAGGTCCGCCGGGGCGTCGTCGACGCCGAGCAGGGTGAGGACCGGGACCGTGACGTTGATGTGCGCCCGGATCCGGTACCCGTCCGCCGAACTCGAATCGGGCTGGTCGGCGTGATCCGGGCGCGCGGAGTCGCTGAGGAGGAGGTCGGCGAAGACGTCGGCCCGCAGCTGGGGGAGCGTCCGGGGTTCGGCGGGCCTCTGGAGGGTGCGCGCCGTGTGGGTGAGCCTGGCATCGATCGCTGCGGCGTCGGTGGCCGGCAGGTGGACGTGGAGCCAGGCCATGGCGTCGTCGGCGGGCTCGAGGTCCACACGACGTCCCTGGAGTGCGGTGCGGGCGCGCTTCTCGAGGGCTTCGGGGTGGAGCTGGGTGCGGAGCCGGCGGGCCCGGTAGCTCAGGCGGGGCACCGTGGTGTCCGCCGCGATGGGCAGCAGTGCCTCTTCGAGACGGGTGGCGGCGTGGTGCGGCAGGCCGAGGTATTCGTGCAGGAGCGTGGTGGCGTGCGGCCAGGAGATCGCGCCGTCGCGAAGGGCGGTGAGCGTCCGGGGGTGGTAGTTGACCAGCAGGGCCGAGTACTGGACCAGGCGGTGCGCGGTGCGTTCGGAGATGCGCAGCAGGCACGCGATCTCCGTGGCGGTGGTGGTGTCGGCGAGGTTGGTGCGGTGGGGCCCGGGCCGACCGGGCCAGAAATGGTCCATCATCCTCGTTTCGAAGACTTTCCTCAATTCCTCGGTGCTCACGGCGAGTTCGGCGTCGATCCGAGCTTTCTCGGCGCTCAGCCCGGTGATCCGAGCGAATATCCGATCCACTTCCATCCCGTATTCCACTGACGTCCTCATGGGCATATTCTCCCGCCCGCCACCGACATTATGGGGGAGTCCAGGACCCCATGATCAGGGTTCCGAACAATGCGATCCCGAGGGCCGGCGGACGTACTCCGGATGCCGATATACGGGGAATGCGAGCGAGCCACCTCGAAGCCGCAGGGGCCGGGCGATAGACTTGCGCCATGACTATGCCTGCTGATCCCTTTGCAAACGATCCACGCGATCCCGGCACCGGCGGCTCGACTGCGACCATCGAGCGTGAGGAAGTCCGCCAGGAGGTGGAGCCCGGCGACGCAGAGCGCTTCGCGCACTATGTCCGCAAGGAGAAGATCATGGAGTCCGCCTTCACCGGCGAGCCCGTGATCGCGCTCTGCGGCAAGGTGTGGACCCCCGGACGCGATCCCGAGAAGTTCCCCGTATGCCCCGAGTGCAAGGAGATCTACAACGGTCTCCGCCCGGGCAAGGACAAGCCGAAGGACTGACAGCGGCCGCGCGGCCGGAGCGCCCACCGCGCCGGCCCCTGGTCGGCGCCGCTGGCGCGTCCCGAAGGAGGCAACCCGCCACCCGCGGCGGGACGCGCCCCGACCTGAACCCGAGGTGACATGAGCAAGGCCGCGAGTACATCCGCGGGCGCGACGGGACGGGCGATGTCGCCCGAGCTGCGCCCCCTGACCATCGGGATCCTGGCGATCATCACCTGCGCGGCCTTCGAGGCGATGGCCGTGGTGACCGCCATGCCCTCGGTGGCGCGTGAGCTCTCGGGGGAGTCGAGCTACGGCCTCGCCTTCTCGATGTATTTGACGGCGTCGCTGCTCGGCACCGTCGTCGCCGGCTCGTGGTGCGACCGCAGGGGACCCCGGCCCGCCCTCGCCGTCGGCCTGGGCCTCATGATCCTCGGGCTGCTCGCAGCCGGCGCCGCACCCGCCTTCTGGCTCGTGACCGTGGGCCGTGCCATCTCGGGGCTGGGCGGCGGGTTCATGATCGTCGCGGTCTACGTGGTGATCGGCCGGTCCTTCCCGGAGAAGGCGCGGCCCGTGGTCTTCGGCTGGCTTTCGGCCGCCTGGGTCCTGCCGGCGCTGATCGGCCCGGTGGTGGCGGGGTTCGTGACCGAGCACGTCGGCTGGCGCTGGGTGTTCCTCGGCGTCGTGCCGATCGTGCTCGTGGCGGTGATCATCGTCTGGCCGAAGACGAGAGACCTGGGTGCGGTCGAGGCCCCCGACGCCGGATCGGCGAAGGCCCGCACCCTGCGCGGGCTCGCGCTGGCGTCCGGTGTCTTCGCCGCGCAGTGGTCACTCGTCCATCTCGCGGACACCGACGATCCCGGCGGTGCCACCGTGGCGGGGCTCGTGAGCCTCGCGGCCGCCGGAGTCGTCGTCGCCCTCCTCGTGCTTCCTGCCCTCCTGCCGAAGGGCACGCTGGTCCTGGGGCGTGGCCTGCCGAGCATCATCGCCACCCGCGGCTTCGTCAACGTCGCGTTCTTCGGCACAGAGGCCTTCATCCCGCTCATGCTCGTCAGCTCCCGCGAGATCAGCCCTGGGATGGCAGGCCTGACCCTGAGTGCCGGAGCGCTCGGATGGAGTGCCGGGTCCTTCGTCCAGGCGCGCGTGACGTTCCGCCGCCAGTGGCTGCTGGTCGCGGGCTCCTCCATCCTGTCCCTGAGCCTCGGCGGCTTCGCCCTGGCCACGGCGGTGGAGGCGCCGCTGTGGGTGCTGGCCGTGGTGTGGGGGCTGTCGGGCTTCGCCATGGGCATGACGCTCTCCAGTACCTCCGTCCTGGTGCTGAAACTGTCGGCGCCGCACGAGCAGGGCCGCAATTCGGCAGCCCTGCAGATCTCCGACCAGCTCGGCGGGGTGGTCGGCACGGCGGGCGCGGGGGCCCTCTTCGCCCTCCTGCACGACGACGCCGACCCGGGTCACGTCCCCACCTTTGTTGCGATCTGGCTGGCTCTCTGGGTGTTCACGGCAGCAGGTATAGTTTCGGGTCTGAGAGGGGCCCGGTCATCAGGTGACGGCCCCGGTCTCGCCCCCAGCAAGCCAATGGAAGGTACTGTCCCGGCGTGAGTAGTGACACCCTGTTCGGTGCCGGCGCAGCCCTGCCCCCCGCATACCCGGAGCGCGCAGCCTGGGGGACAGCCCCCAAGCTGCGCCAGTGGCAGAGCGAAGCGCTGGAGAAGTACTTCCAGGAATCGCCCAGCGACTTCCTCGCCGTCGCCACACCCGGTGCCGGCAAGACCACCTTCGCGCTCCGCGTGGCGACGGAGCTCGTGGAGCGGGGCATCGTCAACCGGGTCACCGTCGTGGCCCCCACCGATCACCTCAAGCGCCAGTGGGCGGACGCCGCGGCGCGGGTGGGACTCTCGATCGACCCCAACTTCAAGAACGCCGACGGACGCCACGGCGGAGCGTTCATCGGTGTCGCGGTGACCTACGCGCAGGTCGCGAGCAAGCCCATGCTGCACCGCGCCAAGACGGAGGCCGCCCGCACGCTCGTGATCCTCGACGAGATCCACCACGGCGGCGACGCCCTCTCCTGGGGCGACGGCATCCGCGAGGCGTTCGAGCCCGCGACCCGCCGCCTCGCCCTCACCGGGACGCCCTTCCGCTCGGACACCGCGGCCATCCCGTTCGTGGAGTACGCCGAGGACCGCGACGGCATCCGCCGCTCCCGTGCCGACTACACGTACGGCTACGGCCAGGCCCTCAAGGACCACGTGGTCCGCCCCGTCATGTTCATGGCCTACTCGGGCCAGATGCGCTGGCGCACGAGCGCGGGCGAGGAGATGGCGGCGTCCCTCGGCGAGGCCTCGGTCACGAAGGACATCACCGCGCAGGCCTGGCGGACGGCACTGAATCCGGCGGGCGAGTGGATCCCCGCCGTCCTCGCGGCTGCCGACAAGCGGCTCACCGAGGTGCGGCGCACCGTGCACGACGCCGGCGGACTCGTCATTGCCACGGACCACGACGACGCCCGCGCCTACGCGGGCCAGCTCAAGCGGATCACGGGGGAGTCCCCGACCGTCATCCTGTCCGACGACGCCAAGGCGTCCTCGAAGATCGAGGAGTTCTCCGCGGGGGACAAGCGCTGGATGGTCGCGGTCCGCATGGTGTCCGAGGGCGTCGACGTCCCGCGTCTCGCGGTCGGCGTCTACGCGACGTCGACGGCCACTCCGCTGTTCTTCGCCCAGGCCGTGGGCCGGTACGTCCGGGCACGACGGCGAGGGGAGACGGCGTCGATCTTCCTCCCCTCGGTGCCCAACCTGATGGCGCTGGCCAACCAGCTCGAACTCGAGCGTGACCACGCACTCGACCGGCCGGAGAAGGACGACGAGGGGTTCGGCCTCGAGGACGCCCTCATGGAGGCCGCGAACCGCGAGGACAAGGCCTCGGACTCCCTGACCAAACAGAAGTTCGAGGCGCTCGAATCGCAGGCGTCCTTCGACCGCGTCCTCTTCGACGGCGGCGAGTTCGGCACCGGCGGCGAGATGGGCAGCGAGGACGAGCAGGACTTCCTGGGCATCCCCGGACTGCTCGACGCCGACCAGGTGGGCCAGCTGCTGCGCCAGCGCCAGCAGGAGCAGCAGTCGCGCCGCAAGTCCCGGCCGGCGGCAGCGCCCGCCGCCGAGCCGCTTGTGGTGGATCACCGACAGCTCACCGAACTGCGGGGCCAGCTGGCCAAGAACGTCTCGGCGTGGGCGGCCCGCACGGGTATGCCGCATGGCCAGGTCCACACGGAGCTGCGGCGCCAGTGCGGCGGGCCCGCCGTGGCGCAGGCCAACGAGGATCAGCTGCAGCGCCGCCTGCAGAAGCTGCAGGACTGGTTCATCGGCAAGAAGTAGCCGAATAGCAGCAAAGAAGTAGGCGGGAAGCAGGGAAGGCGAAGGCCGGGCCGGGAGAACCGGCCCGGCCTTCGCCGTGAGGGAGCTAGCGGACCAGCTCGGCGCCCGCGGCTTCCAGCTCGTCGAGCGTCTCCTCCGCTTTGTCCTCGTGCACGCCCCGCATGAGGTCGACCGGCACGGTGACGGAGTAGCCGGCCTGGAGTGCATCCAGCGCGGTCGCCCGCACGCAGTAGTCCGTCGCCAGGCCCACGACCACGACGTCGTCGACGTCATGGTCCCGCAGCCAGTCGTCGAGGGTCATCGGGTCCTCATCGCTGTCCACGGTCGCGCCGCCGAGCTTCTGGTCGCCCGTCGGCACCTCGTCGTCGGGAGCCTTGACGCCCTCGAAGCCGGAGTAGGCGGCCTCGAACCGGCCCTTGCGGAACACCGCGTCGATGCTCTCGGTGTCCAGGTCGGGGTGGAAGTCGGAGCCCTTGGTGTCCGCGACGCAGTGGACGGGCCAGGAGTCGACGAAATCGGGCGTCTCCGAGAAGTGGGTCCCCGGATCGATGTGCCAGTCCTGCGTGGCGACGATGTAGTCGTACCGTGCAGCCTGCCCGTCGATGTGGTCACTGATGTCGGCGGCTACCTGCGCGCCGCCGTCGACGGCGAGTGAACCGCCCTCACAGAAGTCGTTCTGGACGTCCACGATGATCAGGGCGCGCGTCATGATGCTGCCTCCTCGTACTCGGTGGGGATGACTGGTTCGCCGCGCTGGAGCCGCCGGACGGCTCCCGGCAGTTCGGCGATGGAGCGCAGGTGCTGCTCGGCGGCGCGGGTGACGGCCTCCGGCCCGGTCCAGCCGGGCAGGACGACGCCGTCGGTGACGAACTGCTGCGTGAGCGGGCGGTCGTTGCCGTCGTCGGCCGGGGTGATGCCGATGCCCACGATCTCGGCCTGCGCCCTGCCGTGCTCGTCGAGGCGGCGCAGTGCGTGCTTGTGCCCGCCGACCGAGGCCTTGTTCTTCGCAGCCTTCGCGACGGACACGAACGCGCCGCTGTCGTCCTGCCGGCTGACCAGTTTGTACACCATGCCGGCGGTCGGCGCGCCGGACCCTGTGACGAGGGAGGTGCCGACGCCGTAGGAGTCGACGGGCGCCGAGGCGAGCAGCCCGATGGCGAACTCGTCGAGGTCGGAGGTCACGACGATCTTGGTGGTGTGGTTGCCGAGGTCGTCGAGCAGTTCACGCACCCACCGCGCCTGGGCCACGAGGTCGCCGGAGTCCAGGCGGACGGCGCCCAGCTCCGGGCCCGCCACCTCGACGGCCGTGCGGACGCCCTGTTCGACGTCGTACGTGTCCACCAGCAGCGAGGTGCCGCACCCGAAGGCGGCGACCTGCGCCTCGAAGGCCGCCCGCTCGGAGTCGTGGAGGAGCGTGAACGAGTGCGCGGCCGTACCCACCGTGGGGACGTCGTACCGCCGGCCGGCCTCGAGGTTGGACGTGCTGGCGAAGCCGCCGATGATCGCGGCGCGGGCGGCGGCGACGGCGGATTCCTCGTGCGTGCGGCGCGATCCCATCTCGATGCACGGGCGTCCCGCCGCGGCGCCCGTCATGCGGGAGGCCGCCGAGGCGATGGCGCTGTCGTGGTTCAGGATCGAGAGGATGAGCGTCTCGAGGATGCAGGCCTCCGCGAACGTCGACTCCACCGTCAGGATGGGGGAGTTGGGGAAGTAGGCCTCGCCCTCCGCGTACCCGGAGATCGACCCGGTGAAGCGGAAGTCGGCGAGCCAGGCGAGCGTGGCGTCGTCCACGATCCGGTGGTCGCTGAGGAACGCGAGCTGCGGGTCGTCGAACCGGAAGGTGGCCAGCGCCTCCAGCAGCCGGCCCGTGCCCGCGACGACACCGTAGCGGCGACCCGCCGGGAGGCGCCGTGCGAAGGCCTCGAACACGGAACGGCGGTGGGCCGCACCCGAGTGCAGCGAGGCCTGCAGCATCGTGAGTTCGTACTGGTCGGTGAAGAGCGCACTGTTCGGCGCGGTCACCGCCGGCGGTGTGGGACCGGCAGCGGCCGGCGGGTTCGTGGTCAGGGCATCGGTCACCCTGAAAACGATAGCCGGGCGTCCGCCGAGAGAGTACCCGGCCACCCGGTGCGGGCGAGCCGCCCTAGAATGGCGCTTATGACAGTTGGCTTTGCAACCGGTACCGACACCCAGGAAGCGGTGGGGACGGCCGAGAAGACCGACCTCGACCAGCCCTGGGTCGTGGTGGTGTGGAACGACCCCGTGAACCTCATGAGCTACGTGAGCTTCGTCTTCCAGTCCTACTTCGGCTACAGCGAGGCCAAGGCCCGCACGCTCATGCTCGAGGTACACGAGCAGGGCCGCTCCGCCGTAGTCTCCGGCAGCCGCGAGAAGGTGGAGCAGGACACCGTCGCCCTCCACTCGTACGGACTGTGGGCCACCTTCGAAAAAGCCGGAAGCGAGTAGGCGCACCCCATGGCGAAACCCTTCAAATCGACGCGCCGGGGCATCACCGGAGCGCTGGAGCCCGGTGAGGCGCGCCTGCTGGGCGCCCTCCTCGACGACGTCATCTCCATGCTCGAGCCCGAGACGGCGCCCAGCGAGGATCCGCTGGCGGCACTGATCGGCATGTCCGGTGCCGACGCCGACGCCACGGCCCCCGACGATTCCGCCGTCCGGCGCCTCCTGCCGGATGCGGTGCGCGGCGACGACGACGAAGCGCTCGCCTTCCGCCGGCTCACGGAGCGCTCCCTGCGGGAGCAGAAGATCGGTGCCCTCCGCAGCAGTGCGCTGCTCATCGAGTCCAGCCCCATGACGCTCACCGGCGAGCAGGCGCGGCTGCTCGCCCAGGCCCTCAACGACGTCCGTCTGGTCCTCGCCGACCGACTGAGCATCCAGACGGAGGAGGACGCCGAACGGCTCCACGACATCGCCGACTCGAAGGACGTCGACGACGTCGAGTCCTACCTCGCCCTCGTGTACAACTTCATCACCTGGCTCCAGGAATCGCTCGTGCAGGCGCTGCTGAAAGCGGCGAAGCTGGAGCGCTGACCCGCCGGTCCACCGGACCGGCCGTGGGCGGTCCAACCGGAGCCTGTGACAAAACCCACGGATCGGCGAATAGTTTTCAACGGCGGCACGTCATATTGTCGAAGGATTATGAGCCCAGAGCCAACGAACACGGACCGCAGCGAGGCGCCCATCGGGATCTTCGACTCCGGCGTCGGCGGACTGACGGTCGCCCGAGCGGTCATCGACCAGCTGCCCCACGAATCCGTCATCTACGTCGGTGACACCGCGAACGGCCCGTACGGCCCGCTGCCGATCGCCCGGGTCCGGGCACACGCGCTCGGCGTGATGGACGAACTCGTCGACTCCGGCGTCAAGCTGCTCGTGATCGCCTGCAACTCCGCCTCCGCCGCGGTCCTCCGTGATGCACGCGAGCGCTACACGGCGCGCTACGGCATCCCCGTGATCGAGGTCATCCAGCCCGCGGTGCGCCGTGCCGTCGCCGCCACCCGCTCGGGCAGGATCGGCGTCATCGGCACGACGGCGACCGTCGGCTCGCGAGCCTACGAGGACACCTTCGCGGCAGCGCCGCACCTCGAGATCACCTCCGTGGCCTGCCCCGCGTTCGTCGAGTTCGTGGAGGCCGGTGTCACCGGTGGTGAGGCCCTCCTGCGGACGGCGGAAGAGTACCTCCGGCCGCTCAGGGCCGCGGGTGTGGACACGCTCGTGCTCGGCTGCACGCACTATCCGCTGCTGACCGGCGTCATCTCCTACGTCATGGGCGACTCCGTGACGCTGGTCTCGAGCGCCGAGGAGACGGCCAAGGACGTGTACCGCGCCCTCGTCTCGCACGGCCTCGAGCGCGAGACCACCGCGCCGGGCGTGCACCGCTTCGTCGCGACCGGCGACGCCGCCGGCTTCGAGGTCCTCGCCCGCCGCTTCCTCGGCCCCGAGGTGCTCAGCGTGCAGCACGTGGACCGCGTCGCCGCGCAGTACCCGACGGGCAGCCTCGCGCGGATCACGCCCGAGATGATCGCAGCCGCGGGGTTCCCCCCGGCATGAAGCTCACGATCGTCGGGTGCAGCGGCTCCTTCCCCGGCCCCCAGTCGCCGGCGTCCTGCTACCTGCTCAGCGCGCAGTGGCAGGGCCGTACCTGGCGGATCCTCCTCGATCTCGGCAACGGGTCGCTCGGCGCCCTGCAGCGGCACATGGACCTGCGTGAGATCGACGCCATCTTCCTGTCCCACCTGCACCCCGACCACTGCATGGACCTGTGCGGCCTGCACGTCGCGGTCCACTGGGATCCCTCCGGCTGGGGGCTGCCCCGCATCCCCGTGTGGGGTCCGGCGGCGACGGCGGACAGGATGGCGAGCGCCTACGGGCTCGAGCTCGACCCGGGCATGCACGAGGACTTCGACTTCCAGTCCTGGACCGACCGCGGCCCGGTGACGGTGGGGCCCTTCACGATCACCCCGTACCAGGTCCTCCACCCCATCGAGGAGGCGTACGCGCTGCGCGTCGAGGTGGCCGAGGCCGACGCGGAGGGTGTGGACCGCACCCGCGTCATCACCTACTCCGGCGACACGGATGCGTGCGACGGGCTCGTGGACGCCGCCCGCGACGCGGACATCTTCCTGTGCGAGGCCGCGTTCCACGAGGGCCGCGACGACGGCATCTCCGGAGTCCACCTCACGGGCAAGCGGGCCGGCGACGTCGCCACGCGGGCGGCGGCCAAGCGCCTCCTCCTGACCCACCTGCCGGTCTGGAACGATGCCAATGTCGCCGTGAGCGAAGCCCGCGAGAGCTACGACGGCCATCTCGCCGTCGCCGTCGCCGGCGTCTCCTACACCGTCTGAGGGGACGGTCCAACCGGATCGGGGACGTGCAGCAGACGGTCCTGCCAGTGATCTCCCATGTGCTCCCGTCTAGACTGGGAGCCATGACCCCCGCGAATCAGACGTCCGTCCCTGCCCCCGTGAGCACCGCCCCCGTCCTCCGCGCGGACGGCCGTGCACCCGATCAGCTGCGCACCATCACCATCACGCGGGGCTGGTCGAAGCAGGCCGAGGGATCGGCGCTCATCGAGTTCGGCAACACCCGCGTGCTCTGCACGGCGTCGCTGACCAGCGGGGTGCCGCGGTGGCTCAAGGGGGAGGGCAAGGGCTGGGTGACCGCCGAGTACGCCATGCTTCCCCGCGCCACCAACACGCGGTCCGACCGCGAGTCGGTCAAGGGGAAGATCGGCGGCAGGACGCACGAGATCTCGCGGCTGATCGGACGATCGCTGCGCTCCGTCATCGACACGAAGGCGCTGGGCGAGAACACCATCGTCCTCGACTGCGACGTCCTCCAGGCCGACGGCGGGACGCGGACGGCCGCGATCACGGGGGCGTACGTCGCGCTCGCCGACGCGATCCGGTACGCCAAGGACAAGAAGCTCATCCCCGCCTCGGCCTCCCCGCTCACCGACACCGTGGCCGCCGTGAGCGTCGGCATCATCGACGGCGTCCCCATGCTCGACCTGCCCTACGTCGAGGACGTGCGCGCCGAGACGGACATGAACGTCGTCGTCACCGGGTCGGGGACGTTCGTCGAGGTCCAGGGGACCGCGGAGGGCGCGCCCTTCGACCGCGCCGAGCTCGACGCCCTGCTCGACCTCGCGCTGGTGGGCACGGCCCAGCTCACGCAGATCCAGATCGACACCCTCCGGGACTCCCAGGGTGCCTGAGCAGTCCCGGCCCCGGCTCGTCCTGGCCACCCGCAACGCCGGCAAGCTGCGTGAGCTGCGCGAGCTGCTGCGCGGGCAGGTGCCCGGGCTCGACGTCGACACGCAGGTCGTCGACGCCGCCACCGTCGGCGCCCCCGACGTCGTGGAGAGCGGCGTCACCTTCGAGGAGAACGCCGCGCTGAAGGCCGAGCAGACCGCGCGGGCCACCGGCCTCCTCGCGGTCGCCGACGACTCGGGGCTGGCCGTGGACGTCCTCGGCGGAGCGCCGGGCATCTTCTCCGCCCGCTGGGCCGGCCGGCACGGCGACGACGCCGCCAACCTCGATCTCCTCCTGGCGCAGCTCGCGGACATCCCGCGGGAGCGTCGCGGCGCGGCCTTCGTCTGCGCTGCGGCCCTCGCCCACCCCGACGGCGCCGCCGGGCACACCGAGCGCGGCGAACTGCGGGGATCGCTCCTGGCCGCCCCGCGCGGCGCGGGCGGTTTCGGGTACGACCCCGTCCTCGTGCCCGAAGGACTCGACCGCACGTGCGCGGAGCTCGCCCCGGAGGAGAAGAACGCGATCAGCCACCGCGGCATCGCGTTCAGGGCGCTCCTGCCGCACCTCGTCGAGGCGCTGTCCTGACCGGCGCGCCCGGCCGACCCGCACGATGGACCTTCAGCACCACCGGCACCACTGATCAGCACCACCAGCCAGCACCGCACGTCCCGCAGGACGCGCCATGAGAGGGACGGATACACCGTGAGCATCACCCAGACAGTCCAGACGATCCACGTCGCAGCGGCGACCACGACGTCGGACGGCTCGGCCCTCGGCGCCGTCACGGACTGGGCGGTGAACCTGATGGAGACCATCGGGGCGCCCGGTGCGGGCCTGGCCGTCGCCCTCGAGAACCTCTTCCCGCCGCTGCCGAGCGAAGTGATCCTGCCCCTGGCAGGCTTCACCGCCAGCCGCGGCAACTTCTCCCTGTTCGAGGCGATCCTGTGGACCACCATCGGTTCGGTGGTCGGTGCCTATGCGCTGTACGCCCTCGGGGCCTGGCTGGGCCGGGACCGCATGCGGCGGCTCGTGTCCAAGGTGCCGCTCATCGACCTCGAGGACGTCGACAAGGTGGAGGCCTGGTTCAACCGGCACGGATACAGCGCCGTCTTCTTCGGCCGCATGATCCCGCTCTTCAGGAGCCTCGTGTCCATCCCCGCGGGCATCGAGCGCATGCCTGTCGGCAAGTTCCTCCTGCTCACCGCGGCCGGAAGCCTCATCTGGAACTCGATCTTCGTGCTGGCAGGGTTCTACCTGGGGGAGAACTGGCACATCGTGGAGCAGTACGCGAGCACGTTCCAGAGGATCGTCATCGTCGGCATCATCCTGTTCCTCCTTTACTTCGTCGTCTCGAAGGTGCGTAAGTACCGCGCGAAGAAGCGGATCCAGTGACCGGGGAGTCCGCCGGTGCCGCCGCGGACCCCCTCGTCAGCATCTGGCCGCTGTTCGGGCTCGTCCTCACGACGCCCCGGCTGGTCCTCACCCCGGTCCGCGACGAGCATCTGCCGGAACTGATCGACGCCGTCCTCGCGGGCATCCACGACCCGGGGGAGATGCCCTTCAGCGTCCCGTGGACGGACGCGCCGCGGGAGGTCCTGATCACGGAGACGGCGAAGCACCAGTGGCGACTCCGCGCCGGGGTCTCGACGGACGCCTGGGCCATCAACTTCGCCGTCCTGCACGAGGGCCGCGTGATCGGCGTGCAGGACCTCACCGCCCACTCGTTCCCGTTGCTCCGTCGCGTCGGCTCGGGCTCATGGCTCACGCGGTCCGCCCAGGGCCTGGGGCTGGGGACCGAGATGCGGGCGGCCGTCCTCCAGTTCGCCTTCGACCACCTGGGCGCGACGTCCGCGGTGTCCGAGGCCGCGGCGTGGAACGGTGCCTCACTGGGCGTGTCCACCCGGCTGGGCTACGCCCTGAACGGGACCACGCTCGTGGAGGCCCGTCGCGGGGAGGTCGATGTGCAGCAGAACCTCCTGCTGGCGCGGGCGGACTTCGTCCGGCCGGGCTGGGTGGCCGGTGTGCAGGGCGTCGAGGCGGTCCTGGACCTCCTCATTCCTGGAACGCCGGACTGACCGCCAGCCCCTCCGCGAGCAGGCGCGAGAGGTCCGACGACGGCTCGAACAGCAGCCCGCGGATGCCCATGCCCTTCGCCGCGGCGATGTTCGCGGGCGAGTCGTCGACGAAGGTCACCTGTCCCGGGGCGGCCTGGAGCTCGGCGAGGACGCGGTCGAAGATCGCGGGAGCGGGTTTGACGAGCCGCAGCGAGGAACTGAAGAAGCTGTGCCGGAAGAGCCTCGTCCACGGGGCGCCGGCGAACTGCACGGCCATGGCCGCCGGCATGTTGGACAGCACCGCGAGGCGCTCGCCCCGTGCGTCCAGATCCTCGAGGACGTCGAGCGTCTCGAGGTTCAGGTGTGACCACTGGTTCGCGTCGAGGACGTCCAGCCACGCGGAGCGGGCCGGCCCGATGCGCCGGCCGCTCACGAGCGACCAGTACTCGTCGGAGGTCAGGGATCCGGCGTCGTAGGCGCCGCGGTGCCGCCAGTAGGCGGAGGTCGGCTCCTGCAGGCGGTCGACGCCGACCGACTCCGCGAGCAGGTCCCAGTCCTGGGGTGTCGGGGCCGTGGAGATCACGTTGCCGTAGTCGAAGAGGTACCACCGGTGCGGACTGTCAGTGCGGGCCATGGTCCAGCATAGGAACGCGACCACGGATACGGCGCCGATGGTGGGGTGAACTTCGGGTGAACGGCAGGCGCGGGGGCGGCGGTAAACTGGGGATCGTGGGAATCGCGTTCACGGCCATCGACTTCGAGACGGCGAATGGCTTCCGCGGCTCCCCGTGCGCCGTCGGCCTGACCAAGGTCAGGGACGGCCGGGTCGTCGAGGAGGCCTCCTGGCTGATGCGGCCACCCGTCGGCCACGACCACTTCGACTCCCGCAACATCGCGATCCACGGCATCACCTCGGTGATGGTCGAGGACGCCCCGCGGTTCGGCGACCTGTTCCCCGAGATCGGCGGCTTCATCGGCTCCGACGTCCTGGTGGCGCACAACGCGGCGTTCGACCTCGGCGTCATCCGGTCGGCGCTCGAGGTCTCCGCGCTGTCGGGTCCCGCCTGGGACTACGCCTGCACCGTGGTGCTCGCGCGGAAGAGCTACTCGCTGCCCTCCTACTCCCTGCCGTTCGTCGCGGAGGCGGCCGGGGTGCCCCTGCTCAACCACCACGACGCCGTGGAGGACGCCCGGGCCTGCGCCGGCATCATGATCGACATCGCCCGCCGGTACGGTGCGCCGACCGTCGAGGGCGTGCTCGAATGCCACAACCTGCCGCTCTCGCGCGCCGAACCCTACGCGCCCGGCGTCGACGAGCTGTCGAAGGCCACGCGCACGGCCCTCGAGCGCGGCACCTCGCCCGCGGGCTGGTCCGGCTGGCCGGAGGAGGGGGAGAACCCCCACGCGAACGCCCAGGCCGATCCGCGGCATCCGCTGTACGGGCAGACGGTGGTCTTCACCGGCAATCTCGGCATCCCACGCCCCCAGGCGAAGGAGCGGGCGGCACGCCTCGGAGCGCAACCGGCGAGCTCCGTCACCCGGCGCACCACGGTCCTCGTGGTCGGCGACGGCTTCGTGGCCTCGGACCTCCGCAACGGCCGCGTCACCGGCAAGGCGCGGCGGGTGCTCGAACTGCACGAGCGGGGCCAAGAGATCGAGGTGCTGTCCGAAGCCGAGTTCCTCCAGATGACCGGCGGACGGTGGCCGGCGGACAGCCAGTGACCGCGCCGGCGGATCCCCGCCCGTCGTTCAGAGGCGGAGGTCGACGCCGGTCAGTCGTGCCGAGAGGTCGATGAGCCGGGACGCGGCGTTGCGCTCCCGGGCATGCCGTTTCGCCGGGACGACGACAGGCTGCCCCGTGAGTTGGAACCAGCCGTCCGGGCCGCAGTAGGCGCCGTTCGGAATCGTACGGTCGAGCGTGGCGCGCACGAGCGGCCAGGCGCCGTGGTCCTTCCCCTGCGCCACCGGTTCCATGAGACGCTGCCTCCACCGGGGCGCCGGCACGAACGGGCGGGCGGAGACTCCCGGCCGGTCCGGTGTGAGCATGCCGAGGGCCAGTCCCGGATGGGCGACGACGCTGGTCGCCGGGCTGCCGGTGGCATCGAGGCGCTGGGCGAGCTCGAAGCCGAAGGCCATGACCGCGAGCTTCGACGTCGCATACGCGCGGGCACTGCTGTACGAGGCCGGCTGCAGGAACGACGGCGTGAGGCGCGCCCAGCGGTGGCTGATGCTGCCGAGGTGCACGATCCTCGTGCCCGCGGCGGACAGCGACGGCAGGAGCCGGGCGATCAGCGCGTAGTGGCCCAGGTGGTTGGTGCCGAACTGGAGTTCGAAGCCGTCCGCCGTCGTCCGCCGTCGCCTGGACCCCACCACCCCGGCGTTCGCGAGCAGGCCGCTCAGCGGCGCTCCCGCGGCGATCGTCGCGGCGGCCGCACGGACGGAGGCGAGATCCGCCAGGTCGAGGGGCTGGAAGGAGACCTCGGCGCCGGGGTGCCGGCCACGGATGGCGTCCATGGCCCGCGCGGCCCTGTCGGCGCTCCGCGACGCCATCACCACGTGGGCGCCGGCGGCGGCCAGCTGCTCGCACGCGAAGTAGCCGAGGCCGGCGTTGCCGCCCGTGACGAGGATGCGCTCGCCGGCGAGCGGGGGGAGATCGACGGGGTTCCACATGGGACCAAGCCTAGGGCGCTGCGCCGTTCCCGGCCGGACGGATCCGGTGGGCCGCGCCAGGGGGGCGCGGATCAGGAGCCGGTGGTCGCCCTCAGGAGGGTCCTGGCGATGGACCGGACGACGTCGGCGGTCCCGGGGGCATCCAGGTAGGCGGCCGGCAGCGCCCCCGTGCCGTGCAGCGCTCCGAGGATGCCGCCCGCGAGCGACGCCGCGACCACGGGTGAGGCGTCGGGCCGGCCGGCGGCCGCCGCGTGCGCCAGGGCGGCAGCGAACTGTTCGCGTGGCGAGCCCGCGGCCGCGCCCTCGCGAGCCGCCTGGAGGGCCGCGTCCAGGGTTGCGGCGGCCGTCGTCGTTCCCACTACCGTGCGATCGGCGGCCGGGCGGTGCGCCGCGACGCCCCCCAGGGCACCTGCGGCGGCGGCACGGGCCGGATCGCTCCCGGCGTCCTCGGCCAGGTGCCGTTCCTCGCCGCGCTCGGCGACGACGGCCTCCTCGAGGGTGAGGCCGTCGATGGCGAGCGACCGGATGATCCCGCTGTACAGCGCCGCGGTGGCCCGGGCGGCGGCGGACCCGTGCGTGAGGGCCGCGGCCTCGAGGGTCAGTCGCTCCACCAGGCTGGCCGGGATGCGGGGGACCAGGCCGAAGGGCGCCGAACGCATCAGTGCACCCGCCCCCTCCGCGTCCGGGTTCAGGGGCCGTGCGCGCGTCCCCATCTCGCCGGTGAGGAGGGCCCGGACGGTGTCGGCGTCCGGTTCGTGCACCGGGAGGAGGTCCTCCTGCCGGTCGATCCACCGGGCGGGTGGCGCCGGCGCCCTGGGCGGGAGGTGTTCTCCCTGGCGGGTGAGCCACCGCAGGTATGCGAGCCACAGGCAGGCGGTCTCGTCGGCCGCCACGCCGTCGTTCGCCCACTCCAGGGCGTCCGTCAGGCCGTCCACGGTGTACAGGGTCAGGTGGGTGGCGTCCGAGACCGCCAGGTCCGAGGGATCAGCCAGGGCGGGCAGCGGATCGTCCCCCGCGGCGTACAGGAGGCCGTACGCGTCGCCCGCCATCGTGCCGAGGAGGCATCCCAGGACCCGGTCCTCGTAGGCGGCGGGGTCCTCCTGCGGTGCATGCTGCACGGCGCGCGCGCCGCTCGTGCCGGGATCCGTGTGGCTGCCGGTGTCGGCGGTGTTGTTCGTCATCACCGGTCCAGTCTAGGAGGCGGGCCCGTACCGCGTCCGGAGGGCTCCCGGCCTCCGTGCAGGCTAGGATGGAGGGCTTGCCGGCGGCCCGGCGCAGTCCCGTGCGTCCGGCCGGAGCAACAGTGTCCCCAACGAAGGATCGTGCAGCCATGACGCATCAGACGACGGCGACCGGAGCGGCGGACGACACCGCCTCCGCCGCGACCGCCTCCCCGCACACCGAGCGGAGCCCCGGGCCGGCCGCGCGGTCGATCGCCGAGGGAGTCGGCGCATTCCTCATCGTCCTCGCCGGGCTCGGTGCCACCATGCTGGCCACGGAGACCGCCCTCCAGCCCCCGCTCGTCTTCGGGTTCGCGGTCCTCGCCGCCATGATCGCGTTCGGCTTCGCCTCGGGCGGCCACTTCAACCCGGCCATCACCATCGGGTCCGCAGTCGCCGGCCGGACCCCATGGACGTCGGTGGCCCCGTACGTGGCGGCCCAGGTGCTGGGAGCCGTCGCCGCGGCAGGACTGCTCTGGCTGGTCCTCAGCGCCAACGCCCAGCTCTCCGGGATCCGCGAGTTCTTCGGCTCCGCGTCCAACGGCTTCGACGAGCACTCGCCGGCACAGTTCCCGCTGGCCAGCGCGTTCCTGCTGGAGACCGTGGCCACGGCGCTCCTCGTCGCCGTCTTCCTCGGCGCAGGTTCTGCACGGGCGCGGCGCGACCTGGCGCCGTTCGCGGTGGGCCTCACCTACGCCGGCCTCCTCTCCTTCCTCCTGCCCGTCACCAACGGCGCCCTCAACCCGGTGCGTGCCACCGCATCCGCCCTCTTCGCGGAGCCCTGGGCCCTCCAGCAGCTGTGGCTGTTCTGGGCCGCGCCGATCGTCGGTGCCCTGATCGCGGGCCTCGTCTACCGCGGTGTCGATGCCTGGCACCCGGCCGGCCGGGTCCCGGGCCGTACGGACGGTGTGCCCTCCGACGCAGGGGATGCTGCGCCGGTGGAGGTCGACGAGCCGCACGGCCCGCGCGACGGCGGAGCCGTCCCCGCGCGCGGGGACGCCGCGTCCTTCTTCGAGGCATCCGACCGCGAGGCATCCGACACCGAGGCATCCGACACCGGGGCCACGCGCGACGGCGAGCCCGGCACCTCCGGGACCAGGTCCTGACCCCGGTCACCGCCCCGCCGCGCGCTGATCCATGGAATGTCGGCGTCCGGCGGTAGCGTGAAAATCATGAAGATCCTCCACACGTCGGACTGGCATCTGGGCAGGTCCTTCCACGGCACCGGGACCCTCGACGCCCAGCGAATCTTCGTGGACAACCTGGAGAAGACGGTCCGTGAGGAGGGCGTCGACGTCGTCCTGGTCGCCGGGGACGTGTACGACCGGGCCCTGCCCGCGGTGGACGTCGTCGCACTGTTCGACGAGGCGCTGGACCGGCTGACGGTCGCCGGCGCCCAGGTGGTCATCAGCAGCGGCAACCACGACTCCGCGACCAGGCTCGGGTTCGGCGGACGTATCCTCGCCCGCGGCGGGGTCCACCTGCGCACGCGCATCGAGGACATCGCGGTCCCCGTCATCATCCCCCTGGACGGGCATGCGGAGCTCGCGATCTACGGTGTGCCCTACCTCGAGCCGCGGGTCGTCGCGGAGAGCCTGCAGGCGGAGGCCCCCACCCACACCGCGGTGACCGCGGCGGCGCTCGAGCGCATCCGCGAGGACCTGGCCCCGCGCTCGGCCGTGCGGCGCACCGTCTCGATCGTCCTGGCCCACACCTTCGCCGCGGGAGGGGCAGGCTCCGACAGCGAACGGGATCTCGCGATCGGCGGGCTCGGAGCCGTGCCGCTCTCCCTCTTCGACGGCTTCGACTACAGCGCCCTCGGACATCTCCATGGCCGGCAGAAGCTCTCGGAGACCGTGCGCTACTCGGGATCACCCCTTGCCTACTCCTTCTCGGAGGCCACCCAGGCCAAGGGTGCCTGGCTCCTCGACGTGACCCCGGACGGGATCGGCGGTATCCAGGCCGTGGAGTGGCCCGCACCCCGCGACCTCGCGGTCCTCAGCGGGCGGCTCGAAGACCTGCTGGTCCGGGACGACCTCGCCTGGGCCGAAGGGGCCTACTGCCAGATCACGCTCACGGACCCCGAACGGCCGGCGCGGGCCATGGAACGCCTGCGGACCCGCTTCCCGGACACGCTGGTGCTCGCCTTCGCGCCGGAGGGCGGAGAGCAGGCCGACACCCGCACGTACAGCCAGCGCCTCGCCGAGGCCCGCGACGACGCCGAGATCTGCTGCGGCTTCCTCGAGCACGTGCGCGGCCGCAAGGCCTCGTCCGAGGAGCAGGCACTCGTCCGGTCGACCGTCGACGCCGCGCTGAGCCTCGCCCACGAACGGTAGAGCATCCCATGAGACTGCATCACCTCGAGATCCAGGCCTTCGGGCCGTTCGCCGACCGGCAGGGCGTCGACTTCGACGCCCTCTCGGCCCAGGGCCTGTTCCTCCTCAACGGACCCACCGGCGCCGGGAAGTCGAGCGTCCTCGACGCGGTGTGCTTCGCGCTGTACGGCTCCGTCCCGGGGGCGCGCCAGGCGGCGAAGAGGCTCCGGAGCGACCACGCGGCCGAGTCCCTCGCCCCGGAGGTCTCCCTCGAGTTCTCCGTCGCCGATCGCCGCTTCAGGGTGGTCAGGTCGCCGGCCTGGGACAGGCCGTCGCGACGGGGGAGCGGCACGACCACCGAACAGGCGCGCACCCTGCTCAGCGAGCGGATCGACGGTGACTGGGTGCAGAAGTCGGCGCGGAACGACGAAGCCGGGCTCGAGCTGCAGTCCCTGCTCGGGATGGACAAGGAGCAGTTCACGAAGGTGGTGATGCTGCCGCAGGGCGAGTTCGCCGCCTTCCTGAGGGCGGACGCCAAACCGCGCCGGGAGCTGTTGCAGCGGCTCTTCTCGACGTCACGCTTCGAGGACCTCGAACGGCTGTTCGCCGAGGAGAACCTGCGGACCGCCCGCCGCCTGGCCGAGCAGGAGGACCGGCAGCGGCACCTGTTCCTGCGCGCCATCGACGAGGCCGGACGCCACGACCTCGCACCGGCGGACGTCGGCGCCGATCCGGACGCCCCGGACGGCTGGGCCGCGACGCTGCAGGCGCTGTCCCTGGCGCTCTCGGGACGTCGCGACGCGGCCGCCCTCGAATCCACGGACCTCGCCGTGCAGAGTGCGCAGGCCGACGGTGCGCTCGCCACGCTCAGGCAGCGGCGGCTCCGCTTCGACGCGCTGGCGCAGCTCAGGGCACAACGCGAGGAGCACCTGGGCCGGGCGGAGGAGATCGCGGAACGGGTGGGACTGGGACGGCGCCACGACCAGGCCCGCGGGCTCGCCGCCCACCTCCGGCTCGACGACGAGGCGGCCTCCCTCGTGGAGCACGCCCGGGCCCGGCACGCGGAAGCACTCGACCGCCTCCGGCGCAATGCCACGGCCGGTGAGTACCTCGACGTCGCCCCCGGGGAGGAAGCGGACGGCGGCGTGCCCCGCGACGCCCTGACGAGCGCCTGCGCGGCGTCCTCCTCGGTCCTCGCCGTGCTGCGGGCCGCCCTGCCGGACGAGCAGCGGCTGCTCGACGTCCGCGCCGGGCTGCAAGCCCTCGCGTCGACGATCCGCCGGCTCGATGACCAACTGGACGGCGCCCGCGAGGGTATCGCGCGGCTGCAGCGGCAGCGCGCCGCCGACGCCGAGAGCCTCGTGCCCCTGCGGGAGGCCGCCGACGGGCTCGCCCACCTCCGCACGGACCTCGCCGCCGCGGTGGCCGCCGAGGAGACGGTCAGGCAGTACACCCTCGCGACGAAGCGCCAGGTGGCAGCGGACGCCGGCTACGCCCTGGCCTCGGAGCGGTTCCTGACGCTCAAGGAGGAGTGGCTGGCCAAGCTGCAGCTCCGGCTCGAGCAGGCAGCGCAGGAACTCGCGGACCGGCTGCAGGACGGGCACGCGTGCCCCGTGTGCGGGAGCACGGAGCACCCGGCACCGGTCTCCTCGCCGGAGGGCGAGCGGATCAGCCTCGACGAGGAGCAGGCCGCACGCCGGCTCCAGGCCGAGGCCGAAGCGGCGCTGCAGGCGGCCCGCGAGGCACGGGACCGCGAGCGGCTCGAGGTGGCACAGCTGGCTGCCCGCGGCGGCGGGACGGCCCCGGAGGACGCCGCTACGGCGACGCAGTCGGCACGTTCGACCCTGGAGCGCGCCGAGGCCGCCGACACCGAGTGCGCCGCCGTCGAGGAGCGGATGCGGCGGGCGGTCGAGGAGGAAGACAGGACCGGTGCGCAGCGGGACGCGCTGCGGGAGGAGCGTGCCGCTGCCGAGAGCCGGCGGTCGTCCCTGACGGACCAGGACGCCGAGCTGTCCCGGCGTCTGGCCGGGCTGCAGGCGGACGCGCCGTCGCTGGCCGCGCGGATCGACGCCGTCCAGGACGCCCACGACGACCTCGACCGCGTCCGGGAGACCCTCGACGCGCTGGCGCGGGCGACCGACACGCAGCAGGAGAACGCCCGGCGCCTCCAGGACGCACTCGAGGGGACGCCGTTCGAAGCGGCGTCGGAGGCACGTGCCGCCCTCCTGCCGGAGGACCGTTCCGCGAGCCTCGCGGCGACGGTGAAGGAGTACGAGCTGCGCGGCCACCGCCTCGACGCCGCCTGGGACGACGACGCCGTCCGGGAGACCCTCCGCGAGGAGCAGGAGGGGGTCCTCGCGCCGACCGACGACGACGAGCGCGTGGCCGGCGCCGCGGCCGACGACCTGAGGGGGAGGGCGCAGCGTGCGGGCATCGGCGCCGAGGTGCTCGGGCATTCGGTGGCGCAGCTGGACTCGTATGCCCGGCAGCTCGCCGACCTCGAGAAGGACATCGCCCCGCTGCGGCAGGAGGCCCAGCTGGCCGCGGCCGTGGCCGACACCGCGCGCGGCGGCGGGGAGAACCTCTACAAGATGTCCCTCGCCACCTACGTGCTCGCCTCACGCCTCGAACAGGTGGCCGCCGCGGCCACCGAGCGGCTGCTGCAGATGTCGGACGGCCGGTACCAGCTGGTCCACAGCGACGCCACGGCGGGCAACCGGAGGTCCGGGCTCGGCCTGAACGTGATCGACGGCTGGACGGGGAACAAGCGCGACACCTCGACGCTCTCGGGAGGGGAGTCCTTCATGGCGTCCCTCGCGCTCGCGCTCGGACTGGCCGACGTGGTGCAGCAGGAGGCCGGTGGGCTGGACATCGAGACCCTGTTCGTCGACGAGGGGTTCGGCTCCCTCGACGACCAGGCCCTCGAGCAGGTCATGGATGCGCTCGAGGGACTGCGGAGCGGCGGACGCGTGGTGGGACTGGTCAGTCACGTGCCGGAGCTGAAGCAGCGGGTCAGCGCGCAGCTGCAGGTCGTGAAGGGCCGGCAGGGCTCGATCCTCCGCTATGTGGAGCAGCCCGCCAGCGTGTAAACTCGGGCCGTTACCGGGTCGGGCGCATCGGGAGGGGGGACGATGCGCGTTCGATGCACCCGGAAAAGCGCATGTACATCACTCCTTCATCGGCCTCGCCGGACGCCACGTCGTCCCACGCCGCCCCCTCGTCCCCGATCGTGCCCGGCCCCCAGCGGTCCCGTCTCGGCAAGTTCGGCGTCCTCCCGCACCTCGCGGGAACCTCCTTCCTCGTCCTCGGCCTCTTCGCCCGTCTTCCCCTGGCGATGCTCACCGTCGGAGCCCTGACGCTCGTCACGACAGCGAGCGGCTCCTACGCCGCCGGTGGCTTCTCGGCAGGCGCCGTCGGCCTCGGGTCGGCCCTGGGGGCGCCCCTGCTCGGTTTCCTCGCGGACAAACGCGGGCAGCGCATCGTCCTGCTCGTCTCGGCACTGCTCAACACCGCGGCGATCGCGGCCCTCCTGATCGTGACGCTGACCAGCGCCGGCTTCAGCGGGGGAGCGCTGGCGCTCGTCCTCGCGACGGCCTTCGCCGTCGGCTTCACCTGCCCCCAGATCGGTCCGCTCGCCAGGGTCCGGTGGATGGCCATGACCCGACGGAGCCCCCGGTCCGCCCTGGACACCGCGCTCTCCTACGAGGGGACCGCGGACGAGCTGACGTTCGTCCTGGGGCCGGCCCTCGTCGGCCTGCTCGCGAGCCTGATCGCCCCCTGGCTCCCACTCGCGCTGGCCGCGGCGCTCACCATCACCCTCGTCAGCGCCTTCGCCGTGCACCGGACCGTGGCGTACAGCGACCGGGCCTCGTCCGATGCCCGCACCCCTGTCGACGGTGACGCCGGCTCCGGGGCGGACGAGGACCACCCGGCCGCGGCCCGGTCCGCCCTCGTCCTGCTGCCCGTCGCGGGCATGGTGGCGGTGGGCACGTTCTTCGGGTCCACCCAGACCTTCCTGACCGCCTTCTCGGGCCAGTTCGGTGCCGCCGAATCATCGGGCCTGCTCTACGCGGTCATGGGCCTGACCTCGGCGGTCGCGGCGCTGTCCGTCGCCTACTGGCCGCAGCGCTTCCGCCACACGCACCGGTGGATGGTCTCGGCCGCCGCCATGACCGTGGCCGCCGCCGCCCTCGCCCTGCCCACGACGATCGCCGCCATGCTCGTGGCTCTGCTGTTCCTCGGAGTCTTCGTGGGGCCCACGATGGTCACGATCTTCTCCATCGGCTCCGCGGTCGCACCGGCCCACCGCCTGGGCACGGTCATGACGCTCCTCGCGAGCGGCATCGTCGCCGGCACGGCCGTCGGGTCCGGACTGGCCGGGACGCTCGCCGAGACCGGGGGATCGGCCGCCGCCGCCGTCGTCCCGGCAGCCGCCGCGGCCGTCCTGCTCGTCCTCGGCGCGGTGTCCGCCGCCGCGCTGCGGCGCGTCAGCCGGGCCTGACGGGTCCCGGGCGGAGTCGTCAGCAGGCTGACAGTGACTCCGCGGGACGCATAGGATCGAAGGACACCGAGATCCAGGAGGACGCATGAGCACCGAAGGCACCGCGCACGACGACGCCGCAGAACCACAGGGCGCCGGACCCGAAGGCACCATCCCGGCCAGTGGCGACGGCGTGGCCGCCGGCTCCACGGACGAGCCGAGCAGCTTCGAGCCCGAGGAAGACGCGGGCGAGGGGCACTAGCCCGCCGGATCCCACGACGACAGCACGGAACTGCGCCCCCGCCGGACGGACCGGTGGGGGCGCAGTTCTGTCCGGGGCACCGCGTGGCACGCCGACGGAGCGGCAGGCGACGCGTTCCCCGGGATCAGCTGATGCGGGGAGCGCGGGAGGGCGGGGCCGGGATGTGGACGTTCCCGGTGAGGATGCCGCCGGTGACGGGCTCGCCGTCGTCCGGCCCGCCGGACGTCCCTGGCGAGGCGAGGCCGGTCGGGCGCGCGACGGCCCGGGCGTCGGCCCGTGGATCGTCCTGGCTGCGGAGCTGCAGGGCGACGTCGTGCGCGGCGGGTCGGAGGGAGGGATCCCTCGCGGTCATCCGCCGCAGGAGTCCGCTCCAGTCCGGCCCCAGGCAGTCGGGTACCTCCGGGTCGCGCAGGAGACGGGCCAGGGCGGCCTCGACCACCGGGCCGGGGAAGGACTTCTCGCCGGTCAGGCACTCGAGGAGCACGAGGCCCAGTGAGTAGACGTCGCTCCGCTCGTCGAGCGGGTCGCCCTTCGCCTGCTCGGGACTGAGATAGTTCGCCGTGCCGATCGTCGCGCCGACGGCGGTCGCCGAGGTACCCTCCACCATGCGGGCGATGCCGAAGTCCGTCAGCTTCGGGTACAGCCGGGTGCCGTTGTCACCGCTGTAGAACAGGAGGATGTTCGCGGGCTTCACGTCCCGGTGGATGACGCCCTCGGAGTGGATGTACGCCAGCGCGTCGGCCAGGTCCGCCCCGAGCTGCGCGACGTCGTCGGCCGGCAGGGCGCCGCGCTTGAGCAGGTGCCGGAGATCCTCCCCGTCGACGAACTCCATGACGAGGAAGCCGGCGGTGCGGCCCTCCTGGTCCTGGTGCATCCCCGCGTCGTGGAGGGTCACGAGACCCGGGTGGTTCAGGGTGGAGAGCAGGACCTTCTCCGTGTGCTGGCGACGGTAGTCGTCGTCGTCGGAGGTGGTGGCGTTGAAGATCTTCACGGCGACGTCGCGCCCGAGGGTGCGGTCCACCGCGCGGTACACGGACGCCGTGCCCCCGACTCCCAGCAGGTCCGTGGTCTGATATCGGTCCGCGAGGAGGACGGGCATGCGTGTCCTCCCCCTACCGATGATGGGCGTCGACCGGCGACCTGTAAGGCTGCTGATCAGTGGCCAGTATAACGCTGTGAATCAGGGGAATTACCCGTCCGGCGCACGCTTTATCGAACCTTGATCATCGGCCTGTCAGGCGAGGAAGGCGAGGGCCTCATCCTTGAAGAGCCGGGCGGTGATGGCGTTGGAGTGGTCCCTGCCGGGCAGCGTCGCGATGCGGGCGTCCGGGGCCCAGTCCCGGAGGTCGGTGATCCCCTCGGCGTATTCGTCCTGGTCCCCGGCGACCAGGAGCAGGGGCATCTTCGGGACGGCGTGCCGCGGGTCGAACGGCTCCGTCTTGATCGCGGAGACCATCGCGAGCAGCGAGGGGAGGTCGTTGTGCGGTCCGGCCTGCGCCATGCGCAGCAGGTCCGCCGTCGTCGGGTCCTGTGAGGCGGGCCCGCCGGCGAGGAAGAGTTCCGCCCCCGCGAGGTCGAAGCCGGCGAGCGGATCGGCGGTGCCGGGACCGCCGAGCACCATCCTGCGGACCAGTTCGGGCTGGGTGGCGCCGAACTCCCAGGCCAGGCGCGACCCGAGGGAGTAGGCGACGACGTCGACGCCGGACCCCGGCACGTCGCTGCGCAGGGGGAGGACCCGCTCGTCGAACAGGGCCTGGAGGATGTCCGCGCGCATGCGGCTCGGTGCGTAGGCTCCCGCGTCCTCCGGCGCCGCGCTGTCGCCGTGCGCGGGGAGATCCACCATGATCACGCTCCGCCCGGCGTCGTTCAGGAAGCGGACCCAGCCCGTCTCCACCCAGTTCTGCCGGGAGGAGGAGCCGAAGCCGTGCAGCAGCAGGATCGGCGGCAGGTCGAGTGGCTCACCGGCATCGCTGCGGGTGATGGACAGACGGGGGTCGACGCCTTCGACGACGTGCACGGCATGGTGGTCCATGGGTCCCATCGTATGCGCGGCGGGACCGTGCAGGGCGGCGGACCCCTCCACGCGGACCTCATCAGGTCGGACGTCCCCTGCGAGAACGGCCCCCCATGAGTTATAGTCGTTATGACCCTAACAAGTAGGGAACACAACGGACGGTCGGAGGATCGGGGATGTACAGCTCGGCCAACGTCTCGGAACGGCAGTCCCAGGCCCCCTCCCTCGCCATCTCGACCGTGATCTTCGCGCTCCGCACCGACCCCGCATCGGGCCGGTCGGAGATCTGGCTGCCGCTCGTCCGGCGCATCCGGCAGCCGCACCTCGGCAAGTGGGCCCTGCCCGGCGGCCCGCTGGGCGCCCGCGAGTCGCTGCAGGACGCCGCCTCGCGGAACCTGCGGGACACGACCGCCCTCGACCCCACCTACCTCGAACAGCTCTACGCCTTCGGCGGGCTGGACCGGTCCGCCACCCAGCGGCTGGTGTCCATCGTCTACTGGGCCCTCGTCCGCCCGGATCAGGCGGATCTGGCCCGCGACTCGGAGAACGTGCGCTGGTTCCGCGCCTCCGAGGCGGTGGGCCTCGCCTTCGACCACGACGAGATCGTCGCCTACGCCCTGGAGCGGTTGCGCGGCAAGGTCACCTACGGGTCCGTCGCGTATCACTTCCTCGGCGAGCGCTTCACCCTCGCGCAACTGCGGGGCGTCTACGAGGCCGTGCTCGGCAGGCAGCTCGACCCGGCCAACTTCCGGCGCCAGCTGCGATCGGCGCAGGACATCGCGGCGACGGACGAGGTCCTCCAGGGCGGTCGGAACCGGCCGCCGCGCCTCTACCGCTCCACGGGACCGCATTCCGGGGCGTCGCCCTCCGGGGCCCCGCCCTCCGACGTCGAGGCCGGCCCCTCGCCGGCCGCGCCGGCGTCCTAGTCCCCGTCAGGCACGATTCCACCTACGCCCCGTTGCCGACCGCCGCGCCGGCCCCACCCCCAGGGAGAAGCCCCATGTCCGTCACCACCGCCATCCAGCTGATCACCCGCGGCGAGGCCGGCACCACCGGGGCCGCCGGGGCCACCGGGACCTGCTCGCCGGATCTCGCGCAGGACCCCTGGGCGTTCGATGCCGCACCCCTGCCCGACTACGGTCCCGGCGCGTCCATGTTCGACATCGCCCCGGCGGCCACCCCCCGGCAGGGAGAACTGCCCGAGGAGTACAGGACGGCGTCCGCCGAGGACCTCGACGGGCGTATCCGCGCGGCGAGGGAGACCCTCGGCGAGTCCGTCGTCATCCTCGGCCACTTCTACCAGCGCGACGAGGTGGTGCAGTACGCCGACTTCGTGGGTGACAGCTACCAGCTCGCGCGCGCCGCCACGGAACGGACGGCGGCCGAGGCGATCATCTTCTGCGGGGTGCACTTCATGGCGGAGACCGCGGACATGCTCTCGACGCCCCGGCAGGCCGTCATCCTCCCCAACCTCGCCGCCGGCTGCTCCATGGCGGACATGGCGGACATCGACTCCGTCTCCGAGTGCTGGGACCAGCTCACCGCGCTCCTCGGCTCAGCGCCGGACGCCGACGGCCGCCGGCCCGTGATCCCCGTGACGTACATGAACTCCTCCGCCGCCCTGAAGGGCTTCTGCGGGGAGAACGGCGGCATCGTGTGCACCTCCTCGAACGCCGCCGCCGTGCTGGAGTGGGCGTTCGAGCGGGGCCAGCGGGTCCTGTTCTTCCCGGACCAGCACCTGGGACGCAACACCGCCAAGGCCATGGGCGTGCCGCTGGAGCAGATGCCCCTGTGGAACCCGCGCAAGCCCTGGGGCGGCACGGACGAGCAGGCGCTCCGGGACTCCCGCGTGATCCTCTGGCACGGCTTCTGCTCGGTGCACCGGCGCTTCACCGTGGCGCAGATCGAGAAGGCCCGCGCAGAATTCCCCGGCGTGCGCGTGATCGTGCACCCCGAGTGCCCCATGCCCGTGGTCGACGCCGCCGACGAGTCGGGATCCACCGACTACATCCGCAAGGCGATCGACGCCGCCGCACCCGGCAGCACCTTCGCGGTCGGCACCGAGATCAACATGGTGAACCGCCTCGCCGCCCAGTACCCGCAGCACACCATCTTCTGCCTCGATCCGGTGATCTGCCCGTGTTCCACGATGTACCGGATCCACCCCGGCTACCTGGCCTGGGTGCTCGAGGGGCTCGTGGAGGGCCGGGTGCTCAACCGCATCACGGTGCCGGACGCCGTCGCCGAACCGGCCCGGATCGCGCTGAACCGGATGCTCGCGGTCCAGCCATGACGGCGGACTCCGTGCAGCGCGTGGTCATCGTGGGCTCGGGCGTCGCCGGCCTGCAGACCGCCCTGGTGCTGCGCCGGCTCGCACCGCACTGCGACGTGGTCCTCGCCTCCAAGACGGCGCTCGCCGAGAGCAACACCCGGTACGCCCAGGGAGGTATCGCCGCCGTCGTCCCGGACCCGCCGGGCACCCGGGCGGCCGTGCACGACTCCGTCGCCGATCACATCGCCGACACGCTGGCCGCCGGCGCGGGACTGGCGGATCCCGAGGCCGTCGCCGTGCTCTGCGCGGAGGCGGCACAGGGCATCGCCGCTCTCCAGGCCGCGGGTGTCGTCTTCGACGCCTCGCCGGCCGATGCGACAGTACCGGCCAGGGGCCGGGAGGCCGCGCACTCGGCGGCGAGGGTCCTGCACCTCGGCGGCGACGCCTCCGGGGCGGGACTCGTCGCGGCGCTCACCGCCGCGGTCCGCCGCGACCCCCGCATCGAGGTCCTCGAAGACACCCTCGTGACGCGCGTGCTGCTGCAGGACGGCGCCGGCCACGACGACGGCACACCCCGGACCCGCCGGGGCCGCCGGCGGGCCTCCGGCGTCGAGGNATCGCCGCACCCGGCGACGACCTCGGCTGGAGCGTCCCGAGCGGTGAGCTGTTCCAGTGGTGGTCCGCCCGGGAGGGCGCGACCGGTCTGGCAGTATACGGGCGCCGCCTGTGGGAGGCCGGCCTAGCGAGTGGAGTTTGCCAACTCGTAGAAGCGGAAAAAGCCGAAGCCCTGGATGGGAAGAATCTTGAACTCGTCGAAGCCGAGGTGCTCCACGGCGGAGCCGCGCGGACCCTCCGGGCGGACGCCGTCGTCCTCGCGACCGGCGGGGCGGGCCAGCTGTTCGACTCCACGACCAACCCCCGGATCGCCACGGGCGACGGCGTCGCCCTCGCCTGGCGCGCCGGTGCCGCGGTCGCTGACCTCGAGTTCTTCCAGTTCCACCCCACCTCCCTCGACGTGCCCGGCAACCCGCTGATCTCCGAGGCGGTCCGGGGCGAGGGCGCACACCTGGTCGACGCCGACGGCCACCGGTTCATGGCCGGCTACCACCCGGACGGGGACCTCGCGCCGCGGGACGTCGTCTCGCGCAGCATCGCGCAGCACCTCCTCCACCATCCCGCGGGCGGCCGATCCGGCACCCCCGAGGGCGACGGCGCTCGGGAGGGGCGCCGTCGTGCCGGCGTGTACCTCGACGCGACGGGCCTCGGCCGCGCATTCCTGGTCCGGCGCTTCCCCACGCTCACGGCCCTGACCGCGCAGCACGGCGTCGACTGGTCCACCACGCCGGTCCCCGTGGTGCCGGCGGCCCACTACTGGATGGGCGGCGTGCGGACGGACACCTCGGGGCGGACATCCGTCCCGGGCCTCTTCGCCGTCGGGGAGGTCGCCCGCACCGGTGTGCACGGCGCGAACCGGCTGGCCTCCAACAGCCTGCTCGAGGGCGTGGTGTTCGGTGCCCGCTGTGCGGCGGCGCTCGCCGCCGGCGGGGGACCTGCGCCGTCCTTCGACGTCGAGTACCTCGACCTCGAGGCGGAGGAGACGGGCACGCAGCCGTTCACGCGCGGCGACCTGCAGGCCGTCATGTCCGACCACGCGGGAGTGCTCCGCACGGGCGCCGGACTGGAGCTCGCCCGCAAGCACCTCGCCTCCTACCGCCCGGACACCGACCCCGAGCTCGCCAACCTGCTGCTGTGCGCACGGCTGCTCGTGCACGCGGCGTCCCGCCGCACGGGGTCCTGCGGGGCGCACCACCGCGCGGACCAGCCCGATCCCGCGCCGCAGGCTCCCGCCCCGAGCCGGTCCTACGCACGAGCCACCGAAGGAACACGTCCATGACCGAGACCGCAACCACCGCCGCCCGGACCCCCTCCCCGGCCGCCGTCGAACCGGCGCGGCCGCCGCAGCACCTCATCGACGCCGTCGTGGCCGCAGCCCTCGCCGAGGACGCGCCGTGGGGGGACCTCACCTGCCAGGCCCTGATCCGTCCCGATCAGCGGGCGACGGCGACCATCACGGCCCGCGAGCCGGGCGTCCTCTGCGGGACGGCCGCCATCGAGGCCGCGATGCGCCTCACCGACCCGCGGATCCGGGTCACCTTCCCGCGGGCCGACGGGACCGCCTTCGCCGCGGGGGACACCCTCGCGGAGATCGCAGGACCGGCCGCCGGTATCCTCACCGCCGAACGGACGGCCCTCAACATCGCGCAGCGGCTCAGCGGGATCGCCACCATGACCCGCGCCTTCGTCGACGCCGCGGCGGGCACCCGCGCGCGCATCACCGACACCCGCAAGACCACGCCGGGGCTCCGGGTCCTGGAGCGCTGGGCCGTCCGCTGCGGGGGAGGGTCGAACCACCGCTCCGGCCTGTCCGACGCCGTCATGGTCAAGGACAACCACCTGGCGCTCCTCGCCGTGGACGGCCCGGAGGCCCTCACCGCGGCCCTCCGGGCGGCGCGGTCGAGGCTCCCGCACACCGTGCACGTCGAGGTGGAGGTGGACCGGCTGGACCAGATCGAGCCCGTCCTCGCCGCCGGGGTGGACACCATCATGCTCGACAACTTCGCGCCGGCCGACCTCGCGGAGGGCGTGCGCCGCATCGGCGGCCGCGCGCTCGTCGAAGCCAGCGGGAACGTCCGCCTCGACACGGTGGGGCCGATCGCGGCCACCGGCGTCGACATCATCTCCGCGGGAGCGCTCACCCACAGCGTCCGCTCCCTGGACCTGGGCCTGGACTTCGCGGCGCAGGGGGCGGCGATCGTCGACCCGGGAGGGCACCCGTGATCTACCTCGACGCCGCCGCCACCGCGCCCGCCCGGCGCCAGGTCCTCGAGGAGATGTGGCCCCTGCTGACCGCGACGTTCGGCAACCCCTCCAGCCACCACACCTACGGCGAGGCCGCGGCGTCGGACTACGCGCGCGCACGGTCCCGCATCGCCGCGCTGCTCGGCTGCAGGCCGGGGGAGATCATCTTCACCTCGGGCGGCACGGAGGCGGACAACCTCGCGCTCAAGGGCCTGGCGCTCGCCGCCCCGCGCGGCCGGCACATCGTCACCAGTGCGATCGAGCACCCGGCGGTGCTGGAGGTCCTGGCCTACCTGCGGGAGTTCCACGGCTTCCGGACCACGGTGCTGCCCGTCTCCGGCAGCGGCCGCGTCTCGCCGTCGGACCTCGCCGCCGCGCTCGAGGACACGACGACGCTGTGCACCGTGATGTACGCGAACAACGAGGTGGGGACCGTCCAGGACATCCCGGAGCTCGCGGAGGTCTGCCGGCGCGCGGGTGTGCCTTTCCACACCGACGCCGTGCAGGCTGCGGGCTGGCTTCCCCTGGACGTCGACCGGCTCGGCGTCACCGCGCTCAGCGTCTCGGGGCACAAACTCGGCACGCCGAAGGGGATCGGCCTGCTGTATCTCCGCTCCGGGACGCCCTGCGAGCCGGTGCTCCACGGCGGCGGCCAGGAGCGGGGGCGCAGGTCGGGGACGGAGAACGTGGCGGGCGCGGTGGGCCTCGCCCGCGCACTGGAACTCGCCCAGGCCGCCCTGCCCGGGGCCGCCGACCGGTCCACGGCATCCCGCGACGCCCTCATCGCGCAGGTGCTCGCCGGCGTGCCCGGGGCCCTGCTCACGGGTGACGCCGCGCGCCGGCTCCCGAATCTCGCCTCCTTCTGCTTCCCGGGCGTCAGCGGCGAGGCGATCCTCCTGGCACTCGAGCGTCGCGGCGTGGTCTGCTCGAGCGGGTCCGCGTGTGCGGCCGGATCCTCCGAGCCGTCCGCCGTCCTCCTGGCGCTCGGTCTCGACGGCGAGACGGCGCGGAGTGCCGTGCGGCTGTCCTGGACGCAGGACACCGCGTCCGCCGACCTCGACCAGGCGGCCCGCGCCGTCGTCGCGGCGGTGGAGGCCGTCCGGTCCCTCGGCGCGGCACACGCTGGCAGCCAGGCCGGCGCCTAGACTTGCGGCACCGAGCCACTGCCAGGGAGGACGCCATGGAGCACGGACCGTCCGGAAACGCGGGCAGGCGGCGGCTGCCGCAGGCCCTCGCCGCTGCCGCACTCGCCCTGACGCTGGTCACCGCGTGCACGGGTTCCGGGGGTGACGGCGGTGCGCCGCCGCCCTCGACGAACGCGGCGACCGCGACCGCCGGGCCGGCGGAGGCCGCGGTGGTGCCCCTGCGCGAGGCGCGTGAGGGCTGGAAGGTCTTCACCGATCCGGGCCGTCTCCTCAGCTTCGAGCTGCCCGAGGAGTGGGTGGTGCAGCTCCTCGAGCCGGAGCCCGGGGTCTACGCCCCCGATTCGCTGCACTACGCGGTCCGTACGCCGGAGGGCGTAACGGCGGCCGAGCTGCACACCGGTATCCGGACGGCGGAGGCGCCCTGCCCGGACGCGGAGCGGACGCCCTACCACGTGATCGGCAGCGAACCGCTCGACCTCACGGGGGAGGCGCCGGCGAGTGCCGACGTCGAGCCGCGCGTCGTGATCCGGCTCATCACGGGCTTCCGCTTCTTCGCGGCCTACGGCATCACCGACCAGGTGGGCGGCGCGGACGGCCTGGCCTGCACGCTGTCCAACACCGTGGATGGTGGCGACGCCCTCGGGCGGGTCAGCTTCGGGGACCTCGAGGTGCTGGCACCCAAGGCGCCCGCGAACACCGGACCGCAGACGGTCACCTTCGGGACGATCGGGGAGGCCCAGGCCTTCTACGACACCCCGGACTTCGCGACCATCCGCGAGATGCTCCTCTCCCTCCGGATCGTCCCCGCAGCCACCGGCTGACCTCCACGCCGGCGTCCTCGCTCGACGACGGTCTCAGCCGACGGGCTGCAGCGCCCCGAAGTCCACGCCCGTGAGCTCGACGCTGCGGTTCCAGAGCCGCACGGCGATGTCGCGGTCCAGCACGCGGGGCACGGGGGCGACGAGGCGGGGGGCGCCGCGTGTCTCGCCGACGCCTGACGGCCCGTAGTAGTCCCCGCCCCGGACATCGGGGGCGGTGGCCGCATAGAGGGTGGGGAGCGCGCCGGCGGCGTCGGACTGGCTCATCAGCCCGATGAAACCGGAGAAGACGTCGAGCACCGCCGGCGTCCGCATCCCGGCCGTCAGGTTCGTCTTGGCCAGGCCCGGGTGTGCGGCCACCGAGGTGAGGTCCCACCCGGCGGCGCGTGCGCGCCGGTCGAGCTCGACCATGAAGTAGAGGTTGGCGATCTTGCTCTGCCCGTAGGCGGCCCACCGGCGGTAGCGGCGCTCGGACTGCAGGTCGTCGAAGTCGATCTGCCCTCGCTTGTGGGCGAGGCTGGAGAGCGTGACCACGCGGGAGGACCCGGCCTCGCGCAGGTTCGGCAGCAGCAGGCCCGTCAGGGCGAAGTGGCCCAGGTGGTTGGTGCCGAACTGCAGCTCGAAGCCGTCGGCCGTCGACGACCGCGGCGTCGCCATGACCCCGGCGTTGTTGACCAGGACGTGCACGGGACCGCTGAGGCCGTCCGCGAACTCGCGGATGGACTGCTGGCTGGCGAGATCGAGGAGTCGCAGCTCGACCCGCTCGCTGCCGGTGATCGAACGGACCCGCTGCTGGGCGTCGCGCCCGCGCTCCTCGCTGCGGCAGGCGAGGATCACCTCCGCGCCCTTCCGCGCGAGCCCGACGGCGGTCTGGAGGCCCAGCCCGCTGTTGGCCCCGGTGATGACCGCGCGCCTGCCCGTGAGATCGCCGATCGCGTCCGCTGTGAAGTCGTTGTCCATCCTGGTCCTTACCGCTCGTTCATCCTGCCCCGGGTCCGCGGGGTTCGGTGTCAGGCACCCAGCCGGGCGTTGATCTTGTCCGTGAGGGCCTTCAGCTGGTCCATCTCCCCGGGGTCCAGGACGGGCGCGAGGACCTCCCGGATGCGCTGCACGTGGCCCGAGCCGATCCGCCGCTGGAGCGCTCTGCCCTCCTCGGTCAGCGCGAGCTCGATGCCGCGGTGGTCGGTCGCCGCCGGCCGCCTGCGCACGAGGTTCCGGGCCTCGAGCCGATCCACCATGCGGCTGAGGCTGGGCTGGCTGATCAGGAGGTGGTGGTTGAGCTCGTTGAGCCGCGTCCAGCCGCTGGGGCACCGGCTCAGATTGAACAGGACGTCGTACTCGCGGATGGGGAGGTCCTTGAACGCCGGGTCCTGTCGGATGCGCTGCATGATGCCCACCTGCGCCCGGAAGAGCGACTCCCAGGTCTCCGACGCCTGGCGGACGGACGCCGCCGGCTCCGGGTCCCCGACGTCCGCCGGGCTGTCGGCGGGCTCGACGGCAGATTCGGGGGCGGGGTCGACGACGGTCGGCGAGCGGTCAGCCATGGCGGTTTGGGGCCTCCTGCCGGGGCACCGGCAACTAGATACGTATGCATCAAGTGTACGCCGTCCTCCTCCGTACGGCCCACCGGTCAGGCAGTGGCAGCGGCCTCCCGGCGCAGCGCCCGCTGCTCCCGGCGGCCCTCGACGAGCCGGTACAGGACCGGGACCAGGACGAGGGTCAGCGCGGTGGAGGAGACGAGGCCGCCGATCACCACGATGGCCAGGGGCTGCGAGATGAAGCCACCCTTCCCCGTCAGGCCGAGGGCCAACGGGGTGAGGGCGAAGATGGTCGCCAGCGCGGTCATCAGGATCGGGCGCAGGCGCTGGCGGGCGCCCTCGCGGATCGCGTCCGCGACCGGCAGCCCCGGCCGTCCGTCGTGGGGGAGTCGGTACTGGTTGATGAGGTCGATCAGCACGATCGCGTTCGTGACCACGATGCCCACGAGCATCAGCATGCCGATCAGGGAAGGCAGCCCGAGGGGGGTCCCGGTGATCAGCAGCAGGGCGATGGCGCCGGTGGCCGCGAACGGGATGGAGACGAGCAGGATCAGGGGCTGGACGAGGCTCTTGAACGTCGCCACCATGATCACGTACACGATGGCGACGGCGGCCCACAGCGCGAGGAACAGCTGGTCGAACGATTCCGCCTGCTGGCTGGAGGCACCGCCGATGGTCGCGGTGGCTCCCGGCGGCAGGTCGATGCCGTCGAGGCGCTCGTTCACCGACCCCGTCAGCGTCCCGAGATCGTCGCCGGACGGCGTGATCGAGACCCGGGCCGTGCGTTCACCGTTGGAACTCGTGACGGACAGGGGCACCTGCACCTCCTCGACCGATGCGACGTCGGTGAGGGGGACCGGCCCCGTCGCGGTAGGGATCTGCAGGTCCCTCAGCTGGTCGAGGCTCGTGATCGTGGTCCCCTCGCCGATCAGCACGGGGAAGTCGTCGGCGTCGAAACGCACCGAACCGGCCGGCACCGGGCTGATGCTGCCCCCGAGGAGGCCCGCGATCTGGCCCTCGCTCAGGCCCGCCTCCACGGCGGCCGTGCGGTCGACGTCCACCTGGACCTGCGGCTGGGCCGCCGCGAGGTTGCTCGTGATCTCTCCCGCGCCGTCGATCCCCTGCAGCCCCTTGACCACGGCGCTGTCCGCGGCTTCGAGATCCGCCGTGACGGGCGCGGTGATGTCGATGTCGATGGTGCTCGAGGTCCCGAAGCCGCCCTGCTGGCTGGACAGGGAGATGGTGCCCGCGTCCTCGAGGCCCTCGAGGTCCTGGCGCACGGACTCCTGCAGGGCCTCCTGGTCCGCGTCCTGATCGGTGATGACGGTGAACGTCGCCACCGAGGCTCCGCCGGAGAACTGCGCCGCGAAGGCACCGTCGGCGTTGCCGACCGTCAACTGCACGTCGCGGATCTCCGGGTTGTCCATGAGGATCTCCTCCGTCCGTGCCGCCGTCTCCGCCGTCGTCGCCAGGCTGGTGCCCGGGGCGAGGTTCTGCGTGATCGAGAAGCTGTTCTGGCCCGAGGAGCCGAGCAGGTTGGTCGGCAGGAACGGGACCATGGCGGCCGTGGCGCCCAGGACGATCACACCGCTGATGAGGGTGATCACGGGGTGGCGCTGGGTGCCGGTGAGGATCGGCAGGTAGCCGCGCTGGAGGAGCGACGGCCGGTCGGTGGGCTCCGTCCGGGAGGTGCGCTCCGCCCGGGAGGTCGCGGCGGCCAGGGAGCCGGACGGGACGGCGGAGGCCGCCGGGGCCGCGACGTGGCGGGCCTCGTGGGGCGCCGGGGGTGTGCGCCTCAGGAACCAGTAGGCGAGCACCGGGACGATCGTCAGGGACACGGCGAGGGACGCCAGCAGGGCGATCCCGGTGGTGATCGCGAACGGGCGGAAGAGCTCTCCCGCGAGGCCGCCGACGAAGCCGATGGGGGCGAAGACGGCCACGGTGGTCAGGGTCGAGGCGGTGATGGCTCCGGCCACCTCCCGGACCGCGGTGAGGATGGCCTCCCGCTCCTCCTCCCCGTACCCGAGGTGCCGCTTGATGTTCTCGATGACGACGATGGAGTCGTCCACCACGCGTCCGACGGCGATCGTCAGGGCGCCGAGGGTCAGCAGGTTCAGGGAGTACCCCGCCACGTACAGGCCGATGAACGTGATGAGCAGTGACAGCGGGATGGAGATCGCGGTGACGAGGGTCGAGCGGACCGAGAGCAGGAAGACGAGGATGATCAGCACGGCGAAGCCGAGGCCCAGCAGCCCCTCGGTGGTGAGGTCGTCGATGCTGCGTTCGATGAACGGGGCCTGGTCGAAGACCACGGTGATGTCCGCCGCATTGCCCAGTTCGGTCTCGAGTTCGGGGACGAGGGCCACGATCTGCTGGGAGATCTCCACGGTGTCGCCGTCGGGCACCTTCGTCACCGTCAGCGCGAGCGTCTCGATCCCGTTGGTACGCGCGACGGACGTGGGTTCGTCGTCGGCCAGGCTGACGTCGGCCAGCTCGCCGATGGTGCTGACCGGACCCGGGGCGGGTGTGTCCGAGGAGGGAAGCACCGGCAGCGCCTCGATGTCCTCGAGGGAGCCGATGCGGCTGCCTGCCTGGATGGTCAGCGACCGCGGGCGGTCCTCGAGGCTCCCGACCGGGAACAGGGCGCCGTTGTCCTCGAGGGTGCTGCTGATGTCGCCGACCGTCAGGCCCGCGGCTGCGAGGGCTCCCTCCCGGGGCAGGATCGCGACATGCTGCGTGGATCCTCCGGACACGTCGGCGGTCCGGACGCCGTCGATCTTCTGCAGGCGGGGGACGGTCAGACGGGCCAGGTCACCGTTCAGTTCGCTGAGCGACTGGTCGGAGGAGACGGCCATGAACACGATCGGCAGGTCGCTGATGCTGCCCGCGAGGGCCTGGGGCTCGACGTCCTCGGGGAGGGTGGGGCGCACCGTGGAGATCGCCCGGTCCACCTGCGCCCGGGCCCGGTCGAGGTTCGTGCCGTACACGAAGACGAGGCTGACGGTCGAGATGCCGGAGCGGGACGTGGACGACGACGACTCGAGGCCCTCCACCCCGCTCAGGGCAGCCTCCAGGGGTTCGCTGACCTGCTGGTCGAGGTACTCCGGGGAGGCTCCGGGCAGCGCGGAGATGACCGTGATCTGCGGGAACTCGAGGGACGGGATGAGTTCCTGCTTGAGGGACCCGAGGGTGATGACGCCGAAGACGGAAGCGAGGATGGTGACGAGCGCGATCAGCGCCCTGTTGCCGAGGGAGAAGTGAGCCAGACGGAACAAGGAACCTGCCTTTGATGCTGAGGGTCGACCGGCCGGCTGGCTCCGTCGGACGTTACGTGAGCCGGAGGACCCGGTCGGTCATCGACTGCACCTCGGCGGCCAGGGATGCGGTCTCGTTGAGCCTGACGCCGTACCCGGGCAGCATCTCCTTCAGCTTCGGCTCCCAGCCGGCCATGTTGGCAGGGAAGCACCGCTTGAGCAGTTCCACCATGATCGGCGCCGCGGTGGACGCTCCCGGAGAGGCCCCGAGGAGCGCTCCGACGGATCCGTCCGAGGACGTGATGACCTCCGTGCCGAACTGCAGCACGCCGCCCTTGCCCGGAGCCTTCTTGATGACCTGTACACGCTGGCCCGCGGAGATCAGTTCCCAGCTGCCGCCCTCGGCCATCGGCAGGAAGTCGGTGAGGGCGTCGTTCTTGGCGTCCCGGTTCTTGAGGACCTCCGTGATGAGGTACTTCGTCAGGGACATGTTGTCCTTGGCGACCGCGAGCATCGGTACGAGGTTCGAGGGGCGGATCGACGTGGGCAGGTCCAGGTAGGAACCGCTCTTGAGGAACTTGGTGGAGAACCCGGCGTAGGGGCCGAACAGCAGGGAGCGCTCACCCTGGACGAAGCGCGTGTCCAGGTGCGGGACGGACATCGGCGGGGCACCCACCGATGCCTGGCCGTAGACCTTGGCGTTGTGCCGGCCCACGAGGTCGGGATCGGTGCAGCGCAGGAACTGGCCCGAGACCGGGAAGCCCGCGAACCCGCGGCCCTCGGGGATGCCGCTGCGCTGCAGCAGGTGCAGGGCGCCGCCGCCGGCGCCGATGAAGACGAACTTCGTGGTGACCGTGCTGGTCTCGCCGGTGGCCTTGTTCTTCACCTTGACGTCCCAGCGGCCGTCGGTCGCGCGTGCGACGTCGAGGACGTCGAACCCGTAGTGCAGGTCGACGCCGGTTCCCTCGAGGTAGGTGGTGAGCTGGCGCGTGAGGGCACCGAAGTCGACGTCGGTGCCGCCCTCGACGCGGGAGGCCGCGACGGGCTGGGAGGGGTTGCGGCCCTGCATCACCAGGGGGGTCCACCCGGCGATGGTGTCGTGGTCCTCGCTGTGCTCCATGGTGCTGAACAGCGGCTGCGGGCTCAGCGCCTCGTAGCGCCGGCGCAGGTACTCGGCGTTGGCCTGGCCCCACACGAAGCTCATGTGCGGCACCGGGTTGATGAAGGTGCGGGGGTCACCGATGAGCCCCTCGGAGACCATGTGCGACCAGAACTGCCGCGAGACCTGGAACTGCTCGTTGATCGCGACGGCCTTCGCCGGATCGACGGAACCGTCCTTCCCGGCGGGCGAGTAGTTCAGCTCGCAGAGGGCCGAGTGGCCGGTGCCGGCGTTGTTCCAGGGGTCGGAGCTCTCGAGGCCTGCGACGTCGAGCCGTTCGAAGAGGGAGATGTCCCAGTCGGGCTGCAGTTGCCGGAGGAACGCGCCGAGGGTGGCGCTCATGATCCCGCCACCGATCAGGACGACGTCGGTGGTCTTGGCGGGCGTGCCCTGATGGATTGTGGTCAACGGAGTCTCCAGTCGCGAGGTCACTAGCAGACAAAGACTAACGTCTGGTGGTGACCGAACTTAAATCGTCCGGAGGACGGGGACCGCCCCGGGAGAGCCGGCGTCCGGCGGCTCAGCCGGACGGCGCCGGCCGGGGCTCGACATCGGCCAGGTCGATGCGGTTGAAGACCTCGTTCATGACGGGACTCACGGGGTAGGTGGTCACGCGCGGACTCATCGCCAGCGCGGAGATCGGGAAGGCGAGCGGGACGGCCGGGATCCTGTCGGAGATCTGCGCGCTGATGTCCGCGTAGGCCGCCGTGCGGTCCTCGCCCGTCGGCAGTCCCCGTGCGCGGTTGATCTTGCTGAACAGCTGCGGGTCCTCGTAGGCGAACTCCTCCGAGTACATGCCGAAGAGCGCACCCACGAAGTTGTCGGGGTCCTGGTAACTGCCGCTCCAGCCGAGCAGGTGGAAGGCCCGGTCCCCGGACTGCTGGACCGTCGCGACGTAGCCGTCGCTCCATTCGACGGGTACCGGCTTGATGTTGAAGCCGGCCTCGGTCAGCTGGCGGCTCAGTTCGGCGTAGGCCTTCTCGGGGGAGGGGAGATAGGCCCTGGAGACGTTGCGCGGATAGTAGAAGGGCAGCTCGCGCCCGTCGTACCCGGAGCGTTCGAGCAGGTCCTTGGCGAGGTCGACGTCGTAGCTGTAGTCGGTGACCGTCTCGTTGCTCACGCCGAGCTTCTCGGGGATGAACTGGCGGGCCGGCTTGGTCCCGTTCAGGAAGCGGCCGTCGATGAGGGCGCTCTTGTCGATGGCGTGGGCCACGGCCTCGCGGAACAGGGGGTCGTCGACGCCGGGGAAGCCCTGGTTCATGCTCAGGTAGAGCACGGAGTAGGGGTCGCGCTGCAGGAACTGCAGTCCGTTGCGGGCCAGGTCGACGGCGCTGTCCACGGACACGAAGTCGTAGCCGTCGATCCTGCCCGAGGTCAGGGCGCGCGCCCGGGAATCGGGATTGGCGATGGTGGTGAACACCACGCGGTCCACCTCCCCGCGCTCACCCCAGTAGCCGTCGAAGAACGCGAGCTCCACGTCCCCTTCCTCCCAGGAGACGAGCCGGAACGGGCCGGTCCCCACGGGCGCCTGCCCGTAGCGGGAGATTCCCGCGCCGTCCCGCGTCGCGGTCAGTTCGTCCGCGGCGCCGGCCTCGAGCGCGGCGGGGGAGGACATGGCGAAGGCGGGCGTGGCGAGTGCCGGGACCAGCCCCGTGATCCGGGAGGTGAGCTGGAGGTCCACCGTGTGCGCGGAGGTCGCCGTGCAGCCCTTGTAGAGGCTCACCTCGGGTGTGTCGGAATACCCCTTGAACACGTTCTCGAAGGGCAGCCGGCTCGTACCGGCGCGCGCGCTCTGGGGCAGCGTGTACCAGCGGTCGAAATTGGCGCACACGGCGGCGGCGTCGAACGGCTCGCCGTCGTGGAAGACGACGTCGTCGCGCAGGGTGAATTCGTAGGACCGCCCGTCGTCGTTCTCGTCCCACGATTCCGCGAGGAGCGGCGTCGGCTCGGAGGTCAGCGGATCCACGCCCACGAGTCCCTGCAGGATCTGCTGGCTCACGCGGTAGGACTCGGTGTCGTTCGCGAGCGCCGGGTCGAGGGTTCGGGGGTGCGCCGCCGTCCCGAAGGTGAAGGTGGCGGCCTCCGAGGCGGCAGGCGCCGTCGTCGTCGCGGGCTGGGGCGGCGGGACCTGGCCGACCGTACAGGAGGCAAGGGAAACCGCCGAGACGAGGGCGACTGCCATCGTGGCGACGCGGGTCACACCGTGGGTCGCCCGTCCGTGGCTGGTGCGGCGCGCGGCACGGTTGTTCACTGGCGTCGATCTCCGAAGGGCAGGGGGGCCGGTCCGTCGTGGCCCGGTGTCTGGAATGCCCCAGTGTAGGCGATGGGCCTGTTCCCGCCGCCCAGAAACCGCAATGGGCCGGACACACGAACGGACCCCCTCACCCAGCGGTGAGGAGGTCCGTCCGTGATCCCCGGAACACGTTAGAGGAGTGAACCAGGGAGGTCGGGGAGTCCTCAGCCGGCGGGGGGCGTGAGGACGGTGTCGATCAGGTAGACGACGGCGTTGGCGGTCTGGACGCCGCCGCAGATGACGTTGGCGCCGTTGACCTGGAGCTCGTCGCCCGATCCGGTGATCTCGACGTCGCCGCCCTGGACCGTGGTCTGCGTGGTGCCCTCGAGCTCGGACGGCTGGATCTTGCCCGGCACGACGTGGTAGGTCAGGATGCCGGACAGACCCTCGGTGTCGGTCTTCAGGCCCTCGACGGTTTCGGCCGGCAGTGCCGCGAAGGCGTCGTCGACCGGTGCGAAGACGGTGAACTCGTCGCCGTTCAGCGTGTCGACGAGGTCGACCTCGGGGTTGATGCCACCGGAGACGGCAGCGGTCAGCTGGGTCAGGATGGGGTTGTTGCCTGCGGCGGTCGCCACGGGATCGAGGGCCATACCGGCCACCGATCCGGCGCCGTCGGGAACGTCGGCGGCGTAGCCCTCGCAGCCGGGGCCGACGAGGTTCGCCGCGGGGTCCATCATGGCGTCGGCGGAGGGGCTCATGCTGGCCTCCATCGAGGGGGACTCGCTGGCCATGGTGGTCTCTTCCGCCATGCTGGTCGAGTCGGACCCGGTTGCGGCCTCGTCGCCGCCGCAGGCAGCGAGACCGAACATCGAGACTGCCGCGATACCCAGGATGGACAGGTTCCTACGCTTGGTGATCTGCATGAATTTCCTCCATAGTTACGACCCGGCATCTGCCTGGATCAGTGACTGTCGTGTGAAACACATCGTGTCGATGTCTCGGAGGTACTTCGGGCGTGCGGCCGGGGTGGATGGGTGGGGATTCGGGAAGCGGCGCTTTCGTGACCGGCTCGTGACCTGCGGCGATAGGAGCGGCGGCGTCGTCGGGCACGAGAAAGCCCCACCGGGCGGCGGCCCGGCGGGGCTCGACGGACCAGCCCGGGACGGGCCCGGCGACTGGTGCTGATGGTACTGATGGTGCGCAAGAGGGGACTTGAACCCCTACGTCCGAAGACACTGGAACCTAAATCCAGCGCGTCTGCCAATTCCGCCACTCGCGCTCGGGATGCCGCTCACGCGGAGGGCATTCCTTCGTCCTTCACTGTAATGCCAATGGGCCGGTGGCCCTGGTTGCCGAGGGCTCCCTACCGGTCGATCCCGAGGTCGCGACGCAGCTTCGCGACATGACCGGTGGCGCGCACGTTGTACTGGGCCACCGCCACCCTGCCCTCTGCGTCGACCACAACGGTGGAGCGGATCAGGCCCTCGTAGGTCTTCCCGTAGTTCTTCTTCTCCCCCCAGGCCCCGTAGGCCTCCGCGACGGCGTGGTCCTCGTCCGAGAGCAGGGGGAAGGTGAGCGATTCCTTCTCGGAGAAGGCGGCCAGCTTGCCCACCGGGTCCGGCGAGATCCCCAGCACCGTGTACCCGGCGGCACCGAGGGAGGAGAGGCTGTCGCGGAAGTCGCAGGCCTCGGTGGTGCAGCCGGGGGTGGCGGCGGCGGGGTAGAAATACACGATGACGCTGCTGCCCCTGAAGGAGGACAGCGTCACCTCCTCGCCGGTGGCGTTCCTGAGCGTGAAATCGGGGGCGTGGGCGCCCGTGACCAGTCGTTGCGACATACATCCTCCTGAGGATCGATGGGATGGCGGCGCCCCGGGACGTGCCGGAGGGCAGGGACCCGCCGCCCGGCATGGAGAGATCGGGCAGCCGGCCTAGCTATCATAGGTGGAAGGTCCGACGCCGACGGCGGCCGCCGGTCTCGCAAGCGAGAGGAAGTGCACGGTTCTATGCCCGATCTGGAGCAATGGCCCACCGGTCGACTGCTGACGACAGCGGCGCGTCTGGTCGAGCACGCATGGAATGAGCGTCTGGTCGACATCGGGGTGACCCACGCCGGCGTGATCGCCCTCGGCGTCCTTGAGGACCAGGGCGCGATGACGCAGGCCAGCCTCGCCCAGATCGTGCGCGTGCAGGCCCAGACCATGGGCAAGACGCTCTCCCGGCTCGAGTCCCGGGGCCATGTGACGCGCGTACGGAACGACCTGGACCGACGCTCCCACATGGTGTCGATCTCGCCCGCGGGGCGCAAGGTCCTCGAGGCCTCCGAGGACATCGAGCGCACCCTGGTCCCCGGCGGGGGGCTGGTCTCCGAGGAGCTGCGGAACCACCTGCAGACCGTCATCCGGGAACTCGGAGCGCCACGCTGGAGCTCGACGCCTGCGGGCGCGGCATCGCGCGGCGGCGCCGACGGTTCCGACGCCGCCGGGCCGGCCGCCACCGTGCCCAGCTGACCCGCCCCGGTCCCCACGGCTCCGACGGAAGCCCCTTGCCCGGAAGGCAGGGGGCTTTCTGCGTGGATGAAGAACGGCTTCGCTTCGCAGGCAACCACGGGGGGCGTCGCGGCGACGGGTCGCTCCGGATGCCGGCCTTGTGAATCACTGTGTCGGGGCGATCGCGGTCGCCGTCGTTCGCCTACTGTGGTCGAACGGATCGAAGACGGTATTCATCGATTCGGACGATCGAGAACACGCCCGACAGACATGGGTGATCTGCTCGATCCAATCAGGGGGGAAACCACATGGCTGAATCAAGACTTGTCCCGCAGAAGCCCACGGGGGCGTTCATCGGCGCCAGCTGGGTCGCGTTGCTCGTCGGAGTGTCGTCCTATCTCATCGGTCTCTGGAACGCGACGAGCATGGAACTCAACGAGAAGGGGTACTACTTCACGATCCTCCTCTTCGGATTGTTCGCGGTGATCTCGATCCAGAAGACGATTCGGGATCGGGCCGAAGACATCCCGGTCACGAATATCTATTACGGCGTGGCATGGTTCTCCGTCATCGCGTCGCTCTCGCTCCTGGTGATCGGTCTGTGGAATGCGGACATGCTGCTGTCCGAGAAGGGTTTCTACGGTCTGGCCATGCTGATGTCCCTCTTCGGGGCTATCACCGTCCAGAAGAACGTGCGGGACACGGCAGTGTTCGCCGAGGTCGAGAAGGCCGAGAACCCGAAGCGGAAGCTCTTCTCCGGCCAGGATGTCCCTGCCGTGATGCCCGGGTCCGCTCATCGCCCTGACTCCACTCCGAGCCATGGTCGACCAGGATGACACGTCGAAGGAATGGTTCAGCGCACGCGGACCTGTCCTGCACCCCGTAGTTCCGGGATCCGTCGATCGACGGACCCATGTGCCGGAAGCAACGCCGAGTGGGAGTATGCGCTGATGCGGTGGACGGGGGACGTAGAGCGTGGTGCCTGGATCGGGTCCCGGCTGAACGGGCCACCGGGATCGGCGGGCAGCATCGTCCCGTCGGGCTTCGAGGCCTACGCCCGGGTCCTGCATCCCTCCACGGTGACCCGGTACGACCCCAAGGGCCACGGTGATCCCCGGGAGGACTACTCCGAGGAAGCGTGGACGTGGGCCCGGATCGCAGCCCACACGGGGACCGTCATCCATCCCCAGGTCCAGTGGATCCGGGTGGCAGGCCACCAGTACGATCCGATACTGCTCCCGGGAGGCAGGAGCGCCGACCCGCCTCCGCTGGGTCACCTCGACCCCGCGGTCCTGGCCCACGTCATGACGATCGCCGGTGGACACACCGGCACGCCCGACGACGTCACCGCCGCCCTCTGGGAGGGATGGGCCATCGATGCGGGAACCGTCTGGTTCGAGGCGTTCGCGCCGGAGGGTGACGCCGAGGACGAGGACACGCGCTCCGTTCAGCCGCAGCGCCCGACGGTGGACCGCGCCCTGTCGGAACTGCTGAAGCGGGGGCCGTTCCTCGAACTGCCCGGGCGCCGCTACGTCCTGCTGGCCACCGGTGCTCCGGAGCTGACGGATCCGGCATGGCCACTGGCGGCCGGCATGGGGTGGACCGACCGACTGCCGGGGCCCATGCCGCAACTGATCTGGCCGTCCGATCATGCGTGGGCCATCGCCTCGGAGATCGACGTCGACTCGACGCTCATCGGCGGCACCTACCGCCTCATCAACGAGTTGATGGCCCACCCCGCCATCGAAGCAGTCAGAGTCGGAGAAACGACGGACCTCACCTGGGACGCCGACGACATCAACAGGGTCACCTGAGCGGCCAGGCCAGGCCGGACCGTCCGCCGGCCGCGGGCGTCGGCACGGACCGATCGTCGGAGGTCTTCTCCTGCAGGGAACCACCCGGACAACGAGAGCGAGCAGTCACCGTGATCCCGCATCCCCCCTCCGTGCCGGAGTCGCGCAGGACCGACAGCCCCGTCCTCCACGTCCAGCATGAGCAGGGGATGGACCTGTTCTGGAGAGGGATCCTGGTCCTTGCCCTGCTCCTCGTCGCGGCCATCGGCGCAACCTTCATCGGGGTACCCGTCGCGCTGATGGTGACGTTCCGGAATCCCTGGCTCCTGGTGACCCTGGTCTTCGTCGTGACCGGAATCCTGCTCCTGGTCCGGACCGTGGCCGCGGCCCGGACGACGGCCTGGCGGGCACGCCACCGCTCGAGCTTCGTCCTGCGCGAGGGCCGGATCGAGACGACGGAGTGGAACACCGTGGGCGCCGAGGACCCGGTGCGCCGGATCATCCCGATGCGGGAGGTGGTCTCGGTGATCGTTTCCTACCGGATCCTTCGCCGCGTGATCCTGATCGGGAACGGCGGCGGGACGTTGACCGAGACGGCGCCGATCCTGCATGTCCTCTTCGACCAGGACGGGAGCCGCCGGATCAGCAGCGTGCCCTTCCCCTCCCACGAGGACCCCGCGGTCGACACGTGGATCGAGGCTCTGCGGAAGCATCGCATCGAGCTGGGCTACACCGCGCGGCCGCTCTCGTGGAAGGAGGAGGGCCACCTCAGCGACGAGGCCCGCCTCGAGTACTTCGCGACCACCGAGGAGGTCATCGACTTCCCCGATACCGGCGGCTGGCTGGGGAACACGACTCGGCTGGACCACCGCTGGCATCAGAACCTCAGGCAGGTCCGGGAGCAGGCGGAGCGACTCGACCCGGCCCTGCGGGAGCGGCGTCTGACGCCGGGCGCCGGTCAGTGGATCTCCGGTGCGTGGTTCGCCGGCATGTACGCGGCGGGTGCGGGCTTCCTGCTGCCCCACCTCGTGCAGAGCGGGCTGCTGCCTGCCACCGCGTGGCCGTTGCAGTTCCTCGTGGTCCTTCCCGCAGCAGCGTTCTTCTTCCTGCCGCTGCGCCGTGGCCTGAGGTGGTACCACGCCGTGGTGTGCTGGCTGCTGTTGGTGGTCACCGCATTCGCCGTTCTCGTCGGCACCGTGACGATGGGGCCTGCGGCCGAGGAGACGGCGATGATCGGTGTCGGGCTGACCGTTCTCTCCGCAGGTCTGCTGTGGATCCCCTACCTGCTGGTGAAACGCACCGTGCCCGGAACCAGCCAGCCGGAGTAGGACGTCAGGCCCGGGCGGAGATCTGCTGCACCGCCCAGCCGTTGCCGTCCGGGTCGCTGAAGAACACGAACCCGACGTTGTCGAGCGCCGTCCCGCCCTGCCGCACCGCATCCGGGTCACCGCCCATCACCTGGATATCGCCGACCTCGACGCCGCGCTCGACGAGCTGCGCGTGCGCCCGGAGCACGTCCGGAACGACCAGCTGGAGTCCCTGGAGGGAGCCCGGGGGCATGCGCGGCACGACGCCCTCGCCGATCACGATCGAGCAACCGGAGCCCGGCGGCGTGAGCTGGACCAACCGGTTGCCGGGGCCCATGGTGATGTCGTGGTCGACCACGAAGCCCAGCTGGTCGGAATAGAAGGCCTTGGCGCGATCGATGTCGGCCACCGGCACGACCACGACTTCCAGTGTCCAGTTCATGAACTGCTCCTCGATCCGCTCGCGTGCAGGGATACGGCAGTGATACTGCCAGCACGGACCCGTCGCCGCAATGGCACACAGCGGGCCGAGGAAACGACGGCCCGGTGGGCGGAGACGGCACGAGCCTCCGGGCCGTACATCCACGGGGTGGAAAAGGGAAGACCCCCACCCGTTCGGATCTTTCCGGCCCAGCCCCCTTGCATACTAAGCGTGCTGATGTTGTGTTGGGACACGTCAGTGTCGAGCGCCCATCGGAGAACAGCATGCAGACCACCGCCGAAGCCCAGCCGATCGTCCTGGCCCGTCCGAGCAGCCCTGCCCATGCCGCGGTGGACGGACACACAGGCCGCGTCCGTCAGGACGGTCCGCTGAAGGCCGCCCTGCAGGACGACATCGCCCTGCGGCACCTGGACATCGCCGAATCGGTCGCGCGGTCCTTCGCCGTCGCCGGCCCCGAGGCAGCGGACATCCGCCAGGTCGCCTACCTGGGACTGATCAAGGCCGTGCAGCGCTTCGACCCGACGCGCGGCATCCCGTTCGCCTCGTTCGCGGTCCCCACGATCAGTGGTGAGATCAAGCGCTACCTGCGTGACTCCTGCTGGGTGGTCCGGCCGCCCCGGGAGGTGCAGGACCTCCGCACGGAGATCGCCCGCACGGCTCCTGCCCTGGCCCAGCGGCTCGGCCGCGAGGCCACCGCCCGCGAGCTGGGCCTCGAACTCGGCCGGCCGGAGGGCAAGGTCCTCGAAGCACAGGCGTGCTCCACGAGCCTCAGGCCGGTGTCGCTCGACGCGCCCGTCGAGGGGCGCACCTGGGCCGACACCCTGGCAGGCGATGCGAACGGCACGGAGCGCAGCGACGACATGATCTCCCTGCGCGGTGCGGTCAACGAACTGTGCCGCAGCGAGAAGGAACTCCTCTACCGCCGGTACTTCATGGAGCAGACCCAGCAGGGCATCGGCGACGAGCTCGGCATGTCCCAGATGCAGGTCTCGAGGGCACTGGCGCGCATCCTCGTGAAACTGCAGAAGAGGCTCCTCGGCGCACCCGCCGCCGGGGAACGGCAGGCTGCGCGGTCCGGTACCGCCTAGGAGATCCCGTGGTCCGCCGCTGCGGCCAGCACCTGGTCGACCGTGACGGCCAGCAGGGCCGGATCCGGCGCGGCGGAGAACGTCTCGCCCACCCGCACCGACTCGTCCGTCAGGACGGTGTGGGGTCCGGGCGGCGGTCCCCACTCCGAGGGAGGCGCGGGTCCGAACAGCACCACCGAGGGCCGCGCGTAGGCGGAGGCGAGGTGGGCGGCCCCCGTGTCCGCGGAGATCACGAGGGACGCGCCCGCCACCAGGCCCGCGAAGACGTCGAGGGGCAGGTCCCCGGCGGCGACCGACGCCTCCGGCAGGCCGGCGGCGTCGGCCACCGCGAGCGCTCGCGGTCGCTCCTTGCCACTGCCCGTGAACACCACCCGGTGACCGGCGGCGGCCAGGGTGCGCGCCACCTGGGCGAACCGTTCCACGGGCCAGAGCCGGCTCCCATAGGCGGCCCCGACATGCACGACGACGGCGCCCGGCGCCGGATTCCCGACATCGGGTACCCGGAGCCTGCAGTCCAGCGGATCGGCGGGGACCCCGTGCCAGCTCACGAGCGACGCCCACCGCTCGCGCTCGAGGATGCCGTCGCGCCACTCGGGTCCGTCCCAGCCGGGGGAGCGGTGCCCCATCCGGCGTCGGGCACCGATCTCCTGGAGGCGCCCCCTGCTCTCCCCGCCGCTGCCGTGGAGGTTCACGGCGAGGTCGATCCTGCCGTACTCGATGGGCAGCGGATCGTCGAGGCCGTGCGTGGGCAGCAGGTCGTCGACGGCGTCGGTGAGCGGGATGACGGGACGCAGCCACTCCTGGGCGGCGTACAGGATGCGGTGCTCCGGGAACGCACGCCGCAGTCCCTTCAGGGCGGGCACCGCCACGAGGAGGTCGCCGAGCTTCAGGGCGCGCAGCGCCAGGATCTCGGGACGCCCGTCCGGTGCGGGGGTCGAGGCGGGCACCGTCCGGGATCCGGCCCCCGGACGGTGCCCGGTCGGTCGTGCGGACGTGCCTGTGGTGCCGGTGCCCTCGGAAGTCATGGGTCCGATCCTGCCAGAGGATCGGTGCCGCACCGGTCGGGCGTGCGAGGGCGCCGCCGGGAAGAAGTTCGGCGGAAAGTGTTTAGCAGTGCTCCTGCCCGGGAACTAAGCCTGTATGCATACTTCGGCCGGACCCACGCGGACAGCTCCCCGGGCCGTCCTGTTCGACCGCGACGGGACGATCGTCGTGGACGTCCCCTACAACGGTGATCCCGCGCTCGTGCAGCCCATGCCCGGGGCGCGCGAGGTGCTCGACGGGCTGCGCTCCCGGGGTATCCCGGTGGGCGTGGTGACCAACCAGTCGGGGATCGCCAGGGGACTCGTCACCCGCGACCAGGTGGACGCCGTCAACGCACGCGTCGAGGAACTGCTCGGACCGTTCGACGTCTGGGAGCTCTGCCCGCACGGGTCCGGCGACGGCTGCGGATGCCGGAAGCCCGCCCCGGGGATGGTCCTCGCGGCCAGCGCCCGCCTGGGCCTCGATGCCGCGGACGTCGCCGTGATCGGGGACATCGGCGCGGACATGGGAGCTGCGGCCGCCGCGGGTGCGCAGGCCGTCCTCGTCCCGACGAGCGTCACCCTCGAGGACGAGATCCGCTCGGCTCCCGCCGTCGCCCGGACCCTCGCCGAGGCCGTCGACACGCTGTGGACGGTGACGCCGTGAGGCGCCGGGTCCTCGTCGCCCGCCTCGACAGCGCCGGGGACGTCCTCCTCGCCGGGCCCGCCGTCCGGGCCGTCGCCGCGGGAGACCACGGGGACTCCCCGAACGACGTCGTCATGCTGTGCGGGCCGCAGGGCGCCGCGGCGGCCCGCCTGCTGCCCGGCGTCGTCGACGTCGTCACCTGGTCCGCGCCCTGGATCGTGGACCCGGCCCCCGAACCCACGCCGGAGCTGGTGGCCGGACTCCACGACGCCGTGGTGGCGCTCGCCGTGGACGAGGCCGTGCTCCTGACCTCGTTCCACCAGTCCCCGCTGCCGCTCGCGCTGCTGCTCCGGCTCGCCGGCGTCCGGCGGATCGCGGGCGCGTCCGTCGACTACGCCGGCTCGCTCCTCGACGTGCGGCTCAAACCGGGCGAGGACTTCCCGGAGGACCAGCCGGAAGCCGAACGGGCGCTCGGTATCGCCGAGGCGGCGGGCTACGCCCTGCCCCCGGGCGACGACGGCCGCCTGCAGGTCACGGGCCTCACCGACGCCGCGGCCGTCGTCGGCGACGGGCCCTACGTCGTCGTCCACCCGGGTGCCTCCGTGCCCGCCCGCGCCTGGCCCCCGCTGCACCACGCGGCCGCCGTCGAGCTCCTGACCGCCGCAGGCTTCCGCGTGGTCGTCACCGGCGGGCCGGACGAGACCGGACTGACCTCCACCGTCGCCGGCCCCGAGGCCCTGGACCTCGGAGGCAGGACCGACCTCGCCACGCTGGGGTCCGTCATCGCCGGGGCATCCGTCATCATCACCGGCAACACCGGCCCGGCGCACCTGGCGGCCGCCGTCGGCACCCCGGTGGTCTGCCTGTTCTCGCCCGTGGTCCCGGCGGTCCGCTGGGCGCCCTACCGGGTGCCCGTGGAACTGCTCGGCGACCAGGACGCCGCCTGCGCGCTCAGCAGGGCCCGCGTCTGCCCCGTGCAGGGGCATCCCTGCCTGTCCGGCGTCTCCCCGGAGGACGTCGTGGACGCCGTCCTCCGGCTCAGCTCCGGGATATCGTCACTCGGCTCACGCCGCAGCATCGGCCGCACCGAGGGCCGCCGACCAACGAGGGGGCACCGATGAGGATCCTGTTATGGCACGTGCACGGAGGGTGGACCGACGCCTTCGTGCGGGGGGAGCACACCTATGTGCTGCCCACCACGCCCGACGGCGGGCCCTGGGGCCTCGGCCGCGCCGGCCGCGACTGGCCGGCCTCCGTCGTCGAGGTGGCACCGCACGACCTCGCCGACGCCGGCATCGACGTCGTCGTCCTGCAGCGGGTCGAGGAGATCGCCGAGTGCGAGCGGCTCCTGCGGCGCACCCCGGGCCGGGACCTCCCCGCCGTCTTCCTCGAGCACAACACGCCCCGCCGGGACATCGTCGGCACGGTCCACCCGCTGGCGGGCCGGACGGACATCCCGATCGTCCACGTCACCCACTTCAACGCCCTCTTCTGGGACGACGGCGGCGCACGCACCACGGTGATCGAGCACGGCATCGTGGACCCGGGCTACCTCTACACGGGCGAGCTCGAGCAGCTCGCCGCCGTCATCAACGAGCCCGTGCGCCGTGGCCGCATCACCGGCACCGACCTGCTGCCGCGCTTCGCGGGCGTCGCCCCGCTGGAGGTCTTCGGGATGGGGACGGACGGGCTCGCCGACGCCCTGGACCTCGCCCCCTCGGAGCTGCGCATCGGTGGCGACCTGCCCATGGCGCAGCTGCACGCACGGCTCGGGCTGTCCCGGGCCTACGTCCACCCGCTGCGCTGGACGTCCCTCGGGCTCTCGCTCCTCGAAGCGATGCACGTGGGGCTCCCGGTGCTCGCCCTGGCCACCACGGAGGCGTCCCGTGCGGTGCCCCCGGAGGCGGGAGCGATCTCCACGAGCGTCGACGACCTCGTCCGCATGGCGGCACGGCTCGTCGCCGACCCCGACGAGGCCCGGACCAGGGGGCAGGCAGCACGGGAGGCGGCCCTCGCACGGTACGGGCTGGCCCGGTTCCTGGCCGACTGGGACGACGTCCTGGAGCAGGAACCGACACGGCACCGCGTCCTGGCGGTCACAGAGAGGAAAGCCCAGTGAGGATCTCGATGGTGTCGGAGCACGCGAGTCCGCTGGCCGCGCTGGGGGGTGTCGACGCCGGAGGGCAGAACGTCCACGTCGCCGAGCTGTCCCTCGCGCTGGCCCGCCGCGGACACGACGTGACGGTCTACACGCGCCGCGACGACCCGGCCCTTCCGGACCGGGTGCGCACCGACCCGCGCCTGGAGGTCGTCCATGTCACCGCGGGCCCCGTCCGGAACGTCCCGAAGGACCTGCTGCTGCCCTACATGGGCGAACTGGCGGCGGGCATCGTGGAGGACTGGGGGCAGGAGCCGCCGGACATCGTGCACGGGCACTTCTGGATGTCCGGGCTCGCCGCCCTCGACGCCGCCGGACGGTCACGCGCCGCGGGCCGGCCCGTGCAGGTCATCCAGACCTTCCACGCCCTCGGCACGGTCAAGCGCCGCCACCAGGGCGCCGAGGACACCAGCCCGTCCGAGCGCCTCATGCTCGAGGCCATGGTGGGACGCAGCGCCGACCGCATCGTCGCGACGTGCTCGGACGAGGTGTTCGAGCTCAAGGCCATGGGCATCCCGGGCAACCGGGTGTCGATCGCCCCGTGCGGCGTCGACGTGGAGCTGTTCACGCCGCACGGGCCCGTGGAGGCCCGCGCCCGCGCGCACCGCATCGTGAGCGTGGGACGGCTCGTCCCGCGCAAGGGCATGGACCTCGTGATCCGGGCGATGCGCGAACTCGCCGACCTGGGCCGCGACGACGTCGAACTCCACATCGTGGGGGGCGCCGGCAGTTCCACCGGACTCGAGGACGACCCGGAGGCGCAGCGCCTCCGCGCGCTCGCCGCCGACCTCGGCGTCGCCGACCGCGTGGTCCTGCGCGGCCAGGTGTCACGGGCGGAGATGCCCGCGGTGCTGCGCAGCGCCGACGCCGTGGTCTGCGCGCCCTGGTACGAGCCGTTCGGGATCGTCCCGCTCGAAGCGATGGCATGCGGCGTCCCGGTGATCGCCGCGGCCGTCGGCGGCCTCGTCGACACCGTGGTGGACGGCACCACGGGACTGCACGTCCCGGCCCAGGATCCGGCGGCCATCGCGGCGGCCATCGCGGGGATCGTGGGCGAGCCCGACTGGGCCCGCGCGCTCGGTGACAACGGCTACCGCCGTGTGAAGGCCCGCTACTCGTGGAGCCGCATCGCGGCCGACACGGAGAAGGCCTACCAGGCGGCCCTCGCCGCCGCAGCACCCGCAGAACCGGCCACCGCGCGGCGCAGTGCCGCGCGTCGACTCGAAAGCACAGGAGGCAGGGCACTGTGACCACGCATCTCACGGACATCCCGTCCGACATCCGCTCGGACCTGATCGCTGACGCCGTCCCGACCACCGTGCAGGAGGATTCGCGGCGACTCGTCCTGGACCACCTCCGGGCGGTCACGCCGGCCCTCGAATCCCTCGCCCTCAACGCCGACACCCTGGCCGGCTGGGGCGTGGAGATGGCGGACCGCCTGCTGGCCGGCCGGCGGCTGCTCGCGGCCGGGAACGGCGGGTCCGCCGCCGAGGCCCAACACCTCACGGCGGAGCTCGTGGGCCGGTTCGACGGCGAGCGTGAACCGTTCTCGGCGATCTCCCTCCACGCGGAGAGCTCCGCGGTCACGGCGATCGCCAACGACTACGGGTTCGAGCACCTGTACGCCCGTCAGGTGAGCGCCCACGGGCGGTCGGGGGACATCCTGGTGCTCCTGAGCACGAGCGGCAGGAGCCCCAACCTGCTGCGCGCCGTGGAGGCCGCCCGCTCGGCCGGCATCACCACCTGGGCGCTCACCGGAGCCGGACCCAACCCGCTCACCGAGTGCGTCGACGACTACGTCGCGGTCGACGCCCAGTCCGCCAATGCCCAGGAGGGCCATCTCATCGCCCTCCACGCGATCTGCCGGGCCTTCGACGCCGAGGTGCACCGCCGCCGCCGGGAGGAACAGCGATGAGGATCGTGGTGGTCGGCGACGTCCTGCTCGACACCGACCTCTCCGGCGGGGCCGGACGGCTGTCGCCGGACGCGCCCGTGCCCGTCGTCGACGTCGACGACGTCCGGCGGCGCGCCGGGGGAGCGGGCCTCGTGGCCCGCATGCTGCACGCCGACGGGCACGACGCCGTCCTGGTCACCGTCCTCGCGGACGACGAGGCGGCGGGACTCCTGCGGACCGAACTCGAGGGTGTGACCGTCGTCGCCGGACCCTCCGGAGCGCCCACGCCCGTCAAGACGAGGGTCAGGGCGTCCGGCCAGGCGGTGGTCCGGTTCGACGAGGGCTGTGCCACGCCTCCCGTGCCGGGCACCACCGACGCGATGCTGGCCGCCCTCGACGGCGCCGACGCGATCATCGCGGCGGACTACGGCCGCAACCTGCTCGCCAACGGGGATCTGCGGGCCCGCCTCCAGGCGCTCGCCGGGACCATCCCGGTGGTCTGGGACCCCCACCCCTCCGGCGCCCGGCCCGTGCCCGGCGTGGCCGCCGTGACGCCCAACCTCGCGGAAGCCCTGCGGTTCGCCGACGTCCAGGGTTCCGGGACGCGTGCCGCGGCGGCGGCCGCCGAGGTCCTGCTCTCCGCCTGGGGGAGCAGGGCCGTGCTCGTCACCATGGGCGACCACGGAGCCCTCGTCGCAGCGGCCGGCCTCCTGCCCCAGGTGGTGCCCGCACCCCCGGTCAGCGCCCCCGATCCGTGCGGAGCAGGAGACCGCTTCGCCTCGGCCCTCGCCGTCGGACTCGCCGAGGGAGCACCGATCGACGCGGCCGCCCAGCAGGCCGTCGAGGCCGCGGCGCACTTCCTCGCCTCCGGGGGTGTGGCCACGATGGGCCGGCGGCGCGAGGACGCACCGCAGCTGCTGCCCGTCGACGGGCTCGACGCCCTCGACCTCGCACGGCGGACGCGTGAGGCAGGCGGGACCGTCGTGGCGACCGGCGGATGCTTCGACCTCCTGCATGCCGGGCACGCGCGGACCCTCGCCGCGGCACGCCGGCTGGGCGACTGCCTGATCGTCTGCCTCAACTCGGACGCTTCGGTGCGCGGGCTCAAGGGGGAGAGCCGGCCCATCATCAAGCAGGAGGACCGCGCGGAGCTGCTCCTGGCCCTCGGGTGCGTGGACGCCGTCGTGGTGTTCTCCGAGTCCACGCCGGAGAACGCCATCTCCCGCCTGCAGCCCGACATCTGGGTGAAGGGCGGTGACTACGCCGCCGAGGACCTCCCCGAAGCCGCGCTGGTGAGCAGCTGGGGCGGCAGGACCGTCACCGTCCCGTACATCCCCGCACGTTCCACCACGAAACTGGCAGCCGCGCTCGCCCGCGTCGGCTGACCTCCAGAGATCCTCCGGCCCGTCCGGCCGGCCCCGTGCACGCTACGAAAGGAACGCACATGACCGAGAACACGACGACGACCACGACCGGCAACGGCTTCAACCCGGGACGCGTCCTGGTGACCGGCGGAGGCTCCGGCCTCGGCGCGGCCATCGTCCAGGGTGTCCTCGCCGCAGGAGGCACCCCCGTGGTGCTGGACCGCGACATCAGCCGGGTGACCGGCGTCAAGGCCTTCGAGGTCGACGTCGCCGACCGCGAGGCCGTCGAGACCGCGGTCCGCGAGGCCGCCGAGATGATGGACGGCCTCGACGCCGTCGTCACCGCCGCCGGGATCGACCGGTGCGGCGCGCTGGACACCGTGCCGGCCGACGAGTGGGAGAAGGTGATCGGCGTGAACCTGATGGGCACCGCGTCCACCGCCCGCGCCGCCCTGCCGTACCTGAAGAAGACCCACGGCCGCGTGGTCACCATCGCCTCGACCCTCGGCATCAAGGCCGTGGGCGACGCCACGGCCTACTGCGCCTCCAAGTTCGGGGTCATGGGCTTCTCGCAGGCCCTGGCCGCGGAGACCACCGGGCAGATCGGCGTCACGACGATCATCCCCGGCGGCATGAAGACGCGCTTCTTCGACGACCGCGACGAGCAGTACAAGCCGCAGGACGACTCCCGCCTCAACGATCCCGAGCGCGTCGCCGAGGCGATCCTCTTCGCGCTCTCACAGCCCAGGAGCTGCGAGATCCGCGAGATGGTCATCGCCCACGCAGAAGAAGGCTCGTGGCCCTGAGTTCGGCCACGTCCGCGTAGACGGCCGCGGGCTGGACGGCGGCGACGATCGAGTCGTCGTGCTCGCAGCGTTCCGCCGTCCACCCCACCTGGGTGACGTCCACGCCGCAGACCGGGCAGTGCGTCACCCAGGAGAAGTGGACGCGGTGCAGGGTCCGGCCGATCGCCCCCGCGTTGATCATGTTGCCGATCCAGTAGACGCCGACGGTGGGCGTCCCCACCGCCTGCGCGAGGTGCCGGGGCCCGCTGTCGTTACCCACCAGCACGGCACTGCGGTCCAGCACGCCGGCCAGTTCGCCGAGCGAGAGCTGCCCCGCGAGCGACCTGACGTCCGCCGCCGGGTCCTGCGCGAGCGCGAGGCTGACGATCTCCTCGGCCGCCGGCACGTCCGTCGCATCCCCGACCACCACCACCTCGCAGCCGTCCGCGGCCGCGCGCACCGCCACCTCGGCGAACGACGACGACGGCCACCGGCGGCGCGGATCCGTGGCGCCGGGATGCAGGGCGACGACGGCACCCGCACCGGTCAGCTGCGCCGCCCGCTCCACCTCCTCGGGCAGGACCCTCACCCGCGGCTCCAGATCCACGGGCACGGCCCCGGCCAGGCCCACGACCTCCAGGGCGCGGAACACCTCGTGCTGGTAGTAGACGTAGGGGATGGTGCGTTCCAGCGCCGCGGCGTCGGGCGTGCGGGTGCCGACCGTGTGGCGGGCCTCCAGCCGCAGGATGAACGGGTTCGAGTTGCGGCCGCCACCGTGCAGCTGGACGGCGAGGTCGAAGGACCCCCGGATCCCGTCGAAGAACGCGTCCACCGCCTCCGGGTCCTCGTCCCCCGGGCGGACCCCCGGGGAGACGGGCAGCTCCACGACCGAGGACACCGGTCCGGGTCGGCCGTCGAGCAGCGCCGCGTGGCCGGGCATGCCGAGCAGGGTGATCGCCGCGTCGGGATAGCGGGCGTGGAGGGCGGAGATCGCCGGCATCGCGAACATGAGGTCGCCGAGGCCGCCGCCGCGCAGGACGGCGATCCGCCGGATGTCCCCGAACGGTTCGAGGACGGGTCCCACCGCTCGCGCCGTGTCCTGCCGTCCGCCGAAGTCCGCCGCCGTCGTGCCGTCCTGCATGGGTGTCCTCTCCGTCCGCCGTGTCCTGTGACCGGCCGCTGTCCAGCGGTTCCCCGCCGTGCGGGACGGCCACCGCCGCTCCTCCTGCCACCATATGCTAAGCCTGCTGATGACTGCGGCACGGAGAGGAGAAATCGGCCCGCCGCCTGTGTGAACGCGCGGGAGCCGGGTACGGGAAGAGTAGATCAGCCGTCACGGCCTTCGACCTCGAGGAGCACCATGTCCGTCAACGCCCAGACACCCACGCTGCCCGATGCGCTCGGCGACGAATCCGTCACCATCGTCGATCCCCGGGACGGCAGCGAGGTGGGCACCCTGCCCTCCGCCGCGCGCGAACAGGTCTCCCTCGCCGTCGCCCTGTCCCGGTCCGTGCAGCCCGAATGGGCGGCCACCAGCCCGGCGGAGCGGGGCTCCGCCCTGCGACGGGCCGCCTCGGCGCTGCGCGACGGCGCCCGGGAGCTGGCCCACCTCAACATGCGGGAGACGGGCAAGCCACCCGCGGATGCGCTCGGTGGCGTCGAGGCGGCCATCTCGACGCTCGAGCAGTACGCGGAACTCGGCCCCGTCCACCGCGGGCTCAGCCTGCGCGGGGCCGTCACCGCCACCGACTACACGGCGGCCGGGCCGCGCGGCGTCGCGGTCCTCCTGACCCCCTGGAACGATCCCGTGGCGGTGGCCGCCGGCCTGATCGGGGCGGCGCTCGTCACGGGCAACACGGTGATCCACAAACCCAGCGAACGCTGCCCCCACGTGGGTGAGCTCCTCGGCCGCCTGCTCCAGCCGGCCTTCCCGGACGGCGTCCTCATCACCCTGACCGGCGGCGCCGGGGTGGGGCAGCAGCTCACCACGGAGGCGGACGTCGACGTGTACGCGCACGTGGGCTCCAGTGACACCGGCGCCCGCATCGCCCGCGCGGCGGTCCTCACCGGCGCCCATGTCATCCGCGAGAACGGCGGCAACGACCCCCTGATCGTCGACGCCGACGTCGACCCGGTGTGGGCGGCCGGTCAGGCGGCCCTCGGAGCCTTCGCCAACGCCGGGCAGATCTGCACCTCCGTGGAACGCATCTACGTGTGCCGGGCCATCGCCGAGCCGTTCCTCGCGGCCCTCACCGAGGAGGCCCGGAGCCGCAACGCGAGCGGCACCTTCCCGCCGCTCGTGGACCGGCGCATGCGTGACGCCGTCCAGGCGCAGGTCGCGGAGGCCGTCGAGCAGGGCGCCGTGTGCCTCGAGGGCGGCGCCGTCCCCGACGGCCCCGGCGCCCACTACCCGGCCACCGTGCTCTCGGGCTGCACGGAGGCCATGACCGTCATGACGGAGGAGACCTTCGGCCCGGTGGCGCCCGTGACCGTCGTCGACGGCTTCGACGACGCCCTGCGGCTCGCCGCCGCCGGCCCGTACGGGCTCGCGGCGTCCGTCCTGACCGGGAGCATCGCCCACGCGCAGCGGGCCATCGCCGGGCTCGCCGTCGGCACCGTGAAGGTCAACGCGGTGTTCGGGGGCGCCCCGGGCGGTTCCGCGCAGCCGCGCGGCATCAGCGGTGCGGGCTTCGGCTACGGCCCCGAACTGCTGGACGAGTTCTCCCTCGTGAAGGTCGTGCACATCAGCAGCCCACCGCAGGTGGACTGATGGAGGACGCCCTGCAGCGACTGCCCGCCGACACCGCTCCCGAGGACCGGGACGGTGCGGGGGACCTGGCGCAGGTGCGCGGTCTCGCGGCCTGGGTGCCCGCCGCCATCGCCGACCGCGCGCCGTCCGTCACGGTGGTCGGGGACGCGATGCTGGACGGCTGGTGGAGCGGCACCATCGAGCGTTTCTGCCGGGAGGCGCCCGCCCCGGTGGTCGACGTCACGCACCGCGAGTACGCGGCCGGGGGTGCGGCGAACACGGCCGTCAACCTCGCGGCGCTCGGTGCCCGCGTGCGGATGTGCGGGCTGATCGGGGACGACGACGCCGGCCGCCGCCTGCGCGGCATCCTCGACGACGCGGGCGTGGACACCACGGACCTCGTCCAGGACGCCCGGGTCTCCACCACCACCAAGTACCGCATCCTCGCCGGCGACCAGGTCATGCTGCGGCTCGACGACACGCACGACGGCCTGCCTGCGGCCGCGATCGCCGCACTGGCCGCCCGGATCCCCGCCGCCGTCACGGGCGCCGACGCGGTGGTCGTCTGCGACTACGGCTCCGGGGCGCTCGACGGGGAGGTCCGTGCCGCCCTGGCCCGCCGTGCAACCCTCGATCCGGGCGCGGTCGTGGTCGTCGACGCCCACGACACCGCGGCGTGGTCCGCCCTGCGCCCGGACATCGTCACACCGAACGCCCAGGAGGCCGCCCAGGTCCTCGGCCTGCGCCTCGATGCGCGGACCGACCGCGCCGCCGCCGTGGCAGCCCGCCGCACCGACCTGCTCGCCGCGACCAACGCGGCCACCGTCGTCGTCACGCTGGACCGCGACGGCACGGTGCTGCTCGGGCCCGACGGCGAGGAGCACCGCACCTACGCCAGGCCCGCCACCGAGAAGCAGGCCTCGGGTGCGGGGGACACGTTCGTCGCGAGCCTCACCGCCGCACGTGCCGCGGGACTGCCGCTCACCACGAGCCTGGACCTCGCGCAGGCCGCGGCCGACGTCGTGGTCCACCGCCCCGGCACCTCCGTATGCACGACGGCGGACCTGACGGGCCACCTGCAGCAGTTCGCGGACACGGCCCTCGCCACGGACGAGCTGCTGCGGAAGGTGGAGGCGGACCGCGCCGCGGGCAAGCGGATCGTCCTCACCAACGGCTGCTTCGACGTGCTGCACCGCGGGCACACGCGCTACCTCAACCAGGCGAAGCAGCTCGGGGACGTCCTCGTGGTGGCCCTGAACGACGACGACGGCGTGCGCCGGCTCAAGGGCCCGGACCGGCCCATCAACCCGATCGCCGACCGCGCGGGCATCATCGCCTCCCTCAGCTGCGTGGACTACGTCACCGTCTTCGCGACCGACACCCTGGTGCCGCTGATCGACCAGCTGAAGCCCGACGTCTACGCCAAGGGCGGCGACTACACCGCCCAGATGCTGGAGGAGACGCCCGCCGTCGAGGCCTGCGGCGGTCGTGTCAGCATCCTCGACTACGTCCCCGAGCGTTCCACCGCGGAGGTGGTCCGCCGGATCCGCGCCACGCCCCCGGCGGGTGGGGCGCCGTGACCTCGCAGTGGTCGGGGGAGTGGGCGCTGGAGCCGCCGGGTGGGGAGCCCGCGGTGGACGTGCTGATCCCCTCGTTCGGGCGTCCCGCGGAGCTCGCGGTGACGCTGGCGGGCCTGGCCGCGCAGGAGGCGCCGGCGTTCCGCGTGATCCTCAGCGACCAGACCGACGGCGAGGCGGCCTTCGACCAGCCGGCCGTCCGCGCGATGGTGCGGGTCCTCGAGGCGCAGGGCCGGCCCGTCCGGCTCGAACGGCACCTCCCGCGCCGGGGACTCGCCGAACACCGGAGCTACCTGCTCGGCCTGGCCTCGGCACCGTTCGTCCTCTTCCTGGACAACGACGTCTGGCTCGAACCCGGGTCCCTGCACCGCATGACCCGGGCCCTGCGGGCCGCCGGCTGCGGGTTCGTGGGCTCCGCGGTGCAGGGCCTGTCCTTCCTCGACGACTCCCGGCCCCAGGAGCGCAGCGAGCTCGTCCTCTGGCCGGACAACGAGGTGCAGCCCGAACGCATCCGCCCGGGCACGGAGGGCTTCGACCGCTGGCCGCTGCACAACGCGGCCAACCTCGCGCACGCCGCCGCCGAGCTGGCCCTCCCACCCGGCCAGTGGCGGCTCTACCGCATCGCGTGGGTGGGCGGCTGCGTCCTCTTCGACCGCCGGGCCCTCGTGGACTGCGGCGGGTTCGACTTCTGGGACCAGCTGCCGCCCGGGCACGCAGGCGAGGACGTGGCCGTCCAGTGGCGTGTCATGGAGCGCTACGGCGGCGCCGGCATCATCCCCTCCGGGGCGGTGCACCTGGAAGCACCCACCACGGTGGTCGACCGTGCCACGGACGCTGCCCAGGAGATCCTGGACCAGTGACGGTGCTTCCGCACCGGAGGCACCACCAGCAATCCCGACCCGGTACAACCGAACCGAAGGTGCACCGCCGTCGGTCGTGCCGGTGGCGGACCGAAGCCGCGGGTCAGCTCCGGGCCGTCTCCCGCTCCGTTCCCTGCCCCGCCGCCTGATCGCCCGCAGGCGCCCCGGCGATGTTCACCATCCAGCTGATCCCGAAGCGGTCGACGCACATGCCGAAGCTGTCGCCCCAGGGCGACTGCGCCAGCGGCATCACCTCGGTGCCGCTGCCCGCCAGGGCGTCCCAGTAGCCGCGGATCTCCTCCTGGTCGTCGCCGCTGATCGACAGCGAGTGCCCGGCGGGGGCGGTGTACTCCATGCTGTTGGGGGTGTCGGCCGCCATCAGGACCTGCCCGGACGGGGTGGTGAGCATGGAGTGCATGATCTTGTCCTGCTCCGCCGGGTCCTCGCTGACCTGGTAGTCCGCGAAGGTGCTGCTGGTGAGGTCACCGCCGAACACCGACTGGTAGAAGGCCATGGCCTCCCTCGCGGTGTCCTTGAAGCTGAGGTACGTGTTGATCGTCGCTGCCATGGGGTCGCCTTTCATCGGGTGGCTCGCCGGCCACTGACTTGTGCTGGACGGAGCGATTATCGTCCCGGGGCGCGGAACGGGGAAGGGCTTTGCGGCACTCAGGGCAGTGGGGGCTCCGGCCGCTGCCCGATCGCCCCGGCGACCTTCTCCTCGAGCGAGGTCACCGTGGCGTCCGGCAGCACGATCAGGCCGTCGAGTTCCCGGCGGGCGCGGCGGTAGGCGGTCTGGCGCTCCGCCGCCGTGGCGGCGTCGTCGATCGCCACGGTCACGAGCCGGCGCGCCGTCGCGAGCCGTTGCCGCTCCTCGGTGGTGAACCCGCTCGTCCGGACCCGCCGGGCCTCGGTCTCCGCGATCTGGAAGGCGACGTCGTAGGAGGTGACCGCGGAACGGTACGCTGCAAGGTCCTCGGGCGTCACCGCGGCGGACGCTTCAGGCCGCAGCGCGTCCGCCTCACGCTTGGCGCGCAGGAACGCGACGGTCAGCGGCTCGCGGACGTCGGTCATCATGGGGTAGTCGATGAGCTTCGCGGCGTCGAGCTCGTAGGCGAGCCACTTCCGGTCCACCTCGTCGTGCATGCGCTGCACGTGCTCGCGCTGCGTCGTCGTCGGGGCCGGCTTCGTCGCAGCGGGCGGGGCCTCGAGCGGCGCCGGGGCGCCGCCGGGATGCTTCAGCCGGTACAGCTCCATCTTGCGCTGGTGCCGCCGCTCCGTCGCCTCGGAGAGGGACTTGCCCCAGATGGCGAAGACACCCGAGAGCGGGAAGACCAGCCACCAGTAGCTCCCGGCGAAGGAGAGGATATCGTTCACGCGTCCATCGTAGGCCCGGCCGCGGCCGCCCCACGAGGACGGGGAACCGGTTAAAGAAACGAAACCCCGCCCTCCAGGCGGCGAGACCTGAAGAGCGGGGCTTCGATGTGCACCCCTCGGGACTTGAACCCGAAACCCATTGATTAAGAGTCAATTGCTCTGCCAATTGAGCTAGAGGTGCGTGGCGTTTTCCCGGCTTTCTCGTGCCGTCCGGGTCATCCGCAACAGCATGAAACTCTACCAGCACTTTGCCCCAAACCCGAAACCGGGGGATCGCACCCCGCCCCGGAGGGTCCCCGGGGGCCGGGCCGGGTACGGCGCTAGGCTGGCGCCATGACGATCCCCGCCGCCGCAGCGCCCCCGACCGTCCGCACCCTGAGCGTCCCGTCCGCCGACCTGAGGGACGCCCTGGCCGGTGTCTCGTCCGGCGTCGACGTGGTGCTGTGGGACTTCCAGGCGCCGCCGGAGGGATGCGACCCGGCCGCGCTCGACGCCGTCGTCCTGCCGTACACGGGACGCGCGCACCTCGACGGGGCGCTCGACGCCGCCCCGAACCTCGCCCTCGTGCAGACGCAGTCCACGGGCTACGACGGCGTGGCGGACCTCGTGGGCCCCGGCGTCGCCATCGCGACCGCCGCGGGCGTCCACGCGGCGGCCACGGCGGAACTCGCCGTCGGCCTGGCCCTCGCGTCGCTGCGGGGGATCGACGACGCCGTGCGGCAGCAGGCCGCGGGCCGCTGGCGCAGCGCGCGCTACCCGGGCCTCGCGGACCGGCGGGTCCTGCTGGTGGGCGTCGGAGGGATCGGCGAGGAGATCCGCCGGAGGCTCGCACCCTTCGAGGTGACGCTCACGCGCGTGGGCAGTGCGGCGCGGGACGACGCCCTGGGCCACGTCCACGGCAGCGACGAACTCGTCCGGCTCGCACCGGAGCACGACGTCGTCATCGTGATCACGCCGCTCACGGACGCCACGCGCGGGCTGATCGGGGCGGAGGTGCTCGCGGCGCTGCCCGACGGCGCGCTCGTCGTCAACGTGGCCCGCGGCGCCGTCGTCGACACCGACGCGCTGACCCGCGAGGTGCTGGCAGGCCGGCTCCGGGCGGCGCTCGACGTCGTCGACCCGGAACCGCTGCCCGCGGGGCACCCGCTGTGGAGCGCGCCGGGGGCGATCATCACGCCGCACGTGGGTGGCAACACCGGCGCCTTCCCGCCCCGGATCATCGCGCTGCTCCGCCGGCAGGTCGAGCTGCTCGGCCGCGGCGAGGAGCCCGCCAACCTCGTGCGGCGCGGCCCCTGGGCCTGACGCCCCCGACCGACGGGGCGGGCCGGGAACCGCTCAGGACATGCCGATGAAGGCCTCCATGAAGGACGTGAAATCCGTCACGTCCTCGTGCTGGAGGAGCTGCAGGGCGGTGCCGGGGCCGACGTCCAGCACCGGGGCAGGCGTCACGGTGAACCGGAAGATGCGCCCTGTGCTGGTCCCCACCTCGAAGCTGCCGTCCTCGTCCCACTGCAGCGCGTGCGCCAGGTTGGTCATGTTCACCTCGACCGGCACGCCCGCGCCCGTGATGCCGGCGAGGTCCACCGGGGCGATCATCAGCTCGGCCGGCTTCCACCGGTAGCCCACCACGTAGGCCGTCCGGGCGCCGGGCGCGGCCGCCTGCACCGCGAACACGAGGTTGTAGTCGCCGTAGTTGGGGATCTGCGAGTCGAAGACCCGGCGCAGGGCGTTCTTCAGGCCCTGCCCGCCGTCGAGCGGTCGGCTGGAGGAGGAGGGCTCTTCGGGGGTCATATCACGGCCATTGCGGTAGGAGGCTGTCGGACTCGGCCCCTCGCGGGGCTGCTCGCGGTGCGCCCGGCGGGCTGTCGATTCGCCCGCGAAGTCCACACTGTACCGGAGCGTGCACCCCGCGGACGAGGTGCCGTGCGCACCCGGGAACCCGCCGCCGGCGGGCCCGCGGACGGCTGTAACAGGCCGGTCACATGGCGAAACGTGCGTGCAACGCGGGCCTAGACTCTCCCCTATGAGCGCGGACACAACCCCAGACATCAAGCCAAGAAGCCGCATCGTCACCGACGGCATCCACGCGGCCCCCTCACGCGGGATGCTGCGTGCGGTGGGCATGGGAGACGACGACTTCGCGAAACCGCAGGTCGGCGTCGCGAGTTCCTGGAACGAGATCACCCCCTGCAATCTCTCCCTGAACCGTCTGGCCCAGGGTGCCAAGGAAGGCGTCCACTCCGCCGGCGGGTTCCCCATGCAGTTCGGCACCATCTCCGTCTCCGACGGCATCTCCATGGGACACGAGGGCATGCACTTCTCCCTCGTCTCCCGTGAGGTCATCGCGGACTCGGTCGAGACCGTCATGCAGGCCGAGCGCATCGACGGCTCCGTGCTCCTTGCCGGCTGCGACAAGTCCCTGCCGGGCATGCTCATGGCGGCCGCCCGCCTCGACCTCGCCTCCGTGTTCCTCTACGCGGGCACCATCATGCCGGGCTTCGCCAAGCTCGAGGACGGCACCGAGAAGGAAGTCACCCTGATCGACGCCTTCGAGGCCGTGGGAGCCTGCGCCGCAGGCACGATGAGCCTGAAGGACCTCGACAGCATCGAACGCGCTGTCTGTCCCGGGGAAGGCGCGTGCGGCGGTATGTACACCGCCAACACCATGGCCTGCATCGGCGAGGCCCTCGGGATGTCACTGCCCGGGTCCGCTGCCCCTCCCTCCGTCGATCGCCGACGCGACGCCTTCGCCCAGAAGTCCGGCGAGGCCGTCGTCAACCTCCTGCGCCTCGGCATCACGGCGCGCGACATCATGACCAAGAAGGCCTTCGAGAACGCCATCGCCGTCACCATGGCCTTCGGCGGCTCCACGAACGCCGTCCTGCACCTCCTGGCGATCGCCCGCGAGGCCGAGGTGGACCTGAGCCTCGACGACTTCAGCCGGATCGGCGACACGATCCCGCACCTCGGCGACCTCAAGCCGTTCGGTCGCTACGTCATGTTCGACGTCGACAAGGTGGGCGGGGTGCCGGTCATCATGAAGGCGCTGCTCGACGCCGGACTGCTGCACGGCGACTGCCTCACCGTCACCGGCAAGACGCTCGCGGAGAATCTCGCGGACATCGATCCGCCGGATCTCGACGGCAAGATCCTCCGGGCCCTCGACAACCCGCTGCACAGGACCGGCGGTATCACCATCCTGCACGGGTCCATGGCCCCTGAGGGTGCCGTGGTGAAGAGCGCCGGGTTCGACGCCGACGTCTTCGAGGGAACGGCACGCGTGTTCGAGCGCGAGCAGGGCGCCCTGGACGCGCTCGACGCCGGGCAGATCCATGCAGGGGACGTCGTCGTCATCCGCTACGAAGGCCCGAAGGGCGGCCCCGGGATGCGCGAGATGCTCGCCATCACCGGCGCGATCAAGGGCGCCGGCCTGGGCAAGGACGTGCTGCTGCTGACCGACGGCCGCTTCTCCGGCGGCACCACGGGCCTCTGCATCGGGCACGTGGCGCCGGAGGCCGTGGACGGCGGACCCATCGCCTTCGTGCGCGACGGCGACCGCATCCGCGTGGACATCGCCGCGAAGAGCTTCGACCTCCTGGTCGACGACGCCGAGCTCGAGGAGCGCAGGATCGGCTGGGAGCCACTTCCCGCCCGCTACACCAAGGGCGTCCTGGCGAAGTACGCCAAGCTCGTCCACTCGGCCTCCGAAGGGGCCTACTGCGGCTGAGGCCCCGCCCGCCGGGAGGATGCGACCTCCCGGCGGGATCGCAGCCCAGGGGTTAATGTCCACTAACTGGACTGGTTGTCCATCATGTGAGACGCGGAGGGGTCCGGTTGACACCCTTTCACGGGGGCGTGGAAACTACAGGTATGCAGCCCGAACCCGTAGTCGTCATTCTTATACAGCGCGTGGCCTGAAGCCCGTCTCGTAGACGACTGCAGTCACGCGCAACCCCTCGTAGAGCCCCACCAGGCTGAGGGGTTTTTTTGTTGACACAACCCGTCAACACGAAGAAGTGCGCGGAAGCCCGCAGTCACAGTTGCAGCAGTGCAGCGAACGTTCCAAAGGAAGTCTGAGATGTCCAAGGGATCGCCCATCAGCCCAGCGCTGTTGGCAGCAAGGCCAGCACCTCCCGCAGCACCCGCGCGCGAGTCCGCGCCCGTCGCTCCGGCGAGCTCCGTCCGCGGCCCCAACCGGGTCGTGGCCCCTACCGAGATGCTCGGGTCGGCGGCGATCGTCCGTTCCCTCGAGGAACTCGGCGTCGACGACGTCTTCGGCCTTCCCGGCGGGGCCATCCTCCCCACCTACGATCCCCTCCTGGCGTCCACGAAGCTCCGGCACATCCTCGTCCGGCACGAGCAGGGGGCCGGCCACGCGGCCCAGGGCTACGCCATGGTCACCGGCCGTCCCGGCGTGTGCATCGCGACCTCGGGCCCGGGTGCCACCAACCTCGTGACCGCCATCGCGGACGCGCACATGGACTCCGTGCCCATGGTCGCCATCACCGGGCAGGTCTCGAGCGCCTTCATCGGCTCGGACGCCTTCCAGGAAGCGGACATCGTCGGCATCACGATGCCCATCACCAAGCACTCGTATCTCGTCACCGACGCCCAGGACATCCCCCGCGTGCTCGCCGAGGCCTTCCACATCGCGACGACCGGCCGTCCGGGCCCCGTGCTCGTGGACATCGCCAAGGACGCCCAGCAGTCGTCGATGACCTTCTCCTGGCCGCCCCGGATCGACATCCCCGGCTACCGGCCCGTGCTGCGCGGACACGCCAAGCAGGTCCGCGAGGCCGCGCGGCTGATCAGCGGCTCGCAGCGTCCCGTCTTCTACGTGGGCGGCGGCGTGGTCAAGGGGCACGCCTCGCAGGAGCTGCGGGAGCTCGCCGAGCTCGTCGGCGCCCCCGTGGTCACCACCCTGATGGCCCGCGGCGTCTTCCCCGACTCCCACCAGCAGCACGTCGGCATGCCGGGCATGCACGGCTCGGTCTCGGCCGTCACGGCACTCCAGCAGTCGGATCTGCTGATCACCCTCGGCGCGCGCTTCGACGACCGCGTGACCGGCGTGCTGGCCAGCTTCGCGCCGCACGCGAAGGTGATCCACGCGGACATCGACCCGGCCGAGATCTCCAAGAACCGCGCGGCCGACGTGCCGATCGTCGGTTCGGTGAAGGAGATCATCCCCGAACTCACCGCCGCCGTCCGCGAGTCCTTCGCGGCGCAGGAACGCCCCGACATCTCCGCCTGGTGGAGGACCATCGACCACCTGCGCGAGACCTACCCGGTGGGCTTCACCCAGCCCGACGACGGCCTGTCGGCACCGCAGCAGGTCATCAAGCGCATCGGCGAGCTCACCGGACCCGAGGGCGTGTTCGTCTCCGGCGTGGGCCAGCACCAGATGTGGGCCGCGCAGTTCATCCAGTACGAGCGCCCGCACGCCTGGCTCAACTCCGGTGGCCTCGGCACCATGGGCTACTCCGTCCCCGCGGCCATGGGCGCCAAGGTGGGCAACCCGGACCGCGTGGTCTGGGCCATCGACGGCGACGGCTGCTTCCAGATGACCAACCAGGAACTGGCCACCTGTGTCATCAACAACATCCCCATCAAGGTCGCGGTGATCAACAACTCCTCGCTCGGCATGGTGCGGCAGTGGCAGACCCTCTTCTACGAGGGCCGCTACTCCAACACGGACCTCAACACGGGTCATGACACCGTCCGCGTGCCCGACTTCGTGAAGCTCGCCGACGCCTACGGCTGCGTGGGCCTGCGATGCGAGCGCGACGAGGACATCGACGCCACCATCGAGCAGGCGCTGGCCATCAACGACCGCCCCGTCGTCATCGACTTCGTGGTGAGCCGCGACTCGATGGTGTGGCCGATGGTGCCCTCGGGCGTCAGCAACGACCTCATCCAGATCGCCCGCAACATGACCCCGACCTGGGAACAGGAGGACTGACCATGGCACGCCATACCCTGTCCGTGCTCGTCGAGGACGTCCCCGGCGTCCTCACCCGCGTCGCGAGCCTCTTCGCGCGGCGCGCGTTCAACATCAACTCCCTCGCCGTCGGACCGACCGAGGTCGCGGGCATGTCCCGCATCACCGTTGTGGTGGAAGCCGAGGGAGATCTCCTCGAGCAGGTCACCAAGCAGCTGAACAAGCTCATCAACGTCATCAAGATCGTCGAACTGACCACCGAGCAGTCGGTGCAGCGCGACCACGTCCTGATCAAGGTCAGGGCCGACGCCGCCACGCGCCTCCAGGTCACCCAGGCCGCGGACCTGTTCCGCGCGGCCGTCGTCGACGTGGCGATCGACTCGCTGATCATCGAGGCGACGGGCACGGCCGAGAAGCTCTCGGCGCTGCTGTCCGTCCTCGAGCCGTTCGGCGTCCGCGAGATCGTGCAGTCGGGCACGCTCGCGATCGGCCGCGGCGCCAAGTCGATGAGCGACCGCGCGCTGCGCAGCGCCTGACCCCACCCCACCAGACCTTTCCAGCAGTACCCACCTCAAGGAGATAACACCCGTGACCGAGATGTTCTATGACGACGATGCAGATCTTTCGATCATCCAGGGCCGCACCGTGGCCGTCATCGGCTACGGCAGCCAGGGCCACGCCCACGCGCTGAGCCTGAGGGACTCCGGCGTCGATGTGCGCGTCGGACTGAAGGAAGGCTCGGCGTCGCGCGCCAAGGCCGAGGCCGAGGGCCTCCGGGTGCTCTCCGTGGCCGAGGCGACCGCTGAAGCGGACCTCATCATGGTCCTCACCCCGGACCAGGTGCAGCGGCACGTGTACAAGGACGAGATCGCGCCGAACCTGCAGGCCGGCGACGCCCTGTTCTTCGGGCACGGCTTCAACATCCGCTACGGCTACATCCAGCCGCCGGCCGACGTCGACGTCGCCCTCGTGGCACCCAAGGGCCCCGGGCACATCGTCCGGCGCGAGTTCGAAGCCGGCCGCGGCGTCCCCGACCTCATCGCCGTCGAGCAGGACGCGTCGGGCAAGGCCCGCGACCTCGCCCTGTCCTACGCGAAGGCGATCGGCGGCACCCGTGCGGGCGTCATCGAGACCACCTTCACCGAGGAGACCGAGACGGACCTCTTCGGCGAGCAGGCCGTGCTCTGCGGCGGCGCCTCGCAGCTCATCCAGTACGGGTTCGAGACGCTGACCGAGGCCGGCTACAAGCCGGAGGTCGCGTACTTCGAGGTGCTGCACGAGCTGAAGCTCATCGTCGACCTCATGGTGGAGGGCGGCATCGCCAAGCAGCGCTGGAGTGTCTCCGACACCGCCGAGTACGGCGACTACGTCTCCGGCCCGCGCGTCATCACGCCCGAGGTGAAGGAGAACATGAAGGCCGTCCTCGCGGACATCCAGAACGGTGCCTTCGCCAAGCGGTTCATCGACGACCAGGACGCCGGGGCGCCCGAGTTCACCGCACTCCGCAAGAAGGGCGAGGACCACCCGATCGAGAGCACGGGCCGCGAGCTCCGCAAGCTCTTCTCCTGGATCAAGACGAGCGACGACTACACCGAGGGCTCCGTCGCGCGCTAGCGCAGGTACCCCCGGCCCGGCAGGACACGTGTTCGATGCTCAGCGACGAGCAGGTGTCCTGCCGGACCTGTGTCCGCCTCCGGACACGGTCCGTCCCGTCCCGCCCGCACACCCCGCTCACCCCGAAGGAACCCCAGTGACCAAGCCCGTCGTCCTCCTCGCCGAAGAACTCTCGCCCGCCACCGTCGAAGCGCTGGGCCCCGACTTCGAGATCCGCAGCACCGACGGCGCCGACCGCTCCCAGCTCCTCGCCGCGCTGGCCGACGTCGAGGCCGTGCTCGTGCGCTCGGCCACGCAGATGGACGCCGAAGCCATCCGGGCCGCGCCGAAGCTGAAGGTCATCGCCCGTGCGGGAGTGGGCCTCGACAACGTGGACATCAAGGCCGCCACGCAGGCCGGCGTCATGGTGGTGAACGCCCCGACGTCGAACATCATCTCCGCCGCCGAACTCACCGTGGGCCACATCCTCAGCCTCGCGCGGAACATCCCGCAGGCCAGCGCCGCGCTCAAGGCGGGGGAGTGGAAGCGCTCGAAGTACTCGGGCACGGAACTGTACGAGAAGAACATCGGCATCATCGGCCTCGGCCGGATCGGCGCCCTCGTCGCGGCCCGCCTGCAGGGCTTCGGCACGCAGATCCTCGCCTACGACCCCTACGTGACCTCGGCCCGCGCCGCCCAGCTCGGGGTGCGCCTGGTGTCCTTCGAGGAGCTGCTCCGCGAGTCGGACTTCGTCACCATCCACATGCCCAGGACCCCCGAGACCGTCGGGATGCTCGGCGCCGAGGCCTTCGCGCTGATGAAGGACACCGCCTACGTGGTCAACGTGGCCCGGGGCGGGCTGGTCGACGAGGAGGCCCTCCACACCGCGCTGGAGCAGGGGCTGATCGCCGGTGCCGGCGTCGACGTCTTCGTCCGGGAGCCCAGCACCGACCTCGCGTTCTTCGCGCACGACAGCGTCGTGGTGACCCCCCACCTCGGGGCGTCCACGGAGGAGGCCCAGGAGAAGGCGGGCATCTCCGTGGCGAAATCGGTGCGGCTCGCCCTGGCCGGGGAGCTCGTGCCCGACGCCGTCAACGTGGCCGGCGGCGTGATCGACCCGGCGGTGCGCCCGGGCATCCCGCTCATGGAGAAGCTCGGCCGGATCTTCACGGCCCTCACGCACGCCTCCCTGACGCAGATCGACATCGAGGTGGCGGGCGAGATCGCGTCCCTCGACGTCAAGGCCCTGGAACTCGCCGCCCTCAAGGGCGTCTTCACCGACGTCGTCTCCGAGCAGGTCTCCTACGTCAACGCGCCCGTCCTCGCCGAGCAGCGCGGCATCACCTCGCGCCTGATCACCACGCCCGAGTCCGAGGAGTACCGCAACGTGCTCCGCCTCCGCGGGGCGCTGTCCGACGGCAGCCAGATCTCGGTGGCCGGGACGCTCACGGGTCCCAAGCAGGTGGAGAAGCTCGTGGGCGTCAACGGCTACGACCTCGAGATCCCCATCAGCGAGCACCTCCTCGTCCTCCTCTACACCGACCGCCCCGGCGTGATCGGCGCCCTCGGCCGGCTGCTCGGCGAGCGGGACATCAACATCGCCGGCATGCAGGTGGCCCGGAACAAGGAGGGCGGGCAGGCGCTGTCCCTCCTCACCGTGGACAGCGCGGTGCCGCAGGACGTCCTGGACGCCATCCGGACCGAGATCGGCGCCACCGTGGCGCGGGAAGTGGACCTGCAGGACTGAGCGACGGCCGGCACGAGAGGACGAGCATGCCCACCCACCATCTCCCGGCGACGCAGGCGACCGCCACGCAGGTCCTGTCGCGGGACACCCCGCCCGTGCTGAGGATCGAGCCCGGCGACCGCGTGGTCGTCGAGTCCCTCGACGCGTCCGGCCACCTCGAGCGGCAGGCCACACCGGGGGCGGTGACGCCCTACCGCTTCCCGGACCGGCGCGGCCACGCCCTCACCGGGCCGATCGACGTCGCCGGGACCGTACCCGGCGACGTCCTCGCGGTGCGCTTCGACGCGCTGGAGCCCGCGGAGTGGGGCTTCACGGTGGCCGGCCGGCGGGACGACGCCTTCGCGCGGAGCCTCGGCCTCGACGGGGCGGAGCCTGCGTGGCTGCTCTGGGACCTCGACCGGGCGTCCGGGACCGGCACCGACCAGTACGGGCACGTCGTCCGGCTGGCGCCCTTCCTCGGCGTGGTGGGGCTGCCGCCGGCGGAGCCGGGCGAGCACTCGACCACCCCGCCGCGCGCGGAAGGCGGCGGGAACATCGACTGCCGCGAACTCACGGCAGGCTCCACGCTCTTCCTCCCGGTGACGGTGCCCGGCGCCCTCCTGCACCTGGGCGACGGGCACGCCGCCCAGGGCGACGGCGAGGTGGGCGGCACGGCCATCGAGTGCGGCATGACGACGACGGTCACCGTGGACGTCCTCCGCGACGCCCCGGTCCCCGGCATCCACGCGGTGACGCCGACCGCGCGCATCACCTTCGGCTTCGACGCGGACCTCAACCGGGCGACGGCGGAGGCGCTCGGTGCCATGCTCACCTGGCTGCAGCGGCTGCACGGGCTGGAACGGAAAGCCGCGCTGGCCCTGGCCAGTGCCGTCGTCGACCTCCGGGTCACGCAGATCGCGAACCGGACGTGGGGGGTCCACGCCGTGCTGGGGCTCGACGCCGTCGGAACCGCCTGAGGCCCCGGACGCACGGCACGCTTGGGCAAATGCGGTCCGCGCGGGGTAATTTCATAGGGTGACTCCCGCAGCCGACGAGAAGCCCTCGTTCTACATCACCACGGCCATCTCCTACCCCAACGGCGTGCCGCACATCGGCCACGCCTACGAGACGATCGCCGTGGACGCCATGGCACGCTTCAAGCGACTCGACGGCTACGACGTCATGTACCTGACGGGCACCGACGAGCACGGGCTGAAGATGCAGCAGGCCGCGGACCGCGAGGGCATCCCGGTCCGGGAGCTCGCCACGCGCAACGCGCTGGCCTTCCGGGACATGAACGACGTCGTCGGCACCTCCTACGACCGCTTCATCCGCACCACGGACGAGGACCATTACGCCGCCGCCGCCGAGATCTGGAAGCGGATGGAGGCCAACGGCGACATCTACCTCGACAAGTACGCCGGCTGGTACTCGGTCCGCGACGAATCGTTCTGGGGCGAGGACGAGACCGAGGTCCGCGAGGACGGCGTGCGGTACGCGAAGGAGACAGACACCGAGGTCACCTGGACCGAGGAGGAGAGCTACTTCTTCCGGCTCTCGGCCTACCAGCAGAAGCTGCTGGACCTCTACGAGGCGCAGCCCGAGTTCGGCGCGCCCCAGTCCCGCTTCAACGAGGTCATCTCGTTCGTGCGCCGCGGGCTCGAGGACCTGTCCATCAGCCGCACCACGTTCGACTGGGGCGTGCCCGTGCCCGGCAACCCGGACCACGTCATGTACGTCTGGGTGGACGCGCTCACCAACTACCTGACCGGCATTGGCTTCCCCGATACCGCCTCGGAGCGCTTCCGGAAGTTCTGGCCCGCCGACGTCCACGTGATCGGCAAGGACATCTCCCGCTTCCACGCGATCTACTGGCCGGCCTTCCTCCTGTCCGCCGGGCTCGAGGTCCCGAAGCGCGTCATGATCCACGGCTTCCTGCACAACAAGGGCGTCAAGATGTCGAAGTCGCTCGGCAACACCGTGGCGCCCGCCGACTGGGTGGACCAGTACGGCCTGGACCAGGTGCGCTTCTTCCTCCTCCGCGAGGTGCCGTTCGGCGCGGACGGCTCCTACAGCCACGAGGCCGTGGTGGGGCGCATGAACTCCGACCTCGCCAACAACTTCGGGAACCTCGCGCAGCGGTCGCTGTCCATGGTCGCGAAGAACTGCGGCGGCACCGTACCGCAGCCGGGGGAGTTCACCCCCGCCGACACCGAGATCCTCGGCCGGGCAGACGGCCTGCTCGAGGTCAGCCGTGCCGCGTACGGGAAGCAGGAGTTCTCCCGCGCCCTCGAGGCGGTCTGGACCGTCCTCGGGGAGACGAACGCGTACTTCGCCGACCAGCAGCCGTGGGTCCTGCGGAAGACCGATCCGGAGCGCATGGCCACCGTGCTGTACGTGACGCTGGAGGTGCTCCGCGTGGTCGCCATCCTCGCCCAGCCGGTCATGCCGACCAGCGCGGGGCGGATCCTCACGGCCCTCGGCCAGGGGGAGGAGGGCGAGGACGCCCGGCGACTCTTCAGCGCACTGGACGAGCGGATCACACCGGGCACGGCCCTCCCCGCGCCGACGCCGGTGTTCCCGAAGTACGAGGAGCCCGTCACGGCGTGACCGCCGGGCCCCGCGCGCTGGCCGCGGCGTGACCGCAGGCTACCGGAGCAGGAAGCGGGCCGGGGCCGTCTCCGTCATGACGCGGGCCACGGTGTCCTGTTGCTGCTGCGACGCCGCCAGCAGGCGCTCGAGTGCCGCGCGGTCGAAGCCGGGGCGCCCGGGGCCGGCGGTCGCGCCCGCCGGCAGGGCGAGGAGCGTGGCCCACAGCGCCTCCTTGCCCCGGAGCAGGGACTGCAGGGCCTCGAGTTCCAGCTGAGCCCCGGCGGTCGCCTTGCGGCGCAGGGGGTTCAGGGGATCGAACTCGGCGACCACGGAGGCCACGTGCGCGAAGCCCATCTTGATGCGGCTGGGACGGTGTCCCAGGGTCTTGATGAGCTTCTTCAGGTACGCCCGCTCCTCGCTGATCTCCTTCCGCAGCCGGGTGAACTCGGCCTCGTGCGGCGTGTTCGCCCAGGAGATCCGCGCCGCGTTGAACAGCCGGACGCCGTTCGTCGCGCCGGCGAGGTGGAGGTCCAGGTAGGGCAGGAGTGTCTCGAGGTCCAGCCGGGTCCCCGGGATGCCGTTCGTGGCGCTCGTCATGGGCGTTCCTTCCATCGATTGATCAGCACCTCACCCTACGGCAGCGTGTTCCAGCAGCGGAAGCGTGATGGCGACGGCGGTCCCGACGTCCAGGGTGGACTCGACCGTGATACTCCCGCGGTGCGCCTCGACCGTCTTCTTGGCGGCGGAGAGCCCCACCCCCGCGCCGGGCAGCGCCCGGTCCGCGGTGGCGGCGCGGTGGAACGCGTCGAAGAGGCGCGGCACGTCCTCCTCCGGGATCCCGATGCCGGTGTCCCGCACGACGACGACCACGCGCCCGTGGTCCGGCTCGTGGGCCAGCCCGATCGAGACGCTGCCCTCCTCGCGCGTGAACTTGATGGCGTTGGAGAGCACGATCGCGAGGGCCGCCGAGAGCTGCCCGCGGTCCCCGGACACCGTCACCGGATGATCCGGGACCGTGCACTCGATCACGATGCGGCCCGCGGCGGCCTCCGACACGGCTCGGCCGGCGAGTTCCGAGAGGAGGTGCACGAGGTCCACGGGCCCGTGCTCGGGCGCCTCCGACTCCCGGGAGGAGAGCGCGGAGATGTTCTCGATCAGCCCGCTCAGCTTGGCGGTGTTGCGCTCCACGGCCTGCAGCATGGTGCTCGCCTCCGGCGGCAGTTCACCGCCCACGCCGTCGAGGATCATCTCGAGGTACCCGGCGATCGAGGCGAGCGGGGTGCGCAGCTCGTGGTTCACGGTCCCGACGAAGTCGCTCCTGGCCTGGTCGAGCGCCTGCAGCTTCCGGACCGCCTGCTGCTGGCGGGAGATGAGCTGGGCCTGGATGAGTCCGTGGGCGAGGTTCCCGAGGACGTGCTGGGTCAGGGCGCCTTCCACGCCGGAGAAGGCCTGCGGCTGCTCCTCGCTCATGATCCACAGGAGGCCGAACGGGGTGTCCCCCTCACCCAGTGCGGCGACCACGCCGTGAAGGGTGCGCCGACCGGCATCGCCCTCCTGCAGCCATCCCGGGACCGGGACCTCGCCGGTGTGGGGCACGGCTCCGGGCCCGGCGCTGAAGGTGCCGGTGGCGCTGTCCTCCCACAGGGCCAGGGCCAGGGGGAGCGCACCCTCCTGGTGCTCGCGCCGGGGTGCGGCCAGGGGCGCCCGCGCTCCCTCCGCGGGATCGGTCCAGCTGCTGCCGTGGGCGGCGACGCGCTCGTCGTGGAAGACCTGCAGTGCCACATGGTGTGCGCCGAGCGCGCGGCCCACGCCGGGCAGGAAGGCCTCGATCATGACGGCCGGGTCGTTCGTCGCGCGGATGCGGGCGGAGATGGCCCGCATGTCCTCCCGCAGCCGGACGGCGGACGCCCGCTGCGCCCTGTGCCGCCGACGTCGGGCGATCGCCGCGTGGGTGCGGTGCAGCAGCTCGGCGGGTTGCACGGGAGGGAAGACGACGTCGGAGGCGTACCGGCCCACGGCTTCCGGGACCTCCCCGCTCCAGTTCTCGGGGAGGAGGAGGATCACGGGCAGGCTCGCGAGCGCGGGGTGCCGGGTGAGGACGTCCGGCAGCGAGTCCACGTGGTCGACGGCCGTGGGCAGGTCCACCAGCAGGAGGTCCGGGGCGGCGTCGAGGACCGCGTCGAGGACGGATGCCCCGGGGGCGACGGTCCTCACCCGGTACCCGCCCTCGGTGAGCACCCGGTCCACGGCCGCGCCGTCCTGCGCGGACGCGGAGACGACGACGGCGAGCGCCCCGCCGTCGTTCCCTGCTGCTTCGTCCTGCTCCACGGCGTCCTCTCCGAGATCGACTGCGATGCTCCCAATATAGGTGGCACGGCAGGAGTGGGGGAGGACGCCGCGTCGGGCGTCAGTCGCTTGCGAGACCGGCGACCGGCGAGAGCCGGGCTGCTCGGCGCGCCGGGAGCACGGAGGCCAGCAGGCCCGCCCCGACCGCCACGGCGAGGACCGCTGCGATCTGCCCCACCGGCACCGCGGGGCTGACCGGGGCCATCCCGCCCAGGGCGGACTGGGCGCCGAGCCAGCCGTAGAGGGTGCCCAGGCAGGTGCCGAGCAGCGCTGCGACCCCGGCCATGAGCACGGCCTCGACGGCGAGCATCCCGCGCAGCTGGCCGCGGGTGAGGCCGAGGGCCCGCAGCAGCGAGTTCTCCCGGCGTCTCTCCAGCACGGACAGGGAGAGCGTGTTGGCGACGCCGATCAGCGCGATGAGCACGGCCACGGCCAGCAGGGCCGTGACGATCAGGAGCAGGACGTCGATGACCTGGTTGTACGCCACCCGTTCGAGCGCCGCTCCGCTCACCTGGTACTCGGACACGCCCGTGGCGTCCACGATCCGCGCCTGGACGTCCGTCACCGCTGCCACGTCCGCGGCGTCGTCGAGCTTCAGCCAGAACACCGTCCCGAGGTGGTCCGCGAGGCTCGCCCCCGCCGGGACCGGCTCCGCCGGCTGGTCACCGGTGGGCGCGAGATAGGCCGACAGGGCGCCGTCCGGGCTGCCACCGAGCCGCTCCGCCGTGGCGGTGGTGATCAGCGGCTGGAAGTAGACGGCGTCGACGGCCGTGACGGGGAGCGTCGCTGCACCGTCGCCGCCCTCGAGCGTCACGTCCGTCCGCGTCCACGTCTGGGGGGCCAGGACCACGCCGTCGGTGAGCATGGTGCCTTCCGAGCGCAGGACCCCGGCCAGCTCCGCGGGATCCACGGCGTAGACCACCTCCGCGCCGTCCTGTGCGCTGGTGAGCATCACCGGCGTGAGCTCGACGGCGGTGCGCACGCCGTCCACCTCCAGCAGCGTGGGACCGTCGAGTCGGGGTTGCGCGCCGCCTCCCGCATCCGGCGACGCCGAGGCGGTGCCCGCACCCGAGACCGCGAGATCCACGGCGTAGTTCTGGTCCAGTTCCCGCTCGAAGGACGTCCGGGAGGTCTGGGCACCGACCATCATCATCGTGACGAGCGTGACGCCGACCATCAGGGCCGCCGAGGACGCCGTCGTGCGCGCCGGGTTGCGGACGGCGTTGAGCGACGCCAGGACGCCGGGCACGCCCAGCGGGCGGGCGATCCTGCCGACGGCGGCGACACTGCGCGGCACGAACAGGGGGGCGAGGAGCATGACGCCGAGGAACGAGGCTGCACCACCGGCGACCGCCGGGACGAGGGCGACGGACAGCGCGCCGAGCAGCAGCAGCCCCCCGCCGGCGACGACGGCCACGAGCCCCGTGACCAGCCGGAGGCGACCGCTGCCGCTCCCGGCGACCGGCGGCTCCGCGGGACGGAGCGCGGCGAGCGGAGCCACCCGGGTGGCGGCGCGTGCCGGGACGAGCGCGGCGAGGAGCGTCATCAGCAGACCCACGGCGATACCGCCGGCGACGGCGGACACCGGCACGGCGAGGACCGCGAAGGAGCCGTAGTCGGTCTGCCGGGCCAGGGCCACGAGGGCGCCCATGAGTCCCGTGGCCAGCAGCACGCCGAGCACCGAGGACACGAGCCCCACGATCGCGGCCTCGACGAGCACCGCGGTGCGGACCTGGCGCCGTTCCGCGCCGATGCAGCGCAGGAGGGCGAGTTCGCGCGTCCGCTGGGCCACCAGGACCGAGAAGGTGTTCGAGATGACGAGCCCGGCGACGAGGACCGCCACGGCGGCGAAGGCCAGCAGTACCCCGGTGAGCACGTCGCTGTCGTTCGAGAAGGAGGCGATGTCCGCGACGGTCTGCTCCGACGCCGTCCGGACCACCAGGGGTGCCCGTCCGTCCTCGGGGACCGCGTCGACGGCGGAGGAGGCCGCGGCGAGCACCTCCACAGGATCGGCTCCGGGCGCCAGGGCGAGCTGCAGGTTGCGGAGCACGGTCTCGCCGTCGTTCAGTTCCCGCACCACGGTGGTGGAGGCGAGGACCTGCACCGCACCGGAGAGCGAGGGGTCCGCGCTCGGTTCGGTGAGGCCGGTGACGGTCAGGGCGTTGCCCGGCGACGTGGCGGGAGCGGCGGCGTCGAGTGCCACCGTGTCGCCGGGGACGACGTCGAGGCGGGCCGCGGAGGCCTCGTCCAGTGCCACGTGGCCGGCCTCCGACGGGTAGGACCCGGCCGTCATGACCGCCGTCTCGAGCCGCGGCGTCGCCGTGGTGGTCAGGACGGCGAGCGCGTCCTGGGAGCCGGTGGTGAGCTGGGCGTAGGCGCGCTCGAGGCCGTGGACCGCGTCCACGCCGGGGACCGACGCGAGGTCGGCGGCCACGCCGGCCGGGACGGAACCGCCGTCCTGCGCGGTCACCACGAGGTCCGCCCTGGCGTAGGACGCCCCGATGCTCTCCCCGAGGCTGGCCTTCGTGGTCGCGCCCACCATCAGGGTCGCGGAGAGGAAGGCCACACCGAGCATCACGGCGAGGCCGACGGCGAGGAAGCGCCGGGCATGGACCCGGACCTGGGCGAGGGCTACCTGCAGCACGTCAGGCCCCCAGCGTCGCGAGCGCGCCGAGGATCGCCTCGGGTGCCGACTGCTCGAGTTCGCCCACCAGTGCGCCGTCCTTCATGAGGACCACGCGGTCGGCATAGGACGCCGCGACGGGATCGTGCGTGACCATGATGATGCTCTGTCCCATCTCGCGGCAGCTCCGCCGGAGCAGGGACAGCACCTCGGCGCCCGTCGCCGAGTCCAGGTTGCCGGTGGGCTCGTCACCGAAGATGACATCGGGCCGGGTCAGCAGGGCGCGGGCCACGGCGACCCGCTGCTGCTGGCCGCCCGAGAGTTCGTGAGGACGGTGGGAGAGGCGGTCGCCGAGCCCCAGCGACGACGAGATCTGCTGCAGCCAGGCCGTGTCCACGGTGCCGCCGGCCAGTGCGACCGGCAGCGTGATGTTCTGCTCGGCCGTGAGGGTGGGGACGAGGTTGAAGGCCTGGAAGACGAACCCGACGCGTTCGCGCCGGAGCCGCGTCAGGGCGGCGTCGGGAAGCCCGGTGATCTCGGTGCCCCCGACCCAGAGCCGGCCGGTGTCGATACTGTCCAAACCGGCCAGGCAGTGCATCAGGGTGGACTTGCCGGACCCGGACGGGCCCATGATGGCGGTGAAGCGTTCCCGCTCGAAGTCGAGGGAGACGTCCCGGAGGGCGTGGACGGCGGTCTCACCCCGGCCGTAGCTCTTGGACACGGCGCGTGCGGCGACGGCGGCGGAGGACGCAGCCGGGGAGCCCGGGATCGCCCCGGGGAGATTCGTGGAGATTGTCATGCTTCCACGCTAGGGACGCCCGTCGTCGGGCGGATCGGCGCCAGGTCCGGGATCGCAGGGGCGGGGTCTCCTCCCGTGGGATGAGGGCACTGCCCGCGGTCTCCACCCCCGGTTCATGCCCGTGTCGATGCGGCCGGGCGGGCCCGACGGTCACGGCCGGACGATGCCCGTCTCGTACGCCATGACGACGGCCTGCACACGGTCCCGCGCCCCGAGCTTCGCGAGGATGTGCCCCACGTGCGTCTTCACCGTCGCTTCCGAGAGGAAGAGCTTCGCGGCGATCTCCGGATTCGAGAGGCCCTGCGCGATCAGCCCGAACACCTCGCGCTCGCGGACGGTGAGTCGTGCCACGGCCTCCGCGTGGGCATGCTGCTCGGGGGAGGGGCGCCGCAGGAGCGGTGCCACGTGGTCGAGCAGGCGGCGGGTCGTCGAGGGTGCGATCACGGCGTCCCCGCGGTGCACCGTCCGGATCGCCTCGAGCAGTTCCTCCGGCGGCGCGTCCTTCAGCAGGAACCCGCTGGCGCCGGCGTGGATCGCCGCGAGGGCGTACTCGTCGAGGTCGAAGGTCGTCAGCACCACGATGCGCGGGCCGGCCGCGGCGCCCTCGGCGCCCTCGCCTCCCGGCGGGGTGCGGTCGGCGAGGATCCGCCGGGTGGCCTCGATGCCGTCCATTCCGGGCATGCGCACGTCCATCATGACGACGTCGGCGCGCGTGCTCGCGAGCGCCCTCACCGCGGCCTCGCCGTTCGCGGCCTCGCTCACCACCCGCAGGTCGGGCTGGGAGTTGATGAGCATGGCGAAGCCGCTGCGCACGAGGTGCTGGTCGTCGACGATCGCGACGCGGATCGGCGGGGTAACGCCGTCGTCGGCCTCCGACGCATGGTGGCTGCCGGCCGGGGTCTCGGTGATGCTGTCCATGCTGCGTGTCGTCTCCTGTGATTGCCGTGCCGGGACTGCGAAGGGGGGCCGGGCCTCAGGCCTGCGTGTAGGGGATGAAGGCTTCCACCCGGTAGCCGCCGCCGGAGCGCGGCGCCGCGGCCACGGAGCCGTCGTAGAGCCGTACGCGCTCGGTCATGCCCCGGATCCCCTGGCGCGCGCCCGCGGTGGCGGGATCGGCCGCGGCGCCCCGGCCGTCGTCGTCGACCGTGATGCCGAGCCCGCGGGGTCCGTGGTCGAGCACCACCTCCGCGGTGGTGGCCGCCCCGGCGTGCCGGAGCACGTTGGTGAGCGATTCCTGGATGACGCGGTAGGCGGTCAGCTCCGCGCCGGGTGGGAGGTCGCCGCGCGGCGACCCCGTGCGGCGGCACGCGACGTGGACCCCCGACCGGCGCACCGACTGGACGAGGGAATCGACGTCGTCGAGCGTCGGGAGCGGGCGGGTGGACGCGGTCTCGTCCCCGCGGAGCACCCCGAGCAGCCGGCGCATCTCGCGCAGGGAGCCCCGCCCGGTCTCCGCGATGGTCCCGAGCGTCCGGACGGCGAGCTCCGGAGTCTGGGCGCTGGCGTACCGGGCGCCGTCGGCCTGCGTGATGATCACGGACAGGGAATGGGCCACGATGTCGTGCATCTCGCGGGCGATGTGGCTGCGCTCGTCCGCCGCCGCCAGGTCCCGCTCCTGCTGCCGTTCCACCTCGAGGCGGCGCGTCCTGTCCTCGAGGGCCCGGTAGGCCAGGCGGCGCGAGCGGGAGAGGTCGCCGAGCGTCCAGGCGAGCAGCACGAGCGATTCCACGAGGAACAGCAGGATCAGGAACAGCGGCACGGTGGTGAGGACCGGCTGGCCGGGGCCGAGCCCGATCATGTCCCCGTAGCGCACGAGGCCGATCGCCGCGCCGGCGACGGCCAGTCCCAGCCCGCCGACGCCGGCCCAGCGGGGGCCGTGCGCGGCGAGGGTGTAGAGCGTGATGAGGATGACGAACTGGGCCGGCACCGGTTCGATCCCGGTGATCAGCTGGAGGACGGAGACGCCGGCGACGAGCCCGGCCGAGAGGACGACGCGCGAACGGCGCCACACCAGCGGGACGGTCACCGCCATCGACACGCCGACGATCAGGGTGTACCCCGGGACGCCGTCGGCGGCGAAGGGCAGGACGAACAGGAGGAGGATCGCCAGCACGAGGCAGACATCGATGGTTCGCGGGTGTGTGCGGATCCAGTGCGCCAGTCGCAGGTGGAGGTCCATGGGGATCCACTCTAGGCGGGGCGGGCGCCCCCGCACATCAGACCCAGGGTGGAGCCGTCTCACCCTGTGGACGGATTCTCTGCCGCCCGAAGCGCTTTCCTACGCTGGGATCATGACTGATGCACCCCGCAGTATCGACCTCGCCGTCATCCCCGGAGACGGCATCGGGCCCGAAGTGACCGCCGAGGCGGTCAAGGTGCTGCTCGCGGCGGTCGGCGACGACGTCGAGCTGGACCTCACCGAGTATCCGCTCGGTGCCGAGCACTGGCTCGCCACGGGGGAGACCCTGCCGGATGCCACGCTCGACAGGCTCCGGAGCCATGACGCCATCCTCTTCGGCGCGGTCGGCGCTGCTCCCGGGGACACCCGCATCCCGTCCGGGCTGATCGAGCGCGAGCTCCTGCTCAAGCTCCGCTTCTCGCTGGACCACTTCGTGAACCTGCGGCCCTCCCGCCTGTACCAGGGCGTCCCGAGCCCCCTGGCGCAGCCCGGGGTGATCGACTTCGTCGTCGTCCGTGAGGGGACCGAGGGCCCCTACACCGGCAACGGCGGGACGCTGCGCGGCGGCACGCCGCACGAGGTGGCCACGGAGGTGTCCCTCAACACCGCCTACGGCGTCGAGCGGGTGGTGCGGGATGCGTTCCGGCGGGCAGCCGCGCGCCGGAAGAAGCTGACCCTCGTCCACAAGCACAACGTGCTGGTGTACGCAGGGCACCTGTGGAAGCGCACCGTGGAGGCCGTCGCCGCCGACTTCCCGGACGTGACCCATGACTACCTGCACGTGGATGCGGCGATGATCTTCCTCGTGACCGACCCGTCGCGCTTCGACGTGATCGTCACCGACAACCTCTTCGGGGACATCGTGACCGATCTCGCGGCGGCCGTGACCGGCGGCATCGGGCTCGCGGCGTCGGCGAACCTCAACATGGACCGCACCGCACCGTCCATGTTCGAGCCCGTGCACGGCTCGGCGCCGGACATCGCGGGCCGGCAGCTGGCCGATCCGACCGCCGCGATCCTCTCCGCGGCGCTCCTCCTGCAGCACCTCGGCCTCGCCGACCGGGCGGCGCGGATCGAACGGGCCGTCGAGGAGGACATCGCCGCGCGCTCGGGTGCGCGGAGCACGGCTGCTGTCGGCGATGCTATTGCCGCGACCGTGTCCTAAGGTGGTTACACATCATTAACCCAGTGCCGGAGCACTGACCACCCACGGACGACGGCGGCCGAGCCGTGCGTGCAGTCCGTTCCAGCGCGGAGGAACCATGACAGCCACCGATACCCATTTCGCCCAGCACCTGTCGACGCAGCGGGCATCGGCCGAGGAGCGGGAGGCGGTGCTGGCGAACCCCGGCTTCGGCAACTTCTTCACGGACCACACCGCGATCGTCGACTTCAGCGTCGACGCATCGGGTGTCGGCGGCTGGCATGATGCGCGCGTGGAGCCCTACGGGCCGATCGCCCTGGATCCCGCGGCCGCCGTCCTGCACTACGGCCAGGAGATCTTCGAGGGCATGAAGGCCTACCGGCACGCCGACGGCTCCGTGTGGACCTTCCGCGCCGACGCCAACGCGGCGCGCCTGAACCGCTCGGCGACCCGCCTCGCGCTGCCCCAGCTGCCGGAGGAACTCTTCCTCGAGTCCCTGCGCCGGCTCGTCGCGGTGGACCAGGATTGGATCCCGTCCGGCGACGGCGAGAGCCTCTACCTCCGGCCCTTCATGATCGCCACCGAGGCGTTCCTCGGCGTCCGGCCCGCCCGCGAGGTGTCCTACCGTGTGATCGCCTCGCCCGCCGGGAACTACTTCGGCGGTGAGGTGAAGCCCGTGGACATCTGGGTGTCCCGCAACTACGCGCGGGCAGGCCGAGGAGGCACCGGAGCGGCGAAGGCCGGCGGCAACTACGCCTCCTCGCTCGCGGCCCAGCTCGAGGCGGAGGCGCACGGCTGCAAGCAGGTGCTCTTCCTCGACCAGTTCAACGACAACGCCGTCGAGGAACTCGGCGGCATGAACGTGTTCTTCGTGTTCCGCGACGGGTCGATCGTCACCCCGGCCCTCACCGGCACCATCCTCGAAGGCGTCACGCGGTCCTCCATCATCCAGCTGGGCCGGGACCGGGGACTCGAGGTCACCGAGCGCAAGATCACGCTGGACGAATGGCGCGACGGCGTCGCGAGGGGCGAGATCACCGAGGTGTTCGCCTGCGGCACGGCCGCGGTCATCACGCCCATCGGCCGCCTGCGCGACGGTGACGAGTTCATCGGCGCGGAGGGGGCACCGGCCGGCGAGGTGACCATGTCCATCCGCAGCCAGCTGCTCGGCATCCAGACCGGTGTCGTCGAGGACACGCACGGCTGGCTCACGCGCCTGGTCTGATCTCCGGGAGGACACGACGGCGCCCGTCCCGCCCCGCGAGGGGTACGGACGGGCGCCGTCGTCGTTCCGGGATCCACCGGTCCCGGTGGGCCGGGGACCGCGGGGGAGTCAGAACGACGACGCCGTCTCCGCGTCGTCGATGCCCTCGGTGACCTGCAGGTGCCGCGTGGTGGCGAGCAGGGCCGACGCCTCGTCCGCGGGCATCGGGCGGCTGAAGTAGTAGCCCTGCCCGCTGGCGCAGCCCATGGACCTCAGCTGGTCGGCCTGCTCCCGGGTCTCGATGCCTTCGAAGACGGCTTCGAGGCCGGCGGCCCGGATGAGCTGCAGGATGGCCGCGACGAAGTCGAGCTGACCGGGCCTCGTGTTGAGCTCGACGAGGAGCGACCGGTCCACCTTGACCATGCTGACCGGCAGTTCCCGCAGGTAGCTGATGGAGGAGTAGCCCGTCCCGAAGTCGTCGATCTCGATCCCGACCCCGAGCTGCTGCAGGCTCAGCAGCGAGTACATCTCGACTTCCCCGCGGGTCACGATCGCCGTCTCGGTGATCTCCACCACGAGGCTGTGCGCGGGCACCTCCAGCTCCCGGAGCAGTCCCCTGATGTGGTCGACGAGGTCGAGCTGCTTCAGTTCGACGGCGGAGAGGTTCACCCGCAGCTGGAAGTCGTCGTCGAGCGGGAGATCCCTCCGCCAGGTCGCGAGCTGGCGCAGCGACGAGGACATCACCCAGCGGTCCAGGTCGTGGATGACGCCGATCTCCTCGGCGAGCGGGATGAACGTGTCCGGCGGGATCAGCCCGCGGAGGGGGTGCTGCCACCGCACCAGGACCTCGACGCCGAGGATCCGGTTGGTGGCGAGCTCCACGACCGGCTGGTAGTGCAGGACGAGCTGGTTGGAGCTGATCGCGTCGCGGAGTTCGGTGGCCATCTGGCTGCGGAGCTGGCGCGAGTACAGCATCACGGGTTCGAAGACCTTGATGATGCTGCGGCCCTCCCGCTTGGCCGCGTACATGGCGGTGTCCGCGTCCAGGAGCAGTTCGTCCGCCGTCTGGCCGGCGGTGCCGAGGCGCACCCCGATGCTCGCACGCGAGTGCACGTACAGGGAGTCGAGGCGGATCTGCTGGGCGAGGGCGTCGAGTGCCCGGCGGGCCACCTGCATGGCGATCTCCATGGTGGCGCCCGGGAGCAGGATGGCGAACTCGTCTCCGCCCAGCCGTGCCACGAGGTCGCTCTCGCGGACCACGCCGAGGAGTCGGTGGGCGACTTCCCGGAGGACGCGGTCGCCCGCGTCGTGTCCGAAGCGGTCGTTGACGTTCTTGAAGCTGTCGAGGTCGAGGAGCAGGAGGGCCGGCGGCTCGGCATTGTGGGCGGCCGCCTGGGCGAGCGCCTCCTCGATGCCGTCCATGAGGGCCACGCGATTGGCGAGGCCGGTCAGGGCATCGGACATGGCCATCTTCATCATGTCGAGGTGTGCCTGGCGCAGCATGGCCGTGCGGCTCTCGACGCGCTTCTCGAACTGCTCGTAGACCTGCTCCAGCTCCTCGGCCAGCAGGTTCACGCCGGTGATCACGGCGTCCACCTCGTCCCGGGCACTCGAGGGCTCGATGCGGCTGCTCAGTTCTCCGCGCGACAGCCGGACGATGCTCTCGACGAGCATCGCGAGGCGGGGGTCCTTATGGTCAGCGCTCATCGATCCCAGAGTACATTCCGCGGAGCCGCTAATCCGGTGAGGTGCCTGTTCTGACGGCGCGTTGAAAGCGCTCGGCCGGAAGAGTGCCGGCGGCGGTCGAGGACCTGGGGCCGGCGTCACGGTCCGGAGATGAAGGAACCCCGACCGGGGTGGGAGTAATGGGGGAAAACGCCCGACCCGGCCGGGGTCTGTTCATCAGCTTACGCCAGTGCGGCGGAAGAGCATGCATATGCATCGGGAATTAATTCCGCTTGACGCGACGTGCAGGAGCTGATCTCTCCGGTTCAGCTCCGGATCGAGTCGATCAGGGCCCGGGCCGTGGAGGCGCTGTCCTCCGCCCCCGACTGCAGGAACAGGCCCTCGCTGGCCTCCAAGTTCGAGATGGCTCCGGAGTCACCACCGTGGGCCGACAGGGCCTGGCCGAGCAGGAAGTGAGCTTGCGCCGCCATGTGCGTAGCCAGTAGGCGCTTCTTCTCGACGATGGACCTGAGCAGTGTCACGGATGCCTCGACCTGACCGGTCAACACGAGCCACTGTGCCCGCGTGAGGCTCAACTCGAGGCAGTCCCGCTCCGATCCGCCGACGATCGAACTCGCCAGTTCCGCCCGTTCGATGCATTCGAGTGTCTCGGGCTCGATGACGCCGGCGGTGAGTCGGAGCGACGCCGATGCGCGATTGAAGCGCGCCCATAGATCGAGGTCGTTGGTAGGAGAGAGTGCCTTGGCCGCACGCCCGTGATATTCGACGCCCTGCGGGATGTGTTTGAGGAGAAACGCCACGTTGCCGATGGCCCAATAGCCGACACCGGTCGTCTGGCTCAAGGGCTCGGACCGCAGGAGTGCGTCAAGGGCCTGACATTCCTGCCAGGCGGAGTCGAGCTGGTCGCTGTCCGCAAGTGCCGCGATGAGTGCATTTCGCGCGCCGACCAGAACGCCGACGTCGTCGACCTCACCCGAAGCGTCGTCAACCGCCTGTTGAGCGGCAGTGACGGCGGCCGTCAGGTCGCCGCAACCCTGGAGGGCGAGGGAGAGGATGGTGGAGACCCGGGCACTGAGGGCTTGGGACTCGACCGTCAATGCGTGGCCGGCCAGTGTCTCGGCCACAGCTCTCGACTCCTGCATCAGCCCTTGCTTCCGCAAAGTCTCGGCCACGAGGAAAGTGGCGTTCCACCAGCCAAGATCGTCGCTGTCAGCGAGGGCAGATGCTGCCAACTCCTGTGCGAGATTCTGCGCGGTGATGTAGTCACGCTGGCTCCACGCTTCGCGTGCTCGGAGTTCCATCAGCAATCGCTGTCCCGCTGCTTCCTGATAGGTCATGCTCACCTTCGGCTTTCCGGATCGGTCAGGCTACTCGTCCCATTATTGGCATCGGAACGCGATGGGACGAACAATTTGGAGAAGGGTAAAAAGAAATCCGAAAACCTGTTACCAAAGTGGCTGGTGTGGCTTACGATAATTCCAGGGCCGCTCATGGTACACGAGCTGGACCCTGCCATCACTGTCGACCATCCGCCAAAGGAACACATCATGAAGCGCATCACCTCCGCATTCCTCCTCGCAACACTCCTCGTGACCGGAAGTGCAGCAGCGGCCAACGCCGCCCCGGCCAAGACCGGCGTCGTCGCCCCTGTCTCTTCGCTGGACCGCGTCAACAACTGGCCCGGCTAGTCACTCATCGGCAGATGGTCGCGTTCCGTTAGGCCGCGCTTCCACCCGTGCGTCACACCTGATACCGCGGGCACCCTCTCTCTGGGAAGGGAGTGCCCGCGGTATCTCCTTGACGCCTGCAAACGGGCCACCCACCGGCACCGACAACCGGACGCGGGGGCCCGCGTTAGGCTTGGCGGCATGCGAATTGCACGCTTTGTCGTAAATGATGACCCAATGTTCGGCGTCGTGGAAGGGACCGAGGGCAGCGAGGAAGTCGCCGTCATCCAGGGAGACCCTTTCTACGCCGGCATCCAGCTGACCGGCGTACGCCACGCCCTCGAGGACGTCCGCCTCCTGGCGCCCGTCATTCCCCGCAGCAAGGTGGTCGGGGTGGGCCGCAACTACGCTGACCATATCCAGGAGATGGGGAGCGAGACGCCGGCTGCGCCGCTCATGTTCCTCAAACCCAACACCTCGGTGATCGGCCCCGGGGACCCCATCATGCTGCCATCCTTCTCCGACCAGATCTCCTACGAGGCAGAGCTCGCCGTCGTGATCGGCCGCATCTGCAAGGATGTCCCGCTCGAGCGCGTGGACGACGTCGTGTTCGGCTACACCTGCGCGAACGACCTCACGGCACGCGACGTCCAGAAGACCGACGACCAGTGGGCGCGCGCCAAGGGCTTCGACACGTCCTGCCCCATCGGCCCCTGGATCGAGACGGACCTGGACCCGGAGAACCTCACGGTCCGGGGGAGCCTCGACGGCGAACTCCGCCAGGACGGCTCCACGAGCGACATGATCTGGGGCGTCCGCGAACTCGTGGCCTACGTCTCGCAGGCCTTCACCCTGCTGCCCGGGGACATCATCCTCACGGGCACGCCGGCCGGGGTCGGCATGATCACCGACGGCCAGCGGTACGACGTCGACATCGAGGGCATCGGACGCCTGTCCAACCCGGCACGCCGCTGACGCCCTTCCGCCGTCGGGCCCTGCGGTCCCGGGTCCGACGGCGCTCGGCCGCCGCCGGTGGGCCCACCTAGAATGGGACCACCATGACTACTGCCGCAGAGTTCCCCACCGTCTCCGATGCCACGCCCGTCCGGGTCCGATTCTGCCCGTCACCGACGGGAACCCCCCACGTCGGGCTGATCAGGACCGCGCTCTTCAACTGGGCGTACGCCCGCCACACCGGCGGCAAGCTGATCTTCCGCATCGAGGACACCGACGCCGCCCGCGACAGCGAGGAGAGCTACCAGCAGCTCCTGGAAGCCATGACCTGGCTGGGCATCGACTGGGACGAGGGCGTCGAGGTGGGTGGGCCGCACGCGCCCTACCGCCAGTCCCAGCGCGGCGAGCTCTACCGGGACGTCATCGACCGCCTCCTCGAGGCGGGCCACCTCTACGAGTCCTTCTCGACCCCCGAGGAGGTGGAGGAGCGCCACCGCGCCGCCGGACGCGACGTGAAGCTCGGCTACGACAACCACGACCGCACGCTCACCGAGGAGCAGAAGGACGCCTTCCGGTCGGCCGGGCGTCCCGCGGTCCTGCGGCTGCGGATGCCCGACGAGGACATCACCTTCACCGACCTCGTCCGCGGCGAGATCACGTTCCGCGCCGGCAGTGTCCCCGACTTCGCCGTCGTCCGGGCCAACGGAGCGCCCCTCTACACGCTCGTCAATCCCGTCGACGACGCCCTGATGAACATCACGCACGTCCTGCGTGGTGAGGACCTGCTGTCCTCCACGCCCCGCCAGGTGGCGCTCTACCGTGCGCTGATCGACATCGGGGTGGCCCAGCACATGCCGCTGTTCGGGCACCTGCCCTACGTCATGGGCCAGGGCAACAAGAAGCTGTCCAAGCGGGATCCCGAATCCAACCTGTTCCTGCACCGTGAGCGCGGCTTCATCCGCGAGGGCCTCCTGAACTACCTGTCGCTGCTGGGCTGGAGCCTGTCGGCGGACCAGGACATCTTCTCGGTGGAGCAGCTCGTCCAGAAGTTCGACGTGCGCGACGTACTCGCCAACCCCGCCCGGTTCGACCTCAAGAAGGCCGAGGCGATCAACGGCACCCACGTGCGGCTGCTGGATCCGGGCGAGTTCCGGTCCCGCCTGCTGCCGTACCTCGCGGCCGCCGGCCTCATCGGTGCCGATCCCACCGAGGAGGACCTGCGCATCGTCGCCGAGGCCGCCCCGCTCATCCAGGAACGCATCACCCTGCTCGGCGAAGCCCCCGAGATGCTGGGGTTCCTGTTCAAGGCCGACGACGCCGTGGACATCGCCGACGACGCCCGCAAGGGACTGCCCGAGAACCTCGGCGAGGTGCTCGACGCCACCCTGGCAGCCCTCGAGGGCTGCTCCACCTGGGACGCCGAGTCGCTGCAGGCCGCGCTGCGCGCCGCGCTGGTCGACACGCTCGGCCTGAAGCCACGGCTCGCCTTCGGTCCGGTGCGGACCGCGATCTCCGGCCGCAAGATCTCGCCGCCGCTGTTCGAGTCGATGGTGATCCTCGGGCGGGAGTCCTCGATCGCCCGCGTCCGGGCACTGCGCGCGACGGCCGCATGATGGCGACCGGCCATGGCCCCGCCGGGCCGGCAGGGGCCCGGCAGGGCGCCCCGGACGCGGAGGACCGTCCCGTCGTGGACGGCGTGCTGTTCGACATCGACGACACCCTCGTGGACCTCGAAGGGGCCATGGGGCACACGCTGCAGGCCATCCCCGACCCGCACCTGAACCACCTGAGCGACGACGACTGGGCGCGGTACAAGGCCCTGTACGCGACGGACCCCCAGCGGCACTACGACCGGTTCCTGGCGGGGGATGTGACCTTCGAGGAGCAGAGGGTGCACAGGGTCCGGCACGCGCGTGCCGCGTTCACCCCCGAACCGTTCGTGGGGCACATGGCGGAGGCCTGGGTGCGCGCGTACGAGCAGACCCTGCCCCTGCACTTCCGGGCGTACGACGACGTGGAGCCCCTCCTGGACGAACTGGACGCCCGTGGCATCCCGTACGGCGCTGTCAGCAACAACGTGCACGACTACCAGCGGGCGAAGCTGGACCATGCCGGCCTGCAGCGCATCATCACGCTGGTCGGCATCGACACCGTAGGCGTCGCCAAGCCGGAACCGGCGATCTACCACGAGGGCGCCCGGCTGCTCGGGACCGCGCCCGAGCGGACGCTCTACGTCGGCGACAACCGGCTGGTCGACGCCGTCGGAGCGAGGTCGGCAGGGCTGGTCGGCGTGTGGCTGGACCGCGCGGGAACGGGCCGGGGTTCGGGCACCGACGGCGGTTCGGCGGCCGATGCCGGGGACGCCCTCGAGGTGCCGCGCATCGTGGGCCTGGAGCCCGTTTTGCAGTTCCTGCCCTCCGTCCGGTAAAGTTATTTCTCGGCGCGGAGCGGTTACGCGACCGGAGTTCAGCACGATCGGGGCTCCGAAAAGTGCCATTGGGGTATGGTGTAATTGGCAACACACTGGTTTCTGGTACCAACATTCTAGGTTCGAGTCCTGGTACCCCAGCGCACTTCCGCCCCCGGGCGGGATGGCAAAAGCACACGGCAACACATAGTAAGATGGAAAGTACTGGCCCCATCGTATAGCGGCCTAGTACGCTGCCCTCTCACGGCGGTAACGCGGGTTCGAATCCCGCTGGGGTCACATTCGCCCGCAAGGGCACAGTCCGTCAGGACACCGGGAAGTCCCGGACATCACCACGATGTCCGGGATTTTTCTGTTTCCGGGGAGGGCAAGGACTTCCCGGGCGCGGCGGCGGGGGACTGGCATGATGGTTTCATGAGTGCACTTTCCCTGGCCGGCGAAGCCCGCGGGCTCTCCCCGCTGCTGCGCGAAGTGCGCGGCGCGCTGGACAGTCTGGCGTTCGCGCTCGAACTTCCCGGATCGGTCGAGGCACGGGAATCGGCGGCGGCCGCACGCGCACAGCTCACCGACTACATCCTTCCTCGGCTCGCCAGCCTGGACGCCCCGCTCGTCGCCGTCGTCGGTGGATCCACCGGCGCAGGGAAGTCCACGCTCGTCAACGCCCTCGTGGGGCGACCCGTCTCCATCACCGGCGCCGTGCGCCCCACCACCCGCCAGCCGCTCCTGCTCCACCACCCCGACGACGGCGCGTGGTTCGACGACGCGCGGGTCCTGCCCACGCTCAGCCGGGTCCGCCTCGCTGCCGACGACGCCGGGGACGACGACGGGAACAGCGACGGAGCCGACGGTTCACCCACGGCGGGGGCGCCCGCCGCGCTCCACCGGGCCTCGGGACCCGACACGCTGCTGCTGCGCCCCACCTCCACGCTGCCGCCCGGCCTCGCGCTCCTGGATGCCCCTGACGTGGACTCCATTGCGGACGAGAACCGCAGGCTCGCCGGCCAGCTGCTCGCGGCGGCGGATCTCTGGATCTTCGTGACCACCGCCAACCGTTACGCGGACGCCGTCCCCTGGAGGCTGCTGGCGGAGGCGGGCCGCCGGGACGTCCTCGTCGCCGTCGTGCTGGACCGGGTACCGGCCGGTGTGGAGGAGGAGGTCAGGAGCGACCTCCTGACCCTGCTGTCGGCCGAGAACCTCGGGCACGCTCCCATCTTCGTGGTCCCCGAGATGACGCTCGAGCCGTCGCGGATGCTGCCCGCACACGCCGTCGAGCCGATCACGCGGTGGCTGCAGGCGCTGGCTGCCGACGCCGACGGGCGGCGGGACATCGCGCGTCGGACGGTGAGCGGTGCCATGCGCGCCCTCGCGGGTCGCATCGACGCCATCGCCGACGCCGCCGACCAGGAGCAGTCCGCCGCCGACGCCCTGCGGGCAGCGGTGGAGCGCGCCTACGCCGACGCCCTGGCGGACGTGCTCGCGGCCACGGAGGACGGCAAGCTGCTGCGCGGGGAGGTCCTCGCCCGCTGGCAGGACTTCGTGGGCACCGGTGAGTTCATGCGCGGCCTCGAGACGAGGATCGGCCGGGCACGCGACCGGGTGAGCGCGTTCTTCACGGGACGCCCTGCTCCGGCGGCGACCGTCGCCGAGGCCATCGGCAGCGGGCTGCAGACGGTGATCGTCGAGCAGGCCGCACGCGCGGACGAGACCACGCGCCGCCGCTGGCGCGCCGACCACGCGGGCCGGGTGCTGCTCGAAGACGTTCCGGCCTGGGACGCCGCCGCCGTGTCGGCCGAGGTGGCCCGGGAGATCCGGGAGTGGCAGCAGGACATCCTGCTGCTCGTCCAGGCCGAGGGCGCGGACAAGCGCTTCACGGCCCGCATGCTCTCCTTCGGCGTCAACGGCGTCGCCGTGGCACTGATGGTGGTGGTCTTCGCGTCGACCGGAGGACTCACGGGCGGGGAGATCGGCATCGCCGGGGCGTCCGCGGTCGCGGGCCAGAAGCTCCTGGAGGCGGTCTTCGGCGACGACGCCGTCCGCCGGCTGGCCGCCACGGCCCGCCGGAACCTGTACCAGCGCGTCGAGGCGCTGTTCCGCCGCGAACGCGAGGCCTACGATCGGTGCCTGCACCCCCTGGCGCTGCAGACCTCCGCCGAGGCGCTCACCGTCCTGGCGAGCCGGCTCCGCACGGCGCTGCCCGCGGAACCCTCCGACGGCGGGGGCGCCGCGTGAACCGTCCCGGACAGGACACCACGGAGACCGGGGCAGCCGCTTCGCTGTCCGAGGCGCTGGCACATCTCCAGGAAGCCTATGAGCTCGGCGCGGACCGGCTCCCGGACGAGGAGCTCGAGCGGCTCCGCCGAACACTGGAGCGCGCGGGCCGGCGCCGGGCGCTGTCGGCGGACCACACGGTGGTGGGCATCTTCGGGCCGACCGGCAGCGGCAAGTCCTCGCTCGTCAACGCACTGAGCGGCACGGGTGCGGCGCGGGTCGCGGTCCGGCGCCCCACCACATCGGAACCGCTGGCCCTCGTCTGGGGCAGCAGCGGGAGCGACGAGCTGCTCGACTGGCTGGAGGTCCGGCAGCGCGTCGCCCTGCCGGAGGGTGCCCCGCTCGTCGCGGGAGGCCCCGCGCAGGAGCAGCACCTGCTCGAGGCCGTGTCCTCCGGGGGAGCGCGCGCGGACGCCGCGCCCGACGGGCGTGCCGGCCTCGGCGGACGGGAGGCACACCCCGGCGCCGAGGGCCGGGACGGAGGCGTGACGCAGGATGTCCGGGCGGCCGACACCGGCCTTGAGGACGCGCTCGACGACGGCACGGCGGCAGGGCCCGGTCCCGCCTCCGGCGAGCGGGTGGCGCGCCGCGGGTTCTTCCGCCGGCGACGCAGGGGTCCGATGCCGGCGGTCGGCCAGGAGCCGACCCGGCAGGTGCACCCCGCGATGCCCGACACCGCGGGGCTGATCCTCCTGGATCTGCCCGACTTCGATTCCACGGCGGTTGCGCACCGGGAGACCGTCGAGCGCCTCGCGGGCCAGGTCGACGTGCTGCTCTGGGTGGTCGACCCCCAGAAGTACGCCGATGCGGCGCTCCACCACGGCTTCCTCCGGGGACTGGCGACCCACGAGGCGGTCACTCTCGTGGCCCTCAACCAGGCGGACCGCCTGGACCCGCAGGACCTCGAGGCGGTGCTGTCCTCCCTCGCGGGCATCCTCGCCGACGAGGGACTGCCGGGGGTCGACGTCGTCCCCGTGTCCGCGCGGACGGGACAGGGGGTCGGCGAGCTCGCCGGAGCCGTCCGGGCATTCGCGGAGAGCCGCGCCGCGGCGATGCGCAGGGTCGCTGCGGACGCCGAGCGGGCTGCAGGAGACCTGCTCCCGTTCGCGGCGGGGCACACCGCCGCACCGTCCGCCGCCGCGCGGGCTGCCCTGGCCGACGAACTCGGCAGGGCGGCGGGTGTCCCCGTGGTGGTGGACGCCGTCCGCAGTGCCTACCGCCGGGACGTGCACGCGACCACGGGCTGGCCGGTGACCCGCTGGCTGGCCGGTCTCCGCCCGGATCCGCTGCGCCGGCTGAACCTGCGGCGGCAGGACGTCGTCCCCGAGCTCCGCCGCTCCTCGCTCGCCGTCCGGGACCCGGCGCAGCAGGCGCAGGTGGGCCAGGCACTGCGCGTCTTCGGGGACGCCGCGGCCGGCGGCCTCGGCGATCCGTGGCGCACATCCGTCCGGGACGCGGCCCTGGACACCTCACCGGAGCTCACGGACGCCCTCGACACGGCCGTCACGGGCACCGATCTCGAGACCGGCCGGAGCAGGTGGTGGGGCGTCATCGGCGTGCTGCAGTGGATCGCCTTCGCGGCCCTCGTGACGGGACTGCTGTGGCTCGGGCTCCTGGCGGGGCTTGCATTCCTGCAGCTGCCGGCCTTCGAGGTGCCCCGGGTGGAGGGCTTCCCCCTGCCCACGCTGCTGATCCTCGGCGGTCTCGCGGTCGGCGTCCTGCTCGGGGTCGTCGCGTCGCTCCTCGCGCGCTGGCGGGCGGGCAGGCGCGCGGCCAGGGTGCGCCGGAAGCTGCTGGCGGCCTGCTCCCGCGTGGCGGACGACGTCGTCCTGCGGCCCGTCCTCGTCGAGGTGGAGCGCTGCAACGCGTTCGGCGCCGCCGTGCGTGCGGCTTCGCAGCGCGGTCGATAGCGGCGCGGTCGGGTGCAGTGCCGGCGTCCCGGGACTACTCCGTCAGCCGCCTCGAGGCCGCGAAGAACGTGACCTTCCCGATCAGGACCAGGGCAGCGAGGTCAACCAGCATCTGGATGGACAGGAGCGCCCGGGCCAGATCGCTCTGCGGGGTGATGTCCCCGAACCCCACGGTCGCGAAGGTGGAGGTCGTGAAGTAGAGGGAGTCGATCCGGCTGAGTGGTTCACTGAACGACGCCGGGTCGGACGTCGAGATGGACAGGTAGAGCAGCGCGAAGAGGCACAGCAGGATCAGGACGGATTCCACCACGGCCTCGATGGCCCGGATCTGGGGAATCCGCGCCGACATGATCATCTTCAGTTCGAGCGCCATGACGCCGAGGAAGACGAGGATGATGGCGATCAGCCGGACCCACGCGCCGGCCGGGTTCGCGTCGTTGAACCCTCCGATGGGAATCACGGCATAGACGACGAGGAGAACCGCGCAGAAGGCCGTGACGCGCACGATCGAGCCGAGGACGGCCCGACGTCGGCTCGTCCTGTCGAGTTCGCGGAAGAACGCGGGGCTGCTCTGCCCGAGGCTTTTCCCACCCATGCCTCATGGTACCTCCGGCCTCCGGGACGTTCTCCGGGTGGGCGCGATACCCGTGCGGTGGGGGCGCGATCAGGACCTTCGACCCTTTGCCGTGCAGCGGCGGATCACCACACTGGTGATACCCAAGCCGCGCCGGTCCGTCTGTCCTCGCGGCGTAAAAATTCTGACAGGAGTGGACAGATGGAATTCTGGGAGAACATTTGGAACATCATTTGGTTGTCCTTCTCGATCATGGTGTTCTTCGCCTATCTGATCGTCTTGTTTCAGATCATCGTCGATCTCTTCCGGGATCGTGAGCTCTCGGGCTGGTTGAAGACGCTCTGGATGGTGGGCCTGATCTTCATCCCGTTGATCACCTCCGTGGTCTACCTCCTGGCTCGCGGGCGGGGTATGGCCGACCGCGAACTGGCCAGCAGGCAGGCGGCCCAGGAGTCGATGGACAATTACGTCCGCAGCGTCGCCAAGCCGACGTCGGCCGAGGAGATCGCGAAGGCGAAGGAACTGCTCGAAGCCGGCGCCATCACGGAGCCCGAGTTCGTCAAGCTGAAGGATCGCGCACTGGCCTCGGTCTGAGTGCACCGAGCGATCCCGTCCCCCGGGCAGTTCCCGGAGGACGGGATCAGCCATGTGCGGGAGCGGGAACTCCGGGAGCGCGGATCAGGGGGTATGGATCAGGGAGTGCGGGCCGGGGTCCGGGCGATCGGGCTGTGGCCCGAACACACCCACTCCACCGAGCCCGCCCGGATGCGGTCGGCGAGGAGCCGGACGGTCCGCGCGGCGACCGGCCTGTCATCGATGAGGGGCGCGTAGAAGTCCCTGAGCGTCCCGTCCGCCGACACCCTGGCGGCATCGCCCGTGAAGAGGACCCCGCGCCACTGGTAGGCGTAGTGGCCCGGGGTGTGGCCGGGGGTCGGGAAGTACGCGAGCCCGGGGAAGATCTCACCGGCGCCGGTGAGCTCCCGGACGCCGTCCGGGAGCCGGACACGGGCGATCCGCCGCAGCGCTCGCCGGAGCCGGGTCTTGGGTCTGATGCGGCCGCGCACCACCTCGGCGTCGGCGGAACCGATCCAGACGGTGGCACCGAGGGCCTCCTGGAGGCGCCGCGCCACCTGGGCGTGGTCGGCGTCGTAGTGGGTGAGCACGATGTCGGTGATCGGGCCCGTCGTCGCCTCGCCGGCCCGCAGCTCGGCGATGACGCCGTCGAACCCGAAGGCCAGGCCCGGGTCGATCACGGCGGCCCGGCCGGCGCCGGCCACCACGAAGCCGTGGGAGCCCTTCTGATGCTCGAGCTGGTGGCAGTCCTGGGCGATGAGGCGCATGGGTGTCCTTCGGCTGGGTCGGTACGATCGGCCGCACGGCGTGCTCGAACCCTACCAAGGGGCGTGCGTCCGCCCGGTCAGGCCAGGAGGCGCAGGACCTTGTCCACGGTGTTGAGGTTGCGGGTGGTCGAGTTCGCCGCGTGCCGTGCCCGGGCGAGCAGCTTCGCGAGGGGGACGTCGGTGGACCTGCCCTTCGGCGGGAACCAGGCGATCGCCGTGCCACCGGTGAGGACCACCGGCTCCTCGCCGAGGCCGCGGGCCTCGTCGACGAGGGCCGCCTGGTCCTCCGGGCCCCTGAACAGCGTGACGTACGTGTGGGAGTCGGCATCCTCCCGGCGGGGCACCGATGCCGCGATGTCCGCGAGCTCCGCATGCTCGACGACGATCACGCGGGCCGGATAGCCGAAGCGTGCACGCAGGGCCTCCTCCACCCGGTCCCTGAGCTGCTCGCCACCGAGCGCGGACGCGCAGGTGGCGTTGCCGCTCGCGAGGACCGTGGCGACGTCGCTCACCGGCAGGCCGGCGAGCAGGTCCCGGAGGTCGGCCATGCGGAGGGTGACCCCGCCGACGTTCACGCCCCGCAGGAAGATCGCATAGCGTTGCGCGGTGCCGGGAGCGTCCCTGCCCACGTCAGTCGGCTGCCTTCGCCACGGCGAGCGTCAGCTGGCGCGCGGCATCCGAGACCACCTCGGCGTGGATGCGGCCGGGCTGGCGGGTGAGGCGTTCCATCGGCCCGGAGATCGACACGGCGGCGATCACGCGGCCCGACGGACCGCGGACCGGCGCCGAGACGGAGGCCACGCCGTTCTCCCGTTCGCCGAGGCTCTGCGCCCACCCGCGGCGCCGCACGCCCGCCAGCACGGTGGGCGTGAAGCGTGCGTCCTGCAGGCCCTTGAGCAGGCGGTCGTGGTCCTCCCACGCCAGCAGGCACTGAGCGGCGGACCCGGCCTTCATGGACAGCTGGGTCCCCACCGGGATGGTGTCCCGCAGTCCCACGGGACGCTCGGCGGACGCCACGCAGACGCGCCACTCGCCCTGCCGCCGGAACAGCTGGGCACTCTCACCCGTGGCGTCCCGCAGGCCGAGAAGCACGGGCCCCGCGGAGGCGATCAGGCGGTCCTCGCCGGCGGCCGAGGCAAGCTCCACGAGTCGGCTGCCGAGCACGAAGCGGCCCTGCATGTCCCGGCCCACCAGCCGGTGATGGGCCAGGGCGAGGGCGAGCCGGTGGACGGTGGGGCGGGCCAGTCCGGTCGAGGCGACGAGCTGGGCGAGGGTGGTGGGCCCGGCCTCGAGGGCGTCGAGCACGAGGGCGGCCTTGTCGATGACTCCGACACCGCTAGAATTGTCCATAGGATGATATTGCCGTCTCATAATCTGAGACGCAAGCCGTAGGAGTGGCACTCGTCGGCGGGCGCTGGTTGAGTTGACGGCACGAGGAGTTCCGGCCGCCGCCCCCTACCGGGGTCCGGTGCCGGAGCGGAAAAGGACGATCGTCATGGGCAAGACACTGGCAGAGAAGGTCTGGGACGCACACGTGGTGCGGAAGGGCGACGTCGTCGGCGCTGAAGCGCAGCCCGACCTCCTGTACATCGACCTCCACCTCGTCCACGAGGTCACCTCGCCGCAGGCCTTCGAGGGCCTCCGCCTCGCCGGACGCCCCCTGCGCCGTCCGGACCTGACGATCGCCACCGAGGACCACAACACGCCCACGCTGGACATCGACAAGCCCATCGCCGATCTCACCAGCCGCACCCAGATCGAGACGCTCCGCGCGAACTGCAGGGAGTTCGGCGTACGGCTGCACTCGCTCGGCGACGCCGAGCAGGGCATCGTGCACGTGGTCGGACCCCAGCTCGGCCTCACCCAGCCCGGACTGACCGTCGTCTGCGGCGACTCCCACACCTCCACCCACGGTGCCTTCGGTGCGCTCGCCATGGGTATCGGCACCTCCGAGGTGGAGCACGTGATGGCCACGCAGACGCTGTCGCTGAAGCCGTTCAGGACCATGGGCATCACGGTCGAGGGGACGCTGAAGCCGGGCGTCACCTCCAAGGACATCATCCTCGCCGTCATCGCCAAGATCGGGACCGGCGGCGGGCAGGGCTACGTGCTCGAGTACCGCGGCTCGGCCATCCGGGCCCTGTCCATGGAAGCGCGCATGACCATCTGCAACATGTCGATCGAGGCGGGGGCGCGCGCCGGGATGGTGGCCCCCGACGAGACGACGTTCGCGTACCTCGAGGGCCGTCCGCACGCGCCGGAGGGAGCGGACTGGGATGCCGCGGTCGCCGAGTGGCGCGAACTGCGCACCGACGACGACGCCGTCTTCGACGCGGAGGTCTTCCTCGACGCGAACGAGCTGGAGCCCTTCGTCACCTGGGGGACCAACCCGGGGCAGGGGGTCTCGCTCTCGCAAGCCGTGCCGTCACCCGAGGACTTCGCCGACGAGAACGACAAGGCCGCGTGCAGCCGTGCGCTGGACTACATGGCGCTGCAGCCCGGCACGCCCATGAAGGACATCCGCGTGGACACCGTGTTCCTCGGCTCCTGCACCAACAGCCGCATCGAGGACCTCCGGATCGCCGCCGACATCATCAGGGGACGCGAGAAGGACCCGGCCGTGCGGATGATGGTGGTCCCGGGCTCCGCCCGCGTGCGCCTGCAGGCCGAGGCCGAGGGCCTGGACCGCGTCTTCAAGGACTTCGGGGCGGAATGGCGGTTCGCCGGCTGCTCCATGTGCCTGGGCATGAACCCGGACCAGCTGGCCCCGGGGGAGCGCTGCGCGTCGACGTCGAACCGGAACTTCGAGGGCCGTCAGGGCAAGGGTGGCCGGACCCACCTCGTCTCGCCGGTCGTGGCCGCCGCCACCGCGGTGCGCGGGACCCTCAGTTCGCCGTCGGACCTGCCTCCGCGACCCGCCGGCACCGAAGCCCACGGCACGGGCGCCCATGCCGCCCCGTCCACCGTCACCGCAGTCTAGGAGCCCGCCATGGACAAGATCACCACGCACACCGGCATCGGCGTCCCGCTGCGCCAGAGCAACATCGACACCGACCAGATCATCCCGGCCGTCTACCTCAAGCGCATCACGCGGACAGGGTTCGAGGACGCCCTCTTCGCCGGCTGGCGCAAGGACGAGGACTTCATCCTCAACCGCGAGCCCTACTCCCGCGGATCCGTCCTGGTGGCCGGGCCCGACTTCGGCACCGGGTCCTCGCGGGAGCATGCCGTGTGGGCGCTGAAGGACTACGGGTTCAGGGCCGTGCTGTCATCGCGCTTCGCGGACATCTTCCGCGGCAACTCGGGCAAGCAGGGGCTCGTCGCGGCGCAGGTCGCCCAGGACGACATCGAACTGATCTGGAAGGTCCTGGAGAACGAGCCGGGTGCCACGGTCACGGTGGACCTCCAGGCGCGCATGGTGCAGTGCGGCTCCGTGAGTGCCCCCTTCCAGCTCGACGACTACACGCGGTGGCGCCTGCTGGAGGGACTCGACGACATCGGCCTCACGCTCCGGCAGGAGGAGCACATCACGGCGTTCGAGGCCCGCCGCCCGTCCCACAAACCGACCACCCTCCCCGTGCGCACCTGACGCCGCGCGGCGGCGTCGACCCGTCGCATCGTGATCCGTGCTGCTGTCGCGCACTTCACGGGCCACGGCCGGGACCGGGAGGAATGACCACGTGGTCCCGGAGGTTCCTGTAGGGGAGCAGGGAGTGCACCCAGTACCCTTGTTTTTTGTCTGCCCGACGGTACTCCTATGCTTGGAGGGGGTATTTCCGGGTTCGCGGGGGTTCATCGTATGAGGGAAACAGGTATTCATGGGTAGCGTTCTGACCATCCGAGGCGGCATTCCGTTGAGGGGCAAGGTCCTCGTCCGCGGGGCGAAGAATCTGGTACCGAAGGCGATGGTCGCATCGCTGCTGGGCAATTCGCCGTCCGTCCTCCGCAACGTCCCCGAGATCAAGGACGTCGAGGTCGTCACCAGCCTGCTGCAACTGCACGGCGTCAGGGTGACGAAGGACCCCATCACCGGTGACCTCACGATGGACCCGAGCGATGCGAAGATAGCGATGTCCAAGGACATCGACGCGCACGCCGGGGACTCACGCATCCCCATCCTCTTCTGCGGACCCCTGATGCACAGCATCGGCGAGGCCTTCATCCCCGACCTCGGTGGCTGCAAGATCGGCGACCGGCCGATCGACTACCACATGGAGGTCCTCCGCAACTTCGGCGCCGTCGTCGACAAGCGCCCGGGCGGCATCTCCATCTCCGCGCCCAAGGGCCTGCACGGCGCCAAGCTCACGCTGCCGTACCCCAGCGTCGGGGCCACCGAGCAGGTGCTCCTGACCGCGGTCCGCGCCGACGGCATCACCGAGCTCTCCGGTGCCGCCGTCGAGCCCGAGATCATGGACCTCATCGCCGTCCTGCAGAAGATGGGCGCCATCATCACGGTGCAGACGGACCGGGTGATCCGCATCGAGGGCGTCAGGGAGCTGACGGGCTACAACCACAAGGCCATCTCGGACCGCAACGAGACGGCGTCGTGGGCGTCCGCCGCCCTCGTCACCGAGGGTGACATCTACGTGGAGGGCGCGCGCCAGCTCGACCTCACGGCCTTCCTCAACACGTACCGCAAGGTCGGCGGGGCCTTCGACGTCGACGACGACGGCATCCGCTTCTACCACCCGGGCGGCCCCCTGAAGCCGCTCGTGCTCGAGACGGACGTGCACCCCGGCTTCATGACGGACTGGCAGCAGCCCCTCGTCGTGGCGCTCACGCAGGCCACCGGAGTCTCGATCGTCCACGAGACGGTGTACGAGAACCGCTTCGGGTTCACCGAGGCACTGCTGCGCATGGGTGCCAGCATCCAGGTGCACCGCGAGTGCCTCGGCAGCGTCCCCTGCCGGTTCGGGCAGCGGAACTTCCTGCACTCCGCCGTGATCTCGGGGCCCACGCAGCTGCGCGGCACCGACATCGACATCCCGGACCTGCGCGGAGGGTTCAGCCACCTCATCGCGGCCCTCGCCGCCGACGGCGTATCCCGCGTCACCGGGATCGAGCTCATCAACCGCGGCTACGAGCGCTTCCAGGACAAGCTCGAGGGCCTCGGCGCGGACTTCGATGTCACGGAGGACGCCCCGGCTGTCGCCGTGGCACTCGCGTAGGCGGCCCGGCAGGATGGGGGAGTCACGGGGCTCACGCGCCATGTTCACGTTCCTCGGCCTGTGGGTGAGGCCGGTCATGAACGCCCTGATGGCCAAGGAATGGCGGGGGCAGGAGAAACTGCCGCACGGTACGGGCATGGTCGTCTGCCCCAACCACGTCACGGAGATCGACCCCGTGGTCATCTCGCATTTCCTCTACAACCAGGGCGTCATGCCCCACTTCATGGCGAAGGCGTCGCTGTTCAAGGTGCCGGTGGTGGGATACATCCTGCGCACCAGCAAGCAGGTGCCGGTCGAGCGAAGCTCCGCGGGGGCGAACCGCTCCCTGGAAGCCGCCCGCGAGGCGCTCTCGGACAATGGGGCGATCATCATCTATCCCGAGGGCACGCTCACGCGCGACCCGGACATGTGGCCGATGAAGGGCCGGACCGGGGCCGCCCGTCTGGCCCTCCAGACCGGTGCGCCCGTGGTGCCGATCGCGCACTGGGGGGCCCAGGAGGTCTTCCCCCGCTACGCGAAGCGGTTCCACCTGTTCCCCCGGAAGCGCTCCCGTGTCCTCGTGGGCGACCCCGTGGACCTCTCCGAGTTCCGGGACCTCCCGCTGACCCGCACGACCCTCGATGCGGCGACGGAACGCATCCTCGACGCCGTCACCGAGCTCCTCGCCGAGCTGCGGGGCGAGCGGCCGCCCGCCGAGCGCTGGGACCCGGCGCAGCAGCACCAGAAACTGACCGGCCGCGATTTCGAGGACCGCCAGGAGAACGACGACGGCGGATCCGGCGGATCCCTGCCAGGAGGAGCGAGATGACGGCCGACCCGCGTGGGACGCGACCCGCGAAGATCGCCGTCCTCGGCTCCGGCAGCTGGGGGACCACCTTCGCGAAGGTCGTCGCCGACGCATCCCCGGACACCCCGGTCATGCTCTGGTCCCGCCGGCCCGAGGTGGCCGCCGAGATCACCACCGGCCACCGCAACTCGCGCTACCTCGGGGACACCGTGCTCCCGGCGAACATCACGGCGTCGGCCGACGTCGGGGAGGTCCTCGCCGGCAGCGACCTCGTGATCCTTGCCGTGCCCGCCCAGTCCCTGCGCGCCCAGCTCCCGGCGTGGCGTGACCTCATCGCGTCCCACGCCGTCGTCGTCTCCCTCATGAAGGGCCTCGAGGTCGGCACCGACGCCCGCATGAGCGAGGTGATCGCGGAGGAACTCGCGCTGCCCGAGGAGCGGATCGCGGTGCTCTCCGGGCCGAACCTCGCCATGGAGATTGCCCGGGAGGAGCCGACGGCGTCCGTCGTCGCCTGCGTCGACCACGACACCGCCGCCTGGATCGCCGCGGCCTGCACGGCCTCGTACTTCCGCCCGTACACCTCCACGGACGTGATCGGCGTGGAGATCGGCGGAATCGTCAAGAACGTGATCGCCCTCGCCGTCGGCATCTGCGAGGGCCGCCGCATGGGGGACAACACCAAGGCCTCCGTCATCACGCGCGGGCTCGCCGAGACCACCCGTCTGGCCGTCGCCCTTGGGGGACGCCGGGAGACGATGGCCGGCCTCGCCGGGATGGGGGACCTCATCGCCACGTGCTCGTCGGCGCTGTCGCGGAACCACACCGCCGGCCGGCTGCTGGGGCAGGGGCTGATCCTCGACGAGGTGACGGCACGGATGAACCAGACCGCCGAGGGCATCAAGTCCGCCCAGGCCGTCCTGGACTCCGCCGAGCAGCACGGCGTGGACATGCCCATCACCGAGAGTGTGGTCGCCGTCCTCCAGGGGCAACTCTCCGTCAACGACCTCGGGCCGCGCCTGCTGGCCCGCAACCTCAAGCCGGAAGGCGATCACACCCCGTGACCACCCTGACCACCGCGCCCACCGGGACCCCGGCCCGCTCCGGCAAGCCCCGCGTCCTCGTCCTCTTCGGGGGCCGCTCGAGTGAGCACGCCGTCAGCTGCGTGACCGCCGCCGGCGTCCTCGAGGCGATCGACCGCACCCGCTACGACGTCGTGCCCGTGGGCATCACCCGCTCCGGGCAGTGGTCCCTGGTCTCCGCGGATCCGTCCGCGTGGTCCCTGCGCTCCGATGTGCTGCCCGAGGTGACGGCAACCGAGCACGCCGTGGTCATGGGCTCCGCGGTCGACGGCGGAACCGGCCAGGAACTGCTCATCGCCGCCCCCGGGTCCGTGCCGCAGAGCCTCGGCGGCGTCGACGTCGTGCTGCCGCTCCTGCACGGTCCGTTCGGCGAGGACGGCACCCTGCAGGGCATGCTGGAGATGGCGGACATGCGCTACGTGGGCGCGGGCGTGCTGGCCTCCGCCGTCGGCATGGACAAGCACTACATGAAGGTGGTGTTCGAGGCCGCCGGGCTCGACGTCGGCCCGTACCACGTGGTCACCGACCGCCAGTGGCGCACCGACGCCGATGCCGCCGTGCGGCGCGCCGCGGCACTCGGGTTCCCGCTGTTCGTGAAGCCGGCGCGTGCCGGCTCGTCCATGGGGATCACCCGGGTGGACGACGTCGACGGCATCAGGGCAGCGATCGAGGCCGCCCGCGTGTTCGACCCGAAGGTCATCGTCGAAGCAGGGATCGACGGGCGCGAGATCGAGGTGGCGGTCCTGCAGGGGCGCGGGCTCGACGCCCCGCGCACCTCGCTGCCCGGCGAGATCGCGATGCAGCCGGGCGACCACGCCTGGTACGACTTCGAGGCGAAGTACGTGGACGGTGCCGCCGCCGAGCTGACGTGCCCCGCGGACCTCCCGGCGGACGTCATCGACCGCGTGCGGCTCCTGGCCGCCGACGCGTTCGACGCGATCGGCGGGGAGGGGCTCTCCCGCGTGGACTTTTTCTACACCGCGGACGGGCGCCTGGTGATCAACGAGATCAACACGATGCCCGGCTTCACCCCCATCAGCATGTACCCGCAGATGTGGGCGAAGTCCGGTCTCGGGTACACCGAGCTGATCGACGAACTGATCGGGCTGGCCCTCGAGCGTGGCACCGGCCTGCGCTGAGCCCTGCCCGTCCCCGTAGTCGTCGTGCCCACCGGGCGCGGCATGTCGGCGGGCATCCGCGGTGATGCCCACCGGGTGCGGACAGTCAGTGGGCGGAACGGCGTCCTGGCCCTGACCTCAGGGCAGCAGGAGCACCCCGAGGAGTGAGCCTCCCGCCAGCAGCACGGTCGAGAGCGCACCGACGACGGCGAAGCGGCCGCCCGTGCGCAGCAGGCGGCGGACGTCGATCCCCGCGCCGAGCCCGAACATCCCGGCCGCCAGCAGGACGGTCGTGACGGTGCGGCCCAGCTCGAGCGCCGCCTCCGGCAGGATGCCGAGCGAGCGGACGGCCACCATGACGAGGAAGCCGAGCACGAAGAGCGGCACCACGGGAGGACGGGCACCGGTCGCCGGGACGCCCGGTGAGCCGGCGCCGCTCCGTCCGCGACGATCCGCCCCGGCCAGGACGGCAGCGCGCCGTCGTTCGCCGAGGGACGCCAGTGCGGCGACCGGTGCGAGCATCAGCACCCGGCCGAGCTTGACCACCGTCGCGACGGCGAGCGCCGCAGCTCCGGCGGTCCCCGCGACGGCCACGACCTGCGCCACCTCGTGGACGGCCAGGCCGGCCCACATCCCGAACCGGTCCTCGCTCAGCCCGAGCAGGCCGCCGAGCACGGGGAGGACCACGATCATGAGCGACCCGTAGAGGGTGACCATCGCGACCGCGCCGGCGGTCTCGTCGTCGTCGGCCTTCACGACGCCCTGGAGGCCCGCGATGGCGGACGCCCCGCAGATCGAGAACCCTGCGGCCATGAGAGTGGCGCCGGCGCGGGTGAGTCCGAGCCGCAGGCCGAGCTGCAGTGTGAGCACGTAGCTCAGCGCCACGCACGCCACGATCAGGCCGAGGACCGGGAGGCCGAGCGCCACGATGTCGGGCAGCGCGAGCTGGAGGCCCAGCAGCACCACGCCGGCCCGCAGGAGCTTCTTCGTCCCCGTCGTCACGCCCGGGCGGAGGGACGGTGTGTACAGGGGGGAGTTGGCGAGCAGGACGCCGAGCACCAGGGCGATCACCAGCGGTCCGAGAACGGACTGCAGCGATCCCACCCAGACGGCGACGGCGACCCCGGCGGCGACCACCGTCAGCCCGGGCGCCAGTGACCGGGTCCGCGCCCGCAGGAGGTCGGGGCGGGCAGGCGGTGACGGCATGGGGCTGCTTTCGGGTTCCGGACAGGGGGAAGAGGGTACTTCCGGTCATTGTTCCACGGGGGAGCGAGCAGTATCCTCGTCCCCCAGCATGGTTCGGCGAGTTCCCCGGAGGGACGTCATGTCCACCTTCCTCTTTGCCACACTCGACGCCGGCGGCAATGTACCTCCGGCCCTGCTGATCGGCGGCGAGCTGATGCGCCAGGGGCACTCCGTGCGGTTCATCGGGCATCCGGCCCAGGCCTCCACGATCGAGACCACGGGCGCGGCGTTCATCCCGTACCGCTCGGCCGCGCCCATGACGCCGACGGTCGAGCGGCCCGCGCTCCGCGACATCGCCATGATGCTGTCGGTGTTCACCGATCCCGGGATAGCCCGCGACCTGATCTCCGAAGCCCGCCGCGACCCACCGGATCTGCTGGTGATCGACTGCCTGCTGCTCGGTGCCCTCGGCGCCGCGGACAGGGAAGGGCTGCCCTACGTCTCGCTGGTCCACAGCTTCTACGCCTTCCTCGACGGCCCGTTCCGGCGCAACCCCATCTCCGTGATGGCACGGCTGAAGGGGGTGGGCCCACGGCAGGTGACCAGGGGCGCGGAGCTGGTGCTGGTCTGCGCGGACCCTGCCCTCGATCCGGCCGCGGACGACGACGACGCCGGCAGGGTGGTCTGGGCCGGAGCCGCACTGGATGTGGCGGGGCCGGCGGTGCGGCCGGAGCACCCCCACGTCCTGGTGAGTCTCAGCACCACGGCGTTCGCGGGTCAGCCCGCAGTGCTGCAGCGGATCCTCGACGCCGTCGCGGACCTGCCCGTCGACGCGACGGTGACGACGGGGCCCGCCATCGATCCCGACCGGCTGACCGCCCCGCCCAACGTCGTGGTCCACCGGTACGTCCCCCACACCGAACTGATGCCCCACTGCTCCGCGGTGGTAGGACACGGCGGCCACGCGACGACGATGCGGGCCCTCGCCCACGGCCTGCCGATGCTCATCCTGCCCATGCATCCCATGCTCGACCAGCCCATGATCGGGAAGATCGTGCAGGAGGCGGGCGCCGGGCTGACCCTGAGCCGCAAGTCCTCCGGCGCGCAGATCGCCGACGCCCTCATGACCATCCTCGCCACGGAGAGCTACGGTGCTGCCGCCGCGGTGATCGGCGACCGCCTCCGGGCCGCCGAGGGGGCACGCCGGGGAGCGCAGCTGCTCGAGGAGGCCGCACACCGCAGTGCGGCGTAGTGCGTCAGGGCAGGGTTGGCTCCGCGACCGACGGCGTTGACACCGGTTCCCGGGCCTGTCACGGTCTCGGGATGCAGATCGGCATTCTGGGAAGCGGGATCGTCGGCCGGACCCTCGGGGCTGCCCTCGTGCGGCAGGGCCACGACGTCGCGATCGGGTCCCGGACGTACGACACACCGAACGGCCGGCACTGGGGGACGGGCACCCACGGCGCGGTCCGCATCGAGTCCTACGCCGACGCGATCCGGGGCGCCGAGGTGGTCGTCAACGCGACGCCGGGCCTGGTATCGCTCAGCGTGGTCCGGGAACTGGCTCCGGAGGATCTGGACGGTGTCGTGCTGCTCGATGTGGCGAACACCCTGGACTTCTCGGCCGGGATGCCGCCCAGCGTCAGCGGAACCGCCGGTGACAGCCTCGCGGAGCAGATCCAGCGGGCCCTCCCGCGCGCCAGGGTGGTCAAGGCGCTGAACACGATGACGGCCGCGGTGATGGTGGACCCCGGTCTGCTCGAGGGACACCACACCGTCTTCGTCAGCGGTGACGCCGCCGACGCGAAGGCTCTCGTGACGGGCCTGCTCACCGGCTTCGGGTGGCCCGCCGAGGACATCCTCGACCTCGGTGCCCTCGACACCGCGCGCGCCACCGAGGCGGTGATGCCCCTGTGGCTGCGGATCTGGGGTGCGCTCGGCACGCCGGTGTTCAACGTCGCGGTGGTCCGGTCACTCCCGCCGACGGGAGCGTCGTCGACGCCGAGAGGGCGGACATGACCGGGTCCGTCCCCGTCGGGTGGTCATTCCTGCCCTGTCGAGGGATGAGCTACAGGATGCTGTCCGTCAGCGCGTTCGGGGTCCCGAACCGGTGCGCCGTGATGCTGATCGCCTGCTCCTGCAGGAACGGCAGCAGCTCGATCCGCCCCGCCTCGGTGACGGGCTGCGCGTACACCGCGAGGTCGGGACGCCCGCCGGTCGCCTCTGCCAGGGCCGAGGCTCCGCCGCCGATCAGCCGCACGCGGCGTGCTGTGAGCGACGACGCCCGGGCCAGCCAGGCGCCGTCGTCCTCGAGGGTGACGCTCTCCGCCTGCGCCAGGACCACGGACCGGAGGGCGACGGGGAGTTCGACGGCGCTCGACACGGTGACCGGAGCGCCGGCGGCACGGGCCGCCAGCAGCACGCGGACCAGGTCGGCGACCGGTGCATCCTCGGCGAGGCGGACCGTCACGGGGTGCGCGAGGTAGCGGAACAGGTTCCGCTCCGCCGCAAGACCGGAGACGTCCTTCACGCAGCCGAACTCGCTCGTCCATGCTGCGGCGTCGGACGCCGCGGCGCGGTCGAGGCGGGCGACGTCGGCCTCGGGCAGGCCGGCCGCGCGGGCGGCCGTGAGGAGGGGCTCGACGGCGGGCAGCGGGCTGTCCTGTGCCCGCGACTGCTGCGGGGCCCAGGAGCCGAGGCCCACGAGGTAGTTGGGGCCGCCCGCCTTGGTGCCGGCGCCGACGGCGGACTTCTTCCAGCCGCCGAAGGGCTGGCGCTGGACGATCGCCCCGGTGATGCCCCGGTTGACGTAGAGGTTGCCGGCCTGCACGCCGTTCATCCAGGTGGCGATCTCCCGGCGGTCGAGGGAGTGGATGCCGGAGGTGAGGCCGTAGTCGATGTCGTTCTGCAGAGCGATGGCCTCCTCGAGCGTGGCCGCGGTCATGATGCCGAGGATCGGGCCGAAGTACTCCGTGAGGTGGTACGTGGACCCGCGCCGCACGCCCGTGCGGACCCCGGGGCTCCACAGGCGGCCCGAGCCGTCGAGCTGCTGCGGCTCGAGGACCCACGACTCGCCCTCGCCGAGGGTCGTGAGCCCGTCCAGGAGCTTGCCCGCGGCGGGCTCGATGACGGGGCCCATCTGCGTGCTCGGGTCGGCGGGGTAGCCGACGGTCAGGGACGCGACGGCGTCGATCAGCTGGTTCCGGAAGCGCTGCGACGTGGCCGCGCTGCCCACGAGGATGACCAGCGAGGCCGCGGAGCACTTCTGGCCCGCGTGGCCGAAGGCGGACTGCGCCACGTCCTTCGCGGCGAGGTCGAGGTCCGCGCTGGGGGTGACGATGACGGCATTCTTGCCGGAGGTCTCGGCCAGCAGCGGCAGGTCCGGCCGGAAGGAGCGGAACAGCTCGGCGGTCTCGTAGCCGCCGGTGAGGATCACGCGGTCCACGCGGGGATCGGCGAGGAGCTGCCGTCCGAGGTCTCCCTCGTCGAGGTGCGCGAGGTGCAGGACCTCGCGCGGTACGCCCGCGGCCCACAGGGCCTCGACCATGACCGAGCCGGAGCGCCGCGCCTGCGGGGCGGGCTTGATGATCACGGTGGACCCGGCGGCGAGGGCCGCGAGGGTGGAGCCCGCGGGGATCGCGACGGGGAAGTTCCACGGCGGCGTCACGACGGTGAGTCGGACGGGGGAGAAGGACGCGCCGTCGACGTCGTCGAGCTCGCGGGCGCGCTCGGCGTAGTAGTGGGCGAAGTCCACGGCCTCGGAGATTTCCGGATCGGCCTGGTCGAGCGTCTTGCCGGTCTCGGCGGCCATGACCTCCATGAGGTCGGCCCGGCGCGCCTGGAGTGCGTCGCCGGCCCGGTGCAGCACCGCGGCGCGCTCGGCGCTGGTCAGCGAACCCCAGGACGCCGACGCGGCGACGGCGCCGGCGATGATGTCCTCGAGTTCGTCGGCGCGGGTCAGGGTGGTCGCGGCGACGACGTCGTTGCCCAGCTCGGAGGCGGCCACCCGATCGAGGATCGCCCGGCCCCAGGCGCGGTTCGCCGGGAGCGAGGGGTCGGTGTCGGGGGTGTTGGAGAACCCGGTCCCGGAGTGGGCCGGGGCGGGGACGCCGCGGTCCTGCTGCCGGTTCGGCGCCGGGATGGCCGTGTCGAGCTCTTCGAGGGAGGCGAGGAAGCGGTTCTTCTCCCGCGCGAAGAGGGACTCGTTCTCCGTGAGCTCGAACACCGCGGACATGAAGTTGTCCTGGCTCGCGCCCTCCTCCAGTCGGCGGATGAGGTAGGCGATGGCGACGTCGAACTCGCCCGGGTGCACCACGGGCGTGTACAGGAGCAGCGAGCCGACGTCGCGCTTCACGGCCTCGGCCTGCCCCTGCGCCATGCCCAGGAGCATCTCGAACTCGATGCCGTGGCGGACGCCGCGCTCGCCGGCGAGCAGCCAGGCGAAGGCGAGGTCGAAGAGGTTGTGCCCGGCCACGCCGATGCGCACGTTGTCGATGCGGCCCGGCTGCAGGGCGTAGTTCAGCACGCGCTTGTAGTGCGTGTCCGAGTCCTGCTTCGAGCCCCACGTGGCCAGCGGCCAATCGTGGAGGGACGCCTCCACCTGCTCCATGGGGAGGTTGGCGCCCTTGACCACGCGGACCTTGATGCCGGCGCCGCCCCGGGCCCGCCGGGCCGCGGCCCAGTCCTGCAGCCGGATCATCGCGGCCAGGGAGTCGGGGAGGTATGCCTGCAGGACGATGCCCGCCTCGAGGTGCGTGAACTCGGGGCGGTCGAGGATGTCCATGAACACGGCGAGCGTCAGGTCGAGGTCCTTGTACTCCTCCATGTCCAGGTTGATGAACTTGGGCGTCGTGGCCCGCGCCGCGAGCGTGTACAGGGGGGCGAGCTTCTCGGCGACGTGCCGGACCGCCTCGTCGAAGGCCCAGGCGGGGTGCGGGGCGACCGTCGAGGAGACCTTGATGGAGACGTAGTCGACGTCGGGCCGCTCGAGGAGGCGCACCGTCCCGGCGAGGCGGCGCTCGGCCTCGTGGTCGCCGAGGACGGCCTCGCCGAGCAGGTTGATGTTCAGGTGGATGCCCTCGCGCCTGATCCTCCCGATCGAGCGGCCCAGCCGGGCGTCGGAGGCGTCGATGATGAGGTGCCCCACCATCTCGCGCAACACCCGGCGGGCGATCGGGATGACGACCTGCGGGAGGACGGGGGCGACGGCGGCCCCGACCTTCACGGCGGAGCGCATGTACCAGGGGAGGAAGGCGGGGACCTTCGGTGCGATGGCGCCGAGGTTCCGGGCCGCGACGGCGAGGTCCTCCGGGCGGATCACGCCGTCCACGAAGCCGACCGTGAACGCCAGCCCGTCCGGGTCCTTGAGGACGCCGGCGAGCTGCCTGGCCGACGCGTCGACGGGGACCTTCGACGCCTCGGTCAGCCAGCGCCGCACCAGGGCGATCGCCTCGTCCGGCAGCGCTGCCGGGATGTCCGTGGTGCCGCCGGGGCCGGCGGAGAAGGAGTCGGGCTCGACGTCGGCGCTCGGGTGCGAGGCGATCGACGGGTCCGGGGACGCCGGGGTGGTGGCGGTGCCCTCGCGGGGCGGGATCTGGGTTGTCATGGCAACGGCTTTCGGTTGGACGGCTGGCGCCGGGCACAGGATGAAGCAGCTACTTCCACCCCAGTATCGGACGCACCGTACCATTAGGAAAAGCGATGAATACCGAAGGGTATCCATTGGTGAAACCGAAGAAGTGGAGCGTCGATGCTCGACCTGCGCAGGCTCCGCCTGCTCCGTGAACTGAAGATCCGGGGGACCCTCGCGAATGTCGCCGCGGCCCTGAGCTACAGCCCGTCCTCCGTGTCGCAGCAGCTCGCCCAGCTCGAGAAGGAGGTGGGCGTCCAGCTGCTGCGGAAGACCGGGCGCCGCGTGGTCCTCACGCCCCAGGCAGAGGTCCTCGTCGCGCACACCGAGGAACTGCTGGAGACCCTCGAGCGGGCCGAGGCGGATCTCGCCGCCTCGCTGACCACGGTGTCCGGGACGGTGCGCGTCGCGGTGTTCCAGTCGGCCGCGCTCGCACTGATGCCGGATGCCCTGACGGCCATGACCCTCGACTACCCGGACGTCCGTGTGGAGATGGTGCAGCGCGAGCCGGAGACCGCCCTCTACGAGACCTTCGCGAGGGACTTCGACCTCGTGATCGCGGAGCAGTACCCGGGGCACGCCGCACCGCGCCACCCGGAACTCGACCACGTGGCGCTGACCCAGGACGCCATCCAGCTCGCGGTGCCCCTGGCGGGCCACCCCTATGCCGGGATCGCGTCGGTGGCGGAGGCGGCCGGCGCGGCGTGGGTCATGGAACCCCGGGGGGCGGCGTCGCGGCACTGGGCCGAGCAGGCGTGCCGGCGGGCCGGCTTCGAGCCCGACGTGCGCTACGAGACGGCGGACCTGCAGGCGCAGATCCGGCTCATCGAATCAGGCAACGCCGTCGCGCTCATGCCGGAACTGGTCTGGACGGGCAGGAACGTGCCTGTGCGGCTCCTCGACCTCGCCGAGGACCCGCGGCGCTCCATCTTCACCTCGGCGCGCCGCGCCGGCGCCCGCCGGCCCGCCGTCCTCGCCGTCCGCGAGGTCCTCGGCCGAGCCGCCGCGGATGTGCTGCATCCCTCCCGGCAGGAGGAGCGCCAGCTGGAACCGCAATAAATCCCCACTGCCGCCCGTTGACACCGGCAGACCTGCTTTTCGCGTCACCACGCTCCGCTCCTAAGGTTGTCCCATGTCCCTGCAGTCCACGCACCACGCCTCAGCACCCGTCCCGGCCACCGTCGAGCGGGTCGTCGAGACCGTGCTGCCCACCCGGCACGGGACCTTCCGCATGATCGGCTACCGGGACGGCGCAGGCACGGAGCACGTGGCGCTCGCGCAGGGGATCGACGACGGCGCGCACGGCACGGTCGAGGCGCCGCCCCTGGTCCGTGTCCACAGCGAATGCCTCACCGGGGATGCCTTCGGCTCCTGGCGTTGCGACTGCGGGGAACAGCTCGACGCCGCGCTCGCCGCCATCGCCGGGGAAGGACGCGGCGTGCTGGTGTACGTCCGCGGGCACGAGGGCCGTGGGATCGGACTGCTCGCCAAGCTCAAGGCATACGCCCTGCAGGACCAGGGCGTGGACACCGTGGACGCGAACACCGAACTGGGACTGCCCGTGGACGCCCGCCGCTACGACCAGGCGGCGGAGATCCTCCAGGACCTCGGCATCCGGGCGGTCCGCCTGCTCTCCGGCAACCCCGCCAAGGAGGAAGCGCTGGAGGACCTCGGGATCGACGTCGTCGAGCGCCGCGGCCTCGCCGTCTCCGAGCGCTCGGAGAACGCCAGCTACCTCGCGACGAAGCGCGCCCGCATGCGGCACGACACCCCGCCGTCCGCCGACGCCTGGATGTCCCTGCTCCACGGCGCCGTCCCCCCGGCTCCCGCGCCGGGCGAGGCGGAGGAACTGACCCACCGGTACGGCTACCTCGCGGGGGCGTCAGGAACGCTCGTCGTCGGACAGCTGCGGCAGAGCCTCGACGGTTTCATCGCCTCACGCTCCGGTGACGCCGGCCTCCACGAGGACCGCGGCGACCACGGGCACCTGCAGCGGCTCCGCGCGCTCGTCGACGCCGTGGTCGTCGGGGCCTCCACCGTCCTCGCGGAGGACTGCTCGCTGGCCGTGCGCGACGTGCCCGGCACCAGCCCGGTGCGGGTGGTGCTGGATGCGTCGGCGAAGGTGGACGCGGGGGCGCGGGTCCTGGCGGACGACGGCGTGCCCACGCTCTGGATCATCAGCGCCGACGCGGCGGTCCCGGACGGTCTGCCGTCCTCGGTGGAGGTGGTGCGGTTGGGTGCGGAGGACTTCGCGCCGCAGCGGATCCTGGAGCTCCTGCAGGGGAGGGGGCTGGAGAAGGTCCTCATCGAGGGCGGTGGCAACACCGTGTCCCGCTTCCTCGAGGCCGGGCTGCTGGACCGCCTGTACCTCACCACGGCGCCGGTGCTCGTGGGCGACGGCGTCCCCGGCATCCGCTTCAGCGGCTCCGACGCCCTCGCCGAGGCGCGTACCGCGCCCGTGCGGCGCTTCGTCTTCGGCCAGGACATCTGCACGGAGTTCAACTTCGCCGGCGCGCGGTAGGCCGGCGCACGGCTGATCCCACGCCCCGGGATGGTCGACGATTTTTGTTCGACCAGCACGGAGGGTGGGATCAGGGCGGATCAGGAGTCGCTGACCCTCTTGCTCTTGCCCTGCAGCCGGTCGATGTGCTCGGAAGCCTCGGCCTTGTTGATGTCGGCGGGGATCTCCTCGCCGGCTTCGCGGGCCAGCGTGTCGAGGTAGCTCCGCTGTGCCGCCGTCATCGGCTCGTCGCCGGTGACCCAGTCGGAGGGATCGCGCTCGAAGCCGCCCTCGGGCTCGGATTTCGGGCTTCCCAGTGTGTCTGCCATGTGAGTTCCTCTTCGTCGTGAACAGCGTGAGCCATCAGTGTACTTACTGTCTCTGACACCTTCGGGGCGTGCGGGCGACGGGCCGGCCCGCCGAGCTCGCCCCGGTGTCGGTGATGCTCGCCTCCGCCGAGGCCGGCTACGTTGTGGGCGCTGACCCGACCGGATAGTGCCGCGTCGGTCTGCGTAGCCGCGGCCTCCGTTTCCAAGTAAGCGCCTTCGCTCGGAAGTAGGAGGGCAGGTGATTCCAGTGCCTACCTCCAGTAGACCCCACTCGTGTTTATCGTTCGCCGCCTTCCTAGTGTCGAAAGCAGGTTTTCGCTGCATTGCTGGGGAACAGGATGGCACCACCGTGGAGTCTGAGACGCACGCTCGCACCACCAATGACACGCAGCTGCTGGGCGGCTCCACGGCCGTGTCTGTCCGACGGAGCAGCGTTCGTCGAGGGCCGGCCCTCCTGATGGTTCTTCTGCTCGTCGCCGGATGCGGGACCATGGGCCCGTCGGCGGCCACCGGTCCCGACGGTTCCCATGCGCACCACGCCGTGGTCGCCGACCCGGGCGAGTCCTCACCCTCGACCAGCCTGCATCACAGCACGGTGCTTCCGGCGGCGTTGGTGGAGCCCGCTCCTACCCCTCTGCCGCGGACGGGGTGGACGGCGACGGCCAGTGACGCCGAGACCGCCCGGGTGAACAACAGTGCCGCCAATGTGCTGGATGGCAGTACGGCGACGATCTGGCACAGCAGGTATTCGCCGGCGCCCGCGGCTCCGCTGCCGCACTCCATCACCATCGACACGAAAGTGGCGCGTGGCATCGCTGGCTTGAGCTATCTTCCGCGTGCGGACCTGGGGAACGGGCGGATCGGGAGCTTCGAGATCCGGGTGAGCGTCGACGGCGTCACCTGGAGTGAGCCGGTAGCGAACGGAACGTGGGCAGACACGGCAGCGGAGAAGACGGCATCCTTCACCGCGGTGAGCGCCCGGTATATCCGGTTGACCGCGACCTCCGAGGCCGGCAACCGTGGCCCCTGGAGCAGCGCCGCCGAGATCAACCTCCTCGGCGGTGAACCGGCGCCGCCAGCCGGGGTGTTGCCGCGGACGGGGTGGACGGCGACGGCCAGTGATGCGGAGACGGCCCGGGTGAACAACGGTGCAGCCAATGTGCTGGATGGCAGTGCTGCGACGATCTGGCACAGCAGGTATTCGCCGGCGCCTGCGGCTCCGCTGCCGCACAGCATCACGATCGATACGAAGGCCGCGCGTGGCATCGGCGGGCTCAAGTATCTTCCGCGCGCGGACGTGGGGAACGGGCGGATCGGGAAGTACTCGATCGAGGCCAGTTCCGACGGCACCACCTGGGAGGTCCTCGCGACCGGCACCTGGGCGGACACCACCGCCGAGAAGACGGTGTCTTTCCCTGCGGTCAGCGTCCGGTTCGTCCGGTTGACCGCGACTTCCGAGGCCGGGAATCGCGGCCCCTGGAGCAGCGCCGCCGAGATCAATCTCCTTGCGGGTGAACCGGCCCCACCCACCGGGGTGTTGCCGCGGACGGGGTGGACGGCCACGGCCAGTGATGCGGAGACGGCCCGGGTGAACAACGGTGCAGCCAATGTGCTGGACGGCAATACGGCGACGATCTGGCACAGCAGGTATTCACCGGCGCCCGCGGCTCCGCTGCCGCACAGCATCACGATCGATACGAAGGCCGCGCGCGGTATCGGCGGGCTCACGTATCTGCCGCGCGCGGACGTGGGGAACGGGCGGATCGGGAAGTACTCGATCGAAGCCAGTTCCGACGGCACCACCTGGAGTGTGCTCACCACCGGCACCTGGTCGGACACCATCGCCGAGAAGACGGTCACTTTCACCGCGGTCAGCGCCCGGTTCGTCCGGTTGACGGCGACCTCCGAGGCCGGGAATCGGGGCCCGTGGAGCAGCGCCGCCGAGATCAACCTCCTCGGCCCGTCCTCCGCGTCGTCGTCGGGGGCTTCCGCGGGTTCCTGGGGTCCCACCATCAACTTCCCCCTCGTGCCGGCTGCCGCGGCGCTCCTGCCCGGCAACAAGCTGCTGACCTGGTCCGCCTACTCCCCGACCACTTTCGGGGGCAGCAGGGGATACACCCAGACATCCATCCTCGATCTCACCACGGGCGAGGTGTCCCAGAGCCAGATCTCCAACACGGGCCATGACATGTTCTGCCCCGGCACCTCGATGCTGCCCGACGGGACGATCATGGTCAGCGGCGGCAGCAACAGTTCGAAGACGAGCCTGTACAACCCCACGACCAACGCCTGGACCCCCGGTCCGGACATGAAGATCCCGCGGGGCTACCAGAGCAACGTGACCACTTCCACTGGGGAGGTCTTCACCATCGGCGGATCCTGGTCCGGCGGTAGCGCACCGAAGCACGGGGAGGTGTGGTCCGCAGCCGGGGGCTGGCGAACGCTGCCGAACGTAGGGGTGGGCAGCATCCTGACCGATGATCCCCAGGGCCAGTTCCGTGCCGACAACCACGCCTGGTTGTTCGCCGCCCCGGGTGGCCGGGTTTTCCACGCCGGGCCGAGCCGCGAAATGGCCTGGATCTCCACTACCGGCAACGGCAGCATCACCTCCGCCGGTCTTCGGTCGGACAGCGCGGACGCGATGAACGGCGACGCCGTGATGTACGACGTCGGCAAGATCCTGACCGTGGGAGGTGCGACCGCCTACCAGAATGCCGCTGCCACGGCCCGGGCGTACACCATCGACATCAACGACGGCGTCCGCGTGGAACGGACCGCGGACATGGCGGTCACGCGGTCGTTCGCGAACGGAGTCGCCCTGCCCGACGGCCAGGTGTTCGTCGTCGGAGGCCAGGCCACCCCCGTCCCGTTCACCGATACGGACGCCCGGATGGCTCCGGAGATGTGGAACCCTGAAACGGGCACATGGACCATGCTGGCCCCGATGGCTGTTCCCCGGACCTATCACAGCGTCGCCCTGCTGCTCCCCGACGGTCGCGTCTTCGTGGGTGGCGGTGGGCTGTGCACCAACTGCACTAAGACCAACCATCTGGATGGGGAGATCTTCACGCCTCCCTACCTGCTGAACGCCGACGGCAGCGATCGTGCACGGCCGGCGATCGTCACGGCTCCGACCACCGCCGCGGTCGGAAGCACGCTCGCGGTGACCACCGGGTCGCCGGTCACCGAGTTCTCCCTGGTCCGGATGAGCACCGTGACCCACACCGTGAACACGGACCAGCGGCGCATCCCGCTGACCGCCACCTCGGTGTCAGGGAACACGGCATCACTGACGCTGCCCGCAGACCCCGGGGTTCTGGTCCCCGGCAACTACATGCTCTTCGCGATGGATGACAACGGGGTGCCCAGCATTGCGTCGACCATCTTGATCAAGTGACGAAAGGACGCCAGTGGTCGGCGGGCATCCTGAGGAGATCCCGTTAGCCGTTGTACATCGGCAGGGGAGCGCCGGCGACGCCGGGCTCGACGGCGAACAGCGCGCCGGCCTGCGGTTCGGACCCCTCGGGGATGTTCTCCTGCGTCGTCGTGATGAAGAGGGTTGAGAGGTCCTTCCCGCCGAACGCGCATGCCGTCACGTTGGTGACCGGTAGCGGGATGTGCTCGGAGAGCCGTCCCGAGGCGTCGTACCTGGCGACCGCACCGCCCCCATACAGGGCCGTCCAGACGCCGCCGTCCGCGTCGATGGCCATGCCGTCCGGCATGCCGAGGGCGGGCTCGATGACGGCGAAGGTGCGGCGGTCGGTGAACCGGCCCGTGCCGACGTCGTATGCGAGGGCGTCGATGCGCCCCGTCGGGGTGTCGCTGAGGAACGCGGTGTCGCCCGCGGGGGAGAAGTGCAGTCCGTTGGACACGGTGAGGCCCGTCAGAAGCGTGGAGACGGTCCGGTCGGCGTCCAGCGAGAAGAGGGTCCCGGCGCCGAACCCGCCCTCCCAGCCCATGGACCCGCACAGGAAGCGGCCCGCGGTGTCGCAACCGCCGTCGTTCATGCGCACCGCGCCGTCGCTGAAGGCCTCGGGGCCCTGCTCGAGAACCGAGAAGGAGTCGTCGGCGAAGACGAAACCGCGTTCGACACCGATCACGTAGCCGCCCGAGGTCCTTCCACGGATGACGCCGGCGAGGCGTGGGTGGACGCTGTGTCGATCGAAGCTCCCGTCCTCGTGGCGGACCAGGACGTCGCCCTCCATCATGTCGACGAACAGGAGCTCGCCCCGGCGCGGATCCCAGTACGGCCCCTCCCCGTGGAACGTGCAGACGTCGGAGATTTGCTCGGCTTTCACAGTGCCTCCTGGCAGTCGGTGGGTTCGGGGTGAGGGGTGAAGCGTCAGCCGTCCGTCGGTGCGGGGGTCGCGTCGGCCAGCCCGACGCACGCCCGGGTCTGCTCGACCCGCGCCACGGCGTCGCCGAGTTCCACGAGGACGGTACTCGATGCCACCTCCTCGGGGTCGAACAGGACCTCCACCGCCGGGTCCCGTCCGTACGTGGTGGCCGTCCACGCCGGGTCCCCCTCGCGGACCACCCAGTCGACGTCGTTCACGGTGACGCAGGGGTCGGTGGTGGGCCCTGGCACGTCCACGCCGCACCGCAGCACCACCCGGGACGGGTCACCCCAGGCGGAGGTGGCCTGGCTGTTCGTGTCGCGCTGGTCGTTCTCGGCGACAATGGGCGGCAGCGCGATCATGACGTCGGCGCACCGGGCGTTCGCGGCGTCCTCTGCAGGGTCCACGTCCACCACCGACGAGCACCCGGTCAGCCCGACCAGGAGGGCCACGGCCGGCAGCAGGGACGTCAGGGCGCGGGGGAGGGCAGGCATGATGCCAGCCTAATCGGTGGTCCCGCGCCGCCGCGTCGCGAACCCTCGCCTTGAGTGCGCGACACGACGCCGTGCCTCCGGCCGGAAGCAGGGCGGCAGGAGCGGCCGCCAGTAGGATGCAGGAGCCGGCAGTCAGTCTCAGGCTGCTGGTCCCCCCCCGCGCACCCGGCGTTGTCCCCAACCCGCGCGTGCGAGATCCCGAGCCGAGGACGAATGACCACGCACCACCGCTTCCCCCCGACCGCCACCGCCCTCAGGACAATGACCGGTACGGTCGCCGTCCTCCTCGCAGCAGCGGTCCTCGCCACCCCGGTGGCCGCCCTGGCCGTCGAGTCCGAGCCCTCGTCCGCCCGTCCCGCCGTCGTGGGTCAGCAGCAGCAGCCGACGCGCGTCGTCGAGCAGCCCCAGCCGAACGCGACCTTCGGGGAGCCGGCCCCGCCCGTCGTCGACCCGCGTGCCATCTCCGGGACGGACCCGGCCACGGGCTTCGCCATCAACGCCCGGACCGGGTTCCTCGTCCACCCGGGGACCGGCCACCTCATCGAGCCCGGGACGGGCAATCTCGTGTTCGCCGACACCCTCATCTACACGAACCTCCGCTACGACGCCGTGGCCCGCGAGGTCGTGGGGCTCGCCGACGAGGCCCCGGCCCCGGCGCCGAGCCCCGGCCCGGCAGAGACGACGGCGACAGCGACCCCGTCCGCCTCACCCACCGCGACCGCGACCGCGAAGGCATCCGCTCCGGTCACGCCCACACCCCCGGCACCAACGGCATCGCCCGCCGTGGTCGGCAGTGTCCCGGAGACGGCCACGGCGAGCGCCACGCCGCGCGCCACTCGGTCCGCCACCCCGACCGCGAGCAGCACGCCGGCCGCGGCCGCCGAGGAGGAGCGTGCCGCCTCGCTGGCGCCGCTCGCCTGGATCGGTGCGGGCATCCTCGCCGCCGCGGTCGCCGCCGTCGCGTTCCTCGTCGTCCGCCGTCGTCGGCAGCACTGATCCGGGCACTACCGCCCGGACGACAGTGGCTGAACGAGCACACCAGCATCAGGCCGTACCATGAACTGATCTTTGCCACGACGGGGGAGTCCCTTTGAGTCTTGACGACTATGCCAGTACAACCGAGCCCCACACGACCCGCGACGGGCGCCAGAGTCGCCGCAAGCATCCGGTCCGGACCACGTTCCTGATCCTCGGGTCCCTCGTGGTTGTCGCGGCCCTCGTGGCCGGCGGGTACCTGTTCTCCCTGGCGCAGTCCTTCGACCAGAACTCCCAGACGATCGAATCGGCCTTTCCGGTCGAGGAGTCCCGACCCACAGTGGCCCCCGAGGCCGAAGGGGCCGTGAACATCCTGCTGCTCGGCAGCGACTCCCGGGCTGCCGCAGAGGAACCAGGCGACGTCGCGGCGGCAAGTCCGTCGGACAGCCGTGCGGACACCATGATGCTCATGCACATCCCGGCCGATCGCCAGGACATCCAGGTCATGTCGATCATGCGCGACACCTGGACGGACATCCCGGGCCACGGGGAGGCCAAGATGAACGCGGCCATGGGACTCGGCGGGGTGCCCCTCGTGGTGCAGACCGTCGAGGGGATGTTCAACGTGCGAGTGGACCACGTGGCGAGCATCGACTTCGAAGGCTTCAAAGGCCTCACCGACGCCCTCGGCGGCGTGGAGGTCGACAACCCCGTCGCCTTCCAGTCCGGCGGAAGCGGCGGCGAGTACTTCGCCGCCGGTCCCATCACCCTGCAGGGCGAGTCGGCACTGAAGTTCGTCAGGGAGCGCTATGCCTTCAGCGACGGTGACTACCAGCGCGTCAGGAACCAGCAACTGTTCGTGAAGTCGGTCATCGGCAAGGTGCTCACCGCGGACACGCTGACCGATCCGCAGAAGGTGTACCGGGTGGTCGACCAGATGTCCCCCTTCGTGGCCGTGGATGACAGCCTCGACGCCGGAACGGTCGGATCCCTCGCCGTCTCGCTGCGCAGCGTCCGGTCGGACAGCATCGACTTCTTCACCCTGCCGAATCTCGGAATCGGTACCTCAACGGATGGCCAGTCGATCATCGTCAAGGACGACGCCGCGATCGCCCAGGTGGGCGAGGCGCTGCAGAACGACAGCCTGGCCGAGTACCTCGTGGCGAACCCGGAGGTCGGATCGTGAATGCCGGACGGACGGTCCGACGCACGACGGCGACGGGCCTCCTCAGTTTGGCCGTCCTGGCGGCCGTCCCGCTGGCGCCCGCCGTGGCTGAAGAGATTCCCGTCGTGTCGCCGCCGGCTGATCCGCCTGTAGTCGTCATGCCCGGACTTGCGACGACTGCGCCCCCGACAGCTCCGGTGCCCGCCCCCACACCCACACCCACACCCGCGCCGGCGCCCGCACCGGCGCCCGCGCCGGCGCCCGCACCGGCACCTGCTCCCGTACCGGCTCCAGCTCCCGCGCCTGCTCCCGCGCCGTCCCCGTCGCCGCCCGAGGATCCAGTCCCGGAGGGAGAGCTTGAGAACGCCGTCGATCCGGTGACAGGCTTTGAGATCGACCCCGGCACCGGCTGGCTTATCCACCCGCCCACGGGTTATCTCATCGAACCCGGAACCAACATCCTCGTGATACCTGGCAGCCTCGCGTACACGACGTTCCGATGGGATTCCGTGACCGGGTTGGTGGAAGACACGACCACGGCGGAAGACGAGCTGGCGACCGCGTCGCCCGAACCGACCAGCGAGGCGACCGCCAAGCCGTCCGCTTCTCCCACCAAGAAGCCAGGGCCGGCGCCGAGTGCTACCGCGGCGGCCCCGGCGCCGTCCGCATCCGACGGGCCCGCCACTGGATCCGAGGAGATCGATCAGGCGTCCGCCCAATCGATCGGCACGCACCCGGCAACACGAATCCTCGTGATCCTTCTGCTCATCGGGCTCGGAGCGGTCTATTACTCGAAACTGCGGACAGGCGGTCGGGCGTTCAAATGAGGCTTTGGCTGTCGCGGCACCTAAAATGAGCGGAACATCATGGTCTCGTCTTTCGCCTGGGGGTCCTTCACGTGCGTGTAATGCTGCTCACGCATTCTTACGCGCCCGAACACAGCCCACCCCAACGGCGCTGGACACAGCTCATCCGGTCGTTCAGGTCTGCGGGCTGGCATGTGGACGTCGTCACGCCGGTGGCTCATGCGCCGCACGGTCGGCGGACGCTGCCGCCCAGTATCGCTGGGCGTCCTTTCCTGGCCCATCGAGGTGAATTCGGCGAGACCGTCCGCCGCGTCCCCTATCTCTGGCACAGGACCACCCGGCTCGGCCGGCTCATCAACCACCTGCTTTCGGCCGTGATGTCTGTGCCGGTTGCAGCCATGGCGCCCCGGCCCGACGTCGTGATCGTCACGGTGCCAAGCCTCCCCATCCTCGGCGCGGGCTTCGTGGTGTCGCGCCTCCTGCGCCGTCCGTTGGTTGTCGATATGCGCGACGCGTGGCCGGACATCGCGCGGGATGCCCGGATTGTCCGAGGCAGTGCCAAGAGTCTTGTGGAGCAGGTGATCATCGCGATCCAGAACCGTGCGGACCTCGTGGTGACGGTGACCTACGGGTTCGCCCACACGCTGCGCGAGCGCGGACTCAGGAACGTCGCCACCGTCACGAACGGCATCGATATGGCGGCCATCCGCGCCCTGAATCCGCCGCGTAGCCAGCAGGACCGCCTGGAAGTGCTCTACCTCGGGAACCACGGTGAAAGCCAGCGGCTCGACGTCCCTATTCGTGCCGCCGCCCTGGTGGGGCGGAAGATGCGTCTCACGCTCGTGGGCCACGGGGTGGAACGCAACCGGCTCATGGCCCTGGCCGCAGAACTCGGCGCACCCGTGGAGTTCCACGCACCTATCCACGGCCCGCAGATCATGGACTACTACGAGCGGGCCGACAGCTGCATCGTCACGCTCCGCGATGACTGGAAGTCGTTCGACACCACCATCCCGTCCAAGACCTATGAGGTGCTGTCGGTGGGCCGCCACGTCACCGGAATCGTCAAGGGCGAGGCGCGCGCCATTCTGGAGGAAGCCGAGGCCGGGCACATCGTAGCCTCCGAGGCCAAGGCCGTGGCGCACCTCTGGCGAACGCTCGCCGAGAACCGCGAACTGCTCAGGATCGGGGAGAAGGGCAGGGCCTGGGTGAAGAACAATGCGAACGTCCAGGCACTGGGAGAGGCCTATATCGAACTTCTCCTCGAGGTCACGCGCGAGGGCCGCGCATGAGGGCCGTCCGGCTGCTGGGTAACCTGCGGCTCGCTGCGGCGGCCGCGGTGATCCACCTCAGCGATGACCCCGTGCTCCTGGTCCTTCAGGTCAGCCGCAGGATGCCCGCGGGTCTCGTCCGCCGCGTGGCGGGCGCCGCAGGCAGGCTGACGGCAGTCCCGGGACTGAACCTGCCCGTCGCCGAAACCCTGTCCGCCCAGCTGCTCGGACGAACTTCCTCGCTGGCATCGGCCCTCAGAAAGTCCTCCGCCAGGCCCGTCCGGGCCGGCGTGGCACGTCGGCTGGCCGACGTCGCCCTTGCCGCGGGCATGACCGACGAGGCGGACAAACTGCTCGGCCTTGCCGGTTCCGGCAGCGCCACCGCGGGAGTCCGGGCCCGGCGGCGCTGGTACGACGGGGACATGAGCGGTGCGGTGCACATACTGCGGGAGGCGGGCCGCACGCGGCATGCTGAACGGCTCGCCGGGGAAGTGCGGGTCTTCGAGGGTTGGCACCCGATCCTCCCCGCAGTGAGGGGGTACGTGCCGGAGGAAGACACCGTTCTTCACTTGCTGACCAATTCACTGCCCCACACCGGGAGTGGTTACGCCCAGCGCACCCACTCCCTGCTCAAGGCCCAGAGCGAGAGCGGCTGGGCCGTGCATGCGGCAACCCGGGTCGGTTACCCCGTGCAGGTGGGGAAACTCCTGGCCAGCGCCGTCGACGAGCTGGACGGCGTCAGCTACCACCGTCTGCTCCCGGTGCCGATGGCGCGGGGGTACGACCAGCGGCTCCAGCAGCAGGCCGAGGAACTGCTGCAGCTTGCCCTGGAGGTCAGGCCCGCGGTCCTGCACACCACTACACCCTTCGTGAACGGGGTCGTCACCGAACAGGTGGCGCGCACCCTCGGGATCCCGTGGGTGTACGAAGCCCGAGGTCAGCTCGCCGACACCTGGGCGGCGACCCGGTCGGCGCACGTGAAGGCGAGTGAACGCTATAAGCTCTTCACTGATCGTGAAGCACAGGTGATGCGCAGAGCCAGCCTCGTGGTGACCTTGGGCGAGGCTATGAAGCGGGGAATCATGCGCAGCGGAATACCGCAGGACAGGGTGCTGCTGAGCCCCAATGGTGTGGGGGACGAATACCTGGGGGAGCCGCTTCCTTCGCGACAGGCACGGCGGCAGGTGGGACTCCCCGAAGAGGGGATCTTCATCGGCACTGTCAGCAGTCTTGTCGACTACGAAGGACTGGACACGCTCGTGCGAGCGATTTCGCTGTTGGTCCCGGTGCATCCGAAGATCCGTTGCCTGATCGTAGGCGACGGTGCTGCTGGACCCTCTCTCGAATCACTTGTTCTCGAGCTGGGATTGTCTACGCATGTCACCTTCACCGGGCGCGTTCCTCGCCGTCAAGCCAGGCACTACCACCAGGCCCTCGACATTTTCGTTGTGCCACGAAAGGACCTCGACGTGACCAGCGCCGTCACCCCCCTCAAGCCAGTAGAAGCGATGGCCTGCGCTCGGCCGGTGGTCGCCAGCAATCTGCCCGCACTACGCGAAATCGTTGAAGACGGTGTCACTGGGGTTCTCGTCGACACGGGGAGCCCTGAGGGTGTTGCAGCCGCGATTGATGGACTCTTGGACCGATCTGGTCAGGGCCTGAGTCGGCATGCCGTGCAATTGGGCCGCAACGCCCGTCAGCGTGTTCTGGCCGAGCGAACCTGGACCGGCAACGCCGCGGCTCTTTCGATGGCCTATCGGCAATTGAGGTTCTCAGCCTGATGGCTGCTGACGAGGAAGCGACCGGGGCTCGCGCCGTCTCGCAAGAGGTAAGCGTCAGGCATCTGACAAGGGTAGGGGCAAAACCCTCGTTTCTCGAATATGTCGCAGCATTGTTCAGCTACCGCCACTTCGTCTACTTCGACGCGAAAGCAAGCGTCCAGTCGAGTACTACCCAAGATCGTTTGGGTAGTTTGTGGCTGATCCTGAATCCCATGCTGAACGGACTGACGTTCTTTCTCATATTCGGTGTGCTGTTGCAAGCCGGCCGAGGCGTAGAGAACTTCATCGGCTACTTGATTGTGGGAGTTTTTCTCTTCCAGATGACCAACAGGGCGATCACAACTGGCGCGCGTGCCGTGCGATCCAACTTGAAAGTCATCCAGGCTTTCAACTTCCCGCGGGCAACGCTGCTTTTCTCGATCAACCTTCGCGAACTTCTGGCAAGCGTGCCAGTTGTTCTCACGATGCTCGTACTGATCCTGCTCTTCCCGCCGGTGGAGGAGATCAGTTGGCTATGGTTCCTGATCGCGCCTGCGCTGTTGCTGCAGACGGCGTTCAACCTCGGCGTCGGGCTCATCCTCGCCCGGGTGGTCGCCAGGGTGAACGATATTGCGAACTTCATCAGTTTCGCCATGAGGCTCTGGATGTACGCCTCCTGCGTGATGTTCCCCATTCAACTTTTCGACCCCTATCCGGCGGCTCGGATCGTGATCGAGTTGAATCCTCTTTATCAGGTACTGACGATCGTGCGGCAATCAGTGCTGTACAACGAGGTACCGTCCTTGGAGTCCTGGGTCATCTTGGCCGCCTGGGCGCTCGGAGCGCTCGCCGTGGGCCTAGTTTTTTTCTGGAAGGCAGAGGAGTCATACGGTCGTGACGAGTGAAGTCGGAGTTGCTTCGCGGGAACCTCTGGTGGTTGTCGACAAGGTGAGCATGACGTACCGCGTGCCCACCAATGAAAGCCGTGCCGCCGGAAGCAGTGGTTTACTGGCGTCGCTTCGGCGGACGGTTGGATCCGGTCCCACCGTCGAGGTGCAGGCATTGAAGGACGTCTCGCTCGTTGTGGGGCGCGGTGAATCTGTAGGGATCATCGGCCGCAACGGATCCGGGAAGAGCACATTGATGAAGCTGGTGAACGGCCGGGTTCCGCCTACCTCGGGTGCTGTCTACTCGTCCTCGCATCCGACTCTTCTTGGTGTCAGTGCTGCCTTGATTCCCGATATCTCCGGACAGCAGAACATCGTGCTCGGCTGTCTCGCGATGGGCATGTCCAAGCAGGACATCGGCCGCAAGTATGAAGACATCGTGGAGTTGTCCGGGCTCGGAGAATCCATTCACCGGCCCATGCGCACATATTCATCGGGTATGGGATCTCGATTGCAATTCGCGATTGCGACCGCAGTGGATCCGGAAGTCCTTCTCATAGATGAAGCTCTCAACACCGGCGACGACCAGTTCAAGGGTCGTACGAAGCGAAGAATGAATGAGCTCCGGGAGCGTGCCGGATGTGTCTTTCTCGTGAGTCACAGTTTAGGGACGATCAGGCAACTATGCACCCGGGTCATCTGGCTGGATGAAGGCGAGGTGGTGACCGACGGGGATCCTGCATACGTGACCCGCTGGTATCGCAATTACGTCGAGCAGTTGACGGCCGGCGACCTGTCCGAGGGACGGAAGATCAAGGCTCGGCTGATGCGCAATCGGACGATGCCGAGGATCGTCGGGCAGGAACCCGGCCGCAGGAGACGTGCACGGTGAGAGGGAGAAGGGCCACCCGGCTGCGCGTTCTGTTCTGGCATTTTCGACGTGGGGGGATTCCTGCCGTTGCAACCTCGTGGCAACGGGAGCGTGCGGTACGTGGTCCAGGCCGTGTGAACAGGGTCCAGCATGCTGTGGGTGAGTGGACCGGGGAGAAATGCTCGAAACAGCTGGAGTTCGCCGGTGCGGCGCTTCCCGCAGCTGTTCCGAGGCGTGCGGTACGTGCCGCGATTATTCTCGACGAGTTCTCGGCCATGGCCTTCTCCTACGAGTGGGACACGATCGTTCTGACGCCGGACAACTGGCGGCAAATCGTGACAGAAGGCCATATCGATCTCCTGTTCGTGGAATCCGCATGGAGCGGCAGCTCGGGATCCTGGCAGTACCAGCTGACCGGGCAGACAGGACCTTCTGGAATGATCCAAGAGCTGATCGGAGCGTTCCGCGCGAGGAACATCCCGACGGTGTTCTGGAACAAGGAGGATCCCCCGCACTACCGCGATTTCCTGCCCGCGGCGAAGCTGTTCGATTACGTCTTCACCAGTGACTCCAGCATGGTGGACGAGTATCAGCGCGACTTGGGTCACGACCGCGTGGCTCCGCTGGCCTTCGCGGCTCAACCCTCCATACACAACCCTGTCAGGCCGAAGCAGGGCTGGCACGAGCGGGATGTTGCGTTCGCAGGAATGTACTTCAGCCACAAGTTCCCGGAACGGCGCGACCAGATGGATCTTCTGCTGGGTGCGGCGGCGAAGATGTCGACTTCGATGCGAACGGGTCTGGAAATCTTCTCCCGTCAGCTCGGAGGCAAGGACACCTACCAGTTCCCGCCTCACTTGCTCCCCTACGTGAAAGGGTCTCTCCCGTACGACCAGATGCTCACTGCTTATAAGGCATACAAAGTGTTCCTCAATGTCAATTCAGTGATCGCATCACCCAGTATGTGCGCTCGACGGGTCTTCGAGATTACGGCGTCCGGCACTCCCGTCGTGTCGACGAGAAGCAAGGCGATAGACAATTTCTTCCCCGCTTCCGAGGTGACGGTAGTGGACAGCGAGGAGGAGGCGCAGGGCACGATATCAGCACTGGTTCGACAGCCGTCACTGGGGGAGCGACAGGTTCATCGTGCACAGCGCCGCATCTGGCAGCACCACACGTATGCGCACCGTGCAGAGCAGATCCTTGCCGCAGCGACGCCGGCGTTGGCTCATCCAGTCGAGCTGCCGACGGTGTCGGTGATCGTCTCGACCATTCGACCGCACCAGATGGAGCACGTATTCCGCACGGTCAGCTCGCAGCGGGAGGTGTCTCCCGAGCTGATCCTTCTCACACACGGATTCGCGCTCGACGCGGGCAAGCTGGCCGCGCTGCGTTCCAGGTATCCGGTTTCGGCCCTGACCGTGCTGAGCGCGCCGGCCGACCAAAGTCTCGGACAGTGTCTCAACGACTGCGTCGCAGCGGCCTCGGGGACGATCGTCACCAAAATGGACGACGACGACTTCTATGGGCCGTATTACCTGCTCGACCAGCTTCATGCGCTAACTTATTCGGGGGCCCAGGTCGTGGGCAAGCACGCCCATTACATGTACCTGAAATCCTACGATGCGACTCTGCTTCGCTTTCCACAAAGGGAACATCGGTATACGAGTCTCGTCATGGGTCCGACAATCATGGCGGAGCGTTGTGTCTTTCACGATTTCCCATTCGAACAGCGTGACCGTGGCGAGGACACAGCTTTTCTCAATTCGGTCACCGCTGCTTCAGGGACCATTTACTCTGCCGACAAGTTCAATTATTACCAGCAACGCAACGGGGCCGGCCATACCTGGCAGGTTTCCGACCATGAGCTTCTCGCCGCCGCGGACATCGTGTTCTACGGGCGGCCGGACCAGCATGTATCGATCTAAGGGGACCACATGAATACCATCCGCAAAGTCGCCGTCATCGGTCTCGGGTACATCGGGTTGCCCACCGCGGCGATCCTGGCGACCAACGGGCTGGAAGTTATCGGCGTCGATGTTAAGCAAGACAACGTTGATGCCATCAATCGCGGCGAGGTGCCCTTCGTCGAGCCTGATCTGAATATCCACGTGGCGGGCTCCGTCAGCATGGGCAGTTTGACAGCCACCACCGTCACTCCTGCTGCAGATGCCTTCATTCTCGCCGTGCCTACGCCCTTTAATCCCGACAAGACCGCCGATCTGAGCTACATCGAGGCTGCGGCCCGAGGACTGGCGCCCCGGCTCGTGGGAGGAGAGCTGGTCATCCTTGAATCGACCTCCCCTCCAGGTACGACCCAGCACCTCGCGGATTACCTGATCGGACTGCGACCGGATCTGAGCCTCGACGGAGCTGACAACAAGCCCATTGTCCATGTGGCGCATTGCCCGGAACGCGTCCTGCCCGGTCGGGTCATGATCGAACTGGTGACCAATGACCGCATCGTGGGCGGAATCACCGATGAAGCCACCGAGCTCGCCCGCCAGCTGTACCAGGTCTTCTGCCAGGGTGATATCCACCTCACCGACGCAGCGACGGCCGAGATGGCGAAACTGGTGGAAAACGCATACCGTGACGTCAATATCGCCTTCGCCAACGAGTTGTCGATGGTCAGCGAAAAGGTCGGCATTGACGTCTGGGAACTGATCGAGCTGGCCAACCATCATCCTCGCGTCAACATCCTGCAGCCGGGGCCGGGAGTCGGCGGGCACTGCATCGCCGTCGACCCATGGTTCATAGTCTCTGCTGCCCCGAATGAGTCGAAATTGATCCGGCAGGCGCGCGAGACCAACGACGCAAAACCTGCCTGGGTGATCGATCAGGTCAAGCTGGCTGTGAAGCAGGTCGGGGATACCGCCACGGTGGCCGCTCTGGGCCTCGCCTTCAAGGCCAATATCGACGATCTGCGTGAGTCACCCGCTGTCAGTATCGTGAGGCAACTCAACATCGACCTCCCGGAGTGTGCAGTGCTGGTCGCAGAACCTCACGTGTCTGAGCTTCCGGAGACCCTTTCATCTCTTACGAACGTCGCCCTGAAAGACCTGGGAACGGCAGTGGCCGAGGCTGACATCGTGCTGCTGCTGGTGGACCACGACGAGTTCAAGGAGATGGACAAGTCGGTCCTCGACGGCAAGGTTGTGGTCGACACGAGGGGAATTTGGCGTTGATCAGTACTACGGCGGCAACTGGGCGGGAATCGATCGAGGAGAACCATGCGTTTTGAGGACGAAGTCCGTTCGCTACCGTTGGAAGTACTGGCAAGACGGTCGCATTATCTCGCTGATATCGACAAGTTCATCTCCGACCACGAGAAGTTGCTCTTGCGCCGAAAACGGGATGCAAGTGCGATAAGGGCCTTGGAGAACCGGTTGAAAGCGGCGGAGAGCCGATTGAAGGCCGTTCAGACCGCCAATTCCCGAGCGTCGAAGGAGATGGCATCGCTCACTGACGACAACAGGAAGCTGCGCTCCACCCTCACAGCGCTGAGGCAATCGAAGCGCGTTCGAGTCGGTACAGCGGTTCTCGCTCCAGCCCGAGCTGTCTCGCGACTGCTCGCTAAGCCGACTGACAGTACTGAAAAGCCTCAAGCGCTGGCGCTTCCTGCCGGTACCGGCAGCGAGAAAGTGCCGGCTTCGAGGGCCGCCGGTGATGGTTCCGGCGCACGGCCTCACACGGCGCCTGTTGCTCCCCGAGCCGTGAAGCCTCGGGGAGCGGTTCTCACGGCCGCGGAGCGTACAGAGGAGCTTCGCGCGACGCTCGAGCAACTCGGCTCGAAGGCGAATGTGATCAGCCTCGTCTCCCACCAGTACTTCGTCCTCGGCCAGATCGCGGACCCCGCGGCAGTTATCGACCGATACTCCAATGTCCTGACGGATCTGAGCCCGAAAGAGCGGCAGCTCATCGATGCCGTGACTGGGCTGGAGAGGCTGAACAGCCAGCCGATTGCACTGCCGCCCCGACAGAGCAATGCCGGATACCAGGCAGAACGCGGACGAGTGCTGTACTGCGCCCATTCTGTTTCCCCCTACAATTCCAACGGGTACTCGACGCGGACTGCGGGAGTGATCGGGGGACTCAGGCAGGCCGGAGCTGATGTTGTCGTCGCCGCGCGGCCCGGCTACCCCTGGGACATCAAGACGGACGTCGCACCACGCTCGGCGTCCAGCTACGGCGAAGTGATCGACGGGATCAGTCATTTCTTCAGTCATGGTCCAACCTGGACTCAGGCCCCGCTCGATCACTATCTCCATCAAGCGGCTGATAGCTATGTCCAGGTAGCTCTACGAAACCGGGTCGAACGCATTCACGCGGCCTCGAACCATGTAACCGCGCTGCCAGCCTTGATTGCTGCGCGACGGCTGGGCATTCCCTTCAGTTACGAGGTGCGGGGCCTCTGGGAGATCACCGAGGCTTCCACCAAGCCTGGATGGAGCGGATCCGACCGATTTTCCTTCGCGAAGTCCATGGAAGCTCTTGTGGCAACGGAATCCGATGTCGTATTTGCGATCACCGAGCAGGTCCGCCAGGAGTTGGTTGCCAGGGGAGCCCCCAACGAGAAGATTCGGATTTTTCCCAACGCCGTCGACACCGACGAGTTCAGTGAAATGCCGAAGCACGGCGGGACTGTTCAGCGTCTGAAGCTCGACCAAGATGTGCCAGTGATCGGCTACGCGGGCAGCCTCGTCGACTACGAGGGAATCGAGACTCTCCTCGAAGCAGTGGCAACCCTCCTTTCGGCAGGGGTCGGTTTGAGGACGGTGATTGTGGGTGACGGTCCGGCTCTGCCCAGGTTGGAGGCGAAATCTCGCTCTCTGGGTATTACCGATGCGGTCACCTTCACGGGACGTGTGCCAGCAATCGAGATTCCCGACTATGTCAGCGTTTTCGACATCATGCCGTGCCCACGGCTTCCGCTTCCGGTGACGGAAATGGTGTCGCCCCTCAAACCACTCGAAGCGATGGCCGCCGCCAAAGCTGTCGTGCTCTCCGACCTCGCGCCCCTGCGTGACCTTTCGGGTCGCGACGGAGAACGCGCCAGACTCTTCAAAGCCGGGGATTCATCCGATCTGGCCCGCGTGATCGACGACCTCATCCAGCACCCGGAGCAGAGACAGGCGATGGGGCGCCGAGCGAGACTGTGGACAGTCGACAAGCGGACGTGGGGCAAGGTTGCCGAGGCGGCATTCGCTGCTCTTGCCTCCGTGGCCGAACCCTCCGGGACGGGCCGACGCCTGACCGATCTCACGATCGGAATCATCGCGGACGAGTTCACGATCGCGGGGCTGGAACCGGAAACATCGCTGGTCATGCTCAGCCCTACCCGGTGGAAGAGCCAACTCGACGCTTCAGCAATCGACGTCTTGTTCGTAGAGTCGGCATGGGACGGAAACGACGGCGAATGGCGCGGCAAGGTCGGATTCTACGACAATGATTCCTTCGCGGATCTGCGCGAGTTGCTGGAGCATTGTCGCGAGAACTCCGTCCCCACGCTGTTCTGGAACAAGGAAGACCCGGTCCACTTCAACCGATTCAAGCGGACAGCGGAACATTTCGAGCACATCTTCACCAGTGACGACGGCTCAATCCGAAACTACCTGGAATCGAAGGGCTCCTTCCTCAAGACGGTGGCTTCGCTGCCGTTCTACGCGCAGCCGGCGCTTCACAACCCGCTGCCCGGCAACAGGAAATACTCCCACACCGTCACGTACGCAGGTTCCTACTACGGCGACCGGTACAAGAAGCGTTCAGAGCAGCTTGCGCGTCTTCTTGCCGCAGCAGTACCGGCCGGTCTTACGATCTACGACCGCCAGCACCTCAACCCTGACAGTCCCTACAAGTTTCCCGCGGATCTCGCTCCCCACGTACAAGGCGGACTGACGTACGCGGAAATGGTCAACGCCTATAAGGCACATCCCGTGCATATCAACGTGAACTCTGTAGAGCAGTCAGGGACCATGTTCTCGCGGAGGGTCTTCGAAGTTGCCGCCTGCGGAGGAGCCGTGGTCAGTGGCCCGGGCAGGGGAATCGAGCAGATCTTTGGAAGCGTCATTCCCATAGTGCCGGACGAGGCGAAGGCTCGCGTACTGATCGATTACTGGATGGACAACGAGAAGGCACGCAACGACGATGCCTGGCTGGCGATGCGAAGCGTGCTGCGTGCCCATACAGCCGCTCATCGTCTTACCTACGCGCTGAGGACCGCCGGTCTTCAGATCGATGCGCCCGTTCTCGCGCAGTACGCCCTCCAGGTGCCTGAACTGACCCCAGAGACTCTGCAGCGGCTGGAGGAGCAGAGCGTGCGTCCCGCCGCCGTACTTCTGGCGGGAGAGCCTTATGATCCTCAGGAGTTGCTTGCGAGCGGCATCAGTCTGATCGGAAATGTCCCCAGCTCGCCAGTTGACCGCACCTACTACGAGGACCTGCTGAGTTCCCGGAAGTACCTCGAATGGAACTCCGCACGCACCGAATCGGAGCACGTCGGTGTGTCGGGACAGGGGCTCGTCGGAATCGACGCTACAGCGACCGTTGAGAGTGCCGATCTCCGATCCATAGAGTCCACCGATGGCGCACCGTCACTGACTCTTTACCGAACCCTGAAACGCCCCGCAGACCCTGAGCTCCCAAGACTGCGTTCCGCGGGCAGGCGGATCCTTGTCGCGGGCCATGATTTGAAGTTTGCTCGAGGAATGATCGACCACCTCGAGGCCGAAGGTCATCTCGTAGACATCGACCAGTGGCAAGGCCATTCGCAGCACGATGAGGCAGAGAGCCGCATCAAATTGGCCCAGGCCGAAATCATCTTCTGCGAGTGGACTTTAGGGAATGCGGTCTGGTTCTCGCACAATAAGCGGAGCGACCAGCGCCTCGTCTGTCGGCTGCATCTCCAAGAGTTGAGCACGCCCTACCTCGGACGACTAAAAATGGGCAATGTTGATCAGTTCATCTTCGTGGGACGGCACACAGCCCAGATCGCGCAGCGGGACTTCGGCATCCCTTCGGAAAAGTCCGTCGTCGTTCCCAACTATGTTGCCGCGGACCGACTCAATCTGTCCAAGGATCCTGCTGCGCGGTGGAACATCGGCGTGGTGGGGATCGTACCGCAGCGCAAACGACTGGACCTGGTGCTCGACGTTGTGCGGGGTCTGCGTGCCGTCGATGATCGCTACAAGCTGTTCATCAAGGGAAAGCGCCCTGAGGATTTCCCGTGGATGGCGGAGCGAAGCGATGAGCTTGCCTACTACCTCGATCAGTATCGGCGGCTTGACGAAGACCCCCTGCTGAAGGGGGCCGTTGTCTTCGATACGCACGGAGACGACATGGCCGAATGGTACCGAAAGATCGGCACTGTGCTTTCCGTCAGCGATTTCGAATCCTTCCATCTCACCCTGGCGGATGGGGCTGCCTCACGTGCGTTACCAGTGAGCCTTGCCTGGCCCGGGGCCGACCAGATCTATCCCGTTCACTGGCTCACGGCAGAGGTTCCGGACATGGTGCAGCGAATCGTTCAGAGGACCGCGACAAGCGAGACGTGGGTCGAAGCCGGCGAAGAAGCCCGTGCCTTTGCTCAGGCGAAATTCCGAGACACGACAGTATTCGAGGCGCTCAAGCGCTCGGTACTAGGAGGTTGATCGCCATGGATTCCAAGACCTTCGGGCGGCAGTTGATGTATCAGTGGGAGATGAAGACCGATGTTCAACTCGCTTTCGCCAAGCATGCGAAGGACCTTGAGGACCGATTCGCGACGCCCGGGTCAGCGATTCCCAACGGATCGAGGGTCGACTTCCGCAATTACATCGATTATCTGAGGGTGACGCGCGGTCTTGATGCAGCATTCGAACGGTTGGAGGATCTGCGGGAATCGGGTCTACGACCAGATCTCTACGCCACAGCCGGAATGATAGCGGGCCGACGAGCCGGCAAATACGGCGCGGCCGCTGACTTCCTCGTGGAGGCCAACCACCGATGGCCGGACGATATCGGCATTCTCGTGTTCTTGGTGGAGACACTGCTGTCCGCGGGCCGGGTGGGAGAAGCGACGGTGCTGCTCGCCGAGTTGGACCATCCACGGCTGGAGACGGTGCCATCCTCTTCAGGGATGAAGCTGGCTGAGCTGGCTGCATTGAGCGGCTCGTGGGCCGATGCCGAGCGATTACTCGACTTCACCGTCGCGGAGCGAGGCACTGTCGCTGTCCAGGCGCTGACGCAGCGGATCCAGTACGCGGCCCGCTATGCCGGACAAACCGGGGACCTCCCCGTCTATGTTCTCAATATGCCGGAGGATCACCGGAAACTCGGTCTGATCACGCAGCTGTACGGGAAGTTGGGCGTTCACCCAGCGAAGCACGAGGGAATTGATGGCCGGTCCCTCGATCCTTCGTCGAGCCGGGATCTTGCATCCCACCAAGGGCTCAGAATCGGAGGCGGTGCCCTCGGCTGTGCTCTTGGGCACCTGTCGATGTGGCGTGAATTTCTGGCAGGTCAGGACAGCCATGCATTGTTCATCGAGGATGACGGCCTGCCCTATGCCTGGCGGGACCTCGCGTCCGTGGCGGACGATGCCGGAGACTTCGACGTGCTCTTCGTCAACGAGAGGATGTCGGCGTTGAAAGCAGGGAGGGTCGGGACAGGCATAACCCACGTATGGGATGCACTAGGCTCACGTCCTGATTCGACCGGGGGGTGGGGGACCGACGGCTACATGCTGTCCCGAAAAGGAGCCGAGAGCCTGCTGGACGCGGTTGGGACGGACAAAGTGCTCGGCCATATCGACGGTCAAATCGCTGCCTACGGGATACTCCCCATGCATCCTCCACTCAATGCTGCCCAGGCCCTCGGCCTGTCACTTCGCGAGAGGAGCAGTTACACCAGAACACTCAGCGTGAAGTGCCTCGATTTCCCCCTGGTAATGAGCATGGATTTCGGGGATTCAACGATTGGCCGAGTCGGTGGCCACCGCGTTTAGTTGATGCGCACCGAGGTCACGGTCCAGCCGATCCTCGGTCAAGGCATCATTCGCGGAGGGTAACCCAGCGCGTCGTAAAGGCTTCCACATGGTTCCCGGCGGCTTCCGCTGTGAACACCCGCACTCGATACGTTCCTGGGGCAAGACTGTCGAACACCGCGACCTGCTGGTCAGAATAGCTACGCCGACGGATGTTCTCTGAATTCTTGTACAACCGGTACGAAATCTGTGCGCCCTTCGGGGCATGAACCCTAATACTGACGCTCCCTCCCTCTGCATCTGGCGTCAGAATGTAGGGAAGCGCCTCCGCTTGGGAACCAGACACCCACTGCTCGAGATTCGCTGCAAGAAAGTACTCGGACACAGACCTGGCATTGGCCCCAGAGAGATCGGCCGGTGCTGTCAGGCACAGCGACGGCGCGCCTGTCCCGCGCAGCCCAGATAGCAAGGCCAGAACCCGTTGTGCCTCGTGATAGTCGTCTTGGAGTACGAGGATCGAAGTCCGCGGGTGCTCGACCACTGTGTCAGGGGATTCGTCCCGTGTGTGCGCTCCTTCGGCCTGGTCGCCTATGGCCAGGTTTCTTGGCGCGAGCGGCAGGATGTGGTCACCGGGGCCAGACACGATGGGCTCACTGCCAAAATGAGGAATCCCGACGATGATCCGGCCAACGGACAACGCGAGGCCGTGGATCAGGGCATCGGCTCCGCCGTCGGAGATACCAACGGTCACCACGTCGGCCATCGAGATGCCGTTCTCCTCCGCGACAGCTCGAATCAGGCGCTGCAGAGAGCGGGAGACAGCGGATTCTTGACCAGTAGGATGACTACCGATTCGATCCTTGGCATCCCCAGAGATGTACAAGGTGCTGGTGCCAGCTTTCTCCAAAGTGGCCTCATAGGCGCCAGCGGGGTGTCCTATGTCATCAACGGAGCTGAAGATCACCGCGAGCCGAGAACGGCCGGCCGCGGAAGTACGAGGGATGAAACGGTATTTCAGCGGAATCTCGCCGGAGTACAGGGACCACCGTTCTTCGGAGATCGATGACTCCTGGTCGGCGTAAGTGAAGTCTGCAAGCCTGATCCGGGTTTCTACCCGGGCGCGAGATCCCTTGAACTTGAAGACGACGACTTTCGCTGGGACCGCCTCACCGAACTTCGGAAAACGCCAGCCGAGGGGTCGCGGCTTCTTGACACCCTCATGCAGTGTCATGCCAGTAGGCACATCGGCTGTGACTGTCAGGTCCATCATCTTGCGGCCCTGATGGAAGAGCTCGAACCCCTGATCTCGCAATGCCACGCTCACTTCGGTCCCGAGGTTCCAGAGCAGTTGATACTCGTGCTCAGTGTCACTTGAGATGTCGTCCTCGAGATCGAACCGTGGAATTCCACTCTCCTCCATCACCGTCAGGGTGCGCTTGTGCACGACGTCCTCATATCGGGCGTTGGTACCGATGACTTTGAAGCCGTCGACGTGCTCCTCAAGCCTTTGGAGCGTCACCCTGTCGTGTCCAGCATCAGTCCGCGGGAGGCTCCGGCCGTCGACTACAAGGCTGTTATGGGCGAACTGCGAGTAGGCGTACCGCGAGAATGGGTGCTTGTAATCGTAGCCATAGGGGCCGGACTCGCTGAGTAAATCAATCCCGCCGCTCCGCAGGAACAAGCTGAGATCATCGGAGTGCTTGTGGTAATCGGCGTTGTAGGCGGCGGAAAAGAAAGCGAAGGTCGCATTGGCATCTCCCCATCCACTTCTATAGATCGCATAGCCCGAATCGGGTAGGACCAAGCACCGCTCCGGGGGGGCGGTACCTACCGAACCTTGGCTGCTCGCGAAGGCGAACTCCGTGCTTGGGAACACCTTCTGCATGCCCGAACGAGCGACGTCCGTCTGCTGAGTGTCGCTTATCGGCGGGAAAGTCCCGTTGGGCATAAGAGCGTGAATTGCAAAGCGCTCTGCACGGTGAACCAGAGACAGGTAGTAGTCGGAATCCTCATGACCCGCCGCGTGAGCGATCTTCTGCACATTCGCGACGTGCCGCGAAACCATCAAATGGTACGTCGGGGTGTTCTCGATATGCACCCCGTCGCTCGTGAAGCAGGTGCTGAAGTACAGCTTCAAGCGCATCATCGCTTTGTTGAAATACTCGTAACGACGGGAGTCATCATCGTGGGCGCACATGATGGCCCAATACAAAAGAGCCAGATCTTGGAACATGCCGTGGTTGTTACCGGTGGCGTGAAAAGAATCATCAGCAAGAAGATCGGCAGTCGTGATCATCAGCGGCTCGAGGACCGTCCTGGCCTCGTCTTGGCACCGGTCGACCACAAACGGGTGGAGCGAGATCAGGTTGATAAGCCGTTGCGCCGTGGTCTCGTCGTGGTAGGCCATGGATGCGGCATGGTCCCGAGAGGGGTGCAGGCCGGCCCACGTCTGCACTACTTGCAAGGCCCGTTCGGCCGCCTCGACCGCCGTTGTTTCGTCTGCAAGGACGGTCCCGAACCAATCGGTGAAGAAGAGGAAGCCATGAAGGTAGCGTTGCTGGCTTCGCGGCCCCTTGCGGGACCAAAGAGCACCTCCATCGAAGGGGAGATCTGGGAACGAAGGAGACGACACCACGCCAGCGGTAAGGAAATTCGATGCTCTCCTCCGCGCCGATTCATTTGCGATGCTGGGAAGTTGCGTTACTACAACTGCTTGAAGCGCAGCGAGTTGATCCGACTTGAACATGCATCCTCGAAGATTGAGGGACCGGGGATCCCGTCCGTTTAGTACAGGGAAGAGAAGTCTTCGATCCGATCGCCCAACCCGAGCAGAGACTCGATAGCTGCAACGGTACGAGCGGCGGCGTGGCCGTCCCCGTAGGGGTTGATGGCATTCGCCATGGAGGAGTAGTACTCCTGATCATTCAGTAGTCGGCTTACCTCGTGGACGATTCGCTCCTCGTCAGTGCCGATAAGACGCACAGTGCCCGCCGTCACTGCTTCAGGACGTTCGGTGTTGTCACGCATCACCAAGACCGGCTTCCCCAAGCTGGGAGCTTCCTCCTGAACTCCGCCAGAATCAGTCAGCACGACACTGGAGACGGACAGGAGCCGAGTGAACTCGCCGTAGGACAGGGGTTCAGTTACCAGGATATTTGTCCGTCCGCCAATTTGTGGCAGCACGGCTTCACGAACTACGGGGTTCTTGTGTATCGGAAGAACGATAGCGAGATCCGGCTCCGAATTAGCGATCCGGGCAAGGGCCCGGCCCACCCCCTGCATGGCTTCCCCCTGATTCTCACGTCGATGAGTCGTGACAAGCAGCACTTTCTTACCCGAGGCTGCAACCTCTTCAAGGGCCGGATCCGTAAAGGGAATGTTCTTCGCGACAGTCTCAAGCAGCGCGTCGATAACGGTATTCCCTGTTACGACTATGTCTCCGTCAGGGATGTTCTCTGCCCGGAGATTCGCCCTGCTCACTGACGTGGGCGCCAAGTGCAAACTCGCGATTTGCGACGTGACTTTCCGATTCCCTTCCTCAGGGAAGGGCGAGAACAAGTTTCCGCTCCGGAGACCGGCCTCGACATGCACCACAGGGATTCCGTGATAGAAGGCTGCAAACGCTGCTGCTGTAGACGTAGTGGTATCTCCCTGGACGACGACCGCATCGGGCCTGCTGACGCTGAACAACTCATCCAATCCGGTGATCGTCCTGGTCATGATCGAGCTGAGCGTCTGACGTTGCTGGAGGATATTGAGGTCATGGTCCGGTCGTATGTCGAACAACTCATTGACCTGATCCAACATGGCGCGGTGTTGCCCGGTGACCGTCACGACACAGGACAGCGTCCCTGACTTTTGAAGAGCCGCAATAATCGGGGCCATTTTTATGGCTTCGGGGCGAGTGCCGTATATCGGCATGACGATCTTCATAAATCCTTAAACAAGCGTGTCTTTGAGATAGGGCGAGACCAGGTGGAGCGCCGCCCGTGGAAGTATATCGGCTCCTTGGGACCATCTGGGTTGAGCACGTCAACGGCTCGTAACCAACTCCGACATCCCAGCTGGTTCGATCGCTTCACGCCGTGAGCTCGCGGCCGATGCCGGGTTACCTGTGGTCGTCGTCCTGTCAGATCGAGGTACGGCCTTGCGTGGTTCAAGAGATAGATGAGACCGGCTGCGCCTCGCGCGAGGAACAACGGGGCGGCGCTCGTCGAGGGGTGTTTCCCGCCCGAAGGAGCGGTCAAAAGGCCATTAGTGAAACCGAGGACGGCCGAAGCGGGGTGGGCAGCCACTTATCCCTGTCGAGTCCGTTTTCAAATCCATCTGGAAGGCGTCTGTTGGGATTTCGATAGAGCGGCCACGGGCGGGTCACGGTCGTCGTCGGGCGGTCCGTTGCTAGACCGGATGGTTCACGGTGTCGGGCTCGATGTCGAGCTCGCCCCGGCGACAGGTGTGTAGATCCTTCTACATAGCGCAATTCGCATTCAAGCGAAGGGGCAGCACATCTAGGACACGGTTCCGCTCAGAGAATGCGGACTGTACAGTGTGCGTACTCGGGCTAACGCGAGCTTGAGTGCTGGCCGCTGGGGCCGGTTTGTACGGGGAGAAGTACCTGTGTCTCAATCTAAGTCAGCCCACATCGCCGTTGCTGCAGTCAGTGCATTGTTGCTGTCCGCTCCCGTTGCAGGACCGGCCAATGCGGCCGAGTTGATTTCAATATCCCGACTCGCTGTCGTGGGGGCGCCGCTTTCGGCGGTGACGGATGTGAAGGCGGTCCCGGCCGGCCCGACGGGGGCAACGTTGTCGTGGACGATCCCGGAGACGGCGGCCTATAAATCGGTCATGATCCGCAGGAACAACGGCACGGTCGCGCCGACGTCTGTCACGGCGGGCAAGCTCATCACCAGTGCCGCGACGCCCAAGACCACGGTCACCAACACCGGGCTCCAGGCCAATACGACGTACTCGNGTCATGATCCGCAGGAACAACGGCACGGTCGCGCCGACGTCTGTCACGGCGGGCAAGCTCATCACCAGTGCCGCGACGCCCAAGACCACGGTCACCAACACCGGGCTCCAGGCCAATACGACGTACTCGTACGCCCTGTTCGCCTCCGACGGCCAGGGTAACTACGCCGCCGCGGCCACCGTCACGGTCACCACACCCGTCGATACCGCAGCACCCCCGACTCTTAGCGAGCAGCGACTCGTTCTTCGCAACAAGATCTACGCTGCCAAACAAGAGTACGTAGATGCCCGTCCTTATATCCCGCTGCTGGCGCGCGCTGACGGCCTCGATGTGAAGGACTCCATAGCTGATGGCGTGGTATCCCTAGACGGAGCTTCCGATGTAGTCACCGCCGCATCGACGCAGGAGCTGATGACCGCCGCTGCGAAGGTCGTTGACTCAGAAAGCCTCCGCGCAGCGACCGTCAAAACAAGTGCGGAACGGTTGAAAACGATCAAGGATCTCAGAGGCGCACAGCAGCAAGTAGCTACGAAGGCGCTGGCGGATTTCACTTCCGCGCGCATCGCGCAAGGTGCTTTTGCGGCAATCAAAACCCGCACGTCCAACTTCAGTACTCTTCTAGCAGCCGACACGGCGAACCAGTTGAAGACAATTGGTCAGGTTCTCCCTGCATCGCCGTTGCAGGCGCCGCAGTGGCGCGACGAGATGGAAACCGGCTCAGCAGATGTCCCGACAGCGCGGGGATGGGTGGGATTCTCGGGAGGTTGTGCACTACCGGTGGCCGAGGAGAAGTACATACCAAGGCTGCCTTCCAATGGACCTGGCATAGCGACGAACAACTCGCTTGTGGCTGCGGCGAAATCGCGAGCAGCCTCGGATGCTAGATTGTCGGGAATTCACGGGCAGATGCTACGCTCCGCCTCCACTCAGGCGGACGAGGTGTTGACTCTCGAACAGCTCCAAAGTGGGTTCTCGCCGCGTATCGCCAGGCTCGGCTACGGGTGGCTCGAGGCAGGGGACGCTAAAGCCGGAAACGCACTGCGCGCGGACACACGGCGCGTACTTGAGGCCGGGCCTGAATCCATGAACACCCTCAGCGCCTCACATCTGCTGCTCGCGGCGGCGACATCAGCCGACTGGACCTCCTTGGCGGGCATGGAAGACACGGCGCTCATTCGGTGGATTGGTCCGCAGACGTGCTTGCACGCAGACCGAGAGAACTTCGTGGATGCCCCCACTAACATCGCCGCTCTCCACAACTCAGCCACTTTCGTCGCGGCGGCAGTTTTCTTGGAGAACTCGCCGCTGCAAGCTGCGGCCCTCGCCAAAGAATCTCTCGTCTCGATTCAGCCGGCCCTCAAGCTCATAACGACTGACGGTGGCACCGGCGAGGGCCCGGGCTACTGGACCTACCAGAGCCGCGCTCTTGCAACGCTGTATTCGACTCTGCCGAACGTGTATGCCTCCAGCCCCCTCGCCATGCCGTCACTGGCGAAAGTGTCTGACTATGCGATGAACAGCACCGGTCCAGACGATCTGCCGACCCCTTTCGCAGATGCTGAACCTGACGCCTTGAGTCCGCTCATGCCGGCATGGGATGCCTTCTCCCGGAAGGATCCAGCGGCGGCCGCCTGGGTGTCAGTAGAGCTCCAAAAGAAGCCCGACGCCTATCTGATGTGGTGGTGGACGGAGCCCGGTGCTCTCCCTGCCAAGCGTGACAGCGTGTTTCCGCACACCGGGCTCGCCGCCTTGCATTCCTCAGAGGGGACGGCGACGCTCAAGGGCGGCGACAATAGTGTCAACCACGCCCATCTGGATCTGGGTACATTGTCCTTCTTCCGACGGGGCGTCCAATGGGCGGTGGACCCAGGTACTGAACTAGGGGAGCCCGCCGGGTATTACGGCGACACCACGCGCTGGGATTACTGGAAGCCCGGAACCAGCGCTCACTCCACGCTGATGGTGACCGGCGTAAATCAGCCCGTTTCAGCTAAAGCGGCGACCTCCTTGCCCTCGACGTCGACGGCAGTCGTGGACATGGTCCAGGCGCTGCCGGGGGCCAACTCGGCTCGGCGGACGTTGATTCACGGCGATGCAGGCCTCGTCGTGAAGGATTCCGTTCGTTCCAGCCCTGGCATTCCGCTGACCTGGCAATGGGTTACTGATGCTGACGTGACCGTGGATGCCTCAAGCAAGCGGGCGACCATGACCAAGAAGGGTCAAACTGCCAGTCTGCGGTTTGAGGGGGCGCCCTCGGGGTCCGTGATTTCTGCCGTCACCGCTCCGGGCACCGGACCAGACGGAAGCAAGTTGACGGTGATCAAGCTGACCATGCCCGCAACTACTAACTTGGACCTCACTGCAATCATCGGCTAGGTGAGGCTCTCGCTGACATGGGGCACGGTAATCTGGGTCGCGGTGCCAAGATCGTGAGCGGACCGCAGAAGGACGGGCGCCCGTACTCCGCTTCAGTGAGGCACTTAGATACCTGCTAGCCGCGGCGGAGCGCCTGGCTGAACCGCCCTGAGCTCGCCATCTTCAAAGCCTCTCCTGCATGCTCCAGGGTGTCGGACCGACGGGGGAGAAGTTCGTGGCAGCGAGGCGGCTATCCGCGTCCGCCAGCATCCATAGTGCAAGTGTGCCTGGATTACGCCGCGCTCAAGGAAGGTCGGCCGTCCGTTGGTTCCGTCATATCATCGCCACCGGCAAATTCACCGGTTGCGGAAGTTCTGGAGGAGGCAGGCCGTCGGTACTGCCGAATTGCTTATCCGAGTGACTTCGCCTAAGCCGACGGCGTCCTGCCGTTGATTTGAAAATTCTTCAACCTGCAAGGCTGCATCAGAGAAAAGCCTTACCTCAAGCAGGGCATTGAGGCACTTCCACGACACATACCCTAACTTCTCATATGCGCTTCGGGTACCATTCGGTCGAGAACGATAGTAATACAACCGGGGATTTCGTGCCCCGCGGCGCCGAAATGTCAAAATGCGTGGGTCCGGAATCAACTGATTCCCTTTCGCCAGGACCCGAGCCGCGCCGTGACGCTCGAGCCGAGCCTAGTTCCCATGGGCACAATTGGGTAGGGGCGGCCGAGGCAATTGCCTCGCATGATGCCGGCGGAATAATTGTCTACGATCTACTCTGTTCTGGCCCGCTGATCGTCACTTACGCAGCCACCAGACGAGTTCCGCGATCGCCGACGCGTCGGTGATAAAAATATCGTATGGTAGACGGGGCCGTTTGAGGATCTGCCGGGTGGTTCTTCTAGATCGAAAGTTAGGCTGCACAGGTCGGAAGGGGAATCAATATTGCACGAGTCAAGCCGGGCCCGCGACTGGGACCAGCGGCGGGGCGAAATCTTGAGTTGGCATCTGCCGCAAAGTTTAAAAAACATGTGCGACTATCTTTCTCCGCGTCTGCGGTAGCTGCCCTGTCGACTTTACCGAAGCAGGTCGAGCGACCCGGTCGCTACCATGTGTAGTGCCTCTGATTCGCGCAGCAACGGGGATCTAGGGGTGCTCACGGCGGCCGCAAAAGTGCGGCTGCAGCCCGAAACTGATTGTGAGGCGCCAACTTCCCTGCAGCCGATGCGTGCTGTCGCACGGACGGCTTCGGGGGCGACGTTGGACATCACTAGAGTTTGAGGGCACGATGTTCCATGTCTAGCTATGGCGGGGCATGTCTCCGCTCTGGAATCGAGACAATAAGCGCAGAGCGCCCTCGTGACTACAATAAGCCCGAAAGTCGCAGGCCGAGTTAGGTCATCACCATACCATCTAACTAGAATTGGGAAGTGTCATCGAAAAGTATAATCTGCTAGAGAAGATAGATGTTGTAACTATCGCATTTGAGGGCGACGCAAGGCTTATGGTTCTCCAAATCCTTTCAATTGATCGTCTATTAGATTTAGGAAAAGTCAATAGCTATGTTATAATCCTCAATGGCCAAGACAATACCGCCCTTAGGTCCTTCCTGATTTCGCAGACATCATATAGAATTTCGCAAGACCTGAGTGAGAAAATGGTTTTCGTCGACGGCGCCGACGTTGCCAGTAATCAAGAATCTGACGGCTGGCGAAGTCAACAGCTGCTAAAGCTCACGATTGCGCGGTATCTGAAGAGTGAATATTACTTGCTACTGGATGCAAAGAATCATTTTATTCACCACTCCCGAGTGGAGGACTTTTTCTACGACGGGTTGCCAATCACTACTATCGGGCCAACAAATCAGGGATGGTTGCCTTATGTTCGCAATTCATTGAACATATTTGGTGTCACAAGTGAGAAAGCGATTGTCGAATCACCACCTACAGTAACTCCATATCTGATGGTTCGCAGCTATGTCCTTGGACTGCTTACAAAGGTCGAAGAAGATTTTGGCACAAATTTCAGCAATGTCTTCAACAGCAAGATTCATGAGAAAACTACAGAGTTCTTTATGTATTATGGATATATAGCCTCACTAGGCGGGCCATACCCATACGCAAATCGGCCAAGCATCGGTAGGACGTTGTATACGAAGTGGCCTCAAGATCCTCGCCGGGTCATAAGTACAATTGAGGAAATGCGTTCTAAAGAGGCGCTAATCTTCGGGCTCCACAGACTTAGATTGGCTCAGTTAACTGGGCAACAACGTGAGGCGATCATGAGTCTCTGGGCCATGCACCTGCTTCGCGCTGAAGAGTCTTCGGATTGGTTTCTTGAAGATAGCAACATGATGATTGTCGCATAAACCCATTGTTAAGCATTTTGACAAATCTAAGAGCATTTCTACGGTCCACGAAAAGGCATTGTTTTGCAAAATACGTATATATCGGTTCTCTTTAAGTGACAGGGTCACTTGGCAGTTAGTCGGGGGGAGAATCGGGGACTCGCCGACTAATGGGTGGATGGAGGGGCTGGAGGCGAAGTCGCCGAAAATTAGTAGCGTCAGCAGCGGTTCAGACTCGAGGACTTGGACGCGCCTCAGGCCACCTAGGCGCGGTTCCTGGCCCGTGTTCGCGTTTTCGCTTAGGCCCCTCGTTGCTTCAAACGGAGTACACATAGTTCCTGTCCGGCGTTTCTGCCGAGTCGTGGCGGTGCAAACAGGCCATTAGCACTTAGTTGTGCTCGGTTCGTTCGCCAAGGCATACGCGCGTCCTTCGGCGGCGAGTGGATAGCGGAGGCTGTGCTTGGGTAAGGTGCGGACGCCTCGGCGTAGTCGTGGAACGGATCCAATGCCGCGTCCCCTTGCTATCCGTAAAGTCGGCGCCGTAGTCCACGAGCCAATCCGTGGGCCTTTTCGAGCATCCCGAAATAGAGTTCAGCGGCCTTATGGGACTGCGCCGTCGGCATTGAGGTACGGTTTAGGATCCCGGCCTCCATGCCGGTGCCGGGCTGGCCAGAATAGACTCGAATCTGCTCGTCCACGCCGGGCGCGTTGACCTCGCTCGGTGGTCCAGAAGCTGTATTCCGAGTAGTCGTTTCGGGTCCCACTGCGTTCCGAAGCGTCCCGCCAGAGGACGCTGAGTCGTGTGCTGGCGCTGAGGCCAACGTTCCCTGGTGCGACAACGCGTGAACGGGTCAGCTGGCGGCCGAGTAGCGGCTTCCCGCATGGACCGGCGGCGGGATGGCTCTCCGCGAATTTGACGGATAGGCCGTTTAGTATGGGCAAGCGCCCGAGACGAGACATTTAGCCAACGTTCGCTGCACCGACCGGTCAAGCACAAAATCGCTCGAGACGAAATGGACGGGGCCTTGCCTTGCCGGGACTACACCACAGCCGGGGCATTCGGTGAAATTCTGCCAGGTTCCGACTTCCAGCATCAGCATGGGCACCGGCGCCATGGCAAAACAATTTGAGCGGCCCCGACGGGCATCAATGCGATGTCAACGCACGTGTACCAGCGGCCATCGAAACGATTGAGCGTTATATAAGCCGGGGCATCTTTGAAGTCTTGGGCGCTACCAATTCACAAGACTCGGACCTCTTTGGTCCGCATCACGCCGCACTAGCGCTGGCCCTACCTCCCGCCCCGGGGCTCACACCGCCCTAACTACGCTCATGTGCAAAGATCATGCAAATATCTGCGACCTGACGGCATAAGCTATACACGCTAATCGTAGTGAGTCGAGGTGGCTGTCAGCAGGTTCTGCTTAACCTGTTAAGCACAACTCGGGCGGAAAGTCGCACCAGCTATAGTGCCAAAGCCACCACCGGTACTGTCAATCTTCCATGTTGTCTCGCGCGCGACTTCCGTCGGCAAAATCTCAAATCGAAGCCCTCAAAATGTCCTAAGAAGCAATCTAGTGCGGCAGCAACCAGGCGGCCTAAACGGGCTCTTCGTAATTGAGAGTGCGGGCGGGGTGGCCAGGGCGGGCGCGTCGGTGGCGAGTTAGAAGTCGAGGCCTTCCGATGATGGAAGTTCCTACGCTCGCCACCCGAAAGACCTCGACGTGCTCAACGCTACCTTCGCTGCCCCTGACCTCACCATGTTCTGCCGCCTCGATGAGCTCGGATTGGAAGCCATCGGGCAGCATGTGAGTCCTGAGCGGGCGGTGATCGAGTGTCATGTTGTGCACGCTGATCGGTGGTGCCGGAAGTGTGGGGCTGAAGGCCTACCGCGGGATACCGTGACTCGTCGACTGGCGCACGAACCATTCGGGCATCGGCCCACCACACTGCTGATGAGAGTGTGCCGTTACCGGTGCACCGGGTGCGGGTCCACCTGGCGGCAGGACACAGCCGCAGTCGCTGAGCGCCGGGCGAAGATCTCACGCCGTGGGCTCCGATGGGCGCTCGAGGCCGTCGTGGTTGATCACCTCACCGTGTCCCGGGTCGCAGCAGGTATCGGCGTGTCCTGGCATACCGCCAACAGCGCCGTCCTGGCCGAGGGCAATCGACGGCTGATCGACGACCCACATCGGTTCGACGGGGTCACCGCGATCGGCGTCGATGAGCGCGTGTGGCGGCACACCCGGCGCGGAGACAAATTCGTCACGGTCATCATCGACCTCACCCCAATCCGCGAGAAGACGGGCCCGGCACGGTTGCTGGACATGGTCGAAGGCCGCTCCAAACAAGTGTTCAAGACCTGGCTCGCAGGCAGACCTGACCACTGGAGGGAGGGCATCGAAGTTGTCGCCATGGACGGGTTCACGGGCTTCAAAACCGCAACAAGCGAGGAGCTCCCCGACGCGATCCCGGTGATGGATCCGTTTCATGTCGTCCGGCTTGCCGGGGACGGGCTCGACCGGTGCCGGCAGCGTGTCCAACAGTTCACGACAGGTCACCGAGGTCGTGCTGAGGACCCGCTCTACCGTGCCAGGCGAACCCTGCATACCGGCGCGGACTTGCTCACCGAGAAGCAGAACGCACGTCTGACAGCTGTGTTCGCAGCCGAGGAGCATCTCGAGGTCGAAGCGACGTGGGGGATCTATCAGCGGATCGTGGCCGCGTACCGAGAACCGAACAAGACCCGAGGAAGGCAGCTCATGCAGGCCCTCATAGACGCGGTCACCAGCGGCGTCCCGGCCGCCCTGATCGAGATCCGCAGGCTAGGCCGAACCCTGAAACAACGTGCTACCAATGTGCTCGCGTTCTTCGACCGCCCCGGCACCAGCAACGGTCCTACCGAAGCGATCAACGGGCGGCTCGAACACCTCCGCGGCTCAGCGCTGGGCTTCAGGAACCTCACCAACTACATCGCCCGCAGCCTCCTCGAATCAGGCGGCTTCAGACCCCACTTGCACTCTCAATTGCGATGAGCCCCTAAACGCTGCTCACCGCTCCCCGTAGACCAGTGATAAGCCTGTCGACCGGAGAAGCCGAGCGACATCGCGCATCAACGGGTCAGCGATGCTGCTCGACGAGATCACCTTTATAGCCGACGCGCTGAGATCCGCGGCTAGAAGAACGGCGGCAGCGAGGTGTGGGTGGCTTCGCAAGCCGCCCGGTGGCTGGTCGACCAGCAGCCAAGCATTGCTGGACAACGAAAGCCGATCCATTTGCAACATACCTCCCGAGAAACGATCGGATGGAAGGATCTCAAGAGCAAAATGGCGCTCCGCTCCGACGGCATTCATCGCTGTCACAGCCATCTGCTGGTCATGAAGTAGCAAAAGCGAGTTTCCCGTAGGCACACTGCGCTCTTCATACGTCACAGGCTCCACTCGCACTCTTGATCCCGCTAGATACCGTTCTATTTCTGTCGACACGCGGTGCGAAACTCCCGCGGAGAACGCCATTCGTTGGTTGGTACTAGGTCCGAAAGCCAGAGCGCATGCGACCGAAAATCTGTCCTGATCGAACAGATCAATGTTGTAGTCCATCCAAAGCTCGCTCAAAACGGGCTGCGAATCGACTGACTCGGCCGTTGCAACGATGCCCGACCTCCCGTAGGAGTTGGGAACCCACCTAAATTTCACTTCGTACTCGATTCTTGGAATTCGTTTTCATGCAGGAGGAAGTCACTTGGGAAGCCGTCAGTACCGACGGACAGTATGGAGATGCTGCCGCCCTCCGCTGGCCGGGCGTGCAACGCATTGTATGCACGTACACACTCGAGGAAACTTAGGGGGACGGACACAAATCCTTGAGCGGAGGAGAACGAGTTATCAGATAGGCATGAGAATCCAGTTAGTTCGCACCCTTCAAGCAGGGCTGACGTTTTTGCATCGAGCGCATGAATGACCAGAATCCTATAGTGAGGCTCCGACTCAGGACGCACGAAGGTCGAGTTAACCCAGTCGAGCACAGTCGATACGGCATGAGATCTCTGAGAGCTATCTAGCACTTCGTCAGTAAGGCGTAGCTCATAATCCAAGCCCAGCCGCCTCAATTCTGCCATGCCAGCAAGAGTTACATTGTGCACCTCGGCGATGTCTTCACGTTCGAGGTCTTCATTCTGAGCTTGAAGACGGAAATCCAGGACACCTATGGAACGCCCGATCTTGCCAAGGTCAATACTCGCATCCGTCGTCCGTACAATAGCAGTCCGGCGTATCAGATGATCTGGCAAATAAGGACGAACCTGCACCTCGAACGGGCGGTCATTCGCTGCTGGTAGCCACTCGTCGGCGGTTGGCGCCGCGGAGGGATCGGAGGCGAGGCCATTTGCAAATTTCAAAAGACGCTGCGACATCTTCGCCGACGAGTTCTGAATCTCGCCGGCCGTCCTCGTAATTTGTGATCCGTGCATCCGTCTCAAAATCAAACTTTCGCCCGTATGGCGAAGCTTTATACCAGATCGAATCATTCGAAGAGCAAGATTATTGTCGACTCCGCTTTTCAAAGTTTCATCGTAGCCGAATTGCTGGAACACGCTTTTCTTGATCATCCAAGTTGGGTGCGTAGGATTGTGTCCGTATCGCAGGGCAGTCTGTACGTTGAATTTTCGATGTACAAGCCGGGCAAGCTCACCGGTTTCGTTGTCAAAGTGAACTGATACGCCGAAACTGCCGTGGTCTCCAGCGCCGAAGGACTGTAGTTGCCGCTCTAGCCGCCAAGGAAGCATGATGTCATCGTCGTCATGGACAGCTATGAAAACTCCCCGCGCTACCCGAGTTCCAAAATTGCGCGCGGCAGATATTCCTTCATTTTCTCGATCGAAGTACTTGATCCGCGGATCGGAAAAGGTCTGAACCACCTCTTTTGTCGCATCGGTACAGCCATCACCAACCAAAACCACTTCGAAGTCCTTGAAAGACTGCGCCAGGATAGAATTCAAGCAATCTGGGAGGTACTCGCTCCTGTTGAAAGTCGAGATTACGACTGATACGAGCGGCGCGTCGACATTCGACGAAAAGTCCCATGTTCTTAGGTTTCGGAAAATCGCCCCCTTCGAGGTTACCGCTGCGGGCAAAGCGCGTGTCGGAGCAGATGGTGTTTTAGCATTCAGCCGCGGTGCTATTTTGATGACTTGGACTCCATCAACCTCCCATTGATGTCGATATCCGAACCGAAGAGATCGCTTCGTGAAATCGTTAACGCTCGTCCCTAAATCGCCCACTTCATGGTCGAATCCTCGAAGAGTGGCAAAAATACTTCTGTGCATAGCCAGGAATATGTTTGACTCTGCGCGGCTCAGAGTTGCTGTGTCGGTTCGTTGTTCGACGCCTGCTTCTACTATGGCATGAAGGTCATCGTCAGTTAATGTATCGGTAGGACGAACAAGTTGAACGAGGCAGGAAATAAATTGTTGCGAATCTTCGCTGCAATAAGCGGACAAGCGCTCAATCGAATTTCTTGGGAGAAAAACGCCTGCGGAGAGGACGAGCACAATTTCGGACGCAGCGAGGCCGAAGGCCCTATTAACAGCATGTGAGACAGTGACAGAGCTTTGGTCGTAAGTGACCAACCGGGGAGCGACCCCATCTCCTGCCATTTCGAAATCAATCGGTTCTGAGGACGCCGGCATCGTCACGATCACGTCAATTGAGCGGACTCCCCGCAGGGCAAAGAAACTGTAGTGCAAGTCTGCTGCGGTAGAAGTCTCACTCATGACGATGATGATGCTGACGGTGGGCTGAGTCTTAGTCATTTTGTACGGTCCGTTCCGCGATGCTGATCGTCGAGACTGGAGTGTCTTTGTCGCTTGATGGCCTGAACGGGGTCGATACCCAACATTCTCCAAAAATTTCGCGTGGCTCTAAAGCTGACTCTTTCCAGGCCGATATTTCCAGTCTCATACTGTCGATACCAGCGGTGGAGACGAATTTCTTGAGTTGAACATTTTCGCCGCCCTCTGAACCGGGGTTATATATATAGTGTCCGTCCAGGCTCTTGGAAAACTCCCAATTGATGAGCGAGCTATGGTCCGCTGCATCATGCCGAGCGACAATGACAAACTTCTTGTCGTCCACTTTTTCTAGTACTTCAAGCAATAAGTCAAATTCGAAGCAGGGTTCTAAAAAGTCCCAGCTATAAATCAAGGTCGATGACATTCAGATTACTCACTATCTAATTTACTTCTATCGTGGAGTGCGGCGGCTTTAGAGGCTGAAGCCTGCGATTTAGATTACGACCCCTAGACGGGGAAGCAGTTGGTTGAGCACGGCGCGACCGTAAAGCTCATTCATGTGGAAGTAGTCTCCTTTCGCATAGGCAGAATTAGGGGACGTATCGCTAGCGTCCGCTAGCCCGTATTCCTTCCGGGTGAAGATTGCGCCCTTTTTGGTCGCCTCCGGTTGCCGGACGACAATCACGCCGTTTCGCTCAAGCTCTGCCAGCCTGTCCTCATAATCTCTGGCCAAGTGCAGATCATCCCCGTTTGCGACAGCTTGGGAAAACTGCCCTTGTGCCAGGTCCGGTCTTTCAATCACCCAGTCCAATGGGTGTGCTTGTTGTGAGTAATAAATGGGGCGATCAGTTTTCTGCTGCAGTGCCTCGATCACGCGGGAAGCCTTTGTGCAAGCGTATAAATCGGCTACCGCGGATTCATAAGCAAGCTGAGATAGCAGATAACTTTGTTTGTCCAGTGCCTGCTTGTCACTTCGATAGCTTTTGTAGAAGGCCGCCAGGGAGGCAATCGAATAATGCATCCCAAATACAACAAAAGCGTCCCACTGATCGCATCCCACTTCTGGAGAATGAGCAAGCCTGATGTCCTCTAAGACCGTCGGGCTGGAATCACCGAAACTACTTGTGATTGTGAGGGGTTTCTCTCCGTAGGTCCGTTCTACACGAAATGCAATCGAAATATTTGAAAGGTTTACCTTTACGGTTTCCCAAGCGGGCTTGATGTGTCCTAAATGGGAATCACCAATAAAGCAAAGTTTCATTCGCCAAACGCTTCCAGCAGTGCATCTTCGCAGAGCACATTTTCTTCACTACTGAATTTCTCGCTTGATCCGTATTGGTCGTTGGCCCTGCCTGAGTGCTGTGAGAAGAAGTACCGCATCACGCATTCAACTCCGGCAGGAGTGACGTCTCGTAAGGACTCATCGAAGAACCTTCCTTTTGTGGGGTTGCCCGTAATCAAGTCATACGAGGGGAAATAGTCAATATCGTCGTATTTGTCATACAACTCGCCTGCGACAGCTCGTAGGACTGATTTTGAATAAATCGTCGATTTCAGGATGTGATCTCCGGAGGCTGTGGCTGCGAGGGCCACCGGCGAAACCGTAATCAGGAATCTAACATCAGGGCTTATGGTTCTAAGCAACTCTCGAAACTCGAGGAAATCGTTGTACACCTCGTTAAACGTAAAGTTCTTGAAGACGTACTCGTTTGCGTCAAATTCTCCTGCGATTGTGCCTGGCGCAGTAGGGTACACAGTGCCCGAAGCGCGGTGGACCCAGCCTTCCGTGAGGCCAAATGTGTAGACGAAAACATCGGCCTCAGCAAACATGTTGCGGACGCGCCTTACGTGCTGGGCCCGGTGTAGCTCCACTTTCTCAGGAGCGTCGAAACCAACTGGCTCGATTGAAGGTCGTAATGCGTCGTAGAAGCGACCTTCTTTCTCCCAAATTATGTGCTCGGGCTTTTGCCCCATAATTGCCTCCCTCGCTAGTTGCAAGAGTTGGCGTACGTAGTAGATATTGCCGAACCGCGCCGAGTACAGTCCGAAGCCGAACCGCTGGGCGCTTTCGATAGTCATGCTTTTCGGAGCCGGCTCGCAATCTAGAACGTGATAGTGGTTCTTTCGAAGATGTTTCGCGATGTGTTGAGCAAAGCAGCTACCTGCGGTCGCGATTCGATCCTGCTGGGATATTGAGAACTTTTTGATGTAGAAGTTTTCGAGCTCGTGAATATCTTTGCCGGAAACCCCAGTCCTCCAAAACGATTCTGGCGGATTTCCCCTGTACGGAGAGTTTGCTTTAATAATTTTCCACTCCTAATTTTAATTATAGCTATTCTTCGCTATTCTAAGTGTTTTGATTGCGCCGCGTGCATCACGCATCTAGCATTGATCGTAGTTCGCGTGCAAACTCTCGCGACAGATCGGATGAATCATACTGTTCTGTATGGGCCCGAATACGCCAGCTTGTGTCTGAGCCGATAAAGCGGTCAGCGCGCTGAAGTGCGCTCTCAAGAGCGGCGACAGAATCGTCTACGGCCATTTCAGCAATGTCTTCATCTAGGTTTTCCCAGATTGCGGAGACGTTTGAAGTAACTACCGGTAGTTCAAAGGTTTGGTATAGCAATATTGCTCCACTGTTCAACATCCTGGAGTAAGGCGCTAGTCCGATATCGGCTGCTCGCATATAATATTGAACATAGTTTGCTGGTATTTTTTTCGCTTCTATCAATACGTTAGCGCTTTTCTTGCAGGCTTCAACAAAACTGGCAACTTCAGGATCATCGTCCGGCATTCCCCCAACAAGGAGTTTTCGTGGAACCGATGGATCTCGAGCGCACAATGACTCGAACGCGGCCAGAAGGGTCCCTAGCCCTTTGTATGCTTTGAGGGCCCCTAGTAAAACGTAGACTTTGTCGTCCGAAGACAGACCGAGGGTTGTCCGGGCTTGGTCTCTATTGACATAATCCTCATATGTGCTTTTGTAATTGGGGTGCGGCACATGAAGTATCTTTGAACGGTCGAATGATATGAAATCGGACATCACTTCGACGGAAGCCTCAGAGAGAACATGTATCACCGATGCTTTGTCCGCTATGTATTGTTGTACTTCTATTTCTAGGTCCACAAAGCGCGAGTTGTGAGGAATTACATTGTGCAATGTCCAAACAATTTTTCCACCTTGGGATATTACGCGCTCGATATCAGTTTTAAAGTCTTGAATCTTTTTCTTTGCGGTCTGGTAAGAAGTTATTGAGTTGAGTACAAACGAAGTCCAATGAATGTGAACAACGATCAGGCTCGCTTTAGATCGAACTTGACTCAGTTTCGCAAAATCCCAGCTTTTTACAATTGGTGCTACGGCAAACCCATGATCTCCTACTTCCCGGTAAAGCAGCGCTTGGTAGGGATTCATTCTTCCGACGGGTGTATACCCAATTAAGATTGGTTTTTCGCCTGCGGTGATACTGGCTTGTTCGATCGCTGCATTTGCCTCCGCCACAGGGGAATCGCTTCGACTGTGGAATCCTTGATAAACCAGTTGCACTGCTTCTCCTTTGGCCAGTCTGCAATATTAACCGCAGCGGTCCTATTTTATTGGGGCAAAGCCGGCTCTTGGTGCAGACACGCTGGGGTGCTGGTTGTTGTAGGCGCGGCGTTGGTCACACGCTGGGTGGCGTGGTGGTGAAAGCGGCGTGGATGCCTGGTCGCAGGATGAAAGTACCTCATCTGAGCCTCCACATGGAGGGCCTACCCGTCATGATCCGAGCTAGTTCACCGTCTACCGCGGCCGGAGACGACGCCCGCGGTTAACGTTGCCTGCACCGTCCGATTGTGTGTGGTGGCAAAGCCGGATAACCCGTCAACCAGTCAACCAGCCTACAAACAGGTGTGCCGGTTCCCTGCGCCAGGCGAGGCGGGTCTAATCGACCACGCGTGCGCACCCCACATCAGCGCCAACCTGGCCTCGGACGCGGGGTGGATAGCGCGTCCGGTCTACTCTCAGCTCGTCAAGGCAGGCTTCCCATCTCTCCGGTGACCCTGACCTGGTCACTGCGCGGGGTCGGCATTTCCCGACATTTGGACATCGAGCGCACTGGCGCCGACAACTGTACGAGCATTAGAGTCTTTGTGAGGTATCCCCGGCTCCTGATCCAGCTCGGCTTGGAGAAAGTCGAACATACCTCCGATAGCGGGGCTGGCGGGATACGGGCGTGGATTAGGGGCTGCGAAGGCGGCCGGCACGGCCGAGATCAACCTGACAGGGTATTAGCGTTGATAATGAGGCTATTGGTCCTTCGTGGGGGTGTTTTGTACAGGTGCACCCATTCTTCGCTCAAGACCTCTGCCCTTCTCATCCCCTCTAGGCACGTCAGTAGTTTCATGGTCCAGATTGTCCAGTGGCTACCGGAAGGCAAAGAGGCATCTGCTTTTCCCTACGGCCGGCCGATCCCTTTGTAGTTCCAGCCTGCTGTCCGCCAAGCGGCAGGGTCCAGTACATTTCTGCCGTCGAGAATATTCTTTGAGCTCACCGCCGCGGCTGCTGATTCTGGCGTGATTGCCCTGTACTCATCCCACTCGGTCAGAAGCAGCAGCGCGTCGGCCTTGGTCATGGCAGTTGTGAGGTCAGCTTCGTACATCAGTTCGGGGAAGCGCCGCTGTGCACCCGCGATGGCTTCGGGGTCCGTCACCGTGACGTCGGCGCCCTGAAGCTGAAGCTGCGCCGCAATACTCAGTGCCGGCGAGTCGCGAACGTCATCGCTGTTGGGTTTGAACGCCGCACCCAGTACGGTGATTCGTTTCCCCAGCAGCGAACCGCCGACCAGGACACGTGTCAGCTCGACCACGCGAAGGCGGCGTCGGACGTTGATGTCGTCCACCTCGCGGAGAAAGGTCAGGGCCTGATCCGCGCCGAGCTCGCCGGCTCTGGCCATGAAGGCGCGAATATCCTTCGGCAGGCAGCCACCCCCGAATCCGACCCCCGCGTTCAGGAACTTCCGCCCGATCCGATCATCCATCCCGATTGCGTCGGCCAACACCGTGACATCCGCACCGGTCACCTCGCACACCTCAGCCATCGCATTGATGAACGAGATCTTCGTGGCGAGGAACGAATTGGCCGCAGCTTTCACGAGTTCCGCCGTCGAGTAGTCTGCGACCAGCCGGGGGGTGCCCGCACTGAGGGGGACGCTGTACACCTCGTCGAGGGCAGTCGCAGCTGCAACGCCTGCCTGGCCTGAAGGTAGGCCGTATACGAAGCGATCAGGGGTGAGAGTGTCTTTCACCGCGAAACCTTCACGCAGGAATTCCGGATTCCACGCTAGGACGGCGGCCGGGTGCCGATCGGCCAGTTCGTCTGCGAGACGCGCCGCGGTGCCTACCGGTACGGTCGATTTACCTACCACGACATTTCCCGGTTCGATCGAGTCGAGCAGGGTATGGAACGCAGCATCGACGTATCTCATGTCCGCTGCGTACTCACCCTTGCGTTGAGGAGTGCCGACGCAAAGGAAGTGGACCTGCGCTCCCTTGGCGTCGGCCATGCTGGAGCTGAACTTCAGACGACCCGTCAGAAGTACTTCCTCAAGGAGCTCAGGCAGCCCTGGTTCGAAAAATGGTGCTCGGCCTGCTTGGAGCTCTTCGATTTTTCTTTCATCAACGTCAATGCCGACAACCTCATGCCCGAGCTTGGCCATGCACGCCGCGTGCACTGCCCCCAGGTAGCCGCAACCAATTACGGAGATACGCATACTTGTGATTCCTTCGAAAGCGGTTGGGTTCCATCGCCAACTGTAGTCGGATCATCATCTGTAACAGTGGACCCACCGGATGACATGCGACAAGGTGTTCAGCGGTCGCTCCTGACCATCGAATCCGAGTCCTTGAGCGAGACGCAGCCCGCACGTTCTACGGTAGAGAGATGCGCCTTACCGTCGGAGCCCTCAGCGAGGCCGAACTCCTCGAGCGGATCTTTCCCCGCCTGCCCGTGCCGGACGCCGTCCTCCTGGGCCCCGGCGACGACGCCGCCATCCTCGCCGCACCCGACGGCCGGACCGTGATCAGCATCGACACGCTCGTCGAGGACCACGATTTCCGGCTCCTGCGCCCCAACGGCCACCGCACCACCGGCTACGACGTCGGCTGGAAGTGCGCCGCCCAGAACCTCAGTGACATCAACGCGATGGGGGGCCGCGCAACCTCGCTCGTCGTCAGCCTCACCCTTCCGCCCATCACGCCCGTCGAGTGGGTCGAGTCTCTCGCCGATGGCCTGACCGCGGCGATCCGCGAGCTCGGGGCACCCGGGTGCGGCGTCGTCGGCGGTGACCTCGGCGCCGGCGCGCAGCTCGTCGTCACCGCCGCCGTCACCGGGACCCTCGACGGCCGGGAGCCCGTGCTGCGCTCCGGTGCGAAGGCCGGGCACACCGTGGCCGTCACCGGGATGCCGGGACGGGCCGCCGCGGGCCTCGCCCTGCTCGAGGACGGCCGCCCGCTCGGGGGCTTCGGCCCGGCGGGGGAGGAGCTCGTCGCCGCGCAGCTGCGGCCGCGACCGCCCCTGGCCGCCGGTCCGGCCGCCGCCGTCGCCGGCGCGTCCGCCATGCTGGACATCTCCGACGGCCTCCTCCGCGACGCCGGACGTATTGCTGCGGCGAGCGGCGTGGGGCTGGACCTCGACCCGTCCGCCCTGCGGCAGTACGCGGTCCCGCTGGAGGGAACCGCGGCGCTCCTGGGCGTGGACGCGATGGACTGGGTGCTCGGCGGGGGCGAGGACCACGGTCTCCTCGCCACGTTCCCGCAGGACGTCCTGCTGCCGCGCGGGTTCACTGCGGTAGGCTCGGTGGTGCCGGGCCAGCCGCTCGTGACACTGGCGTCACAGGCCGCAGCTCTCAGGGGATGGGATCACTTTGCACACTAAGGTCACCGCGAACGCGCTCGCGATGAAGCGTTGGTTGAGCAAGGCCGAAGAGTCCCTCGGCAACCACAGCGACCGCCTGAACGCCATCAACATCTTCCCCGTGGCCGACGGCGATACCGGCACCAACCTCTATATGACCGTCCGGTCCGCCGCGCGCGCCGCGCACGACGACGACGCCGTGGACCTCGGCGCGCTGCTGACCGTCGCGGGCCGCGCCGCCATGGAGGAGGCGCTCGGGAACTCAGGCACCCTCTTCGCCGTCTTCCTCTCCGCGCTCGCCGAACCGCTGCACGGCAGCACGCGGCTCACCAGTTCCCTGTTCGCCTCCGCGCTCCACCGGGCCGAGATCCGCAGCTGGTCCGCACTCAGCGACCCCGTGCAGGGCACCATGCTCTCGGTCCTCGAGGCGAGCTCACGCGGCGCGGCCGAGACCGCCTCCGCGCACGCCGGCGATGACAGCAACCACGCCCTCACCGTGACCCTCCGTGCCTCGGTGCAGGCCGCGCTGCGGGCCGTGGTGGACACGGAGAGCCAGCTCGGCGCGCTGACCGAGGCGAAGGTGGTGGACGCAGGAGGCGTGGGATTCCTCCTGATCCTCGACGCCCTGCGCGCCGCGGCCCTCGGCGAGGAGCTGCAGGACGAACTCCTCGACGGCCTGCACGGCTATGACATCCAGGCGCCGCACATCCACCGGGGCGGGGACGCGGACGGCGTGGAGGTCATGTGCACCATCAACCTCAGCCCCCTGGACGCCGCCACCCTCCGCCTCCACCTCGACGAGATCGGCGACTCGGTGATCATGAGCGCCGTCTCCCCGGTCGAGGACGGCTACCGCTGGCGCGTCCATGTGCACGTCCCGGACCCCGGACCGGCGCTGGCCCTCATCCATGAGGCGGGCACGCCGGTCAACATCACGGTGACCCAGCTCGCCGCCCCGCCGGTAGGAGCCGAGGCCGGTGAGTCCTGACGTCGTGCGTCCGGTGACGGGCGCGGCCCGCACGGCGACCGCCTCCGAGCTCGACGCACCGCTGGAGAAGCGCCTCGGCCCGGTGGCCAAGCTCCTGGACAAGCACTTCGGCATCACCACCGTGGGGGAGCTGCTCAACCACTTCCCGCGCACCTACCTCAAGCGCGGCGAGCTGACGCCCATCGCCGAGGTCCCGGTGGACGAGGAGGTCACCCTGATCGCCCGCGTGCAGTCCGCCAATTCGCGGCGCATGCACACGCGCAAGGGGACGCTCCTGGAGGTGGTCATCACCGACGACGCCGACGGCAGCCTCGGCGGCATGAACCTCACCTTCTTCAACGGCTTCACCGCCGCCCGCGAACTCAAGCCCGGCGTGCGGGCCATGTTCTCCGGCAAGGTCACGCTCTACCGCGGCCATCTCTCGCTGACCAATCCTCGCTACTCCCTGCTCGACGAGGGCGACGACGACCCGGCCCGCGCCAAACGCCCCATCCCGGTCTACCCGGCGGTCGAGAAACTCAGCAGCGATGCGATCGCCAAGGCCGTGGGCGTGGTCCTGGACACCCTGCGGCTCTCCGACCTCGACGATCCCATCCCGGCGTCGATCGCCCGCCGCGACAAGCTCATGAGCCTCGCCACGGCCTACGAGCTCGTGCACCGGCCGCCGCAGATCGAGGACGCCTACCGGGCCCAGCACCGCCTCCGCTACCAGGAGGCGTTCGTGCTGCAGGCGGCCCTCGCCCGCCGTCGTGCGCTCGCCGCCCGGGAGGAGGCGACGGCGCGCCCGCCCCACGCCGACGGACTGCTGGACCAGTTCGACGCCCGGCTGCCCTTCACCCTGACGCAGGGCCAGCGCGACGTCGGCCTGACCCTCGCGGAGGACCTCGCCCGGACCCACCCCATGAACCGGCTGCTGCAGGGCGAGGTCGGCTCGGGGAAGACCCTCGTGGCCCTGCGCGCCATGCTGCAGGTCATCGACGCCGGGGGACAGGCGGCACTGCTCGCGCCCACCGAGGTCCTGGCCGCCCAGCATCTGCAGTCCATCACCCGGACGCTCGGACCGCTCGCCGAGGGCGGCATGCTCGGCGGCGCCCTGGACGGCACGCGCGTGGTGCTGCTCACCGGGTCCATGTCCACGGCGCAGCGGAAGAAGTCCCTGCTCGACGCCGCGTCGGGGGAGGCCGGGATCGTCATCGGCACGCACGCGCTGCTCTCCGAGAACGTGCAGTTCTTCGACCTCGGGCTGATCGTCGTCGACGAGCAGCACCGGTTCGGCGTGGAGCAGCGCGACTCCCTGCGGACCAAGGCCCGCACCTCCCCGCACGTGCTGGTCATGACCGCCACACCGATCCCACGGACCGTCGCGATGACGGTCTTCGGCGACCTGGAGACCTCCACGCTCTCCGAGCTCCCCGCCGGCCGGTCGCCGATCGCCACGCACGAGGTGGGACTCACCGAGCACCCGGCGTGGATCGACCGCATCTGGTCCCGCGCCCGCGAGGAGATCGACGCCGGGCGGCAGGTCTACGTGGTGTGCCCGAAGATCGGCGACAACGGCAAGGCCGACGACGACGCCCCCGAGGCCCTCTACGGCGAACCGGCCGCGGAGCGGAAGGCCGGGGGAGCGCAGGAGCTCACCAGCGTCGTCGCGCTCTTCGACTCCCTCGCCGGGATCCCGCAGCTGCAGGGCGTCACGAGCGGCATGCTCCACGGGCGCCTGGACCCGCAGGACAAGGCGGACGTCATGGCACGCTTCGCGGACGGCACCGTGCAGCTGCTGATCGCCACCACGGTGATCGAGGTGGGCGTCGACGTCCCCAACGCCACGCTCATGGTCATCATGGACGCCGACCGCTTCGGCATCTCCCAGCTCCACCAGCTGCGCGGGCGCATCGGCCGCGGCGGGCACGCAGGAACCTGCCTGCTCGTCACGAAGCTGGAACCCGAGCACCCGAGCCGGGAGCGGCTCTCCGCCGTCGCGTCCACCACGGACGGCTTCGAGCTCTCGCAGAAGGACCTCGAACTCCGCCGCGAGGGGGACATCCTCGGGGCGTCGCAGTCCGGCGGGCGCTCGGCCCTGCGCTTCCTGAAGATCACCCAGCACGGCAAGGTCATCGAGAAGGCGCGCACCGACGCGCAGGAGATCGTCGCCGAGGATCCTGACCTGCACGATCTCCCCGGCCTCGCGCTGGCGATCGAGCTGTACCTGAACCCCGAGAAGGAAGCGTTCCTCGAGAAGGGCTGACCTGCAATCTCCGCGTCTGAGGAGGTAACCTCGCCTGTATGACGCAGATACGGATCGGTGACGCCGCACGCTTCCTCGCCGTCAGCGACGACACCGTGCGCCGCTGGATCGACGGCGGACTCCTCGGCAGCACCAAGGACGCCTCGGGGCGGGCCGTGGTGGACGCGCTGGAGCTCGCGGGGCTCGCCCGTCGCAACGCCGTGCTCCCCGGGGACCCCTCGGACATCGGCCGGTCCGCCCGCAACCGCTTCGTCGGCATCATCACGGACATCATCACGGACACCGTCATGGCCCAGGTGGAACTGCAGTGCGGTCCGCACCGCGTGGTGTCCCTCATGAGCAGCGAGGCCGTCCGGGACCTCGGCCTGGAGAAGGGGACGATCGCCATCGCCGTCGTCAAGGCCACCACGGTCATCATCGAGACCCCGGCGGGCAAGGCGTGACCGGGGTGCGCACGATGCCCTCCCGCCGCTTCCGCGCGCCCGGGGCGGGAGCCGCGGCCGCCGTCGTGCTCGCCCTGACCGCCTGCGGCACCATGGACCCCGATGCCGCAGGGTCCTCGGGCGCTGATGCTGTGGACGGCAGCATCACGGTGTTCGCCGCCGCCTCCCTCACGGCCTCGTTCACGGAACTGGCCACGCAGTTCGAGGAGGCCTACCCGGGGGCGGAGGTCAGCCTGAACTTCGCCGGCTCGTCCGATCTCGCCACCCAGATCAGCGAGGGCGCGCCGGCCGACGTCTTCGCCTCCGCCGACGCCGGGACCATGGCGAAGGTCGCGGACCTGCTCGCCGGCGACCCGGTGGAGGTCGCCACCAACACGCTCCAGCTCGCCGTGCCGCCGGACAACCCGGCGGGCATCACCTCCCTCGCCGACGCGGCGCGGCCCGGCATCAGGACGGTGGTCTGTGCGCGGCAGGTGCCCTGCGGCGCGGCCGCCGTCCAGGTCGAGGAGGCCTCCGGCGTGGACCTGTCGCCCGTCAGTGAGGAGTCCTCCGTGACGGACGTGCTGGGAAAGGTCGCCTCCGGCGAGGCGGACGCCGGCCTGGTGTACGTGACCGACGTGCGGGCTGCGGGCGACGCCGTCCGCGGCATCGACATCCCGGAGGCCGCCGACGCTCCCACCACCTACCCGATCGCCGCACTCGCCGACAGCGGCGACGCCGGGACCGCTCAGGAGTTCGTGGAGTTCGCATCCGGACCGTTCGGGCAGTCCGTCCTCAGGGCGGCGGGCTTCGGTGCGCCGTGACCCTGGGCCCCTGAACGCCGCACGCCTGCCGCGCTGGGTGGTGGCGCTCGCCGTCGTCGGCAGCCTGTTCGTGGTCCTCCCCGTCGCCGCGATGGCCCTGCGGGTCGACTGGCCGAACTTCGTCACGCTCGTCACGTCGGAGAGTGCGACGACGGCCCTGCTGCTGAGCCTGCGGACCTCCCTCACCGCGACGGCGCTCTGCGTCCTGGTCGGCGTCCCCATGGCGCTCGTCCTCGCCCGGACCTCGTTCCGCGGCCAGCGGCTGCTCCGCTCCCTCGTGCTGCTGCCGCTGGTCCTGCCCCCCGTGGTCGGCGGCATCGCGCTGCTCTACACGTTCGGGCGGCGGGGGCTGCTCGGCAGCAGCCTCAGCGCCCTGGGCGTCGAGATCGCCTTCACGACCACCGCCGTCGTCCTGTCGCAGGCCTTCGTCGCGCTGCCGTTCCTGGTGCTCAGCCTCGAGGGCGCCCTGCGGACGGTCGGCACACGCTACGAGGCGGTGGGCGCCACCCTCGGCGCCGGACGCTGGACCGTGCTGCGGCGCATCACCCTGCCCCTCGTGCTGCCGGCGCTCGTGTCCGGGGCGGTGCTCTCCTTCGCGCGGGCCCTCGGCGAGTTCGGCGCCACGCTGACCTTCGCCGGCAGCCTCCAGGGCACCACGAGGACGCTGCCGCTCGAGGTGTACCTCCAGCGGGAGACGGACCCGGACGCCGCTGTCGCCCTCTCCTTCATCCTCGTGCTGGTGGCCATCGCCGTGGTCGGGGTGGCCCACCGCGTGAGGCCCCTCGGGGACCTTGCCGCGTCCACGCGGGCGCCCTCCCGCGAGGCGGCGCGCCCATGAGCCTCACGTTCGACGCGACCCTGGCCGAGCGCGGCTTCGACGTCGCCTTCGAGCTGGCCCCGGGGGAGACCCTCGCCGTCCTCGGACCCAATGGCGCCGGCAAATCGACGCTGCTCACCCTCCTCGCCGGGCTGATCGCGCCGTCCACCGGACGGGCGGAACTGGACGGGACGGTCCTGTTCGACGTCGGCGCGGACCGGCGCACGCTCACCGAACCCCGGCACCGCGGCGTGTCGCTGCTCGCGCAGGAGGCGCTGCTCTTCCCGCACCTCTCGGCACTGGAGAACGTGGCCTTCGGCCCGAGGAGCCGCGGCATGGACCGCACGGCCGCCCGCGCGACGGCCCTCTCCTGGCTGGACCGCGTCGGCGCCGGGGACCTCGCGGGACGCCGGCCCGGGCAGCTCTCGGGCGGGCAGGCGCAGCGCGTCGCCGTCGCCCGCGCGCTCGCCGCGGACCCGTCGCTGCTCCTGCTGGACGAACCGCTGTCCGCCCTCGACGTCACCGTCGCCCCGGCCATCCGGACCCTCCTGCGGGACGTCCTCGCGGACCGTTCGGCGATCATCGTGACGCACGATCCACTGGACGCCTTCCTCCTCGCCGACCGCGTGCTCATCCTCGACGGCGGAAGGGTGGTCGAGTCCGGTGCCACCGCCGCCGTGCTGACGCGCCCGGTGACGGCGTTCGGCGCGCACCTGGCCGGCCTGAACCTCGTGACGGGTCGCCGGACGCCGGACGGCTTCACCGCGGGGGACGGGTGGACGGTGCCGCTCGCCGGCACGGCACCGGAGGGCTCCTCCCTCGCGCTCGCCGTCCGGCCTTGCCGGGTCACGGTGTCCCTCAGCGCCACGACCGCGCCGGGGGCGGTCTGCCTCGCAGCGGAGGTCGACGACGTCGAGCACCGCGGCGACCTCGTGCGCCTGCACGCCGGCGGCCTGGCGGCGGACGTGGCCCCGTCCGACGTCGTCGCCCTCGGGATCGTGCCCGGCGGCCGGCTGTTCCTGGGGTTCCGGCACGAGGACGCAAGCATCTACCCGGTGTAGGGCGTGCGCGGGCCCGGTGCGGTCGGGCGATAGAGTCGACGTCATGACCCGTATCATCGCCGGAGCCGCGGGCGGCTCGACCCTCACCAGCGTCGAGGGGAACGGTACCCGGCCCACGACGGACCGCGTGAAGGAAGCCCTCTTCTCGAGCCTCGAGTCCTACGGGGTGGTGCACGGCGCGCACGTGCTGGACCTGTACGCCGGCTCGGGATCCCTCGGTGTCGAGAGCGCGAGCCGCGGCGCGGCCACCGTGGACCTCGTCGAATCCGCCGACCGCGCCGCCGCCGTGGCCCAGAAGAACGCCGACCTCGTGAACAGGGTGCTGGGCTGGACGGCGGTGCGCGTGCACCGGTCCAAGGTGGAGACCTACCTGGAACGCGCGGCGCCGGAACTGAGGTGGGACCTCGTGCTGATGGATCCGCCGTACACGGTCATGGCCGACGGCGTGCTCGCGGTCCTCGGAGCGCTGGAGTCGCGGCTGGCCGAGGGAGCCGTGGTGGTCGTCGAGCGGTCGTCGCGGTCCCCGGAGCCGGAGTGGCCCGCGTGGCTCGAGCGGTTCGCGGACAAGAAGTACGGCGAGACGCGCCTGTGGTTCCTGGAGCCCGCCGTCGACTGACGCGCTGCCCGGCGCGGGCCGGGCCCCGATGCCCCTGTCGGGGTCGGAGCCCGGCCCGGACTGCGGGTGCTAGGCCCGGCGCCTCGTCCTGACGAGCGCCGTCACGCCCGCGGCGAGCCCGAGCAGACCCGCGGCCAGGCCGGCCCAGCCGACCGCCGACGTCGAACCCGTGTCGGCCGCGGCGTCGGTGGTCGACCCCGCCTGCTCGGTGTCGACGGCCTCGTCGGTCGCGTCGGTCTCCTCCGCGCCGTGGGAGCCGTGCGCGTCCTCGCCCTCGGCAGCCGTGGTGGTCACGAAGGACGGCGCGGGCTTCTCGGGCTCCTCCTCGCCCTCGACGGTCTCCTGGGTCCACGCCGAGACCTCGCCGTCCGTGTAGGACTGCGTGGTGGGCAGCAGCACGGTGGAGCCGGCCTCCGGGAGGCGGCCGACCGAGATGGAGAACGTCTGGTATTCCTGCTGCGAGATCTCAGCGCCCTCCTCCGCGGTCCATACGACGGACAGGGGTGCCTCGCTCAGCGTGGCGCCGTCGGCGGTGGTGACGGGTTCCGGCAGGGCGCCGGTGACCACCTCGGCCGTCCAGCCCTCCACCGGCTTGATCCGCACCGAGGTGAACGGCTGCTCGGTGGGCAGCTGCACCTCGAGCTTGTTCGTGCCGGCGGTCTCGGATTCGTTGGGAACGCTGAAGGTGAGCTGCGCGTAGCCGTCCTCCGTGGTGGAGGTGGGCGCGACGCTGACGTGGGCGCTGGCCGCGCCGAGGCCGACGGTCATCAGGCCGGCGGTGGCGAGCGCGACGGCGCCGGTGGTGAGGGCGCGTGAGGAGTGGGACGAAGTCATGGGACTGCCTTTCGGGGGTGCGCTCCAGCCCGCGACCGCGGGAGGACGTGGAGCAGCAGGGAACTGGGGAAAGTGGTGCGGGCAGCGCCACCGTGGCCCAGGGTCCGCAGGGACGTGTCCGGGTCAGATGGGCAGCGCGTGGGCGCGCGGCGGCCCGCGCAGCGTCGGCACCGAGGCGTGCACCGACAGCGGTGGCACGGGCGGCGGGACGTCCCGGACGGGACGGCGGCGGGGCGGGGCCTGCGGGGCGAGCGCCGGAAGGACGAACAGCGGGAGGAGCCACGCGCGGAGGAAGGCCAGCGCGCTGTCGCTGCGGGAGACCGCGACGGCCAGGACCACCGTGGCGAGGGCGTGCAGCAGCAGCATCGCGAGCCCCCCGGAGGTTGCGCCCATCGTGTCCTGCGCCGCGGGCGAGCAGGCGAGCTCGAAGGCCGCGTGGTGGCCCGGCATCGCGGAGGAGCTCTGGCAGACGGCGGGAGCGGCGGTCATGCCGAAGAGGGTGTGCAGCAGGAGCTGCCCGGCGCCCATGGCGAGCAGGGCCGACCGGAAGGAGAGCGCACGCCGGGTGAGCAGTGTCATCGGGACCAGGAGGAGCGCCCCGAGGAGCAGGATCACCCCGAGGTGCGGCAGGTGCCCGGCGGCGAGGAGGTGGGATGCCGCGGACACCGACATGACGAGCGAGACGAGCGTGAGGGCCCGGAGATAGGGAAGGCCGCCACCGGCCATGCGCATCTCCCTCCCTTCCGTGCTCTCATGCGTGGGCGAGGCTCCCGGTGCTCCTGGAACGGCCGACGCCTACCTGCCCGACAAGCGTACCGCCGTCGTCCGCGCCATCCGCGTACCGGTACTTCGTCCGGGCGCGGCCTCCGGATGGGCGCCGCGGGCAGGAGCCGACGGGCCGCGGGTCACGACGCGTACTGGTGGCTGCCGTGGAACCGGGGGGCACGGGCGGGACACACCGGGAGGTCGTCCGGCACCACGAGGGAGCAGGATCCGGGGAGATCGAAGGCGGTGTGGTCGACCTGTCCGATGCCCAGGCGGCGGAGGGCGTCGATGCCCTCGGTGTCGATGTGCTGGGCCTTGCTCGTATCGATCACGACGCGCGGGTCCCGCAGGATGCGGAAGCAGCGCCGGATGATGGGCAGCAGTGCCTGGCAGTTCTCCTCCGTGAGACACCCGTTGACCTCCATGCGCGCCTGGCGGAGGTCGAGGTCGAGGTTGATGGTGATGCGCAGTTTGTGGCTCATGGTTGGGTCTCCCAGCGGGAAGGGTCCATGCCAAACTGCTTCAGCCCCCTCAGGCTAGAGCGGGTATCAGGATGGCGCCAGCGCGGAATTCGTGCTTGACAGCCCCGCGCCGTCGTGGGCCCATCTACGCGGGAGGCTGCTCGAAGTGCGCGAGGTCCGGGCCCGCCAGGACGGCCGCGGGGTGTGGTCCGGCGGCGAGCAGCGCTCGGGTCCAGTGGGCCGGCCACGCCGCGCGGCGCGCGGCGACGATGACGTTCCCCGCCTGCCCGCCGCCCACCATGGCCGCCTCCGTCAGGACGGCGGTGGCCGGTGCGAGCGAGGAGAGCTGCCGGCTCTGCGCGCGGGCGAAGGCGAGCGGGGGGTCGTCGCCGACGTTCACCAGCACCACGCCGTCCTGGGCGCACACCCGCAGCAGATGCGCCGCGAAGTCCGGGCCGGTCAGGTGGGCGGGTGCGTCCGCTCCCGCGAAGATGTCCAGCACGACGACGTCGAAGGCCGCGTCGGGCTGTTCCAGCACGGCATCCGCGGCGTCCCCGGCGATGATCTCGCAGGACGTGCCCTCCGGCAGCGGCATGGCGTCGAGGACGAAGTCGATCAGCTCGGACTCCAGGTCCACGGCGACCTGCCGGGAGCCGGGCCGCGTGGCCTGCACGTAGCGGACGAGGGTCAGGGCCCCGGCGCCGAGGTGCAGGACCCGCAGGGGAGTACCCGCGGGTGCCGCCAGGTCGATGACGTTCGCGATGCGCTGCAGGTATTCGTAGAAGACCCGGCCGGGATGCAGCATGTCCACGTGGGACTGCTGGGCGCCGCCGATGCTGAGGATCAGGGCGCCCTCGATGTAGGCGTCCTCGTCGATCTCCGCATACGCGCCCGTCCCGGGGAGCCAGCGGGTGGGGACCTCGAACTCCCCGTCCCCCTCCGCGTGCCCGTCCGCGGGCCCCTCCGTCGTCCCCGCCGGCCCGCTGCTCACAGCCGGTCCCGCAGGGTCGCCAGGCGCCGCGCGCCCTCCTCGATCACGTCGAACTTCTTGCAGAACGCGAAGCGCAGCAGGGAGCGGGTCTGCCCGGCGCCCTCGGCATGGCAGAACATCGCCACGGGGATCGCCGCGACGCCGATCAGGGCCGGCAGGCGCCGGGCGAGGTCCGTGGCGTCCTCGATGCCGAGCGGTGCGGCGTCCACCATGGTGAAGAAGGTGCCCTCCGGCTCGAAGACGTCGAAGCCCGCCGCGCGGAGGCCTTCGCCCAGCAGGTCGCGCTTCTTCCGCAGGGTGCCCGCGATCGAGGCGAAGAACTCGTCGGGCAGCGCCAGGCCCTGGGCGACAGCGCCCTGGAACGGTGTGCCCGAGGTGTAGGTGAGGAAGGTCTTGACGGTGCGCACCTGGGCGACGAGCTCGGCCGGACCGCTGAGCCACCCGATCTTCCAGCCCGTCACGGAGAACGTCTTGCCGGCGGAGGAGATGCTCAGGGTGCGCCCCGCCGCCCCGGGCAGGGACGCGATCGGCACGAACTCCGCCCCGAACGTGAGGTGCTCGTACACCTCGTCCGTCACGATGATCGCGTCGTACCGCTCCGCCAGCCGCACGATCAGCTCGAGGGTCGGGCGCGTGAAGACACTGCCCGTGGGGTTGTGCGGGTTGTTGACGACGACGATCCGCGTGCGCTCGCTGAACGCGGCCTCGAGGCTCGCTGCGTCGGGCTGGAAGTCCGGCGCGCGCAGCGGGGCCGTGGTGTGCGTCGCGCCGGAGAGACCGATCACGGCGCCGTAGGAGTCGTAGAACGGTTCGAAGGTCAGCACCTCGTCCCCCGGGCCGGCGAACGCGAGGATCGCGGCCGCGATCGACTCGGTGGCGCCCGTGCTGACGATCACCTCGGTCTGCGGGTCCACGGTGAGGCCGTAGAAGCGCGCCTGGTGCGCGGCGATCGCTTGGCGCAGCACCGCGAGGCCCTGGCCCGGGGCGTACTGGTTCGCCCCGTCCGCGATGGCCGCCCGTGCCGCATCCAGGATCTCCCGCGGCCCGTCCTCGTCGGGGAAGCCCTGGCCGAGGTTCACCGCCGTGTGCTGCTGCGCGAGGGCCGTGACCTCCTCGAAGATGGTGATGCCGAGGCGGCCGTCGTCGCCGAGCAGGTTCGCGCCGCGCGCCGCCCGCATCCACGGCGCCTCGCCGGTAGCCCGCCGGGCAGGAGTCTGAGCGTCTGTCGTCATCCCACCAGTATTGCCGCTCCCACCGCCGGGGGCCCGACCGGTCCGTCACGGGCCGGCGGGACTGGGTACCGTGGGGGGATGAGCCGCGCCGTCTGCCCCGGATCCTTCGACCCCCTCCACAATGGCCACCTCGAGGTGATCAGCCGCGCCGCGCGGCTCTTCGACGAGGTGATCGTCGCGGTCTCGACGAACTACGCGAAGACGTACCGCTTCGACCTCGAGGAGCGCATGGCGTTCTGCGCGGAGAGCCTCGCATACCTTCCCGGGGTGACGGTGGTCCCGATGGGGGAGGGCCTCCTCGCGGACTTCTGCCGGGAGCATGGCGCGAGCGCCCTCGTGAAAGGGCTGCGGTCCGGCCTCGACTTCGACTACGAGCTCCCCATGGCCACCATGAACCGCCACCTGGCCGACATCGACACCGTGTTCCTGCCCACCGACACCGAGTTCGCCCACGTCTCCTCGACCCTCCTGAAGGAGGTGGCGTCCCTCGGCGGCGACGTCACGCCCTTCGTGCCGGACGCGGTCAACAAGCGCCTGCGGAAGTCCGCCTGATCCGCCTGATCCGCCTGCTCCGCCGGCCCGCGGGCCCGGACCTCAGACGGGGCGCGCGCAGGCCGGTCGCACGAACGATGCCACGAGGGCCGTGCTCTCCTCGACGAACCGCCCGAGCCACCCGGTCGCCCCGAGCCCGGGCCGCGACCCGGCCATGGTGATGTCCGCCTCGGAGCACTGCGCGAGGTTCGTCGACGCCCGGGTCACGTGGTAGGTGGAGGTGACGACGACGATCTCGTCCCAGCCGTTGTCCCGCGCCAGCGCGGCCACCGCGCGCGCCTCCCCCCGCGTGGTCAGCGGATCGGGGACGAAGCAGGTGATGTCGGGGTTCTCCTCGGCGCAGACGGCGTCGGTCGCCGCATTGCCCGGCAGCCCGGTGGAGGAGAGGACCAGTTCGTCCGCGACGCCGTCGTCGACCAGTTCCCGGCCGAGCGGCAGGCGTTCCGCTGCCGCCCCGGCGAGGACGACGACGGCGTCGGCCCTGCCCGCCGGGCGGAGCGGGGGATCGTAGAACAGCGTCCAGGCGAGGACCAGCCAGGCCGTCAGGCCTGCAGCCAGCAGCACCCCCACCGTGCGCAGGACCCGCAGGAGGCGTCGACGCGGTGCGGGGGGCAGGGGATCGGACGTCACGGTCCGAGCCTAGACGCCGCGCCCGTTTTGGGCCTGCCCGCCTGATCAGGCTAGGATGGTACGTCGGTCATATGTTCTACAGGAGTCACCATTAAAAGCGATCTCAGTTCGCCTTTGACGTTCAGTGTCAAGGATCTCGGACGCAGTCCGGGAAGCATGCGGACAATCGAAGAACATGCACCGGTACCCAAGGATTTCGGCGTCGCTCTGATCGGCGTGCAGGAGGGTTCCGAGATGGAACTGGACCTGCGCTTCGAATCGGTGCACGAGGGAATCCTGGTATCGGGAACGGCGAACGTCGAAGTAACCGGCGAGTGCGGCCGGTGCCTGGAGCCACTGCGGTTCGACCGCGACGTGGAGATCCAGGAGCTCTTCTTCTACAGCGACTCAGCGTCGCTGTCGGTGGAAGAGGAAGAAGAACAGCACAGGGTGGAGAACGATTCGGTCGATCTGGAACCCGTGTTGAGGGATGCAGTGGTTACGTCGCTGCCATTCCAGCCGGTGTGCCGGGAGGATTGTCAGGGCCTGTGCTCCGAATGCGGAGCGCGGCTCAACGATGATCCTGACCACCACCATGAAGTTTTGGATCCTCGCTGGTCAGCCCTTGCCGGGCTGACGGGCACCGCCGCCGAGCAGAACGCGGCACCCAAGTCAGAGTCAGACGAGAAGGAAGAGAGTTAGCCGTGGCTGTCCCGAAACGGAAAATGTCCCGCGCGAATACCCGCGCACGCCGGTCCCAGTGGAAGGCAACCGCCCCCAAGCTGGTCAAGACCCTCGAGAACGGCCGCGTCACCTACAGCCTCGCCCACCAGGCCAAGGTTGTCACCGATTCCGCCGGCACCCCGCTGTTCCTTGAATACAAGGGCCGCAAGGTAGCCGACGTCTAACAACGGACCCGCGCTCCCGGCAGGCCTCGCGCCTGCCGGTGGCCGTCCGCTGCTGGATCAGCTGATGCAGTTGTGAAGAATACGGAAGACCTCACGAAGCGTCTCGGTGTCGATATCGACACCGGGACGCTTCGTCTTGCCCTGACGCACCGCTCCTACGCCTACGAGAAGGGCGGGATCCCGACGAACGAGCGCCTGGAGTTCCTCGGCGACTCGGTACTCGGGCTGGCGGTCACCGATGCCCTGTATCGGGACCACCCGGATCTGTCCGAGGGCGACCTCGCCAAGCGGCGCTCCGCCGTGGTCAGCACCAAGGCGCTGGCCGGGGTGGCCCGCACCCTGGACCTCGGCAGCTACGTGCTGCTGGGCCAGGGGGAGAAGCTGACCAACGGACGCGACAAGGCCTCGATCCTGGCGGACACCATGGAGGCCGTCATCGGGGCCGCCTACCTCAGCCACGGCATCGAGACGGCCCGCGCCATGGTCATGCGGCTGATCGGGCCGCTGCTGCTCGATGCGGCGGTGCTCGGCGAGGGGACCGACTGGAAGACCCGCATCCAGGAGACGGCGGCCGCCCGGCGGCTCGGCACCATCGACTACCGGGTCGACGGGACGGGTCCGGACCACGCCCGGACGTTCACGGCACGCCTGCTGATCGGTGGCACGGAGTACGGCTCCGGGTGCGGCAACTCGAAGAAGGAGGCCGAGCAGGCGGCTGCGGCCGCCTCGTGGAAGACCCTCGCGGTGCCGCTGGACCCACTGCTACCCGGTGGTCCGGCCGACACCGACAGCGCCGACAGTACGGGCATCCCCGGCACCCCCGCGTCACCCGACGGACCCTGAGTGCCTGAACTCCCCGAGGTCGAGGTCGTCCGCCGGGGCCTCGCGCGCTGGGTGGCGGGACGCGTCATCGATTCCGTGGAGGTCCTGGATCCCCGGTCGCTCCGGCGGCACGTCGACGGCGTCGAGGACTTCGTCGGCAACGTCGCGGGGGCCCGCGTGAGCGACGTGGTGCGCCGGGGGAAGTTCCTCTGGATGACGCTCGAGGACGCCGGCCGGCCCGGAGATCGCCCCCACGTAGCCCTCATGGCACACCTCGGGATGAGCGGACAGCTCCTGGTCGAGGACCCCGACGCTCCCCTTGAGAAGCACCTGAAGGTCCGCCTCGCGCTCTCCCCGGCGGTCGACGACGACGGCGCCGCCCTGCCGGGTGAGCTGCGATTCGTCGACCAGCGGATCTTCGGCGGCATGTTCGTCGCCGACCTGGAGCCGACGCCGGACGGACTGCCCGGTGGGTTGGGCATCTCCGACCTCCCGCTCGTTCCCCACCAGGCCGCGCACATCGCGCGCGATCCCCTCGACCCCGGATTCTCCGCGGCCTCCTTCCACGAGCGTCTCCGCAGCCGCAAAACGGGCCTCAAACGCGCGCTCCTCGACCAGGGGCTCATCTCGGGGATCGGCAACATCTACGCGGACGAGGCGCTCTGGGCGGCGAGATTCCACTATGCGCGGCCCACGGACACCCTGCGACGGCCCGACACACAGCGCATCCTTGACGCCGTCACCTCGGTGATGCAGCGGGCGCTGGCGGCCGGCGGCACCAGCTTCGACTCCCTGTACGTCAACGTGAACGGTGCGTCGGGCTATTTCGCCCGCGATCTGGAGGCCTACGGACGGGAGGGCCGGCCGTGCCGACGGTGCGCCGCCGAGGGCAGGACCACGCTGGTGCGCCGCGAATCCTTCATGAACAGGTCCTCCTACCTGTGCCCGCACTGCCAGCCCAGACCACGCAATGCACGGATCTGAGGTGTTAGGGGAAAAAAGGTGATTTTCCCCTCGTGATCTAAATGTGACAACCGGCGTCGGCAGCCGGTACGGTTGGTCTCGCGTCCGATCCACAACGGATGGGCGCCCATCCTCACACTGCCTAACCCTGTCGATGAGGACGGACCGTTCGTACTACACATTCGACAGGGGCGGGGGAACCACTAGCGGACTCGATCACGGGTCCTAGGGGTAAAGACACGCGTAAACCAGCACTGGGGACGGTGGTTTGCAGAGAGCGTGTCCGGATGTCCCATCCGAACCCGACAGCTAACTTCGCAGGCATTGGGAAAGGCATCAACATGTCCAAGCAGAGCCATAACGCGCGCCACCGGGCCGTCCCCACGCGCATCAACCCCTTCATCACGGCATCACGCGCCGTCTCCGCAAGCGCCTCCGTCGCCGGCAAGCCTGCCGCCGTCGTCGCCGTTGCTTCCGGAATCATGTTCGGCGCATCGCTTCCGGCGAACGCCGCAGGCGAGGTCGCTACGCAGCCGGCAGCCGTCTCCTCCGCTGCCGCGGGCACCCACACCGTCCAGGCCGGCGACACGCTCGGCTCCATCGCCGCGATGCACGGCCTGAGCGTCGACGTGCTGTTCGCAGCCAACGGGCTCGGCAGCGCCTCGGTCATCTACCCCGGCCAGTCGATCGCCCTCGGCGGTTCCGCGGCTCCCGCGCAGTACTCCGCGCAGTCGGCGTCGATCGTTGCACTGCCCGCCGCAGCTCCCGCTCCGGCCGCAGCACCCGCTGCGCCTGCCGCAGCCCCCGCTCCGGCAGCCACCTCCGGTGTCAGCCTCCAGTCCGCTGCGTCGATCACTCCGGTGGCCGGCGGCGGCATCGTCGGAACGGCGATGCAGGGCGTTGGCTCGGGCTACGTGTACGGCGGGACCGCCTTCGGTGCCTGGGACTGCTCGGCCTTCGTGCAGTGGGCCTACGCCCAGAACGGCGTCGACCTGCCCCGCACCACCTGGGCTCAGTTCGCTTCCATGACGCCCACCAGCAACCCCCAGCCGGGTGACCTGGTGAGCCAGAACGGCGGCAGCCACGTGGGGATCTACCTCGGCAACGGCCAGATGGTCAGCGCCCTGAACGCCTCGCAGGGCACGCTCGTCCACTCGGTCAGCGCCATGTCGGTGGATGGTTACTACACCCGCTAACTGAGCCGCCGGCCCACGGTCGGCGACACCAGTCAGACGGTCGGAAGGACGGGATGCATCATGCATCCCGTCCTTCTGCGTTCCACCCCAAGCCGAAGGCGTCAGCGGTGCGCAGCGCATGCTCGTTGCGCACGTGCGGCGGGTCGTCCACGAATAGACCCACCACACCTGCGCGATCAGGGTGGATGGGTGTACCCGACGCCTGAAGGTGCATGCTCGGGCTCGCCCGGCGCGCGGAGCATGCTCGTTGAGCACGTATGGCGGGTAATTGACGGCAGGACCCACCACACCTGCGCGCTCAGGGTGGATGGGTGTGCCCGACGCCTGAAGGTGCGTGCTCGGGCTCGCCCGGCGCGTATGGGTGTGCGCTCGGTGAGCACGTATGGCGGGTTGCCGACCAATGGACCCACCACAGCTGCACGATCGGGGTGGATGGGTGTGCCCGACGCCTGAAGGTGCATGCTCGGGTTCGCCCGGCGCGCGGAGCATGCTCGTTGTGCACGTATGGCGAGTCGTCGACGGCAGGACCCACCACAACTGCACGATCAGGGTGGATGGGTGTACCCGACGCCTAAGGCCGCGTGCACCATCAGGCGCAGGGAAAAACGAGGGGAGACGGAGCCTCAGCGGTAGTACGTCGCCAGGCGCTCGAGCCCTTCGTCGATGCTCACGGACGGGCTCCAGTCGAGCACGCTGCGCGTGTGGCGCTGGTCGAACCAGTGCGCGGTCGACAGCTGCTCCGCCAGGAAGCGGGTCATGGGAGGTTCGTCCGTCCTGCCGAGCCGGAGCCAGGCCCGCTCGATCACGGAGCCCGCGACCCGGGCAAGTACTCCCGGGACGGACCGTGCGGGCGGCTGCACCCCGCCGGCACGGCAGATCCCGCCGAGCAGCTCGGCGATCGGGCGGGGCTCGCCGTTGGTGACCACGAGCGCCTGGCCCTGCGCCGCGTCCATGCGCCGCAGGCACGCGACGATGGCCGACGCCGCGTTGTCCACGTAGGTGGTGTCGACCAGGGCGGTCCCGCCGTCGAGCAGGGGCAGGCGACCGTGACGCGCGCGCTCGATCACGCGTTCCACCAGCTGGGTGTCGCCGGGACCCCATACGATGTGCGGCCGGATCGCTGCGACGCGGAACGACGGCGTCGAACGGGCCAGGGCGAGGACCTCGGCCGCGGCCTTGGTGCGGGCGTAGTCGCCGCGGGCGTGCGCCGGGCCCGCCGGGCCGGCGGGCGCCCCGACCAGCGACGAGCCGTCGTGCGCGACGGACGGCGAGGACACATGGACCACGTCGGTGACCCCTGCCGCGCGGGCGGCGTCCAGGAGGATCCGCGTCCCGTCGACGTTGGTGCGCTCGAACTCGGAGGGCGCCCCGGTGAAGGAGACCTTCGCCGCGAGGTGGATCACGGCGCGGCAGTCCTGCACCGCGGTGGCGACGACTGCGGCATCCGTGATCGATCCGAGGACGTCCTCCGCGCCGGACACCCCGGAGGGACGCCGCTGCAGGCACCGGACGTCCTCCTCGGCGGCGAGGAGGTGCTCGGCGACGGTACGCCCCAGCATCCCGCTGGCACCCGTGACGAGGACGGTCACAGGGACCCCGGGCGGGCACTGGAGAGGAACCGGCCGCACCACTGCGCGATGCGCGTGCGGTCGATCTTCGCGTTGTGCCGGATGTCCACCGGGAGGGCGGGAACGGCGATGACCGCGGCGAGGTCGACGCCGTGCCCCAGCGCGGTGGCGCGTGCCGCCTCCGCGAGTGGAGCATCGGCCAGGGCCGGGCGCCGTCCCGCGGCGTCCGTCTCGAGGACCGCGACCACGGCCTGCGTGCCCGCGGGGCCAACGCCCACGAGGGCCGCCAGCCGGACGCCGTCGATCGTCTCCAGGGACTGCTCGAGGGCGACGGGCGTCAGGACGCCGGAGGCCGCCGTGATGATGTGGCCCAGCCGGCCCTCCACCCAGAGGCGCCCGTCGGCGTCGAAGTGGCCGACGTCGCCGGTGCGGTGCCACGGGGGAGTCCGGGTGGACTCCTGCTGCGTCCTCCACAGTCGGAAGTAGCGGTCCTTGACGTGGGGGGCGTCCACGAGGATCTCGCCGGTCCGCCCTGGCGTCGTGGTCGCCTCGCCCGTCGCCGCACCGTCGGCGTCGAGCGGGCTGACGGCGACGCGGGCGCCGTGCACCGGGAGGCCGACGCACACCCCGCCACCGGCGCCGTCGAGACCGTCCCGCGCGGCAGTCGCGGCGCGTCGGATGCCCGCGAGGTCGATGTCCGCGACGAGGAGGGACTCCGTCATGCCGTAGGGCGTGTGCAGGGTGGCGGACGGCACGAGGTCCTGTACCGCTTCGAGGAGCGGGACGGGGATCGGCGCCCCGGCCGAGAGCATGAGGGAGATCCGGCCGAGGGCGGTCCTGCCTGCGTCGGTGAGCGCGCCGGCGGTGGCGAGCACATTGCGCAGGGCCGCTGGTGACGCGAAGACGACCGTCGCGTCGATCGCGTCCGCGGCGTCGGCCAGCGCCTGCGCGGTCAGCGTCCGCGGGGCTGTGACATCCATGGCCGGCGTGACCGACGTCGCTCCGAGTGCCGGTCCGAGCAGCGCGAACGGGGCGAAGCCCGCGACGAGCGAGGCCCCCTCGCCGAGCCCCAGGGTCGCCGCGACGGTGTCCCGCATGGCGGAGAGCTGCCGGTGCGTGTAGACGACGCCCTTCGCCGGGCCCGTGGAGCCGGAGGTGAAGAGGATGGCGGCGTCGGCATCCGCGGCCGGCGCCTCCACGACGGACGCTGCGGGCCGTGCGGCGCGCAGGTCATTGAGCGAGGCCTCCACGCGCAGCGCCCGGCGCGTGGCCGCGGTCAGGCGAGTGGCGCTGATCCGGCGTCCGGGCCACCCGAAGGCGCGGGCGGCGACGAGGGCGCGTTCGATGCCGATCACGACGTCGGGCGCGGACCCCTTCACGGCGCGGCTGAGGCCCCGGGCGCCGAGGCCGGCATCGGCGACGACGATCACGGCGCCGATGCGCAGGCAGGCGTAGATGAGCACGGTCAGGTCCACGCCGGGCGGGACGAGGAGGCTCACCCGGCTGCCCGGACCGTAGCCGAGCGCGGTCAGGCCGGCGGCGACGGCGGAGACGTCGTCGGCGAGGTCCCGCCAGGACAGTGTCCGCGGCGGGCCGGCGGGCTGCATCTGCGCGACGGCGGTCCGTGCGGCGTCCGGACCGGCGGCGAGGTCGGTGAGCCGCTGGCCGAGCGGGACGTACGGCGCCCCGCTGTCGGACGTGCCGCGGGCCGGGACATCACTGGAGGGCGCGGGGAGTCCCACCGACCGTTCGGCCAGCCACTGCATGGCCGTCGACGCCGTGTCGGCGTCCTCCTGCACGAGGTGGCTCGCACGTTCGAAGCGGTGGATATCGGCGTGGGGGAGCCGCCGGGCGAGGTCCTCCAGGTAGGGGTCCGAGAAGATCGGGTCGTGAGGTCCCCACATCATGAGCACGGGGACCTCGAGGCTCCTGATCCCCTCGGCCGTCGCGGTCAGGGCCTCGTAGCTGGGGTGCGAGGGATCCGCGGGGATGTCCGAGACGAAGTGCGCGATGCCCTGCCGGTCGGCGGCGGTGCGGTACGGGTCCCTGAAGGCGCGGCGCACATCCGGGGCGAGGGCAGGCCGGGCGAGGGCCAGGGTCACGTCGAGGAACGCGCTGGTGGTCCGGGTGCCGAGACCGTGGACGCCCGGGGCGAGGGCGAGCCGGAGCGGCGCGGGAATGCGGCGGTCCGGGTCCTGGTGGATGGCGGTGTTGGTGAGGATGACACCGGCCAGGTCCTCCCGGTTCCGGTGGGCGTAGCCGAGGCTGACGACGCCGCCCCAGTCGTGCCCCACGGTGACCACGGGGCCGGTCGGCCCGACGGCGGCGACGAAGTCCTCGAGATCGGTGATGCGGTCGGCCAGCCGCCGGAACACGCCCGTCCGCTCGGAGTAGCCCATGTCGAGCTGGTCCACGGCGATGACGCGCCAGCCCGCGGCACGGCCGGCGGCCAGGTAGGTCCGCCAGAGGTAGGACCAGGTGGGGTTGCCGTGCACGCAGAGCAGCGTCCCCCGGACGGCGCCGTCCTCGAGGTCGGCGCCGTTGTCGAGGTAGTGCCAGCGATGGCTGGTGCCGGGGCGGTCCGCCGCGCTGGTGGAGGGCACGTCGAGGTACGTCGACCAGGAGGGGTCGACGCCGGGGAGTGCTACCACGCAATCTCCATCATCGATGTGTTCAGTCCGGACCCGACGCCGAGGCACAGGACGCGGTCCCCGGACCGCAGGGAGCCGGCTTCCTGGGCGAGGGTCATGGGCAGGGACGCCGGACCCACGTTGCCCCAGTGCGGGAAGGTGATGGGGACCCGATCGCGCTCGAGGTCCACGGCCTTGATGATCGCGTTGGTGTAGGAGTTGGAGACCTGGTGGGTGACGTAGCGGTCCATGGAGTCCCACGCCCAGCCGTCCGCCTGCGCCTCGTGCCACGCGGTGACCACGAGCTCCAGGCCGCCCTCGAGCAGGCCCTTGGTGTCGGTGTACATGCCGTCGATCCCGCCGACGCAGAGTTCGTGGTGCTCGGTCCCGGCGCGGGAGACGCCGCCGAGGAGGCGGTGCGAACCCGGGTGGAGATCCGCGGGGCCGAGGACGGCGGCAGCCGCCCCGGACCCGAGGGTGAGGGTCGCGAACTCGCTGAGGAAGTCCTGGCGCGTCGAGTCCTCCCGGTTGAGCCGCCGGAACGTGGCTTCCTGGGTCTTCTGTGCGTCCTCGCCCGCGACGATCAGGGCGTACTTGATCTGCCCCGAATCGATCATGTTCGCGGCGAGGGTCATGCCGTTGACGAACCCGAGGCAGGCGTTCGCCAGGTCGAAGTTCAGGGCCGAGGAGGGGAGGCCGAGGGAGTGGTGGATCTTCACGGCGACGGACGGCTCGAGGTTGCGCCGCGTCACCGAGGTGTTGATGAGGAGGCCCACCTCGCCCGGCTCGATGCCCGCCTCGGCCATCGCCTTGGCGCCGGCCTCGATGGCGGCGTCGTCGAAGTCGGTGCCCGGCGACCACCAGCGGCGTTCGGTCACGCCCGCCACGCGCTCGAGGAGCCGCTTGGAGAGGCGCAGCCTCTTCAGGCTGGGGGCAAGCCGTTCGTCGAACTCTGCGGAACTGACGACTACCGGCGCCTCCACACTCGTGACGGCGAGCAAGGCCGTGTTGTCATGTCGGAAGGTCGCGTTACCGGTCAAATTTCCTGCCTCGTCAACTGATAGCGCCGGTCTGTGGCCGAAAAGGACCCACGGGTGGATCGGCCTGGACGCCTTCTGGATACTGCTGAAACTTTCGTAAGCCTACTTGGTAATGCAGTGGCGGTCACTCCGGAAACGTCCGGGACCGCCGTCCTGGCGACCCGCTGCCCGGTACCGTCGGTGTCCTCCGGTAGATTGGGGAGGTCCTACCCCATCTGGAGAGCCTGCCACCGTGCATCTGAAGAGTCTAACCGTGCGAGGGTTCAAGTCTTTCGCCTCGGCAACCACCTTCGACTTCGAGCCGGGTGTCACCGCCGTCGTCGGCCCCAACGGGTCCGGCAAGTCGAACGTCGTCGACGCGCTGGCGTGGGTCATGGGCGAGCAGGGGGCCAAGACGCTCCGCGGCGGCCGGATGGAGGATGTCATCTTCGCCGGGACGACCGGCCGTGCACCGCTCGGGCGGGCCCACGTCTCCCTCACGATCGACAACGCCGACGGCGCCCTGCCCATCGAGTACGCCGAGGTGACCATCGCCCGCACGCTCTTCCGGGCAGGCGGCTCCGAGTACGCCATCAACGGCAAGAGCTGCCGCCTCCTCGACATCCAGGAACTCCTCTCCGACTCCGGGCTGGGCCGCGAGATGCACGTCATCGTGGGCCAGGGGCAGCTGGACAAGGTGCTGCATGCCACACCCGAGGAACGGCGCGGCTTCATCGAGGAGGCCGCCGGGATCCTCAAGCACCGCCGCCGACGCGAGAAGACCGTCCGGAAGCTCGACGCGATGCAGACGAACCTCGCACGGCTGTCCGACCTCACGGGGGAGCTGCGCCGGCAGCTGACCCCGCTCGGGAAACAGGCGGAGGTCGCCCGGCGCGCCCAGCAGGTGCAGTTCGCGGTGCGTGACGCGAGGTCGCGCCTGCTCGCCGACGAGCTCGTGGCCCTGCGCGCAGGGTTCGAGCGGGACGTCGCGGCCGAGGCCGCCCTGCAGGCACGCCGCGACGAGATCGGGACGCTGCTCGGCGCCGGCCAGGAGCGGCAGGCGGACCTCGAGCAGGCCGCCGCCGCAGCCGTGCCCGCGCTCAACCGGACACGCGAGGCCTGGTACGCGCTCTCGAGCGCCCGGGAGAAGCTCTCCGCCCTCGCCACGCGCGCCGAGGACCGCGGACACCTCCTCGGGCAGGCGACGGAACCGGACCAGGGCCGCGATCCCGACCACCTCGACCGGCAGGCCGGGCGCGTGCGGGCGGAGGTCGCCGACCTCGAGGAGGAGGTGGCGTCCCTCGGCCGCGCCCTCGAGGAGACCCTGGCAGCCCGGCGGACCGCGGAAGAGGCCTCGGCCGCCGAGGACGCGCGGCTCGCACGCCTCCTGCGGGCCGCCGCGGACCGGCGCGAGGGAGACGCGCGGCTCACCGGCGCCGTGGGCGCGGCACGCTCGCGCGTCGAGTCCGCGGTGGCCGAGCTCGGGCGCCTGCGCGCGTCCATCACCGCGGCCGAGGAACGACGGCAAACCGCCGAGCGCGAGTTCCAGGCACTCGAGGGCCGGGTCGCGGGGGACGAGGAGGGCGAGGAGGGCCTCGACGCGGAGTACGAGGCGGCGTCCGACGTCCTCCGCTCCCTCACCGGGGACCTGGCAGCACTCGTGGAGGAGGAGCGTGCCACGGAGCGCGAGCGCGGCGCCCTGGCCCTGGNGCCCGCGGCGGTTCGCCCGGTGCGGCGGGGTACCTCGAACTGCGGGCCGCCGCCGAGGACACGGAGGAGAAGCTGGCGCAGGCCGGCGCCGCCGCGGACCGTCTCCGGTCCCGCCTGGCCGCAGCGCGATCCGCCCGGCAGGAGGCCCAGCAGCGCGTCGACGGCGCGCTCGAGCGCCTGCACGACTCCGATGCACGGATGGCCGCGGTCACCGAGAAGCTCGGCCGGCTGCAGGGCGAGCTGCGGTCCGCGGGAGGGGAGGCCGAGCGGCTGGCCGTGCTCGCGCGCGCGGCCGAGGCCAATCTCGCGCAGGAGGAGGCCCGGCTGCAGGACGCCGCCGGGCGGCTGAGGAACCTCCAGGAGCAGCCCGTGGAGGCCGAGCCCTCGAGCGAGCACCGCGACGCCCTGCGGCGCGCCGCGGTGGATGCCCGTCAGGCCGAGCTGGAGGCGCGCCTCGCGCTGCGCGGCCGTGAGGAGCAGCTCTCCGCGCTCGCGACCCGGGCCGCGTCCCTGGAACGCGCGGCGCAGTCCGAACGCCGCGCCCGCGAGCAGGCGGCGGAGAAGGCGAGGATCCGCCGGGCCCAGGCCGTCAGGGCGGCGGAGGTCTCCGCGGCGGCGCGTCGGGCGGAGCAGCGGGCCGCGCAGTCCGTAGCCGTCGCCGCGGACCAGCGCGACGCCGCCGAGCGGCTGCGCGGGCAGCAGGACGCCGAGCTGCAGGAGGTGCGGGCCTCCAACGCGGCCCTCGGCGTCGAACTGGCACGGCTCACGGACTCCGTGCACCGGGACGAACTCGCCCGTACCCAGCAGCGCCTGAGGATCGAGGTGCTCGAGAACCGCTCCATCGAGGAGCTCGGCCTCACCCCGGACCACCTCGTGGACGAGTTCGGTCCGCACCTGCCCGTGCCCGGCGACGCGGCGACGGAGGACAAGTGGGCGGCGCTGCGCGCGCCGGTCGACGACGACGGCAATCCCGTGCCGCAGGGCGTCCCGTTCGTACGCCAGGAGCAGGAGAAGAGGCTGAAGCGGGCCGAACGGGACCTCGCCGCGCTCGGCAAGGTGAACCCCCTCGCCCTCGAGGAGTTCGCGGCGCTCGAGGAACGGCACCAGTTCCTGAGCACCCAGCTCGCCGACCTGAAGGCGACCCGGAAGGACCTGCTGGACATCATCCGGGAGGTCGACGAGCGCGTGGAGCAGGTCTTCGCGGCCGCGTACCGGGACACCGCCGACCAGTTCGAGCGTGTCTTCGCGACCCTCTTCCCCGGCGGTGAGGGCCGGCTGGTGCTCACCGACCCGACGGACATGCTCGCCACCGGCATCGAGGTCGAGGCCCGGCCCGCCGGGAAGAAGATCAAGCGGCTGTCACTGCTCTCGGGCGGCGAACGGTCGCTGACGGCCGTCGCGCTGCTCGTCGCGATCTTCAAGGCCCGGCCCTCGCCGTTCTACGTCATGGACGAGGTGGAGGCCGCCCTCGACGACACGAACCTCGGGCGGCTGATCTCGATCTTCCAGGAACTGCGGGAATCCAGCCAGCTCATCATCATCACCCACCAGAAACGCACCATGGAGGTCGCCGACGCCCTCTACGGCGTGACGATGCGCGGCGACGGCGTGTCCACGGTCATCAGCCAGCGCATCACTGCCGGGAGACAGGACGCCCTCGGCTAGGACCCCGGGGTCCCCTGCTCCTCCGCGGACGGGCGGGCGCCGCGGCGCGGAGACCCGGCATCGCCGTCGTCGCCGTCAGACCCGTCAGACTCGTCATCGGCGGCATCCCCGACATCGCCGTCGGAGGCATCGGGCGGCAGGGTGCGCTCCGCCCGGGGCAGCGTCTCCCGGGACAGCGCCCAGACACCGGCCGCGAGGGCGGTCAGGACGCCGGTCACGGTGAAGGCGAGGGCGAAGGAGCCGAAGGAGAGCTGGTCGATGATGAGTCCGGCGAGGACCGGGCCGAGGATCGCGCCGAAGTCCGAGCTCATCTGGAAGGTCGCGAGGACCCTGCCGCCGCTGCGGTCGCTGCCGACGACGTCGGCCACCGCCGCCTGCTGCGCGGGATTCAGGAGGCCCGTGCCGATGCCCGCGACGACGCACAGGGCGAGGAACACCGCGACGTTGCCGGAGAAGCCGAGCGCGATCATCGCCGCCCCGTTGACGAGGAGGCCCGTGATCACGAGCGGCCGCCGTCCCAGCGAGTCGGCGAGCCCGCCGGACACCGTGAGGGCGAGCGCCGTCCCCGCCGCGAAGAAGGCCAGGGAGACGCCGGCGATCTCCGTACCCGCTCCGAGGACCGCGTCCGCGAAGAGCGGCACCAGCGCCATCCTGACGCCGAAGGAGGACCAGCCGTTCGCGAAGCTGGATGCCAGCGCCGCCCGGTACCCGGAATCCGCGACCGCCTCGCGCACCGTGAGGGCCGGCTTGTCGCGCGCCGCCTTGCGGTCCGAGAGCGAGGTGTCCTTCAGCTGGAAGAAGACGACGGCGGAGGCGACGAGCAGGGCCGCCGCGTAGACGAGGAACGGCACCCGCAGGCCGAAGCGTGCCAGCAGGCCGCCCACGATCGGGCCGCCGATGCTCCCGAGCAGGAACGCCGTGGCGTAGGCGCCGGAGACCCGTCCGCGGATGGCCGGCGGGGCGAGCCGTACGATCAGGCCCATCGCGGAGACCGTGAACATCGTCGAACCGATCCCGCCGAGGGCGCGGAAGACGAGGAGCTGCCAGTAGTCCGCCGCGAAGGCGCAGGCAGCGGTGGACAGCGCCACGATGAGCAGCCCGACGATATACACGGGCCGTTCGCCGAGCCGCTCCACGAGGCGGCCCCCCGCGGGCGCGAAGACGAGGCGCGTGAACGCGAAGGCGCTCACGATCACCGCCGACGCGGTGACGCCGACGTCGAAGCTCTGCGCGAACTGCGGCAGGATCGGCGCCACGAGGCCGAACCCGATGGCGATGACGAACGCGGCCGCGATGAGGACCCTGATCTCCCGCGGGATCCGCTGCCGCTCCCCGGCGGGTGCGGCACCGCTGCCGGTCCGTCGTCCGGGGCGGGGGATACGGAAGGGGGAGCGCTTGGGTACACGGGGGAATGCGGCCATGGTCCTCGCATTCTGTCACCGCCCCGGCGCCGGGGTTCAATCCGTGCGTGCAGGACCCATATGAGAAGGTGGATCAGTGAACGACATCCTCCTGCCTGTCATCTTCGTCATCCTCGCGATCGCCGTGATCGGCTCCCTCGCCGTCCTCCTCGTGCGCGGCAGACGGACCCCTCCGGGCCTGTACTCCTCGCCCCGGGACCCCGACGACCAGGTGGAGGGCGGGACGCACGGCGCCACGTCCACGGACGTCCTGGAACGGCCCGACGGCCTCCCGACGGGCGTGCTCGTCCCGAACGACCTCAGCGGACTGGAGGAGGCGCCCGCCCCGCGCCTGGACACCGTCGACCCCGTGCAGGGGCGGCTCGCCCGGCTGCGCGCCCGCCTGGTGCGGTCCAACAACGCCCTCGGCAAGGGCCTCCTCGCCCTCCTGTCCCGGGACAAGATCGACGAGGACGTCTGGGACGAGGTGGAGGAGACCCTCCTCATGGCGGACCTCGGCACCGAGCCCACCATGGAACTCGTCGATGCGCTGCGCGCACGCGTCAAGGTGTCCGGCAGCCGCAACCCGGCCGAGGTCAAGGACATGTTGCGCGAGGAACTCGTGAAGCTCGTCGATCCCACGATGGACCGGTCCCTGGCCACCCAGCGGCACGCCGACCGTCCGGCGATCGTCATGGTGGTCGGCGTCAACGGGGTGGGCAAGACCACCACGGTCGGCAAGCTGGCCCGCGTGCTCGTCGCCGACGACAAGGACGTGCTCCTCGGCGCCGCGGACACGTTCCGCGCCGCCGCCGCCGAGCAGCTCGCCACCTGGGGTGCGCGTGTCGGCGTGCCGACGGTCAAGTCCGACGTCGACGGCGCCGACCCCGCGTCCGTCGCCTTCGAGGCGGTCAGGACCGGCATCGAGGAGGAGGTCGACGTCGTCCTCATCGACACCGCCGGGCGCCTGCAGAACAAGGTGGGCCTCATGGACGAGCTCGGCAAGGTCAAGCGCGTCATCGAGAAGCAGGGCACCGTGGACGAGGTCCTCCTCGTCCTGGACGCGACCACGGGCCAGAACGGCCTCAACCAGGCGCGCGTGTTCGCCGAGGTCGTGAACATCACCGGCATCGTCCTCACCAAGCTGGACGGGACCGCCAAGGGCGGCATCGTCGTCGCCATCCAGCGCAGCCTCGGCGTGCCCGTGAAGCTCATCGGGCTGGGTGAGGGCGCGGACGATCTCGCCCCGTTCGACGCCGAGGGCTTCGTCGACGCCCTGCTCAGCTAGGGCCGGCCGGAGCGGGGCGCACCCCGCCGCGCGTCAAGGCCCGGCGGGCCGGGAAACCTGCAGGAAACACGATCGACACGGTTTCTTTACTCCCGCGCTCCGCCTGTAACCTGCGCGCAACGCGATGCCCCCGGGACCGAAACACGACCATCGCATTCTGGAGGAGCGGGAAGTCCCCGCCCCTTTGGAAGGATCGTGTTTGATGGATCTGACAGCAGGCCACGTCTGGGTGATGATCTCAGCCGCCCTCGTACTTCTCATGACCCCCGGGCTCGCCTTCTTCTACGGCGGTATGACCCGCGCCAAGGCCGCCCTCAACATGATGATGATGAGCTTCATCGCCGTCGGACTCGTGGGGATCGTGTGGGTCCTCTGGGGCTACTCGATGACCGGCGGCGACGGCATCGCCCAGCTCTTCGGCAACCCGTTCACCTCCTTCGGCATGAGCGGGCTCATCGGCACCGAGGACCTCATCGGCGCCGGGTACGGCGCGACGTTCGCCATCATCACCGTGGCCCTGATCAGCGGTGCCATCGCCGACCGCGCCAAGTTCGGCGCCTGGGTGATCTTCGTCCCCATCTGGGTGACCCTCGTCTACTGCCCCCTCGCCTTCATGGTCTGGGGCGGGGGCCTCCTGAGCGCCGACGGCGCCGTGGGCGGCGCGGTCGGCGAGGCCGTCGACTTCGCGGGCGGCACCGTGGTGCACATCAGCGCCGGCGTCGCGGCCCTCGTGCTCGCCCTGATCCTCGGCAAGCGCCAGGGATTCGGCAAGGACCCGGCGCAGCGCCCGCACAACATCCCGTTCGTGATGCTCGGCGCCGCACTCCTGTGGTTCGGCTGGTTCGGCTTCAACGGCGGCGCCGCGGGTTCGGCCGAGGAAGCGGGCCTGATCTGGGTCAACACCATGGCCGCGCCCGCAGCCGCCATGGTGGGCTGGCTCATGACCGAGCGCATCCGCGACGGCCGTCCCACCTCGCTCGGCGCAGCGTCGGGCATCGTGGCCGGCCTGGTGGCCATCACCCCGGCCTGCGCGAACGTCAGCCCCGTCGGCGCCATCTGCCTGGGCATCGTCTCCGGCGCGGTCTGCGCCCTCGCCGTCGGCATCAAGTACCGGCTCGGCTTCGACGACTCGCTCGACGTCGTCGCCGTCCACCTCGTCGCCGGGATCGTCGGCACCCTGTCCCTCGGGTTCATCATGCTGCCCGTCGAGGGGGAGGGCGGCGGCCTCTTCTACGGCGGCGGCGCCGGCCAGCTGGTCGCGCAGATCGTTGCCGCAGCCATTGCGATCGCCCTCTCCGCGATCATGACCGCCATCATCGGCCTCGCCATCCACAAGACCATCGGGTTCCGGATCAGCCCGGACGACGAGGTGTCAGGCGTGGACCTCACCGAGCACGCGGAGACCGCCTACGAATTCGGCGGGCTCGGCGTCGGTGGATCCTTCCACCCGTTCGCCGACCAGATGGTCACCCAGCAGGGCGGCAAGCACAGCACCAAGCAGAACTCCGCACAGCAGGACGTCACGGAAGGCGCTCGTTCATGAAACTGGTCACAGCAATCGTCCGGCCCGACAAGCTCGACGGCGTCCGGGGGGCCCTGGAGAACTACGGCGTGCAGGGCCTCACCGTGAGCCAGGCGAGCGGCTACGGCCGCCAGCGCGGCCACACCGAGGTCTACCGCGGCGCCGAGTACACCGTGGACCTCCTCCAGAAGGCACGCGTCGAGGTCCTCGTCGCGGACGCGTGGGTGACCGACATCGTCGACGTCCTGGTCTCCACCGCCAACACCGGTCGCGCCGGCGACGGCAAGGTGTGGGTCATCCCCGTCGAGGAGGCCGTCCGCGTCCGCACCGGTGAACGGGGCGAAGCCGCCCTGTAGGGGAGGCTCCGCCGCGCGAGGAGCACACGCACGTCACAGAACGCCCGGCCGGGTCACCCCGGCCGGGCGTTCTGCTTGCCCTGGCGGCAACCCTTGCCGTCCCCGAGCAACGGGCGTACCCTTGAACAACCTCCTGGTTGATCAACGGAAACATTGATCTCCAGGGAGGTGGAACCTCAGGAGTGTGACCCGGTGACCGACGACGAACGCCTCGACATCGCGTTCCTGGCGCTGGCCGATCCCGTCCGCCGCCGCATCATCGCCCGGCTCAGCCGGGGTGAGGCCACGGTCAACGAACTGGCGGAACCCTTCGCGATCACCAAGCAGGCGGTCTCGAAGCACATCCAGGTCCTCGAGCAGGCGGGGCTCGTCACGCGCACGCGCGACGCCCAGCGCCGGCCCGTCCACCTGAACCCCGCACGGCTGGAGGCGCTCACCGCCTGGATCGACCAGTACCGGCTGGTCCGCGAGGAGCAGTTCCGCGGCCTCGACGTCGTGCTATCCACCCAGGCCGCGGCCCGCGGCCCGCAGGCGAAGGACTCGTCATGAGCAATGCCCTGAATCTCACCGTCCCCGAAGGCCTCCCCTTCATCGATCTCGACCGCGAGTTCGACCATCCCGTGGCGGAGGTCTTCCACGCGCACAAGGATCCCGACCTCGTGGCCCAGTGGCTGGGCCCGCGGCGGCTCCGGCTGGGCGTCGAGCAGTACGACTTCCGGACCGGCGGCAGCTACCGCTACACGCACACCGGTCCGGACGGCGTTGACCACGTGTTCAGTGGTGTCTTCCACACCGTCCGGGAGAACGATGTTGCGATCCAGACCTTCGAGTACGACGGTTACCCGGACGTGGTCAGCATCGAATTCCTGACCTTCCACGATCTGGGGGGGCGGCAGGACCCGGCTGAGCGCCCACGCCGTCTACCCGACCATGGAGGCCAGGGACGGCATGGTGCAGTCCGGGATGGAAGGCGGACTCTCCGAGGCCTACGAACAGCTCGAGGACCTGCTGGCCCGCGCGAAGGTCTGAGGACCTCCTGCGCCCTACTCCTTCCGGCCGTGCGACGACGGCCATGCCTCCGGCCCCTCCGAGCCCGCCTGGTACTCCTCGAGGGGCACGCGGCCCTCCGACCACGCCTTCAGGACGGGCTCCACGATCCGCCAGCAGTCCTCCGCCGTGTCGCCGCGGACCGAGAGCGTCGGATCGCCGGCGAGGACTCCCTCGATCACCTCGCCGTAGGGGAGCAGGTCCGTCTGGTTGAGGTCGGCGCTGAGGGTCGCCCGGTCCAGGGCGAAGATGTCACCGGGCCCGTTGACATCGATCTCGAGCTGCAGCGTGTCGGGGCCGAATCCGATGCGCAGCTTGGTCGGCGCGTCCTGGCCCGTGAACCCGACGGGCAGGTGGCTCACCGGCCTGAAGGTGATGACGGCCTCCTTGCGCTTGATGCCGAGCGCCTTGCCGGAGCGGAGGACGAACGGCACGCCGGACCAGCGTTCGTTGTTGATGGACACGGTGATCTCCGCGAGCGTCTCCGTGCCCTTCTCCGGGTCGACGCCGGGCTCGGCCGCGTAGTCGGGGATGTCCCGATCGCCGATCGTGCCCGCCGCATAGCGTGCCCGGCGGCTGCTGCCAGGACTGTCCAGGTCCACCGAGCTGGCCCGGAGGATGGAGCCGATGTGGTCGCGGAGGTCCCTCTCGTGCAGGGTCGACGGCGCGTTCAGGGCCAGGAGTGCCATGACGTGCAGCAGGTGGCTCTGGATCATGTCGCGCAGTGCGCCGGCGCCGTCGTAGTAGCGGGCCCGGTTCTCGAGCGCGAGGTCCTCGTCGAAGATCACCTCGACCTTCTCGATGTGCAGGTTGTTCCACACCGGCTCGAGGATGCGGTTGGCGAACCGCAGGCCGAGGATGTTGAACACCGTCGCCTTGCCGAGGAAGTGGTCCACGCGGTGGATGTTCTGCTCGGGCACCAGCTTCGAGAGCTTCTCGTTGAGGCGGTGCGCGCTGGCCTGGTCCGTGCCGAAGGGCTTCTCCATCACGAGGCGGGTGCTCTTCGGCAACGAATTCGTCCCGAGGGCGCTGCAGGCCATCTGGCTGACGGCGGGGGGCAGTGCGAAGTAGATGGCCACCGGCCCCTCGAGGCCCTGCACCAGATCGGCCAGCCCGTCCTTCGTGACGTCGAGGAAGTGGTACCAGCTGTCGTCACGCACCTGCTGCAGCGACGCCCGCCCGGCGTCGTCCGCCTTCTTACGGGCGGCGGCGAAGGAGCTGTCCAGCCTCTCGCGCCATTGCTCGTCGGTCCAGTCGTCGGAGCCCGCGCCCACGAGCTTGAGGCCGTCGGCGCGGCCGAGGCGGACGAGCCGTGCGAGTCCCGGCAGGAGGAGGCGTCCGGTCAGGTCGCCGGAGGCACCGAGGATCAGGAGCGTCCTGACGCGGGTGTCGGCGTCGGCGGGAATGGTGTCGTGCTCTGCGAGCGAGTGTGTATCCACTTCTTCACCTTGCCACTTCTGCCCGTGGGTGTCCTGCGCGGGCGGGGTGCGTCGCGGTTCGCACGCGGGGGTCCGGTGGAGCAGCGCCGGACGGCCGTCCCGGGGTGGGGCGCGGAACGCTCCCGGACCTCCCCAGTTGATACCCTTGGGAGTTGAGTCTCCAAAGTCCCCGATGAAAGTAGTGCACGGCACGTGTTCAATTCACTCTCCGACCGGCTGACTGCGACCTTCAAGAACCTCCGCGGCAAGGGCCGCCTCACCGAGGCGGACATCGATGCCACGGTCCGCGAGATCCGCCGCGCCCTGCTCGACGCCGACGTCGCCGTTCCCGTGGTGCGCGCCTTCACGGCCGCCATCAAGGAACGCGCCCTCGGCCTCGAGGTCTCGCAGGCCCTGAACCCGGGCCAGCAGATCGTCAAGATCGTCAACGAGGAACTCGTCGGGATCCTCGGCGGCGAGACCCGGCGCATCCGCCTCGCGAAGAACCCGCCCACCGTCATCATGCTGGCGGGCCTGCAGGGTGCCGGAAAGACGACGCTCGCGGGCAAGCTCTCCAAGTGGCTCAAGGGCCAGGGCCACAGCCCGCTGCTCGTCGCCTGCGACCTCCAGCGCCCGAACGCCGTCCGCCAGCTCCAGGTCAACGGCGAGCGGGCGGGCGTGCCCGTCTACGCGCCGCACCCGGGCGTCAGCTCCGAGTTCGAGGCCGCCACCGGCGACCCTGTCGCCGTCGCCCGCCAGGGCGTCGCCGAGGCACGCGCCCGGCTGCACGACGTCGTCATCGTCGACACCGCCGGACGCCTCGGCGTGGACGCCGAGCTCATGCAGCAGGCCGCCGACATCCGCGCGGCCATCAGCCCCGACGAGGTGCTGTTCGTCATCGACGCGATGATCGGCCAGGACGCCGTCAACACCGCGCTCGCCTTCAACGAGGGCGTGGACTTCACCGGCGTCGTCCTGACCAAGCTCGACGGCGACGCCCGCGGCGGTGCCGCGCTCTCGGTCGCGTCCATCACCGGCAAGCCGGTCATGTTCGCCTCGACCGGTGAGGGGCTCGGCGACTTCGAGCTGTTCCACCCCGACCGCATGGCCTCGCGCATCCTCGACATGGGTGACATCCTCACCCTGATCGAGCAGGCCGAGCAGTCCTGGGACAAGGACGAAGCGGCGCGCATGGCGAAGAAGTTCGCCGACCAGGAGGACTTCACCCTCGACGACTTCCTCGCGCAGATGCAGCAGATCCGCAACATGGGCTCCATGAAGAAGATGCTCATGATGATGCCGGGTGCCGCCAACATGCGGGAGCAGCTCGAGAACTTCGACGAACGCGAGATCGACCGCGTGGAGGCCATCGTCCGCTCGATGACCCCGCACGAGCGCCTCGCCCCCAAGATCATCAACGGATCACGCCGCGCGAGGATCGCCCGCGGCTCCGGCGTCCACGTCTCCGAGGTCAACGGGCTGCTGGAGCGCTTCACGCAGGCCCAGAAGATGATGAAGAAGATGGCCTCCGGCGGCGGGATCCCGGGGATGCCCGGGATGGCCGGCCCGGGAGGCTTCGGCGGTCCCCGCAAGACCAAGGCCGCCGCCGCGAAGGGCAAGAAGAAGCCGCGCTCGGGCAACCCCGCGAAGGCGGCGCAGGAGCTCCAGGAAGCGGAGGCGCGGCGCGCTGCCGCACGCACGGCAGCGCCCACCGGTGCGGCCTTCGGCGGGCAGCAGGACTTCGACCCGTCGGCGATGAACCTCCCCAAGGGCTTCGAGAAGTTCCTCGGGAAGTAGCGCGCCGGTGCTGTCCGAGGATCCGACCCGTCGATGCCGGCCCTGATGGGCGCCGGGCTGTGATGGGCGCCGAGCGCGTGGTGTTCGTGCACGGCAGCGGGTCCTTCGGTGCCGCGGCCTGGCCCCGGCAGCACGGCCTGTCCATCGACTTCGACTGCCTGTACGTCCGCCGGCACGGGTTCTCGGCCACCGAGGAGCCGGTCGCCACCGACCACGGCCGGGACCAGGAGATCATCGCGGACGCGCTGGGCGGCGGGGGACACGTCGTCGCCCATTCCCAGGGCGCCGTGGCGGCCATGATGCTCGCCGTCGAACGTCCCGACCTGGTGCGCTCGCTCACCCTCGTGGAGCCGGCATGCTTCTCCCTCACGGCGGAGCTCCCGGCCACGGCCGCGCACATCGCCCTCATGACGCCGCTCTTCGCGGAGCGCCATGCGATGTCCGACGACGACTTCCTCCGCGCCTTCGTGCGGCGCGTGTTCGACGCCGACGCGCGGACGCCCGCCACGACCGATGCCCGGCGCGACGCCGCGAGGCTCCGGCTCCAGAGCCCTCCGTGGGAGGCCCCACTGGCGATCGTCCCCGGCGTGCCGACCCTGGTGCTGACCGGGGGGTGGGAGCCCCTGTACGAGGAGGTCGCCGAGTACCTCGCCGGCACGGGCGCGATCCACCGGGTAGCACCCGGCGGGCACCGGCCGCACGACACCCCCGAGGGAGACGCGCTCATCCGGTCCTTCCTGCGCGCCGGCCGGCACCAGGCCGCCGCGTGACGATCGCCGCCGACGGGCCTCATGCTGCCTGACGGGCCCGGGTTCCTGCACCTCACCGGGACGGTGCTGCTGTCCCCGTCGCGGTCGGTGGCGGACGTCTACGTGCAGGACGGCCGCTTCACCTTCCGGCGCCCGGCCGGCCGTCCGCTGCGGACCATCGAGGGCTGGGTGCTGCCCGGCCTGGTGGACGCCCACTGCCACGTCGGCCTCGACCGGCGCGGCCGGGTCCCCGACGACCTGGCGGAACAGCAGGCCCTGCAGGACCGCGATGCAGGCACGCTGCTCATCCGCGACGCCGGCGTCGTCAACGACACGCGATGGATCCAGGAGCGCGCGGACCTGCCCCGCCTGGTGCGCGCGGGCCGCCACGTGGCACGGACGCGCCGCTACTTCCGCGACTACGCCGTCGAGGTGGAACCGGCGGACCTCGCCGGGGCCGTCGCGGAGCAGGCGCGCCGCGGCGACGGATGGGTCAAGATCGTGGGGGACTGGATCGACCGCTCCCTCGGCGACCTCGCGCCCGCCTTCCCGCCCGAGGCCCTGAGGGACGCCGTCGACGCCGCGCACGCGGAAGGTGCCCGCGTGACCGCGCACTGCTTCGCGGCCGAGACGCTCGACGGCATGCTCGACGCCGGGATCGACTGCATCGAGCACGCCACCGGCATGCTCCCGCGGCACATCCCCCGGTTCGTGGAGCAGGGCGTGGCGATCGTCCCCACGCTCATCAACATCGACACCTTCCCCGCCATCGCCGACGGCGCCGCCGGCAGGTACCCCGACTACGCGGCGCACATGCGCCGGCTGTGGGGCGGCCGGGAGGCGATGGTCCGGCGGGCGCACGACGCCGGGATCGCCGTCTACGCGGGCACCGACGCCGGCAGCGTCATCGCCCACGGCCGGCTCCCGGACGAGGTGGCGGCACTGGCCGCCGCCGGCCTCGGCCCNTCGACGCGGCCTGCTGGTCCGCCCGCGCCTGGCTGGGCTTCCCGGGGATCGCGGAGGGGGCGAGCGCTGACGCCGTCGTCTGCGCCGCCGATCCGCGCCTGGACGCCGGCACCCTCGCCGCCCTCCGGGCCGTGGTGCTGCGCGGAGAGGTCGTCCGGACGGCCCCGCCGGAATAAGTTGAAGCTTCAATAAGTTGTGCAGGGGAGACCTTCCACACCGAGGAGCCGATATGCCCGCGCAGGACCTGCTGCCCACCGACACCGCCATGGGGGCGCTGACGCTCAGGGTCGGCGACCTGTCCGGGCTGACGCGCTACTACACCGCCGCGCTGCGCCTGGAGGTGATCGAGGACGCAGCGGACGCCGTCGTCCTCGGACGGCGGGGGAGCGCCGTCCTCCGCCTCGAATCCGCCCGCCACCTGCACCTCCCGCCGCGTGGCGAGGCCGGCCTCTTCCACACCGCCCTCCTCTTCGCGGACCGTGCGGACCTGGCCGCCGCCGTCGCCTCCGCCGCGCGCCATCCGCTCAGTGCCTATGTGGGCAGCGCCGACCACCTCGTGAGCGAGGCGTTCTACTTCACCGACCCCGAGGGGAACGGCATCGAACTGTACGTCGACCGGCCCCGGGACAGCTGGACGTGGACGGGCGACGGGCGCGGGACCCGCTCGGTGGTGATGGACAGCCTCCCCCTGCCCCCGCGGGACTACCTCGAGCGGCACCTCACCGAGGAGGCGGCGTCGTCCGCGGAGTCGAGGGCCGCGACCGTAGGGCACGTCCACCTGCAGGTCGGCGACGTCGGCACGGCCCACGGCTTCTACGTGGACGTCCTCGGCTTCGAGCGCACCGCCGGGTGGCACGACCAGGCCCTCTTCGTCTCCGCGGGCGGCTACCACCACCACATGGCCATGAACGTCTGGAACAGCCGCGGCGCCGGGCCACGGAAGGACACCCTCGGCCTCGGTGAGGTGCTCATCCGGGTATCGTCGGCGGACGAGGTCGGGGCGCTGGCGGACCGCCTCGCCCACGCGGGCGTCGCGAGCCACCACACGGGGGCCGAACTGCGCTTCGAGGACCCCTGGCGGAACCGGCTCCGCGTCGCCGCCGGCGACGCGTCCGGCGGAATCGCCTAAAGCACGGCCGTCTGGCACAATGGTTCCGTACTCGATCCGTGCAGCCCCTCTCTCTGCGCGTGCATTGTGTCCTTTGAACCCTCATGAATGGCCCGCCCCACGGGAGCAGGATGACGGGTTCGCCCCTTTTCATTTACAAGGAGTGACCACACAAGTGGCCGTAAAGATTCGCCTCAAGCGCATGGGCAAGATCCGCGCACCGTTCTACCGCGTCGTCGTCATGGATTCACGCTCCAAGCGTGATGGCCGTGCCCTCGAAGAGATCGGCAAGTACAACCCCACCGAGGAGCCCTCGTTCATCGAGATCAACTCCGAGCGTGCGCAGTACTGGCTCGGTGTCGGCGCGCAGCCCACCGAGCAGGTCTCCGTGCTGCTCAAGATCACCGGTGACTGGCAGAAGTTCAAGGGACTCAAGGGCCAGGAAGGCACCCTGAGGACCAAGGCCGCCAAGGAGGCGTTCGTCGCCCCCGAGAAGGGCTCCGTGATCGTCCCCGAGGCCATCACGCCGAAGGCGAAGAAGACCGACGACGCCGCCGCGGAAGCCACCGAGGCAGAGTAACTTGCTGGCCGAAGCTCTGGAGCACCTCGTCCGCGGCATCGTCGACAACCCTGACGACGTCAGGGTCGCCGCGAAGAACAACCGCCGCGGCGAGACGCTCGAGGTCCGCGTCCATCAGGAGGACCTCGGCCGTGTGATCGGCCGCCAGGGGCGCACCGCCCGCGCGCTGCGCACCGTGGTGTCGGCCCTCGCGGACGGCGAGCCGGTGCGGGTCGACGTCGTCGACACCGACCGGCGCCGGGACTGACCGGCCCGAGCTTCACGCCATCCAGCATGCCGAACGGCCCCACCACCAGGACCTGGTGGTGGGGCCGTTCCCGTTCACCCCTGAAGTACCCATGATTCAGCCACCCACAGCAGGAGCACCACGATGGACGTACTCGTAGCCAGGATCGGGAAGCCCCACGGCATCCGCGGAGAGGTGACGGTCCAGCTCTTCACCGACGCCCCGGAGGACCGCTTCGAGCCGGGCGGGACCTTCCGCGTGGAGGGCGCGGCCGTCACCGAGCTGACGGTCGTGAAGGCGCGGTGGAACAAGGACATCCTGATCGTCGGTTTCGAGCAGGTGGCGGACCGGAACCAGGCCGAGACCCTGCGCGGTGCCCAGCTCTTCATCGACACGGCCGGCGCCCAGGACGACGACGACGACGCCTGGTACGAGCACGAGCTCGTCGGCCTCGACGCCCGCGTGGACGGGACGACCGTGGGCAAGGTCACCGCCCTGCGCACCATGGCGGTCCAGGACCTCCTCGTCGTCGAACTCGCCGACGGCCACGAGGCGCTGGTGCCGTTCGTCACGTCGATCGTGCCCGAGGTGGACCCTGGCGCCGGCTTCCTGACCATCGTGCCGCCGGCGGGCCTCTTCGACCTGAACACGCCCGGCTCCAACCAGGCGCCCGACGACGGCGACGACATCGCGCGCGACTCCGCCGGCGCGCCGACCGATCCCCCCGCCGATCCCCCCGCCGATGCCCCCGCCGATTCCGGGCCGGGCGGGACGCGCGACTAGTGCGCATCGACGTCGTCTCCATCTTCCCGGAGTACCTCGCCGCGCTCGACCTGTCCCTCATCGGGAAGGCCCGCCAGGACGGCGTCCTGGACGTGCGCATCCACGACCTGCGGTCCTTCACGACCGACAGGCACAGGACGGTCGACGACACCCCCTACGGCGGCGGCGCGGGCATGGTCATGAAGCCCGAACCCTGGGCGCAGGCGCTCGAGGCCGTCCGGGCGGACGCGCCCGCCGCCTCCCGGCCCACGCTCATCGTGCCGTCCCCGGCCGGTGCCGTGTTCGACCAGGCGATGGCGTACGAGCTCGCCGCGCTGGACCACCTGGTCTTCGCGTGCGGCCGGTACGAGGGCATCGACGAACGCGCGGTCGACTGGGCGCGCGAGGAGTTCGACGTCCGGCCGGTCTCACTGGGCGACTACGTCCTCAACGGCGGGGAAGTGGCGGTGCTCGCGATGGTCGAGGCCGTCGCACGCCTCATCCCCGGCGTCGTCGGCAACCCGGAATCCCTCGTGGAGGAGTCCCACTCGGACGGCCTGCTCGAGTACCCCGTGTACACGAAGCCGTCGTCGTGGCGCGGACGCGAGGTCCCCGAGGTGCTGCTGAGCGGCAACCACGCGAAGATCGCGCAGTGGCGGCGGCTCGAGCAGTTCCAGCGCACCGCCGACCGGCGCCCCGACCTCCTCGGCCGCGTCGACGTCGGCGCCCTCGGCAAGGCGGACCTCACGGCGCTGCGCGCGGCGGGTTTCGACGTCGTCGACGGCAGGCTGACCAGACCGCAGCATTAGTGGTTGGCGCGGGCGCTGTGGAATAATCGTGCCTTGTGTCCACTGGGCCGGACCCTGCCACAGGGGGCGTGCGGCCAACAGTTCACACACCGGCCACCGAATCATCGGATCGGCCGGACAACTTCTTCGGCGGTATCGTCCGGGCCCTGCGCCCGGTCCCTGGCCGCCGTGACCAACGTGGATGACCTGTGGCGTCCACCAGGAGCATGACCATGCATATTCTCGATTCAGTCGACGCCGGATCCCTCCGCGACAACGTCCCCGACTTCCGCGCCGGCGACACCGTCAACGTCCACGTCAACATCATCGAAGGCAAGAACACCCGTGTTCAGATCTTCAAGGGCTTCGTCCTCGGCCGCCAGGGCGACGGCATCCGCGAGACCTTCACGGTCCGCAAGGTGAGCTTCGGTGTGGGCGTGGAGCGTACGTTCCCCGTGCACAGCCCGGTCCTGGACAAGATCGAAGTCGTCTCCAAGGGCGATGTCCGCCGCGCCAAGCTGTACTACATGCGCGAACTGCGCGGCAAGGCAGCGAAGATCAAGGAGAAGCGCGACCCCAAGACGGTCAAGTAGCTCCTTCTGGTGCATGAAACGCCCGCTTCCCAGTCTCCGGCTGGAGGGCAACCGGAACGCCGGCCCCGCTCTGTGGGCTGGCGTTTCGTGTTCTCCGCCGTCATGCTCGCCGTCCTCGTCACAGGGCTCGTGCGCGGTTTCCTCCTGGACGTCTACTTCATCCCGTCCGAGTCCATGGAGCCCCTGCTCACCGAGGGCGACCGCGTGCTCGTGACCAAGCTCGCGGCGTCGGACGTCCGGCGCGGCGACGTCGTCGTGTTCGACGGCCGGGGGTCCTTCGACCCGATCACGGACCCGCGGAGCCTCCCCGAGCGGGTCCTCGCCGGCGCGGGCCAGTGGCTCGGGCTCGCGGGCAACGACACCACCTACGTCAAGCGCGTGATCGGTGTCGGCGGGGACCACGTGAGGTGCTGCAGCGCAGACGGATCCCTGACGGTGAACGGGCACACCCTCCGGGAGCCGTACATCCATCCGGGCGACGACGCGAGCACAACGAGCTTCGACGTCGTCGTCCCCGAGGGCCGGCTGTGGCTCCTCGGCGACCACCGGTCGGCGTCGACGGACTCGCGGTCGCTGCTCGGCGCACCCGGCGGCGGGCTCATCGCCGAGGATCGGATCATCGGGCGGGCCTTTCAGCTAGTCTGGCCACTGGACCGGTCCGGCCCGATCGACCGACCGTCCGACTGACGTCCACCCGGTGGCACGGTCGCCCGTCGGAGACCCTTCCCGGCACCGTCGGCAGCCGGGCATCACGAGTACAGAGGAAACTGTTCACATGGCACGGAGCTTCCGCAGGAAGTCCTCTTCGCGGGCCGAGGCCCCTGCACCACCGGCGTCCGATCCCGACGCATCCTCCGCGGAGGAAACCGTGCCCGACGCCCCCAGGAAGCGGCAGCGCGACGGCAAGGACCGCGATCGCGGGTTCGCCGCATGGCTCAAGGAGATCGGCACGATCGTCGTGATCGCGCTGGTGCTCTCCTTCCTCATCAAGACCTTCCTCTTCCGTGCGTTCTTCATCCCGTCCGGGTCCATGGAGGAGACCCTGGAGATCGACGACCGCATCTTCGTCAACCAGCTGGTGCCGCAGCCCTTCGACCTGCAGCGCGGGGACATCGTCGTCTTCAGCGACACGGAGGGCTGGCTGCCCGAGCAGGCCGAGGCGCAGGTCAGCTGGTTCAAGGAGGCGCTCATCTTCATCGGGCTCGCCCCGGACGAGTCCCAGCAGCACCTGGTGAAGCGCGTCATCGGGCTCCCGGGCGACCACGTCATCTGCTGCGACGCGCAGGGCCGCCTCACCGTCAACGGCGAGCCGCTCGACGAGCCGTACCTCTACCCGGGGGCCAACCCCTCCGACCTGCCCTTCGACGTCGTCGTCCCCGAGGGCAAGCTCTGGGTGATGGGGGACCACCGCAACGCCTCCGCCGACTCGCGGGCCAACCAGACCAAGACCGGCAAGGGCTTCGTCGACATCGACGACGTCGAGGGCAAGGCGGCGGTCATCGCGTGGCCGCTGAACCGCCTCGGCTTCCTCGCCACGCCGTCGGACGTGTTCGACGGCGTGCCCGACCCCCAGCCCGGTGCGCAGCCCACTCCCGTCCCCACCCCTGCACCGACCGGGCCATGACGCCCCTGCGCACACGACGGTCCACCGCTCCCACCCTGAGCGTCGAGAAGTCCTTCGCCACCGCGGGCCATCGCTACGTGGCCGGATGCGACGAGGTGGGCAGGGGAGCCCTGGCCGGACCGGTGTCGGTCGGCATCGTGGTCGTCGACCTCGGCGCACCGGCCCCGCTGCGGGGTGTGCGGGACAGCAAGCTGCTGCCCGCGGCGGAGCGTGAGGCCCTGGTGCCCCGCATCCGCCGCTGGTCCGTCGCGTCCGCCGTCGGCCATGCCTCGGCGGCGGAGATCGACGCGCTGGGACTGATGTCAGCATTGCGTGTCGCCGGGAGCAGGGCATGGGCCTCGGTCCTCGAGACGGTCACCCCCGACGTCGTCATCCTCGACGGCAACCACGACTGGCTGTCCGCGCGGTCCCAGGGCGTGCTCTTCGGGGCGGGCGGGGGCGCGGTCGGGATCGAGCAGGGCGGCTGCACGGCCCCGGTGCACACCCGGATCAAGGCGGACCTGAAATGCCTGAGCGTCGCGGCGGCCAGCGTGCTGGCCAAGGTGGAGCGCGATGCCCTGATGGTGTCCCTCGCCGCCGACCACCCGGACTTCGGCTGGGACGTGAACAAGGGCTACGCGACGGAAAGCCACCGCGCGGCCATCGACGTGGCCGGCCCGAGCGAGTACCACCGGAGGACCTGGCGTCTGGGAAGCCTGGCGCGGCCTGACGCTGCCCGAACGGAAAGTGGAGGATGATGATCGAATGAGTGCCGAGGATCTTGAGAACTACGAAACCGACATGGAGCTCCAGCTCTACCGCGAGTACCGGGACGTGGTGGGGCTGTTCAGCTATGTCGTGGAGACGGAGCGCCGGTTCTACCTGGCGAACCACGTGGACCTCCAGGCGCGCTCGGCCGACGGCGAGGTCTACTTCGACCTGACGCTCCAGGACGCCTGGGTGTGGGACGTGTACCGCTCGGCCCGTTTCGTGAAGAACGTCCGCGTGATCACGTTCAAGGACGTCAACGTCGAGGAGCTCGCCAAGTCGGACGACATCGCCCTGCCCAAGGACGGCACCCTGGGCAACTGACGCCCTCCGACGGGTCCTGACGGCGTCAGGGCCCGTCGTCGTCCCCGCCTCCGTGCGGGAAGGCGTCCTCGGCGTCCAGCGGCACGTCCGCGGCCTGCTCCAGGCGGTCGGCCTCCGAGCCTCCCGTCCCTTCGCCGGCGATCCCCACGCCGCCCCCGGCGGCGCCGGCATCGAGGGGCGTGCCCTGTTCCTGCCGATCGGCCTCCGAGCCTCCCGTGCCGCTGCCGGCCACGGCCGTGGTTCCCGACCCGGCGGCCCGGGCCTCCGTGAGCTGCTCCTGGAGATCCGCTTCGGTCCCACCGGGCATGACATCACTCTGCTCTGACACGGTGTCCTCCATCCGTCGTGGGCGCGGCGGCCGGTCGGCTGCCGCTGCACCTCCACGCTAGGCCGACGCCGGTCCGTCCACCAGTGCCCTGTCGGTCGACGGGGGCAGCGGCCGCGGTTGTCGCCCCCGGTTGTCCACATAGGCGATTGCCGCCGCTCCGGGCCGTCCCGTCGGGCCGAGGCTGGGTGCGGAGGTGATAGCCATGGTGGCGAAGGATCAATTGGGGCGTCGGGGGGAAGCGATCGCCGCGCTCTTCCTGGAGCGGGCCGGCCTGACGATCGTCGATCGGAACTGGCGGTGCCCGGCGGGGGAGATCGACCTCGTGGCGGTGGACGGGTCCACCCTGGTGATCGTGGAGGTCAAGACACGCAGCTCGGATGATTTCGGGCAGCCCCTGGAGGCCATCACGGCCGGCAAGCTCGAGAGGCTCTACCTGCTCGCCTCGCAGTGGGCCCGCGCGCACCATCTGCGGTTCAGCGGCTTCCGCATCGACGCCGTCGGTGTCCTCGACGACGGCACGGGGGCCCCGCGCATCGAACACGTGCGGGCCGTGATCTGATGGCGCTCGGACGCACCTACGCGGTGTCCCTGGTCGGCCTGAACGGGCACGTCGTCGAGGTCGAGGCGGACATCGGGCAGACCCTGCCCGCGTTCGTGCTGCTCGGCCTGCCGGACGCGTCGCTCAACGAGGCCAAGGACCGCATCAGGGCTGCGGCCCGCAACGCCGGCGTACCCCTCAGCCGACGGAAGATCACGGTCAACCTCATCCCCGCGTCCCTGCCGAAGCGCGGGTCCTCCTTCGACCTCGCGATCGTCATGTCGGCGCTGGCCGCGGCGGGGGACGTCCGCGGCGTCGGGTCCACGGTCTTCATCGCCGAACTGGGACTGGACGGGCAGCTCCGGCCGGTCCGCGGGGTGCTGCCCGCCGTGATGGCCGCCGTGCAGGCCGGGCACCACCGCATCATCGTCGCGGAGGAGAACGCGCCGGAGGCGGCTCTCGTCCCGGCCGCCGACGTCGGGTCCTACCGCACGCTCGCCGAGGTGGTGCTGGCCTTCGGAGCCGACGCCGCCCAGGTCGCACTGCCGGAGCCCGTCGTCCGCAGCGAACCGGTCCCGCCGACGGTCCGGTCCGGGCCCGCCCGGGACCTCTCCGACATCGCGGGCCAGCACGAGGCGCGGTTCGCGCTGGAGATCGCCGCCGCGGGAGCCCACCACCTCCTCATGGTCGGGCCGCCCGGTGCCGGCAAGACGATGCTCGCGGAGCGGCTGCCGGGCATCCTCCCGGATCTCGACGACGACCACGCGATGGAGGTGACGGCGATCCACAGCCTCTCCGGCGAGCGGCTCTGCACCGAGCTGGTGCGGAAGCCGCCCTTCGAGAGCCCACACCACACGGCGACGCCCGCCTCCATCATCGGGGGCGGCAGCGGCATCCCGAGACCGGGGGCCGCATCCCGGGCGCACCGAGGCATCCTGTTCCTGGACGAGGCGCCGGAGTACGAGAGGCGCGTCCTCGAGGCGCTGCGCGAGCCGCTCGAGAGCGGCATGCTGGTCCTGCACCGGGCCTCCGGCACGGCGTCCTACCCGGCCCGCTTCCAGCTCGTCCTGGCCCTGAACCCCTGCCCCTGCGGCCTCGCGAACGGCAAGGGGATCGACTGCCTGTGCACCGCGCAGCAGCGCCGGAGGTACTTCAACCGCCTCTCCGGGCCGCTGCTGGACCGCGTGGACCTGCAGCTGGCCGTCCAGCGGGTGAGCCTTGCCGACTACGTGGACGTCCGGTCTTCCGAGCCGTCCGCCGCCGTCGCCGGCAGGGTCGCCGAGGCTCGTGCGGCGCAGCGGGAACGCCTCCACCACTGGGACTACGCCACCAACGCGGAGGTGCAGGGGCGCATCCTCCGGGGTGAGCTGGCGCTCCCGCGGGCCGTCACGGCCCCGCTCGACCGAGCGCTCGACCGGAACCTCGTCAGTGCGCGCGGCTGGGACAGGGTCCTGCGCGTCGCGTGGACCATCGCGGACCTCGCCGGGCGCTCCCGCCCCGACGCGGACGACGTCGTCACAGCCCTCGGTTTCCGCCTGCAGGAGCGTGCCGCGTGAGCGGGAGGGAGCAGGATCTCCGCCTGACCAGGGCCGCGCTGTCACGGCTATTCGAACCCTCCGACGCCGTGGGCCTGGCCCTGGTGTCGGTCGTCGGTCCCGTGGATGCCCTGCGCATCGCCCGCCGGGAGATCGGGGTGGGCACCGACGTCAACCGCCGGCTGGGCGAAGCCCTCGACCTCCCGGACGGCAGCCGCCGTCCCCTGGAGGACGGGCTGGCGCGATGGGCGCCGCGCCTGCGCGACCTCGCGCCCGAGAGGGATCTGGCGGGCCTGGACCGGCTCGGGGGACGTCTCGTCACCCCGGAGTCCGGTGCCTGGCCCACGGCGCTGGATGACCTGCAGCAGGCGGCGCCGCTGTGCCTCTGGGTGCGGGGCCGGCACGAGATCCCGCCGTCCGCGCGTCTCGCCGCCCTCGTCGGTTCGCGGGACAGCACCACCTACGGGTCCTCCGTCACCTCCGATCTGGCCGCCGGACTCGGCACGCGCGGATTCACCGTGGTCTCCGGCGGCGCCTACGGCATCGACGCGCAGGCGCACCGGGCCGCGCTCGCCACGACAGGGGGCGGCGACCACGCCGCCACCATCGCCATCCTCGCGTGCGGTATCGACCGGTACTACCCGGCCGGGAACGAGGACCTGCTGCGGGCGATCGCCGACCAGGGGGTGCTCATCTCCGAAGTCCCGCCCGGCAGCTCCCCGACGCGCTGGCGGTTCCTTCAGCGCAACCGGCTCATCGCGGCCCTCAGCGCGGTCACGGTGGTGGTCGAGGCGCGCTGGCGCTCGGGGGCGCTCAACACGGCGCATCATGCCGCCGGTCTCGGCCGGCCCGTCGGAGCGGTGCCCGGCTCCGTGCACTCCGCGAATTCCGCGGGCTGCCACCGCCTGCTGCGGGACGGCACGGCGGTGTGCGTCACGGACGCCGCCGACGTCATCGAGCTCGCAGGGCCTTTCGGCACCGCGCCGCTCGGCGACCTGGCGCGGGCCGACGCCGCTCCTGTCCTGGACCACGACGGCCTCACCATTCCGGACCTCCTCCTGCTGGACGGCCTCCCCGTCCGCGCTCCCACGACGGTGGACAAGCTGTCCGTCGTCGCGGGCCTGTCCACGCGGGAGGTCATCAGCGGGCTCGCCCGCCTCGAGCTGGCAGGACTCGCCGTCAGGGCCGGCGGCGGGTGGTGTCGCCGCAGAGCCTGACACCCCTCGCACGGCCGGCCCACCGGTGCGTGCCGCCGCGGCCCCACCCGGCCCTGCCGTCCGCATCCCGTCACCCAGGAGGACCCCCATGACCGAGACCCATCCCTTCGACCCGACGACCGAGCGGTGGCACCACGAGATCCCATCACCGGTGGGGCCCCTGCTGATCGTCGCCGGCACCGAAGCGATCGTCGGCCTGTACCACGAGGAGCATTCACCGGCTCCGGACCGGGCGAGCCTCGGGCGCCGCCTCGAGGAGGACGGCCCCCGCCGGCGGGATGCCCCGCCGACCCCCGAAGCCCGGGCCCCGGCCGCGCCCTCCCGCACCGCCGAACTGCTCCTCCAGGCGGACCGGGAGCTCGGTGAGTACTTCGCCGGGTCACGGCACACCTTCCACCTGCCCATCGAGCTCCAGGGCACGGTCTTCCAGCAGCAGGTCTGGGCTGCGGTGAGTGCGATCCCCTACGCGCAGACCCGCAGCTACCGCGACATCGCCACCCTGCTCGGCAACCCCCGGATGGGCCGCGCGATCGGGGCAGCGGTGCGCAGCAACCCCGTGTCGGTCATCGTGCCGGGCCACCGGGTGGTCGGCAGCACCGGTGCCGTGGTCGGGTATGCGGCGGGGACAGCGACCAAGACCGCACTGCTGGAGCTGGAGCTGGCCCATCGAGCACCGTCCGGACCCGTGTCCGTGCCGGACGCCTACCGGTGAGTCGGTGTGTGCCGCGACGGGCGGACGCCGTCGGTCCGGGTGGCCGCGCCGGTCCGGGTGGCCGCGCCGACCCGGGACGCCGTGCCGATCCCGTGTGCCGCGTCGGTCCATCGCCCGGCGCCGGTCCGGAGCCGCCACGCGGCCCGTGAAGGCGCCCCGCCGCGCTGGAGGGCACGCGGGACGGAGGACGCCGTGGATACTGGGGAGCGGAGGATTTCATGGCAGAGAGCAGTACGGGAATGGCGGGCGAGCTCCGCGCGGGCCTCGACGGATTCGGGGACTACCTGACGCGGGAGCGCAACCGCTCGGAGCACACGGTCCGCGCGTACCTGAAGGACGTTGAGCTCTTCCTGCTGCACGCGGGGGAGTCGGGCGTCACCGCGCTGACGCAGCTGGAACTGCGCCATTTCCGCGCGTGGCTCGGCGCGCTCGACGCGGCGGGGCTGTCCCGGTCGACCATCGCACGACGGTCCGCCTCCGTCCGAACCTTCATGGACTGGGCGGTCCGCGAGGAGCTCGTGCCCGCCAACCCTGCCCTCCGCCTCCGCGCTCCCAAGCGCAGCAGCACCCTGCCCGCCGTCCTCAGCCAGCCGCAGGCCGCCGCGATGTTCACGAGCGCGGCCGAGCGGACCGGGCAGGGCGACCCGCACGAGCTGCAGCTGCGGGCGATGCTCGAGCTGCTGTACGGGACGGGCGTCCGCGTCGGGGAGCTGGTGGGACTCGACATCGACGACCTCGACACCGAGCGGCGTACCCTCGTGGTGCTCGGCAAGGGGGCGAAGGAGCGCACCGTCCCCTACGGCGTCCCGGCCGCGCACGCCGTCGACGACTGGCTCCGGCGCGGCCGGCCGCGGTGGGTGACCGGGAAGAGCGGTCCCGCCCTCTTCCTGGGCCGGCGCGGCGGGCGCATCGACCAGCGTGCGGTGCGCGCCCAGGTGCGGGCGACCCTCGACGCGCTCGGGGACACCTCCGCCCGCGGCCCGCACGCCCTGCGCCACAGCGCTGCGACCCATCTGCTCGACGGCGGCGCCGACCTCCGCGCGGTCCAGGAGATCCTCGGGCACTCCAGCCTGGCCACCACCCAGCTGTACACGCATGTGTCCGTCGACCGGCTCCGCCGCAGCTACGAGCAGGCGCACCCCCGGGCCTGAGGGACGCACCTCCCGGGCGCCTGCTCCGGCACACTCCGTCCAAGGGATGGGCGCGCCGCCGGCGAAGTGGCGAAATTCACGCCTCTCGTGCACAATGAGCAGGAGTCAGGCGGATCCCGCGTGGTATCGCGGGAGGGTCTCGGAAAGCTCTGCCAGGTTCATCGCACTGTCATCATCCGTTGCAGGTCGTTGGGGAAGACGTACCTACAGCTATGGAGGATGGAATGTCTGTTGTGATGGCGCGCGGTGTCTTGTACGTGCACTCAGCCCCTACTGCGTTGTGCCCTCATGTCGAGTGGGCGATCGGCTCGGTGCTGGACAAGCGCCTCGACATGGAGTGGACGGCGCAGCCCGCCGCGCCCGGAATGCTGCGCGCCGAACTCTCGTGGGTCGGCCCCCAGGGATCGGGTGCGCAACTCGCCTCCGCGCTCCGTGGCTGGGCCCACCTGCGGTACGAGGTCACCGAGGAGCAGAGCGCCGGTGCTGACGGCGGTCGGTGGTCGCACACGCCCGAGCTCGGCATCTTCCACGCCACGACGGACGTCCACGGCAACATCATGGTGACCGAGGACCGCATCCGCTACGCCTACGAGGCGGGAGCCGGTGATCCCGCCGCCGTCTACCACGAGCTGTCCCTCGCGCTCGGGGAGTCCTGGGACGAGGAACTCGAGCCCTTCCGCCACGCCGCCGAGGGAGCCCCTGTGCGCTGGCTGCATCAGGTGGGCTGACCGCCCGGACACGCCGCGACCTACGAGAAAGGCGCCACCCGTGCGGGTGGCGCCTTTCTCGCTGGTACAGGCTCAGACGTTCCGGAGCACGATGACGGCGTTGTGGCCGCCGAACCCGAAGGAGTTGCTCAGCGCGACGATGTCGCCGGCGGGCAGATCGCGGGGGGCCGTGACGACGTCGAGGGGGATCTCGGGATCCTGGTTGTCGAGGTTGATCGTCAGGGGGGCCTTGCGCTCGTGGATGGCGAGGACCGTCATGACGGCTTCCACGGCGCCCGACGCTCCGAGGAGGTGGCCGGTCTGCGACTTCGTCGCCGAGACCGCCACCTCGTGCACGTGGTTGCCCAGCGCCGCCTTCAGGGCGATGTACTCCGGCTTGTCGCCGACCGGGGTCGACGTGGCATGCGCGTTGACGTGGACCACGTCCTCGGCCTGGGCGCGGGCGTCGAACAGGGCGGCCTTGAGAGCGCGGGTCGCGCCCAGGCCCTCGGGGTCGGGGGCCGTGATGTGATAGGCGTCCGCGGTCACGGAGGTGCCGGCGAGCTCGGCGTAGATGCGGGCACCGCGGGCCAGGGCGTGCTCCTCGGCCTCGATGACGAGCGCACCGGCGCCCTCACCCATGACGAAGCCGTTGCGGGCCGTGTCGTAGGGACGCGAGGCCAGCTCCGGCTCGTCGTTCCGCCGGGACAGCGCCTGCATGGCGGCGAACGCGGCGATCGGCATGGGGTGGATCGCGGCTTCGGCGCCGCCGCACATGACGACGTCGGCCTTGCCGGACCGGATCAGGTCGAGGCCCAGGTGCAGGGCCTCGGTACCCGAGGCGCACGCGGACACCGGGGTGTGGGCGCCGGCGCGGGCGCCGAGGTCGAGGCTGACTGCCGCCGCGGGACCATTGGGCATCAGCATGGGCACGGTCATGGGCAGGACCCGTCGGGGCCCCTTCTCACGCAGCGTGTCCCAGGCATCGAGCAGCGTCCACACGCCGCCGATGCCGGTCGCGAAGGCCACGGCCAGGCGGTCCTTGTCGATGTCCTCGATCCCGGAGTCCCGCCACGCCTCGCGGGAGGCGACGACGGCGAACTGCGTGGAGGGGTCCATCCGCTTGGCCTCGACCCGGGAGAGGACCTCGGAGGCGGGGGTCGTGATCTGCGCGGCGAAGGTGACCGGCAGCTCGTACTTCTCCACCCAGTCGGCTTCGATGGTCCGTGCGCCCGAGACACCCTTGAGGGAATTGGCCCACATGGACGGGACGTCCCCGCCGATGGGGGTGGTGGCACCGAGTCCGGTGATGACGACTTTGCGTGGCATGGTCACTCTTTCGAAGCTGGGAGGTGCGCCGGCACGACCGGGGCGGGGGGATTACGAGTACGGCCGCTCACGGCGGGGTCGCCGGGAGCGGCCGCAGCGCTCGGAACCGCAGGAACTAGGCCTGAGCGCCCGAGATGAAGTTGACGGCGTCGCCGACGGTCTTCAGGTTCTTGACTTCCTCGTCGGGGATGCGCACGCCGAACTTCTCTTCGGCGTTGACGACGATGGTCATCATCGAGATGGAGTCGATGTCGAGGTCGTCCGTGAAGGACTTGTCCATTTCCACGGACTCCGGCGCGAGGCCGGTCTCTTCGTTGACGATCTCGGCCAGGCCGGTCAGGATCTCTTCGTTGCTAGCCATGGTGGCTCCTTTTCTGTTCTTGCCGGTGCACCGGCGGGGATGGTCAGACCGCACTCTCGCGGTCTGGGCTTGAAAACTAGGGAAGAACCACGACCTGCGCGCCGAACACGAGGCCCGCGCCGAAACCGATCTGCAGGGCGAGCTTCCCGCTCAGCGACGGCTGTTCCTTGAGGGTGCGGTGCATGGCGAGGGGGATCGAGGCCGCGGAGGTGTTGCCCGCGTCCACGATGTCCCGTGCCACGTAGACATGCTCGGGGAGCTTCAGCTGCTTCACCATCTCATCGATGATACGGATGTTGGCCTGATGGGGGAGGAACACTGCGAGGTCGTCCGCGGTCACTCCGGCCGCGTCGAGGGCTTTCTGGGCGACCTTGGCCATCTCCCAGACGGCCCAGCGGAACACCGTGGGTCCGTCCTGGACCATGGTGGGCCAGAGGCTCTCGCGGCCGGCGTCGGCGTCGGCCTCACGCTCCGTGTCGGTGGCGACGGCGCCGAGGGCGTAGTCGCGTACGTCGATGAGGGACCGGTTCATCCGGATGGCCTCGTGCTTGCTGCCGTCCGATCCCCACACGGAGGGCCCGATGCCCGCCGAATCGGCGGGGCCGATCACCACGGCACCGGCGCCGTCGCCGAGGAGGAACGAGATGGTGCGGTCGGCGTTGTCGATGAAGTCCGAGAGCTTCTCGACGCCCACCACGAGGACGTACTCGGCGGTGCCCGCGTGGACCAGCGCGTCACCCTGGGCGATGCCGTAGCAGTAGCCGGCGCAGGCTGCGGAGATGTCGAACGCCGGTGCCGGTGTCGCCCCCAGGCGGTCGGTCAGCTGGGCTGCCGCCGACGGCGTGGCGTAGGGATGCGTCACCGTCGAGACGAGGACGGCTCCGAGCTGGGACGCCTCGATCCCCGCGGCCTCCAGCGCTTCCCGGGCGGCGGCTTCCGCCATGTCGATGACGCTGACGTCGCGGGGCGCGCGGTGCCTGGTGACGATGCCGGTCCGCTGCCGGATCCATTCGTCGGAGGAGTCGATCCACTGGCACACGTCCTCGTTGGTGACGATGACCTCCGGCCGGTAGGCGCCGACGCCGAGGATGCGGGTGTGTTCGCGGAGGGGTGCTTGCTTGAGGGCGGTGATGCTCACTGAGGTCCTTCGGAGGTAAGGGACGGATCGAGATCCGAGGTCCGCGAGTGCTCCTTGAGGAAGCTGCGGGCGGCGTCAAGGTCCTCTGGCGACTTTACTGCGAGTGCCGCCGTACCGCGCATTCCGCGCTTGGCCAGACCGGTCAGCGTGCCTGCGGGGGAGAGTTCGATCATCCCGGTGACGCCCATCTCCTGCAGGGATTCCATGCAGAGGTCCCAGCGGACCGGGCGCGAGACCTGCGCGATCAGGCTGTCGAGGTTGGCCTCTCCCGTGGCGACCGGCCGACCGTCATAGTTGGACACGAGGGTGGCGAGCGGGTCCGTCGGGGACAGGCTCGGGCGCAGTGCTTCCAGGGCCGTCACGGCCGGGGCCATGTGGCTGGTGTGGAAGGCCCCGGCGACCTTCAGGGGGATGACGCGGGCCTTCGCCGGGGGAGCGTCGGCGAGGGCGGCCAGCTGCTCGAGGGTGCCGGCGGCGACGACCTGCCCGCCGCCGTTGGCGTTCGCGGCGGTGAGCCCGAGCTCCGCGAGCACCGCGGCGACCTCGTCCGGATCGCCGCCCAGGACGGCGCTCATGCCCGTGGGCAGGGCGGCCGCGGCTTCGGCCATGGCGTTGGCCCGGACACGGACGAAGGCGACGGCGTCGTCCTCGCTGAGAGCGCCCGCGACGGCCGAGGCGGTCAGTTCACCCACGGAGTGACCTGCGACGACGGTGGCCGCGGTGAGCGGGTGGTCCTGGAGGATCAGGCGCGCGGTCACGAGGCCGGCCGCGACGATCAGCGGCTGGGCGACGGCGGTGTCCCTGATGGTCTCCTCGTCGGAGACGGTGCCGTGGCGGACGAGGTCCGTGCCGGCCCGCTCACTGAGTCGGTCCAGATGGTCGCGGACTCCTGGGAGCTCGAGCCAGGGGCTCAGGAAGCCCGGTGTCTGTGAGCCCTGTCCGGGGCAGGCGATTGCAAGCACTCTTCCAGCTTTCCAAATCGGTGGGGCAATATCGGGTGTTCGGCTGAACCAAGCTCCCTGAGCGTCTTTGTGGGAAGTCTACAAGGAGAGGGGGCGCGCGGCAGCCGTCGTCGCGCCCTGGTCGACGGGTGTCGCGCGTGCTCCCCGCCCCGTCCCGGGCGCCGGACCGCCGGGGCCGGCGGTGGTCTGCGGGGGCGCGAGGCGGCCGACGACGAGCGCCGTCTGGAGGACGTACGCCTCGCGGGGGACGAGCGGATCCCAGCCGGTCACGTCGCAGACACGGCGGAGGCGGTACCGGACGGTGTTCGCGTGCACGAAGAGGGCCCGCGCGGTGGCCTCCAGTGAGTGGCCGAGGCTCAGGTAGGCCGAGAGGGTCTGCTCCAGCCCGTTCGAGGCCGCCAGGAGCGGGCGGTAGATCATCCTGATCAGGGCCCTGCGCGCGGTGTCGTCGCCGGACATCACGCGCTCGGGCCACAGGTCCTCGGAGGAGACCGGCCGGGGCGCTCCCGGCCAGGCCCGGGCGGCCGTCAGTCCCGCGAAGGCCGCCTGGGCCGAGCTGCTGGCGGCGACGAGCGATTCCGCCTCGGGTCCGAAGACGACGGCGCCGTCGCCGAAGAGCTCGCTGATCCTCGGATAGGCCTTGTCCGCGTCACGGACGCCGCCGAGCACGAGGATGAGCCGCTCCCCCTGGATGCCCACGAGGACGTCCTCGGCCAGGCGTCCGGTGACACGGCGGAGCTCGTTGAGGAAGCCGGCGTTCGGCTCCTGCGGGGCGCTGCCGACCATGACGGTGATACGGGCCTGGGACTTCCAGCCGACGGCGGCGATCCGGGAGCGGAGCGCGTCCGAGCTCTCGCCGCGCAGGATCGCGTCCACCACGAGCGCTTCGAGCCGCGTGTCCCAGGACCCGCGGGTCTCGGCGGCGCGGGCGTAGACGTCGGCCGCGGCGAAGGCGACCTCGCGCGAGTAGCGGAGAACGGCTTCCCGCAGGGGCCCCTGGTCGGCGGCGGGCGCCAGGAAGGGCACGTGGTCCTCGACGACTTGCACCACCACGCGGATGAGCTGCAGGGCCTTCTGGAGGCTGATGGAGCGGGTGAGCTCCGTGGGCGCCGTGCCGAAGACGTCGCTGAGGACCCAGGCCGGTGACACGGGCTTCTGGTACCAGTTGACGAAGGACGCGATGCCCTTCTGCGCCACCAGCCCGAGCGCGGAGCGCTCGTCCGGCCGCAGTCCGCGGTACCACGGCAGGTCGGCGTCGAGCTGCCGGAGGGTCGCGGTGGACAGCGAGCCGATCGTGGCGCGCAGCTTCTCGACGGTCGCCGGATCCGGGGGAGCGCTGCCCGCGTTCGTCGCCCCACCGGGGCTCGGGACGCTGGCGGGGACGTCGTGGGGCTGCGGCATCCTCCGAGCATACGGTCTCCGGCAGGCCGCCCTCCATTTGTGAGAAGGCTACAAAAAAGAGGGCGACGGCGGAAGCAGGGTGATCTGCTCCCGTCGTCGCCCCGTCAGGGGACGCCGGGCCTAAGCCTCGCCGCCCGTGTTGCCGGTGGTGCCGGCGTTCACGTCGAGCAGGCGGTACCTCTCGATGGCCTCCTTCGGCGCGTTGGCGTCGACCTCGCCGCGGCGGGCGAGCATCTCGAGCGCCCGGACGACGACGGAGTGGCTGTCGATCTTGAAGTACCGGCGTGCCGCCGCGCGGGTGTCCGAGAAGCCGAAGCCGTCGGCTCCGAGGGTCGCGAACTCGTTCGGCAGGAACTGGCGGATCTGGTCGGGGACGGCCTTCATGAAGTCGGAGACCGCGACGATCGGTCCGGTGGCCCCCTCGAGCTGCTGGGTGATGAACGGCTTGCGTGCATCGGCGCCAGGGTTGAGGAAGGCCTCCTCCTCCGCGTCGAGACCGTCGCGGCGCAGCTCGTTCCAGGAGGTCACGGACCAGACGTCGGCCGAGACACCCCACTCGTCGGCGAGGATCTGCTGCGCCTCGAGGGCCCACGGGACGGCGACGCCGGAGGCGAGGAGCTGGGTCCTCGGTCCGTCGACCTTCGCGGGCTTCAGGAGGTAGATGCCCTTGAGCAGGCCCTCGACGTCCAGTTCCTCCGGCTCGGCGGGCTGCTGGAACGGCTCGTTGTACACCGTGATGTAGTACATGACGTTCCGGAAGGATTCCGGCTTGTCGCCGATGTCCCCGTACATCCGGTTGAGGCCGTCGCGGACGATGTGCCCGATCTCGTAGCCGAACGCCGGGTCGTAGGTGATGACGGCGGGGTTCGTCGACGCGAGGATCGGGGAGTGGCCGTCCGCGTGCTGCAGGCCCTCACCGGTCAGCGTGGTGCGTCCGGCGGTGGCGCCGATGATGAAGCCCCGCGCCATCTGGTCCGCGGCGGCCCAGATGGAGTCGCCCGTGCGCTGGAAGCCGAACATCGAGTAGAAGACGTAGATCGGGATCAGCGGCTCACCCTGGGTGGCGTAGGCGGTCCCGGCGGCCGTGAAGGCTGCCATGGACCCCGCCTCGTTGATGCCCGCGTGGAGGATCTGGCCCTCCACGGACTCCTTGTAGGCGAGGACGAGGTCGCGGTCCACGGACAGGTAGTTCTGGCCCTTGGGGTTGTAGATCTTGGCCGTCGGGAAGAACGAGTCCATGCCGAAGGTGCGGGCCTCGTCGGGGATGATCGGCGTGATGCGCTTGCCGAACTCCTTGTCGCGCATGAGGTCCTTCAGGATGCGCACGAACGCCATGGTGGTGGCGGCCATCTGCTTCCCGGAGCCCTTCTTGGCGGTCGTGTACGCCTTGTCGCCGGGCAGCACCACGTCGGTGTGCTTGGTCCGGCGCTCGGGGACGAAGCCGCCGAGCTCGCGCCGGCGCTCGAGCATGTACTTGATCTCGGGGGCGTCGGCGCCCGGGTGGTAGTACGGCGCGTTGTAGAGGTCGTCGTCGATCTGCTCGTCGGTGACGGGGATCCGCAGGTGGTCGCGGAACGCCTTCAGGTCGGCGTTGGTGAGCTTCTTCATCTGGTGGGTCGCGTTGCGGCCCTCGAAGTGCGGGCCCAGGCCGTAGCCCTTGACCGTCTTCGCCAGGATGACCGTCGGCTTGCCCTTGAACTCGGTGGCGGCCTTGTACGCGGCGTACACCTTGCGGTAGTCGTGGCCGCCGCGCTTGAGGTTCCAGATCTCGGCGTCGGTGAGGTCCTCGACCATGGCCTTCGTCTCGGGCGACTTGCCGAAGAAGTGGTCACGGACGAAGCCGCCGGACTCGGCCTTGTAGGTCTGGTAGTCGCCGTCGGGCGTCTGGTTCATGATGTCGACCAGTGCGCCGCCGTGGTCCTTGGCGAGCAGCGAGTCCCACTCGCGGCCCCAGACCACCTTGATGACGTTCCAGCCCGCGCCGCGGAAGAAGGCCTCGAGCTCCTGCATGATCTTGCCGTTGCCGCGCACCGGCCCGTCGAGGCGCTGCAGGTTGCAGTTGATCACGAAGTTGAGGTTGTCCAGGTTCTCGTTCGCGGCGAGCTGGAGCAGGCCGCGCGATTCGGGCTCGTCCATCTCGCCGTCGCCGAGGAACGCCCAGACCTGCTGCTCGGAGGTGTCCTTGAGGCCGCGGTTGTGCAGGTAGCGGTTCGACTGGGCCTGGTAGATGGCGTTCATGGGCCCGATGCCCATCGACACGGTCGGGAATTCCCAGAAGTGCGGCATCAGGCGGGGGTGCGGGTAGGAGGAGAGGGCGTGGCCCTCCTTCGACTTCTCCTGCCGGAAGCCGTCGAGGTCCTCCTCGGTGATGCGTCCCTCGAGGTAGGCGCGCGCATACATGCCGGGGGAGGCGTGTCCCTGGAAGAAGATCTGGTCGCCGCCGCCCGGGTGGTCCTTGCCCTTGAAGAAGTGGTTGAAGCCGACCTCGTACAGGGTCGCCGCACCGGCGTACGTCGAGATGTGACCGCCGACGCCGATCTCCGGGCGCTGCGCCCGGTGCACCATGACGGCCGCGTTCCAGCGCAGCCAGGCGCGGTACTTGCGCTCGATCTCCTCGTCGCCCGGGAACTCCGCTTCCTGGTCCGCCGGGATGGTGTTGACGTAGTCGGTCGTCGTGACCATCGGCACGCCCACGGACTGGGCGCCGGCCCGCTGGAGGAGCGAACGCATGATGTACTGCGCGCGTTCGGTGCCCTGGACGCGGATCAGCTCGTCGAGGGATTCGATCCACTCGGCAGTCTCCTCGGGATCCCCGTCGGGCTTGCCGACGGTCAGACCGCTCAGAATATCCGCCGTACCTTGTTCTGCAGCCACGTGATGTCTCTCCACTTCCACAGATTATGTCTGTGTCGCTTAATGCCTGCGCACGGCTCGTTGGCCCGCGCAGCGATGTATGCCCGGCGTATGCACCCAGGCCATATGGTGCTTCACTCTATCGCCGCCGTGCGCCCGATGCGTAGCGGGGGCCGGGCCGCCGGGCAGATTACGCCGAGGGCGTGTGCGGGCGCGTACGGCCGGAGATTCGGCCGTCCGCGTCGACGCCGTACCCGAAATCCGTCCGCTGGCTTGATGCTTGGCGCATAAAGGTGTTGGCTGGTAGGCATGCACATCTATAGCAGGATCCGTCGGGCGACAGTCCCGTCTTTCCAGGAGGAGACAAGTGAGCGAGGCTGAAGCCGCCACCGCGGTCGACGTGGCAGGCAAGTTGGGTTTCAAGCAGGGGGACCTCGTTCAGGAACTCGGGTACGACGACGACGTCGACTTCGACTTCCGCGAAAACCTCGAGGACGGTATCGGGTCCGAACTGCTCACGGAGGACGACCAGGACGTCGTCGACGGCGTTCTTCTCTGGTGGCGGACCGGTGACGGCGACCTCGTGGACGCCCTCGTGGACGCCCTGACCTCCCTCGGCGGGAACGGGGTCGTCTGGCTCCTCACGCCGAAGTCGGGCCGGCCCGGATACGTGCCGCCCGCCGACATCCAGGAAGCCGCGCCGACGGCAGGACTGCACTCCACGTCCTCCGCCGGGGTGTCCAAGGAATGGGCCGCCACCCGGCTCGTCAACCGCCGGAAGCAGTAGGACGTGCCCCTCGACGTCGGGTCGGTGGCACCCGGGTTCGCCCTGGCGAACCAGTTCGGCGAGACGGTGACCCGTGCGTCCCTGGTCGGCGGCTCCGTGGTCGTCTTCTTCCCCTTCGCGTTCTCCCGCGTCTGCACGGACGAACTCGGTCAGCTCCGTGACAACCTGGAGATGTTCGACGCCGCGGGCGTCACGCTCGTGGCCGTCTCGGTGGACCACAAGTACACGCTGCGTGCGTTCGCCGACGCGAACGACATCTCCTTCGACCTCCTGGCCGACTTCTGGCCGCACGGCGCGATCACGCGCGCCTACGGTGCGTTCGACGAGGAGCAGGGCTACGCCGAGCGCATCAGCTACGTGCTCGACGGCGCGGGCGTGGTCCGCGCCGTCGTGTCCTCGGCCCACGGGCAGGGCCGACCGATCGCCGACTACGCGCACGCGCTGAGCTCGGTCGAAGCGGCCCTGTGACCGTTCCGGGCGGCGGCATGCGGATGCGTGACGACCTGCCCGGACCGGAGTCCAACCCGGGGCTCGGACTGACCGGCTTCGTCCGTGAGCCTCCGGCGCCCGTCCTCCCGGTACTGGGGGCGGCCGACCGTGAGCTCCTCGACGGGGCCGTCGCCCTGCTCGGCGGGCTGCGGCTGGCCGTGCTGACGGGCGCCGGGCTCAGTACCGACTCCGGCATCCCGGACTACCGCGGTCCGCAGTCCGTGCCGCGTAATCCGATGACCTACCAGCAGTTCGTCGGCGACGAGGCCCTGCGCCGCCGCTACTGGGCGCGGAACCACCTGGGGTGGCGGCACCTCCGCCGGGCGGACCCCAACGCGGGGCACGCCGCCGTCGCACGGCTGGAGCAGCGGGGCCTGCTGTCCGGCCTCATCACGCAGAACGTCGACCGGCTCCATTCGTCGGCCGGAAGCGTCAACGTCATCGACCTGCACGGGACGTTCGACCGCGTGGTGTGCCTGCAGTGCGCCTCGTCCTTCCCGCGATCCCGGATCGCCGAGATCCTCGAGGCACTGAATCCCGGCTATCTCGAGCGGCAGTCCGACGCCGGGGACATCGCCCCCGATGCCGATGCCGACGTGGACGACACCGGCGACTTCGTGATGGCCCCGTGCCCGGTGTGCGAGGGCATGCTCAAGCCGGACTTCGTGTACTTCGGCGAGAACGTGCCCAAGGCCCGGGTGGCCGACGCCTACGCCATGGTCGACGCCGCCGCCGCGCTGCTGGTCGCCGGGTCCTCGCTGTCCGTGATGAGCGGACTGCGCTTCGTCCGCCACGCGGCGAAGGGGGGCAAGCCCGTGGTGATCATCAACCGCGGATGGACGCGCGGCGACGAGTTCGCCTCGCTCAAGATCGAGGTCGGCGTCTCCGAGGCCCTCACCTATCTGGCCGGCCGGCTCCCGGACCTGGCGCTGCCGTAGGCACTGCACCGTGGCGTGCGGGTAGTGGACACCGTGGCGTGCAGGTAGTCAACTTTCCGTCCGAGTAGTGACTGCGGTGTCGGCGCCGGCTGCGCCCCCGTAGCGTCGTCCCATCAGGTCTCTCGAGCAGGGTGGAACAATGCAGCACACAACACGGTCTCTTCTGGTAGCTTTCGGATCCGCGGCGGCGCTCGTCGCAGCACCCCTGGTGCTCGATACGCAGGGCCGGACGGCCGCGGACGAGGCCGTGACCGTCTCCGGCGCCGCGATCGCCCCGCCGGCGTCCGCCCCGCTCCTCGTGGCGCCGTCGGACGGTCCTTCCGCTGCGGGCGGGTCCCCGGCGGCTGCGGCCGACCCGGCGTCGACGACGGCGCCGGGCCCCGTTCCGTCTCCCCCCGCGGACGGGCGGGCCGCCGACCCCGCGGCGGAACTCCTCCCCGGGGAGCCTTCCCCGCAGTGCCCGATCACGGAGGAGGGCGCCTGGTGGACGGATCCTGCCGATCCCTCCACCTGCCAGCGCCCCGGGTCCAGGCCCTTCTTCGAGCCCACGCCGCCCGGCATCGCGCCCGAACTCCTGGAGCCGATCTTCGAGGATCCGGCGACGCCCGGTGCCGGCGACGACTGCCGGATCACCGGGGCGCTGCAGTGCGTCGTCGAGATCATGGGCCAGGACTACGTGGTGACCTTCTCCGACGGCGTACCTGTGGGCGTGGCGGAAGCGCGGGGGTAGGAAGACACGACGGGACGGCCGCTAGAGTGGACGGCGTGCGTGGACAGTGGCAGTGGAATCGGAGGACGGCGATCCTCGTCGTGGGCGCGAGCATGCTGGCGCTCTGCATCGCCGCCCGCAGGCTCGGACTCGGCGTCGACGACGACGGCGGGCCGGCACTGTGGCTCGCCCTGCTCTTCGTGGTCGGCGCGTCCCTGGTGCTCGTTGTCCTGGCCGGAAGGCTGATCGCCGTTCTGAAGGACCGCTGACCGGGCGCTGCGACGGAAGCGCCCCGGACTACCTGTTTTTTCGCTGGACAGGTCGAGTAGCGGCCCCCCGGGTGGCGCACGGGCCGAGCTATTACTGTCGATGCATGAGCTATACAGAGCACCGGTGCCAGTGCTGCGGAGAGGTCTGCGAAACCCTTTTCTGCGCGGAATGCCAGGCCCACGTACGCGCGGCCGCACACTGACCGCAGGCGCGGACGGGAACGCAGAAGGAGCCTCGCAGGTGCGGGGCTCCTTCTGTCTCTGTGGTGGGTCCTACCGGGATCGAACCGATGACATCCACGGTGTAAACGTGGCGCTCTACCAGCTGAGCTAAAGACCCTCGTCCCGTGACACCGTGCCCGGTCCGGGCGGCATCACGAGGATCGACTATACCGGCTCGCGGATCGTCGACGCCAATCCGGGCGCGCCTACTCCTCGGCGGCGAGCTGGCCGCACGCGCCGTCGATCTCCTTGCCGCGGGTGTCGCGCAGCGTGGTCGGGATCCCGGCGTCGCGCAGCCGGTTGATGAACTCGGTGGACACGCTCTTCTCGGAGGCCGTCCAGATGGATCCCGGCGTGGGGTTGAGCGGGATCGGATTGACGTGCACCCAGCCGCGTCCGCGCTGGTTGAGCTTCTTCGCCAGCAGGTCCGCACGCCACGGGTGGTCGTTCATGTCCTTGATGAGCGCGTACTCGATGCTGACGCGGCGCCCGGTGACACGGTAGTAGTTGTAGGCGGCGTCGAGCGCCTCGTCGACCTTCCAGCGCGTGTTGACCGGGATCAGCTCGTCGCGGAGCTCGTCGTCGGGCGCGTGGAGGGACAATGCGAAGGTGACCGGCAGCGATTCCGCGGCGAGCTTGTTGATGGCCGGCACCAGGCCCACGGTGGACACCGTGATGTTGCGGGCGGACATGCCGAGGCCTTCGGGGGAGTCGTCCACGAAGCGGTGGAGGGCACCCATGACGCGCTTGTAGTTGGCCAGCGGCTCACCCATGCCCATGAAGACGATGTTGGTGACGCGGTCGGCGTCGTGCCCGCCGTCCGTGCGCAGGTCGCCGAGGGCCCCCTCGGCGAGGGCACGGTTCGCGGCGACCACCTGGTCGACGATCTCCGCCGTCGACATGTTGCGCGTCAGGCCCGCCTGGCCCGTCGCGCAGAACGGGCAGTTCATGCCGCAGCCGGCCTGCGAGGACACGCAGAGCGTCACCCGGCCCGGGTAGCGCATCAGCACCGACTCCACGAGGGCGCCGTCGAAGAGGCGCCAGAGGAACTTGATGGTGTCGCCGTTGTCCGTGGTGAGTCGCTTCACCTCGGTGAGCAGCGGCGGGAACATGGCCGCGACCAGTTCTTCGCGCCCGGCCTTCGGCAGGTCGCTCATCGCCGCGGGGTCGGTGGTGTAGTGCGAGAAGTAGTGCGTGGACAGCTGCTTGGCGCGGAAGCCCTGGTGTCCCAGTTCCTTCAGCCGCTCCTGCCGTTCCGGCAGGGTCAGGTCCGCCAGGTGCACCGGCGGCTGGCTGACCCGGGGTGATTTGAACTGCAGCAGCGGCCTGCCGTCGCTGGACACGATCGGCGCGGCGCCCTCCACCTCGGGTCGCACCTGGGGGCGCGAGGAGGCGGGGGCAAGGGCAGTGGGGGGAACGGTAACGTCGGACATCCTTATCATTCTTTCACGGATGGCACCAGCGTCCCAGTCGGGTGCGGTGTGGACGGCAGGCGGGAACCGCAGACCGGGCGACATATAGGGGTGCCGGCATCCGCGGGTGTGGCGGCGCGCCGCGTGGCGGTAATAGTGTGAAAGCGACCGGAGGCACCGCGCGGGAACGCGCCCGAAGCTCCGGCACATGCAGCGCGTTGCATGCAGGTGACCAACAACGGAGAACACATTGAGCGCACAGATCGGCGTCACAGGCCTGGCAGTCATGGGAGCCAACCTCGCCCGCAACCTGGCCCGCAACGGCTACACCGTGGCCGTGCACAACAGATCCAACGAGAAGACGGACGCCCTGCTGGAGAAGCATGGCGGGGACGGTGAGTTCGTCCGCACGGAGACCATGCAGGAACTCGTCGACGCGCTGGAGAAGCCCCGCCGGGTGCTCATCATGGTGAAGGCCGGCAAGCCGGTGGACTCCGTGATCGACCAGCTGGTGCCCCTGCTGGAGCCAGGCGACATCGTGATCGACGGCGGCAACTCCCACTACGAGGACACGCGGCGCCGTGAAGCGGCCCTGTCCGCGCACGACCTGCACTTCGTCGGCGTCGGCGTGTCCGGCGGCGAGGAAGGCGCGCTCCTCGGCCCGTCCATCATGCCCGGCGGGTCCCGGGAGGCCTACGACTCGCTGGGCCCCATGCTCGAGAAGATCTCCGCCAAGTACAACGGGGAGCCCTGCTGCCGGTGGATCGGCACGGACGGCGCCGGCCACTTCGTGAAGATGGTGCACAACGGCATCGAGTACGCGGACATGCAGGTCATCGGGGAGGCCTTCGACCTCCTGCGCTCCGGCGCCGGCATCGAGCCGGCCGACCAGGCGAAGATCTTCACCGACTGGAACACCGGGACGCTGTCCTCGTTCCTCATCGAGATCACCGCCGAGGTGCTCGGCCATACGGATGCGCGGACCGGGAAGCCGTTCGTCGACGTCGTCGTGGACGCCGCCGGGCAGAAGGGGACCGGACGGTGGACCGTCGTGTCCGCACTGGCGCTGGGCAGCCCGACGTCGGGCATCGCCGAGTCCGTCTTCGCACGCGCCCTGTCCTCCCAGACGGAGCAGCGCGTGCTGGCCCAGGACATCCTGCAGGGCCACGAGGGCACCGTCGAGCTGCCCGAGACCTTCGTGGAGGACGTCCGGCTCGCGCTGTACGCCTCGAAGCTCGTGAGCTACGCCCAGGGCATCGACATGCTGACGGCCGCGGCCAAGGAGTACGGCTGGGACCTCAGGCTCGACGAGATCGCGTCCCTGTGGCGGGCCGGCTGCATCATCCGGGCCGAGCTGCTCGACGACATCATGAAGGCGTACGCCGGCGGCGACCGCCCGGCCAACCTGCTGCTGGCCCCCGCGTTCGCCGAGTCGATCGCCGGCGCCGTGCCGGCCTGGCGCCGCGTGGTCGCCACCGCCGTCCAGCTGGGCATCCCCGTGCCGGTGTTCTCGGCGTCACTGGCCTACTACGACGGCCTGCGCCGCCCGCGCCTGCCGGCCGCCCTGACGCAGGGCCTGCGCGACCTCTTCGGCGCTCACACCTACAACCGGGTGGACGGCGAGGGCACCTTCCACACGCTGTGGGGCGAGGACAAGTCCGAGATCGAGGCCGTCGACACCCACTGACCGGCCTGCACCCCTCACCACGACGGGAGCCCCGGACCTCGGTCCGGGGCTTCCGTCGTACGGAGGGCCTGCGTCAGATGTAGATCGCCGGGTCCACGTACTCCGCGGGGTCGACGGCCGGCTGTGTCTCGCGGCGGGAGTCCCGGTGGCGGAACGTCGCCGGGATGCCGGTGATGATCGAGTCCGGGGGCGTGTCCTTGACCACGACGGCGTTCGCGCCGACCGCGCTGCCGGCACCGATGGTGATGGGCCCGAGCACCTTGGCGCCCGCGCCGATCGTCACGCGGTCCCCGATGGTGGGATGGCGTTTGACCCTCTCCAGCGAGCGTCCGCCCAGGGTGACGCCCTGGTACAGCATGACGTCGTCGCCGATCTCCGCGGTGCTCCCGATCACGACCCCCATCCCGTGGTCGATGAAGAACCGGCGGCCGATGGTGGCGGCGGGGTGGATCTCCACGCCGGTGAGGGCACGCGCCAGCTGGGCCAGCGCGCGGGCGGGGAACCGCAGCCTCTCGTCGCGCCACATCCGGTGGGTCAGGCGGTGCACCCAGATGGCATGCAGCCCCGAGTACACCACGGTGGTCTCGAACGGGCCACGCGCAGCCGGATCGTGGGTGCGCGCGGTCTCGAGGTCCTCACGCAGTCGTTCTAGAAAACTCACCGGGTACCTTCTCGTGGGAATGGTCGGGGACGCACGTCGCGGCAGGATCAGCCGCGGATGTCGTCGAAGAGGATCGTGGAGATGTAGCGCTCGCCGAAATCGCACACCACGGCCACGATGAGTTTACCGGCGTTCTCGGGACGCTTCGCGAGTTCGAGCGCCGCCCAGACGATGGCCCCCGACGAGATGCCGCCGAGGATGCCCTCCTGGGTGCCGAGCGCGCGGGCCACCCGCACCGAGTCCTCCACCGTGGCGTCCATCACTTCGTCGTAGATCTCGCGGTCGAGGTTCTCCGGGACGAAGTTGGCGCCGAGGCCCTGGATCTTGTGCGGGCCGGGAGCGCCGCCGTTGAGGATGGGGGAGTCGGCCGGCTCGACGACGACGATCTGCACGCCGGGCTTGCGTTCCTTGAGGACCTGGCCCACGCCGGTGATCGTCCCGCCGGTGCCCACGCCGGCCACGAAGATGTCCACCTCGCCGTCGGTGTCCTCCCAGATCTCCTCCGCGGTGGTGGTGCGGTGGATCTCGGGGTTCGCCGCATTCGCGAACTGCTGCGCCCAGATGGCGTTCTCGGTCGTCGCGACGATCTCCTTCGCGCGATCGACGGCGCCCCGCATGCCCTCGGAGCCGGGGGTGAGGACGATCTCGGCGCCGTAGGCCCGGAGCATGACGCGCCGCTCGGTGGACATGGTCTCCGGCATGGTCAGCACCACCTTGTACCCGCGGGCCGCGCCCACCATGGCCAGGGCGATCCCGGTGTTGCCGGAGGTCCCCTCCACGATCGTGCCGCCGGGCCGCAGGGCGCCGGCCTTCTCGGCGGCGTCGATGATGGCGACGCCGATGCGGTCCTTGACGCTGTTGGCCGGGTTGTAGAACTCGAGCTTGACGGCGACCTGCGCCTCGAGCCCCTCGGTCAGCCGGTTGAGGCGGACGAGGGGAGTACGCCCGACCAGTTGGGTGACGTCGTCGTAGATCTTTGCCATGGGGAGCCTGCCTTTTCGGGAGTGGGGGGAGGTGCGGGGAGTCGTCGTGGGTGGGGCGGCGCGGGCCCGCTCCGGGGCGACGGCGGTCAGCCTAACGGCCGGGCGCCGGCGCTCCTACGCGGCCAGCCACTGGGCGTAATACTTCCGCGCCTTCGCGAGCTTCGGGTTGATGATGACCTGGCAGTAGCCCTGCTCGGGATGCTTGGCGTAGAAGTCCTGGTGCCAGTCCTCGGCGATGTGGAAGCGGGGGAGCCGGCTGACCTCCGTGACGATGGGGTTCTTCCAGTTCTCCTGGTTGCGGCGGATCGCGTCCTCGAACAGTTCCTTCTGCTCCGTGTCCTGGTGGTACATCACGCTGCGGTACTGGGTGCCGACGTCGTAGCCCTGCCGGTTCAGCGTGGTGGGGTCGTGGGACACGAAGAACATGTCCAGGATGACGTCCTCGGGGACGACCTCCTCGTCGAAGGTCACCGCCACCACCTCGGCGTGCCCGGTGATCCCGGAGCAGACGCTGTCGTAGTCCGGGTTCCTCGTGTGACCGCCGGTGTAGCCGGAGACGACCTCCGTCACGCCGCGGGTCTTCTGGTAGACGGCATCGAGGCACCAGAAGCAGCCCCCTCCAAGCACAAAAGTCTTCATGACTGTGTCAATGCGCGCCACGCGCCGATGATTCCCGCGCCCGTTCCGCCGTCGGTCGACGGCGCGGACTTGGCGGGCCCGTCGGCGGCGGGTATTACTGGTGTCATGGACCACAACGAGCACGACGACGCCACGGCCGGCCCTGGGACGACGACGGCTCCGACCGTCGGCGACGTGCTCCTCGCCATCGAGGAGCTGTGGCCCGAGAGCCTCGCGGAGGACTGGGACAAGGTGGGGCTGGTGGCCGGCCGGTCCGGGAAACGGGCGGACAGGATCCTGTTCACCGTGGACCCCACCGCGGCCGTCCTCGACGAGGCGCTCGACTGGGGCGCGACGATGATCGTGTCCCACCATCCGCTGCTCCTCAAGCCCGTCTCCTCCGTCGCCGCGTCGGGCTTCAAGGGGGAGGCCGTCCACCGGCTGATCGAGGCAGGCTGTGCCCTGGTCACGGTCCACACCAACGGGGACAGCGCGGTCGGGGGAGTGTCCGACGTCCTGGCGGACGCCCTCGGCCTGCAGGACGTGCGGCCGCTCACCCGGGCGGCGGACGGGCTGCCCGAGGAGGGCATCGGGCGGGTCGGGGACCTCGGGGCGCCGATGACGCTCGGCGACTTCGCGGAAGTGGTGTTCTCCATCCTCCCCGCCGTCGCGGGCGGTGTGCGCGTCGCCGGCGACAAGGACGCACCGGTGCGCAGGATCGCCGTCTGCGGCGGTGCCGGCGATTCCCTCTTCGACAGCGTCCGGTCGAGCCGTGCCGACGTCTATGTGACCGCGGACCTGCGGCACCACCCGGCGTCCGAGGTCAGGGAGGCAGCGGCCGGTGCCGCGCCGTACCTGATCGACGTCTCGCACTTCGGCAGCGAGTGGCTGTGGCTGACGCCCGCCGCCGAGGCCCTCGCCAACGTCCTCACCGATCAGGGTTTCACCACGGACATCCGGGTGAGCGGGGTCAACACCGACCCCTGGGACTTCGTCCTCACGCCCGGTCACTGACCGCCGCCCCGGGCGTCGTGGCCTAGGCTGGGACGACGCCCACGCCCGCTCGTCGTGCCCCATCCGTCCCATCCTGGAGGTTTATCGTGGCCAAGGCTGCACCCGAGGAACAACTCCGCCTGCTCGACCTGCAGGCCCTCGATTCGACCCTCAACAAGCTCTCCCGCCAGGCCGCCGCCGCGCGCAGCAATCCCGAGATCGGGATCGTCGCCGGCCGGGTGGCGGACGTGGACGGCGAACTCGTCCGCGCGACCACGGAACTCGGGGACCTGCAGCGCGAACTGACCCGCGCGGAGGACGAGGTCCAGTCCGTCGTCAACCGCCTCGAACGCGACGAGAAGCGGCTCAACAGCGGCACCGGGACCTCGAAGGACCTGACCGCCCTGCAGCACGAGGTCGCGACCCTCACGAAGCGGCGATCGGACCTCGAGGACGTCGAACTCGACGTCATGGAGCGCGTGGACACGGCACGGGCCGCGCAGGCCGAGGTGCAGGGGCGCACGAACGGCGTCCGCGCGGAACTCAAGGCCCTCGAGGACGCCCGGGACGCCGAGCTGGCCGCCATCGATGCGCAGCGCGCGCAGGTGCAGGCGCAGCGGGACGAGCTCGCCGCCACCTTCGACGCGCCGCTCCTGGCCATCTACGACCGGATCCTGGCCCGTCGCGGTGTGGGCGCGGCACGCCTCTTCCACGGGAAGTCCGAGGGATCGGGCATGCAGCTGAGCCCCGGCGACCTCGCCGACATCTCCGCCGCCGCGCCCGACGACGTCGTCCTCTGCCCCGACTCCGGCTGCATCCTCGTCCGCTCCAGCGACTGGGGAAACCAGCAGCCGTGACGGATCAGCAGTTGTTCGACCCCTATGCCCAGGACCAGGACCAGGACGAGGACCAGGACCGCGCGCAGCAGGACCTGCCCGCACGCCTGGTCGTCGAGGCCGACGGCGGATCCCGCGGCAACCCCGGGCACGCCGGCTACGGCGCCCTGGTGCGCGATCCCGACACGGGCCGCATCCTCGTGGAGAAGGCCGCCTACATCGGCAAGGCCTCCAACAACGTCGCCGAGTACTCCGGACTCGTGTCCGGCCTCGAGCTCGCCCGCGAGATCAACCCGCAGGCCGCCGTGCACGTGAAGATGGACTCGAAGCTCGTCGTCGAGCAGATGTCCGGGCGGTGGCAGATCAAGCACGCCGACATGCGCGTCCTGGCGGCCCGGGCGCGGAAGGTCCTCGATCCGCGCCGTGTGACCTACGAGTGGATCCCGCGCGAGCGGAACAAGGACGCCGACCGGCTGTCCAACGAGGCGATGGACGCCGGCATGGCGGGCGTCGACTGGAAGCCCCGCGCCGCCACGGCCGCGCCGTCGACCGCGCCGTCGGGTGCTCCGACGACCGCACGCGAGGCTCCCGCGCAGGAAGCGCCCCGCCGCGTGGGCCGCCTGCACCACGTCGAGGTGTGGACGAAGGATCTTCCCGCGGCGGACGCCAGCCTGGGCTGGCTCCTCGAGCGGCTCGGGTTCCCCCGCAGGGAGTCGTGGAAGAACGGCGCGAGCTTCGGGTCCGAGGAGTTCTACGTGGTCCTGGAGAGCGGACCGGACGTCGCAGCGGACGGGCACGACCGCCGTCGTCCCGGGGTGAACCACCTCGCGTTCCGCGCCGGCTCGCGCGCCGACGTCGACCTCCTGGTCCGGCGCGCGGCCAGCCACGGCTGGTCGCTGCTGTTCGCCGACCGCCACCCGTTCGCGGGCGGCCCCGAGCACTACGCCGCGTACCTCGAGAACGCCGAGGGGTTCGAAGTGGAGCTCGTCGCCGACTGACCGTCGGCCCTCCCCGCGCCCGCCCAGCTACTGCCGCGACCCGGTGGGCATCCACCCGGATGCCCACCGACGCGGCCGACTCGACGGGCCCGGAGCTCCCGTCAGTCGAGCACGATGTTCAGCTGCGCGGGTTTCCGCCCGGTGGCCGGCTCGAGTTCGGCCGTCCATTTCTCGCGGGCGGCCCCGAGCAGGGCGTCCGGCGTCGCGGGTGCTGCACCGCGGCGCGTGATCAGGTGCCGGGCGAGCTCGCCCCGCGTGTGCTTCGCGAAGTGCGAGACGACCGTCCGCTTCCCGTTCCGGACCTGGAACACGTTGACGGCGGCGCTCTGCTGCGGCGGTGAGGCCCAGGCCGCCGCGTACGTGCTCGACCGGCAGTCGACGATCAGGCCGTCCTCCGCGTGGTGCGCCAGGGGAGCCGCGAGATGCTTCCTCCAGTAGGTCGCGAGGCGCCCCGTGCCCGGGAGGTCCACCGACATCGACAGGCGGTACGCCGGGATCCGGTCGCCGAACCCCACGGCGCCCCACAGGGCGGACACGACGACGCACTGATCCCGCGCCTTGCGGCGCTGCACGGCGGTCATGCCGGCATAGTCGAGGGCGTCGTACAGGACCCCCGAGTAGATGTCGTGGGCGGGGGCGGCGGGTGCCACGTCCAGCACCAGGTTCCGTGCCACGTCCTCGGCGAGGGACGCCCCGACGCCGAGGACCGCGTGCGCGTCGTCGGCGGCACTGGCGGTCCTGAGGGCGTGGAGCACGGCCCGGCGCGCGTCGTTGAGCTCGGGGAAGTGGAGATCGTCGAGGTGGAGCGGGGCACCCGTACGGGCTGCGGACTTGCCTTCGGACGGGGGGAGCAGGATCAGCACCGATCCACTGTATCCAACCCGGGCCGACGACCCGTGCGCGGCAGCCGGCGGCGTCGCGGTCACCTAGAATGGTCACCGGATGGGTCGACCAGGCGGCCGCGTTGGACGGTGCGAGAGCATCCGCTCCACCGAGGAACGTCCGGGCTCCGCAGGGCAGGGTGGTGGGTAACGCCCACTCGGGGTAACCCGCAGGCCAGTGCCACAGAAAAGAGACCGCTCCCGCCGCAGGCTTCGGCCGGCGCGGGCAGTAAGGGTGAAAAGGCGGTGTAAGAGACCACCAGCGTGCCGGGTGACCGGCACGGCTCGGTAAACCCCACCCGGAGCAAGGCCAGACAGTGCGCGATCGAGGGCTGCCCGCCCGAGTGCACGGGTAGGCCGCTGGAGGGCGTCGGCAACGGCGTCCGTAGATGGATGGTCGCTACTCGCGGGCCGGCGACGGCGCGCGATGACAGAACCCGGCGTATCGGTCGACCCATCCCTCGACCTCCCCCGGCGGGACAGCCGACGACAGCCGGGACCGGATGAGCTGCTTCCTCGATCCGCAAACCCGTGCAAGGCCTCCGGCGCGTCACACGTTGTCGCGGGACCCCGCTCGTCCTACTGTGTGAACACCGCTGCGGGTCTCATACGCAAGCGCTGCGGTAGGAACGGGTCGGCCTGCTGCTGGGGCTTCGGGGCCGGCCCGTTCGCCTCGACCCGGCCGCGTGATCGCTGGCATGAAACGGTCCCCCGTACCCGGTCTCAAGAGGTAGGGGGACCGTCCGGCGTCTATAGCCGCCTCGGGAGTTCGTCGACCGCGATACTGCTGGGGGAACGATCGCGGGACGCACTCCCTGCTCCATGGTGCTCTTCCACCGACCGCCCTGCAATCGCAGGGGTCGTGCTAAGCCAAGGGAGAAATCGGGAACAATGGTCCGATATTTCCGTTGCCGAGGCGAATGATTATCGGACGTGGCCGCGAACCCGTCAAGACTCGACGAACCGCTGCCGAAAACCGGCCGCGGCGGCCCGATCGTCGGGGGCGCTCTGGCTTAGGGTGATCGGATGAGCACCGGGGGCACTGCCGAACGACACCTGTTCGTGCGCAACAGGAACTTCCGCGCACTCATGGTCTCCAGTACGTTCGGCGTGCTCGGCAACGCCGTCGCGGCAGTGGCGCTGCCCGTCATCGCCGCGGTGGAACTCGATGCCAGCAACTTCGAGGTCGCAGCCCTCGCCGGCATGACCTTCCTGCCCTGGCTCCTCTGCGGACTGCTCATCGGCGTATGGGTCGACCGGCTGCCACGCAAGCCCGTGATGCTCGCGTCCCTCGCCGTCCGCGTCGTGGTCCTCGCCCTCCTGCCCGTCGGCTACTGGTTCGGGTTCCTCAGCACTCCCTTGCTGTTCGCCGCCGCATTCATCGCGGGCGTGGCCGGCGTCTTCTTCCAGCTCGCGGACGCCGCCCTGGTGCAGCAGGCCGTCACCCCGGACGAGCTCATGGAGGGCAACGGCCTGATCACGGGCTCCGGTGCCGCCGCGGACGCAGCAGGACGCTCCGCAGGGGGATGGCTCTCCGGGACCGTGGGCGCCTCGAACACGCTGATCGTGCAGGTGACGACGTCGGTCATCGCGCTGGTGGCCATCCAGCGCCTGGACGTCAAGGAGATCGTCCGCCCGCGGAGCGACCACCGGATCGTCCGGGAGATGTGGGAAGGGCTGCGCTACACCTTCAGCACCGCCCCGCTGCGCGCGCTCCTCCTCAACGCCGCACTCTGGAATCTCGGCGGCAACATCTCCGCGTCACTGCTCGTGCTGCTGGTGCTGAGGACCCTCGGGGAATCGGAGCTGTGGCTCGGCCTGCTGCTGGCCGCATCGTCCATCGGGGGAGCTGTCGGCGGGGTCACGGCCAACTCCCTGGGTGAGCGCTTCGGCTCCGGGCCGCTGTGGCGCTGGTCCATGGTGCCCGGGGTGTTCGGCTACGCCTCCCTCCTGATCCTCTCGCCGGGGGCCGGTATGCTCTGGGGGCTCCTCGGCATGTTCGTGATGGGCGCGAGTGTCTCCTGGAACATCGTCGTCGGTACGAGCTTCCGTCAGCGCGTCTGCCCGCCGGACATGATGGGCCGTCTCGGCGCCGCGTCGCGCACGGTGAGCTGGGGCATGCTCGCGCTCGCAAGCCTGCTGGCAGGAATCCTCGCGGAGACCGTCGGCATCCGCGAGGCCGTCCTCATCGGCGTCCTCATCGCGTGCACCGCTCCATTGGTGGCCCTGCTGGGACCCCTCCGGGGCGTGAAGCGGCTGGAGGACCTCGTCGAGGCCCCGGCGGCCGCTGCGCAGGTCCAGGTCACGAAGAACACCTGACACCGGAGCACCTGACACCGGAGCACCCGGCTCCGGCGCGATCCGGCTAGTGCCCGAACGGGTCCGGGTCCACTCCGGGCATCCAGGTGAGCCCGGGCACGCCCCAGCCGTTGTTCTTCATCGCCTTGCTCGCCTTGCGTCCCTGGCGGTTGTTGAGGCGATCCACGTAGAGCCTGCCGTCGAGGTGGTCGTACTCGTGCTGCATGCAGCGGGCGAACCACCCCGTGGCCTCGAACTCGACGGGCGCGCCGTCACCGTCGAACCCGGACACCCGTGCCCAGTCGGCCCGCTTGAGGGGGAAGGACTCCCCGGGGACGGACAGGCAGCCCTCTGCCTCGTCCTCCGGGTCCGGGTCGGATCCGGGGACCTTCGAGGTCACGAGCGTCGGGTTGACGAGGACACCGCGCGGCGCGACGTCGTCGTCGTTCTCCATCCCGTAGACGAACAGGCGCAACCCCACGCCGATCTGCGGTGCGGCGAGGCCCACCCCGTTGGCGACGTCCATCGTCTCGAACATGTCGGCGATGAGGGTGCGCAGCGCGTCGTCGAACGCTTCGACGGGGAGGGCCCGCCGGTGCAGGACGGGCTCGCCGGCGATCGTGATGGGGTGGACGGTCATGGAACCTACCTGTTCTGGGTGGGGCGGTCGGCGATCGACCGGCCGATGGACTCGCGCATGATCTCGCTGGTCCCGCCGAAGATCGTCAGCAGCCGCGCGGCGAGGAAGGCCTGCGAGACCGGGTATTCGAGGATGTAGCCGTAACCGCCGTGCAGCTGGAGGCAGCGGTCCGTGATGGACTTCGCCCGTTCACTGGCCCACAGCTTGGCCTGGGCGGCGTCCGTGGGGGTCAGCGTGCCCGCGTTGAAGGCCAGCACGGCCTGGTCGACGAAGGTCTCCGTCACCCGGACCTCGGTGAGGATGTCGGCGAGCACGTGGCGGGTGTTCTGGAAGTCGAGCACGCGCTCGCCGAACGCGCTGCGCTCGGTCACGTAGCGCACCGTCTGCTCGTAGGTCGCCCGCGCGAGCGCGGCGGAGGCGACGGCGATGCCGAGGCGGCCCTGCGGGATCTGCTCGAGGCTGTAGCGCAGGCCCTGGCCCACCTCGCCCACGAGGTCGGCGCCGGGCACGCGGACGTTGTCGAAGAAGAGTTCGGCGGTGTCGGACGCGCGGAGGCCCATCTTGTCCAGCTGGCGGCCGGGCGCGTAGCCCTCGCCCTTGCGCACCATGAACAGGGAGAACGCGTCGCTCGAGCCCCGGCCCGAGCTGCCGTCGGTGCGCGCGAGCACGAGGGATGCGTCCCCGCTGATCCCGTTGCCGATGAACACCTTCTGGCCGGTGATCAGCCAGTCGTCGCCGTCGCGCACGGCCCTGGTCCGGATGCCGCGGAGATCGCTGCCGGCTCCCGGCTCGGTCCAGGCGCAGGACGTGACGATCTCACCGGAGACCATGCCCGGCAGCCACCGTTCCTTGAGGTCGTCCGAGCCGTAGGCGAGCAGGTGCGGGAGCACGAGGTCGTCCTGCAGGTGGAAGGCGAGCCCGACGGCGAGGTGGTTGCTCCGGGCGAACTCCTCGTCCAGCACCGTCCGGAACCGGTAGTCCGGCATGCCTGCGCCGCCGAACTCCTCGGGGACGGCGAGCCCGAGCAGTCCCTGCTCGCCCGCCGCGGTCCAGACCGAGCGGTCCATCAGGTGCTGTCGGTCCCAATCGGCGTAGTGGGGAGCGACGGCGCGGTCGTTGAACTCGCGGGCGACATCGCGGAAGAGCTCGTGATCTTCTTCGAACACAGTGCGTTCCATGACGTGGGTCCTTCGGATGCTCGCAGCCCGTGAAGGCGCAGGCCGGACGGCCGTTCTCCAGGGCTTGGGCTTGATGGGGCCTGAATGACGTATGCCGCCCCGGATGATCTCCGGGACGGCATACGTGGCCAGGAACATTCCTGACGACTGAGGGTGAGTAACGGGGCTTGAACCCGCGACCTCCTGGACCACAACCAGGCGCTCTGCCAGCTGAGCTATACCCACCATGTGTCTCCGCGGTGCATCCCGGTGGCGAGTGGCCGGCCGGGCTGTCCGTGGAAGGCAGCGGATCCAAGTTTACACACTTTTCGGTGTGGTCCTGACAACGGCGGGAGGCCGCCGTCCGAGGCCGTCAGGACGCGATCGTGCGCGCGATGTCCTTGCTCGTCGCGGAGTCGGGACCGGGGGAGGGCACGAAGACCGCCGACCGGTAGTACCGCAGTTCCCGGATCGAATCCTCGATGTCCCCCAGGGCTCGGTGTCCCCCCGTCTTCGCGGGGGACTGGAAGTAGGCGCGGGTGTACCACCGGCGCGCCAGTTCCTTGATGGTCGACACATCGATGACGCGGTAGTGCAGGTGGTCGACGACGAGCGGCATGTCGCGGACGAGGAAGTTGCGGTCCGTGCCCACGGAGTTGCCGGCCAGCTGGGCCTTGCGGGGTTCCGGCACCCATTTCCTGATGTACTCGAGGACCTGCTGCTCGGCGTCCTCCATGGTGATGCCGTCGTCGAGCTCCTCCAGCAGGCCCGACGTCGTGTGCATGGTCCGCACGAAGTCGCCCATCTGGGCGACGGCCTCGGGCGTGGGCTTGATCACCACGTCCACCCCGTCGCCGAGGACATTGAGCTCGGAATCCGTCACGAGGACGGCGACCTCGATCAGGGCGTCGTTGGCGAGGTCCAGTCCCGTCATCTCGCAGTCGATCCAGACGATGGGGTCATTCGATATCGGCATTCGACCAATGTACCGTCCGGTACCCCCGCNCCTCGATCAGGGCGTCGTTGGCGAGGTCCAGTCCCGTCATCTCGCAGTCGATCCAGACGATGGGGTCATTCGATATCGGCATTCGACCAATGTACCGTCCGGTACCCCCGCTTCCGCGCCCGCCGCTGCGCGCCCTACCCGCAGGCCGCGGCGCGATCGGGGCACGCGCCGACGGCGGCGCCTGCCGGGGCGCTCTCCGCGCCCGATGCTAATATTCGAACAGTTCGCTCAGGGTTGCGGGGAGATCTGGGAAACCCTGCCGCTTCCGGTAAGGGCACCGCTCGCGGGTCGCCCGCCGTCGGGTCGTCACCGGCCGACGGCCTGAGGGCAGGGCGTTCGACGCCGACTCATGCTTGCCGACGATTGGATTTCCCCGATGTCCTCCCAGGTCCCGCTCTCCGACGTCGCAACGCGGCGGGGGCCGAACCGACCGAACGTCGCCATCGCGCAGGGGTTCGTCGGATCCGTCCTCATGTGGATGGGGTCGCTCGGCGTCGGCTGGCTCTCGCTGGCGTCGGCGGAACTCAGGCGCACCCCGATCATCATCTGGCTCCGGTTCGAGCCCGCCGGCGCCGTGCTCTCCGTGCTCCTCCTGGCACTCGGCGGGATGCTCCTCGTCCGGTCGTGGCTACGGCTGGGACAACGGCTGAACGGCTGGTCGGACGACACGAGGCCGTACGTGATGAAGGCCATCATCGCGTGGACCATCCCGCTCGCCGCGGCGCTGCCGCTCTTCAGCCGCGACGTCTTCGCCTACATCGCCCAGGGCCAGGTGATGGTGGCCGGGCTCAACCCCTATGTGGACGGGTATTCGCAGATCTCGAACTACCTGCAGATCGGTGCCGACGACCTCTGGGCGCAGAGCCCCACACCCTACGGACCCGTCTTCCTCTGGATCGAGGAGGGCATCGTCAGGATCACGGGCGGACACCCCGACACCTCCATCATCCTGTTCCGGGTCGTCGCACTCGTGGGCGTGGCCCTGTGCGTCTACGTCATCCCCAAGCTCGCGGCCCTCCACTCCATCAACGCGAACCGCGCCCTGTGGCTGACCGCCGCGAATCCGCTGTTCCTCATCAACTTCGTGGCGGCCATCCACAACGATGCGCTCATGATCGGCCTCGCCCTGTCCGGCCTGTACCTGGCGGCGACGAAGAGGCCCCTCCTCGGGATCCTCCTGATCACGCTCTCGGTCGGCATCAAGCCGATCACCCTGATCTTCCTGCCCTTCGTCGGCCTGATGTGGGCGGGCAGGGGAGCGTCCTGGCCGCGGCGGTTCCTCTACTGGTTCCTCACCGCGGGCATGTCGCTCGGGATCCTCTGGGTCATGGGCCTGGTGAACACCTTCGGGTTCGGCTGGGTGGGTGCCCTCAGCACCCCGGGCAGCGTCTGGATCTGGTATGCCCCCGTCGGCTTCATCGGGCTCGTCATCGCCACGCTCGGGGACGCCGTCGGCCTGCCCGGATGGGACCTCGCCGGCGGGTTCCACACCCTCGCCCGGGTGGCCTCGCTGGTCATCATCGCGTTGCAGGTCTTCCGCGGCGACCACAGCCGTCTCGTCCACCGCCTGGCCATCGCCTTCGCGGCCATCGTGGTGCTGGCGCCGATGATCCAGTCCTGGTACGTGGTCTGGCTGATCCCGCTCTTCGCGGTCACCGGCATCCGCGACGACTGGCAGGTGAAGTTCCTGTACTTCACGGTCGCCTTCTTCATGGTCTATGCCATCACGGATCAGCTCGACATCTTCCCGTACTTCGACTTCAGCCTCATGATGGCGCGGCAGATCGCGGCGGTCATCGCGCTCGGATTCGCGCTCTACCTCGTGTTCGTGGATCGCAGCACGAAGGTTCTGTTCCTCCGGCGTTATCGGCCCGCGGCGCCCGGAGTGATGCACTGAGAACATGCTCGGCATGCGATACCCGCCCTGAACCGCGATACTGAACAGATGATTGAAACAGGAACGACGACGTACAACGGCGAGTTCGAGATCACCAGCTGGGACGCCGAGCCCTACGCGGAGCCGGGCAGCACGGGCGAGCTCTCCCGCGTGCGGGCCTCGAAGGTGTTCGAAGGCGAGATCAGTGGGACCAGCACGGCGGAACTGCTGATGGCAGGGAACGACGTCGGCGCCGGCTACGTCGCGTCCGAACAGTTCGTCGGGACCATCGGGGACCGGACGGGTGCGATGACCGTCCAGCACTGGGGTGTCGCCGAGGGGGCGGACGCCGCGAGCTCGGGGCACATCATCCCGGGCTCCGGCACGGAGGGTCTCCGCGGCATCGCGGGCAAGGCCGTGTACTCCCAGGACCCGGACGGGCAGCACCGCCTGGAACTGAGGGTGAGCTTCCCCGCCGAGACCCGGTAGGCGCGTGCCGACGGACCCCTGGGACCGTGGTCGGGCCCCCACCGGACCGCCCATAGTAAACTGGCGTGACTGCCTCCGTAGCTCAGGGGATAGAGCAGGGGCCTTCTAATCCTCTGGTCGCAGGTTCGAATCCTGCCGGGGGCACAGCATCAGGGCCGGACGCCGAGGCGTCCGGCCCTTCGCTTTGCCTGCCCGCGCTCCTGTCTGCGCTCCTGCCCCGAGCAGGGCGACGCGGGGTGGTTGTCAACATACGCCCGCTCGCCCCGGCGCGGGTGGTCCTCCGCACGAAGACTTGGTCGAGGCCGGCATCTGACGCCGCCCACCGGGATCTACGGAAGGACAGATCATGACCGACATCATCACCGTGCGGGGCTATGTCGCCACGGACGTGCGGCTCACTTCGGCGCAGAGCGGACTGGCCGTCGCCGGCTTCCGCATGTGCTCCACCGATCGCCGCTTCGACAGGGAGACGAACGCCTGGGTGGACGGGCACACGAACTGGTACTCGGTATCCATGTTCCGCCAGCTCGCCACCAATGCGGGGGCAAGCCTGAAGAAGGGCGACCGCGTGATCGTCACCGGGCGGCTCAGGGTGCGTCCGTGGACCAACGCGGACGGCCGGACGGGAACGTCCGTGGACATCGACGCGGACACCGCCGGACACGACCTCATGTGGGGCACCGCGCACTTCAAGCGCACCACGGCCGACCGCAGCGAGGCACAGCCGGGTGCCGGATCGGAGGACGCGGCGGGCGGCATCCACCCCGCCGGGGACGATCTTCCCGTCGGGGTGGATGCTGCCACGGGAGAGGTGTTCGGGGGAGCATCGGGTTTCGATGCGGAGCCGGGCGACGACGACGGCACGGGCGACCCCCTGCCGGCAGGGGAGGCGGGCAGTGGCCACGAGGACGCCCGTCAGGAGGAGGCCGTCCCGTTCTAGGCGCGGCCGGTGGCTGATCGGGAGGAGGGCCGATCCGGGGACCGGAGCGGGCCGACGGCCACCAGCACGGACCGCCCGAGTGTGGAATCGGTCCGGCCACCCACTAGCCTTGGTGGTATGGCGGAATTTATCTACACAATGAGCAAGGCCCGCAAGGCCGTTGGCGACAAAGTAATCCTCGACGACGTCAGCATGTCGTTCTTCCCTGGCGCGAAGATCGGCGTGGTGGGACCGAATGGTGCGGGTAAGTCCACCATCCTGAAGATCATGGCAGGCATGGACACGCCGTCGAACGGCGAGGCGCGCCTCAGCCCCGGGTACACGGTCGGCATCCTCCTGCAGGAGCCGCCGCTGAACGAGGAGAAGACCGTGCTCGGCAACGTCCAGGAGGGCGTCGGCGAGATCTACGGGAAGATCCAGCGGTTCAACGAGATCTCCGAGGAGATGGCCTCCCCGGACGCCGACTACGACACCCTCCTCGACGAGATGGGCAAGCTGCAGGAGGCCATCGACGCCGCCGACGCCTGGGACCTCGACTCCCAGCTCGAGCAGGCCATGGACGCCCTGCGCTGCCCGCCGCCGGAGGCCGACGTCCGGGTCCTCTCCGGTGGTGAGCGCCGCCGTGTGGCGCTCTGCAAGCTGCTGCTGCAGAAGCCCGACCTGCTCCTCCTCGACGAGCCCACCAACCACCTCGACGCCGAGAGCGTGCTCTGGCTCGAGCAGCACCTGAAGTCCTACGCGGGCGCAGTGCTCGCCGTGACCCACGATCGCTACTTCCTCGACCACGTCGCCGAATGGATCGCGGAGGTGGACCGCGGACACCTGTACCCCTACGAGGGCAACTACTCGACCTACCTGGAGAAGAAGCGCGCGCGCCTCGAGGTGCAGGGCAAGAAGGACCAGAAGCTCTCCCGGCGTCTGACCGAGGAACTCGAATGGGTCCGCTCGAACGCCAAGGGACGCCAGACGAAGTCCAAGGCGCGCCTGAACCGGTACGAGGAGATGGCAGCCGAGGCGGAGCGCACCCGGAAGCTCGACTTCGAGGAGATCCAGATCCCGCCGGGCCCCAGGCTCGGCAGCCAGGTCATCGAGGCGCACGACCTCCGCAAGGGGTACGACGAGCGCATCCTCATCGACGGCCTGTCCTTCTCGCTGCCCCGCAACGGGATCGTCGGCGTCATCGGCCCGAACGGTGTCGGCAAGACCACCCTGTTCAAGACGATCGTGGGCCTGGAACCCCTCGACGGCGGTGAACTGCGGATCGGCGATTCGGTGAAGATCTCCTACGTGGACCAGTCCCGCGGCGGCATCGACCCCAACAAGAGCCTGTGGGAGGTCGTCTCCGACGGTCTCGATTTCATCCAGGTGGGCCAGGTCGAGATGCCCTCGCGCGCCTACGTGTCGGCGTTCGGCTTCAAGGGACCGGACCAGCAGAAGAAGGCCGGCGTCCTCTCCGGTGGTGAGCGCAACAGGCTGAACCTCGCGATGACCCTGAAGCAGGGTGGCAACCTGCTGCTCCTCGACGAACCGACCAACGACCTCGACGTCGAGACGCTCTCGAGCCTCGAGAACGCCCTGCTCGAGTTCCCCGGCTGTGCCGTCGTCGTCTCGCACGACCGGTGGTTCCTCGACCGGGTGGCCACCCACATCCTGTCCTACGAGGGCACCGAGGAGAACCCGGACCACTGGTACTGGTTCGAGGGCAACTTCGACGCCTACGAGCAGAACAAGGTGGAACGGCTCGGAGCCGACGCCGCGAAGCCGCACCGCGTCACGCACCGCCGCCTCACGCGCGACTAGCGGCGGTCCGCACCGGCGGAAGCAGTCACAGGAAGGGACACGGCCGCGGCCGTGTCCCTTCCTCTGTGTGTGGTGTTGGCATGCAGGTCAGGCGGGCGGGATCCTGACCATGCCCTCCTGGGCCACGCTCGCCACGAGCGCACCGCTGCGGTCGTAGATGCGGCCGGCGGCGAGCCCGCGCGAACCGGACGCGCTGGGGGAGCTCTGGACGTACAGCAGCCAGTCGTCCACCCGTACGGGGCGGTGCCACCACATCGCGTGGTCGAGGCTCGCCACGTTCATGCCGGGATGGATCCAGCTCAGGCCGTGGGGTCGCAGGATCGATTCGAGCAGCGTGTAGTCGCTCGCGTACGCGAGGGCGGCACGGTGGATGTTCGGATCGTCGGGCATGGGTCCGAGGCTGCGCATCCAGACGGCGTTCCGGGGCTCCCGCGACCCCTCGTTGGACAGGTACAGGGGTGCGTCGACGTGCCGGATATCGAACGGCCGGTCGAAGGCCCACGCCTGCGCCACGGGGTGGTCGAAGGCGCCGAGCAGTTCGGCCGTGGACGGCAGGCTCTCCGGGTCGGGGATGCCGGCGGGCATCGTGTCCTGGTGGGTGATGCCCTCGTCGGGCTCCTGGAACGAGGCGATCATGGACAGGATGGGCACGCCGTTCTGGTAGGCGTGCGTGCGGCGGGCGGAGAACGACCGCCCGTCACGGAGCCGCTGGACACCGAACGTGATGGGCTGGTCGGCGTCGCCCGCCCGCAGGAAGTACCCGTGCATGGAGTGGACCTCGCGCGTCGGCTCGACCGTCCGCATCGCGGCGATCAGCGACTGCGCGAGCACCTGGCCGCCGAAGACGCGCCGGCCCGGCTGGCGGGCGGAGCTCCCGACGTAGATCTCCTCGTCCGTCTGCGCCCCCTCGGCGCCGCTGAGGTCGAGCAGATCCAGCAGGGCCCGGGTGGGGTCCTTCGCCTGCGCTCCCCGCGCCGGTGCCTCTGATGCGGGCGCGTGTTCTGCCATGGTTCGGTGTCTCCTCGTGGGCGGGGGCGGTGGAAGCGGTGCGCTCCCGGGCATCTACTGACAGTAGACGCCGCTCCATGCGCACTCAATACGGGCACGCGGCCGCGCCCATGGCGTTCCTCACACCCGGATCCGCACGCCACGGCGAATCGTCGCCGGGCGGCGCGGTTTGAGAGGATGGCGCTATGTCCCCGGTGCACACCTTCCCCCTCCAGCTGCGGTTCGGCGACGAGGATTCCTACGGCCACGTCAACAACGTCCGCTTCCTCCAGTTCCTCGAGGACGCGCGCCTGTCGCTGATGCACGAGTCGCGGCCCGAGGGGTCGTTCATGGAACTGATCGACCCCGACCACTACACCCTCGTGGGCCGCCAGGAGATCGAGTACCGCTCGCCGCTGACCGTGAGCATGGAGCCGGCCGCCGTCGACCTCTGGGTCACCGCGGTGGGTGGCTCCAGCTTCGACCTCGGCTATGCGGTCCGGGACCGGGTAGCGGTCGACGGGAGCACCACGAGCGCGATCGCCGCGACCACCATGGTGCTGGTCAGCCGCAGCACCGGTCGTCCCGTGCGCCTGTCGGGCGAACAGAAGGCCGTCCTCCTGTCCTGGCAGGGTCCGCCCGTCCCCTTCCGCCGCACGCGGGCCGGCGCGCGGGCATGACGTCCCCGTCCCTGCGCTTCGCGGATCCGCACACCGTCGCCGACCTCCGCACCTTCACCGCCCGCGCCCGTGCCAACGACGACGGCGGCATGCGCCTCGTGGCCGCCGGCCGGGTGCTCGCCGCCTACGTGTGCACACTCCGCCCCACGGTGCTCGGAGAGGCCGTGCCCACCGTGCTCGGGCTGCGGACCATGGCCCTCGAGGAGGAGGCCGACGTCGACACCACCGTCGCGCTCGGCTCGGTCCTCGACCGGCTCGCCCGCATGCCCGACGGCGACGTCGTGTTCCCCGTCCCCACCGTGACGGTCACCGAGAACTGGGCCGGCGTCCTCCCTCCCCGCTCGGGTTGGGAAGCCGCCGGGACCGTTGCCGCGGAGGTCCTGGACCAGGCGGCACACGAGGGCATCGCGGAGGTGGCCCGCAGCCTGCCCGAGCGCGCGGGCGCACCCCTGGTGAGCAGCGCGAGGATCGCCGTGTGGGGGCGTCCGCTGGCCGGGGTGCCCGGCGCGGTCCCGGCCGGGGCGGCCTTCGGAGCGCTCAGCCTCGGCTTCCTCCAGCCCGGGACGGCGGCGACCGTCCACACGAACGGGCGTTGGTCCCGCGTCAGCACCGCGCGCGGCCACGTGCTCGTCCGCGCCGCCGCCGTCCTCTGACGCCCGGTCATCGATGGCCGGCACCGCACGGAGCAGGCGGCGGCGTCAGTCCGCGGCGTTCACCATCGAGTGTGCGGCGCGCTCGAGGTAGTCCCACAGGGTCGTCTCGTGCAGGGGGGCGAGGTCCAGGGTGTCCACGGCGGCGCGCATGTGCTGCAGCCACCGGTCACGTGCCTGCGGCCCCACCCGGAACGGCATGTGCCGCATGCGGAGCCTCGGATGGCCCCGCTGCTCGCCGTAGGTCTTCGGCCCGCCCCAGTACTGCTCCAGGAACAGCAGCAGGCGCTCCTTCGCCGGACCGAGGTCCTGCTCCGGATACATGGGACGCAGCACCTCATCGCCCGCCACGCCGTCGTAGAAGGCGTCGACCAGCCGCACGAACGTGGGGTGGCCGCCCACCGCCTCGTAGAAATTGTCCGTGTACTGCGGCTGGGTGAAGCCCTGCCCGGCGGCGACGAGCCGTTCCACGGGCAGGGCGGTCCGTGCCCCTGCGGGGGGCGTTGCCTCCGGTACCTGTGCCGGGTCCTGCTCCGTGCTCATGACTGCTCCTGGGTAATCGCCGGCGCGGCGGGATCGGGGGTCGGTTCCACGTAGTCGCCCTGCGACCGGTTGCCCACCTTGGTGATGTCTCCGTTCCGCACGTACCAGATGGCCCCGTCCTTGTCGACCATGCGGGTGATGCGCAGCCCGAGGGACTGGACCGTGCCGACGGTCTCTCCCACCTCGATGGTGTCGCCGATGCCGTACTGGTCCTCGATGGTGATGAAGAAGCCGAGGAAGGCGTCGCGGATCACCTCGCGCGCACCGAAACCGATCGCGATGCCGACGATGCCGACGCTCGCGAGGATGGGCCCGATGTTGAAGCCGAGGGTGTCGATGGCCATCAGGCCGGCGATGATCGCGATGGTCAGGGCCGCCACGCTGGAGAGCAGTCCGCCGATCGTCTCCGCGCGCTGGACGCGCCGGGCGCTGTCGAAGGGGCGCAGCGCGGGCTGGGCCCATTTGAAGTGCGGCTTCTTGAAGACGCTGTAGCCGCTCTGCACGCGCTTGACCGAGCGGTTGATCACGGCGCGGATCACGAGCCACAGGATCAGGGCGCCGATCAGGATGACCAGCGCGGAGATGACCTGGACGCCGTAGCCGAGGGAGGTGAGGAATGTCATGGAATCGCTTTCGTGCGGGCATCCGGGGGTCCGCCGGAGGTGGGCGCGGTAGGCGCGGGGATGCCTTAACAGGCTACAGCGAGGCCGGGGCGGCCCCGGTTGCCTCAGCCCGGGCCCGGACCGGCGGTGGGTTCGTGATGGACCGGGAAGTTCAGGGACCGCGCGATGAAGCACAGGCGGTTCGCTTCAGCGTGCAGGGAGTCGGCGAGGCCGCTCTGGGAGGCGTCCTGCAGCTCGACGACGGGGTGCAGCACGATCCCCGTGAACTCGCCGCTGCCGTCCCGGTTCAGGCGCATGGTGCCCGTCGCCGTGTCCCGGTAGCCCGTGACGACGACGCCGGCATTCACCGCGACGTGCAGATAGGACAGCATGTGGCACTGCGCGACGGCGGCCAGCAGCAGCTGCTCCGGGTTCCAGCGGTCCGTCACCCCGTGGAAGGTGGGGTCCGCCGTCCCGGGGAGCAGGCCCGGGCCCTCCACCTCCACCTCGTGGTCGCGGCTGTAGGCGCGGTAGCCGGAGGTCCCGGTGCCGAGGTTGCCGGTCCAGCGGACCCGCGCTGCGTAGTGGTGTTCCTGCAGGTTCATGACACGACCCTAGCGCCGGCGCGCCCACATCCACGGACCGTGCAGGCGGGGAGGGCGATGGTCCTCCCCGCCCGGCGGACTCCTACCGGTCGGCGGCCTGCGCCTTCAGGGCGCGCACCACGCCGTCCCGGCTCTCCAGCACCAGGCGCCGGAGCGACGGCGATTCCTCGCCGAGGGCGGCGAGGAAGGCATCCGTGCGGTCCAGGGTGTCCTGGGTGGTGAGGAGCGACGGGTAGAGGCCCACGACGATCTGCTGGGCGATCTCGTGGGTGCGGGTCGCCCAGACGTCCTGGATCGAGGCGAAGTACCGCGCCACGAAGGGCTCGAGGAGCGAGCGGTCGTGCACGCGCGTGAACCCGCCGATCATGGACCGCTGGGCGGCGTTCGGCAGGTCCGCCGAGTCGACGAGCGCCGCCCAGGCCGCTTCCTTGGCCTCCGGCGTCGGCACAGCTGCCCGGGCCGCGGCCGCCGCGAGCTCGCCGGTCGCCGTCGAATCCTTCGCGAGCTCGGCGTCGATCTCCTGCTCCCCGGCACGCCCGCCGACCACGAGGCTCGTGAGCAGTTCCCACCGCAGGTCCTGGTCCACGGCGAGCCCCTCGGGAACGTCCTCACCGGAGAGCAGGGCCGCGACGGTGTCCAGCTGGGGGGCCGTGCGGGCGTGGGCCGAGAAGGCCTTCGTGAACTGCAGCTGGGCGTCGGAGCCCGCCTCGGCGGCGAGGGCGAGCTCCAGGAGGCTGTCCGCCGCGGCGTCGCCCATCGGTTCGCGGTCCTCGGGGGTGACGTAGAACGCGAGGGTCGAGGCGAGCTGCCGGAGCAGCACGAGCACCACGGACGAATCCGACTCCGCCCCGATGTTCTGCAGCACGAGTTCCACGTAGTCGCGTGCCGGCGTCTCGCCGTCACGGGCCGCGTCCCACGCCGACGCGAGGACGAGGGTGCGGGGGAGGGAGTCGCGGAAGTCCCTGACGTGGCGCACGGACGTGCGGAGGGACGCCGGGTCCAGGCGGATCTTCGCGTAGGCGAGATCGTCGTCGTTCAGGAGCACGAGGGCAGGCTGCCGGTGACCCACGAGGTCCGCGACCTCCGTGCGCTCGCCGTCGACGTCGAGTTCGAGCCGGTGCACGCGGACGAGGGCGCCGTCGTCGTCGTGGTCGTAGAAGCCGACCGCGAGGCGGTGGGGCCGGATGGTCGGGAACGCCTCGACCGCGCTCTGGAGGATCGCGAACGAGGTGATCGTGCCGTTGTCGTCCGTGGTGAACTCGGGGCGGAGCGTGTTGACGCCGGCGGTCTCGAGCCAGAGGGCGGACCACGCCTTCAGGTCACGCCCGCTGGCGGCCTCCAGCTCGGACAGCAGGTCCACGAGCTCGGTGTTCTTCCAGGAGTGTTTTGCGAAGTACTGGCGCACGCCCTGCATGAACTCGTCCTGACCCACCCAGGCCACCAGCTGCTTGAGCACGGACGCACCCTTCGCGTACGTGATGCCGTCGAAGTTGACCTGGACGTCCTCGAGGTCGTTGATCCGGGCGACGATCGGGTGGGTGGACGGCAGCTGGTCCTGGCGGTAGGCCCAGCCCTTCTCGAGGATCGCGAACGTGGTCCATGCCTGCTCGAACTCCGTGGCCTCGGCGGCCGCGAGGGTGGACATGAACTCGGCGAAGGACTCGTTCAGCCAGAGGTCGTTCCACCACCGCATGGTCACGAGGTCGCCGAACCACATGTGGGCCAGCTCATGGAGGATGGTGATGGCGCGCCGCTCGACGGTCGCGTCGGGCACGCGGCCCCGGAAGACGTAGGTCTCCACGAACGTGACGGCGCCCGCGTTCTCCATGGCGCCGGCATTGAATTCGGGCACGAACAGCTGGTCGTACTTCGCGAACGGGTACGGGGCGCCGAACTGCTCCTCGTAGAACGCGAAGCCCTGGCGCGTCAGGGCGAAGATGTTCTCCGCGTCCAGGTACTGCATGAGGGACTTGCGGGCGAACACCCCGAGCGGGATGGTGCGGCCGTCCGAGCTCGTCAGTTCGCTGCGCACCGACTGGTAGGGGCCCGCGATCAGCGCGGTCACATAGGAGGACATGATCGGCGTCGGGTCGAAGGACCAGGTGGAGGCGGCGCCGCCGTCGGACCCGGCCTGGACGGGCTCCGGCGTGGCGGTGTTCGAGATGACGTCCCAGTGCGAGGGCGCGGTGACGGAGAAGCGGAACGTCGACTTCAGGTCGGGCTGCTCGAAGACGGTGAACACGCGGCGGGAGTCGGGGACCTCGAACTGGGTGTACAGGTAGACCTCGCCGTCCACGGGATCGGTGAACCGGTGGAGGCCCTCCCCGGTGTTCATGTAGAGCATGTCGGCCTCGACCACGAGGACGTTGCTCGCGGCCAGCACGGGAAGCTGGATCCGGACGCCGTCGGCGACCTCCGTCGGGTCCAGGGCGACGCCGTTCAGCTCCACCCGGTGCACGGTGTCCGTCACGGCGTCGATGAACGTCGAGGCCCCCTGGCGTGCGTCGAACGAGACCACCGTCGTCGAACGGAACACGCGCTCGCCGCGCGTCAGGTCGAGCGTGACCTCGTAGGAGTGGACGGTGAGCAGATCGGCGCGCGTACGTGCTTCGTCGCGCGTCAGGTTCAGACCGGGCAAGGATCGCCTCCAGGGTGGGTTCGGATTCTCCGCGTGTGATGAGGGTTACGCAGCGGTTCGATTCTCCCACTCTGCCCGGCGCCGTCGCGCACGTCGACCCCTCCGGTCCCGCGGTCTAGGCTGGAACCGTCCCGTCCTGCTGCGCGGAGACCTCCCGCAGCCGCCGTCGCCCCTCCCCGGCACCACCAGAAGGAACCCATCACATGCGCGTCCACCTCGCCACCGACCACGCCGGCATGGAGCTCAGCGCCCACCTGCTCTCGCACCTCACCGCGGCGGGCTACGACGTCGTCGACCACGGCCCCACCTCCTACGACCCCGAGGACGACTACCCCTCGTTCTGCATCGACGCCGCGCAGGCCGTCATCGCGGACCGGGCCGCGGGCACCGAGGCCCTCGGGATCGTCCTCGGCGGCTCCGGCAACGGCGAGCAGATCGCCGCGAACAAGGTGAGCGGCATCCGTGCCGCCCTCGCCTGGAGCCTCGACACCGCGCGCCTGGCACGCCAGCACAACGACGCGAACGTCGTCGCGGTCGGCGGCCGGCAGCACTCCGTGGCGGAGGCGACGGCGATCATCGAGGCCTTCCTCACCGAGCCGTTCAGCGGCGCCGAGCGGCACAGCCGCAGGATCGCGCAGGTGGCACGGTTCGAGGAAACGGGACGCGTTGCCTGAGGGCCATTCGGTCCACCGGCTGGCCCGGCAGTTCGGCTCCGTCTTCGCCGGTGAGCGGCTCGCCGTCTCGAGCCCGCAGGGACGCTTCACCGCAGGGGCCGCGCAGCTCGACGGCGCCACGCTGCTCGGCGCGCTCGCGCACGGCAAGCAGATGTTCCTGCGCTTCGACAACCACCGCGTCCTGCGCGTGCACCTCGGCCTGTACGGGGCATGGACCTTCGGCGGCGACGAGACGTTCCGCGGGGCCTCGAGCATCGGCGCCCCCCGCCGGGTGGGGGAGTCGGAGCAGTCCTCCGACGACGGCGCGGCCACCGGCTATGCCGGCCCTCCCGCGCCCGTCGGCGCCGTCCGTGTCCGGTTCGTCTCGGCGCACGGCTGGGCGGACCTCAGGGGGCCCACCGCGTGCGAGGTGATCACCGGCGCGGAGGAGGACACGGCGCGCGCGAGACTCGGGCCGGATCCCCTCCAGCCGGAGTCCGACGGCACGGTGTTCGCGCGGAAGCTCATGTCCAGCATCACGCCCGTGGGCATCCAGCTCATGAACCAGGCGGTCATCGCGGGCATCGGCAACATCTACCGTGCCGAGGTGCTGTTCCTGCAGGGCATCAACCCGTGGCGGCCCGGCAAGCAGGTCCGCGACGACGAGGCCGCCGGCCTCTGGGCGGACACGGTGCGGCTGATGAACGACGGCGTCCGCGAGGGGCGCATCGTCACGACGACGCCGGAGGTCCGGAACGGACGACCGAAACGCTCGGCGCCCCACTACGTCTACAGGCGCACGGGTGAGCCCTGCCGTCGCTGCGGCACCCCGATCCTCACCGCGGTGATGGCGGCGCGGAACGTCTTCTGGTGCCCGCAGTGCCAGGAGGATTAAAGAGGAACACCCGGACCATGGGTCCGGGTGATGCGGCCCGTCGGGCCAAAAGGAGAGGGGATGACGGGAATCGAACCCGCGTAATCAGTTTGGAAGACTGAGGCTTTACCATTAAGCTACATCCCCGCAGAGGGCCTCTCAGGGCCCCGTGGAACGCCTATAACTACATCACAGCTGCCGCGCTATCGCCAAATGTGCGAGGTCGGCGCAAAGATGCGTAGACTGGCACTCGCACTTACGGGGTGTAGCTCAGCTTGGTAGAGCGCCTGCTTTGGGAGCAGGAAGTCGCAGGTTCAACTCCTGTCACCCCGACTCTGTTGTGTGATGAGGAAAGTGCCTCCGCTGCAGAACCAATCCCAATCATTTCAGGAGTCCTACGCTGTGAAGAGCGCTGTTGAAACCCTTTCCCCCACCCGGGTGAAGCTGAACGTCGAGGTACCTTTCGAGGAACTGAAGCCCAGCATCGACGAGGCCTACAAGACCATCGCGACCCAGGTGCAGGTTCCGGGCTTCCGCAAGGGCAAGGTTCCCACGCAGCTCATCGACCAGCGCGTCGGGCGTGGCTACGTCATCGAGACCGCCATCAACGACGGCCTCAACGGCTTCTACCAGAGCGCTGTGCAGGAAACGGGGATCCGCCCCCTCAGCCGCCCCGAGGTCGAGATCACCGAGGTCCCCGATCCCGCGAAGAAGGACGGCCACCTGACGTTCAGCGTCGAGCTGGACATCCGCCCCGAGATCGAGCTCCCCGACTACAAGGGCATCGAGGTCACCGTCGAGCCCGTCGAGGCATCCGACGAGGACATCCAGAAGGCCATGGACGAGCTGCGCGGGCGCTTCGGCACCCTCACCGCGGTGGACCGCCCCGCCCAGGACGGCGACTTCCTGACCATCGACCTGACCGCGTCGGTCGGCGACGAAGAGGTCGACTCCGCCCAGGACCTGTCCTACCAGATCGGCTCGGGCACCATGCTCGAGGGCATGGACGAGGCCGTCACCGGACTCTCCACCGATGAGGACGCCACGTTCGAGACCAAGCTGGCCGGCGGCGAGCACGCAGGCGCCGACGCGCAGGTGAAGGTCATCGTCAAGGCCGTCAAGGAGCGCGAGCTCCCCGAGGTCGACGACGAGTTCGCCCAGCTGGCGTCGGAGTTCGACACCGCCGAGGAACTGCGTGCGGACCTGACCAAGCAGGCCTCCGAGTCCAAGCTGATGGACCAGGGCGTCGAGGCGCGTGACAAGGTGCTCGACAAGCTCGTCGAACTCGTCGCCGTGCCGGTCCCGCAGAGCGTCATCGAAGAGCAGCTCGAGCAGCACTTCAACGGTGAGAACGCCCACAGCGCCGGCGAGGACCACGACACCGAGGAGCACCGCGCGGAGATCCGCACCAACACGGAGCGCGCCTTCCAGAACGAGGTCATCCTCGACGCCGTCGCCGAGAAGGAAGAGGTCGGCGTCAGCCAGCCCGAGCTGATCGACTACATCGTCTCCACGGCCGGCCAGTACGGCATGGAGCCGAACCAGTTCGCCCAGATGCTCGACCAGAGCGGCCAGGTCCCGATGATCGTCGGAGAAGTGCGTCGCCGCAAGGCCCTCGCCAAGGTCCTCGAGTACGCGACGGTCACCGACACCAACGGTGCCGTCGTCGACCTCAGCGAGTTCGTCCGCCCCGCCGGTGACGACACCGAGACCATCAGCGCGGACGACCTCGAGACCGAGCAGGACGTCGTCGAAGACGGCCAGGCCACCGAGGTCGCCGAGGCCCCCGAAGCGGAAGCCGACGTGACCGAAGCGGACGCGACGGAGGCCCCCGAGGCTGCAGCGCCGGAAGCAGCCGAGGAGCCCGAGGCCGCCGAAGCACCGAAGAAGAAGAGGGCGCCGCGCAAGAAGGCGGCTTCCGAGTAACCAGCAGCGAAGACAGCGGTGCCGTAGCCCTCGGGCGGCGGCACCGCTGCCTGTTTAAGCCCCGAGGAAACGGGCGAAAGCCCTCGGCGAACGGCGTCCGGACGAGGCCTGGGCGACCGTGCGCCGTCAGCGAACAGTTCCCGGAGCGGGAGCAATTCGCGAGGCCAGCGGGTTAGTGTCCAAGGAGAGACAAACGGACGGGTCGGCCGAAGCGGCAGCGGCCCGCCAGAGTGAGAGGTTAACGTCAATGGCAACCGAACCAAGCACCCCGAGCATGGCCGGCCCCGAGATGGGCGGTCGTGACGACTACATCTACAACAGGCTCCTGAAGGAGCGCATCATCTGGCTCGGTTCGGAGGTCCGCGACGACAACGCGAACGCCATCTGCTCGCAGCTCCTGCTGCTGTCGGCCGAGGATCCCGAGCGCGACATCTTCCTCTACATCAACTCACCCGGTGGTTCGGTGACCGCCGGCATGGCGATCTACGACACGATGCAGTTCATCCCCAACGACGTGGTCACCGTGGCCACCGGCCTCGCCGCCTCGATGGGCCAGTTCCTGCTCTCCTCGGGCACGAAGGGCAAGCGCTACGCGACGCCCCACGCCCGGATCCTGATGCACCAGCCGTCCGGCGGCATCGGCGGAACCGCGACGGACATCCGGATCCAGGCCGAGCTGATCCTGCACATGAAGCGGGTCATGGCCGAGCTCACGGCGGAACAGACGGGCCAGACCGTCGAGAAGATCCTGAAGGACAACGACCGCGACAAGTGGTTCACGGCCCAGGAAGCCCTCGAGTACGGGTTCTTCGACCACATCTCCGCGCACTCGGGCTCCGTGGCCGGTGGCGGCGGAACCGACCAGACCGCCTAGTCCGCGCCCAGCCCCTCTCTTCACCAGTCGTCCTACAGGAGACACCATGAACCACGAATTCCAGGCAGCAGCGGGATCCACGGCGCAGAACCTGCCGACCAGCCGCTACATCCTTCCCCAGTTCGAAGAGCGCACGCCCTACGGCTTCAAGCGCCAGGACCCGTACACCAAGCTGTTCGAGGACCGCATCATCTTCCTCGGCACGCAGGTGGACGACGCCTCCGCGGACGACGTCATGGCCCAGCTGCTCGTCCTCGAGTCCACGGACCCCGAGCGCGACATCACGCTGTACATCAACTCGCCCGGTGGTTCCTTCACGGCCATGACGGCGATCTACGACACCATGCAGTTCATCAGGCCCGAGGTGCAGACCGTCTGCCTCGGACAGGCTGCCAGTGCCGCAGCGGTCCTGCTGGCCGCGGGAGCGCCGGGCAAGCGCCTGGCCCTGCCGAACGCCCGCGTGCTGATCCACCAGCCGGCCCTCTCCGGAGGACAGGGCGGGCAGGCCTCCGACCTGGAGATCCAGGCCAACGAGGTCATGCGCATGCGCACCTGGCTCGAGGACACGCTGGCCCTCCACTCGGGCCGCAGCTCCGAGCAGGTCAACATCGACATCGAGCGCGACAAGATCCTCACCGCGGCCGACGCCGTGGAGTACGGACTGGTCGACGAGGTCCTGACCTCGCGGAAGATCACGCCGCCGAAGATCAACACCCCGTAGCCGGTCGGCGGATCCGGAGTCGACCGGCTCCGGATCCGCCGCCCGACCCGCTGCTCGCCCGTGGTGCCGCATGGCACCACGGGCCTTTTGATACTGGCTCCCACGGGCTGGTGGCCTACAGTGGTCATAGCAATCGGTCATAGCAATCGCGATAAACCTAAGGGGATTGAACCATGGCTCGCATTGGTGAGAGCACGGATCTGCTCAAGTGCTCTTTCTGCGGGAAGAGCCAGAAGCAGGTCCGGAAGCTGATCGCCGGCCCCGGGGTGTACATCTGCGACGAGTGCATCGACCTGTGCAACGAGATCATCGAGGAAGAGCTCTCCGAGGTCGCCGACCTCGGGACGTTCGAGCTGCCGAAGCCCCGTGAGATCTTCGACTTCCTGCAGGAGTACGTGGTGGGCCAGGAGCCCGCGAAGCGCTCCCTCGCCGTCGCCGTCTACAACCACTACAAGCGCATCCAGTCGGGCAACGGGCCCCGCGCCGCCGGTACGCTGGCCGACGCGGTCGAGACCGAGGACGTCGAGATCGCGAAGTCCAACATCCTGCTCATCGGTCCCACCGGGTGCGGCAAGACCTATCTCGCCCAGACCCTCGCGCGCCGCCTGAACGTGCCGTTCGCGGTCGCCGACGCGACGGCCCTCACCGAGGCGGGCTACGTCGGCGAGGACGTCGAGAACATCCTGCTGAAGCTGATCCAGGCCGCCGACTACGACGTCAAGAAGGCCGAGCAGGGCATCATCTACATCGACGAGATCGACAAGATCTCCCGCAAGAGCGAGAACCCCTCGATCACGCGCGACGTATCCGGCGAGGGCGTCCAGCAGGCGCTGCTGAAGATCCTCGAAGGCACCGTGGCCTCCGTGCCCCCGCAGGGCGGGCGCAAGCACCCGCACCAGGAATTCATCCAGATCGACACCACGAACGTGCTGTTCATCGTCGCCGGCGCGTTCGCCGGCCTCGAGGAGATCATCGGCTCCCGTGCGGGCCGGAAGGGCATCGGGTTCGGCGCACCCCTGAGCTCCCTCAAGAACGAGGAGGCGAGCTACGGGGACGTCATGCCCGAGGACCTGCTGAAGTTCGGCCTCATTCCCGAGTTCATCGGCCGGCTGCCCGTCATCACCACGGTCACGCATCTCGACCGCCCGGCGCTCATGCAGATCCTGACCGCGCCGAAGAACGCCCTGCTGAAGCAGTACCAGAAGATGTTCCTGCTCGACGGCGTCGAACTCGTCCTCGAACCGAAGGCCCTCGAGGCCATCGCCGACCTCGCGCTGGACCGGGGAACCGGTGCACGGGGCCTCCGCGCCATCATGGAGGAGGTCCTCCTGCCGGTCATGTTCGACCTCCCCAGCCGCGAGGACATCGCCACGGTGGTCATCACGGACGACGTCGTCGGGAAGCGCGCCGAACCCACCCTCATCTCGCACGAGGTGGCCTCCAAGCGGCGCAACAAGTCGGCCTGACCCCGCGCGGACGCGAGGCCCGGCCGGCTCGGCGTCGGGGTCTCGTCAGGCCGGCGGCCGTTGCGGAAGGGCCGGGGGGTTGAGGCCCGCCGCGATCTGCCGCATCCCGTTGCGCGCGAGATCGAGCGCATCTGCCTGACTGATGGACTTGAAGGCCGGTGTTTCGAGCAGGATGGTCGTCAGGCCGTGCATCTGGCTCCACACGGCCAGGAGCAGTGGCTCGAGATCGCCGGCCACGAGGACCTGCCGCCGCTGCAGGTCGGCGAGCCGATCGCCGAAGGCACCCTGGGCGTCGAGCGACGCCTCCGCGAGTGGATCGGGTTCACCCTCCGGGGCGCACAGCTCCCGGCGGAACATGAAGCGGAACTCGACCGGATGCTCGAACGCGAACCTGGTGTACAGGACGCCGAGGTCCTCGAGCTCCGTCTCGGACCGGTCCAGGGACCTGATGAGCCCGGCGAACTCACGGAACGATTCGATGGCGATGCCGCGCAGCAGATCGTTCTTGTCGGCGAAGTGGTTGTAGGCCGCCGCATGGGACACGCCCGCGCGGCGTGCGACGCCTCGAAGAGTGAGCGATTCCGCACCGACGGACCGCGCTTCGGCACGCCCGGCGTCGAGGAGGGCATTGCGCAGGTCTCCGTGGTGGTAGCGCTGACGCCCCGCGTGGGAGCGGGGTGCGGGAGCTGCATCGGTCGCACCATGGGCCATTCTGAGTCCTTTCGAGGGTTGACAACTGGCTCTACGACTTCTTATATTACCAGTGGTAAGAAACTTACCACTGGTAATATTGACGATCGGAGTCGTGTCATGAACCACCCCATTATTGCCGCGCAGGAGCAGCAGATGCCGACGCGCCGGCTCCTTGTGACGGCAGGAATTGCCTCGCTGCTGTTCGGGGTCCTGCTCTTCGTCCCCCTGATCGTGCTCGGAGCAGCCATCAACTGGCCCGCGAGCCTTGATGAACCGGCCACCAGCATCATGCCTCGCATCGTCGAGCAGGCCGACGCCGTCCGCGTCGGGTACCTCGTCTATCTCGTGTACAGCGTGGCCTTCCTCCCGGTCGTCGGATTGGTCGGCAAGGTCGTGGGGGGCTCCTCCCTGACCCGCCTGGCCGTCCTGTTCGCGGCCCTCTCCACCCTGGCACGGAGCATCGGCATCATCCGATGGCTCACGGTGCTCCCGGCCCTGGCGGCCGGCTACGTCGCCACACCGGACGACGCCGAAGCGGTGGTCTTCGATGCCATCAACACGTTCGGCGGTGCGATCGGCGAATTGCTGGGCGTCAGCGCGTTCGCTGCTCTCTCCCTCACCTTCCTGTGCGTCGCGATCCTCCGGTCCGACACGGTGCCCGCATGGCTCGGCGCCTTCGGGTTCGTCGTCGTGGCCGCCCTGCTGCTGCCCTGGCTCGAGGTGTTCGGGATGGATCTGGGCGCTGCGATCAGCGTCAGCAGCGCGCTCGTCCAGCTCTGGTTCCTGGTCCTGGGCACCGTGCTCCTTCTCCGCGCGGCGCGCCCCGGTGGCAGCCTCCTCCCCGCGAACAGCGTGGCCCGGCCGTGAACACGGTCCACGCCGTCGTGGGTGCGGGCGCGCTGGGCTCGGCAGTTGTGCGCGCGCTCGTTGCCCGGGACCGTGAAACCCGCCTCGTCAGCCGCCGGGGGTCCGAGCAGCCTCCAGGAGCCGAGGTCCGCATGGCCGACGCCACCGATACGGACGGCCTCGCGCGGGCACTCGACGGCAGTGCGGTGGTGTACCAGTGCGCCCAGCCCGCGTACTGGCGGTGGCATGACGAGTTCGCCGCACTGCAGCAGTCCGTGATCGACGCAACGGTCCGCGTCGGGGCCGATCTGGTGGTCGCGGACAACCTCTACATGTACGGCGCGCCGCGGAATGCCGCCCTGACCGAGGACTCCGTCGAGGCGCCGTCCAGCAGGAAAGGGCACCTGCGCCAGGCCATGGCCACCACCGCGATGGACGCCCACCGTCACGGACTGCTGCGCGTCGCGCTCTCGCGGCCGTCGCATTACTTCGGAGCCGGCTACGACCGGAACGGGAAGTCCGTCTTCGCCACAGCGGCTCGAGGGCGGCCCATGCAGTTCCTGGGGAGGGCGGACGCCCTGCACAGCTTCAGCTTCCTCCCCGACGTCGCCGAGGCGATGGTGAGCCTGGGGGTGAGCGGGACGGGATGGGGCAGGGCCTGGATTCCGCCGGTGCAGGCAGCGCTCACGCAGGGGGACTTCGCCCAGCGTATCTGGGAGGTCGCGGGGCAACAGGGCGCCGCCCGCACACGCTTCCTGCGCCCACCCCAGGCGCGCGTCCTGGGCCTGGTGAGCCCGATCATGAGGGAGGTCAGCGAGATGATGTACGAGTTCGAGCATCCCTACGTCGTCGATTCGACGCGTTTCGAGCAGGCCTTCAGCATGGGACCGACGCCCCTGGACGACGCGATCGAGCAGACGATCGCGTGGTACCGGTCATGAACCGGGCCGTTGCCGTCCGGTTCAACCCGCGCGCGGGGCAGACGATGACATTCCTCAGCGCTCCGTCCGAGTCCGTCCAGCGTTTCCGGCTCGAGCTCGAGCCGGTCTTCCACGGTCCGCCTCTCCACCGGCATCCGGCGGCCACGGAGTCCTTCGCGGTCGTGGCCGGCAGTCTGGCGGTCCGCGTGGAGCGGCAATGGCGCGCGCTGACGGCGGGGGAGGAGGTCGGGATTCCGCCCGGGACGATCCACACCTACGCCAACCGGTCCGGCGCTGCCGTCGTGGTCGACGTGAGCATCGAGCCGGGCCGGGAGATGAGGGGCTTCTTCGAGGCCCTCCACGACCTCGCGGACGAGGAAGCACTCACTCCCACGGGAGGGCTCCGCCCGCGGCAGGCCGCACATCTGTTCCTCCGCTACCCCGGCGCGATGACCGTGGTCGGCCCTCCCGAGTCCCTGCAACCCGTCCTATGGCGGCTGCTCGCCGGACGGCGTGCATGACGGTGCCATACTCTGCCTGGGGCCCGAGGCATGACGGGGCGTGGACGGACGGTGGGCGATGAGTGAGATCCGCGTGAAGACGGCGTCCGGCCGGTGGATCCTGTTGGCAACGGTGCTCGGCTCCGGTATCGCGGGGATCGACGCGACGGTCGTGAACATCGCGTTGCCGACGATCGGCCTGGACCTGGGCACCGACTTCGCAGCCCTCCAGTGGATGGTCACCGGCTACACCCTGACCCTTGCCTCCTTCATCCTCCTCGGCGGCTCCCTGGGCGACAGATTCGGGCGCCGGCGGATCTTCATCGTCGGTGTCGTCTGGTTCGCGGTTGCCTCCCTGCTGTGCGGGCTGGCGCCGAATGCCGGCCTGCTCATCGCGGCGCGCTCATTGCAGGGAGTCGGAGGGGCGCTGCTCACGCCAGGCAGTCTCGCCATCATCCAGGCCAGCTTCGCCGGTGAGGACCGCGCGCGGGCCATCGGTGCCTGGTCCGGACTGGGCGGGGTGGCCACCGCCATCGGACCTTTCCTCGGCGGCTGGCTCGTGGAGAGCTTCTCCTGGCGCTGGATCTTCTTCATCAACGTCCCCATCGCCGCCGCCGCCATCTGGATCGCGGCACGGCACGTCCCGGAGACGCGCGACACCGAGGCAACCGGCCGGCTCGATGTCGGCGGAGCGCTCCTCGGGGCATTGGCACTCGCTGGAACCACCTACGCCCTGATCGAGGCGCCGGCCCAGGGAATCGGCGCTCCGGCTGTCCTCGCGTCAGGGGCCCTGGGCCTCGCCGCCGCCCTGGCCTTCCTCGTGGTCGAGTGGCGAACCGAGCATCCGATGCTTCCGTTGCGGATCTTCGGCAACCGCCAGTTCAGCGCAGCGAACGCCGTCACCTTCCTCATCTACGCCGTCTTCGGCGGCGTCTTCTTCCTGCTGGTCATCCACCTCCAGGTCGTGGCGGGATTCAGCCCCCTGGCGTCCGGGACCGCGATGCTCCCGATCACGGCACTGATGCTCGTCCTGTCGCCCCGCGCAGGCGCGTTCAGTTCCCGGATCGGGCCGAGAATACCGATGACGGTCGGGCCGCTGCTGTGTGCCGCGGCACTTGTCCTCATGCTGCGGATCGGGCCGGGTGCGTCCTACCTCGTGGACGTGCTGCCGTCGGTGATCGTGCTCGGCCTCGGCCTGTCGCTGCTCGTTGCTCCCCTGACATCGACCGCGCTGTCCGCCGTGCCGGAACGCCAGGCCGGACTGGCCTCCGGCGTGAACAACGCTGTGGCGCGGGCCGCGGGCCTGATCGCCATCGCTGTCCTGCCGGCCGCCGTGGGACTGACCGGTGACGCCTCCAGCAACCCGCACGTGTTCAAGGCAGGATTCGACGCCGCCTGCATGATCGGCGCGGTCGTCCTGGTGCTCAGCGGCATCCTCGCGGCTGCCACCATCAGGAACCCCGCACTGCCGGAGAGCGATCATCCTACGCACTGTGCTCTCGACGGCACGCCGGCCGCTCCCGGCGCGCTCCGCGAGGCTCGCAGCGGGGCGGACCAGGCGTGATGGTGAGCGGCACCCTCAGAACTCGCACGGAGGGACCTGCCTGACCGGCCGACGCAGGGTGCTGTCGTGGTCCGTACGCGCGGCATCGTCTCCGTGGCCGCGTCAGGGGTGCGCTGCCACCGCGGCCTCGAGGTCAGCGACGGGGTACGACGGCGGGTGCACCGCGGCCATCTCCTCGAGGACCCGCACCACCTGGCAGCTGTACCCGAACTCGTTGTCGTACCAGACGTACAGGACGAGGTAGGTGCCGTCGGCGATGGTCGCGAGGCCGTCGACGATGCCCGTGCGGCGCGAGCCGACGAAGTCCGTCGAGACCACCTCCGGGCTGTCGATGTAGTCCACCTGCTTCCGCATGCCCGAGTGGAGGGACATCTCGCGGAGGTAGGTGTTGACCTCCTCCTTGGTGGTCCCGTGCTCGAGGGTGAGGTTGAGGATGGCGATCGAGACGTCCGGGGTCGGGACGCGGATGGAACTGCCGGTCAGCTTGCCGGCCAGCTCGGGCAGGGCCTTCGCCACCGCCGTCGCCGCTCCCGTCTCGGTGAGGACCATGTTCAGCGCCGCCGAGCGCCCGCGCCGGTCGCCGTGGTGGAAGTTGTCGATCAGGTTCTGGTCGTTCGTGAAGGAGTGGACGGTCTCCACATGCCCGTGGACCACGCCGAAGCGGTCGTTGACCGCCTTGAGGACGGGCGTGATCGCATTGGTGGTGCAGGACGCCGCAGTGATGATGCGGTCGGTGTCCTCGATGGCGGCGTGGTTGATGCCGTGCACGATGTTCTTCAGGCTGCCCTTGCCGGGGGCGGTCAGCAGGACCTTCGCCACGCCGCGGCTCTTCAGGTGCTGGGACAGGCCCTCGGCGTCGCGCCAGCGGCCCGTGTTGTCGACGACGATCGCGTCGTGGATGCCGTACGCCGTGTAGTCGATGGATGCCGGATCGTCGGAGTAGATCACCTGGATGCGGATCCCGTTGGCGGTGATCGTGTTCGACGCCTCGTCCACCTGGATGGTCCCCTCGAAGGGACCGTGCACCGAGTCGCGGCGCAGCAGGCTCGCGCGCTTGGCGAGGTCGTTGTCCGAGCCCCGGCGGACGACGACGGCACGCAGCCTCAGTCCGTGGCCGCCGCCGGCCTTCTCGATGAGGAGCCGGGCCACGAGGCGCCCGATCCGTCCGAAACCGTAGAGGACGACGTCGGTGCTCGTGCGCTCGTCGCGCCCGCCCTGGCCGACGATGTCGGCGAGCTCCGCGCGCACGAACTCCTCGAGGGTCCGGCCGTCCCCGGCGCGGTCGTAGGCGAAGCGGAGGCGTCCGATGTCGATCGCGGCGGCGCCGAGGTCCAGGTCGGCGAGCATCTGCAGCAGGGGAGCGGTGTCCTCGAGGCGCAGCTCCTCGGTGGTGATGCGGCGAGCGAAGCGGTGCGCCTTGAGGATGTTCATCGTCGACTTGTTGATGAGGCTGCGTCCGTGGATGCTCGTGACGACGTTGTTGTCGCGGTACAGGCGCCCGATGAGCGGGATCATGGCTTCGGCGAGGGCTTCGCGTTCCAGCCAGGTGTCGTGGGTCTCGGTCCGGTGGTGCTGCACAGAGGCATCCTTTTCGGCACCGGGGTGCCCGGTGCGAGCTCATCCAGCCCGATGGCGACGCAGGGATAGCGCCAGGCATCCTCGACTGGTCGTGTCCTCCCATTAGACCGCCTCCCGTGGGCCCGCACCAATTCGGACGGAATAGCGAGCCGCCGGGGCGGGTTGCACCGGAAAAGGCCTCGGCCTCACCAACCCTGCAAGGAGTACCCGCATGAGCGCGTCCACGACCGTCGAGAAGGCCGATTTCTGGTTCGACCCCCTGTGTCCCTTCGCCTGGATCACCTCCCGCTGGATCGGTGAGGTGGAGCAGGTCCGCGACATCTCGGTCGCGTGGCACGTCATGAGCCTGTCCGTCCTCAATGAGGGGCGGGACCTCCCCGAGGAGTACCAGGCCATGATGCTGCAGGGGTGGGGCCCGGTGCGCGTGATCATCGCCGCTGCCGAGCTGCACGGGGACGAGTACATCAAGACGCTGTACGACGCGATGGGCACACGGATCCACATCGGCCAGAACAAGGACTTCGACGTCGTGATCCGGGAGTCGCTGGAGGAGGTGGGTCTGCCGGCCGACCTCGCATCCTACGCGCACAGCGACGAGTACGACGCCCAGCTGCGCGCGTCCCACAAGGACGGCATCGACCGCGTGGGCGACGAGGTCGGCACGCCGGTCGTGGCCTTCAACGGCACGGCGTTCTTCGGGCCCGTGCTCACCCGGATCCCCCGCGGCGAGGAGGCCGGGCGGATCTTCGACGGCGCCGTCCTGATGTCCGAGTTCCCCGGGTTCTTCGAACTCAAGCGCTCCCGCACGGAGAGCCCGCGCTTCGACTGACGTCCACCGGGCCAGGACACAGGAAAGGACCCGCCGAGCGGCGGGTCCTTTCCTGTGTCCGGATGCTACTCGGCGGGCTGCGGCACCAGCTCGACGTCGGAGACGCTCACTGCGCCGTCCCCGTCGACGACCTGGAGGTCGCGGGCGTTGCCGGCCGCGAGGAGGTCGGCCAGGCCGGCGCGGATCTGCCCCGCCTGGGCGGCGGACGCGGTGACGACGGCGCGCTCCACCTCGGTGCGCTGCTTGACCTTCGCCTCCGACTTGGCCTTGCGGATGCCCCCGAGGGCCAGCGCCACGGAGGTGAGGACCCCGGCGTCGGCCGTGTGCGGCAGCGCCGTGAGCGCCTCGGCACCGGGCCAGGCCGCCTGGTGGACGGACCCCTCGCGCCACCAGCTCCAGACCTCTTCCGTGGCGAACGGCAGGAACGGTGCGAACAGGCGCAGCAGGGCGTCCAGGGTCGTCGCCAGCGCCGTCTGGACGGACTGCGTCGCCGTGTCATCCGGATCGCCGTAGGCGCGATCCTTCACCAGTTCCACGTAGTCGTCCGTGAACGTCCAGAAGAAGGACTCCGTGAGCTGGAGGGCGCGGGCGTAGTCGTACTTCTCGAACGCTGCCGTGGCCTGCTCGGTCACCGTACGGAGCTGGGCGAGCAGGGAGATGTCCAGGGCGTTCGAGACGCGGTCCAGCGCGCCGGAGCCGATGGACGCCTCGGTGACCCCGAGGTTGAGGACGAACTTCGAGGCGTTGAGCAGCTTGATCGCCAGGCGCCGGCCGATCTTCATCTGGTTGACCTCGTACGCGGTGTCCGCGCCGAGCTTCGCCGATGCGGCCCAGTAACGCACGGCGTCCGCGCCGAACTGCTCCAGGACGTCCGTGGGGACCACGACGTTGCCCTTGGACTTCGACATCTTCTTGCGGTCGGGGTCGAGGATCCAGCCGGAGAGGGCGGCGTGCTTCCACGGCACCGAGTCCTGGAGGGCATCGGCGCGGACCGCCGTCGAGAACAGCCACGTGCGGATGATGTCGTGTCCCTGGGGGCGCAGGTCGAACGGGAACACCTTCGCGAAGAGGTCCTCGTCCCGCGCCCAGCCGCCCACGATCTGCGGGGTCAGGGACGACGTCGCCCAGGTGTCCAGGACGTCGCTGTCGCCGATGAAGCCGCCGGGCTGGTTGCGCGCGGTCTCCTCGAAGCCCGGCGCCGGATCGGCGGCCGGGTCGACGGGCAGGGACTCGAGGGCAGGGATGATCGGGTCCTCGTACTCCGGCTCGCCGTCGCCGTCGAGGCGGTACCAGACGGGGACGGGGACGCCGAAGAAGCGCTGGCGCGAGACGAGCCAGTCGCCGTTCAGTCCCTCGATCCAGTTCTCGTAGCGGGAGCGCATGAAGGCGGGGTGGAAGTCGATCTGCCGTCCCCGCTCGATCAGCGCTTCCCGCTTGCCGGCGTCGCGTCCGCCGTTGCGGATGTACCACTGGCGGCTGGTGACGACCTCGAGGGGCTTGTCGCCCTTCTCGTAGAAGTTGACCGGGTGCATGATCTTCTTCGGCTCGCCCTCGAGGTCCCCGCTCTCGCGGAGCAGGGCGACGACGGCCTCCTTGGCGCTGAAGATGGTCTTGCCGGCCAGCTGGCCGTAGTTCTCGCGCGCACGCTCGGTCGCGATCCACTCGGGTGCCTCGGCGCGGAGGCGGCCGTCGCGGCCGACGACGGCGCGGGTGGGCAGCTGCAGTTCCCGCCACCAGGTGACGTCGGTGAGGTCGCCGAACGTGCAGATCATGGCGATGCCGCTGCCCTTGTCGGGCTTCGCGAGGGGGTGCGCCTTGATCTCGACCTCGACGTCGAACAGCGGGCTGGTGACAGTGGTGCCGAAGAGCGGCTTGTAGCGCTCGTCGTCGGGGTGTGCCACGAGGGCGACGCACGCGGGCAGCAGCTCTGGGCGCGTGGTCTCGATGTGGATCTGCGAGCCGTCGGGGGCGTGGAACGCGATGCGGTGGTAGGCGCCGGCCTGCTCGCGGTCCTCGAGCTCGGCCTGCGCGACGGCGGTGCGGAAGGTGACGTCCCACAGGGTGGGCGCCTCGGCCAGGTAGGCATCGCCGGCCTTGAGGTTCTCGAGGAAGGCACGCTGCGAGACGGCGCGCGAGGTGTCGTCGATGGTCCGGTAGGTCAGGTCCCAGTCGACCGAGAGGCCCAGGGTGCTGAAGAGGTTCTCGAAGACCAACTCGTCCTCGACGGCCAGTTCCTCGCACAGTTCGATGAAGTTCTTCCGCGACACCGCGTCGAAGTCCCGCTGGTTCTTCGCGGGTTCGGCGGGGGGCCGGTAGTCGGCGTCGTACGGCACGGACGGGTCGCAGCGGACACCGTAGTAGTTCTGGACACGGCGCTCGGTGGGGAGCCCGTTGTCGTCCCAGCCCATCGGGTAGAAGACGTTGGCGCCGCGCATGCGCTTGAACCGCGCCATGACGTCGGTCTGCGTGTAGGAGAACATGTGTCCCACGTGGAGCGATCCCGAGGCGGTGGGCGGGGGAGTGTCGATCGAGTAGACGTCGGCGCGCGTCGTGTCACGGTTGAAGGCGTAGGTGCCGTCCTCGCGCCACTGGCGGGACAGTCTCTCCTCGAGGCCCTCGAGCACGGGCTTGTCGGGAACGGAAACGGGCTGGGGGGAGGGCGTGTCTGTGCCCTGGGTGGTATCGGCCATTCCTCCATTGTTCCCTACTGCCCGCGAACTCCGGCACGACGGCGGGTTCCGCACCGGACACGCGCCGGCCGGATCCCGGCGCAACCGGTCAGTGGCCGGCGCCGAGCTTCCCGCCCAGGCGTTCACGCATCATCGTGGAGGCCTCGTTGAGTCCGACCACTTCCACCTCGGTGCCGTGGGTGCGGTACTTCTCGGTGACGGCGTCCAGGGCGGCGATGGTGGAGGCGTCCCAGAGGTGGGAGCCGTGCAGGTCGATGGTGACCCGGCGGGGGTCGGTGGCGTACTCGAACTGGGTGTAGAGGTCGTTGGAGGACGCGAAGAACAGCTCGCCGTCGACCGTGTAGATGGCGTGCCGGTCGCCGTCCACGGTGGTCTCGGTGCGTTCCACGGTGACGAAGTGCGCCACGCGGCGGGCGAACGCGACCATGGCCACGAGGACGCCGACGCCGACGCCGATCGCGAGGTTGTGGGTCCAGACGGTGACGATGACGGTGGCGAGCATGACGGTGGTCTCGCTCCTGGGCATCCGCTTCAGGGTGGAGGGCTGGATGCTGTGCCAGTCGAACGTGGCGATGGCGACGAAGATCATGACGGCGACGAGGGCAGCCATCGGGATGAGGGCGACGATGTCGCCGAGGGCGACGACGAGGACGAGCAGGAAGATCCCGGCGAGGAAGGTGCTGATCCTGGTGCGCGCGCCGGAGGCCTTCACGTTGATCATGGTCTGGCCGATCATGGCGCAGCCGCCCATGCCGCCGAAGAACCCGGTGATGATGTTCGCCGTGCCCTGACCCCAGGATTCGCGGGTCTTGTTGGAGCGGGTGTCGGTGATGTCGTCGACGAGCTTGGCGGTCATGAGGGACTCGAGGAGCCCGACGGCGGCCAGCGCCAGGGAGAAGGGGGCGATGATCTGGAGGGTCTCGAGGGTCAGCGACACATTGGGGAAGAACAGGGACGGCAGGCTCTCCGGCAGTTCTCCCTTGTCCCCGACGGTCGGCACGAGCACGTTCGCGAGGACCGCGAAGACGGTCAGGACCACGATGGCCACCAGGGGTGCGGGGACGGCCCTGGTGAGGCGGGGCAGTCCGAAGACGATCAGCAGGCCGACGGCGACCATGGGGTACACGAGGAAGGGCACATCGATGAGCTCGGGGACCTGCGACATGAAGATGAGGATCGCGAGGGCGTTGACGAAGCCCACCATGACGGAGCGGGGGATGAAGCGCATGAGCCGGGCGACCCCGGTGATGCCAAGGATCACCTGGAAGAGGCCGCCGAGGATCACCGCGGCGATGAAGTAGTCCACGCCGTGGCTGGCCACCAGGGGTGCGATGACCAGGGCGATCGCGCCGGTGGCCGCGGAGATCATCGCCGGGCGTCCGCCGAGGAAGGCGATGGAGACCGCCATGGTGAACGAGGCGAACAGGCCCAGTCGCGGGTCCACGCCGGCGATGATCGAGAAGGCGATGGCCTCCGGGATCAGGGCGAGGGCGACGACGAGGCCGGCGAGGACCTCGGTCTTCAGCAGGCGCGGGTTCCGTAAGGTCCTGGCGACCGACTGGCGTTCGACGGGCGTGAGTTTAGTGGTCGTGGTAGGCGCGGCTGCTGACATGGCAGGTTCCTTCGGGCGTGGGAGTACAGGGCGGCGGGACACGGCTGGGTCGCCGTTCGGGAAGGGAAGCTAGGCTGTACGCCGGCGTACAGAAGAACCGCGGGATGCCGCAGTAACCGTTAAACTCTAACCTGACGTCACGTGAGGTTGTAGCCGGCATGGGAAGGAAACACGGATGAGTGATGCGACACCGGAGGTCGCCGAGGCGGGCCGGACCATGCACATCGGCGAGCTCGCCGAGCGCACGGGCCTGTCCCTGCGGACGATCCGCCACTATGACGACGTCGGTATCCTCCCGGCGACCGCCCGCACGGAGGGCGGGTTCCGCGTCTACAGCGAGGAGGATCTCGAGCGGCTGATGGTGATCCGCCGGATGAAGCCGCTGGGTTTCACGCTCGAGGAGATGACGGATCTCCTCTCCGTCCTGGATGCCCTGCAGCAGGAGACTGACCAGGGAGCGGTCGACGACCTGCGTGCGCGCCTGGCCACCTTCCGTGACACGGCCGTCGAACGGCGGGACAAGATGGTCGAGACCCTCGCCCGCGCCGACGAGTTCATCGACGTCCTCACCCGCTACTAGCGCATCTCCGGAGACGCAGTGTCCTGATCGGAGATGCGTGGTGCGGTGGTCGTCCACCCTGTGGTCGCGAAGAGTTCGTCCTCGAAGTAGCCGGTGAAGGTTTCGACGTAGGTGCGGTTGAGGTGGTCGAGGTCCATGTACACGTGAACGTTGCCGACGACTGCGGGGCAGGTGGTGCCGGTGCAGTACGCCGGGGTGACGTCCAGCGAATGCACGAGCGGTTCCCGGGCCGCGATCGCCTCGACCGGATTGACCGCCAGGAGCGCCTGGTCGCGGGGGGTGTTGCACTGCGGTGCGTCCTGCCCGTGGAGCTCGACGCATTCGAACATGTTGATCGGGAAGCGGGGATTGTCCCGGATGGCGAGGACTTCGATGCCGTCCTCGAGAAAGACGCCGATGCCTGCTTCCCAGTCCGGGACGAGGAGTTCATGCGGTTCCTCGGCCGTGCTGAGGGTTCCGTGGGTGATGACCGCGTCGGGTTGCAGGTCCAGCACGTATGCGCGGGCAGCGGCATTGCGGGCGTTGCATGCGTCGTCGCGGGCGTCGGACTCCGCACCGTAGCGGCAGGCGTTACGGAGCAGGGTGATCATCCGCCACTGGTTCTTCTCGGCGATGTGGGTGAGTGCGGGCATGAGCTGGTTGGCGTGCGAGTCGCCGATGACGACGACCGTCCGGGTTGCCTGCCCGTCGGGTTCGATCTGGTGGCAGGTTTCCAGCGCCTCGTCCTGAGGCCGGTATCCGCCGTCGCAGGTGGGCCCCGCCTTGCCCCATTCTGCGCCGAGGTCAGTGGCGGCCGGCAGCAGCGCGGCCTCCGGGAGGGTCGCGTGCTCCTCGGGAGAAAGGAGCGCTTGCGCTCCGGGGTTCAGCGCCGCCGGTTGCTGTGCGAGTTGCTCTTCCTGGATGCTGATGCGCGTCTCCCAGCCGGAGAGGGGGACGGCGACGATCAGGGCGCAGCCGACGGTGAGCAGGGCGTTGCGTCGCTTGCGGCGGTGCACCCATGACCAGCCCTGCAGGGGACGCTCGACCAGGCGCATCGTGCCCCAGGACAGGACCGCGGAGAGGGCGATGATCACGGCGCCCTCGCCGAGGGACACGGTGCTGGTGCCGGTGGTGACGAGGTAGGTGATCAGGATCGGCCAGTGCCACAGGTACAGGGCGTAGGAGATCCGCCCGACCGACAGCACGGGTGCTGCGCCGAGGATCCGATCGATGCCGAGCCGGTGACGAGGCTGCTGTCCCTGCGGGCCGGCGGTGATGACGGCGGCAGCCCCGAGGACGGGGATCAGGGCGATCCAGCCGGGGAACTGGTTCTCGACCTGTATCACGAGGCCGCAGGCGATGATCATCAGGATCCCGGCCCAGCCCAGGGCCAGCCGGGTCAGCCGGTTCAGGTTCAGGTGGGGCAAAGCGAGGGCCAGCAGTGAGCCGGCCGCGAACTCCCACAGCCTCGCCCGGGTGTCGAAGTACGCGAAGGCCTGGTTCGTCGTCGTCTGGTGCACCGAGAAGGCGAGCGACGCGGCGAAGATCAGCGAGAAGACCGTTCCTGCGACGACGGTGAAGGAGAACCGGGTGCGCCGGGCGGCGAGGATGCAAGAAGCCAGGATCAGCGGCCAGAGGATGAACACCTGCCCCTGGATGGACAGCGACCAGAAGTGCTGGAACGGGCTGGCCGTCGCGGCGTCCGCTGCCTGGTAGTCCACGGCACCGAAGGCCAGGTCCCAGTTCTGCACGTACAGCAGCGACGCCCAGGCGTGTTCGATCAGGGTGCCCCATCTGACCTGCGGGAAGAACGCGATCGATGCGATGACGGTTGCGAGCAGGACGACCGCGGCCGGTGGCAGGAGCCGACCGAACACGCGCGCCCAGTACGCGCGCAGGCCCAGCGGGCCCGTCGTGGAGCGGCGGGCGAAGGAGGCGGTGAGCAGGAACGCGGAGACGAGCAGGAAGACGTCCACTCCTCCCGACACCCGCCCGAGCCACACGTGATAGACCACGACCAGGACAAGGGCGACCGCGCGGAGGCCCTGCACCTCCGGTCGGAAGGTGCCCGACTGGCCGGCCGGTGCAGCCGACGGCGCGCCCCCGGGCTCGGGTGGTGTTGCCTGCTGTTGGACTGTGTCCGATGTCGTCAAGAAGTGTCTCCTACCCATGGTGGGAACCGGGTGATCGTGCTGAGTTAATCGTTCCGGAGCCTCGAGGGCGACCACGAGGGCCCGCCGAGGCGATCGATAGGGATCCCGGATCTGCGGCCGACTCCGAAGCCTGTGGTGTCTACCCCGGCTGCTGAACCGTGGGCCGGAGGGGGTGCTGGAGGCTGGTGGACAACTGGGTGATGAGGTCGTCGGCGCGCTCGAGGTCGGCCGCGAGTTTCGTCCGGCGCCGGCGTGCTTCCGCGAGGAGGGTTTCCATCGCGTCGAGTTCCACCAGCCCGTGGTAGCCCGAGCGTGCTGTGAGGACGTCGAGAAGTTCACCGATTTCCTCGAGGCTGAATTTCAGGGCACGCGCCTGTCGAATCCGGGTCAGCCGGGTGAAATCGCCTTCCGAGTACACCCGGAATCCTCCGTCGGTGCGCCCGCTGGGGCGCAGGAGTCCGACCTCGTCGTAATGGCGCAGCGTGCGCAGGGACAGGCCTGTCCGGTCTGCAAGCTCACCGATATGCACCGAGATCTCCCTGATCGCTTGGTCTGCCTTGAACGCCTAACTCTACCATTACGTTAGAGTATAGTTATGTGTGGGCCCGATGGCCCCCTTCTTCTTCCCGGACGCAGCGTTGCGCCCCCACCGTCTTCACCACCGAGGGCAGCTGATGCGCCCTCCTGATCCCTGAAAGGGGACTCCTATGGCTGTTGCCACCACCGCTCCGCCCTTGACTCCGGAGGACCGCCAATCCGTCTGGCGGACCCTGCGTACTCCGCGCCTGCTGCGTACCGAGGTCCTCGCCGGCCTCGTCGTCGCTCTCGCGCTGATTCCCGAGGCGATCGCGTTCTCCCTCATCGCCGGTGTCGACCCGCGGATCGGCTTGTTCGCCTCCTTCACCATGGCCGTCTCCATCGCGTTCCTCGGCGGGAGGCCGGCCATGATCTCCGCGGCCACGGCCGCGACGGCCCTGGTCATCGCACCCCTGGTCGCCAGTCATGGAATCGACTACTTCATTGCCGCGGTCATCCTGGCCGGGATCTTCCAGGTGGTCCTCGGCGTGCTCGGGGTCGCGAAACTCATGCGGTTCATTCCCCGCTCCGTGATGGTGGGCTTCGTGAACGCCCTGGCCATCCTGATCTTCACCTCCCAGCTGCCCGAGCTGATCGGGGTTCCCTGGCTCGTGTACCCGATGGTCGCCGTCGGACTGGTCATCATCTTCCTGCTGCCGCGCATCACCCGCGCGGTTCCCGCACCCCTGGTCGCGATCGTCGTCGTCACCGCGGCCGCGGTCGTCCTCGCGATCACCGTCCCCACCGTGGGAGACAAGGGTGAACTGCCGGAGAGCCTGCCGTCCCTGTTCTTCCCCAATGTGCCGCTGACCCTCGAGACCTTCCAGATCATCGCCCCGTTCGCGGCCGGCATGGCCGTGGTCGGGCTGATGGAATCGCTGATGACCGCCAAGCTCGTCGACGACGTCACCGATACCCGGTCGAACAAGACCCGCGAATCGTGGGGTCAGGGCACGGCGAACATCATCACCGGGTTCTTCGGCGGCATGGGCGGCTGCGCGATGGTCGGCCAGACCATGATCAATGTGAAGGCCTCCGGGGCGCGCACCAGGATCTCCACGTTCATGGCCGGATTGTTCGTCCTCATCCTGGTCGTCGCCCTCGGCGACGTGGTCGCCCTGATCCCGATGGCCGCCCTGGTCGCGGTGATGATCTTCGTGTCCATCGCGACCTTCGACTGGCACAGCATCCAGCCCGGCACGCTGAGGCGGATGCCCAAGAGCGAGACGACCGTCATGCTCGGCACGGTCATCGTCACCGTCTGGACCCACAACCTCGCGATCGGCGTCATCGTCGGCGTCCTCGTGGCCATGGTCGCCTTCGCCCGCCGGGTCGCGCACTTCGTGACGGTCGAACGGACCGTCGAGGAACACTTCGGCGTGCCCGTCGCGAAGTACGAGGTGTCGGGCGAGCTGTTCTTCGCGTCCTCCAACGACCTCTACACGCAGTTCGACTACGCCGAGGACCCTGACACCATCGTCATCGACATGTACGGCTCCCACCTCTGGGACGCCTCCACCATCGCCGCACTCGATGCGATCACCGCCAAGTACGACAGCTACGGCAAAAGCGTCCAGATCGAGGGCCTGAACACCGCGAGCCTCGCCATCCGCGAACGCCTCGGCGGGCACCTCGGTGGCGGCCACTGACACCTTCATGCGCCCAGCACTCACGCCTCGTGCTGTAGCTCCGGCGGCGGTGCCCACACGCTGGTGGGGAGTCGTTGCCGCCGGAGCGCTCATCAGCGCCGCGACCGCACCCGGGCAGACCGCCGGCCTGTCCCCGCTCACCGACCCGCTCATCGATGAGCTCGGGATTTCCCGCACGGACATCTCGTCCAGCTACCTCCTCGGCACCCTTGTCGGCGCCGTCGCGCTGCCGTTCATCGGCCGCGGCATCGACAGGTGGGGCCCCAGGAAGGTCATCCTGATCGCCGTCACGGCCTTCGCCCTCGCCCTGCTGGGGTTGAGTTTCGTCAGCGACATCTACGGACTCACCGCGGGCTTCGTGATCCTGCGCATGGCCGGGCAGGGAACCCTGACCCTCGCGGCGACCACCGCCGTCGTCAAGGCCTTCCATCACCGGCGCGGCCTCGCCATCGGTCTGGTCTCCGCGATCGGGTCCGCTGGGATCTCCCTGACCCCAATCCTCGTCGAACGTCTCGTCAGCAGCGGTGGCATCGCCCTGGCGTGGCGTGTGCAGTCCGTTGCGGTGCTCGTCGTCGTCCTGCCGATGATCCTGTTCCTGCCCCGCCACCAGAAGCGCCCACAACCGGTTCCTGGGCAGCATCGATTGCCGGCAGCGCCGGCACATCCCGCCGGGCCCGCCGTCGCGGGCCGAGCGCCGTCGGGCAGTGGCGACTGGACGACCGAAGAAGCGGCCCGGACGCCGATCTTCTGGGTCATCGCCGCAGCGTTGGCGGCCACCGGCATGCTGTCGACCGCTCTGGCCTTCCACCAGGTCTCCATCCTCACCGGCCAGGGACTGAGCACCACCGAAGCCGCCGCGAACTTCATCCCCCAGACCATCACCGCGATCCTGGCCACCCTGACCGTCGGCGTCGTCGCCCATAAGCTCGACCCGCGCTACGCGCTCACGGGATCCATGGCACTTCTCGCCGCAGCGCTCTGCTTCCTGCCCCTGATCACCGGCTTCGGCCTCGCCGTCGCCTACGGCCTTGTCCTGGGCGCCGCCGGCGGAGCCATTCGCGCGATCGAACCCATCGCCCTCGCGCACTACTACAGCACCGAGAGCATCGGGGGCATCCGCGGAGTCATCACGTCCATCAACGTCGGCTCCACGGCCCTCGGACCGATCCTCTTCTCCATCGGCCGCGACATCACCGGCAGCTACACCGCCCCGAGCCTGATCGCCGCGCTCATCCCCGTCACGGTCGGGACTGTCGCTCTCTTCTGCCCCTCGCCGGGCAGTCCCTCCGTCCGCCCGCCGACGTGACGAGTGCTTCTGGTCCGATCTGGACGGCGCAGGAGAATCAGACGCCGACCACGGTGAGCCACCCTGCGAGGGCGACCAGCGTGATGAGGAGGACCGGGATGGTGAGCACGATCCCGGTGCGGAAGTACTGGCCCCACCCGATGTGGATGCCCTTGCGGTCCAGGACGTGGAGCCACAGGAGGGTCGCGAGGCTGCCGATCGGGGTGATCTTCGGGCCGAGGTCTGAGCCGATCACGTTGGCGTAGATCATCGCTTCCTGGGTCAGCCCGGTGGCGCCGGCGGATCCGATCGCGAGGGACGCGATGAGGACGGTGGGCATGTTGTTCATCAGGGACGCGAGGACCGCGACGATGACCCCGACGCCCAGGGCGGTGATCAGGACGCCGTTGGAGCCGACGGCCGAGAAGACACCGGCCAGTTCGTCGGTGAGGCCCTGGTTCCGCAGCCCGTACACGACGAGGTACATGCCGATGGAGAACAGGACGATCTGCCAGGGCGCCTCCCTGAGGATGCGCGGAACCGAGATCCGGCCCGCCGGAGCAGGCACAGCCGCCGTTCCGCCGGCCGAGACCCGCAGGTCCTCGCCGTCATCGGCAGGGCCCGCGTGCGAGGCAGGCGGTGCGAGGGGGCCGGCCGTGGTCCGGCGCCCGATGCCCGCGGTCTCGTAGTCGAGGTCCTCCGCCCGATCTGCGGCGTGCGTCGACTCCTGTACTGCATGCTGCGTGGCCTGGGCGCCGGCCGGGGCGGCCGCACGGGGGAAGAGGAAGGCGGGCCGGCGGGAGGCGACGATCATGAGCACGACGGCGCCGAGGCCCGCGACGGCGGAGAGCGGGATGTTCAGGGGGTCCGCGGCGAAGTAGCCGATCAGCAGGACCCCGAGGACCACCCAGCCGGTCCTGAAGGTCAGGGGGTCCGCGATGGCGGATCTCGGGTTCGCGAGGACGGTGACGTCGTAGTGGCGCGGGATGGCCTTCCGGAAGAACAGGAGCAGGACACCCAGGCTGGCGGCGACGGAGACGAGTCCGACCGGGACCATGACGACCGCGTAGCGGGCGAAGCTGATGTCGAAGAAGTCCGCGGTGACGATGTTCACCAGGTTCGACACGACGAGGGGCAGGCTGCCGGCGTCGGCGATGAACCCGCAGGCGATGACGAACGCGAGGGATGCCCTGGCCGGGAACTTCAGGGCGAGCAGCATCTGGATGACGATCGGGGTGAGGATCAGTGCTGCCCCGTCATTGGCGAACACCGCCGCGATCGCTGCTCCGAGCAGGACGATCAGGGTGAACAGCAGGCGGCCGTTGCCCCGGCCCCAGCGGGCGACATGGAGGGCGGCCCAGGTGAAGAACCCGGACTCGTCCAAAATCAGCGAGATGATGACGATCGCCACGAAGGCGAAGGTCGCGTTCCAGACGATGTCCCACACGATGGGGATGTCCGACAGGCTCACGACGGTGGTGATCAGCGCGAGCGCGGCCCCGCCGAGGGCGGACCAGCCGATGCCGAGGCCTTTGGGCTGCCAGATGACGAGGGTCAGGGTGGCGAGGAAGATCAGGATGGCGACCACGGTCATGGCAGCAGGACTCCTAGCAGGGGGAACTCACGGGAGAAGAAGGGCAGGGGATAGCGGAGGAAGAAGGCGGGGGAGGTAGCCCTACGGGGCGGTGAGCGTGGCGTGCAACGCGGTAACGCGGGCGAGGATGTCGTCGCGGACCAGGCGCATGCGGTCGATGCCGTCGATCCCGCGGTCACTGGGCTCGTCGGTGGTCCACCGTTCGTAGCGGGTCCCCTCGACCTCGTCGACCTGCGCTTCGGGGCCGAGGATCACGACGACGTCCGCCCGGACCTGGTCCTCGGCGGTGACCTGGCGCGGGATGTTCCGGCTGATGTCGATGCCGACCTCGGCCAGGACCTCGGCGGAGAGGCCGTTGACGGCGGACCCCGGCTTCGATCCGGCCGAGGCCGTGGTCACGGAGTCGCCGGCGACCTTGCCCATGAGCCCGGCGGCCATCTGGGACTTGCCGCCGTTCTTGACGCAGACGAACAGGACGGAGGGCTTGTCCGCTTTGAAGGTCACAGGGGTCTCGATTCGTGGTGGAGGGCAGAGGCAGGAGGGTGTGTCATCGGGCCTCGGTGAGGACGCCGGCGAGGGAGTCCAGGCTTCCGGGCACGATGGAGTAGTACGCCCAGACGCCGCGCTTCTCGCGGTGCAGGATGCCGGCGTCGACGAGGATCTTCAGATGGTGGGACACCGTCGGCTGGCCGAGATCCAACGGCTCGGTGAGATCACACACGCACGCCTCGTTGGCGGCGCTCGCGGAGATGAGCGACACCAGGCGCAGCCGGTTCGGGTCGGCGATGGCCTTGAACTGCTTCGCGAGTTCCTCGGCGCGACCGGCACTCATCGCGGAGGTTCCGGAGGGCACACAGCAGCGGCCCTCCTCGGTTGCGCCATCGAGCGGCGCGAGCGCCGGTTCGGCTGCTGCGAGGCCCGCTGGTCCGGGCGCGGAGATCGTCGTCATTCGCCCAGCATACCCGCGCATTGACATCCATCGATATCTGTCCGCATACTCGACATCGAAGCCAGTCGATCCCTGGTCGGTCGCCGGAACGCGAGGTGTCCGGCCCGGGGTTCGGCTCCTCCTCTCCATCCGAACGCCCGGCCCTCCGGCACGAGGCGATGAACCAAGGATCATCATGAGCACCGAGACATCAGCCACGACGACCGCCGATCACAGGAAGCCCTCGGTCCTGTTCGTCTGCGTGCACAACGCGGGCCGGTCGCAGATGGCTGCGGCCTACCTGAGCCACCTGTCGGAGGGGCGCATCGAGGTCCTCTCCGCCGGGTCGCAGCCCGCCGACCAGGTCAACCCCGCCGCGGTCGAGGCGATGAAGGAGGAGGGCATCGACATCACCGCGGAAACCCCGAAGATCCTCACCACGGACGCCGTGAAGGCCTCCGACGTCGTGGTCACCATGGGCTGCGGCGACGAATGCCCCTACTTCCCCGGCAAGCGGTACGAGGACTGGGTCCTCGAGGACCCGGCGGGCAAGGGTGTCGACTCGGTCCGCCCCATCCGCGACGACATCAAGGGACGCATCCAGCAGCTCATCGGTGAACTCCTGCCCACCGGTACCGGCACCACGGCCTGACCTCACCGCGGCACATGACGCGGTACACCAGCATGACCCCCGATTCGAGAGGCACTGCCATGGCGGACGTTCAGAGCGAGAAGATCATCATCGTGGGCTCCGGCCCCGCCGGATACACCGCGGCGATCTATGCGGCCCGGGCCGGCCTGGCGCCCAGGGTCATCGCTGGTGCCGTCACCGCAGGCGGGGCACTGATGAACACGACGGAGGTCGAGAACTTCCCCGGCTTCACCGGCGGTATCCAGGGCCCCGAGCTGATGGAGAATCTCCGCCGGCAGGCCGAACGCTTCGGCGCGGCGATCGAGTACGACGACGCCGCGACCGTCGAGCTCACGGGGAACGTCAAGACCGTCACCACGCTCAGCGGCACCACCTACCAGGCACCCGCGGTGATCCTCGCGACAGGCTCCGCCTACAGGGAACTCGGCCTGCCCGACGAGAAGCGTCTGTCCGGCCGGGGCGTGTCCTGGTGCGCGACCTGCGACGGGTTCTTCTTCCGCGGCCAGGACATCATCGTCGTCGGCGGCGGGGACTCCGCGATGGAGGAAGCCCTGTTCCTCACCCGCTTCGCGGACACCGTCACCGTCGTCGTCCGCGGCTCATCGCTGCGTGCGTCGAAGATCATGGCGCAGCGCGCCCTGGACAACGAGAAGATCCGCTTCGAGTACACCAGCGCCATCACCGCCATCCGCGGCGAGGCGAAGGTCACCGGCGTCACCCTCACCGACACGGTCACCGGAGACACCCGGGAGCTGGGCGCCACCGGGATCTTCGTGGCCATCGGCCACCTTCCGCGGACCGACCTCGTCCGGGGACAGGTCACCCTCGACGACGAGGGGTACATCGTCGTCGACTCACCCACCACCCTCACGAACGTCCACGGCGTCTTCGCCTGCGGCGACGCCGTGGACCACCGCTACCGGCAGGCCATCACCGCGGCAGGCTCTGGCTGCGCTGCAGCCCTGGACGCAGAACGGTACCTCGCCGCACTCGAGGACGCCCCCAGCATCGCCACCGCACTCATCGAGGAGACCGCCCATGCCTGAGACCACCGCTACTCCGAGCACCATCGCGACCGACCTCCCGGTCGCCGTCATCGGCGCCGGACCGATCGGACTGTCCGCGGCCGCCAACCTCCTCGAGCAGGGGCTCACCCCGATCGTCTTCGAACAGGGCGGGAACGTCGGGGCCGCGATCCGGCAGTGGGCGCACATCCGCCTGTTCTCGCCGTGGCAGTACGACATCGATCCGGCGGCCCGACGCCTGCTCGAGCCCACCGGGTGGGTGGAACCACGCCAGACCGCACTGCCGTCAGGGCGGGAACTGGTGGAGTCCTATCTCGAACCCCTCGCCGCCGTCCCGGCCATCGCGCGGACGCTGCGGTTCGGCAGCACCGTCACGGCCATCACCCGGCTCGGCATGGACAAGACCAGGACCACGGGACGCGACACGACGCCCTTCCTCGTCCGCGCCACCGGTCCCGAGGGAACCGTCGATCACCTCGTGCGCGCCGTCATCGACGCCTCCGGCACGTGGGGCCGGCCCAATCCGCTCGGCCAGTCGGGACTGCGGGCACCCGGCGAGGACACCGTGGCCGATCTGGTGACCTCCGCACTGCCCGACGTCGTCGGAGCCCAACGGGAACGGTTCGCAGGGAGGACGGTCATGGTCGTCGGCGCCGGCCACTCGGCCGCCAACACGCTGATCGACCTCGGCGAGGTCGCCGGGAACGAACCCGGCACGCGGATCCTCTGGGCCGTCCGCGGCAGCGGATCGGCCCAGCGCCTCTACGGCGGCGGGGACCTCGACGGCCTGCCGGCCCGGGGCGCCCTCGGCAGCCGGTTGAGAGCCCTCGTCGGTGACGGCGTCGTCGAGCTGACCACGGGCTTCACGATCACCGCTCTCGCCCGGAACGGGCGGGGCCTGGCGGTGACGGCGTCGACACCGGACGGCGTCCGCACGGTCGACGTCGACGTCCTCGTACCGGCCACCGGATTCCGGCCGGACCTCGACATGTTGCGCGAACTCCGGCTCGACCTGGACCCCGCGGTGGAAGCACCGCGTGCGCTCGGCCCCCTGATCGACCCGGAGTTCCACTCCTGCGGGACGGTTCCCGCCCACGGCGCGGATGTCCTTGCCCACCCGGAGAAGGATTTCTACCTGGTCGGCATGAAGTCCTACGGGCGGGCCCCCACCTTCCTCCTGGCCACGGGGTACGAGCAGGTCCGCTCCGTCACCGCCGCGCTCGCCGGCGACACCGAGGCGGCGTCCCGTCTGCAGCTCGACCTGCCCGAGACGGGGGTCTGCAGCACGGACCTCGGGGGATCCTGCGACGCCCCTGCTGCTGCGGATACGAGCACCGACGGTCCGGCTGCGGCGGAGGCCGACGGGTGCTGCGGCGGACCGCAACTCGTCAGCATCGGCTTCCCCACCGGAACCGCCCACGGGCGGTCGGGTGAGCCGGACCACTGATCCGGACCACCGATCCGGACCACCGAGTGGGCGCCGGGAGCAGGAGAGGAACCGGCGGGCGGACCCGCCTGCCGGTCAGTGCACCAGAAAGGACAGCACGATGAGCACGTCACCGAGCCCTGATGCCCCTACCGGGAGCCATGAACAGCTCCTCCACCGCATCTCCGACGAACTGGCCGCGGCCTTCGACGGAGTGTTCAGTCCCGAGATGGTCGAGCGCTACGTCTTCGAGTCCTATACGGCTCTCGCCCGCACAGCGAAGATCAGGACCTACCTGCCGATCATCACGCGCCGGTTCGCCCGTGACCGGCTCACGGCGCTCGCCCATGCCGAGGGCAAGCAGCCCAGCGGCGTCCCGGAGGTCCTCTTCGTCTGCGTCCAGAATGCCGGACGCTCCCAGATGGCCGCGGCCCTGCTGAAGGAGCTGGCCCAGGGAGCGATCAACGTCCGCTCCGCCGGGTCGATGCCCGCCGAGCACCTCGACGAGAACGTGGTCACCGCCATGCAAGAGATCGGGCTCGAGCTCGGCGAGGAATTCCCCAAGCCCCTGACCGACGACGTCGTGCGGGCAGCCGACGTCGTGATCACCATGGGCTGCGGAGACACCTGTCCCATCTACCCGGGGAAGAAGTACGAGGACTGGCAGATCTCCGATCCTGCCACCATGGACCTGGACGGAGTCCGCACCGTCCGCGAGGTGCTGGCGACGCGCGTCCGGAACCTCGCCTCGACCCTGATCACCGTGCCCTGAGCACCGTGCCCTGACCGGCGCCGTCCGCCCTCCTGCCGGTCGCGTCATCGACGGAGCGCGATGACGGGGCTCCGGCCCCCCACTGGCTACAGTGGGCCCATGACCGAGACATCGACGGCGCCGCTCGGCGCCCCCGCCGACCCTGCCCCCTCCGCCCTGCGCGCCATCGTCACCGGAGCCAGTTCCGGGATCGGCGCCGCGACCGTCCGCGCCCTCCGGCGGGACGGCTGGGACGTCGTCGCAGCGGCCCGGCGGATCGACCGCCTGCAGGCGCTCGCGGACGAGACCGGGGCCACGCCGATGGCGCTGGACGTCACCGACCAGGCGTCCGTGGACGCCTTCGCGGCCGAGGTCACGGCGACCGGCCCGGTCCACGCGCTGGTCAACAACGCCGGGGGAGCCTTCGGGACGGAGCGGGTGGCCGAGGCCAGGACCGAGGACTGGGAGTGGATGTACAACGTGAACGTCCTCGGCTCCATGCGCATGACCCGGGCGCTGCTCCCGGCGCTGCGCCACGGCGGCCAGGGCAGCGTCCTGTTCCTGACCTCCACCGCGGCGCTCGCGCCCTACGAGGGCGGCGCCGGGTACTGCGGCGTGAAGGCGGCGCAGGAGTCGATGGCCCGCTCGCTCCGCCTCGAGGAGGCCGAGCACAACATCCGGGTCATCGAGGTGTCCCCGGGCATGGTGCACACCGAGGAGTTCTCCCTCAACCGGCTCGGCGGTGACCAGGGCGCTGCCGACCAGGTCTACGCGGGCGTCCGGCACCCCCTGACCGCCGACGACGTGGCCGCCGCCGTCGCCTTCACCCTGAACGCGCCGCACCATATGAACATCGACCACCTGGTGCTCCGGCCGCTCGCCCAGGCCGCCAACCACAAGGTCCTCCGCGCCTGAGCCACGCCACCGACGGGCGGTGGTCAGCCCCGGAGGGAGACGCCCAGCCGGACGCTGTAGTTGTCCATGGTCCCCGGCAGGGGGCGGGCCGGGTCCAGCGCCTGCCCCTCCTGCACCTGGAAGTCGTGCCCGGCCACCAGCGCCGCCAGGGTCGCGCTCGTCACGAGCAGCACGAGCTGCTTGCCCGGGCAGACCACCGGTCCGCCGCTGAAGGGAACCAGCGGCCAGCCGTCGTCCTCCTCGGTCAGCCAGCGCTCGGGCGAGAAGTTGTGCGCGCTGCGCAGGGAACGCTCGTCCCGGTGGAAATACGGCGTGTAGATCAGGACGCCGCAATCGGCCGGCATCAGTCCCTGCTCCCACTGCACGGGCTGCGTGGTCTGGCGCAGGATCATCGGGGTGGTGGGCCACAGGCGCAGCGACTCGAGGATGCCGGCGCGCAGATAGGGGAGGAGCCGGCGTCCCGAGGTGTCGCCGTCGACCTCCCGCCGCGCCGCGGCCATCGCCTCCGGGTGGGTGGCGAGCACGGTCAGGGCCCGGAACGTCGCCATGCCGGCGGGATCGAACGCGAAGAGCCACTGCGGCACCTGGTCGGCGGGCTCGGCGCCGTCGCCCTTGGGCGCGCCGGCCATCACGGCGGCGAGGCTTCCCGGCTCGGCGTTCGCGAGCTCCTCGGTGATCCGCGCCAGGAACCGACGGCGGGTCTTCTTCCGCACCGGCTTCAGGAACGCCCAGTTCCCGTCCTTCCGCAGGCGGATCACCATGTCCGTGAGGTCGGTGTCGTCGCGGGCATGGTCCCCGAACACCACGCGCCGCACCACCCGGTACCACGCGTCGAGGAAGTCGTCCCAGGGCAGGGACCCGCTGCGGACGGCCTCGGCCAGCACCTGCCGCATCTCCTCCTCCACCACGGGCACGAACCGGTCGGCGAGGTGGTGCACGGGGTGGTCCGTGTCGAGGACCTGCTCCTGCAGGGCACGGCGCACCGTCCGGAGGGGCCCTCGCGTGATCAGCACGTTGGCGGGCTGGAAGTGGGACAGCGCCGCACGCTTCTCGCTGCTGGCCGGGGTGAACGGTTCGGGGGACTGCGCCAGGACGGTGTTGGCATCGCCCGGAGCCAGGACGATCGCCTGCTTGCGGATCGGCACCTTCAGCATCAGCGGCCCCTCCGGGTACTTCGCGTGGACCGCCCTCACGATCCCCGCCGCCCGGGTGTCCAGGTCGAGGCGCGCTGCGAGTCCCACCGCCCAGGGACGCCGGATGATGGGGCCCTTCACGAGGGTCGGCAGGAGCACGCCGAGGAGCAGGCGGGCCGTGTCCGGGGCGGATGCGGTAGGAAGAACGGGGGATGTCATTCTTCCACCCTGCCAAGCCGTGCCTCCCGCCACAACGGATTTCGGTGGGTGCGCCGGTGGTGCCCGGCGTGCTTCGACCCTTTCGACAACGATTTCGGAGCCGCGATAGACTGGACGGACAAGCGTCGACCCGGCCATCACCGGTGAGCTTCCGGAAGAAAGGCCGGCCTCCTGCGAGGCAGCCCGTAGACCCGGACGGGGAGCCCGTCACAGCCTGGAAACGAGCGGCAGCCCCGGCCCGCATGACCGCGATGAGCGGAACGGCGGACGACGGCGGCAAGTGAGGTGGTACCGCGGGTCCTGGACCCTCGCGGCCGGTCAGGCAACCGGTGGCGGGAGACAGGGTCCCGTCCTCACGGCAGGACTCCTGCACCACCCGACGCCGCCGTACACAGGATGAGACCCATGCCGCAGATCTACCCCAAAGCAGTGTCGCCCGACGACGGCGGCACCCCCTCCGCCGGGACCAGCGCCTCCCCGCGTTTCCCCGAGCTCGAAGAGCGCGTCCTCCGCTACTGGCAGGAGGACGGCACATTCCAGGCGTCCATCGACCACCGCGACGCCGGCGTCGACGGCTCCAACGAGTTCGTGTTCTACGACGGACCGCCGTTCGCCAACGGCCTGCCCCACTACGGCCACCTCCTCACGGGCTACGCCAAGGACCTCGTGGGCCGCTACCAGACGCAGCGCGGTCGCCGCGTGGAGCGGCGCTTCGGCTGGGACACGCACGGCCTGCCCGCCGAACTCGAGGCGATGAAGCAGCTCGGCATGACGGACAAGCAGCAGATCCTCGCGATGGGCATCGACAAGTTCAACGACGCCTCCCGGGCGTCCGTCATGAAGTACGCGGGGGAGTGGCGCGACTACGTGACCCGCCAGGCGCGCTGGGTGGACTTCGACAACGACTACAAGACGCTCAACCCCGAGTACATGGAGTCCGTCCTCTGGGCCTTCAAGACCCTGCACCAGAAGGGCCTCACCTACAACGGCTACCGCGTGCTGCCGTACTGCTGGAACGACGAGACGCCGCTGTCCAACCACGAGCTGCGCATGGACGAGGACGTCTACCAGGACCGCCAGGACCAGACCGTCACGGTCACGTTCCCCCTCCTCCCCGGCGACTCGGCCCTCTCGAAGGACCTCGCCGGCGTGCAGGCCCTCGCCTGGACCACCACGCCGTGGACCCTGCCCACCAACGCGGCGCTCGCCGTCGGACCGGACATCAGCTACGTCGTCGTCGAGGGTCGGCGCGACGACGAGGGTGGCCGCTACCTGATCGCCGAGGAGCTCCTCGGCAACTACGCCAAGGACCTCGGCTTCGCCGATGCCGCCGCCGCGCGCGAGGCCGTGACCTCCCGCCACCTCGGCACCGAGCTGGAGGGGCTCACCTACGAGCCCCTGTGGGACTACCTCGCGGACCCGGAGGAGGGCGGCTACCGCAATGCCTTCCGCATCCTCGTCGCGGACTACGTCACGACGACGGACGGCACCGGACTCGTCCACCAGGCTCCCGCCTACGGCGAGGAGGACCAGAAGATCTGCGAGGAAGCCGGCATCCAGGTGATCCTCTCGGTCGACGAGGGCGCGAAGTTCCTGCCCATGTTCGGCAGCGGACCGCTCGCGGAGATCGTGGGCCTGCAGGTCTTCGAGGCCAACCGGCACATCACGCGCGTCCTGAAGTCCGAGGGGCGCCTGGTGCGCCAGTCCAGCTACGTGCACAGCTACCCGCACTGCTGGCGCTGCCGCAACCCGCTGATCTACCGCGCCGTGTCCTCCTGGTACGTCGAGGTGACGAAGATCCGTGACCGCATGGTGGAACTGAACCAGGACATCACCTGGATCCCGGGCAACGTCAAGGACGGCCAGTTCGGCAAGTGGCTCTCGAACGCGCGCGACTGGTCCATCAGCCGCAACCGCTTCTGGGGCAGCCCCATCCCCGTCTGGCAGTCGGACAACCCCGAGTACCCGCGCACCGACGTCTACGGCTCGCTCGCCGAGCTCAAGGCGGACTTCGGGCGCCTGCCCGTCAACACGCAGGGCGAGGTGGACCTCCACCGCCCCTTCATCGACGAGCTCACGCGGCCCAACCCGGACGACCCCACCGGGCAGTCCACCATGCGTCGCGTGGAGGACGTCCTGGACGTCTGGTTCGACTCCGGGTCCATGCCCTACGGGCAGGTGCACTATCCGTTCGAGAACGAGCAGTGGTTCGACACGCACAACCCGGCGGACTTCATCGTCGAGTACATCGGGCAGACCCGCGGCTGGTTCTACATGCTGCACATCCTGTCCACCGCGCTCTTCGACCGGCCGGCGTTCCGCAACGTCATCAGCCATGGCATCGTCCTGGGCTCCGACGGCCAGAAGATGTCCAAGAGCCTGCGCAACTACCCCGACGTCTCGGAGGTCTTCGACCGCGACGGCTCGGACGCCATGCGCTGGTTCCTCATGGCATCCCCGATCCTCCGGGGCGGCAACCTCGTGGTCACGGAGCAGGGCATCCGCGACGGCGTCCGCCAGGTCATCCTGCCGCTGTGGAACGTCTGGCACTTCTTCAGCCTCTACACCAACGCGGCGAACAACGGCGAGGGCTACGAGGCGAAGACCGTGACGCCGGAGGCGGCCGCGCAGCTGGCCGAGCCGATCGACCGCTACATCCTCGCCAACACGGGGAACCTCGTCCGCGACCTGACCGGGGCGCTCGACGCGTTCACGATCAGCGACGCCTGCGAGTCCCTGCGCCGCTACCTCGACACGCTCACCAACTGGTACGTGCGCCGCAGCCGCCAGCGCTTCTTCGACGAGGACACCGACGCGTTCGACGTCCTCTACACGTGCCTCGAGGCCGTCTGCCGCGTCGCCGCACCGCTGCTTCCCCTCGTCACCGAGGAGATCTGGCGGGGCCTCACGGGTGGGCGGTCCGTCCACCTCACCGACTGGCCCGAGGCGACGTCGTTCCCGGCCGCCCCGGATCTCGTGGACCAGATGGACCGCACGCGTGCCGTGTGCTCCGTCGGCTCCAGCCTGCGCAAGGCCGCGAACCTCCGCGTGCGGCTCCCGCTCCGGGAACTCACCGTCGTCGCGCCCCGCGCCGCGGACCTCGCCGGGCAGTACGCGACGATCATCGCCGACGAGCTGAACCTCAAGGGCGTGCGCCTGATCGACGCCGCCGACGCCGAACCGGCCGAGTTCGGCATCACCCAGCGGCTCGTGGTCAACGCCCGCGCAGCCGGACCACGGCTGGGCAAGAACGTCCAGACGGTGATCAAGGCCTCGAAGTCCGGCGACTGGCAGGTCGACGACGACGGCGGCGTCACCGCGGGCGGCCTCGCCCTCGAACCGCACGAGTACACCCTGGACACGGTGGTGGAGGGCAACGACGCCGACTCGAAGGCGGTGACGGTCCTGCCCGGCGGCGGGTTCCTGGTCCTGGACACCGAGGTGACGGCGGAACTGGCCGCGGAGGGGACGGCCCGCGATGCGATCCGTGCCATCCAGCAGGCCCGCCGCGATGCCGACCTCGACATCAGCGACCGCATCCGCACCACCGTCGGCGTCGCCGCCGAGCAGGTCGGAGCACTCGAGGCGAACGCCGGGCTCATCAGGGCCGAGACGCTGACCCTCGAACTGCGCATCGAGGCCGTCGCCGACGCGGGCGACGACTTCACCATCACCGTCGAGAAGCAGGAGCAGCAGCATGGATGACACGACCGGCACCGACGGCACCGACGGCACGGGGAGCAGCGCCGGACTGGACGCCTTCTCGGTCGAGAGCGTGTACGCGGAACTCCTCGGCCGCGCCCCGGAGAACAGGATGGAGCCGCGCATGGCGCCGCTCCACCGGGCGATGGAGATCCTCGGCGAGCCCAACAGGGCGTTCCCGATCATCCACATCACCGGCACCAACGGGAAGACCTCGACCGCGCGCATGATCGAGAGCATCCTCCTGGCACACGACCTGAGGACCGGCCGCTTCACCAGCCCGCACCTCTCGCGGGTCACGGAGCGCATCAGCATCGACGGGGAACCGGTCGCGGACGAGACGTTCGTCCGGGTCTGGGACGAGATCAAGCCCTACCTCGACATCGTCGACGGCGAACTCCTCGTCGCCGGGGAACCCCGCCTGACCTACTTCGAGTGCGTCACCATCCTCGCGTTCGCGATCTTCGCGGACGAGCCGATCGACGTCGGCGTCATCGAGGTGGGCCTCGGCGGGATCACCGACGCCACGAACGTCGGCGACGGACAGGTGGCGGTCGTCACGCCGATCTCCCTGGACCACACCGAGCTGCTCGGCGACACCGTCGAGGACATCGCGCTCGAGAAGGCGGGCATCATCAAGCCCGGCTCCTTCCTGGTCAGCGCGATCCAGCCCCGCGACGCCGCGCAGGTCCTGCTCGAGCGGGCCCGCGAGGTCGGGGCGGAGTTCCGCTTCGAAGGCGTCGAGTTCGGCGTCGAATCCCGCACCGTCGCCGTGGGCGGCCAGGTGGTGTCCCTCACCGGGCTCGCGGGCCGCTATGGCGAACTGCTGGTACCCCTGCACGGCGAGCACCAGGCGGAGAACGCGGCCGTCGCCGTCGCCGCCGTCGAGGCGTTCCTCGGCGGTGGTGAGCGCGAGCTGGAGACGGAGCTCGTCCGCAACGGGCTGCGGGCCGTCACCTCGCCCGGCCGCCTCGAGGTGGTCCGGACCGCGCCGAGCATCATCGTGGACGCGGCGCACAACCCCGCCGGGGCGCGTGCCGCGGCGAAGGGCATCAACGAGGCGTTCGATTTCAGCCGGCTCGTGCTGGTCATCGGGGTCCTCGAGGACAAGGACGTCGCGGGCATGCTGGCAGAGCTGCACGAGGAGCTCGGGGGCATCCTCGAGGACGTCTGCCTGACGCAGTCGACCTCGCCCCGGTCCGTGCCGGCCGCCGACCTCCTGCAGCCCGCCCTGGCGGCCGGGTTCGCGGAGGAGAACATCACCATCCTCCCCGGGCTCGACGACGCCCTGGAGTGGGCGGTGATGAAGGCCGAGGAGAACAACGACCTCTCCGGCGGCATCCTCGTGACCGGATCCATCACGGTGGTCGGGGAAACCCGCACCCTCCTCGGGAAGTAGGCCCACGCATGGCACGACGCATGACCAAGGCGCAGCGCGAGTGGCGGCCCGGCATGCCGAAGAAGCGGCGGTCCACGAAGGTCCTGTTCGCCTCGACGGTCCTCTTCCTCGAGGCGTTCGTGGTGTTCTTCGCGACGCTCGCGGTGTTCGGCCTGCGCCGCGACGAGATCTCGCCGGTCCTCATCCTGATTACCGGGCTCCTCCTCAGTGCGGTCCTGGTGCTCACCTGCGCCGTCCTGACGAAGAAGTGGGGCATCGCGCTCGGCTGGGTCCTCCAGTTCGTCCTCATCGCCGGGGGCTTCCTGGAACCCGTGATGTTCGTCGTCGGCCTGGCGTTCGCCCTCACCTGGCTGTACGGGATCCGGCAGGGCATCCGCGTGGACCGCGAGAACGTGGAGCGGGACCGGCTGCAGGCGGAGTGGGAGAAGGCGAACCCCGAGGAGCAGGGCCTTTAGTAGAGTCGAACCCGGTACCAGTTGTCCCATCCGCGCCGTCCGCGACGGCGCATGCATCCCAGGAGTCACCATGAGCGTTGAGCGCACCCTTGTCCTCGTCAAGCCCGACGGCGTGTCCCGCGGCCTGACGGGCACCATCCTGTCCCGTGTCGAGGCGAAGGGCTACACCATCGCCGAACTGAAGCGCGTGCACGCCACCCGCGAGCTGCTCGAGGAGCACTACGCCGAGCACGTCGGGAAGCCCTTCTACGAGCCGCTCGTCGAATTCATGCTGAGCGGCCCGATCGTCGCGGCCGTCTTCGAGGGTGAGCGCGTCATCGAGGGGTTCCGCTCGGTGGCGGGGACCACGGACCCCACGACGGCGGCGCCCGGCACCATCCGCGGCGACTTCGGGCGCGACTGGGGCCTGAAGGTCCAGCAGAACCTCGTGCACGGCTCCGACTCGGCGGAGTCCGCCGAGCGGGAGATCGGCATCTGGTTCGCCTGACGCCACCGCGAACACCGTTGCCCCGGGTCATGTGCCTGGGGCAACTGTGTTGGTAGGTTAGGGGCATGATGACCTATCGCAGACTGGGCTCCTCGGGGCTCAGCGTCTCCACCGTCGGGCTCGGCTGCAACAACCTGGGCCGGGCCGGCACCACCTCCGAGTCGCAGGAGGGTACCGACGCCGTCGTGCATGCGGCGATCGACGCCGGGATCACCCTGTTCGACGTCGCCGACATGTACGGCAGGGCGCCCGGCGTCAGTGAGGTGCAGCTCGGCAAGGCCCTCGGCGGCCGGCGCGACGACGTCGTCCTCGCCACGAAGTTCGGCCTCGACATGGACGGCGTCAACGGGCCCGACTGGGGCGCCCGCGGCTCCCGCCGCTACATCATCCGTGCGGTCGAGGCCTCCCTGAGGCGCCTTGGCACCGAGTGGATCGACCTGTACCAGTACCACGCGCCGGACCCGCTGACGCCCATCGAGGAGACCCTCGCTGCCCTCGACGACCTCGTGACGAGCGGCAAGGTGCGCTACCTCGGGCACTCCAATTTCGCAGGCTGGCAGATCGCCGAGGCCGAGTTCACGGCACGCAGCGGCGGCTACACGCCGTTCATCTCCGCGCAGAACCCCTACAACCTGCTGGACCGTCGCCTCGAACGCGAGGTGGTCCCCGCCGTCGAGGCCTACGGGCTGGGCGTCCTGCCGTACTTCCCGCTCGCCAACGGACTGCTCACCGGCAAGTACCGGCGCAACGAGGTCCCCGCCGGGAGCAGGTTCACCCACTCACGCAAGAACGTGCTGGAGACCGCGGACTGGGATCAGCTCGAGGCCTTCGGTGCGTTCGCGGCCGAACGGGCCGTCACCGAGGTCCAGGTGGCCTTCTCGTGGCTTGCCGCTCAGCCGTCCGTCGGGTCCGTGATCGCCGGTGCCACGTCGCCCGAACAGGTGCGGCAGAACGCGGCGGCGGCCGACTGGACGCCGTCGGACGAGGACCTCGCCGCACTGGACGCGATCTTCCCGCGCCCGGCGGCCTGAGCCCGATCCGACGAGCCGGGCAGCAGAGCGCCGGCTCAAGGCCATGACCGCCCGCGAGCAGCGCTCCCGATAGGAGGGCTGCTTGCGGCGGCCAAGAGCCGCTTGCGTGATTGCCCCTGCCCTTGTTTCGGTGCGGGGAGCCCTGGAACGGCTCGGGCATAGAACTGCCTCAGAGCGATCAACAGGATGATCCGGGCCTCAGCAGATCCGGCGAAGTTCCGGAATTGCCTGTACAGAAGACTTCGACGACTGCGTGCCCTCACTGTGCGTCCGGATCCGAGGTGAACTTCGGGGCTGTGGCATCGGCGGATCAGGATTTGGAAGTCGTTTAGCCTTGCTGATCTTCGTCCTCGGCGACGGGATCGTATCGATCCAAAATGTCGGTGGTGGTTGGGAAAATTCAGTATGGACAGCAGCTCGAACGCTCCGCTTGAAACCACCGATGTTGGTGGTGCTTCGCGGCGAGGCGTTGTCCTGTCAGGCCGTGTCTCACCTGCGGCTGTCCCGTCCGCTGTCCCTGCCTCTTCGTCGGCGGCTCGGGTGCGCGAGTTGATGGAGGTGATGCTCTCGCTTCCCATGCCGGCGGGTGGTGTGGAGCTGATCGATGAGATGTGGTCCTTGGAGGATTTCACGTCGGTAATCGCCGCCCGGCAGGCTCGGACCGCGGTCGCGTTCGACGTCGGGGAACGGCACGCCCAGGCTGGGGCTGGTGTGCCGGTGGCGGAGCAGGGTCGGGGTGTGGCGGCGCAGGTGGCCCTGGCCCGGCGTGAGTCCCCGGCCCGGGGCGGGCGGCTGCTCGGGGTCGCGCGGGCGCTGGTGGCGGAGATGCCGCATACGATGGCNGCGTACCGGCGGGATCCCCGGTCGGTGACGCAGCGGGCGAGCCACGCGGCGGGAGAGCGGCATGTAGGTCTGCGGCCGGCCCCGGACACCATGACGTATCTGACGGCCCTGCTGCCGGTCGCCCAGGGGGTCGCGGTGCACGCGGAGCTGACCCGGCACGCCGACGCCCGCCGGGCGGAGGGCGATGAGCGCAGTCGGGGCCAGTTGATGGCGGATGCGCTGGTGGAGCGGACCACGGGCACCCCGGGCGGCTTCTCCCGGGTCGAGGTGCAGCTGATCATGACCGACCGGACCCTCATCCAGGGCGACAGCGAGCCGGCCCGCCTGCCGGGCTACGGGATCGTCCCCGCCGGCTGGGCCCGGGACCTCCTCACCAGTGTTGGTTCCAAGCAGCCCAGCCGGCGGCCCACTGGTCAGTCCTACCCACAGCCCGGGACGCAATGCGGCGGACGGTCAGGTGGGGACGGCACCGAACACGCCTTCCCGCAGACGAACGAGCCGTTGACCGGCGAGATTTCCGCGCAAAAGCCAGGGCCATCAGCAGATAACGAGCAGGACTTCCAGGTCTGGCTCCGGCGGCTCTACACCGCCCCGGGGAGTGGGGAGCTGATCGCGGCCGACTCCCGGGCGCGCCTGTTCACGCCCGGCCAGCGCCGGTTCATCCAGGCCCGCGACGACATGTGCCGGACCCCGTACTGTGATGCGCCGATCCGCCACTACGACCACATCATCCCCTGGCACAAGGACGGGCCCACCAGCCTCGCCAATGGTGCCGGACTGTGTGAGGCGTGCAACCACACCAAGGAACTCCCCGGCTGGACGACCAGACCGCACCCGGATCCCGGGGCCGGCCACGCCCGGCATGCCCTCGAGCTCACCACGCCCACCGGGCACGCCTACCACTCCATCGCGCCACCCCTGCCCGGCAGCCACCAGAAGAGCCGGGAACAGGGAGGCACCAGGGCCGTTCGCCCTCCCGGGGCGACGGGCCAGGGATCGGATCATCGGGGCCCGCCGACACAACAGCACGCCCGCCACTTCCGACGGGTCGACCTGGTTTTCGCCTGACCCCTCACGCAGAGCGGCGATCACGGAACCCCGATGACCCGGGGGACCTCGACCTGGCCTGCTGCCTTGTGCCGGAGCGTCCCGCCCACGCCGTGACGCGAAGAGCCCGCGCAGCAGCACGAAGGCCCCGACCATGGGTCGGGGCCTTCGTGCTGCACCGTAAGGTGTTGCTCGCGCTCTGTCTCAGGCCTGGTGGAAGGTCTTCCCGTTGACGCGCTCGGACGCACCGACGCGGTCCAGGTAGGGGGTGATGCCGCCCAGGTGCATGGGCCAACCGGCACCCATGATCATGCAGAGGTCGATGTCCTCGGGAGCCGCGACGACGCCCTCGTCGAGCATGCGCCCGATCTCGTCCGCCAGGGCGTCCTGCGTGCGGCGCAGCACTTCGTCCGAGGACGACGGGCTGTCCCCGCGTTCCATGAGCGCCAGCGTCTGCTGGGGCACCACGGAGGAGCCGTCCTCCTGCTGCTCCCACAGACCCTTCACTCCGGCGTCGATCAGCTTCTGCTGGTTCGCCGAGACGTGGAAGCGGTCGCCGAAGGCGGTGTGCAGCGACTCCTGCACGTGCTGCCCGACCGGCAGTCCCACGAGGGCGAGCAGCCGGAACGGCGTCATGGGCATACCCATGGGCCGGAGGGCGTTGTCCGCAGTCTCCGCGTCCGTCCCCTCATCGAAGACCGCGGTGATCTCACCGAACATGCGGCCGAGAATGCGGTTGACCACGAACGCCGGCGCATCCTGCACGAGGACGGCGTTCTTCTTCAGGCCCTTCGCGAGGACGAAGGCGGTCGAGAGCACGGTGTCGTCGGTCTTCGGTCCGCGGACCACCTCGAGCAGCGGCATGGCCGCCACCGGGTTGAAGAAGTGGAAGCCGACCACGCGTTCGGGGTGCACGAGGTCCGCAGCCATCTCGGCCACGGACAGTGAGGACGTGTTGGTCGCAAGGATGCACTCGGGTGAGACGACGGCCTCGACCTCCGCGAAGACCTGCTTCTTGACCGACATCTCCTCGAAGACCGCCTCGATCACGAAGTCGGCGTCCGCGAAGACGTCCTTCGACACGGAGCCGGTGACGAGCGCCCTGGTGCGGTTCGCGGCGTCCTGCGTCAGGCGCTTCCGCTCGAGCATCTTGTCGATCTCGGCGTGGACGTAGGCGACGCCCTTGTCCACCCTGGCCTGGTCGATGTCCGTGAGGACCACCGGCACCCTGAGCTGCCGGGCGAACAGCAGCGCGAGCTGGCTCGCCATGAGTCCGGCGCCCACGACGCCGACCTTCGAGACCGGACGGGCGAGCTTCCTGTCCGGAGCGCCGGCGGGGCGCTTGCCACGCTTCTGCACGAGGTCAAGGAAGGCGTAGACCGTGGCATGGAACTCGGGCGTCTGCATGAGTTCGGCGAGGGCCGTGCATTCCGCAGCGGCCGACTCCTTCCGGGACAGCGTGAGGCCGGCCTCGAGCAGGTCGAGTACCCGCGACGGCGCCGGAGCGGCGTTGCTGGTCTTCGCCTCGACGAAGCGGCGGCCCGCCGCGACGGCGCCGGTCCAGGTGGCGTCGTCGTACCGGGCGAGCCCGGCACGCCGCTGCTCGACGGCGTCCGCGGCCTCGCCGCCGTTGATCACCCGCGCAGCCCAGAGCAGGGACTGCTCGATGTAGTCGGCGGGCTCGAAGAGGGCGTCCGCGATGCCCAGCTCGTACGCGGTGCGGCCGTTCAGGCTCCGGTTGTTGCTGAGCGGGTTCTCGATCATGACCTTCACCGCATTGGCGGGGCCGATGAGGCGGGGGAGGCGGTAGACGCCGCCCCAGCCCGGGACGAGACCGATGAAGGCCTCGGGCAGGCCGATGCCGTTGGCACCCGAGGACACGGTGCGGTAGGTCGCCGCGAGGGCGATCTCCAGGCCGCCGCCCAGGGCCACGCCGTTGATGAAGGCGAAGCTCGGGACGCCCAGGTCGGCGAGGAGGTCGTACGCCTCGTGGCCGAGCTCGGCCATGAGGCGGCCGAGGTGCTCGGACCTGACGCTCTTGACCGTGCTGAGGTCGGCGCCCGCGACGAGGAAGTACGGCTTGCCGGTCACGGCGACGGCGGAGATCTCGCCGCGCGCCGCGCGTTCCTTCAGGCCCTCGAGGGTGCGGCCGAATTCGATGAGGGTGTTGGGTCCGAGGGTCGTGGGCTTCGAGTGGTCGAGGTCGTTGTCGAGGGTGATGAGTGCGAGCACCCCGGCACCTTCGGGCAGCGTGACGTCCTGGACGTAGGAGTGGGTGACGATCTCGATAGGAACCAGCGCGGCCAGTTCGTCGTAGCGTTCGAAGCTCATGCTGCATCCTGTCCGTAGTGCTCGTGGTGGGGGTTCTCCCAGATGACGGTCGCGCCCATGCCGAGGCCGATGCACATGGTGGTCATGCCGTAGCGGACCGAGGGGTCCTCCTCGAACTGGCGGGCGAGCTGGTTCATGAGGCGGACGCCGGAGGAGGCGAGCGGGTGCCCGACGGCGATGGCGCCGCCGTAGCGGTTCACGCGCGGGTCGTCGTCGTCGATGCCGAAGTGGTCGAGGAAGCTCAGGACCTGGACGGCGAAGGCCTCGTTGATCTCGAAGAGCCCGATGTCGGTGATGTCCAGCCCGGCCTGCCGCAGCGCCTTCTCCGTGGCGGGGACGGGCCCGATGCCCATGACCTCCGGTTCGACGCCGGCGAAGGCGTAGGCCACCAGGCGCATGCGGACCGGGAGGCCCAGTTCCGCTGCCGCGTCGGCGGAGGCGAGCAGGGCCGCGGTGGCGCCGTCGTTCAGTCCGGCGGCGTTGCCCGCGGTGACGCGTCCGTGGGCGCGGAACGGCGTCCGCAGCGTGGCGAGGTCCTCGACGGTGGTGCCGGGACGCGGGGGCTCGTCGACGCTGTTGAGGGTCCAGCCCGCGCCGGGTTTCTTCCCCGCCACCGGCACGAGATCGGGCTGGATGTGCCCTTCCTCGTAGGCCGCGGCGAGCTTCTGCTGGCTCCGTACGGCGTACGCGTCCGTGCGGTCCTTCGTGATGTCCGGGAAGCGGTCGTGGAGGTTCTCGGCGGTGTTGCCCATGTTCAGGGCCGCCGGATCGACGATGCGCTCCGACATGAAGCGGGGGTTCGGGTCCGCGTCGGCGCCCATCGGGTGGTTGCCCATGTGCTCGACACCGCCGGCGATGACGACGTCGTACGCGCCGAACGCGATGCCGGACGCCGTGGTGGTCACGGCCGTCATGGCGCCGGCGCACATGCGGTCGATCGCGAAGCCGGGGACGGTGCGGGGGAGGCCCGCCAGGAGGGCCGCGGTGCGGCCGATCGTCAGGCCCTGGTCGCCCGTCTGGGTGGTGGCCGCGATCGCGACGTCGTCGATGCGCTCGGGCGCCAGGGACGGGTTGCGGCGCAGGAGGTCGCGGATGCACTTCACCACGAGATCGTCGGCGCGCATGCCGGCATAGATGCCCTTGTCGCCCGCCTTGCCGAAGGGGGTCCGTACGCCGTCGACGAAGACGACGTCGCGGACGGCGCGTGACGCGCGCGACGTTCTGCCCGTGGGTGTGGGCGTGGTCCCGGTTTCTAGGCTCACCTGGTACTCCTCTTTGAGATGTTGATCCGCGAACATGTTACTGGTCAGTAACATAGCGTGCAAGCGGCCGCCCGGGTGCACTCTGCTAGTCGGAAGCCGGGCCCTGGCCTTCCTGCCCGCCCCTGGTCGGCAGCGGGTCCGGGTCGAGGAACGCGACCGTGATGATGGCGGCGACCTGCTCGATCTGCCACGGTCGCGCGCCGAGGTCGGCGAGGGCCGCCGCGACGGACTCGAGCGAGATCTCGGCGGGCGGACGCCAGGCGATGCGGCGCAGGTAGTCCGGGGTCAGCAGGTTCTCCACCGGCATCCCCAGCTTCTCGGCACGCTGCGTCACGCGCGGCCGCGCGGTCTGCAGCCGGGCCGCGGCCTCGGGGTCCTTCTCGGCCCAGACGCGCGGCGGGGGAGGAGCGTTGGAGGAGACGTGCAGGGGCGGGAGGTCGGTGAGCTTCCCTGCCTCGCTGATGCACCGGATCCACCGCGGGGCCTCCTTCTGCGCCGCCCGGCCGTGGAACCCCTTGGTCGCCAGCAGCTGCGGGACGGTCGTAGGCATGGCCTTGGCTGCGGCGACGATCGCGGAGTCCGGGATCAGCCGGCCGGGGGCGACGTCGCGGCGCTGCGCGAGGTCCTCGCGCTCGAGCCACATCTGGCGCACGGCCGCGAGCTGCCGCCGGTCGCGCAGCTGGTGCAGCCCCGAGGTGCGGCGCCACGGATCCACCCGCGGCTCCGCGGGCGGCGTCTGCCGGATGTGCTCGAACTCCTCCTCGGCGATCGCGAGTTTGCCGTCCTGTTCGAGGAGTGCGGCCAGCTTGTCCCGCAGCTCCGTGAGGACCTCGACGTCGAGCGCCGCGTACCGCAGCCAGGGCTCCGGCAGCGGCCGCTTCGACCAGTCCGCGGCCGAGTGCTCCTTGGCGAGGCTGAAGCCGAGCAGCGATTCGATGACGGCGGCGAGACCCACCCGGGGCAGTCCGGCCAGCCGGGCGGCGAGCTCCGTGTCGAAGAGCCGGTCCGGCCACATGCCGAGCTCCGAGAGGCAGGGCAGGTCCTGGCTGGCGGCGTGCAGGATCCACTCGACGCCGTCGAGGGCGTCGTCGATGATGCGGAGGTCGTCGAAGGGCTCCGGGTCGATGAGCCAGGTGCCCGCCCCCTCACGGCGGATCTGCACGAGGAAGGCGCGCTGCCCGTACCGGAAGCCCGAGGCCCGCTCCGCATCGACGCCCGCCGGGCCCGTCCCGGCCGCGAGGGCCGCCGCGGCGCGTTCGAGCCCAGCCTGCGTGTCGATGACCAGGGGCACGCCGTCGCGCGGTTCGGTGAGGGGGAGTGCTTCGGGAATGTCGGCGTCGGCGGGAGGGGACGCTTCGGTGCGGTCCGTCTGTTCGGAAGTGTGGGAACTCATGGTGTTTTCAGTCTATCCCGGGGCATTCCTGGACCCGACGGCCCCTCGTGCGAGTCCTCGGACGCACGGCGCGTCAGGACCGGCGGTGCGGCAGGTGGGCGACCCCGACGGGCAGGGGCGGTACGCCGGCGAAGGTGCACACCATGTCCGTCCAGGCCTCGAGGTGGCGCCGCACGTCGGAGGTGTCGGGCGTCCAGGAGGCCCGGAGTTCGATGTCGATGGTGTCCGGGCGGTCCTCGAGCGTGCCGTAGCTCTCGGAGAGGATCCTGGTGGCGGTGCCGCCCGCGCTGTGATGGCGGGCGCCGTGGTTCCGCAGGGCCTCGACGAGCCAGGTCCAGGCCACGGAGCCGAGGAGGGCGTCGTTGCCCATGTCCGCTTCGAGCTGGGCACGGATGTACGTCACGATCCGGAAGCGGCCGTTCCAGACCTCGGAGCCCGCGGGATCGTAGAGGAGGATGAAGCGGCCCGTCGCGAGCTCCTCCGGGTCGGGTGCGACGATGAGGGAGCGTGCCGGACCGTGCACGGGGACCGGTGGTACGGGGGTCGCCTCGAACACCTCGGCGCCGAGTGCGACGGCGAACGGGGCGAGGCGCGAGGGCGCGGGGACCTCCTCAAGACGGATCTCGCTGCGGCGTGCCGCCTTCCGCAGCCCCGCGAGGGCGTCGAGGAACTCTGCGGGAAGCTCCGACACGCCACCGATTGCACTCACTCCCGCAGGCTATGCCCTGCCGAAGCGCGCGCGGCGGCGGCGCGCCGGGACCGTCAGGCGGACGCCTCCCTGCGGATGGCGTCGATGAAGGCGTCGACGTCCTCCTCGGTGGTGTCGAACGAGCACATCCAGCGGACCTCGCCCGTGGCCTGGTCCCAGTCGTAGAACCGGAAGCTCTCGCGGATGCGGTCCGCAGCCCCGGGGGGCAGGATCGCGAAGACCGCGTTCGCGGTGGTCTCCTGCGTCAGCGTGACGCCCGGGATCCCACGGACCCCCTCCGTGAGGCGGGCCGCCATGGCGTTCGCGTGGGACGCCGAGCGGAGCCACAGGTCCCCGTCGAGCAGGGCGATGAGCTGGGCGGAGACGAAGCGCATCTTCGAGGCGAGCTGCATGTTGAGCTTGCGGAGGTACTCCAGCCCGGTGGACGCCTCCTGGTCCAGCACGACGACGCATTCGCCGAACATGAGGCCGTTCTTGGTGCCGCCGAAGGACAGGATGTCCACGCCGGCGTCCCGCGTGAAGGCGCGGAGGGGCTGGCCCAGTGCCGCTGCCGCGTTGGCGAGCCGGGCACCGTCCATGTGCAGGCGCATCCCGCGGGCGTGGCAGTGATCGGCGATGGCCTTGATCTCGGCGACCGAGTAGAGCGTGCCGAGCTCCGTGGTCTGCGTGATGGAGACGGCGAGGGGCTGCGCGCGGTGCTGGTCGCCCCACCCCCAGGCCTCGCGGTCGATCAGCTCGGGCGTCAGCTTGCCGTCCGGCGTGGGCACGGTCAGGAGCTTGATGCCGCCCACGCGCTCGGGCGCGGCGTTCTCGTCGACGTTGATGTGCGCGGTCTGCGGGCAGATCACGGCGCCCCACCGCGGGAGCATCGACTGCAGGGAGAGGACGTTCGCTCCGGTGCCGTTGAAGACGGGGTAGATGGAGATCCCCTCGCCGAAGTGGTGCTCCATCACGTCGAGCAGCCGCGCCGTGTACTGGTCCTCGCCGTAGGCGACCTGGTGTCCCTCGTTCGCCGCGGCGACGGCCGCGAGGACCTCGGGATGCACCCCCGAGTAGTTGTCCGACGCGAAACTGCGCTGGGTGCGGTCGTGCAGGGAGGCGGGCGAGGCCACGGAGGTCAGGGTATCGGTCACCGTCCCATTATCCCCGACCCGCGTCGATCCGGGTCCCGTTGACCTCCGCGGCCGGCGCCCCGGGCAGTCCGGCGAGGATCGCCGCGAGGTCGTCGACGTGCGTGTAGCCGGGGAACGTACGTTCGGGGTGCTGCTCGCGCAGCGTGTCGTCCACGAGGGCCTTGACGACGACGGCGGTCGCGGCCGCCGTCGTGCCGTCCCGGGCGAAGCCGTCGGCGACGGCCTGGACCCAGGCGTCGACGGCGGCCTTCACCGCGGCGTAGGACGCGTTCGCCGCGGTGGGTGCGGCGACGGCCGTGGCGGACACGGCGGCGAGCCGGCCTCCGCGCTCGGCCAGCTGGTCGTAGAACGCCCGGCTCGTGGTGAACAGGGTCACGAAGACCGAGCGGTGCAGGAAGTCGTAGTCCTCGGTGGTCTGCGTGGTGATGCCCTTGCCGCCGCGCCAGCCGCCGACGAGGTGGAAGAGGGCGTCCGCGCCACCGTGGCCGGCGCGCACGCGGTCGGCGAGGGCGAGGACCGCGGCCTCGTCGGTCAGGTCGCACGCCTGCCGGTCCACGCCGTCGAGCCCCCCGAACGCCGCGTCGAGGCGGCCGGCGTGGGAGCCGACGGCGACGACGGCGAGTCCGTCCGCCACCAGCCGCCGGGTCAGGGCGATGCCGGCGGCGCTGGTGGCGCCGGCCACGACGGCGGTCCGGGCGCGGGTGCCGCCGCTCATGCCGCGTCCGCCGTGATGCCGGCCGTGGACTCGATGACGGGCTTCATCTTCCGCTCCAGCGCCTCGAAGAACATGGACAGGGGGAACTCGTCGTCGAGGACGGCGTCGGTGAGGGCGCGCGGCGGGCCCAGAAGCTCGAGCGCGTCCGGTCCCTTCGCCCACACGGACGCCGGGTGCGGTGTGACCGTGGCCGAGACCAGCTCGTAGGCGGCCAGCCAGTGGGCGATCTTGGGGCGGTCGATGGACCGCCAGTACAGCTGCTCGATCTGCTCGCCGAGGGCGACGACGACGTCGGCCGCCTCGTCCCAGTCGATGGTGAGCTTGGTGTCCGTCCAGTGGAGGACGCGGTGCTGGTGCATCCAGGCGAACAGGAGCTGGCCGCCGAGGCCGTCGTAGTTGCGCACGCGGCTGCCCGTGATGCTGAAGCGGAAGATGCGGTCGAAGATCACGGCGTACTGCACGAGCCGGGCGTGCCTGCGCGCCTCGGGGGAGGCGTCGTCGTCCTCGGCGATCCGTACGGACTCACGGAAGGCCGTCAGGTCGCAGCGCAGTTCCTCGAGCGAGTAGAGGAAGTACGGCATGCGCTGCTTGATCATGAACGGATCGAACGGCAGGTCGCCGCGCATGTGGGTGCGGTCGTGGATGAGGTCCCACATCACGAAGGTCTCCTCGGCGAGCGTCTGGTCCTCCAGCAGCTCGAGCGCCTCGTCGGGCAGGTCGAGGCGGGTGATCCCGGCGGCGGCGCGGACCACGCGACGGAAGCGCGCGGCCTCCCGGTCCGCGAAGATGGCGCCCCACGTGAAGGTGGGCGTGCGGCTCACGGCGACGGTCTCGGGGAAGAGCACCGCGGAGTTCGTGCTGTAGCCGTCGGTGAAGTCGAGGAACCTGATCGGGACGAAGAGGGCATTGGAGTAGTCGCCCGCTTCCAGTTCGGCGACGAACTCGGGCCACAGCACCTCGATGAGCACGGCCTCGACGAGCCGGCTGGTGCTGCCGTTCTGGGTGTACATGGGGAACACGACGAGGTGCTGCAGGCCGTCCGTGCGCTCCAGCTGCGGCTGGAAGGCGAGCAGCGGTTCGAGGAAGTCGGGGACGGTGAAGCCGCCGGCGCGCCATGCCTCGAAGGCCGTCACGGTGCGGGCGAGGTAGTCGGCGTCGTGGGGGAACAGGGGCGCGAGTTCCTCGACGGCGGCAATGATGCGGAGGGTGTGCTCGGAGGCCTCCGCGTGGTGGTCGGCGTCGGGGATGGAGCCGTCCTTGACCTGCAGGAGCCGCAGCGCGTGGGCTGCGGCCTTGAGCGCCTTCCAGGCGTCGGTGTGCTGCGGCGTGCTGTGCGCTCGAACGAGGGGGGTGACGGTCATGGCTCCTGCTTTCTCCGGCCGGGACGACTGGTGGTACGTCTGCGGCGAGCGTAGCAATCAGAACAGGATCTCTTACACCCAGACCATGCAAGCATCAGAGATCCTTGCCCTCGTCATGCGTTCCGTCTGCAGGAGAACCAGCCGGTCTTCACAGCACCCGGAACGCAGGAAGGCCGGCCCCGGAGGGCCGACCTTCCTGCGTCATCCGCGCACGCTCTCCGGCCGCGGGACTACTCGGCGGGCACCAGCTTCATGGAGACGGAGTTGATGCAGAAGCGCTGGTCCGTCGGGGTGTCGAAGCCCTCGCCCTTGAACAGGTGGCCGAGGTGGGAGTCGCAGCGGGTGCACCGTACCTCGATGCGCTCCATCCCGAGCGAGCGGTCGTGCAGGTAGCGGACCGTGCCCTCGGCGAGCGGGGCCCAGAAGGAGGGCCAGCCGCAGTGCGAGTCGAACTTCTCGTTGCTCGTGAACAGTTCCGCGCCGCACGCCCGGCACTCGTAGGTGCCCGCCGTCTTGGCGTCGTAGTACTCGCCCGTGTACGGGCGTTCGGTGCCGGCGTTCCGCAGGACCTGGAACTCCTCGGGGGTCAGCTCCTGCCGCCACTCGTCGTCGGACTTCTCGATCTCTGGCCGGTAGCTCTCGCGTTCAGTGGTCATAACCCCTGCAACGCCTACGAGTCACCAATAAATCCCGACCCCGAGTACAGGTGCAGCACGGCGATGCCGAGCTTGGCCTGGGCCTTGCTGGCCCAGTCGGTGTGGAAGGTGTCCGCCACGGCGTGGGGGCGGGTGATCACCACGGCCTGGGCGGCGCCGCTGTCCGCCGCCTCCTGGATCATGGCGTCCACAGGATTCTCGCTGGTCGTCCGTCCGCGGGCCGCGAAGCCCTCCTCCTCGAGCAGCCGGAGCGACGTCTCGAGCGCCTCACGGGCGGCGGCCTCGTCATGGCGGCGGTCGTCGGCGGAGAACGTCCGGAACGCCTCGCCCACCTCGAACAGGCTCAGGTGGCGGAAGAACTCACCCAGCACCGATTCGCTGGCGTCCTCGGGGATCAGGACGACGATCTCCACCAGATGGTCCTCGCCCCGCAGCGTCTGCAGGTTGCGGAGATCCGGGGCGGTCAGTGCTTCTTCGCTCAGTACGAGGATTGTCTGGGTCATGGCGCCACTGTACTGCGCCGTCCTCCACGCCATCCCGGTCGGGATCGCAACGGTCCGCGAATCGACGACCTCGGCGCCGCAGGGTAGAAATGGAACCATGACATCGATGACGCCATCGGCCGCAGGGCAGCAGGGAACCGCACCGTGGCTCAAGTGGACAGCGCTCGGCGTGGGAGCGGGGGCCGCCGTCGCATCCTCCGCGGCAGGCGCCGTCTCGGGACTCGCGGTGTACTTCGCGCGGCAGGTCGTGACGCCCGCGCGCACCCGCGACGAGAACCTCGACATCCTCGCCGTCGTCGGGTCCGCCGGCAACCAGACGGTCATCCTCCCCGCCACCGAGGACACGACCGTGGAGGGGACCTACAGCCTGTACTTCGACCAGGGGGCCGGCCACGCCCGCATCGGGGCCATCCGCTCCTACGTGCCCCGCGAGGGCACCGTGGAACGCTGCGTCGAGACGGTGCACGCGGGGGACCTGGCGGCGGCGACGCGCGGCTGGTGGAGCGGCGCCGTGTACGCCTCGCCGTCCGCGGTGGGCTTCGCGGACGAGGAGGTACTCATCCCCGTCGAAGGCGGGGCAGCTCCCGCCTGGCTGGTCCGCGCCGAGGCGGCGTCCGGCACCTGGGCGATCATGGTGCACGGCCGCGGCGCCACCCGGGCCGAGGCATTGAGGGCGGTCGCCCCGGCACGGCGCCTGGGCATGACCAGTCTGGTCATCTCCTACCGGAACGACGGCGAAGCCCCCGCGGCACCGGACGGCCGCTACGGCCTCGGCATGACGGAATGGCACGACGTCGACGCCGCCATCGACTTCGCGATGACGCACGGTGCCCGTGACGTGGTGCTCTTCGGGTGGTCGATGGGCGGGGCGATCGTCCTGCAGACCGCGGACCTCTCACGGCACCGCAGCCGGATCACCGCGCTCGTCCTGGACGGGCCGGTGATCAACTGGATGGAGGTGCTCGCGCACCACGCCGCGCTGAACCGGATCCCCGCGCCCATCGGGCGTCTCGGCCAGTACCTCCTGGCGAGCCAGCGTGCACGCAGGATCACCGGTCTCGCCGCTCCGCTGGATCTCAAGAGCATGGACTGGATCACGCGCGCCGAGCAGCTGACCCTGCCCACCCTGATCCTCCACAGCGAGGACGACGAGTTCGTCCCCATCGGCGCCTCGGTCGAGCTGGCCGCGAAGAATCCCACCTTCGTGACGCTCGAGCGGTTCCACCGGGCCCGGCACACGAAGGAGTGGAACGTGGACCCGCAGCGGTGGGAGTCCGTCGTCGAACGCTGGCTCGACGGGTACCTCTACGGCCGGACCCTCCCCGGCGGGAAGATGCCCGGCGCGGCGGCTACTGGGCTTCCCTGATCTTCCGCTTGATCCGTCCCAGCATCGCGGACATGCCCCGCATCCGCAGGGGGGTGATGGCGCGGGTGAGGCCGAGGCGGTCGGGGACGTCGTCCGGCACCGCGAGGACCTCCGCGGCCGGCAGTCCGTCCAGGCCTTCGAGCAGCACGCCGGCGAACCCGCGCGTCGTCGGGGCCTCGCGCGGCGCCGAGAAGAAGAGGTGGACCGGACGGTCCGGCCCGCCGCCGATCTCCATGGTGAGGAAGAGCGGGCTCTGGCACTCGACGACCTGCTCGAGCAGCTCGGGATGGTCGCTGTACCGCTCGGGCAGCCCCGGGAGTCCGGTGGAGAACTCGAGGAGGAGCTGCAGGCGGTCCGCCTCGGACAGGGCCTGGAAGTCGTCGATGATCTCGGCGAGCTTCGCCGGAACGGTCTCCGCGGTCATCGTGCCGATGTCCGCGCCGCGGCCGGCAGGTCGCCGGGCTCGGTGCCGCGGACGATGGGCACGCGCACGGCATTGCCCCACTCGGTCCACGAGCCGTCGTAGTTGCGGACCCTGTCGAAGCCAAGCAGGTGCGTGAGGACGAACCAGGTGTGGCTCGAGCGCTCCCCGATCCGGCAGTACGCGACGACGTCGTCGCCGTCCTGCAGCCCCGCCTCGTCCCGGTAGATGGCGTCCAGTTCGGCGCGGGTGCGGAAGGTCCCGTCCGTCGCGGCGGCCCGTGCCCACGGGACGGAGCGGGCGGTGGGGATGTGGCCTCCGCGCAGGGCGCCCTCCTCGGGGTAGGAGGGCATGGTGGTGCGGGCGCCCGTGTACTCGTCCCCGGAGCGGACGTCGATCAGCGGATTCCCCAGGTGGTCGAGGACATCGCCGAGGTAGGCGCGGATGGACGCGTCGTCGCGGTCCACGACCGGGTAGTCGGTGGCGGCGATTGCGGGCTTGTCGGTGGTCAGCGTCCGGTCCTCGGCGACCCACTTGTCCCGGCCGCCGTCGAGCAGGCGGACGTCCTCGTGGCCGAAGAGCGTGAAGACCCACAGCGCGTAGGCGGCCCACCAGTTGCTCTTGTCGCCGTAGATGACGACGGTGGAATCGCGCGTGATGCCCTTGGCCGCCATCAGGCGCGCGAAGCCCTCACCATCGATGTAGTCCCGCGTCACCTCGTCGTTGAGCTCCGTGTGCCAGTCGATCTTCACGGCTCCCGGGATGTGGCCCGTCTCGTACAGCAGGACGTCCTCGTCCGATTCGACGACGACGAGTCCCTCGGCGCCGAGGTTCGTGGCGAGCCACTCGGTCGAGACGAGCCGCTCGGGGTGGGCGTACTCGGCGAACTTGTCCTGCGGGTCGGGAGCCAGGGTCATTGCGGCCTTTCGCGTAGCTGTCAGCTGTCAGGACACGACCGCGACGTCCTGCGGACGGGCGATCGTGGTTTCCTCTAGCCTAACGACGCGGCCGGGCAATTGCTTCCGGGATCGGTCGTGCGTCAAGAGCCGCCGGGAGCGGGTCCCGGAAGCACCGCGCGGACGGGGGTGCCGTAGTCTTGCGTAGCGGAACGGCAGCCTGCGGGCGTGCCGCCGCCACCACCAGCCGGAGAGAGAAAGCGGTCCACGTCCGTGCCAGCCATCGAACACCTGACAGAGCGCAGCCCGAGGGTCTCCGTCGATGAGTTGCTGGGCGGTTTCTACCCGTCGCCCCGCTTCGGCCAGGTGTCCTTCGACACCTACCGTCCGGACCCGCAGCAGCCGTCGCAGTCGGCCGCCGTCTCGAAGCTCCGCGACTTCGCGGCCTCCGTGGACGAGCCGAAGCCGTCGGGCCTCCGCCGCTTCTTCGGCGGGGGGAAGAAGCCCGAGACACGGGCCGGCATCTACCTCGACGGCGGCTTCGGGGTGGGCAAGACCCACCTCCTGGCGTCCCTGTGGCACGCGTCCTCGGGACCGAAGGCCTTCGGGACGTTCGTCGAGTACACGAACCTGGTGGGAGCGCTCAGCTTCCGCAAGACCGTCGACGCACTGAGCGGCTACAGCCTCGTCTGCATCGACGAGTTCGAACTCGACGATCCGGGCGACACCGTGCTGATGTCGCGCCTGATGCGCGAACTCGCGGACGCCGGGGTCAAACTCGCCGCGACCTCCAACACACTGCCGGGATCCCTGGGGGACGGGCGCTTCGCCGCCCAGGACTTCCAGCGGGAGATCCAGGTGCTCGCCGACCAGTTCGAGGTGGCCAGGATCGACGGCGAGGACTTCCGCCACCGCGGCCTGCCGCAGGCCCCCGATGCGATGGACGACGCCGGCCTGCGCGAGAGGGTCGCGTCCTACGCCGGCGGGGTCCTCGCCGAGGACGAGTTCGGGGATCTCCTCCGGCACCTCTCCGACGTGCACCCGAGCCGTTACCGGCAGATGCTCGACGGCATCGACGCCGTGGCCTGGCACAACGTGGAGACGATCACGGAACAGGCCGTCGCGCTGCGCTTCGTGGTCCTCGCGGACCGGCTGTACGACCGCGACGTGCCCATCATGGCGAGCGGCACGACGTTCGACCACCTCTTCACCGAGGAGATGATGCACGGCGGCTACATGAAGAAGTACTACCGGGCGGTCTCCCGCCTCACGGCCCTCGCCCGGCAGGGCAGCGACGTGGCTTCCTAGTTCTCGGGCGGGCCTCCGCGCCCTGGTACGCAAGAAGCGCCGGTACCGCCTCTCGGCGGGACCGGCGCTTCCTCATTGCCAGGCTGGGTGTTACACGGCCGGCGGGGAGGTGGGGCCGAAGCCGTCCTTGCCGTCCTTCTTGTCGACCTTGTCGACCATCTCCGAAGCCTTCGTCTGCACTCCGTCGATGTGGTGCGAGTACTTGCCCTGGGTCTTGCTGTCGACGAAGTCGCCAGCCTTCCCGATGCCGTTCTTCACCTTGTCGGAATTGTCGCCAATCAGTTCGGTCGCCTTACCCGCGAGGGTGCCGGCCTTGCCCTTGAGCCCGTCAAATAAACCCACGGACACCTCCTTTCGGTCGTGGAAACGCAGTCCGTTTCCGCTGCATCCAGCATAGGTGAGGACCGGGAGGATCGCTTGCGCGGAAGGGGCGGTTCGCCGACGGCGGAGCACAAAAAAAGCCCGGTCCTCGCCAGGACCGGGCTACGGCCGACAACCGGCCTGAGAGCGGACGACGGGATTCGAACCCGCGACATCCACCTTGGCAAGGTGGTGCTCTAGCCAGCTGAGCTACGTCCGCAAAAAAGCGCCCCCGAGGGGGCGCCGTCGTGGGCGATACTGGGATCGAACCAGTGACCTCTTCCGTGTCAGGGAAGCGCGCTACCGCTGCGCCAATCGCCCATTCTCATGGGTACTCGTGCTCGTTCTGCACCGAGGTGGGGACGGGATTCGAACCCGCGTATACGGCTTTGCAGGCCGCTGCCTCGCCTCTCGGCCACCCCACCATGATCGGATCGCTCCGACCACCGGACGGATCCGGCCATACAGTGACTTGCGAGCGGACGACGGGATTCGAACCCGCGACATCCACCTTGGCAAGGTGGTGCTCTAGCCAGCTGAGCTACGTCCGCAAAGGAAAAGAACCGAAACCTCCTGCTCGATGCCATGCATTTCGCGGTGTTTCTTCGTTTTCCAACGAGAGAAAACTCTATAGGACGTTCGGGGGTTCGTCCAATCGGCGGGGAGCGCCGTCCCTTCCGGGGAACCGGCGGGGACGGCGCCGCCGGGATCGGAGCTGTCGGAGCCACCTGACAGACTGGGGTCATGACCGCCCCGCTCCTCGCCCACGCGACACCGCACGGCCGGATGTACGCCCGCTCCACGTCGGAGCAGCCCGCCGTCCCGTCCATCACCACCGTCATCTCGCAGCTCCCCACGTCCCTCGGCGGCTGGTACGGCCACATGGCGGCCACCGCGCTCTCCCGCGACCCCCGCCTGCCGGGAGCCCTGGGCAATGCCTCGGAGCTGCGCACCGCCGTCCGGGAGGCCGCGTCGGCCGCCGAACGCTACCGCGACGAGGCGGCCCTGCGCGGGACGCGGGTGCACCACTACTGCGAACAGGTGGCACTGCGGGCCCTCGGGCGTCCCGACGAGCTCGACGCGGCACGCCTGGCCCTCGAGGAGCAGGGTGAGCTCGGCTTCGCCCAGCGGTTCGACGAGTGGTGGGCCCTCTACGACGTCCGTCCCGTGGAACCCGAACTGACGGTGTGGAACAGCGAACTCGGGTATGCGGGCACCCTGGACCTCGTCGCCACGATCGGTGGCCGCACGTGCCTGATCGACTACAAGACCAAGAACACCGACCGCGACGGATTCGTGAAGGCGCTGGACGACAAGGTGGTCATGCAGCTCGTGGCCGGCATGAAAGCGGAGGAGTCCCTCGTCGATCCCCTGAAGGGCGAGTGGCGCGCGTGGGAGCACGGGGACCAGCCGCTGCTGCTCGGGGTGGCCGTCGGCCAGACCGAGGTCCGGGCCATGCGGGCCAATCCCGCCGTGCTGAGGAACCACTGGCTGCGGTTCTGCGCGCTCCGCCGGGCGTGGGAAGCCGGCCTCGACGCCGACGAGGCGGGCCGGGCGCTCCTGCCGCTCGGACCGCCGCCCGCCCGGCCGGCCCCCGCCGAACCCGCACTGCCCGCCTGAGGCAGGGCGCGTGCCCCGGAAGCCGTCGACGGTGAGTCCGGAGTCGGCGTCGGATACGGTCCGGGCGCCGCGGCACTAGGATTGACGGGTACCTCGCGCCCGGATCGGGCCGGGGGTGCCACGACATCCTCGGACCGCCGCCGCGGTGCGCGCGCCCTCCGGGGCAGCTGGAGCGACACGAGCGTCCGACGTATCAGAAGTGACCGAAGCGAGGAACAGAGCACCGATGGCCGTCCTGAGTATCCGCATGATCGGCGATCCGATCCTCCGCACCCCCGCGGCGGAGGTCACCGAGTTCGGGCCCGAGCTCGCCCGGCTGGTCGAGGACATGACCGAGACGATGATCGACGTGCAGGGGGCCGGCCTCGCCGCACCGCAGGTCGGCATCGGGCTCCAGGTCTTCACCTACCGGGTGGACGGCGTCCAGGGGCACGTGGTGAACCCCGTGCTCGAGGTCGGCGGCGCATCGCAGGGGGAGTCCGACGTCGAGGGCTGCCTCTCCGTGCCGGGCCTCGGGAGCTTCGTCGACCGGTCCGACTGGGCGCGCGTCACGGGCAAGGACGTGTCCGGGCAGGACATCGCGGTGGAGGGCGAGGGCATGCTGGCGCGCGCCCTCCAGCACGAGACGGACCACCTCCGCGGCACCCTGTACATCGACCGGCTCTCGGGCGAGGACCGGAAGAATGCGCTCAGGGCCATCCGGAGTGCCGACTACAACCAGGTCACCTCACGGACCGCGGTGGAGCGCTCCCGGTCCCTCGGATCGAGCTTCACCCGTCCTGCGACACCGGCGACGCCTGCGACGCCGGTGGCCGGCCGCCGCGCCGGCGCGGCCGGCAGGACCGGCCGATGAGGATCCTCTTCGCGGGGACGCCCGGGGTCGCCGTCCCGTCGCTGCGCGCACTGGTGGACGCAGGCTTCGACGTCGCCGCCGTCCTCACGCGGGTCGACGCGCCCGTGGGGCGCCGCAGGGTCCTGACGCCGAGTCCGGTCGCCGCCGCCGCCGAGGAGCTCGGGCTGCCCGTCCTCAAGGCGAACCGCTTCACCCCGGACCTCGTCGCCCACCTGGGGACCCTCGCCCTCGACGCCGCGGCGATCGTCGCCTACGGCGGGATCGTCCCACCGGCCGGACTGGCCGTTCCCCGGCACGGCTGGATCAACCTCCACTTCTCGGTCCTCCCGGCCTGGCGGGGCGCAGCCCCCGTGCAGCACGCGGTCCTCGCAGGGGACGACGTGACGGGCGCGACCACGTTCCTCCTCGAGGAGGGGCTCGACACCGGTCCCGTCTTCGGCGTGATGACGGAGACGCTCGACCCCGGCGCCACGAGCGGGGAGGTCCTCGACCGCCTGTCCCACAGCGGCGCGGTCCTGCTCGTACAGACCCTGTCCGGTCTCGAGGCGGGTCGGGTGACGGCGACACCCCAGACGGGCGAGGCGACTCTCGCCCCCAAGCTCACGATCGACGACGCACGGATCGACTGGTCGCTCCCGGCCGTCGCCGTGCGCCGCCGCATCAATGCGGTGACCCCCGAGCCCGGGGCATGGAGCACGCTCGACGGGCAGCGGGTGAAGCTCGGACCCGTCACCCCGATCGGCGGCGGTGAGGACGGGGCGACGGCCGGGGGCATGGACGGCGGACAGCCGGCCGTTCCGCCCGGCCGGATCGACGTCGTCGGGCGGCACGTCCTGGTGGGCACGGGCACGGACGTGCTGGTCCTCGGGGACCTGCAGCCGGCCGGGAAGAAGATGATGAGAGCGCTCGACTGGGCGCGGGGCGCGGCGACGCGCGGAGAGCTGGTGTTCGAGTGAGTGCTACCGGAGGAACGAACAGGGGACCGGGCGGGCGCGGTGAGCGCAGCCAGGGTGCCGGAGGCAAGGCCCAGGGCGCCGGTCAGGGCGGCGGCACCCGGCGTCGCGACGACCAGGGCCGGGAACGGAACCGCGGCGGCGACCGGCAGTTCTCCCAGGCCGCGCCGTCGCAGCGCACCCGCCGCGCCGATCCCGCACGCCTCGTGGCGTTCGAGGTCCTGCGTGCCGTGGCCGGCGAGGACGCCTACGCGAATCTCGTGCTGCCGACCAGCATCCGCAAGCACCGCCTCGACCGCCGCGACGCCGGCTTCGCGACCGAGCTCACCTACGGGGCCCTGCGGGGGCAGGGCACCTACGACGCCGTCCTGGCCCGCTGCGTCGACCGCCCGCTGGACCAGCTCGACCCCGCCGTCCTGGACGCCCTGAGGCTCGGTGTGCACCAGCTCCTGGCGATGCGGGTCCCCGCGCACGCGGCGCTGGACCAGACCGTGGGCCTCGTGCGCGCCGTGATCGGCGCAGGTCCGTCCTCGCTCGTGAACGCCGTGCTCCGCAAGGTCACCGCACATGACCTGGACGGCTGGATCGCCGTCCTCGTGGAGGGCCTGACGGACCCGACCGCCATCGCGGCCCTGACCCACAGCCATCCCGAGTGGATCGTCCGCGCGATGCGCCAGGCGCTGGTCGCCCACGGCCGGGACGTCTCGGAGATCGACGCCCTCCTGGCGGCCGACAACGCCGCGCCCGTGGTCCATCTCGTCGCCCTGCCGGGGCTCGGCACGCTCGACGACGCCCTCGGGGAAGGAGCCGAGCCGGGCCGGCTGGCACCGGGATCGGCCTACTACTCGGGCGGCGACATCAGCAGGCTCCCCGGCATCGCCGCAGGCACCCTCCGCGTGCAGGACTCGGGATCGCAGCTCGTGGCGCGGGCGCTGGCCGCCGTCGACCTCCCCGGACGCCGGACGGACGGGCCCGAGCAATGGCTGGACCTGTGCGCCGGCCCCGGCGGCAAGACCGCCCTGCTGGCGGCGATCGGGCTGGACGACGGCGTGCACCTGACGGCGAACGAGCCGGTCCCGCACCGCGCCCAGCTGGTGCGGCAGGCGCTGCGGCCCCTGCCGGAGGACTCCTGGACCCTCCGCGTGGGGGACGGACGCGACGTCGGGCGGGAGCAGCCGGGGAGCTACGACCGCGTGCTCGTCGACGCCCCCTGCACCGGGCTGGGCGCCCTGCGCCGCCGCCCGGAATCGCGCTGGCGCCGGAAGCCCTCCGACCTCGTGGGCCTCGCACCCCTGCAGCGCGAGCTCCTCACCTCTGCGCTGGACGCCGTCGCCCCCGGCGGCGTCGTGGCCTACGTGACCTGCTCGCCGCACCACGCCGAGACGGACGCCGTCGTCGACGACTGCCTGCGGAAGCGCACCGGCTTCGAGCGGCTCGACGCGGGAGCCGCGCTGGACGCCGTGAGCATCGGGGGACCGCTCGACGCCGGCCACGGGACGAGTGCGCAGCTCTGGCCCCACGTGCACGGCACGGACGCGATGTACCTGGCGCTGATCCGGAAGAATCCGTGAGGACGGCAGGACAGAGGCAACGAAAGGAACGGCTGTGACGCATCTCCGTATCAATCCGAGCATCCTCTCGGCGGACTTCGTGAACCTGGAGGCCGAGCTGCAGCGCATCGCGTCGGCCGACGCCGTGCACGTGGACGTCATGGACAACCACTTCGTGCCGAACCTCACGCTGGGACTGCCGATCGTCCGGAGGATCCAGCAGGTCAGCCCGCTGCCGCTCGACGTGCACCTCATGATCGAGGACGCCGACCGCTGGGCGCCCGCGTACGCCGAGGCCGGCGCCGCGTCGGTGACCTTCCACGCCGAGGCCGCGGCGGCCCCGGTCCGGCTGGCCCGGGAGCTGCGGGATGCCGGCGCGGAGGCCGGCATGGCGCTGCGGCCGGCCACGCCGGTGGAGCCCTACCTGGACATGCTGGGCGAGCTCGACCTGCTGCTCGTGATGACGGTGGAGCCGGGGTTCGGCGGGCAGTCCTTCCTGGACCTGACCCTGCCGAAGATCCGCCGGGCCGCCGACGCCGTCCGGGGGGCGGAACGGCCGCTCGCCATCCAGGTGGACGGGGGGATCACGGAGGAGACGATCCTCCGTGCCGCCGACGCCGGGGCCACGGTCTTCGTCGCCGGGTCCTCGGTCTACGGGGCGGACGACGCCGCCGCGGCGATCACCGCCCTCCGCGCGGCAGCCGCCCGGAGGGCCTGAGGCGCACGGCGGCGCCGGGTCCGATCCGCGCCGGTGCACGGTTCGGCCACCCGGTCACGGGTTCTCCCCGGGCGGGTCGGTCACGGTGATCCGGACGGCCAGGGCCGTGCGGGCGGCCTCCTTGAGGACCGCGAAGCGGGGATCCGGCACCGTGAGGAACGGGACCTGGGGGAGGCCCGCGAACCGTGAGAGGACGGGTTCGCCGAGGACGCCCGTTGCCAGCGTCCTGTCGCCGCCGAGCTGCAGGCACGACGGCGGATGGGCACCGAAGAGGACGGCCGCGCGGGCCGCGGTCTCCTCCACGAGGGCGTCCGCCTGGTTGGCCCGTCGCCGCGCGAACCGCTGCTGCGACCAGCCGCCCGCCGCCGTCCGGCCCTGGACGTAGCGCGTGCCCGTCTTCGAGGACACGACCCCGCCGTCCCGCGCGACGCCCACCGAGTAGCCGCCACGCCGGATGAGCAGGAGTCCCACCGTGGTGGCCGGGTCCACCGCCGGGAGCAGGTCCAGGACCGGGCCCGCGCCCTCCGCCGACCCACGCGCCGCACCGTCCGGTCCAGGCCCGGGAAGGGTGCCCGGTGGCAGGGGCGGGGTCAGGACCGCGATGCAGCCGTTCGCGGCGGTCACCGTGACCGAGCCGTCCGCGCGCTCCGGCGTCGCCTGCGCACTGTGCACACCGAAGGGGCCGTTCCGTGCCTCGAAGCGTGCGAGCCACCCCTCGAGGCGCCCGGCCTCGACCAGGACGGACCTGCTGGGGGTCATCGGCTTCCTCTCGTGGAGCGCGCGGTCCGGCGCCCTCCGTCAGGAGGAGCCTCGGCGGGTGCCCGCGCGTCAGTGGCCCACAGTAACGTTGGGGCCGTGAATGATCTATTCAGTGCCGCGGCCGACGACGACGAGTCGGACGACGCGCCCGCCGGCAGCACACGCGGCTCGGCGGGCCTGCGGCCCCGCAGCCCGCTCGCCGTGAGGATGCGACCGCGCAGCGTGGAGGAGGTCGTGGGCCAGCAGCACCTGCTCGGCCGGGGCTCGCCGCTGCGGACACTCGCGGGGGAACACGATCCCGGTGCCCACGCGGCGCCGTCGTCCGTGATCCTGTGGGGTCCGCCCGGGACGGGAAAGACGACGCTCGCCCACGTGATCGCACGCGGCCAGGGCCGGAAGTTCGTGGAACTGTCCGCCATCACGGCCGGCGTCAAGGACGTGCGCCGCGTCATGGACGAGGCCCTGACCTCACGCGACCTGTACCGGCAGACCACGGTCCTGTTCCTCGACGAGATCCACCGCTTCAACAAGGCCCAGCAGGACGCCCTGCTCCCCGGGGTGGAGAACGGCTGGGTGGTCCTCATCGCGGCCACCACGGAGAACCCGTCCTTCTCGGTCGTGTCCCCCCTGCTGTCCCGCTCGCTCCTGCAGACCCTGCGGCCGCTCGACGAGGCCGACATCCGGGGCCTGCTCCAGCGGGCCGTCGACGACGAACGCGGGCTCGCCGGGACGGTCGAGCTGTCCGGGGAGGCGCTCGAGCATCTCGTCCGCCTGGCCGCGGGGGACGCCCGGCGCGGCCTGACCGCGCTCGAGGCGGCCGCCGGCGTCGCGCAGTCCGAGCGTGACGTGCCGGCCGTCGACTCCCGGCGCGAGGGTGAGGCCGGTGGCGACGACGACCAGGAGGGGCAGGAGGTCCTGCCCGTGCTGGTCACGCTGCAGCACGCGGAGAAGGCGGTCGACGTCGCCGCCCTGCGGTACGACCGCGCCGGTGACCAGCACTACGACGTCGCGAGTGCCTTCATCAAGTCCCTGCGCGGATCGGATGTCGACGCCGCCCTGCACTACGTGGCGAAGATGCTCGAGGCCGGCGAGGACCCGCGGTTCATCGCCCGGCGGCTGATGATCTCGGCGTCGGAGGACGTGGGGATGGCCGACCCGACGGCCCTGCAGACGGCCGTCGCCGCGGCGCAGGCCGTGCAGCTCGTCGGCATGCCCGAGGCCCGGATCATCCTCGCCGAGGCGGTGGTGCACATCGCGACCGCGCCGAAGTCGAACGCGGCCTACAACGGCATCAACGCCGCCATCGCCGATGTCCGCGCGGGCCGCGGCCAGGGCATCCCGGCCCACCTGCGGGACGCGCACTATCCGGGCGCCTCCCAGCTCGGCCACGGGAAGGGGTACGTGTACTCCCACGACGAGCCGCACGGGATCGCCCTGCAGCAGTACGCGCCGGACGACCTGGTGGGCCGGAACTACTACGAGCCGACGGACCGCGGGGTCGAACGGGACATCGGCTCCCGCCTGTCGCGGCTCCGACGGATCATCCGCGGCAAGTGAGGTCCCGGGTCTCCGCCGGTCGTGGCGGGCTGCCGTCGGGATTCGGCCCACCGCCCTCTCGCTGCTAGCATTGAACGCTGACTGGCAAGTCGTCGTGTACCAGCCATCCTCCGTGCCCTGCAGCAGGTTCCTGCCGCTGCGTGCGGTGGGCGGCCAGGGTCGCGGCGGACTGTAGTACCGGGAAGCGGCCAATCCCGGCTCTCCGCAAGTGGAGGCCAGCGACACCGGAAGTGCGGACGCCCCCGTGGCGCAGGTCCGCTTCTTCGCCGCAAAAACATCGAAAGGTAGACGTGGCTAACAACACACGTGCCCGCCGGAAGGTCCGCATCTCGCGAGCCCTCGGCATCGCCCTGACTCCCAAGGCCGAGAAGTACCTCGAGCGTCGGCCGTACGCGCCGGGCCAGCACGGCCGTGCGCGTCGCAAGCAGGACAGCGACTACGCCGTCCGTCTGCGCGAAAAGCAGCGCCTGCGCGCCCAGTACAACATCCGCGAAGCGCAGATGGCCCGTGTCTTCGAAGAAGCACGCCGGACCTCGGGCCTGACCGGTGAGAACCTGATCGAACTGCTCGAGATGCGTCTCGACGCCCTCGTGCTCCGTGCCGGGTTCGCCCGCACCAGCGCCCAGGCACGCCAGCTCATCGTCCACCGCCACATCATGGTCGACGGCGCGCGCGTCGATCGCCCGTCGTTCCGGGTGGCCGAAGGCCAGCTCATCCACGTGCACAGCCGCAGCGAGACCATGGTCCCGCTGCAGGTTGCCGCCGCCGGTGCGCACCGCGACGTCCTCCCCGCCGTTCCCGGCTACCTGGACGTCCAGCTCGACAAGCTCCAGGCGCGCCTCGTGCGTCGCCCGAAGCGCTCCGAGGTCCCCGTGACCTGCGAAGAGCAGCTCGTCGTCGAGTACTACGCACGCTAGTGTCCACGTCCGCGGGTTCCCCGCGGCCCTGAACGACAGGCGTGGTCGAAGAGCCCGCGGCACCCGCCGCGGGCTCTTCGTTCTGTAAGGTACTAGGAGCACGAAATTCCCTGCCCGCCCCTTCCGGCGGTGCACCCATGCGTAAAGGAGACCGCCCATGTCAGGTGGAGATATTGCCGGCCTGATAGCTGCGGGCGTGTTCGCCGTCCTGGTCCTGCTGCTGGCCGTTCCGATCTGGAAGCTCGGACGCGTGTTCGACGAGCTCCGCACGGCCATCCGGACCGTCACCGACGAGACCACGCCGCTGATCGAAGAGGTCACGAGCACCGTGAGCACCACGCACCGCCAGCTGAAGACGGTCGACGGGATCACCTCCAACGTCTCCGACGCGTCGGCGAACATCTCCGCGCTGTCCTCGCTGATCGCCGCCACCGTCGGCTCTCCGCTGATCAAGGTCTCGGCCTTCTCGTACGGCGTCCGCTCGGCCCTCGCCGGCCGGACCTCGCCCGCCCGCCGCCGCCGTAGCCGCTAACCCAACGACGAACCGGAGACAACGATGATCAGACGAGCTTTCTGGCTGGCAGCCGGCATCACGATCGGTGTGGTCGCGGTGCGCAAGGTGACCCAGGCCAAGGCGAACCTCGGCCCCGAGGGCCTGAACCGCGCCGTCGGGCAGATCAGCGACAGCATCGCCGATTTCGCCGATGCCCTGCGCTCCTCCATGAACGAGCGGGAGGACGACCTCCGCTCCGCCCTCGGCGTGCCGGCTCCCACCGCCGCAGCCAAGGACGCCGCGGCGGACGCCCCCGCGACGCGCCGCTCCCTCCGCTAGGACGACGCACCGCCGGTGCCGCCGGGTCTCCGGCCGCCGACGCCCGGCCTGCCGGTCCGTGCGGCGGACCGGCACGGCGGGCCCCGCACCGCGACCCGCGCGAGCCCGCCGGGTCCCATCTCCCCGTCCGGGCGTCCGGACCACCCACCGAAGGATCTGCTCCCATGAAGTCCCACGAGATCGCCAGCCGCTGGCTGAGCTACTTCGAGAAGAACGGGCACACGGTCGTGCCTTCGGCGTCGCTGATCTCCTCGGACCCGTCCCTCCTGTTCACCGTGGCCGGGATGGTGCCGTTCATCCCGTACCTGACCGCCCGCGAGACGGCCCCCTACAGCCGTGCCACGAGCGTCCAGAAGTGCATCCGCACCGGCGACATCGAGGAGGTCGGCAAGACCGCCCGGCACGGGACGTTCTTCCAGATGTGCGGGAACTTCTCCTTCGGTGACTACTTCAAGGCCGATGCCATCCGCATGGCCTGGGAGCTGCTGACCAGCGACCTCGCCGACGGCGGGTTCGGCCTGCCCGCGGAGAAGCTGTGGATCACGGTCTACCACGAGGACGACGAGGCCCTGGAGATCTGGCGCGACGTCGTCGGCGTCCCCGCCGGGCGCATCCAGAAGATGGGCAAGAAGGACAACTACTGGTCCACCGGCCAGCCCGGCCCCGCCGGTCCCTGCTCGGAGATCTTCTACGACCGCGGTCCCGCCTACGGGGCCGACGGCGGTCCGGAGGCCGACGACGACCGGTACGTGGAGATCTGGAACCTCGTCTTCATGCAGTACCAGCGCGGCGAGGGCACCGGCAAGGACGACTTCGAGATCCTGGGCGAACTGCCGAAGAAGAATATCGACACGGGCCTCGGGCTCGAGCGCCTCGCGATGATCCTGCAGGGCGTGGAGAACATGTACGAGACGGACCAGGTGCGTCCCGTCCTGGACCGCGCCGCGGCACTCAGCGGGAAGACGTACACCAGCTCCGAGTCCCCGCAGGACCCGCACCACACCGACGACGTCCGCCTGCGCGTGGTCGCCGATCACATCCGCTCCTCGCTCATGCTCATCACCGACGGCGTGACCCCCTCCAACGAGGGCCGGGGCTACGTGCTGCGCCGGCTGATCCGCCGCGCCGTCCGCGCCATGCGGCTCCTCGGCGTGGAGAAGGCCTGCCTGCCCGACCTGCTGCCCGCCTCGCGGGACGCCATGAAGGGCGTCTACCCGGAGGTCGACACCGACTTCGAGCGCATCAGCCGGATCGCCTACGCCGAGGAGAAGGCGTTCCTGCGCACCATCGCCTCGGGCACCGCGCGCCTCGAGGAGGCCGTGCGGGAGTCCCTCTCCGAGCAGCGCCCGCTGTCGGGCCAGGACGCCTTCACGCTCCATGACACCTACGGGTTCCCCATCGACCTGACGCTCGAGATGGCAGAGGAGGCCGGGCTCGCCGTCGACGCCGAGGGCTTCCGCTCGCTCATGCTCGAGCAGCGCCACCGCGCCCAGGCCGATGCCCGCGGCAAGAAGGCCGGACACGCCGACCTCTCCGTGTTCACCGAGCTGCTCGGCCGCGGCCAGACCGTCTTCACCGGCTACGACGAACTGACCACGGAGGCCACGATCGTCGCCGTCCTGGACCACGGCCAGTCCGTCCCGAGCGCCCTGCAGGGAAGCGAGATCGAACTCGTCCTCGACCAGACGCCGTTCTACGCCGAGGCCGGCGGGCAGGCCGCCGACATCGGGTTCATCACGGGTAACGGCTTCGTGGTCGAGGTCCTCGACGTCCAGCGTCCCGTCAAGGGCCTGAGCGTCCACCGCGCCGTGGTGCGCGAGGGCGAGGTGTTCCAGGGTGCCGTGGTGACGGCCGCCGTCGACCGCCGGCGCCGCCACGCGGGGGAGCAGGCGCACTCGGGCACGCACATCGTCCATGCCGCCCTCCACGAGATCCTGGGCCCCGAGGCGCTGCAGCGCGGCTCCTTCAACAAGGCCGGCTACCTCCGGTTCGACTTCTCCTGGGGCGAGGGCATCAGTGCCGGGGCCCGGTCGGAGATCGAAGAGGTCTCGAACATCGCGATCCGCGACAACTACGAGGTCGAGACGAAGATCATGTCCCTCGCGGACGCGAAGGCGCTCGGCGCCACCGCGCTGTTCGGCGAGGCGTACGGCGAGACGGTGCGCGTCGTCGAGATGAACGCCGAGTTCTCCCGCGAACTGTGCGGTGGAACGCACGTTCCCTCGACGTCGCTCATCGGCAGCCTGACGCTGCTCGGCGAGCAGTCCGTCGGTTCGGGCAACCGGCGCATCGAGGCGCTCGTGGGACTCGATGCCTTCCGTCACCTCGCCGCCGAGCGGGCGCTCGTCACCGAACTCTCCGAGATGCTGAAGGTGCCCTCGGCGCAGCTGCCCGACCGCCTGTCGGCGACGCTCACCAAGCTCAAGGCCGCGGAGAAGGAGCTGGAGCGGCTCCGCAGGGAGCAGCTCGCCCTGGCTGCGGGCTCGCTCGTCGACACCGCGGTGGACGTGGACGGCGTGCGCCTGATCGCGCACGACGCCGGCGAGATCGGCAGCGCGGACGAACTGCGAACCCTCGTGCTGGACCTGCGCGGCAGGCTCGGGTCCGAGCCCGCCGTGGTCGCCGCCACCGGCGTCGCGCAGAACCGTCCGCTCGTCCTCGTCGCGACCAACGAGGCGGCACGGACCGCCGGGGTCAAGGCCGGTGCGCTGGTGCGGACCGCCGCGAAGATCCTCGGCGGGGGCGGCGGCGGCAAGGACGACGTCGCGCAGGGTGGCGGCTCGGACGCCACGCGCATCCCCGACGCGCTGTCGGCGATCCGCTCAGCGGTCGCGGAGCGCTGACGGCACCCGTGGAGGAGAACGGCGGGGGAGCGGCGTCCGGCACACCCGGTGGCGCTCCCTACCCCTCCGGGCCGAAACTCGGGGTCGACGTCGGGCAGGTCCGGGTGGGCCTCGCCGGGTGCGACCGCGACGGACTGATCGCCACGCCGATCCGCACGCTCAAGCGGGATGCGCGGAAGAACAGCGACCTGCGGATCCTGGTCCGGGAGGCCGTGGAACGCGGCGCCGTGCAGATCATCGTGGGACTCCCGAAGAATCTCAGCGGCCGGGAGGGCCCCTCCGCGGAGATGGCACGGGAGTACGCGGGCCTGCTCGTGGACGAACTCCTCCGACAGTCCCATCCGCTACCGGTACGCCTGGTGGACGAGAGGCTGAGCACGGTGTCGGCCCACCGTTCCCTGCACGCCGCTGGTCTCGGGAGCCGTGATCATCGTAAGGTGGTAGATCAGGTGGCTGCCGTCGAAATACTCCAGCATGCCATCGATACGCAACGTTCACGTGGACGGGATGTGGGGGATCCGGTTCCTGTGCGAGCCGCAACGGACGCGCAAAGCCCGCTGCCGACCCCTACGGAGGAGCCAGTCATCAGACACAGTACGCCCAGCAGGAGGGAATCCGAGTCGTGAGCGACCGCCATTCCGCCCCCCAGGGCGCCGCAGACGATGCGGCGGACCACCCTGCAGACCAGGCCGTCGACCAGGGTGTCGACGGACACGACGACGCCCGCCGGGACGACTACACCCACCCCGAGCCGGTCGAGGAGTTCTTCGTGGCGCAGGACGTGCCGCCCCGCGACACCGGGCGGCCTCCCTCGAAGGCGAAGCGGCGCCGGCGTCTCCGCCGTACCGTCGTCATGCTCGTGGTCCTCGCCGTGTTCGCCGGCACTGTATACGGTGCCGCCCTCATGCTGCGCGACTTCCTGGGGTTCAACGACGTCAAGGACTATGCGGGACCGGGCGGCCAGGAGACGGTGTTCGCGGTCCCCGAGGGGGCCGGGGCGCTGGCGATCGGGACCGGCCTCGAAGCAGCCGACATCGTGGCGGACTCCGCGACGTTCGTGACGGCGCTCAGCGCCATCGCCGAAGGCCGCGAGGTCCAGCCGGGCGAGTACGAGATGCGCCTGCAGATGTCCTCCGCCGCCGCCGCCGAAGCACTCCTCGGCGAGGACCCGACGATGGTCTCCTATGCCGCGATCGCCCGCGACCTGCGGCAGGGCGAGGTGTTCGACATCCTCAGTGAGTCCACGGGCATCCCGCGCGCGGAGTTCGACGCCCTCGGCGAGGACCCGGGGCAGTTCGGGCTTCCCGCGCAGGCGCTCTCCCTCGAGGGCTACCTGCATCCGGGCGAGTACCGCTTCGACGTCGAGGCCACCGCCACGGACATCATCACCGAGCTGGTCACGGCGACCACCGACCGGCTCGCCGAGGACGGCGTCACCGACCCGGACGAGCAGTACGAGATCCTGACCGTGGCGAGCATTGTCCAGGCGGAAGCGCAGGAAGGCGACTACGCGACGGTCGCCGGATCCATCTACAACCGGCTGAAGCCGGGCAACACGGAGACCAACGGCCTGATCCAGTCGGACGCGTCGGTGACCTACGGGCTCGGGACGCGCACCTACCAGCTGACGGAGGAGGAGAAGAACGACACCTCCAACCCGTACAACACGTACGCCAACCCGGGGCTCCCGAAGGGGCCGATCGGCTCCCCCAGCGACGAGGCGATCGACGCGACCGTCAATCCCGCGGACGTGCCGTTCTACTTCTGGGTGACGGTGGACCTCGACACGGGGGAGACCAAGTTCTCGGAGACGTACGCGGAGCACCTGCGCTACGTCGCCGAATACGACGCCTGGTGTGGCGACAATCCGGGACGGTGCCAGTAGGTGGTGCCGACAGGCACGACGGCGGCCCGGGAGTTCCGGGCCGCCGTGATCGGTTCGCCGATCGCGCACTCGAAATCGCCCCTGCTGCACGGGGCCGTATACCGGGCGCTCGGCATCGACTGCTCCTACTCCGCGATCGACGTCGATGAGGCGCAGGTGGGAGCGTTCCTCGACGACCTGCGCGCCGGCACCGCATGGCGCGGGCTGTCCGTGACGATGCCCCTCAAGGGTGCCGTCGCGCGGCTGGTCGACAGCACGACGGCGCCGGCGGACGTCCTCGGCGTCGTCAACACGGTCGTCGTCGGCGTCGGCCCGCATCCCACGCTCACCGGTCACAACACCGACGTCGCCGGGGTGGCCCACGCCCTCGCCGCGTCAGGCGTGGGGACGCCGCAGCGCGCCGCCGTCCTGGGCGGTGGGGGCACCGCCGCCGCCGCGGTGGCCGGGCTCGCGCAGCTCGGTGCCGGCGCGGTGTCCGTGATCGTGCGCCGTCCGGCAGCCGCGGCGGACCTCCAGCGCATCGGTGGGGCCCTCGGGGTGGAGATCGCCCTCGTCCCGTGGTCCCATGCGGCCGAGGTCGTGCCGGCGTCCGACGTCGTCGTCTCGACCCTGCCGCCGCGCGCCGCCGACCCGCTGGCCCGCGAGCTCGCGGCCCACGCGGGGTTCCGCACGGACGGGACGCTGCTCGACGTCGCCTACGACCCCTGGCCGAGCCGGCTCGCCGCGGCGTGGCAGCAGGCCGGCGGGCGCATCGTGCCCGGCCTCGACATGCTGATCCACCAGGCCGTCGAGCAGGTGGCGCTGTTCTTCCCCGAGGCCGGTGCGGACCGCGCCGTCGTCCTGCGCGTGATGTATGACGCAGTGGGTGCCGTCCGGCGCTGAGGTGTGCCGCGCCGCATGGCAGTATGGAAGCCATGTTGCGTTGGTTGACGGCAGGAGAATCGCACGGCCCCGCCGTGGTCGGCATCATCGAGGGCATGCCCGCGGGGGTGGGGATCACGAGCACCGACATCCAGGACGCGCTGGCCCGCCGTCGGCTCGGGTACGGGCGCGGCGCCCGCATGAAGTTCGAGCGGGACCAGGTGCGCATCATGGGCGGCGTCCGGCACGGGCTGACCCAGGGCGGCCCCGTCGTCATCGAGGTGGCGAACACCGAGTGGCCCAAGTGGGAGAAGATCATGTCCGCCGACCCCCTGGGTGAGCAGGACGCCGCGGACCTCGCCGATTCGGCCCGCAACGCCCCCCTGACCCGCCCGCGCCCCGGGCACGCCGACTTCACCGGCATGCAGAAGTACGGCTTCGACGAGGCCCGTCCCGTCCTGGAGCGTGCCAGCGCCCGCGAGACGGCCACCCGGGTGGCGCTCGGGGCCGTCGCCGCGAAATTCCTCGAGGGCCTCGGTATCCGCCTCGTCAGCCACACCGTGGCCGTCGGGTACGTCTCGGTGCCGGAGGACGCCGTCCTGCCGACGCCGGACGACGTGATCGCCCTCGACACCGATCCGCTGCGCTGCTTCCACCGTGACACCTCGGACGCGATGGTGGCGGAGGTCGACGCCGCCCACAAGGAGGGCGAGACGCTCGGCGGCGTCGTCGAGGTGGTCGCGTACGGACTCCCGCCGGGCCTCGGCAGCTACGTGCACTGGGACCGGCGGCTCGATTCCCGCCTCGCCGCCGCCCTCATGGGCATCCAGGCCATCAAGGGCGTGGAGGTCGGCGACGGCTTCGACACCGCCGCGCGACGCGGCACCGCGGCCCACGACGAGATCGTGCGCAACGAGGAGGGCAAGATCGTCCGCACCAGCAACCGCGCCGGCGGGATCGAGGGCGGCATGAGCATCGGGGACACGCTCCGCGTCCGCGCCGCCATGAAGCCCATCGCGACCGTTCCCCGGGCCCTCCGGACCGTCGACGTGAGCACCGGCGCCGCTGCCCGCGCGCACCACCAGCGCTCGGACGTGTGCGCCGTCCCCGCAGCCGGCGTCGTCGCCGAGGCCATGACGGCCCTCGTGCTGGCGGAGGCCGTCACCGAGAAGTTCGGCGGCGACTCGCTGGCCGAGACCGCCCGCAACCTGCGCAGCTACCTCGAGAACATCCCGGAGTTCCTGGACTCCGCAGGGGCCTGATGCACGGGACCAGGCCCGTCGTCCTCGTGGGTCCCATGGCGGTCGGCAAATCGGCGGTGGGCAGGATGCTCGCCGAACGGATCGGCGCCCCGTTCATCGACACCGACCGGGTGATCGTCGAACGGCACGGGAGCATCGCCGGGATCTTCGCCCGCCAGGGCGAGGAGGCCTTCCGCGCCCTCGAGGCCGACGTCGTCCGGGCGGCCCTCGACGAGGACGCCGTCGTCTCCCTGGGCGGCGGGGCCGTCCTCCACCCGCGGACCCGGGACCTGCTGCAGGACACGACGGTCGTCTTCCTCGACACCGACCTCGCGGCCGTCCTGCCGCGCATCGGCGCCGATGCGAGCCGGCCGCTGCTGGCCGGACGACCGGCGGAACGGTGGCAGGAACTGTACGACGCGCGGCGGCCCGTCTATGCCGCGCTGGCCACCACCGTCGTCGACACGCGTGGCCTCTCCGTCCGCGCGGTCACCGCGGCGGTACTCCGGGCAGTGCCGGCCCTGCACCGCAGCGACGGCGGGCCCGGCGACACCACCCCGGCGGCGACCCACGACGCGACACACCACCTGGACCACGAGAGCGGGACGACACACCATGGACACTGAGACCCCCACCATCATCCCCGTCACCGGGAGCACGCCCGGAGACTCGTACGACGTCGTCGTCGGGCACGGACTCCTCGGGCGGCTGCCCGCGATCCTCGGTGAGCGCGTGCGGCGCGTTCTGGTGATCCACCCGAGGGCGCTGCGCGCCACCGGCGACACCGTCCGCGACGAGCTCGCCGATGCCGGCTTCACCGCCGTGACCGCCGAGATCCCCGACGCCGAGGAGGGCAAGCACATCCAGGTGGCCGCCTTCTGCTGGCAGGTCCTCGGCCAGAACGACTTCACGCGCTCGGACGCCGTGGTCACCGTCGGCGGGGGATCGGTGACGGACCTCGGCGGTTTCGTCGCGGCGACCTGGCTCCGCGGTGTCCGCGTGGTCCACCTGCCCACCAGCCTGCTCGGCATGGTGGACGCCGCCGTCGGAGGGAAGACCGGCATCAACACCGCCGAGGGCAAGAACCTCGTGGGCGCCTTCCACCCGCCGGCCGCCGTCCTGGTGGACCTCGACGCGCTGGGCACGCTGCCGAAGAACGAGCTCGTGACAGGACTCGCCGAGGTGGTCAAGTGCGGGTTCATCGCGGATCCGGTGATCCTCGACCTGATCGAGCAGGACCAGGCCGCGGCGACCGACGCGGGCTCGCCCGTGCTGCGGGACCTCGTGGAACGGTCCATCCGCGTGAAGGCGGACATCGTCTCCGAGGACCTCCGGGAATCGGGCCGCCGCGAGTACCTGAACTACGGCCACACCCTGGGCCACGCCATCGAGCTCGCCGAACGGTACTCGTGGCGCCACGGCGCGGCCGTCTCGGTGGGCCTCGTGTTCGCCGCGGAACTGTCGCGGATGGTCGGGCGGCTCAGCGACGTCGACGCCGACCGCCACAGGAGCATCCTCGAGGCCCTCGGCCTGCCGGTCACGTACCGGCGCGACCGCTGGGCCTCGCTCCTGGACGGGATGCGCCGCGACAAGAAGTCCCGCGGCGACCTCCTGCGCTTCGTGGTGCTGGACGGCATCGGCAGGCCGGGCATGCTCGAGGTCCCCGACACGTCGCTCCTCTTCGCGGCCTACCAGGAGATCGCGTCCTGACCACGTGCTGACCACGGCCTGACCGCGGCCGCCCGGCCTCGGGCCGTACGGGGTAGACTGGGCTCTGGACTTTTGGCGTGCCTCCGCGCGCCCGCTGTGCCCCGGCCGGCCGATCCATCCGAGAACCCGACGAAAGTGAATCTGTGGCGACCACGAACGACATCAAGAACGGCACCGTTCTGAAGCTCGAAGGCAACCTCTGGAACGTCCTCGAATTCCAGCACGTCAAGCCCGGCAAGGGTGGCGCCTTCGTCCGCACCAAGCTCCGCAACATCCTCTCCGGCAAGGTGGTCGACAAGACCTTCAACGCGGGCCTGAAGATCGAGACGGCCACCGTGGACCGCCGCGACTACCAGTACCTGTACAAGGACGGCGAGGACTACGTCTTCATGGACACCACGGACTACGACCAGATCACGGTGCCGGGCAAGACCGTCGGCAACGCCGCGAACTTCATGCTCGAGAGCCAGATGGCCACGATCGCCATGCACGAGGGCTCGCCGCTGTACGTCGAGCTCCCCGCGTCCGTGACGCTGGAGATCACCTACACGGAGCCGGGCCTGCAGGGCGACCGCTCCACGGGCGGCACCAAGCCCGCCACCGTCGAGACCGGCCACGAGATCCAGGTCCCCCTGTTCCTCGGCACCGGCACCAAGGTCAAGGTGGACACCCGCACGGGCGAGTACCTGGGACGCGTCAACGAGTGAGCGCACGCAGTAAGGCCCGACGTCGGGCCCTGGACATCCTCTTCGAGTCCGCGCAGCGCGACATGCCGGCCCTCGAGGTCATCCGTGCCCGCCGCGAGAAGACGGACATGGTCATCGCGGACTACACGGTGGACGTCGTCGAGGGCGTCCTGGAGCGCCAGGAGCAGATCGACGAGTTCCTGAGCACCTATTCGCAGGGGTGGACGCTCGACCGCATGCCCGCGGTGGACCTCATGATCCTGCGCATCGGCAGCTGGGAGCTGCTCTACAACGACGACGTCCCCGACGGCGTCGCCGTCAGCGAGGCCGTCGAGCTCGCGAAGATGCTCTCCACCGACGAGTCGCCGAAGTTCGTCAACGGCCTCCTCGGACGGCTGCAGCAGCTCAAGCCGACCCTGCTGGCCTGAGCGACGCCCCATATCTCCCCTCCGGAAGCTCCCGCAGGCCGTCGACGGCCCACGGGAGCTTCTGCGTTCCCGGCTCCGGGCATTCGTCGGGCACGTGTGGTGGGTTCCGTCGTCGGGCACCGACCGCAGGTGAGCGCCCGACCGGCCGACCGCGCCGCACCTACCGGACGGCCGAGGCCTTCTCGAAGATCCGGGTCCGCCGCTGCGACGCCTCCGCCAGCAGGGCACGCTCCTCGGCCGCGTAGTCGCCGTCGCGCCGGCCGCCCAGCATCCGCTGGCGCGTGTGCGCGATGCGCGACCCCGTCCGGATGAAAGCCTGCATGTCCTCCCTCGCCCCGACGGTCCTGGCCCAGGCGAGAGCCCGTGCCCGGCCGGGGCGGGTGGCGAGCATGCTCACCTCCTCGGCCGTGAACCAGCCTGCCTGTGCGTAGTCGCCGAGCCGCGCCTCGGTGAGGCGCTGCTCGGCGCGCCGGAGGAGGACGACGGCGATCACGGCGGCCACGAACAGCGGCACCTGCACGACGAAGTAGAAGAGGAAGAAGTTGTCGAACAGGAGGATCGTGCCGCCGTTCCACAGCATGTGCCCGGCGATCGCCGGCAGGAGCCCGAGGGCGAAGGCGCCGAGGATCCGCGCATTCCCGCCGCCACGGGTCAGCGCGTACCCGAGCACGAACCCGAGCAGGGCGGTGAACATGACGTGGGCGAACGGGGAGAACAGCCCGCGCAGCACGAACACCCCCACGAGGGCCCCGGCGTTGCCGGAGTCCATCACGGCGGAGCCGAAGTAGAGGATGTTCTCGGTGAAGGCGAAGCCCGCCGCGACCGTCCCGGCGTAGACGATGCCGTCCACGGGCCCGTCGAAGTGGCTGCGGCGTGTGTACACGAGGATCAGCACGCCGAGGCCCTTGGCGAACTCCTCCACGAGCGGGGCCTGCAGCACCGGGCCGATCACGTCGGGGGAGGTGGTGGTGAGCGCGTCCCCGAGCAGCTCCACCACATAGGTGCCGAGCAGCAGGGTCACGGCGACGGACGCTCCGGCACCCCACAGGAACGCGAAGAGCAGGGCCCCGCGTGGTTCGGGGTCCCACCGGTCGATCCAGCGCAGCCCGACCAGGCAGATGCCCAGCGGGACCAGCGCGAGGATCCCGCAGAGGACGAAGGCGGACGGGCCGAGGGACAGCGAGAGGAGCAGGAGGACGGCCGCGACCACCAGGGCCGCGACGAGCACGAGGAGGACGTCGAGCACGCGACGGCGTCGGGGCGGCCTGTCCCACACGGGGTGGAAGGCGTCGCCCGTGCCACGGGTCGGGGCAGCCCGGGGGTGCCGCACGGTCGTGTCGCCCCACCATCCCTGGTCGCCGTGCCGGTGCCACTGCTGGTCCTGCCGTTCCCGCGGGGAGTCGGCCGGTCGGCCGTAGCCCTGGTTGTTCGTCGCCATGCTCCAACCCTAGGGGCATGCACCGCTGTGGTAGTTTTGAAGGCGCAACCACCCTTTAAGTTCCGTCCCGTGAGGCGGGGAAGGAGGAAGCGTGTTATGACCATGCCTGCCTCGGATTCCGGCATCACCAAGCGCGTTGTTCTCGCAGCAGCAGACATAGACCGCGCACTCACACGCATCGCCCACGAGATCCTCGAGGCGAACAAGGGCTCGCGTGACCTCGTGCTCCTCGGCATCCCCCGCAGGGGTTTCCCGCTGGCCCAGCGCCTCGCCCAGAAGATCGCGTCCGTGGATCCCTCGGTGGATCCGGACCTCATCACGGGTCAGCTCGACGTCACCATGTACCGGGACGACCTCCGCCGCAATCCCACCCGCTCACCGCTGGCGACGCAGCTCCCGCCGTCGGGCATCGACGACAAGGTCGTGGTCCTCGTCGACGACGTCCTCTACTCGGGGCGCACCATCCGGGCCGCCCTGGACGCCCTCGCCGACCTCGGCCGGCCCCGTGCCGTCCGTCTGGCGGTGCTGGTGGACCGGGGCCACCGCGAGCTCCCCATCCGCGCCGACCACGTGGGCAAGAACCTGCCGACGTCGTCCCGCGAACGCGTGCGCGTGCATCTCGCCGAGATCGACCTGATCGGCGGCTCCGCCGTGAACGAGGTCGTCATCGAGGACCGCGCGTGAAGCACCTGCTCAGCACGCAGGACCTGTCAGCGAGGAGCGCCCTGCGCCTGCTGGACGTCGCCGAGGAGATGGCGGCGGTGGGGGAGCGGGAGATCAAGAAGCTCCCCGCGCTGCGCGGCCGGACCGTGGTGAACCTCTTCTACGAGGACTCCACCCGCACCCGCATCTCCTTCGAGGCCGCGGCGAAACGCCTCTCCGCCGACGTCATCAACTTCGCGGTCAAGGGATCCTCGGTGTCCAAGGGCGAATCCCTGAAGGACACCGCGCAGACCCTGGAGGCCATGAGCGCGGACGCCGTCGTCATCCGCCACCCCGCCTCCGGCGCACCGGCGCGGCTCGCGGCGTCGGGCTGGATCGACGCGGCCGTCGTCAACGCCGGGGACGGGACGCACGAACACCCCACGCAGGCCCTGCTCGACGCCTTCACGCTGCGCCGGCACTGGGCGCGGCTCGGCGGCATGCCCAGCGCCGGGAGCACCCTGGCCGGCATGAAGGTCCTGATCGTCGGGGACGTCCTCCACTCGCGGGTGGCGCGCTCCAACGTCTGGCTGCTGACCACGCTCGGCGCGGAGGTGCTCCTCGCCGGCCCGCCCACCCTGCTCCCGGTCGGCATCGGGTCCTGGCCCTGCACCGTGTTCTACAACCTCGACGACGCCCTCGCCCAGCGGCCCGACGCCGTCATGATGCTCCGCCTGCAGGCCGAGCGGATGAACGCCGCGTTCTTCCCCTCGACGCGCGAGTACTCACGGCGCTGGGGCTTCGACGACGGGCGGCTGGCACTGCTGGACACGATGGGCCTGGACGACACCGTGATCATGCACCCCGGGCCCATGAACCGGGGCCTCGAGATCTCCTCCGCCGCCGCGGACTCGCCCCGCTCCACCGTCCTCGCCCAGGTCCGCAACGGCGTGTCCGTGCGCATGGCCGCGCTGTACCTGCTGCTCTCCGGGGACCCGCGCGACGAGCACGACGACCAGACCGATGACCCGACCGCCCTGATCCCGGAAGGCCGCACCCCGTGACGACCCCCACCCGTACCACCGGTCCCACCCGACCCGCGTACCTCATCCGCGGCGCCTCGATCCTGGGCGGCGACGTCCAGGACCTCCTCATCCGTGACGGCGTCATCGCCGCCGTCGGCGCCGCAGCGACGGCCGAGGCACCCGCCGACGCCGAGACCATCGACGCCGCGGGCCTGATCGCCCTGCCCGGCATGGTGGACCTCCACACGCACCTCCGCGAGCCGGGCCGGGAGGACGCGGAGACGGTCGAGACCGGGTCGCGCGCCGCCGCGCTGGGCGGGTTCACGGCCGTGCACGCCATGGCCAACAGCTCTCCCGTCGCCGACACGGCCGGCGTCGTCGAGCAGGTGTACCGCCTCGGCCTCGCCTCGGGCTGGGTCGAGGTCCGCCCGGTCGGGGCCGTGACCGCCGGCCTGGGCGGCGAGCGGCTCGCCGAGCTCGGCGCCATGGCCGAGTCGCGGGCGGCCGTCCGCGTCTTCTCCGACGACGGCATCTGCGTCCACGATCCCGTCCTGATGCGCCGCGCACTCGAATACGTCAAGGCGTTCGACGGCGTCATCGCGCAGCACGCGCAGGAACCGCGCCTCACCGAGGGCGCCCAGATGAACGAGGGCGAGGTCTCGGCCGTCCTCGGCCTGACCGGCTGGCCGGCCGTGGCGGAGGAGAGCATCATCGCCCGCGACGTCCTGCTCGCCCAGCACGTCGGGTCCCGCCTGCACGTCTGCCACGTCTCCACGGCCGGGTCGGTGGAGATCATCCGGTGGGCGAAGGCCCGCGGCATCGACGTCACCGCCGAGGTCACCCCGCACCACCTGCTCCTGACCGACGAGCTCGTCCGCAGCTACGACCCGGTCTACAAGGTCAACCCGCCGCTGCGTACCTCCGGCGACGTCCACGCGCTGCGTGCGGCCCTCGCCGACGGCACGATCGACGTCGTCGGCACCGACCACGCACCGCACCCGAGCGAGCACAAGGAGTGCGAGTGGGCGCAGGCCGCCATGGGCATGACGGGCCTCGAGACCGCCCTGTCCGTGGTGCAGCACACCATGGTGGAGACCGGCCTGCTGGACTGGGAGGACTTCGCCCGGGTGACCTCGGTCAGCCCGGCGGCGATCGGCCGGCTCGGACACCAGGGCCGGCCGATCGCCGTCGGCGAGCCCGCGAACCTGATCCTCGTCGACCCGGCCGCGCGGTGGACCGTCGATCCGTCCACGATGGCCACGAAGGGCCGCAACAGCCCCTTCCGCGGCCTCGAACTGCCCGGCAGCGTCCGCGCCACCTTCTATGCCGGACACCCGACGGTCCTCGACGGGCGCCTCGCCTCACCCCGCCCGGAGTCCGCGACCGAAGGGGCCGCCGCGTGGAATCTCTAGGCTGGGTCGCCCTGACCGTCGGCATCATCGCCGGGATCGTCGGGCTCATGGGCCTCGGATGGCGCAACCGGCTGCGTCGGCAGGCGGACGTCCCTGTGCCGCCGGAGCCGCCCGCGGACCTCGGGCCCGTCCTCTACGAGGCCGAGGGACAGTACGTCGCGACGACGACGGCGGGGGACTGGCTCGACCGCATCGCGGTCCACGGGCTGGGTCTGCGCGGCAACGCCGTCGCCTCCGTCCACGAGGACGGCGTCCTGATCACGCGCACGGGCGCCCGCACCGTCTTCATCCCGCGCGGCGACCTCACCTCGGTGCAGCTCGCGGGCGGCATGACCGGCAAGTTCGTCGAGAAGGAGGGGCTCGTGATCCTCACCTGGCGCCTCGGCGGTCACGGCGTCGACACGGGGTTCCGCACACGCCACGCCGCGCACAAGGCGCAGCTCGTCGCCGCCACGGCCGCGCTCGTCCCGGCCCGCTCCGCGCCCCCGGACACCGCCCGCACCGACACCACCTCCGACCGCACTCCACCGACCCCCGAAGGCAGGGAACAGCTGTGAGCCACGCTCCAACAACGGCACCGGTCCACCGACAGGCACCCGCGGTGCTCGTCCTCGAGGACGGCCGCATCTTCCGCGGCCGCGCCTACGGGGCCGAGGGCACCACGCTCGGCGAGGCCGTCTTCGCCACCGGCATGACCGGGTACCAGGAGACCATCACCGATCCGTCCTACGCCCGCCAGCTCGTCGTCCAGACGGCGCCGCACATCGGCAACACCGGGGTGAACGCCGACGACGCCGAGTCGCGCCGCATCTGGGTGGCCGGGTACGTCATCCGGGACGCAGCGCGCCGTCCCTCCAACTGGCGCTCCGAGCAGAGCCTCGACGACCAGCTGCGCGAGCAGGGGATCGTCGGCATCGAGGGCGTCGACACGCGCGCCGTGACCCGGCACCTCCGCGAGCGCGGCGCCATGCGCGCCGGCATCTTCTCCGGCGCGGACGCCGCGCTGCCCGCGGACCGGCTCCTCGAGCTGGTCCTCGCCCAGCCGTCCATGGCTGGCTCGCGGCTCGCCGAGGAGGTCAGCATCGACGAGGCGTACGTCGTCGAACCCGCCGACCACGGCTGGACCGGCGAGACGGTGGCCACCATCGCGGCGCTCGACCTCGGCATCAAGGCGATGACGCCCAGGCACTTCGCCCAGCGCGGCGTGCGCACCGTCGTCCTGCCCGCCGCGGCGACGTTCGACGACGTCATGGCCGCCCGGCCGGACGGCGTCTTCATGTCCAACGGGCCCGGCGATCCCGCGACGGCCGACGCCCAGGTGGACCTGCTGCGGCGCGTGCTCGATGCGCGCGTGCCGTTCTTCGGCATCTGCTTCGGCAACCAGATCCTCGGCCGCGCACTCGGCTTCGGTACCTACAAGCTCCGTTACGGCCACCGGGGGATCAACCAGCCGGTCATGGACCGCCGCACCGGCAAGGTGGAGATCACCTCGCAGAACCACGGCTTCGCCGTCGACGCACCGCTGGACGGCCCCGTCGAGGCGCCCGCCGGCACCTACGGCCGCGTCGAGGTGAGCCATGTGTGCCTGAACGACGACGTCGTCGAGGGACTGGCGTGCCTGGACATCCCGGCCTTCTCCGTCCAGTACCACCCCGAGGCGGCGGCCGGTCCGCACGACTCGGCGTACCTCTTCGACCGCTTCATCGACCTGATGCGGTCCGAGAAGGACCACGCGGGCGCCCAGCCCGGCCACGGCAGCACAACCCAGGAAGAGAACTGATGCCCCGCAGAACCGACCTCAAGAGCGTCCTCGTGATCGGCTCCGGGCCGATCGTCATCGGGCAGGCCGCCGAATTCGACTACTCGGGCACGCAGGCGCTGCGCGTCCTGCGCGAGGAGGGCCTGCGCGTCATCCTCGTGAACTCGAACCCGGCCACGATCATGACCGATCCGGAGTTCGCCGACGCCACGTACGTGGAGCCGATCACCCCGGACGTCGTCGAGAAGATCATCGCGAAGGAGCGCCCGGACGCCCTGCTGCCCACCCTGGGCGGCCAGACGGCACTGAACACGGCGATCGCCCTCGACAAGAACGGCGTCCTCGAGAAGTACGGCGTCGAGCTCATCGGCGCGAACATCGCCGCGATCGAGCTCGGCGAGGACCGCGAGAAGTTCAAGGGCGTCGTGGCGCGCTGCGGTGCGGAGTCGGCCCGGTCCTCGATCATCCACACGATCGACGAGGCCCTGGCGGCCGCCGAGGACCTCGGCTACCCGATGGTGGTCCGCCCGTCCTTCACGATGGGCGGTCTCGGCTCCGGCCTCGCGTACACCGAGCAGGACCTGCGCCGCATCGTCGGCCAGGGCCTGCAGTACAGCCCCACGAGCGAGGTCCTCCTCGAGGAGAGCATCCTCGGGTGGAAGGAGTACGAGCTCGAGATGATGCGCGACAGGAACGACAACGTCGTGGTGGTGTGCTCCATCGAGAACGTGGACCCCGTGGGCGTGCACACCGGCGACTCCATCACGGTGGCGCCGGCCCTGACGCTCACCGACCGCGAGTACCAGCGCCTGCGGGACATCTCGATCGCCGTGATCCGCGAGGTCGGCGTCGACACGGGCGGCTGCAACATCCAGTTCGCCATCGAACCGGACACGGGCCGCGTCGTCGTCATCGAGATGAACCCGCGCGTCTCGCGGTCCTCGGCCCTCGCGTCGAAGGCCACCGGCTTCGCGATCGCCAAGATCGCGACGAAGCTCTCCCTCGGCTACACGCTCGACGAGATCCCCAACGACATCACGCTGAAGACCCCGGCGTCCTTCGAGCCGACCCTCGACTACGTGGTGGTCAAGGTGCCGCGGTTCGCGTTCGAGAAGTTCCCCGCCGCGGACCCCACGCTGACCACCACCATGAAGTCCGTGGGCGAGGCCATGGCCATGGGCCGCAACTTCACGGAGGCGCTGCAGAAGGCACTCCGCTCCCTCGAGCAGAAGGGGTCGCAGCTGTCCTTCGCGCCGGTGCCCGCCGGGGACGTCGACGCCCTCGTCGAGGCGGCCCGGCGCCCCACCACCGAACGGCTGTCCCAGGTGCAGCGCGCGCTGCTCGGCGGCGCCACCGTGGAGCGGCTCTACGAGGCCACGGCGATCGACCCGTGGTTCCTCGACCAGCTCGTGCTCCTCAACGAGATCGCGGAGGAGGTGCGCTCGGCGCCGAACCTCACGGAGGACGTGCTGCGGCACGCCAAGCGCCACGGGTTCTCCGACGAGCAGATCGGCTCCCTCACCTCCACGCCCGAGGCCGTGGTGCGCGGGGTGCGGCACGCGCTCGGCATCCGCCCCGTCTTCAAGACCGTGGACACGTGCGCGGCGGAGTTCGCCGCCTACACGCCCTACCACTACTCGTCCTACGACGAGGAGGACGAGGTGGCGCAGCACGAGAAGCCCTCGGTGATCATCCTCGGCTCCGGGCCCAACCGGATCGGCCAGGGCATCGAGTTCGACTACTCGTGCGTCCACGCCACGATGGCGCTGCGGGAGGCCGGCTACGAGACGGTCATGGTCAACTGCAACCCGGAGACGGTCTCCACGGACTACGACATCTCCACGCGCCTGTACTTCGAGCCGCTGACCCTCGAGGACGTCCTCGAGGTCATCGCCGCCGAGCAGCGCACCGGCGGGGTCCTCGGCGTGTTCGTCCAGCTCGGCGGCCAGACGCCGCTGAAGCTCGCCCAGGAACTCGCCGACGCCGGCATCCCCATCCTCGGCACGTCGCCCGAGGCCATCGACCTCGCCGAGCACCGCGGGGCGTTCAGTCGCGTGCTCGACGCCGGCGGGCTGATCTCCCCCAAGAACGGCACCGCGGTGTCCTTCGAGGACGCGAAGAAGATCGCCGACGCCATCGGCTACCCCGTGCTGGTGCGTCCGTCCTACGTCCTCGGCGGACGCGGCATGGAGATCGTCTACGACGAGCCGAACCTCTCCCGCTACATCGCCAACGCCACGGAGATCACGGAGGCGCACCCGGTCCTCATCGACCGCTTCCTCGAGGACGCGATCGAGATCGACGTCGACGCGCTGTACGACGGGACGGAGATGTACCTCGGCGGGATCATGGAGCACATCGAGGAGGCCGGCATCCACTCCGGCGACTCGGCGTGCGTGCTGCCGCCCATCACCCTCGGCGCCGATGTGCTGCAGCGTGTCCGGGAGGCGACGCTCGCGATCGCCGAGGGCGTCGGCGTGCGCGGGCTCATCAACATCCAGTTCGCGCTGGCCTCCGACGTCCTGTACGTCCTCGAGGCGAATCCCCGCGCCTCGCGGACCGTGCCGTTCGTCTCGAAGGCCACCGGCGTGCAGCTCGCCAAGGGTGCCGCCCTGATCGGCACCGGGGTCACGGTCGCGGAACTGCGTGGGCGCGGACTCTTGCCGGCCCGGGGTGACGGCGGCTCGCTGCCGCTGGACGCGCCGGTCTCCGTCAAGGAGGCAGTGCTGCCCTTCAGCCGTTTCCGCACGCCCGAGGGCACGGTGGTGGACTCCCTGCTGGGTCCGGAGATGCGGTCCACCGGTGAGGTGATGGGCATCGACAAGTACTTCGACACGGCCTTCGCGAAGAGCCAGGCCGCGGCGAACGCGGCCCTGCCGGTGCAGGGCAAGGTCTTCGTCTCCGTCGCCAACCGGGACAAGCGCGCCATCGTCATGCCGGTCAAGCGGCTCGTGGACCTCGGCTTCGAGATCGTGTCCACGGGCGGCACGGCGGACGTCCTGCGGCGCAACGGCATCCAGGCGACGACGGTCCGCAAGGTCGCCGAGGGTACGGGGGCGCACGGTGAGGGCACCGTGGTGGACCTCATCACCGGGGGCGGCATCGACATGATCATCAACACGCCCTCGGGCGGCCAGGCGCGCGGCGACGGCTACGAGATCCGCGCGGCCGCGACGTCCTACGGCCTCCCGGTCATCACGACGATCCCCGAGGTGGGGGCCGCCGTGCAGGCGATCGAGGCCATGCGCTCCTACGAGTGGTCGGTGACGAGCCTCCAGGAGCACGCCGCGAACCTCAAGGCGTCCACCGCGGCCCGCGATGCCTCCTGAGGTCGGCGCCGCCGCGGCCCGCGCCCCCTTCGGGGGGCGGCTCGCGGCGGCCCGGGCGGCCCGGGGGAGCCTGTGCGTCGGCATCGACCCGCACCCCGGTCTGCTGGACGCCTGGGGGCTGGAGGACTCCCCGGCGGGCCTCGAGCGCTTCTCCATGACGGTGCTGGACGCCGTCGGGCCGGTCGCCGCGGCCCTCAAGCCGCAGGTGGCGCTGTACGAACGGCACGGCGCGCGCGGACTCGCGGTCCTCGAGACGCTGCTGGCGCGTGCGGCCGACGCCGGCGTCCTCACCATCGCGGACGCCAAGCGCGGCGACATCGGATCCACCATGCGGGCCTACGCCGAGGCGTGGCTCGGGGAGGGCCGCCCGCTGGCGGCCGACGCCGTCACCCTGAACCCGTACCTCGGGTTCGAGTCCCTCCGACCGGCCCTCGACCTCGCCACCGCGACCGGACGCGGGGTGTTCGTCCTCGCGCTGACGTCCAACCCCGAAGGCCGCTCGGTGCAGCACGTGGGCGGGGACGCGTCCGTGGCGCGGTCCATCGCGCACGCGGCGGCCGCGGAGAACGCCGGCGCCGGGCCCGGCCATGTGGGGCTGGTGATCGGCGCGACCATCGGTGACGCCGCGCAGCGGCTCGGCCTGGACCTGCCCTCCCTCAACGGCCCCGTCCTGGCGCCCGGGGTCGGCGCCCAGGGTGCCGGGCGCCGTGAGCTGGAGGCAGCGTTCGGGGCGGCCCTGCCGTTCGTGCTGCCCACCTCGAGCCGCGCGATCCTCGCCGCGGGTCCCGACGCGGCGGCGCTGCGCGCGGAGGCGGAGCGTACCCGCGACGGGCTCGCCTGAGCGCGGGGGCGCATTGATTTCGGAGCCGTGCGCCCGGTAGGTTCGTTCCACCGGGCCTGCCGGGCCCCCACCCACCCGGGACGACGACCAGGCGTGTCCGTCGATCCACCTGACCCAGCCACACGACGAGCGGTCGCCGCCCTTCGTGGTGCCGTCCAGCGTAGGGAGCAGCAGTGAGCCTGAAGCCATTGACGGACGACGAACGGACGCGGGCGCGCGAGAAGGCGACGGCGGCGCGTGCGGTACGGGCGGACATCAAGTCCAGGCTGAGGACCGGTAAGCTTTCCGTGGCGGACGTGATCGAGAACCCCGACGGCGACGACGCCGTGGGCCGCCTGAAGGTCTTCGACCTCCTCAAGGCCCTGCCCGGCGTCGGCGACGTGCGAGCGGCCGCCATCATGGCGGAGGTGGGCATCGCGGGGACCCGGCGCGTGCGCGGGCTCGGCATCCATCAGCGCAAGGCCCTCGTCACCTATCTCGAACAACACCAGTCTGGCTCGGCCAGAAAGTAAGGAAGCGGTAGTGTCACAGCCCCGGTTGACAGTCCTGGCCGGCCCGACGGCGGTCGGCAAGGGAACAGTCTCGACCTACATCCGGGACCACTATCCCGAGGTATGGCTCTCCGTGTCCGCGACCACCCGCCCGCCGCGCCCGGGGGAGATCGACGGCGTGCACTACTTCTTCGTCTCCCCGGAGGAATTCGACCGGCTCGTCGCCGAGGAGCAGCTGCTGGAGTGGGCCGTGGTGCACGGCCGCAACCGCTACGGGACGCTGCGGCGGACCGTCCAGGCCGCGATGGACGAGGGCCGGACCGTGCTCCTGGAGATCGACCTCCAGGGGGCGCGCCAGGTGAAGGAGACCATGCCGGAGGCGAATTTCGTGTTCCTCACGCCCCCCAGCTGGGACGAGATGGTGCGTCGGCTCGCGGGGCGCGGCACCGAAACGGCCGAGGAACAGCAGCAGCGGCTGGAAACCGCTAAACTGGAACTTGCCGCCGAGCCGGAATTCAACCACACCGTCGTCAACGACACCGTGGAGCATGCGGCAGACGAGCTCGTATCACTGATGGGACTGCGTCCGCTGGAGCGCTGAAGCGCGCTGATCCGGCCGGTCCCGCCTTATTTTTTTGGAGAACTCTGTGTCAACTCAGCCCGAAGGCATCATCAACCCGCCGATCGATTCTCTGCTGGAGGCCTCGGACTCGAAGTATGCCCTCGTGATCTACGGTGCCAAGCGCGCCCGCCAGATCAACGCGTACTACTCCCAGCTCCACGAGGGCCTCTTCGAGTACGTCGGCCCGCTCGTCGACACCCGCCTGAACGAGAAGCCCCTCTCCATCGCCCTGCGCGAGATCAACGAGGGCATGCTGGTGTCCTCGCCCATGGAACAGTCCGAGTAGTCCCGGCAGCCCCGAGCACGGATAGCCAGTGCGCGTAGTCCTCGGTGTCGGAGGAGGGATCGCGGCCTACAAGGCCGCATCCCTCCTCCGTCTTTTCACGGAGTCCGGCCATGACGTCACGGTCATCCCCACCGACGCCGCCACCCGCTTCGTCGGCACCGCCACATGGGAGGCGCTGTCGGGCCACCCCGTGAGCAACAGCGTCTGGGACGACGTCGACAAGGTGAACCACGTGCGCCTCGGGCACGAGGCCGACCTCGTCGTCGTCGCGCCGGCCACCGCCGACGTCCTGGCCCGGGCCGCCGCCGGGCTCGCGAACGACCTCCTGACGGGCACGCTTCTCATGGCGCACGGCCCCGTGGTCATGGCTCCCGCGATGCACACCGAGATGTGGCAGCACGCGGCGACCCGCGCCAACGTCGAGACCCTCCGCTCGCGCGGCGTCACCGTCCTCGAACCGGCCTCCGGGCGCCTCACCGGAACGGACTCCGGCCCCGGCCGGCTCCCGGAGCCGGCCGACATCTTCGCGGCGGTCATGGCCGTCGTCGCCCGCCCCGGGGACGGCGGCAGCCTGCAGGGCAGGCACGTCACCATCTCCGCGGGCGGCACGCGCGAAGCCCTCGACCCGGTGCGGTTCCTCGGCAACCGGTCCTCCGGCAAGCAGGGGATGGCCCTGGCCGAGGCCGCCCTCGCGCAGGGTGCCCGTGTGACCCTCGTGCTCGCCCACGCCGACGTCGCGCCGCCCGCCGGCTGCGACGTCGTGCGCGTCGACTCCGCCCTCCAGCTGCGGGACGCCGTCCTCGGCGCGCTGCCCACCACGGACGTGCTGATCATGGCCGCCGCCGTCGCGGACTTCCGTCCCGCGGAGGTCGCCGCGGCCAAGATGAAGAAGAGCGACGACGGGACGGACCCGGTGATCACCCTCGTCCGGAATCCCGACGTGCTCCGCGAGGCCGTACTCGCCCGGGACGCCGGCGCGCGGCCGCAGGTCATCGCCGGCTTCGCCGCCGAGACGGGAGACGCCGCGGCCGACCCCCTGACCCACGCCCGCACGAAGCTCGCCCGGAAGGGCTGCGACTTCCTGGTGCTCAACGTCGTCGGCGCGGACCGGGTGTTCGGCAAGGACTCCAACGAGGTCACCATCCTCGACGCCGACGGCAGCGAGCCGGCCGCGGTGCACGGCTCCAAGCGGGTCGTCGCCGACGCCGTGATCGCCCATGCGGCGCGCCTGCTGTCCCGCTGATCCCGCCGGTCCCACGCAGGAACGTCCCTCCGACCAAGTAGAGTGAGCACGTGATTCCTCCCAGCATCGGTTCCCCCCTGCGCCTGTTCACCTCGGAATCGGTGACCGAGGGTCACCCCGACAAGATCTGCGACCAGATCAGCGACGCCATCCTCGACGGCATGCTCGAACAGGACCCGGATTCGCGCGTCGCGGTGGAGACCCTCGTGACCACGGGGCTCGTGCACGTCGCGGGCGAGGTCACCACCGAGGCCTACGTCGAGATCCCCCAGATCGTCCGCGAGACCATCCTCGGCATCGGCTACGACTCCTCGGCCAACGGGTTCGACGGCGCCCGCTGCGGCGTGTCCGTGTCCATCGGGCAGCAGAGCCCCGAGATCGCCTCCGGGGTGTTCACCTCCCTCGAGACCCGGGAGGGGACGGGTGTGGATCCCTACGACGCCCAGGGCGCAGGGGACCAGGGCATCATGTTCGGCTACGCGAGCGACGAGACCTCCGTGCTCATGCCCGCCCCCATCTGGCTCGCGCACCGGCTGTCCGAGCGCCTCACCGCCGTCCGCAAGGACGGCACCCTCCCGTACCTCCGCCCGGACGGCAAGACGCAGGTCACCGTCGGGTACGACGGCGACCGCCCCGTCTCGATCGACTCCGTGGTCGTCTCCTCCCAGCACTCCGCCGAGGTGTCCCTCGAGGAACTGCGCGCCGGCCTCGTCGAGCACGTGGTCACCCCGGTCCTGGCAGCCTCCGAGCTCGACGCGTCGTCGGTCCGCCACATCCTGAACCCCGGTGGGGCCTTCGTGATCGGCGGGCCCGTGGGCGACGCCGGCCTGACCGGACGCAAGATCATCGTCGACACCTACGGCGGCATGGCCCGTCACGGCGGCGGCGCGTTCAGCGGCAAGGACCCGTCGAAGGTGGACCGCTCGGCGGCCTACGCCATGCGGTGGGTCGCGAAGAACGTCGTGGCGGCCGGCCTCGCCCGTCGGGCCGAGATCCAGATCGCCTACGCCATCGGCATGGCCCAGCCCGTGGGCATCTACGTGGAGACCTTCGGCACCGAGACCGTGGATCCGCTGAAGATCGGCGCCGCGATCCGCGAGGTCTTCGACCTCCGCCCGCTCGGCATCATCAACGCCCTCGATCTCAAGCGGCCCATCTACCAGCGCACCGCGGCCCACGGGCACTTCGGTCGCGAGGAGGACGGCTTCACCTGGGAGCGCATCGACCGCGTGGACAAGCTCAGGAGCTACTTCAACGCCTGACACGGGAGGGGGCGGCCGGAACGTCATGACCCACACCACCCGCGTGTCCGACGTGACGGACGGGCAGCTGTCGCTGCTGCACGGCTTCGGGGCTGCCCGGCTGCCGCAGGCCGATCCCGAGCGGGCCTCGTCGCTGCCCATCGCCCGGGTGATCCTGGACGCGCAGCTTCCCCATCTCGACCGGTTCTTCGACTACGCGGTGCCCGCCGCCATGGACGCCGAGGCCCAGCCCGGCGTGCGGGTCAAGGTGCGGTTCGCCGGGCGCGAGCACGCAGGCTTCCTCGCGGAGCGGGTCCAGGAGGCCAGCACGACGGCGACACTCCTGCCGCTCGCGAAGGTCGTCTCCCCCCAGCAGGTCCTCACCCCCGAGGTCCTCGCCCTCGCGACGGCCGTCGCCGCGCGGTCGGTCGGCACCGTGAGCGACGTCCTGCGGTCGGCCGTCCCTCCGCGCATGGCGCGGGTCGAGGCCGAGTTCGACGGCCAGGCCGCGGCGGGGGAGGCCGCGCCGGAGCCCTCGGACGCCGGCGCCGACCCCCTCGATCCCGTCGACCCCGAGGCTGCGGGCATGCTGCCGGTCGCCGTGGGACGGCCTTCCTCCGGCAGCTTCCGGCGCTACCCGAACGGCCTCTCCTACCTGCAGCACCTCCGCTCCGGCGAATCGCCCCGCGCCGTCCTGACGAGCCTCGGCGGGTACGGTCCCACGGCCTGGCACGAGGAGATCGCCGACGCCGTCGCGGCTGCCGCGTCCGCGGGCCGGGGGGCGGTCGTCGTCGTCCCCGACCAGCGGGACCTCGCGCGCATGGAGGCCGCCCTCGTGGCCCGTCTCGGGGCGCCGGCGGTGGCCCGGTTGACGGGCGAGGACGGCGCGACACCGAGGTACCGCAACTTCCTGCGCATCCTCCACGGGTCGGCGACCGTCGCCGTCGGCACGCGGTCCGCCGCCTACGCGCCCGTGCGTGACCTCGGGCTCGTCTGCCTGTGGGACGACGGCGACGACCAGCACGTCGAACAGCGTGCACCGTACCAGCACGTCCGCGACGTGCTGCTGCTGCGCGCGGAGCAGGAGGGAACCGCGATGCTGCTCTCCTCCTTCGGGCGCACCACCGAGGCGCAGCGCCTCGTGGACACCGGCTGGGCGCACGCCATCCAGGCCGACCGCAACGAGGTCCGTCGGTCGGCGCCCCGCGTCATCCACGCCGCCGACGCCTACCAGATGGAGCGGGACCCGCTGGCCGCGCAGGCCCGCATCCCCCACGCCGCCTGGGCCGCGGCGCAGGCGGGGCTGAAGACCGGGCCCGTCCTCCTGCAGGTCGCGCGCACGGGCTTCTCCCCGGCCCTGGCCTGCGACCGGTGCCGCCACGCCGCACGCTGCACGGCCTGCGCGGGGCCGCTGGCCCAACCCGGGCACCACGCACCGCCGGCGTGCCGATGGTGCGGGCGGCCGGACAACCACTGGGCCTGCCCGGAATGCGGTGGCACCCGGATGCGCGCCACCGTCACGGGCGCCACCCGGACCGCCGAGGAGCTGGGACGCGCGTTCCCCGGCGTCCCGGTCATCTCCTCCGCCGGCGAGCACATCGTCGACGACGTCCGGGACGTACCCGCCGTCGTCGTCGCCACCCCGGGGGCCGAACCCGTGGCCGCGGGAGGGTACGCGGCCGTCATCCTCCTCGACGGCAACGCCCTGCTCAACCGCGAATCGATGCGCGCCGGGGAGGACGCGCTGCGCCGCTGGCTCTCCGCGGCGATCCTCGCGCGTCCCGCCACCGCCGGCGGGACCGTGGTGATCACGGGTGACGACGACGTCGCCGTCGGCCACCTCGTCCGCTGGGATCCCGCCGGGGCGGCCTCGCGCGAACTGGCCGAGCGGCACGAGCTCGGGCTTCCGCCGGCCGTCCGGTACGCGGTGCTCACGGGCACCCGGGAGGCCCTCACCCACTTCCTCGACGGGCTGGAGACCGAGGGCGCCGTGCGCGTCGTCGGCCCCGCGCCGGTCCCGCCGGATGTCCGCCGGGAGGCCGTGCTGGCCGCACGGGCCCTCGCCGGCCCGAAGCGCGGCACCGACCGCGGCGCCCCGGCCNCGCACTGGCGGGGCAGGGGAGCCATCGCGTGCTGCTCTTCTTCTCCTACCGGGCGGCCGCCGGCGTCACGAAGGTGCTCCGGGCCCGCCGGGCCGCCCTCTCCGCCCGGCGGACGGGCGAGCCGGTCCACATCAGGCTCGACGCACTCGACGTGCTCTAGCGGGGGACCCGCGGCATCCCGGCGCGCGGTGACCGATGCCCGTCCGTGGATCCGCCGGGAGCCGGGGGAGCCCTGAACCGTGTCCGCCGGCGGATGACGACCTCCGCCACGCCGAGGTTGATCATCCACCCGGCACCCATGAGCAGGGCCCGCAGCGTCACTCCGGGCGGACTGCCGAGGAGCTCCGGGACGATCAGGATCAGGGCCTGGGTGCCCGCGCCGAGACCGATCGCGTAGGCGCGGGTCATCCACGCGCCGTGGGTCCTGGTGTCCCCGCGAACCGCGGCGCGGACGCCGAGCACCAGGCTGAGGACCATCACGGTCCCGAAGAGGAGCCTGAAGGCGAGGAGGAGCCGGCCGTCACCGGGCGGGAGCGCGGAGAAGCAGGCCATCCACAGGCCGGTGAGCGCCGCCACCAGCCCGGCAGGGAAGAGGATCCGGCCGGCGACTCTGTGCAGGCTCCGCCCGCCCCGCCGCAGGGAGGGGAGGAACTGGAAGGCTCCGAGCACTGCGTACAGGGTGGCGCCGAGGATGTGCAGGACGACGGGGACGGGGAACTCGACGAAGCGCGCGTTCCGCTCGGTGACCTCGGCCCCGCCGGCAAGTTCCGCGAGGCGGGCGGCCCCGGCCAGGACGGGGATGAGGCCCAGCAGGATCAGTCCCGCGGGGACCAGCCACGCCGGCCGGTGCGGGGTGGTGCCCTGCGGCCCGGGTGCGGCTTCCTCGGCTCGTCGGGTGCTCGTCACGGCCGTCCTGCCCTTCTGCGCCGTCCTTCTGCGCTGTCCGTCCTGCCGTGCGCCGGTGACCCCGGCCCTGTGTCGGAGGACCGCCGGCCCGGCGTAGAGTGTACGGCGTACACTTCGTGGGCATCAGCGTAGGTGTACGTTGTACACCCGTCAAGGGTCGGTCGGGAACGGGGAGATGATGGCAGGACACAGGACGTCGCCGCGGATGCGGCTGAGCAGGGCCGCGGTACTCACCGCCGCTGTCGCCCTGGCCGACGGGCAGGGCGTGGGTGGCCTGAACATGCGCACACTCGCGGAGGACCTGGGGGTGGTGCCGATGGCGCTCTACAAGCACGTCTCCAGCAAGGAGGACCTGCTCGACGGCATGGTGGACGTGATCGTCGCCGAGATCGATCCGCCGCTCGAGGGGCAGGAGTGGAGGACCACCGTCCGGAGTCGGGTCCTCTCGGCCCGGGCCGTCCTCCAGAGGCACCGCTGGGCACGCCAGGTCCTCGAGACCCGGACCACCCGGACCCCGGCCGTGCTCGCCTACACGGACTCGTTCATCGGCATGTTCCTCGACCGGGGGTTCTCGGTCGATCTGACGCACCACGTCATGCATGCGCTGGGCAGCCGGATGTGGGGCTTCACCCAGGAACTCTTCGATGCTAGGGAGACCCCGGCCGGGGATGCTGCTGTCGACAGTGCGTCAGCAGGCTCGGCTCCCCCCGACGCCGCGCAGCTCGAGGCGATGGCCCGCCGGTTCCCGAACGTCCTCCGGATCGCGAGGGCAGCGGCGCACGACGACGACGGCGTGGTCGGGCGCGGGTGCGATGACCAATACGAGTTCGAATTCGCCCTCGACCTGCTGCTGGACGGCATCGAGGGCCTCCACGCCCGCGGCTGGACGTCGGCGCGGACGTAGCGCGCCGTCCCCGCCGGTCAGGGCGCGAGGCGCCAGCCGTCCGAGTCGATATCCACCAGGAGTGGCGGCCCGCCCGGCAGCCCCCGGCGGCGGAGGGCGAGCACGATGGCGTCGGCCGGCGCGGCGATGGCGAACGTCTCGCCCCGGAACCGGTCCGCCGTCTCCTCGACGACGGCCGACACGTCGCAGGGATCCGCCAGCTCGAGACGGGCGGCGACCCTGTGGCGACCCAGCCAGGGCGGCGGCCCAGCGCCTGCGTCGAGGAGGATCGCCGTGGCGGGGCACTGCAGGTCCGTCATGGGTTGTTTCGTCCGGAGGACGCGCGGGAGGACGCGCGGAAGGGGCGCGGGGTCCGGCGGCGCGTGAACTCTCCGACGGCGCGGCGGCAGGCGTCCCGGAGCTGGTCGGCGGATTCCGCCCACGAGTACGTCGCCGCCCGCTCCAGCCCTGCGCGGGAGGCCTCGGCCCAGCGGACGGGGTCGTCGAGGGACCGGACGGCATCCGCGAGCGCGCCGGGATCGTCGGGGTCCACGAACAGGGCCGCCGTCCCGCCGACCTCGCGGAAGATCGGGATGTCGCTGGCGATCACGGGAGTGCCGGCCGCCATCGCCTCGATGAGCGGGAGGCCGTAGCCCTCGGCCCGGGAGAGGGTCACGAGCGCGGTCGACCCGTCGAGGAGGTCCTCGTACTCGGCGTCGGTGACGCCGTCGTGGAAGACCACGCGCCCCGCCGCGGGGACGAGCGCCTCGAGCTCCGACCGGCGTGCGGGCGAGATCCTGCTCAGCAGGTGCAGTGTGTGCCCTGGGAGGGCCTCCATGGCGCGGACGATCGTCTCGACGTTCTTGTACGGCATGAAGGACCCCATGTAGAGCAGCGACGCCGACCGCGGCGCGGCGGGGTCGCGGCGCCGCCGCGTCGGCTGGGGTGCGTTGCCCACGAGCAGGACGGGCCGCCGGGTCAGCCGGTGGCGGCGCATCAGCTCCGCCGTCGTCGCGGAGATCGTGGCGACGACGTCCGCCCGGTCCAGCAGCAGCCGCTGGGGCCAGTAGGCGAGGTGGTAGAGCCGCCAGAGCGCACGCACCGGCAGCGGCAGGAAGGACGGGGGCGCCGGGTTCTGGTAGTAGATCAGGTCGTGCAGCGTGAGCACCAGGGGGTACCGGCGGCCCCAGGAGCCCATGGTCTGCATCGGGCAGACGACGACGTCGGGCTCCAGCCGGTTGATGCGTGCCGCGACGAACAGCTCCGCGGGGGAGAGCGGGCTGTTGATCAGCACGTGCGGGACCTCCGGGAGGAGGGCGAGCTGGCGGCGGTCGCTGATGAGCATCACGACGTCGTCGGTCGCGGCCAGCGCGGCGATCAGGCTCGCCCCGTACCGGCTGATGCCGTCGTGGTGGTCGGTGCGGGTGAAGCGGGCGTCGAACAGGATCCTCATGCGGGGACGGCCTCCAGGAATCTCCCGATCAGGAGCGCCGCCTCGCGCGGCTTCTCGTAGTGGACGAGGTGGCCGACGGCGGGCAGGATCTCGAGGGTCGACGTCGGGATGAGCGCTGCGAGCTCCCGCTGGCTCTCCACCGACCCGATGTCGTCCTCCGCCGCGGCGACGAGCAGGACGGGCAGCTCCAGCGCACGGGCGTGATCACGGACGGTCCCGGAGATGGAGGCGCGGAAGGCCTCGAGGACCACCCGGCGGCTGGCGAAGGAACTGAAGTAGGCGCGGTGCTGGTCGTGGATCCAGCGGCGGAGCGCCCGGTCCGTCGTCTTGGCCATGAAGACGCTCATGCCGCGGACGATCGCGGGGTGGGAGAGCAGGGCCCGGCCCGCGGCCTCGGGCAGGCGGTCCGCTGCCACGTAGTAGGCCTCCGCGACACGGGACGCGGTGCGGCTCGGTCCCTCGAGGGCGGGGGCGCTGATGGGGTTGACCAGGATCAGGGCCGCCGCGAGGTCCGGCGCGAGTGCCACCGCCTCCGCCGCGACGATCGAGCCGAACGAATGCCCGAGCAGCACACGCGGCCCCGGGGCGAGGCGCCGCGAGCAGTCGGTGATGAAGCGCGCGTAGGCGCTGACGTCGTGCGTACCGGGCAGTTCCTCGCCCTGGCCGAAGCCGGGCAGGTCCGGCAGGAGGACCCGGTGGCGGGGAAGTTCCTCCACGAGGCGCAGCAGCCCGTGGTGGTCGCCGCGGAACCCGTGCACCATGACGATCGGCCGGCCCTGCGGGGCGCCGGGTGCCTCGATCGCCGGGAAGTCCCAGACGCGCTGGAGGGTGCCCTCCCACGCCAGGGTGTGCACGACGGCCTGCCGCATCAGCCCACCCTGTCGGGGTGCGAGCCGAAGCGCTGGTCGCGCTCCAGCGCGTCGAGTGCCGCGACCTGGCCGTCGTCGAGCCGGAACCCGAAGACGTCCAGGTTGGAGCTGATCCGCTCGCGCGAGCTGGCCTTCGGGATGGTCAGGATGCCGTGCTGGAGGTGCCACCGCAGGATCACCTGCGCGGGCGTGCGTCCCAGCTCCTCACCGATCCGGGCGATGACCGGATCGGTGAGGACGTTGCCGCGCCCGAGCGGGCTCCAGGCCTGCGTCGCGATGCCGTGCTGGTCGTGGAAGGAGCGGAGCGCGCGCTGCTGCAGGTAGGGATGCAGTTCGATCTGGTTGAGGACCGGGACCACCCCGGTCTCGGCGAGCAGGCGCTCGAGGTGGGCCTGCTGGAAGTTGGAGACGCCGATGGACCGGACGCGCCCGTCGGCGTGGAGCCGTTCGAGGGCCCGCCAGGAATCGACGTACAGGTCCCTGGACGGGCAGGGCCAGTGGATGAGGTACAGGTCGAGGTACTCGAGGCCCAGCAGCCGCAGGCTGGCGTCGAAGGCCCGGAGGGTGGCGTCGTACCCGTGGTCGTCGTTCCACACCTTGGAGGTGATGAAGAGGTCCTCGCGCTCGCCGGCGTAGGCCCGCGCGGCGGCGCCGACGCCGGCCTCGTTGCCGTACAGGGCCGCCGTGTCGAGGAGCCGGTACCCCGTGTCGAGCGCCGTCGAGCACAGTGCCGCGGTGTCCGCGGGCGGCACCTTGTAGACGCCGTACCCGATGACGTCGATCGAACGGCCATCGGCGAGCGGCGCGCGGGGGACGGAGGAGATCATGGGGGAACTCTACCGAGGCTGCGGGTCCCGTGGAGCCGCGGACGCCTCCGCGCGGGGCGCCGTGTGTCCTGGGGCCGGGGATACGATGTCCCGCAATCGGGACAGTGCACCGTGCGCGGCCCGGAGGAGGCGGTCATGCGGCGATTCCCTGGCAGGCGGGCGACGACGACGACGACGACGGGGACCATGCGCGCCGTCGTGCAGGACGTCTTCGGTGGACCGGACGTGCTGCACCTCGGCGAGGTCCCGGTGCCGGACATCGCCGAGGACGAGGTGCTGGTGCAGGTGCGGGCGGCCGGTGTCGACAGGGGGGTCTGGCACACCATGACCGGCCTGCCCTACCTGGGACGGCTCGCCTTCGGTCTGCGTCGCCCCAGGAATCCCGTCCCCGGCATGGATCTCGCGGGCGTCGTGGTCGCGGTCGGCGCACAGGTCACGCGCTTCGCCGTCGGCGACGACGTCCTCGGCGGCGGGCGGAGCACCTTCGCCGACTACGCCGCCGCCTCGGAGCAGTCCCTCGCGCACAAGCCGGCGGGCCTGTCCTTCACCCAGGCGGCGGCCGTCCCGGTGTCGGCGGTCACGGCCCTGAAGGCGGTGCAGGACCTCGGACGCGTCGCCGAGGGCCAGCAGGTGCTGATCCTCGGCGCCTCCGGCGGTGTCGGCAGTTACGCCGTCCAGCTCGCCAAGGCGGCGGGAGCGCACGTCACAGCCGTCTGCAGCGGCGCGAAGCGCGACTACGTGCTCGCCCTGGGTGCGGACCGCGCCGTCGACTACGAGTCCGGGGACTTCGCGGACGGGCGGGAGGCCTACGACGTGGTCCTCGACATCGGCGGGAACCCCTCGGTGGCGCGCCTCCGCCGATCCCTCACCCGCAGGGGCACCGCGGTCATCGTCGGAGGGGAAGGGGGTGGCCGGTTCACGGGCGGCCTGCACCGGCAGTTCACCGCGCTCGCGCTGTCCCCGTTCGTTCCGCAGAGGCTGACGACGCTGCTGGCCCTCGTCCGGGCGGACAGCCTCGAGCGGCTCCTGCCCCTGATCGACGCCGGCGCGATCGTGCCGAGCATCGACCGGACGTTCGCGCTCGGCGAGGCCGCCCAGGCCCTGGACCGTCTCGCGTCGGGAAAGGTCCGCGGGAAGATCGTCCTCACGCTCTAGCCGGACCGGCCGGGGGGGCGCTCCGCTGCACGGGCGATCGGTGTGTGGTCCGGGCGTGCAGCCGGTCAGGCGTGCAGGAGGCGGCGGGCCGATCCCTCGTCGAGGATGAGGTCCGTCGCCAGGCCCGCGGCAAGGGCGCCGCGCAGGCCGTCGATCTTCGACTCGCCGGAGACCACGCAGATGCGACGCCGGACCCGGCTCAGGGCGTCGAGGTCCGGGCCCGTGCTGCGCCCGTTCAGGAGGATGTCGCGGTGGCTGCCGTCGGCCCTGAAGAACATGGTGGCAACGTCCCCGACCACTTCGTCCCTCTCCAGGGTGTCGAGATCCTCGCGGTCGAGGTACCCGCCGCTGTACACGTGGCTGGGGACCCCCGCACCGATGGAACCGACACCGAAGATCGCCATGGTCATCCGGCGCTGCAGATCGAGGATGCGCCGGACACTGCGCTCGTCCCACATCGCCGTCTTCGTCTCCGCGTGGTCGAAGAACGCGGGCACGGGGAACTGCTCCACGCGTGCCCCGTAGGCCTGCCCGAAGCGGCGCAGGATCTCGCTCGCATACGTGATGCCGGTGGTCTGGGTGTTGCCTGCCCCGTTGAGCTGGACGATCGTGCTGTCATGGGTCTGCTTGCGCGTGAGATGGTGGCTGACCGCGCTGAGCGTCGAGCCCCAGGCCACGCCGATGATCGCGTTGGAGTCGACGAGCGGCCCGATGGTCCTGGCCGCCTGGATCGCCACGCGGTCGAGCACCTCGGAGTCGTTCACGGAATCCGCCACCGGCACCACGTGCGCCTCCACGGCGAAGCGGCGCCGGATCTGCTGCTCCAGTGCGGGCGCCCGCTCGGACGGATTGTTGACCTGGATCTGCACCAGCCCGGTCTCCCGGGCCATCGAGAGGAGCCGTGACACGGTGGACCGCGACGTGCGCAGTTCCCGGGCGATGGCGTTCATGGTCAGGTCCTGCAGGTAGTACATCTGGGCGGCCCTCAGGGCGTCCCGGGACCGGGACCCCGGCGACCGTTCCCGTGCCGGCTCGTCCGCCTCGATGCTGCCCCTCGTCGTCGTCATTCCGTCAGTGTGACCCGGGCTGCACGTTTGTGCAATGCGGTTGACTGCTATTCCCAGTGCTCGAAGAATGAGGAGTGCAGTAACCAATCCCGACATTGACGTTACGGAGTAGTACCTTGAGCATTCCAGCCGACCGGATCAACGGTGAAGGCACGATGACATCGACCCGCAAGGTGGTGCAGGAGCTCCGGGACACCCCCCGGGCAACGGTCCTGATCATCGGTGGCGGCATCAATGGGGTCGGTACGTTCCGCGACCTCGCACTCCAGGGGATCGACGTCGCGCTCGTCGAGCGTGGCGACTACTGCCAGGGCGCATCCGGCGCGTCCTCGCACATGATCCATGGAGGCATCCGGTATCTCGAGAACGGCGAGTTCCGCCTGGTCCAGGAGTCCGTCGTCGAGCGCAACGCACTCATGCGCATCGCGCCCCACTACGTGAAGCCCCTGCAGACCACCATCCCGATCTACACGACGTTCTCGGGGATCCTCTCCGCTCCCATGCGCTTCCTGACGCACCGCCAGGGCAAGCAGGTCGAGCGCGGCGCCGTGCTCATCAAGGCCGGCCTCACCATGTACGACTTCTTCTCGCGCGACGGCGGCAACGTGCCCCGCCACTCGTTCGTCGGCCGCAAGAAGGCCCTCGCCGCGATGCCCGACGTCCGCAAGGACATCAAGTACGCGGCGACCTACTTCGACGCCTCGGTGCACAACCCCGAGCGCCTGACCCTCGACGTCCTGCGCGACGGGAAGCTCGCCAACCCGGGCGCCCGCGCCGCGAACTACGTCAGCGCCATCGGCACGGGCGAGGACGGCGTGCTGCTGCGCGACGAGCTCACCGGCGAGACCTTCTCCTTCCAGGCCGACGTCGTCGTCAACGCCACCGGCGCGTGGACCGACGGGACCAACGCCGCCCTCGGCACGGAGACCCGCTTCATGGGCGGCACCAAGGGCTCGCACATCGTGCTGGACCACCCTGAGCTGCTCAGGGCCTGCAACGGCACCGAGATCTTCTTCGAACACGTGGACGGGCGGATCGTCCTGATCTACCCCATGGGCGATCGCGTCCTGGTCGGTACCACGGACATCGACGTGGACGTCAACGAGCAGGCCGTGTGCACCGACGAGGAGATCGACTACTTCTTCGAGCTGATCGGGCACGTCTTCCCGGACATCAAGGTCTCCAACGAGGACATCGTCTACAGCTTCTCGGGTGTGCGCCCCCTGCCGCGGCATGACGAGACGCAGCCCGGTTTCGTCTCGCGGGACTACCGCATCGAGAAGCGCGAGGAGAAGCTCGGCGGCCGGAAGGTCACGACGCTGAGCCTCGTCGGCGGCAAGTGGACCACGTTCCGCGCACTGTCGGAGCACCTCACCGACGAGACCCTGGCCGCCCTCGGCGCCACGCGCAAGACCTCGACGGCGGGTGTGGCGATCGGCGGAGGCCTGGACTTCCCGACCGACGAGGCCGCCGAGCGGGCCTGGGTCAGGAAGGCCGTGCGCCCCGGAGTCGACGAAGCCCGCGTGGAGGTGCTGCTGACCCGCTACGGGACACGGGCCACGGACGTCATCGAATACGTGACGGCGGGCCCCGACAGGGTGTTCAATTCCACGAAGGAGCTGAGCACGCGCGAACTCGCCTACATGGTGGAGAACGAGCAGATCGGCCACCTGATCGACGTCCTGATCCGCCGTACATCGCTCGCCTTCCGGGGACTCGTCACCGGGGAGCTGCTCGCGGAACTCGCCGACACCCTGGCGCCCCTGCTCGGATGGGACGCAGCGCGATCGGCATCCGAGATCAAGCTCGCCGAGAAGGTCCTCGCGGACGCGCACCGGGTGCACCTCAAGAACCTGACTCCGTAGCGGCACCCGCCGCATCGGGGTCGAACCGCAGCTTCCAGCAGCGGTGCAGTGCCAACGGCAGTGGTTGCCGGGGGGAAGCGAACGGGTGCCGTCGAGGCGGCGGCACCCTTCGACAAGTGAATAGACAAAGGAGTCAAAGATGTCTCTGGACGTGTTCGTAGCCGAAGCATTCGGCACATTCATGCTGTTGTTGCTCGGTACCGGGGTGGTCGCGAATGTGGCGCTCGCCCGGACCAAGGGCAATAACGGCGGTTTTCTCATGGTCAACTTCGGGTGGGGGCTCGCCGTCTTCGCCGGCGTCTACGTCGCCGCGCTGTCCGGCGCCCACCTGAACTTCGCCGTCACAATGGGCCTCTGGGTCAATTCCGACGTCGCCGAGTTCGCCCCCGGCGTCGACAAGGACTTCGTCAACGCCATGGGCTACCTCGCCGCCCAGATGCTCGGCTCCATCCTCGGCGCCGTGTTCTGCTGGCTCGCCTACAAGCAGCACTTCGACGAGGAGCCCGAGCCCGCCAACAAGCTCGGCGTCTTCTCGACCGGTCCCGCCATCCGGAACTACGGCTGGAACCTCGTCACCGAGATCATCGGCACCTTCGTCCTCGTGTTCGTGATCCTGTCCTTCGGCAGCACCCCGTCCGGTCTCGGCCCGCTCGCCGTCGCGCTCCTGGTCGTCGGCATCGGCGCCTCGCTCGGTGGTCCCACGGGCTACGCCATCAACCCGAACCGCGACCTCGGCCCCCGTATCGCCCACGCCCTGCTGCCCATCAAGGGCAAGGGCGGCAGCGACTGGGGCTACGCGTGGGTCCCGGTCGTCGGGCCGATCATCGGCGGCGTCCTCGCAGGCATCGTCATCCAGTACGTCTCTTTCCCGCCCGCAGCCTAGGGAGCATCGCCTCGGGCGGCCCCAGGGCCGCCCGCTTCTCCACGTCGTCATCCAATGAAGGAGTAAGACATGTCGCAGCAGTACGTCATCGCCATCGACCAGGGCACCACCTCCAGCAGGGCCATCGTGTTCGACCACAAGGGCGATATCGTGTCCTCCGGCCAGAAGGAGCACGAGCAGATCTTCCCGAAGGCCGGCTGGGTGGAGCACGACCCCGCCGAGATCTGGAACAACACCCGCGAGGTCATCGGCAACGCGTTGGCGAAGGCCAACCTCACTCGGCACGACATCGCCGCCGTCGGCATCACCAACCAGCGTGAGACCGCCGTCGTCTGGGACAGGACCACCGGCCAGGCCGTGTACAACGCCATCGTCTGGCAGGACACACGGACACAGAACATCGTCGACGAGCTCGCCCAGGACGGCGGCGTCGAGCGCTACAAGGCGAAGGTCGGGCTCCCGCTCGCCACCTACTTCTCCGGCACCAAGATCAAGTGGATCCTCGACAACGTCGAGGGTGCGCGTGCGAAGGCCGAGGCGGGCGACCTCCTGTTCGGCAACACGGACTCCTGGGTCACCTGGAACCTCACGGGCGGCACCGACGGCGGCGTGCACATCACCGACGTCACCAACGCCTCCCGCACGCTGTTCATGGACCTCGAGACGCTGTCCTGGGACGAGTCCATCCTCGCCGACTTCGGGGTCCCGCGCTCGATGATGCCCGAGATCAAGTCCTCCTCGGAGGTCTACGGCACCGTCCACACATCGCAGCTCCTCCGCGAGGTGCCGGTCGCCGGTATCCTCGGCGACCAGCAGGCCGCCACGTTCGGCCAGGCCGCCTTCGAGAAGGGCGGTGCGAAGAACACCTACGGCACCGGCAACTTCATGATCGTCAACACCGGCGAGGAGATCGTCCACTCGAAGAACGGCCTGCTGACGACCGTCTGCTACAAGCTCGGGGACGCCAAGCCGGTCTACGCGCTCGAAGGGTCGATCGCCGTCACCGGTTCGCTGATCCAGTGGCTCCGGGACAATCTCGGCATCATCAAGAGTGCGCCCGAGGTGGAGCAGCTCGCGACGACGGTCGAGGACAACGGCGGCGTCTACATCGTCCCCGCGTTCTCCGGCCTCTTCGCACCGTACTGGCGTTCCGATGCCCGCGGCGCGATCGTCGGCCTGACCCGCTTCGTGAACAAGGGTCACATCGCCCGTGCCGCGCTCGAGGCGACCGCTTTCCAGACCCGCGAGGTGCTGGATGCGGCCAACGCCGACTCCGGGGTGAACATGGAGGACCTCAGGGTCGACGGCGGCATGGTCGCCAATGACGCCCTGATGCAGTTCCAGGCCGACATCCTCGGCATCCCGGTCATCCGTCCGAAGGTCACGGAGACCACGGCCCTCGGCGCCGCCTACGCCGCGGGCCTCGCCGTCGGCTTCTGGAAGGACACCGACGAGCTCGCGACCAACTGGGCCGAGGACAAGCGCTGGAATCCGGCGATGGACGACGCCGAGCGCGACCGTCAGCTCCGCATGTGGAAGAAGGCCGTCACGAAGACCTTCGACTGGGTCGACGAGGACGTGCGCTAGCACGGGTCGATCGAGGGGATCCCCGATCCGTCGTCCGACGGATCGGGGATCCCCTCTCCATGCGGTACCGCGGCCGGACACCGTCCCGCCCGCACTGCTAAAGTGAGGGCATGCTGCGCACCATGCTCCTTACGTAGCCGTACGGTTTCCGCCGTGCGGCCAGCCCCTCCCGTCTGCGAGGGGCTTTTGTGTGTCCGGCGCAGGGACCGTCCCCGTCGCCGCCCGCGGCCGCCGGGGCGCAGCACGAGCCGAACAGCGGCGCATCACCGCAGAACCACGTTCCACCGACAGGACAGGCCAACATACAGTGAGCAGCAACCCCGAGGTCGCCCGGCCGGACGACAGCACCTACGATTTCACGGCCATCGAGGCGAAGTGGCCGGCGGTCTGGGACAGGCTCCGGGCGTTCGCCCCGGCCGACGACGGGTCGCGCGAGCGGCGCTACGTGCTGGACATGTTCCCCTACCCGTCGGGCGACCTGCACATGGGCCACGCCGAGGCATTCGCCATGGGCGACGTCGCGGCGCGCTTCTACCGGCAGAAGGGCTTCGACGTCCTGCACCCGATCGGCTGGGACTCGTTCGGTCTCCCAGCCGAGAACGCGGCGATCAAGCGCAACGCGCACCCCGCCGAGTGGACGTACGCGAACATCGAGACCCAGGCGAACTCCTTCCGTCGCTATGCGATCAGCGCGGACTGGGACCGCCGGCTGCACACCTCGGACCCGGAGTACTACCGCTGGACGCAGTGGCTGTTCGTGCGGTTCTTCCAGAAGGGCCTGGCATACCGCAGGGACTCGCCGGTGAACTGGTGCCCGAAGGACCAGACGGTGCTGGCGAACGAGCAGGTCATCAACGGCGCCTGTGACCGCTGCGGGACCCTGGTCACCAAGAAGAGCCTGAACCAGTGGTACTTCAAGATCACGGACTACGCGGACCGCCTGCTCGACGACATGGACCAGCTCAAGGGCCACTGGCCGGAGCGCGTGCTCGCCATGCAGCGCAACTGGATCGGCCGGTCCGAGGGGGCCCACGTCCGCTTCCGGATCGGGGCCGACGGCGACCTTCCGGACACCGACGTCGCCGTCTTCACGACGCGACCCGACACCCTGTACGGGGCAACCTTCTTCGTCGTCGCGGCGGACGCCGACCTGGCGCTCGAGCTGGTCACCCCGGAGCACCGCGCCGCCCTCGACGCGTACCGCGAGCAGGTCAAGGGGCTCTCGGAGATCGAGCGGCAGGCCACCGAGCGGGAGAAGACGGGCGTCTTCACCGGACGGTACGCCGTCAACCCCCTCAACGGAGAGAAGCTGCCCGTGTGGGCTGCGGACTACGTGCTGGCCGACTACGGCACCGGCGCGATCATGGCCGTCCCCGCACACGACCAGCGCGACCTCGACTTCGCCCGGACCTTCGACCTGCCCGTCCGCACCGTCGTCGACACCGGCGCCGAGGACGCCGCTGCCACCGGGATCGCGACGACGGGCGAGGGGACCCTCGTCAACTCGGGGGAGCTGACCGGCCTGGACAAGGCGACCGCCATCCGCCGCGCCGTCGAACTGATCGAGGCGCAGGGCACCGGCGAGCACACCATCAACTACCGGCTGCGCGACTGGCTGCTGTCGCGGCAGCGCTTCTGGGGCACGCCCATCCCGATCATCCACTGCCCCACCTGCGGAGAGGTCCCCGTCCCCGACGAGCAGCTGCCGGTCACGCTGCCCGAGGGGCTCCGGGGCGAGTCCCTGGCCCCGAAGGGCACCTCGCCGCTGGCCGCCGTCGAGGAGTGGGTCGACGTGGCATGCCCGTCCTGCGGAGGCGCCGCGAGGCGGGACACCGACACCATGGACACCTTCGTGGACTCGTCCTGGTACTACCTGCGCTTCATCGACCCGCACCTGGACACCGCGCCGTTCGACTCCGAGGCCGTCAACCGCTGGCTGCCGGTGGGACAGTACGTGGGCGGCGTCGAGCACGCCATCCTCCACCTGCTCTACAGCCGGTTCTTCACCAAGGTCCTGTTCGACCTGGGCATGGTCTCCTTCACGGAACCCTTCAGCGCGCTGCTCAACCAGGGCCAGGTGCTCAACGGCGGCAAGGCGATGAGCAAGTCCCTCGGCAACGGCGTGGATCTCGGCGAGCAGCTGGACCGCTTCGGTGTCGACGCCGTCCGCCTCACCATGGTGTTCGCCTCGCCGCCGGAGGACGACGTCGACTGGGCGGACGTCTCGCCGTCGGGCTCCGCGAAGTTCCTGGCCCGCGCGTGGCGGCTCGGCGGCGACGTGACGAGCGCCGTCGGCGCGGACCCGTCGGCGGGTGACCGGGCGCTGCGCTCCGTGACCCACCGGACGGTCGCCGACGCCTCCGAGCTGATGGAGGCCAACAAGTTCAACGTCGTCATCGCCAAGCTGATGGAACTCGTCAACGCGACGAGGAAGGCGATCGACTCCGGGGTGGGCGGCGGCGATCCGGCCGTCCGCGAGGCGGCGGAGGCCGTCGCCGTCATCCTCGGACTCTTCGCGCCCTACACGGCCGAGGACCTGTGGGAGCGGCTCGGGCACGAGGCGACCGTGGCCACGGCGGGTTGGCCCGTCGTCGACCCGGGCCTGCTGACGCAGGACTCCGTCGTCGCCGTCGTGCAGGTCCAGGGCAAGGTGCGCGACCGCCTCACGGTCTCGCCGGACATCGACGAGGACGCCCTCCGCGAGCTGGCGCTGGCCAGCGAGCAGGTGCAGCGTGTCCTGGACGGCCGCGGCGTTCGGACGGTCATCGTGCGCGCGCCCAAGCTGGTCAACATCGTCCCTGCCTGATGGGGTCCCGATGAGCCGGGCATCGATGGACGGCGGATCGGACGGCGGCGTGCCGTGCGCATAGCCGTCGTCACCGATTCCGCCGCGGGTTTCCCGCCCGGCTGGCGCCTGCCCGGGGCGCCCGCCGAGGGGATCGAGGTGGTCCCGATGCCGGTGCTCGTGGGTGACGAGATCCTCACCGGCGAGTACGACGACGTCACCGCGCCGCTGATGATGGCCCTCGCCGCCGGGGCGGACGTGCGCACCTCGCGGCCGTCGCCCGGTCAGTTCGACAGGCTGTACGGTCGGCTCGAGCAGGACGGCTACGACGGCATCGTCTCCGTGCACCTCTCGGGGCTGCTGTCCGGGACGGTGGACGCGGCGCGGCTCGCGGCCTCCCGGGCGGTGCTCCCCGTCGAGGTCATCGACACGCGGACGGCCGCCATGGCGCAGGGCCGGGCCGCCCTCGCCGCCCTCGGGGCCGCCCGCCGGGGTGGGGACCTGCAGGCCTCGGCGGCCGCCGCCGCCATCGCGGCGCGCGGGTCGGCGCTCTACTTCTACGTCCCGAACCTCGAGCAGCTCCGGCGTGGGGGACGGATCTCCAGCGCCGCCGGCTGGCTCGGGACGCTGCTCTCCGTCCGGGTGATCCTCCATGTACTGGGCGGGCGCCTGGTGCCGCTGGAACGGATGCGCTCGGCCGTCCGGGGCATCCAGCGGCTGCAGGAGCTGGCCGAGGCGGACGTCGCGCGCCGGGGCGGGGGAACGCTGCTGACCGTGCACCACTTCGGCAACGAGGAGGAGGCCGCATCCCTCGCCGGGCGGCTCGAGCTCTCCGTCGGGGCGGGGCAGGTCTCCCTGGCCCCCTGCCCCGCTGTGCTCGCCGCCCATGCCGGCCTCGGCGTCGTGGCCGTCACGGTCAGTGGGGAGCAGACCGGCCCCGCCTGAGGGCGGCGGGACCTGCCGGAGATGTCCACATAGCCGCATCGGCCCTGGGGCGCCGACCGCCCCCTTCCTAGGGTGGCTGCATGGGAAAGCACCGATGGCCGACAGCCGGGGACGCCGGGGCGCCGCCGCGCCGCACCCTCCCGCCTGACGGGCCCGACGGCGATGCCGGAGATGGTCATAGCCCCGTGAACGGGGACGACGGCGAACCTCCCCACCCCGGGGGTGTCCAGTGGCGCGTCGCGCGCTCGGCCGCGCTCGTGTTCCTCGGCGTCGCGCTGGCGGTCGGAGCGGCGCTGTTCCTCGTCCGGAGCTCGGAGCCGTCGGCCGCCGCGGTATCGGTGCAGCTCGACGCCCGTCCCACGGGTCCAGACGGTGACGGTGCGTCGGATTCCGGCTCCCGTTCGACCGCGGGGGGTACGGGTGGTGCTGATCGAAACGCTGCGGAGGAGGATCCAAGCCGGGCTGAGGGCTCCTCGTCCGACGGAAGCTCGCTCCAGGGCGGCCGGGGCGGGCCGGCTGCGGTGGCCGGGACGGGCGCAGGGGAGGGTCCGGTGATCGTGTACGTCACCGGGGCGGTGGCGACCCCCGGCGTCATCACGGTTCCTGCCGGCACCCGCCTCGTCGAGATCATCGAGCGCGCGGGCGGCGCCCTCCCGGAGGCCGACCTCGAAGGGATCAATCTCGCCGGCATCCCGACCGATGGCCAGCACATCCATCTCCTGGCGGTGGGCGAGGAGCCGCGCCCCGGCGTGGGGGAGCCGCCCGTGCCCGCGCCGGCGTCCGGACCGGGACCCCGGACCGGTCCGGAGGCCGGCGGCGCCGACGGTGCGTCGCCGGGGATCATCGATATCAACACCGCCACGCTGGCGCAGATCGAGACGCTCCCAGGGGTGGGGCCCGTCCTCGGGCAGCGGATCATCGACTGGCGGGACGAGCACGGCCCCTTCGCCCAGGCCGCCGACGTCGACGCCGTGCCCGGCATCGGTCCCGCGCTGCTCGAGGGGATGCTGCCCCTCGTCACGGTCCGGTGAGCGGGGCGACCCTGCCCGCTGCCATGAGCTCCGGCGGCGGATCGGGGCGGGACCGGTCTCGCGGCGCCGTGTCGGACCATGCCGTGTCGGAGGGGCGGCGCCCGCCGCGCTGGAGCGGCGATCTCAGGCTCGTGCCCTCCGCAGCGGCCGCGTGGACAGCCGCCGCGGCCGCCGTCCACGGCGGAGCGACGGGCGCGACGGCGGCCGGCCTGCTCGCNGGCCTCGTCATCGGGTGCGTGCTCCTCCTGGCGCCTCGCGGGCGGGCGCCCACGAGGGTGGTGGTCTCGGCACAGGCCCTCGCCCCGGCCGCCGCGCTGGCGCTCGTCCTGCTGGCCGCGGGCGGCAGCCTCGCCCGGGCCGAATCCGGACCGGTCGACCGCGCGGTGCGGGCCGGGATGCCGTTCACCGCGATCCTGCGGATCTCGGGCGAGCCGACGCTCCTGCCGCCCGGTGCTTTCGGTGGCGGCGACCGCTATCTGGTGGACGCCGACGTGATCGGGGGCGTCCTTCAGGGACGACGCTTCGCTGCCACGACGCCGGTCGTGGTCCTTGCCCCGCAGCGGTGGGGCGGCATGGGGACCGGAGACACGGTGCGCGTGCTCGGGACCGCGAAGCCGCCCGACCGTCTCGGCAGGGCGAGGGCCGTCTTCCTGCCCGCGAGTGCACCGAGTGTCGACGAGGCGGGCGGGTGGCTGGGCTACACCGATGGGCTGAGGGCACGCTTCCGGGAGCTCTCGCTGCGCGACGGCCGCGACGGAGGACTGCTCCCGGGGATGGCACTCGGTGACAGGGAGGGCCTGGACCCCGGTCTGGGGGATGCCATGAGGACGACCGGCCTGACGCACCTGACGGCCGTGAGCGGGGCGAACTGCTCCTACGTCGTGGCCTTCGCCTTCCTGGCCCTGCGTCTCGTGCGCGCCCCGCGGCTGCCGTCGGCCGTCGGCGCCCTGATCGCCCTCGTGGGCTTCGTGCTGCTGGTACGGCCCGAACCGAGTGTCCTCCGCGCAGCGGTGATGGGCGCCATCGGTGTCGCGGCCGTCCTGTCCGGGCGCGGCAGGGTGTCGCTGACCCTCCTGATGCTGTCCGTCATCGTCCTGCTCGCAGCGGACCCCTGGCTGTCCGTGTCCTACGCCTTCGTGCTGTCGGTCGCCGCGACCCTGGGCCTCGTCACCGCCGGACCCCGGGTGTCGGAGACCCTCCAGCGGGTGATGCCGCGACCCGCCGCCCAGAGCTGCTGGCGATCCCGCTGACGGCGCAGCTGTTCTGCACGCCCGTCCTCGTGCTGATCCAGCCCACGCTCCCGCTGTACTCACTGCCCGCGAACGTCCTCGCATCACCCGTGGTCCCCGCGATCACCCTGCTGGGCATGCTCGCCGTCCTGGCGCTCGTCGGCGCACCGGCCCTGGCGCCGCCGCTGATCGGCTCCGCCCAGTGGGGTACGCGGTGGGTGGCCGGCGTGGCGGAGATGCTGTCCACCGGCCCGGGCGCGGCGGTGCCGTGGCTCCCGGGGGTACCCGGAGCAGCCGCCGCGGCGCTGGTGTCGCTGGCGGTCCTGCTGATCCTGGCAGGGCGGGCACCGGCCGTTGCCGCCCGGGGAAGCACCGTCGTCCGCCGGCGACGTTCGTCCCTCGCGGACGGCTCTCCGGGACCGCGGCCCGTGGCTCCCGCACGGGCCCGCCGCCGGCGGACGGCGGCGGTCGTCCTCACGGTCCTGGTCCTGTGCCTGGTCGCCGCTGCCGTCGTCCGCGTGAGGGCGGGACCCGCGGCGGCGGAGTGGGACCTGGCGATGTGCGACGTCGGCCAGGGGGACGGCATGGTGCTGGAGACGACGCCCGGCCACGCACTGGTCGTCGATGCCGGACCCGACCCGGATGCCATGGACCGCTGCCTGGACGCCCTGCGTGTGGAGGTGATCGATGCCCTCGTCATCACCCACCTGCACGACGACCACTACGGCGGCGTCGAGGGCGTCGTCCGCGGACGGACCCTCTCCGCCCTCTACTACTCCAGCGGCGAGGACGGCCTTCCGCCGGCGGTGACCCGGGCAGCGGCCGCGAGCGGCGTCGCCCCGGAGCGGCTGGACGCCACGACGACCCTCGACCTCGCCCCGCTCCGGGTCGACGTCCTCTGGCCCACGACGACGGCGGACCTGACCGAGGAGAACAACGCGAGCGCCGTGCTGGAGGTGGAGGTCCCGGCCCCCGACCGTCCGATCAGGATCCTGCTGACCGGCGACCTCGAGGAGGACGCCGCCGCGGCGCTGCTCGGCGTCGATGCCGGCCTCGCGGACAGGGGGGTCGACATCCTCAAGATCGCCCACCATGGCGCGAGGAACGGGGGCACGGCGCTGATCGACGCGCTCGGCCCGCGACTGGCGCTCATCTCGGCCGGTCAGGACAACGAGTACGGTCATCCGCATCCGGGCATCCTCGACGCGCTCCGCCGGGCAGGGATCGTGGCGGCCCGGACGGACGAACTGGGGTCCTTCACGGTGGACGTCGTCGGCGCGACCGTCGAGGTCCGCCCGCTCCGATGACGCTTCCCGGACCGGGAGGACGGCGACTTTGAGGCGCGTCGGCGCCGTGCAACAGTAGGAGGTGTTTCGACGGAAGGAACCCCGCCACGTGGCAACCAGATCACCGGCCGGCCGGACCGGCGCCGCCCATCAGCAGACATCCTCCTGGCGCGAGGTGCAACCGGCGGGAGTCGTCCTGCTCGCCGGCCCGGAGGACTATCTCGCATCGAAGGCGGCGGAGTCCATCCGGCAGCAGGTCCGGACGGCGCAGCCCGAAGCCGAGCTGGTCCGTTTCGACGCCGGATCCTACGAAGCGGGCCATCTGACGATGCAGGCGAGCCCGTCACTATTCGGGGACTGGAAGATCATCGAGGTGGCCGGGCTGGCGCAGATGAGCGACGCCTTCCTGGTCGACGCCCTGTCCTACCTCGCCGACCCGGCACCCGACGTCGTCCTGGTGCTGCGCCACTCGGGCGGCAACCGCGGGAAGAAGCTGCTGGACGCGATCAAGGCCGCCCGGGCCACCGTGGTCGACTGCCAGCCGCTGAAGAAGGACGGCGAGAAGGCCGAATTCGTCACGACCGAGTTCCGCCTCGCGCGCCGGCGCATCGACCCGGATGCCGTCCGGGCCCTCGTCGCCGCCGTCGGATCGCAGCTACCCGAGCTCGCAGCCGCCTGCCAGCAGCTCATGGCCGACATGACCGGTGACGTCACCGTCGAGACGGTGGAGAAGTACTACGGAGGACGCGTCGAGGCGACGGGCTTCAAGGTCGCCGATGCGGCGCTGGCGGGACGCACGGCCCAGGCGCTGTCCATGCTGCGCCACGCCCTGGCCACGGGCGCCGACCCCGTCCCCATCGTCGCCGCCCTCGCGATGAAGGTCCGGGCCGTGGCGAAGGTCCACGGTGTCCGGGGCTCCTCCATGCAGCTGGCCAAGGACTTGGGCATGGCCCCCTGGCAGGTGGACCAGGCGCGGAAGGAAGCCCAGCGCTTCAGCCCCGACGCCCTCGCCCGCTGCGTGCGGGCCCTCGCTGAGGCCGACGCCCAGGTGAAGGGCGAGTCCCGGGACCCCGTCTACGCGGTCGAGCGTGCGGTCACCGTCATCGCGCTCGGAGACGGCTGACCGGGACGGGACGGAGCAGGCGCCCGAGGAACGACGAAGGGCCGGCCCCGTGAGGAGCCGGCCCTTCGTCGAAGGTTCCGCAGCTTAGAGCGCGTTGACCTTCTTGGAGATCGCGGACTTGTGGTTCGCTGCGTTGTTCTTGTGCAGCACACCCTTGGTGACAGCCTTGTCGAGCTTGCGGCTGGCCGCCTGCAGCGCCGTAGCGGCAGCATCCTTGTCCGCGCCATCGACGGCCGTGTTCACGGCGCGGATGGCGGTCTTGAGCTCGGATTTGACCGAGTTGTTACGCTGCCTCGCCTTTTCGTTGGTGAGGATGCGCTTCTTCTGGGACTTGATATTTGCCACGTATGAGAACTTTCTTTGTATTGCGGACTGGTCGTGAGGGTAGTTCGGCCAACCGAAGACTGAGCGGCGTGGGGATACCGTGTGGCGATCGGCCAAAGTGCCCGAAGACCTGCGCGGACACACAGCTATACAGGTTAGCAGAAACCTGCCCGCAACCCGAGCGACCCGGGGTCGGACCCCGGTTCCGGCCGGGGCGCGGACAGCTGCCCGGCGACGCGGCCCTCAGCCGAACAGGTGCGCGGGGACCTCCGCGACCACCCGTTCGTAGTGCGGACGCGGAAGGACGGCGCCCTCCCTCCTGATGTCGTCCGGCAGGATGCGGAGCAGGCGGTCGACCCGCACCTCGCTCGGGCGCCCCTGCCGGTCCCACGCCCCCGTCCCGATGTCGACGTAACGGTCGTCGTGGTCGCCGGCGTTGTTGCGGTCCCGGCTCGTGAGCATCAGGCCGAGCAGGGTGCCGCCGTCCCGGCCCACCAGCAGCACGGGGCGGTCCTTCCCCTGCGACGGGTCGTCCTCGTACGGCACCCACGTCCATACGATCTCCCCGGGATCGGGCTTGCCGTCGGCAGTAGGGGAGTAGGCGAGCAGGGCCGTCCGGCGACGGCCCTGGGTGGACGGGGACGGGGAGGTCCCCGAGCGTCCGGCCGGCCGGCGTCGGGCGGGGGTGCCCGTCCGCTCGGCGGGCGCGGTGCTGCTGACGGCGCGGACGACGCGGTTCGCGAGGGACAGGAAGGAACGCAGGGTGATCGCCATGGTCGAATCCTAGCGAGCAGACCCACCGGTCCCGGCGAGCGGGCGGCCGCGCGGGCGGCGGCCGCCCATGGGGGCGATTGCCGCAGCCACGCGGCGTCATGGGACACTAGGGGAGGCCGCCGCGGACCGGTGCCACCGGACCCGGGCCCGCCCGCCCGGCCACCGCACCCCGGACCGGTTCCGTGCAAGACCCCGTTCCGTCCAGAGACCCTGTTCCGCAAGAGTGAGGAAGCTACGTGTCACCCATGGCCCGCACCGCTCCGGTGCCTGCCGCCACCGATCCGGCGATCATCAGGAATTTCTGCATCATCGCCCACATCGATCACGGGAAGTCCACGCTGGCCGACCGCATGCTGCAGCTCACGGGAGCCGTCGAGCAGCGGGACATGAAGGCGCAGTACCTCGACCGGATGGATATCGAGCGCGAGCGCGGCATCACCATCAAGTCCCAGGCGGTCCGCCTGCCCTGGGAGGTCGACGGCACCGCCTACGCGCTCAACATGATCGACACTCCCGGCCACGTGGACTTCACCTATGAGGTGTCGCGGTCCCTTGCCGCCTGCGAAGGCGCGGTGCTCCTCGTCGACGCGGCGCAGGGCATCGAGGCCCAGACCCTCGCGAACCTCTACCTCGCGATGGAGAACAACCTCACGATCATCCCGGTGCTGAACAAGATCGACCTGCCCGCGGCCCAGCCCGAGAAGTACGCGGCGGAACTGGCGAGCCTGATCGGCGGCGAACCGGAGGACGTGCTGAGGGTGTCCGGGAAGACCGGCATGGGCGTCGAGGTGCTCATGGACAAGATCGTCCGCGACCTGCCCGCGCCCACCGGGAACCCGGATGCACCCGCCCGCGCCATGATCTTCGACTCCGTCTACGACACCTACCGCGGCGTCGTGACCTACGTCCGGGTCGTCGACGGCAAGCTGAGCCCTCGTGAGCGCATCCAGATGATGTCCACGCGGGCCAGCCACGAGCTGCTCGAGATCGGCGTCAGCTCGCCTGAGCCGAAGCCGTCCAAGGGCCTCGGCGTGGGCGAGGTGGGCTACCTCATCACCGGTGTGAAGGACGTCCGCCAGTCCAAGGTCGGCGACACCGTCACCAACCTGGCCAAGCCGGCAGCGGAGTCGCTGGGCGGGTACCAGGACCCGAAGCCCATGGTCTTCTCCGGCCTCTACCCGCTGGACGGCACCGACTACCCCGTGCTGCGCGACGCCCTCGCGAAGTTCACCCTGAACGACGCCGCCCTGGTCTACGAGCCCGAGACGTCGGCCGCGCTGGGCTTCGGCTTCCGCGTCGGCTTCCTCGGTCTCCTGCACCTCGAGATCACCCGCGAGCGCCTCGAGCGCGAGTACAACCTCGACCTCATCTCCACCGCGCCGAACGTCGAGTACGAGGTGACCCTCGAGGACAAGCAGGTGCTGAAGGTGACCAACCCCAGCGAATACCCTGTGGGCAAGATCTCCGAGGTGCGCGAGCCCATGGTGTCCGCGACCATCCTCGCGCCGTCGGAGTTCGTGGGCGCCATCATGGAGCTCTGCCAGCAGCGCCGCGGCGTCCTCGGCGGCATGGACTACCTGTCCGAGGAGCGCGTGGAGATCCGGTACCGGCTGCCCCTCGCGGAGATCGTCTTCGACTTCTTCGACCTGCTGAAGTCGAAGACCCGCGGGTACGGGTCCCTGGACTGGAAGGCCGACGGCGACCAGGTGTCCGACCTCGTGAAGGTCGACATCCTCCTGCAGGGCGAGCAGGTGGACGCCTTCAGCGCCATCACCCACCGCGACAAGGCCTACGCCTACGGCGTGATGATGACGGGCAAGCTCCGCGAGCTGATCCCGCGCCAGCAGTTCGAGGTGCCCATCCAGGCCGCGATCGGCGCGCGCATCATTGCACGGGAGAGCATCCGCGCGATCCGCAAGGACGTCCTCGCCAAGTGCTACGGCGGTGACATCACACGGAAGCGCAAACTGCTCGAGAAGCAGAAGGAAGGCAAGAAGCGCATGAAGATGGTGGGGCGCGTGGAAGTACCCCAGGAAGCCTTCATCGCCGCCCTGTCCTCCGACGAGTCGAAGGACAAAGCCAAGAAGTGACGCGCCACGGTTCCGGGCGGTCGACGCACCATGCCTAGCGCGCTGCCGCTCGGGCTGCCGGCGCCGGAGGACGGCGTCCTGCCGCCCTCCGCGGCCGAGGGGGCCCTCGACCGTGACTTCTGCCTCTACGTCCACATCCCGTTCTGCGCCGTCCGGTGCGGCTACTGCGACTTCAACACGTACACGGCCACCGAGCTCGGCGGCGGCGCGTCGCAGGACGCCTACGCCGGCTCCGTCCTCGCCGAGCTCGCCCTCGGGGTACAGGCGCTGGAAGCCTCCGGGGTGCCGCCCCGCCCGCTCTCGACGGTCTTCTTCGGCGGTGGCACGCCCACGCTGCTCCCCGCCGAGGACCTCGCGGCGATCCTGCGGGCCGCCCGCGACCACTGGGGCCTGGCGCCGGACGCCGAGGTGACCACCGAGGCGAACCCGGACTCGGTCACCCCCGCATCGCTGCGCGTCCTCCGGGACGCCGGCTTCACCCGGATCTCCTTCGGCATGCAGTCCGCGGTGCCCCACGTCCTGGCGGTCCTCGACCGCACCCACTCCCCGGAGCGCGTCCCGCAGGCCGTGCAGTGGGCCCGGGAGGCCGGGCTGAAGGTCAGCCTCGATCTGATCTACGGCACCCCGGGGGAGTCACTGGAGGACTGGCGGGCATCACTCGCCACCGCGCTGTCCTACGGACCCGACCACATCTCCGCCTACGCCCTCATCATCGAGGACGGGACGAAGCTCGCGTCGCGCATCCGTCGCGGGAAGGTGCCGCCGATCGACGACGACGACCACGCCGACAAGTACGCCCTCGCGGACGAGATGCTCACCGCGGGCGGCCTGCACTGGTACGAGGTGAGCAACTGGGCGCGGACCCCGGCCGATGCCTGCCGGCACAACCTGGCCTACTGGCGCGGCAGCGACTGGTGGGGAGCGGGCCCGGGAGCCCACTCCCATGTCGGCGGGACGCGCTGGTGGAACGTGAAGCACCCACGCCCCTATGCGGACGCCCTGGCGGCGGGCCGTTCCCCGGCGGCCGGACGCGAGGTCCTGCCGGACGGGGACCGCTACGTCGAGGACGTGATGCTGCGGGTGCGCCTGCGGGAGGGTCTCGCGACGGACACCCTGACCTCGTCGGGCCGGCAGGCCGTTGCTGGCCTGATCGCGGACGGACTCGTCGAGCCCGCTGCGGCCTTCGCCGGCCGCGTGATCCTGACCTTCAGGGGTCGGCTGCTCGCGGACGCCGTGGTACGCCGGCTGCTGCCCGACTGACCCGCGGCCGCCGGGCCGGCCCATCAGGGGCGCGGCGGGTGGTTCAGCGGATGAGGCGCAGATTCACGGGGTAACGGTACGGGCGGCCGCGGTTCACCTGGATGCCCGCGTTCACCGAGAAGACGGTGATCGTCAGCCAGATGAGGGCGTTCACGACCGCGAACACCCCGCCGATGACGGGCATCAGCGAGAGCAGCCAGGCGACCAGCGCGAGGATCGTGGGAGGCAGCGTGAAGTTCAGCGCCTCCTTGGACTCCTGGGCCGTGAAGGGACCGCGATCCTTGAAGATCAGGAAGATCAGCAGGGACGGGATGAAACCGAGGACCCCCCCGAAGTGGGCCAGGGTGGCGTACTGGCGATCCTCGGACGCCGTCAGGGGAAGGGCGTTGGCCGGAGTGCCTTCGAACGGGGGCTGCGACTCGCCCCGTCCGTGCTGCTGTCGGTCGGCGGTGTTGGACAACGTCAATTCCTTTGCTGGCGGTCGGGAATCTTCCCCCGGAGTGTGCTCCAAGGATACGTGGTGACCGGCACCGCGGGGCTCAGGGAGTACCCGGGGTGGCGGTGAGGAAATCGATCACTTCCTCGACCCGGCCGAGCAGCGACGGCTCCAGATCCGCGTAGGTGCCGACCCGGCCCAGGATGCGCCTCCATCCGTTGGCCACGGCGGCCTGGTCATGGTGGGGCCAGCCCAGGCCGGCCAGGATGCCCGTCTTCCAGTCCTGGCCGCGGGGGACCACGGGCCAGGCCGACAGGCCCATCGCCGACGGCTTCACGGCCTGCCAGACGTCGACGTACGGGTGGCCGACGATCAGCACGTTGCCGCGGGCCCCCGGAGCGGTCATCGCCTGCTGCGCGATCCGGAACTCCTTCGTGCCCGGGAGGAGGTGGTCGACGAGGATGCCGAGCCTGCGCTGAGGACCGGGACCGAAGTCCCGGATCGCCCCTTCGAGGTCGTCCACGCCGTGCAGCGGTTCGACGACGATCCCCTCCAGGCGCAGGTCGTCGCCCCACACCTTCTCGACGAGTTCGGCGTCGTGCTGGCCCTCCACCCAGATCCTGCTCGCGCGGGCCGTCCTCGCCCGGGCGTTCTGCACCCGCACGGAACCGGAGGCGGTGCGGGTGGCGGCAGGGTTGGCGGTGCGGGCTGCGCCCGGGACGGGTGCGACGACGTGGACAGGGCTGCCGTCGAGGAGGAAGCCGTGGCCGAGGCGGAACGTCCGCGTCCTGCCGCGCCGGTCCTCGAGCACCATCACGTGGAGTCCGCCGGACTTCTCCACGCGGACCACCGCGCCGACGAACCCGCTCTGCACGTCCTCGAGGACCATGTCCTTCTCCACGGGGACATCGGCGAGTTCCACCCGCTTCGGAGCCGATATGTCGTGGGCTCCCCAGCCGTAGTCCATCCGGGTCCGTCCTTCCCACGGGGGCTCCGGCGGTCTGCCGCAGCCCGGGATCCCAATGCTAACAATCGAAGAGGACGTACTAGACTTGGCACTTGGATGTGTCGAGTGCTAACCGCGGGCCACTCGCCGCGCCGACCCAGGGGAGAGGAACGGATCCGGAGGTGACACAGGTATGAGTGAACCGCGACGCCTGGAGGTGCTCCGGGCCATCGTCGAGGACTACGTCCATTCCCGGGAGCCCGTCGGGTCCAAGGCCCTGGTGGACCGCCACGGGCTCGGCGTCTCCTCGGCCACCATCCGCAACGACATGGCCGTCCTCGAGGAGGAGGGCCTGATCACCGCGCCGCACACCAGCTCCGGACGCATCCCCACCGACAAGGGCTACCGCCTGTTCGTGGACCGTATCTCCGAGGTGAAACCGCTGTCCGCGCCGGAGAAGAAGGCCATCCAGACCCTCCTGGAGGGTGCCGAGGACCTCGACGACGTGATGGACCGCACGGTGAGGCTGCTTGCGCAGATCACCAACCAGGTGGCCGTCGTCCAGTTCCCCCGCGTCGGTGGTGCGTCCGTGCGGCACATCGAATGCGTGCTGCTGGCCCCGCAGCAGATCCTCGTCGTCCTGATCGCGTCGAACGGCACCGTGCAGCAGCGCATCGTGCGGACCCACGTGGACATCGAGGAGTCCGAGCTCGCCGAGCTCAAGCAGCGCATCCTGTCAGCGGTGTCGGGCGTGAAGCTCGTGGCGCTGCCGGGCGAGCTCGGTGCCGCCCTCTCCCAGTTCCCCCCGGGGCTGCGTGCCCACGGGGGTACGATCGTCAGGGTGCTCGAACAGCTCGCCGGGCTCGGACGGGACGACCGCATCCTGCTTGCCGGGACGGCCAACCTGGCCCGCTCGACGGGGGACTTCCCGCTGAGTATCGGCCCCGTCCTCGAGGCGCTCGAGGAGCAGGTGGTCATGCTGCGGCTGCTGTCGGAGATGGAGTACGACGCGCGCGGCATCTCGGTGCGGATCGGGAGCGAGAATCCCTACGGGGGGCTGTCGGAGGCCTCCGTGGTGGCAACAGGGTACGGGCCGGATGCCGGAGCGAAGCTCGGGATCCTCGGCCCCACCCGCATGGACTATCCGACCACGATGGCGGCGGTGCGCGCCGTCGCCCGCTACCTCTCGAGGATCCTCGAGGAATAACGGGGCAGCGGGCAGCGGTTCTGGGTTGTCGACGGCCACCCAGTGCCGACCATGGCCTTTCCGCCGGTCCAGCCGGCGAGCAGATGACAGAACAGTCAACAGGAAGTGATGTGCACGAGTGAGTAATCACTATGAGGTCCTCGGTGTGGCGCAGGGCGCGACCGGGGAGGAAATCAAGAAGGCCTACCGCAAGCTCGCCCGGAAGCTCCACCCCGATGTGAACACGGGACCGGACGCGTCGGAGGAGTTCAAGGCCGTCAGCCACGCCTACGAGGTGCTGTCCGACCCCCAGAAGCGGCGGGTCTACGACACCACCGGCAACGAGAACGGGACGGACAGCGGCTACGGCTCGGGGTACTCGGGCTCGGGCTTCGCCTTCCAGGACATCTTCGAGACCTTCTTCGGCGGTGGCGGCCAGCAGGCCGGTGCCCCGTCGAGGACGCGCCGCGGGCAGGACGCGCTCATCAACGTGCGCATCGACCTGAAGGACGCCGTCTTCGGCACCAACAAGAAGATCGAGGTGGACACCGCGGAGATGTGTCCGACGTGCGACGGCAGCTGCTGCCAGCCCGGCACGTCACCGCGCACCTGCGACATCTGCGGCGGCTCGGGCCAGGTCCAGCGGGCCGTGCGTTCGATCCTCGGCCAGGTCATGACGAGCGCCCCCTGCGGCACCTGCCAGGGCTTCGGCACCGTCATCCCCAGCCCCTGCCACGAGTGCAGCGGTGAGGGCCGTGTCCGTGCCCGCCGCACCCTGACCATCAAGGTCCCGGCGGGTGTCAGCACCGGCACGCGCATCCAGCTGGCCGGCCAGGGCGAGGCCGGGACGGCCGGCGGACCGCAGGGCGACCTGTACGTGGAGATCCGGGTGGCCACCGACTCCACCTTCCTGCGCGACGGCGACGACCTGCACGTGACCCTGAGCGTCCCGATGACCGCTGCCGCGCTCGGCACCACGGTGCACCTGGACACCTACGACGGCGACCAGGAGCTCGACATCAAGCCCGGCACGCAGCCCGGCGAGATCCTGACCCTGCGGGGCCTCGGCGTCACGCACCTGCGAAGCCAGGGCAGGGGTGACCTGCGGGTCCACCTCAACGTCGAGACCCCGCGCAACGTGGACCCTCAGCAGGAGGAACTCCTGCGGAAGCTGGCCGAACTGCGCAACGAGGAGTACACGGACGGCCAGCTCGCCAGCAGCGGCTCCGGCGTCTTCGCCCGCCTGCGGGAGCGGCTCGGAAACCGCTGACCATGACGCGTCCCCTGTTCTTCGGGCCGGGCGAGGCGGTCCGTGCGGCGACCCCCGGCGGCGTCTTCGTGCTCGGCGGTGACGAGGGGCGCCACGCCGCCACCGTCCGCCGCCTCGGCGAGGGCGAGCGCCTCGACGTCTCCGACGGTGCGGGGTACCGCATCGGCGGCACCATCAGCGCGGTCGGGAACGGCACCGTGGAGATCACGGTGGAGACAGCCGGCCAGGAGCCCGCACCGCGGCACCGGCTGATCCTCGTGCAGGCCCTGGCCAAGGGCGGCCGCGACGAGCAGGCCGTGGAGGCGGCGACCGAACTCGGGATCGACGCCGTCGTGCCCTGGCATGCGGAGCGGAGCATCGTGCGCTGGCGCGGCGACAGGGCCGAGAAGGGCCGGCAGAAGTGGGTGTCGCTCGTTGGTGCCGCGGCGAAGCAGTCGCGCCGCTCGTTCGTGCCGGAGGTGCACGCCGTGATGGACACCTCCCGCCTGGCCGCATGGGCGGAGACCGTCGAGAGCATGATCGTCCTGCACGAGGACGCCGACCTCCCGCTCGCCGACCAGGTGTCCGCGCTGCTCGCGGGCGCTCCGTCGGGTGCGACGTCGACGGCCGTCGTCGTCGGACCGGAGGGCGGGATCAGCGACGCGGAACTGGGAAAGCTGCGCGCCGCGGGAGCCGGGACCGCGCGCCTGGGCCCGCATGTCCTGCGCTCCTCGACGGCCGGCCCGGCGGCGCTGGTGCTGCTGAACCACCTGCTCGGACGCTGGTAGTCCGCCTGCCGCGCATGCGTCGGCCGGCCGACGCATGCGTCCGCCGGCAGGACACCTAGCCGACGACGACGGTCTTCGAGTCGGCGGAGTCGCCGTCATCGGAGGGGACGGAGACGGTGATCTCGTACCGGCCCGGAGGCAGCGTCACCGGGAACGAGTAGGCACCCGGCGCGCCGTCCTGGCGTGCGATGGCCACCGAGCCGTCCCGGTAGAGCTCCGTGCCGCCCTCCGCCGAGCCGTCGATGCTGCGATCGATGCGCCAGGCCAGTTCCTCCTCGGACGCCGGGCCGATCCCGTGGACGGTCAGGCTCCCGGGGTCGGTCCGGGTGCCCTCCTGCGGATCGATGATCCACAGCGGGGCGAGGGTCGCGGCATCCCGGGTCCACTCGCCGCCCAGGTCCACGGACCCGAAGGCCCGGCGGTCCGCCGCGCCGTCCACCAGGACGACGACGGAACTCGCCTCGCCGCCCGCGATGAGCCCCGCATCCGAGGCCGCCGCCGTGGCCGTGTACACCAGTTGCTGCAGGGCGAGGCGCGCCTGTTCCTCGTCGAGGCGCTGCGCGAAGGCATCGGAGGAGATGTCGAGGGTGATCACGTTCTTCGTCGAGACGGACGAGCTGATGCCCGATGCCGCCCGCCAGGACGAGTGGTAGTCGGGATCGAGCGGGCGGCCGGAGGTCATCAGCCTCACGGCATCCGCGATCGGATCGCCCGCGGACTCCTCCGGCGTCGCCAGGTACTCGCGGAAGAGCCGCTCGTCGCCGTCGTCGCCGCCGAGCCAGTAGACGGGCACCAGCGGCCGGGCGTCGTCCGAGGGGCCCGCGGCGGAGCCCCGCCGGAGCTCGGCATCGGCCGGATCGGTGGTGGCGCCGTCGGTCGCCGTCGTGGCGCGGGGATCCGGAAGGGGGGCCATCTGCGCGCTGCCCGCCAGCCGCCCCAGATCGGGGAGGAGGAAGGCGCCGCTGCCCACCAGCACGCCCCCGGAGACGAGGAGGATTCCGCCGAGTCCCAGCCGGCTCTTCTTCAGCGGGTCCTGGTGGTTCATGCTCTCCTCCTCTCCTCGGTGCGCGCGGGACGATCGGTCGTGCCCGGCGATGGGTGGTGTCGTCCGGTCCCCGGAGCGTGGCACCGGCGGCGCCGTCCCCGGCGCGGCCGCCGGCAGGATCGCTCAGGGCGGACGTATTTCAGCTTGGCACAACGCGGCAGCGCTGCCCGGCCGAATATCGACGCGGGGGACGACTGAAACCTGATCGATACGAAGCCGTGGCCGATTCGCTACGAATCCCGCGGCGCACGGAGAGCGGGGACAGCGGTCCGAGAAATCGCTTGCATTCCGGCCGGTTGCGGGGAATCAAGGCCCCTCGGACCGTGTTGACGAAAGGGCCGGGGCAGGCGGGATGACGTACCATTGACATCCCTGCCTCATGGGCGGAGGCGGCACAACACCACCAGTAGTACGAGAATTCGGATGAGGGGCGATCGAAGGCCGGACGGCCGAGGTATGAGCGAAACTTCAACAGGCATCAACGCGGCAGGACTCGACACCAGGGTGTTCCTCTTCGACTCGACGGAGCAGATGGTGCAGGCGCTGGGATCCAACGACGAAGCGCTGCGGCTGATCGAGGAGTCCTTCCCCGGCGTGGGCCTCCACGCCCGCGGCAACGAGCTCACGATCACCGGCCCCTCGGCCGACGTGCTGCGGACCGAGCGGCTCGTCGCCGAGGTCCGCTCCATGGCCGCCAACAACGCGCCCGTCTCGCCCCAGGTCCTGGAGCAGCTGGTCACCATGCTGAAGACGCAGAGCGCGGCCCGTCCGGCGGAGGTGCTGTCCGTCAACATCCTCTCCTCGCGCGGCAGGACGATCCGCCCCAAGACCCTCAACCAGAGCACGTACGTCGACGCGATCGACCGCAACACCATCGTGTTCGGCATCGGTCCGGCGGGTACCGGCAAGACCTACCTCGCGATGGCCAAGGCCGTGCAGGCGCTGCAGCACAAGGAAGTCAACCGGATCATCCTGACCCGGCCCGCCGTCGAGGCGGGGGAGCGCCTGGGCTTCCTGCCCGGCACGCTCAACGACAAGATCGACCCGTACCTGCGCCCCCTGTACGACGCCCTGCACGACATGATGGACCCCGATTCCATCCCGCGCCTGATGGCGGCCGGGACGATCGAGGTGGCCCCGCTCGCCTACATGCGCGGTCGGACCCTCAATGACGCGTTCATCATCCTCGACGAGGCCCAGAACACGACCCCGGAGCAGATGAAGATGTTCCTCACGCGCCTCGGCTTCGGCTCGAAGATGGTCGTGACGGGCGATGTCACGCAGGTCGACCTGCCCAGCGGCACGAGCTCCGGCCTGCGCGTCGTCAGCGAGATCCTCCGCGACGTCGACGACGTGTACTTCAGTGAACTCGACGCCACCGACGTCGTGCGGCACCGGCTCGTCGGGGACATCGTGAGCGCCTACGGCGACTGGGACGAGACCCAGCGTGCCGCGCAGGCGCGCACCGGTCGGCCGGCGGCCGCCCGATGAGCGTCGAGGTCAACAACGAATCCGGGCACGACGTCGATGAGGCCTCCCTCGTCCGCCTGTCGAACTTCCTGCTCGAATCGCTCTTCGTCCACCCCGAGGCCGAGCTGTCGATCATCCTCGTGGACACCGCCGCGATGGAGAGGCTGCACATCGAGTGGATGGACGAGCCCGGTCCCACCGACGTGCTCTCCTTCCCCATGGACGAACTGCGGCCGGGCACGCCCGGCCGGGTGACACCCGCCGGGCTCCTCGGCGACATCGTCCTGTGCCCGGACGTCGCGGCATCGCAGGGCGCCGCCGCAGGGCACGGCACGAAGGACGAGCTGCTGCTGCTGACCACGCACGGGGTCCTCCACCTCCTCGGCTACGACCACGCGGAGCCCGAGGACGAGAAGGAGATGTTCGGCCTGCAGCGCCAGCTCCTGTCCGACTTCCTCGGCGGCGACGCCCCCCGGGAGACGCGCGCTTGACCATCTGGTTGCTCGCGCTGATGGGACTGCTCTTCGCCCTCACGGCCGCCCTCGTCACGGCCGCCGAGGCGGCTTTCAGCTACCTGCCGCGCCAGGAGGGCGAGGCGCTCGTCGCCGAGTCCCGGACGCACTCGATCCGGCGCATCCTCGACGCGCCCGTCGCCCATATGCACGCCCTCCGGTTCTGGCGGGTGTGGTTCGAGATGGCCGGGGCCGTCGCCGTCGCGATCCTCTTCCACGACCTGCTCGACAACGTCTGGCTGGCCGGCCTCCTCGCCACCGCGGTGATGGCCGGCGTCGGCTTCGTGATCGTGGGCGTGTCGCCCCGGCAGCTCGGGCGCACCCACGCTCCCGGCGTGGTCCGCCTGACCGCAGGACTCGTGTCCTTTTTGTGCACGGTCCTCGGCCCGATTCCGCGCTGGCTCGTGCGCATCGGCAGCTCCATCACGCCCGGCGCAGCGCGCGACGAGGCAGCGTTCTTCACGCAGGAGGAGTTCCGTGAGCTCCTCTCCCGCGCCTCCGACGCCGAGATGATCGAGGACAACGAGGCGGAGTTGATCCACTCGGTGTTCGAACTCGGCGACACCAAGGTCCGCTCGGTCATGGTCCCGCGCACCGACATGGTCACGATCGAGTCCGGCTCGACGCTCAGCCAGGCCATGTCCCTCTTCCTCCGCTCGGGCTACTCCCGCATCCCCGTCATCGGCGAGAGCTCGGACGACATCCGCGGGCTCCTGTACCTGAAGGACGTCGTGGCGAGCCTCCACGGCCGGCCGGCGTCGAACCTGGCCCGCCCCGTCGACGCCGAATGCCGGCCCGCGCGGTACGTCCCGGAGTCCAAGCCTGTCGGCGACCTGCTCCGGGAGCTCCAGCGCGAGTCGACCCACGTGGCCATCGTCATCGACGAATACGGTGGCACGGCGGGCCTCGTCACGCTCGAGGACCTCATCGAGGAGATCGTCGGCGAGATCGTGGACGAGTACGACTCCGAGGTGCCGGAACAGGAACAGCTCGGCGGCGGCGAGTACCGGGTGAGCGCCCGCATGGGGATCGACGACCTCGGCGAGCTGTTCGGCCTCGACCTCGACGACGAGGAGGTGGACACGGTCGGCGGCCTGCTGGCCAAGACCCTGGGCAGGGTGCCGATCGTCGGATCAGAGGTCACAATTGACGGTATCGGCCTGCGGGCCGAACGCGTGGAGGGCCGCCGCAACAGGGTCTCCCACGTGATCACCTACCGCCTGCCGACAGGGCATGCAGCGCACGACGAACGAGAGACGATAGAGGCTGACAATGAGCGACGCTAAGCACAGGGCAGGATTCGTCTCGCTCGTCGGACGGCCGAACGCGGGCAAGTCGACCCTGACGAACGCCCTCGTGGGGCAGAAGGTCGCCATCACGTCGGCCAAGCCGCAGACCACCCGTCACACCATCCGGGGCATCGTGAACCGCGAGGACTCGCAGATCGTCCTCGTCGACACCCCCGGGCTCCACCGCCCCCGCACCCTGCTGGGTCAGCGGCTCAACGACCTCGTCGCCGACACCCTCTCCGAGGTGGACGCCGTCGGGTTCTGCCTGCCCGCGAACGAGAAGATCGGCCCCGGGGACCGCTTCATCGCCGAGCAGCTCGCCCGGCTGAACCGCAAGCCGCTGATCGCGGTGGTCACCAAGACCGACCTCGTGGACCGGCAGGCCCTCACGGAGCAGCTCCTGGCCGTCGCGAGGCTCGGCACCGAGGTGGCGGGTGACGACGGGTGGGCCGACATCGTGCCCGTCTCCGCCGCGGACGGATTCCAGGTGGCCACCGTCGCCGAGGTCTTCAGCAGGCACATGCCCGAATCGCCCGTCCTGTACCCCGACGGGCAGCTGACGGATGAACCGGAGGCCGTCATGGTGGCCGAGCTGGTCCGCGAAGCCGCCCTGGAGGGCGTCCGTGACGAGCTCCCGCACTCCCTCGCCGTCGTCGTGGAGGAGATGATCCCGAGGGAGGGGCGCAGCGAGGACAATCCGATGCTCGACGTCCACGTGAACCTGTACGTCGAACGTCCGTCCCAGAAAGCCATCATCATCGGCAAGGGCGGGGCGCGGCTCCGGGAAGTGGGGACCAACGCACGCCGGGGCATCGAGGCCCTGCTCGGCACCCGCATCTACCTCGACCTCCACGTCAAGGTGGCCAAGGACTGGCAGCGCGACCCCAAGCAGCTGGTCAAGCTAGGGTTCTAGCAGGCACTACTTCCCGGCACCGTTCGTTGGACTGCCGGGACACGCCCATGAACCTGCCAGCCGGCCGCCCCACGTCCTGACCCGCCGCCGGGTACCGGCGCGCCGTCCCCGATGCCGCCGGCAGTATCCACGTCCGACCACCCGAAGGAGCCCGGGCATGACCCGCCGACCGTCCAGTGATGGCGCGCAGAACGCCGGCGACGCCGCTGCGGCGGTCACCACCGATGCGCACGGCGATGCGGCGCCGGCAGGGCGGCATCTCGGCCGCGGGGGCCGGCACCGGGGGCTGGTGATCGCCGCCATGGTCATGGCCACCGTCCTCGTCGCCGCCGTGGCGTTCGTCGCGGTCCAGGTGTTCCGCCTGCAGTCGAACGTCGCGACCTCCCCACTGAACCTGGGCGAGAACGGGGAAACGGCGCTCCCCGTGGACTCCCGCACCGATCCGCTCCAGATCCTCGTCCTCGGCACGGACACGCGCACCGGCAACGCGGGGGAGTTCTTCGGGAGCGAGGACGATTCGGCCGGGGACGGCAACTCGGACGTCATGATGCTCCTGACGCTCTCGGCCGACCGGGAGGACGTCACCGTCGTCTCCTTCCCCCGCGACCTGCTCGTCCCGCTGCCCAGCTGCGTGAACCCCGAGACCGGCGAGGCCTCCCAGGCGATGGATTTGGGCCAGCTGAACGGCGCGCTCGGCGAGGGAGGGCCCGGGTGCACGGTCGCGGCGATCAACAACCTCACAGGACTGTCGATCGACCACTTCATGATGGCGGACTTCAACGCGGTCAAGGAGCTGTCCTCCACCCTCGGCGGCGTCGAGGTCTGCGTCGAGGAACCCGTGGACGACGAGTATTCCGGTCTGACCTTGCCCGCGGGGACCAGCGAAGTCGAAGGTGACCAGGCGCTGGCCTTCCTGCGGACGCGCCACAGCTTCGGCGACGGCGGCGACACGGGGCGCATCGCGGCACAGCAGTCGTTCCTGGCATCCATGGCGCGCAAGGTGCGCGCCGAAGGCACCCTGACCAACCTGCCCAGGCTCTACTCGATCGCCGACACGGTCACGCGCAACCTCACGGTGGACGAAGATCTGTCGCGGCCCACGGAGCTGCTGAAGATCGCGGACCGCATGAAGGACGTCGACCTCGGCAACATCGCCTTCGTGACGGTCCCCACCGAGCAGTGGGTCGAGGATCCCAACCGCCTGGTGCTCGACGAGGACGCGGCCGCGCCGCTCTTCGACGCGCTGCGCGAGGACCGCGGCCTCACCGAGGACGAGCCCGAACCGTCGGCGACGGCAGCTCCCGCCACGCAGGCGCCCGCCGCGTCCGCCACCCCCGAGGCCCCGGCGGCCGACCCCGGGACGGTCCCCGTCCTCGTCGTGAACGCCACCTCGGACCCGGAGCGGGCGGCCGAACTGCAGGAGCTGCTCGTCGCCGCCGGATACACGCAGGCCGTACCCTTCGCGTCCGTGCCGGCGGAGATGTCGCAGGTCTACTTCAGTTCCGGGTACGAGGCGGCTGCCGCGGATGTCGCCGACCGGTTCGGTGTACCGCAGAGCCGGGTCACCCTCGACGAGTCGGCGGCCGGCGTCCAGCTGCTCGTCGGGGCGGACCTGGCCACCGGCCCCAGGGTCGTCGTGCCGCCGCTGGGCAGTGCGCTGGAGGGCCAGACGGCCGACGAGGTGACCTGCCAGGCGTCGTCGGGCCTCTAGGAACGGCCCCGGGACGCAGGCCGGCCCCCGTCGTCCCGGGACGACGGGGGCCGGCGTGCCGGGGACGCGGCCTACCAGATGCGCACGCGGTCCTCGGGCTCCAGCCACAGCCGGTCCTCCGCGCCGAGGCCGAACGCCGCATGGAACTCGTCCAGGTTGCGGACCACCTGGTTGCAGCGGAACTCGTTGGGGGAGTGCGGATCGACGGTCAGGCGCCGCTTCGCCTCCTCCGGGCGGATCTTCTGCTGCCAGCACGTGGCCCAGGAGAGGAAGAAGCGCTGGGTCCCTGTCAGCCCGTCGATCACCGGAGCCTCGGCACCGCCGAGGCTCAGCAGGTAGGCCCGGTAGCTGATGCCGAGACCGCCGAGGTCGCCGATGTTCTCGCCGAGGGTGAGCTCGCCGTTCACGGTCCGTCCGGCCACCTCGGACGGCTCCAGCGCGGCATACTGGGCGACGAGGCGCCCGGTCAGCGCGTCGAAGGCGGTCCTGTCCGTCTCGCTCCACCAGTTCCGCAGGCGCCCGGTGCCGTCGAACTGGGATCCCTTGTCGTCGAACCCGTGGCCGATCTCGTGGCCGATGACCGCGCCGATCGCGCCGTAGTTGACGGCGTCGTCGGCCTCGATGTCGAAGAAGGGCGGCTGGAGGATGGCCGCCGGGAAGACGATCTCGTTCATGGTGGGCATGTAGTAGGCATTGACGGTCTGCGGTGTCATGAGCCAGGCGCCCCGGTCGATCGGTCCACCCAGCTTGCCGAGCTGCCGGCGGTGTTCGAACTCGGCGGCGCGTAGTACGTTGCCGTGGAGGTCGGACGCCTGCACCTCGAGCGGGCCGTAGTCGATCCACGTCTCCGGGTAGCCGATCTTCGTCGTGAACTGGGACAGCTTCTCGAGGGCGCGCTCCCGGGTCTCGTCCGTCATCCACGCCAGGGACGTGATGCTCGCTTCGTAGGCCGCGATGAGGTTGCCGACGAGGTCGAGCATGGCGGCCTTGTGCGTGGCCGGGAAATGCCGTTCGACGTACCGCTGCCCGATCGCCTCGCCCACCGCGCCCTCGACCAGGGCGACGCCGCGCTTCCAGCGGTCCTTGATGCGGGGAGTGCCCGCGAGGTGCGTGCCGTAGAACGCGAAGGCGGCGTCGACGAACCGCTCGTCGAGGTAGTCGGCCGCGTGCAGCAGGACGCGGCTCTCGAGCCACTCCCGCCAGGTGCCGAGGTCCTCGGAGCGCAGCGCGCCGTCGAGTCCGCGCACGAACCCGGGCTGGTTGACCACGAGCTCCGCGGCCTGGTCGGGGGTGTCGGTGACGATGCGCAGCCATGGGACGAGATGCTCCGAGAGCCCGGCGACGGCGTCGTGCTGCACCAGGTTGTACGTCTTCTGCGGGTCCCTGCGCTCCACGGACCCCATCGACGACGCCGCGAGGCGCGTCTCCAGCGCGAGGACACGGGCCGCTGCGCCGGCCGGATCGGCTGTCCCGGCGAGGTCGAAGAGCCGCGCGAGGAGGTCCCGGTACCTGTCACGCGTCTCGGCGAAGCCTTCCTCGCGGTAGTAGGACTCGTCGGGCAGGCCGAGTCCCGACTGGTACAGGTGCAGCAGGTAGCGCTCGGGGTTGCCGGCGTCGTTGCTCACATACGGCGCCACGAAGCCCTGGATGCCCGAGCGGGTGAGGCCGGCGCTGAGGTCCACGAGGTCCTCGACCGTGGCCACCGCCCTGATGCGGTCGAGCAGGGGCCTGATCGGCGCGGCACCTGCGGCCTCGATGCGTGCCGTGTCCATGAAGTCCGCGTACAGGGTGCCGATCTTCGTGTCGAGCGCGTCGGTGGAACCGCCGGCCGCCTCCGCCGCGGCCTCCTCGATGATGGTCCGCACGGCGAGCTCGGAGGCGTCGCGCAGGCCGGTGAACGAGCCCGTGAGCGGTCGGTCGTCGGGAATGGCCGTGTCCCTGAGCCACACGCCGTTCGCGTGCCGGAAGAGGTCGTCCTGGGGCCGGATCGTCGTGTCGAGAGTGGTCGGATCGAAGGTGCTGATCGTCATGGTGGCTTCCTGATTCCTCGTGGTGCTTCCGGGCGTGCACTCGTCCGAGCGCCCCCGGAAGCCATCCTATGTGCCGTGCTATCGTGGAAATGTGCGTGCACAGAGAACTCTTCTTCGGTGCCGCGGCGAGGCCATCTAGGACTCAGAGCCATTGGCCACCCCTCGCCGCGGTGTTCGCGTCGCCCGGCCGCCGGCACACTCAGTTCCCATAGACAAGGCCGATCCCCCCATGCGAAACGCACAGAAGACCTCCGGTATGCCGTTCGGCAAGTACCGTCCCTTCCAGGACCAGATCACCGTCGAGCTCCCCGACCGCACGTGGCCGGACCGCGTCATCACGAAGGCGCCCCGCTGGTGCGCCGTCGACCTCCGGGACGGCAACCAGGCCCTGATCGACCCGATGAACCCCGAGCGCAAGCACAAGATGTTCGACCTGCTCGTCCGGATGGGCTTCAAGGAGATCGAGGTGGGCTTCCCGTCGGCGTCGCAGACCGACTTCGACTTCGTCCGCCAGCTCGTCGAGGGCGACCGCATCCCCGACGACGTCACCATCCAGGTCCTGACGCAGTCGCGTGAACACCTGATCGAGCGGACCTACGCGTCCCTCGAGGGGGCGGACCGCGCGATCGTGCACCTCTACAACTCGACGTCCGTGCTGCAGCGGCGCGTCGTGTTCGACCAGGACCAGGACGGCATCATCGACCTCGCCCTCCAGGGCGCCCGGCTGTGCCGCAAGTTCGAGGAGAACATGGGCAGCACGGCGATCACCTACGAGTACTCCCCGGAATCGTTCACGGGGACGGAGTTGGAGTTCGCCGCCCGCATCAGCAACGAGGTGTCGGCCGTGTTCGAGGCCTCCGCCGACCGGCAGATGATCCTGAACCTGCCGGCCACCGTCGAGATGGCGACGCCGAACGTGTACGCGGACTCGATCGAGTGGATGAGCCGCAACCTCACGGACCGGGACAGCATCATCCTGTCGCTGCACCCCCACAACGATCGCGGCACCGGGGTGGCCGCGGCGGAGCTCGGCTACCTGGCCGGCGCCGACCGCATCGAGGGATGCCTCTTCGGCAACGGCGAGCGGACCGGCAACGTGGACCTGGTGACGCTCGGGATGAACCTCTTCAGCCAGGGCATCGACCCGGAGATCGACTTCTCCGACATGGACTCGATCCGCCGCACCGCAGAGTACTGCAACCAGCTCAGCGTGCCCGAGCGTTCCCCCTACGGTGGCGACCTCGTCTTCACCGCCTTCTCCGGCTCCCACCAGGACGCCATCAAGAAGGGCTTCGAGAGCATGGAGCGCGACGCCGCCGCGGCCGGCGTCGGTGTCGACGACCTCCCGTGGGCCGTCCCGTACCTGCCGATCGACCCGAAGGACATCGGCCGGTCCTACGAGGCCGTCATCCGGGTGAACTCGCAGTCCGGCAAGGGGGGTGTGGCGTACCTGCTCAAGCACGAGCACAGCCTCGACCTGCCGCGCCGCGCGCAGATCGAGTTCTCCGGCGTCATCCAGCGCCGTACGGAGACCCAGGGTGGCGAGGTCAGCGGCGCCCAGCTGTGGTCGGTCTTCCAGGACGAGTACCTGCCCACGCGTACCGAGGGCGGCGCGGAGGCCTGGGGCCACTACGAACTCACCTCCGTCAACACGGACACGGCCGAGGACGGCTCGTTCAAGCTGGTCACGACGCTCCTGGTGGACGGTGTGCAGCAGCGGAAGGCGGCCCAGGGCAACGGCCCGATCGATGCCCTGCTCACCATCCTCGGCCAGGACGGCGTGGACGTCCGTGTCCTCGACTACACCGAGCACGCCCTGTCCTCCGGCGGCAACGCGCGCGCCGCCGCGTACGTGGAGTGCGCCGTCGGCGAACGGGTGCTCTGGGGCGTCGGTATCGACGCGAACACCACCATGGCCGCGCTCAAGGCGGTCGTCTCGGCGGTCAACCGGGCCATCCGCGACGCCGCCTGAGCCCCGCCGGCTCCCGGCCCGCCACCCCCGCCGTCCCGCTCCGAGCGGTCCGGCGGGGGTGGCAGGTGGGAGAATGATCCAGTGCCTTCCTCGTCAGCATCCCGCACCTACCGCACTGAGGGCGTCGTGCTGCGCACCTACAAGCTCGGTGAGGCGGATCGCATCATCGTCCTGCTGACCCGTGAGCACGGGCAGGTGCGTGCCGTCGCCAAGGGCGTCCGCCGGACCAGCAGCAAATTCGGTTCGCGGCTGGAGCCGTTCATGGCCGTGGATCTCCTGCTCGCGCACGGGCGGAACCTCGACGTGGTCACCCAGGCGCAGACCAAGGGTGCCTACGGTCACGGCATCGCCTCCGACTACGGCCGCTATACCGCCGCGACCGCCATCGCCGAGACCGCCGAGCGCCTCACGGACATCGGCGAGGCCCCGGGAGCACAGTACGCGCTCGTCGCCGGGGCGTTCTCCGCCCTCAGCCGCGACCTGCACGCCTCGGAGCTCATCCTCGATTCCTACCTGCTGCGCGCGCTGGCGACGGCGGGGTGGGCCCCGAGCTTCACGGCCTGCGCCCGCTGCGGCGCGCCCGGCCCCCACTCCGCCTTCTCCGCGCCGCTCGGTGGTGCGGTCTGCCCGGTCTGCCGGCCGCCCGGCTCGGCGTCGCCGTCGTCCGCGACCATGGCGCTGCTCGGGGCGCTGCTCACGGGCGACTGGACGGTCGCGGATGCGTCGGAGACCGGTGCGCGGCGTGAGGCCGCCGGTCTGGTCGCCGCCTACCTCCAATGGCACCTCGAACGCGGGGTCGCCTCCCTCAAACATGTGGAGCGTGTATGAACAACCCCGCCCGACCCGCAGCGCCCTGGCCCCACCCGAGCGGCGAGCAGGCCCCGTCCATCCCGCGCCAGTTCGTCCCCAGGCACGTCGCGATCGTGATGGACGGCAACGGCCGCTGGGCCAACGAGCGCGGCCTGCCCCGCACCGAGGGGCACCGGGCCGGTGAGGCGGCGCTGCTCGACGTCATGGCCGGGGCGATCGAGATCGGCGTCCGGCACGTCTCCGTGTACGCCTTCAGCACGGAGAACTGGAAGCGGTCCCCGGAGGAGGTCCGGTTCCTGATGGGGTTCAACAAGGACGTGCTGAGGCGCCAGCGCGACCAGCTCGACCAGTGGGGGGTCCGCATCCGCTGGTCGGGGCGCCGGCCGAAGCTGTGGCAGTCGGTCATCCGGGAGCTGGAGGACGCCGAGCGGTACACCGTCGACAATACGACCTGCACCCTGACGATGTGCGTCAACTACGGCGGGCGCGCAGAGATCGCCGACGCCGCGCGCGCCATCGCCGAGGACGTCGCGGCCGGCACCCTCAAGGCCTCCTCGGTCAGCGAGAAGACCGTGCAGCGGTACCTCGACGAACCGGACCTCCCCGACGTCGACCTGTTCCTGCGCACCTCCGGCGAGCAGCGGTTGTCCAACTTCATGCTGTGGCAGTCCGCGTACGCCGAGATGGTCTTCATGGACACCCTGTGGCCGGACGTCGATCGTCGCACCCTGTGGCGTGCCATCGAGGAGTACGCCTCCCGCGACCGCCGGTACGGGGGAGCGGTGGACCAGGCGGCGGACCGGGTGTCCTCCTAGCTGTACACCTAGCGGGGCGGCGGGCCGGGCCGGGACGGGGCCGACCGGGCGACCGGCGGCCGGGACCCCGCCGGGACCTGCGCGTCCATCCACGCGGTGGCCGCACGGACCGCGGCGTCGCGGACCCCGGGTCGGGACAGGAAGACGTCGTGCAGGGCGCCGGGCAGGCGCCGGATGGTGACGTGGTGCCCGAGTTCCGCCGCACGGCGCACCATCGGCACCACATCGAGGATGCTGTCGGACTCCAGCATCGACTCGCTCCAGGTGGCGCTGATCGAGGACGCCGCGGAGCACAGGACGAGGACGGGCACGTCGACCGTCACGCCGCGGGACAGGGCTGCATGGCCGGCGAGAACGGCCGCGAGCCACCCGGCGCGGATGGGAAATCCCGTCTCCGGCCGCCACGCCGGATCGATCGGCCATTCGCCGTCGAGCGTGTCGCTGATGCTCCTGAAGTAGAACCCCAGTGCGGGAAGGCGCAGCCGTGCCTTGGGCCGACGGCGCGAGAGGGTGTCGAGGATGCCCTGTGCGGCGCTGCGCAGGAGGGCACTGCCCTGGGTGTCGAGCCACGGACTGTTGAGGACGAGCGCCGCGATCCGCCCCGGATGGCGCGCCGCCCACAGCGTCGCCGTGAGCCCGCCCGTCGAGTGCGCCATGAGCACCACCTCGGGGTCGGTCGCCGTCCCGGCGCGCGACGCCAGCCGCGCCCGCAGCGCGGCCAGGGCCGCCTCGATGTCGGCGTCGTACTCCTCGAGGGACACCGCGAAGCCGGGGGTCTGGCCCGGCAGCAGGCTGCGGCCGTACTTGTGGAGGTCCAGCGCGAAGAACGCCCAGCCCCTCGCGGCGAGCGCTTCGGCGAGCTCCGTGTGGAAGAAGTAGTCGCTGAACCCGTGGATGTAGAGGACGGCCCGGACGGGTCCCGGCGCCTCACCGCCGGCGTCCGGGGGAGCATCCGGTTCGTAGGCCACCAGGGTCGCCACCCGTGGGCCCTCGTCGTCGGGTTCCAGCGGGAGGGTCAGGGCATGGAAGGGATCCCCGAGGATGTCCTCCGACCAGCTCTCGTCCATGCCCCGACCCTACCGGCGCACGCCTCCCGACGCCCATGACCCGTCCCGTCCGATTGGTGCCCGCCGCGGGAGCGTGGAATTCTGGTGGCATGCGCTTCTACCCGACCTTCTTCCGGATCGTCTTCTCCGGGATGGACGCCGAAAGGGCCCACCGCATCGGCTTCGGCCTGATCCGGGCGGTCGACCTCACGCCGGTCGGCTGGGCACTGCGCCGTCTCTGCGCACCCGACCCGAGCCTCGCCACGACCGCCTTCGGTGTCGAGTTCCCCTCACCGTTCGGGCTCGCCGCGGGCTTCGACAAGGGCGGCAAGGGGGTGCTCGCCCTCACCGCGCTGGGGTTCGGCCACGTGGAGATCGGCACCATCACCGGCCAGGCCCAGCCGGGCAACCCCGCGCCGCGCCTGTTCCGGCTCGTCGAGGACCGGGCCGTGATCAACCGGATGGGCTTCAACAACGACGGCGCCGCCGCCGTCGCTCCCCGCCTCCGGGCGGCGCGGAGCAGGCTGGCACACCGTTACCGGTCACGGCCACGGCCCGTGGTCGGCGTCAACATCGGCAAGACCAAGAAGGTGGACCTCGTCGACGCGGTCGCCGACTACCTCGTCAGCGCCGAGCAGCTGGCGGCCGTCGCCGACTACCTCGTGGTCAACGTGTCCTCCCCGAACACCCCGGGCCTCCGGCTGCTCCAGAGCGTCGAATCGCTCCGCCCGCTCCTCGAAGCCGTCCGCAGCACCGCGGACGCCGCGGCGGGCCGGCACGTGCCGCTCCTGGTCAAGATCGCGCCGGATCTGACCGATCAGGACATCGACGACGTCGGCGCCCTCGCCCTCGCCCTCGGCCTGGACGGCATCGTCGCCACCAACACCACCATCACGCGCGAGAACCTCGTCACGGACCCCGAGGACGTCATGGCGAAGGGGGTCGGCGGACTGAGCGGGGCACCGCTGAAGGCCCGCGCACTGGAGGTCCTCACCCGGCTGCGGTCGGCGGTCGGGGATCAGCTGGCCATCATCGCCGTCGGCGGCATCGAGACGCCCGGGGACGTCCTCGAGCGGCTCGACGCCGGCGCCACCCTCGTCCAGGGCTACACGGGCTTCCTCTACGAGGGGCCGTTCTGGGCGTACCGCATCAACCGCGGGCTCCTGCGGGCGCGGCGTACCCCGGCCGCCTAACCGGCGGGTGGACGCGAAGGAGCCGGGCCCGAGGGCCCGGCTCCTTCGACGTTCGGTGCACCTGGACCGGTGCCGGGAACGAGCGGACGGGTCAGTCGGGGTACTGGCCCCGGCGGACCTGCGGCTTGGGCAGGCGGAGGCGCCGGAGCTGCAGGGCACGGGTGATGCCGTACCAGAGGTCGCCCTGGTTGGGGGAGCCGAACTTCTCGGTCAGCTTCTTCCCCAGCTTCCGGCGCAGCAGGACGCAGTCCACGATCACCGCGACGATCAGGACCCAGAACGCCATCAGCACGGCGCTCTGCACCGCGAGGGACTGGAAGAAGCTCAGGATCACGAACACGAGGGCGGCGATCATGAGGAACTCGCCGACGTTGATGCGGGCGTCGACGAACTGGCGGATGTACCGGCGGTTCGGGCCCTTGTCGCGCAGCGGGAGGTAGCGTTCGTCGTCGGTGTCGAGCGCCCGCCGCATCTTCGCGCGCTCGTCCCTCACCGTGGTGCGGCTCTGGTCGCGCGCCGCCTTGCGGTCGTTGGGCACGAGGGGCCGCTTGCGGGCGGCCTGCTGCACGCTGCGCTTGGGCGTGGGAGCGCCCTTGCCCTGCGCGCGCTGCGCCTCGGGGGTGCGTGAAGCGCTGTCAACGGCTTCCTGGGCAGAGGGGGCTTCTTTGTTTCGTCCGAACACCCCTTCAGGATACCGGGTCCACACCGCGCGGAGACCGGACCCCGCCCACCGGGTCGTGCCGGTGCGCCGGCCTCCGGCCTCCGGAGTGCGGCGTGTGTAGGGTTCTGGCATGACTTCCGTGAACCCCTCGATCGACCGTCCGTACGATCCGTCGCGTGTCGGCGACGACCTCCGCGCCAGTGTCGACGCGTCCTTCCCCCGTATCGTCGAGCAGCTCTCGAGCCTCGTCGCCATCCAGGGCATCGCCTGGGATGCCTTCGATGCCCATGAGCTCGACCGCAGTGCCGAGGCGGTGGCGGCCCTGATCCGCGGGGTGGGCATCGACGACGTCCGCATCCTGCGCGTCGACAACGACGGCACGCCGGGCGGTCCCGCCGTCGTCGCCCGCCGCGCCGCGGCCGTCGGGCAGCCGACCGTCCTCCTCTATGCCCACCACGACGTGCAGCCGCCCGGGGATCCGGCGCTCTGGGACTCCGAGCCGTTCGTCGCCACGGAACGCAACGGCCGGCTGTACGGCCGCGGCGCGGCCGATGACAAGGCGGGCATCATGGCGCACATCGGCGCCTTCGGGGCCCTCACCGAGGTGCTCGGCGACGCGTTCGGTGTCGGCGTGACCCTGTTCATCGAGGGGGAGGAGGAAGCCGGCTCGCCCACCTTCCGCTCCTTCCTCGAGACCTACCGGGACGATCTCCAGGCCGACGTCATCGTCGTCGCCGACTCCAGCAACTGGAAGGTGGGTGTACCCGCCCTGACCACGAGCCTGCGCGGCCTCGTGGACGGCACCATCGAGGTGCAGGTCCTCGACCACGCCGTGCACTCCGGCATGTTCGGCGGCCCCGTGCTGGATGCCCCGACACTCCTGTCCCGGCTGATCGCCACACTGCACGACGACGCCGGCGACGTCGCCATCGCGGGGCTGCACGGCGGGGACCACGCAACCGTGGACTACGACGAGGACGACTTCCGGGCGGATGCCTCGGTGCTCGACGGCGTACGCCTCGTCGGCACCGGGTCCATCGCTTCGCGCCTGTGGCACAAGCCCGCGCTGTCCATCATCGGCATGGACATCCCGTCGGTCGCGCTGTCCTCGAACACGCTCCTTCCCCGGGCCCGCGCCAAGTTCAGCCTGCGCCTCGCCCCCGGACAGGACCCCCGGGCCGCGATGGATGCCGTCCGGTCCCACGTCGCAGCCCACGCACCGTTCGGCGCCCGGGTGACGTTCACGCCGGGGGAGACGGGGAGCCCCTTCCGGACCGACACCACGGAACCCGCGTCCCGGCTCGCGCTGTCGGCGCTCGAGGAGGCCTGGGGCGTGCGGCCCGTGGAGGCGGGCATGGGCGGCTCCATCCCCTTCATCGCCGACCTCACCGAGCTCTTCCCGTCCGCCCAGATCCTCATCACCGGTGTGGAGGACCCTGACTCCCGCGCGCACAGCGCGAACGAATCACTGCACCTCGACGAGTTCCGGAAAGCGGTCCTGGCTGAGGCGATCCTCCTCGCCCGCATCAACGACGGCGGACTCACCCGCGGCTGAAGGGCGGCTGACGTGCGAACGGGACGGCGGGGCGGAAATGTTTCGGCCCCGCCGGCCGTTATCACTGGTGCGGGCCCGGCGTACGATGAAGGAAAGCCGTGCGCGCCATACCGCGGACGGCACTGAGAGCGGACACACCACGGTGGGGTCCGAGCGAGGAGATACATCATGAGCACATCGACCACCGAGACCGGATCCGTCCAGGATTCCGCGGAACTCACCGCCCACGAGGTCAATCTGTCCGACGTCGCGGCAGGAAAGGTGCGCAGCCTCCTCGAGCAGGAAGGCCGGACCGACCTCCGGTTGCGCGTCGCGGTCCAGCCCGGCGGCTGCTCGGGCCTGATCTACCAGCTGTACTTCGACGAGCGGGTCCTCGACGGCGACGCCGTCCGCGACTTCGACGGCGTCGAGGTCATCGTGGACAAGATGAGCGTCCCGTACCTGTCGGGAGCATCGATCGACTTCGAGGACACCATCTCGAAGCAGGGCTTCACCATCGACAACCCCAATGCGGGCGGATCCTGCGCCTGCGGGGACTCCTTCCACTAGCACGCCGGCAGGGCCCGGAACGTCACCGACGAGGTGTGTTCCGGGCCTTTTGCGTGTCACCGGATCGCGGGTCTTCCGGGTAAGCTCTACAGTGAGTAGTAAAACTGGATGTGCACCCCGGGCCGCTTCACGGGCGGGTGGCAACGCACGTAGAAAAGGAAGGTCCGTCTGTGAGTTCGCAGGACCGAACCGGTAGCAAGCGCGTCAGGATCACGAAGATCTCCAGCATCTCGCTGGCCGGCGCCCTCCTACTGACCGGCTGTTCAGCAGAAGCCCAAAATGGATGGCTTCCGGCAGACCGGAACAACACCAACCACACCGGGGCCATCACCGATCTGTGGGTCAACTCGTGGATCGCGGCCATGGTCGTCGGCATCATCACGTGGGGCCTGATCATCTGGTGCATGGTCGCCTACCGCCGCCGCAAGAACGACACCGGCTACCCGCGGCAGATCAGCTACAACCTGCCGCTCGAGATCTTCTACTTGACCATCCCGCTGTTCATGGTGCTCGTGTTCTTCTACTTCACGGAGCGCGACATCGCGACCATCGATGCCCGCGTCGAGGACCCCGACGTCATCGTGGACGTCCGCGGCAAGCAGTGGTCGTGGGACTTCAACTACGTCAAGCAGGACAAGTACTCGGCGGGCGTCCAGGGCAACCTGAACGGCGAGGAGGGCGTGCCGGAGAACCTCCCGACGCTGTACCTCCCCGTGAACCGGAGCGTCGAGTTCCAGCTCAACGCACGCGACGTGCAGCACTCGTTCTTCGTCCCCGGGTTCCTGATGAAGCGCGACTTGTACCCGGGCCGCACCAACTACATCAACCTCACTCCGACGAAGGAGGGTGTGTTCGTCGGCAAGTGCGCGGAGCTGTGCGGCCAGTACCACTCCGAGATGCTCTTCAACGTGGAGGTCGTCTCGCAGGAGGAGTTCGACGCGCAGATGGAGCAGCTGGAGGACGGTCAGCTCGGCGACGACTACGACCGCGACTCCTACCCCGAGGACGATCCCGATACCGACCCAGCCAGGAGCAGCAGCTGATGTCCACCTTCGAATACACCCTTGAGGAAGCCGGCACCGTCGCGGCTCCGCGTGTGGTTCCGAGGTCCAAGGGACGCATCGTCGTCAACTGGATCACCTCGACCGACCACAAGACCATCGGGTACATGTACCTGATCGCCTCGTTCGTGTTCTTCTGCTTCGCCGGCGTGATGGCCCTGATCATCCGGGCGGAGCTGTTCGAACCGGGGATGCAGGTCCTGCAGACGAAGGAGCAGTACAACCAGCTGTTCACGATGCACGGCACCGTGATGCTCCTGATGTTCGCCACCCCGCTGTTCGCGGGCTTCGCGAACGTGATCATGCCCCTGCAGATCGGCGCTCCCGACGTCGCCTTCCCGCGGCTGAACGCCCTGGCCTTCTGGTTCTTCCTCTTCGGCAGCACCATCGCCGTCTCCGGCTTCATCACCCCGCAGGGCGCCGCGTCGTTCGGCTGGTTCGCGTATGCCCCGCTGTCCAGCACGACATTCTCGCCGGGCGTAGGTGGGGACCTGTGGGTCTTCGGGCTCGCGCTCTCCGGGTTCGGCACGATCCTCGGTGCCGTCAACTTCATCACCACGATCATCTGCATGCGCGCCCCCGGCATGACGATGTGGCGCATGCCCATCTTCACCTGGAACACCCTCATCACGGCGATCCTCGTCCTGATGGCCTTCCCGCCGCTGGCCGCCGCGCTGTTCGCGCTCGGCGCCGACCGCCGCTTCGGCGCCCACATCTTCGACCCGGAAGCCGGTGGGGCCATCCTCTGGCAGCACCTCTTCTGGTTCTTCGGGCACCCCGAGGTCTACATCATCGCGCTGCCGTTCTTCGGCATCGTCTCCGAGATCTTCCCGGTCTTCAGCCGCAAGCCGATCTTCGGCTACAAGGGCATCGTCTACGCGACGATCGCCATCGCAGCCCTGTCCGTGACCGTCTGGGCCCACCATATGTACGTCACCGGAGCTGTGCTCCTGCCGTTCTTCGCCTTCATGACCATGCTCATCGCGGTCCCCACCGGCGTGAAGTTCTTCAACTGGATCGGCACCATGTGGCGCGGATCGATCACCTTCGAGACGCCGATGCTCTGGAGCCTCGGCTTCCTGGTGACGTTCCTCTTCGGCGGTCTCACCGGCATCATCCTGGCCTCGCCGCCGCTGGACTTCCACGTCTCCGACACCTACTTCGTCGTCGCCCACTTCCACTACGTGGTCTTCGGGACCGTCGTGTTCGCGATGTTCGCCGGCTTCTACTTCTGGTGGCCGAAGTTCACGGGCAAGATGCTCAACGAGCGCCTCGGCAAGATCCACTTCTGGATGCTGTTCCTCGGCTTCCACGCCACCTTCCTCATCCAGCACTGGCTCGGCGTCGAGGGCATGCCCCGCCGTTACGCGGACTACCTGCCCGAGGACGGCTTCACCGCGATGAACCAGTTCTCCACCATCGGGTCCTTCGTGCTCGGCGCGTCGCTGATCCCGTTCTTCTGGAACGTGTACATCACGTGGCGGACCGGCAAGAAGGTGGAGGTCGACGACCCGTGGGGCTTCGGGGCCTCCCTCGAGTGGGCGACGTCCTGCCCGCCGCCGCGCCACAACTTCACCTCCCTGCCGCGCATCCGGTCCGAGCGCCCCGCGCTCGACCTGCACCACCCCGAGCTGCAGCAGACGCACACGCCCGATGACAGCGCCGCCAGCTTCATGGGTGCCGCTGACCGAAAGGACGCCGACGCATGAGGATCGAGACGAAGCTCTTCACCTACCTGACGCCGTTCTTCCTGCTGGTGGGCACGGTCTACGGGTTCCTGGTGGAGTGGACGGAACCGGTCGGGTTCCTCGCCCTCTACCTCACGGCCGGCCTCTCCGGGATGATCGGTTTCTACCTCGGCTTCACCGGCAAGCGTGTCGGTGACCGTCCCGAGGATCGCCTCGACGCGGAGATCCACGAGGGTTCCGGCGAGCAGGGGCACTTCAGCCCCTGGAGCTGGTGGCCCCTGGTGCTCGGCCTGTCCGCCGCCACCTGTTTCGCCGGGCTGGCGGTCGGCTTCTGGATCCTCTACATCGGTATGGGGCTCGCCGCGATCGCACTGGTCGGCTGGGTCTACGAGTACAGCCGCGGGTACCACGCCCACTGATCCACCCGCTCATCCGACGCAGAGGGAGTCCGCCACGTGCGGGCTCCCTTTCGTCTGTCCGGCATCGTACAGTCGTACGGTCATACAGAGGCAGTGTCGTCCGACGCCCCGATCACAGGAGATGGAATCCATGGCCGTGGTACCGCGACGCTTCGACGCCGAACCGCTCGACGACGCATCGGCAACGCCGAAGCACGTCCAGCTACGCGAGAGCCTGCGCCGCTACATCCGACAGTTCGGTGAGCCCGGAGCCGGGATACCGTCCGAGCGGCAGCTGGGCAGCTACTACGGCGTCGCCAGGATGACGGTCCGCCACGCGATCGACGCCCTCGTGGCGGAGGACGTGCTGGAGCGCATCGTGGGGCTCGGGACCTTCGTCGCACGCAGCAAGATGGACCTGCACATGAAGATGACGTCCTACACCGAGGAGATGATCCGCCGGGGGATGGTCCCCGACGCACGGGTCCTCAGCTTCGAACAGCAGGGGGCCTCGCCCCTTGTCGCGAGGGAACTCCAGATCGAGCTGGGCCAACCCGTGGTGCGCTTCCGACGCCAGCTCCTCGCCGACGGCGAGCCCATGAGCGTCGACGAGAATTTCATCCCCGCCCACTGCGTGCCCGGTATCCTCGACGATCCTCCGCCGACGTCGCTCTACAACGTGCTGAGTGAGCGGTACGGCCTGGTCATGGAGTGGGGGGAGGACACCATCGAGGCGACCGCCGCCTCGCCGTCGATCGCGCGCCTGCTGAACGTGGAGATGAACGCGCCCCTGCTGAAGATCCAGCGGCATGCGTACGTGGCCCGCAGCATGGTCGACTACTCCGTCTCCTACTATCGCGCCGACCGGTACAAGCTGTGGGTGCCCCTGCAGCGCCCCGGCATCCGCACGCCTCGCGCCTACAGCGCCAATCGGCTCCGATAGCCCCTGAGTCCCTTCGGGGCCCGCACGGGCACCACAGCAGCGGGAGGGCTGCCCTTCACGGCCTTCGTCAGGCGGCGGCCGACAGCGGGCCGCGTACCCGGACCGAGCAGGGCAAGAAGGAGGGGCCCGGACGATTACTCGTCCGGGCCCCTCCTTCAGCGTGTCGGGAGATGGTCCCTAGTGGCTGGCGATGGACTCGCGGTCCTTCGCGCCGGCGACCTCGTCATGGTGATCGCCGTGCGACGCCGCGAGCTCCTTCGGCGTCACGGGAGCGACGCGGTCCTCGAAGAAGAAGCGGGAGACTCGGCCGTGGGCCTTGTCCAGGAGCGAGATCTTGCCGTTCTCGTCCGGCTTCGGCACGGTGACCTCGGGCGACTCGAACGCGACCAGCTTGTAGCGGCTGTAGTCGTCGACCTGCTCGTGGACCTCGATGAACTCGCCGTGCGGCAGGCGCACGATGCGTCCGGTCTCGCGGCCGTGGAGCGCGATCTCCCGATCCTTGCGCTGCAGGGCCAGGGAGATCCGGCGCGACGCCATGAAGGCGAGGATCGGACCGAAGATCACGAGGAAACGGAGCCAGTAGGTGACATCGTTCAGCGACACCATGAAGTGCGTGGCGATGAGGTCGGAGCTTGCAGCCGCCCACATGACGCAGTAGAACGTGACTCCTGCGACGCCGACCGCGGTGCGGGTCGGTGCGTTGCGGGGACGGTCGAGCAGGTGGTGCTCACGCTTGTCCTTCGTCACCCAGGACTCGATCCAGGGCCAGGCGAACATCGCGGTGAACACGATGATCGCGGGGACCAGGGCCGGGATGAGGACATTCAGCGAGAGCGTGTTGACGCCCCAGGGGAACGGAAGCAGGAACTCGAAGGTGAAATTGTCCCCGAGCGTCCCCGGCATCAGCCGCAGGGCGCCGTCGACCCAACCGATGTACCAGTCGGGCTGGGTACCGGCGGATACGGGTGAGGGGTCGTACGGACCGTAGTTCCAGATCGGGTTGATGGTGAAGGCGGCCGCGATGGCTGCCAGGACACCGAACACGATGAAGAAGAATCCACCGGCCTTCGCGGCGTACACCGGGCCTACGGGGTAGCCGACCACGTTGGTGTTGGTCCGGCCGGGACCGGGGAACTGGGAGTGCTTGTGCAGCACGACCATGAACAGGTGGATACCGATCAGGAGCAGGATCACCGCGGGGATGAGCAGGATGTGCAGGACATACAGCCGGCCGATGATCATGGTCCCCGGGAACTCACCGCCGAAGAGGAAGAAGCTCAGGTAGGTACCGACCACGGGGATGGCCTTCATGACGCCGTCGATGATGCGCAGTCCGTTGCCGGAGAGCAGGTCATCGGGGAGCGAGTAGCCGGTGAAGCCGGCGGCAAGGCTCAGGATCAGGAGGGTGCAGCCCACAACCCAGTTGAACTCGCGGGGGCGGCGGAAGGCGCCGGTGAAGAAGACCCGGAGCATGTGCACGGCCACGGAAGCCACGAACAGGAGCGCAGCCCAGTGGTGGATCTGCCGCATGAACAGACCGCCGCGGATATCGAAGGAGATATCCAGGGAGGACGCGTAGGCGACGGACATCTCGACGCCGCGGAGGGGCAGGTAGCTGCCCTCGTAGTGCGTCTCGGCCATCGAGGGATCGTAGAAGAAGGTGAGGAAGGTCCCGGAGATCAGGAGGATGACGAAGGTGTACAGCGCCACCTCGCCGAACATGAAGGTCCAGTGGTCGGGGAAGATCTTCCGGCCGAACTCCTTCACGATCCCGGAGCCGCCGACCCTGGAGTCGACGTAGTCGGTGACCTTACCCACGCGCGTCTTCGGCACGTACGGTTGCGTCACGGTTGAACTGCTCATGTCAGCCTCGCTCCCAGAAACTAGGTCCTACGGGTTCTTGGAAATCGCTCGTCGCAACGAGGTATCCCTGGTCGTCGACTCCGATGGGTAGCTGCGGCAGGGGACGTGCTGCCGGTCCGAAGATCACCTTGCACTCCTGCTCGAGGTCGAAGGTGGACTGGTGGCACGGGCACAGGAGGTGGTGCGTCTGCTGCTCGTACAGTGCTACCGGACAGCCGACGTGCGTGCAGATCTTGGAGTACGCGACGATGCCCTCGTACGCCCAGTCCTCACGCTCGGGGGAGGGGTTGAGCTCCTCGGGGTCGAGGCGCATGAGCAGGACGACGGCCTTGGCCTTCTCCTCCAGCTTGTTCTCGACCTCGTTGAGTCCCTCGGGGATGACGTGGAAGGCCGAACCGATGGTGACGTCCGAAGCGCGGATGGGGGTACCGCTCGGGTCCCGGGTCAGCCGGACGCCGGCATCCCACATGGTCTGCTTCAGCACGTTGCCGGGCAGGGGGCCCAGGTCGCGGAAGATGACGATCGCCGGCAGCGGAGCGAGGAGAGCAGCCCCGAGGAGGGTGTTGCGGATGAGGGGACGGCGCTTGATGCCGGACTCGTCGAGGATGTCGTTGACGATCTTCTCGGCGTCCCGGCGGTCCTGCTCCGGACGGATCACATGGCGTTCCTCCGTGACCTCGTGGTCCGGCATGAGCGTCTTGGCCCAGTGGACGATCCCGACGCCGATGCCCAGCATCGCGAAGGCGGTCCCGAGGCCGAGCAGCAGGTTCTGGAGGCGCAACTGCGCGATGGTCTCATCGAGCTCCACGAGGAAGTATCCCGCGAAGAACAGCAGCGTCCCGAGGACGGAGATGAAGAACAGCAGGGCGACCTGGCGTTCGGCACGCTTCTCCGCCCGCGGATCGCGATCGGCGAGGCGCGGGCGGTGGGGCGGGAGCCCCGGGTTCTCGAACTCGTCCAGCGCCCGCCCGGGCGAAGCAACGGTGACCGAGCTTCCGGGAGCGCCGTGACTAGAGTCGGCCATGATCCCTCTTATCTTTCATTAGGTCCTGCGAGTCTGTGATTGATTCGTTCACGCGGCGCTCCTGGATGGTCAGGAGGACCGCGACGTGAGCCACACGGTGAAGGCGATGATGACGCCGAGGCCTGCCACCCAGATGAAGAGGCCCTCGGACACCGGGCCGAGCGAGCCGAGGTCCGCTCCACCGGGGGAGCCCTGCTCCTCGATCGTCTTCAGGAAGGCGATGATGTCCTGCTTGTCCTCGGGGCTCACATTGGCGTCGCTGAAGACCGGCATGTTCTGCGGGCCGGTGACCATGGCCTCGTAGATGTGCTTCTCGCTCACATCGGCGAGGCCCGGGGCGTACTTGCCGCGGGTCAGGGCGCCGCCGGCAGCGGCAGCGTTGTGGCACATCGCGCAGTTCACGCGGAACAGCTCGCCGCCGTGGGCGGGGTCGCCTTCGGAGGAGTCGATGATGTCGCCGGAAGGAATCGACGGACCGGCGCCGAGCGACGCGACGTACGCGGCCATCTGGCTGATCTGCTCGTCGGTGAACTGGACCGGCTTCGCCTGCGCCTGGGGCCCGTCCATCTGCATCGGCATGCGGCCCGTGCCCACCTGGAAGTCGACGGATGCCGCGCCGACACCGACGAGCGACGGCGCTGCGTCCGACCCTGTGGCGCCCATGCCGTGGCAGGACGCACAGTTGGCCGTGAACAGCTTGCTGCCCTCTTCGATGTCGTCGGCACTGGCGGTGGTGGTCTGTGCCTGCGCCTCGTTGGCGGTGCTGGCGGCGGCGTAGATCCCGCCGGTGAGGAGGAGCGCCATCAGGAGCAGCGCCAACGCTGCGAGTGGGTGACGCCGCCTCTGGGAGAGTGCCTTCACGGGGTGGTTCCTGCCTTGTCGATGCGAGCGCTGCGGAGATTCTTCAATGAATTCTACCTCTAGTAGAAGAGCGTACAGGAGGAGTTACTGAAGGAAGTAGATGATGATGAACAGGCCGATCCACACGACGTCGACGAAGTGCCAGTAGTAGGACGTGACGATGGCCGAGGTGGCTTCGAAGTGCCCGAACTGGCGGGCGATGAACGCGCGTCCGATGATGAGCAGGAAGGCCACGAGGCCGCCGATCACGTGGATGCCGTGGAAGCCGGTGGTGATGTAGAAGGCCGACCCGAAGGCGTTCGAGCTCAGGGCGACGCCTTCGGCGACAAGCTCCGCGTACTCGTAGGCCTGCACGGAGACGAAGATCGCTCCCATGACGAAGGTCAGCAGGAACCACTCGACCATGCCCCAGCGGGAGAGCTGGAAGAGGCCGCCCGTCCTGCGGGGCTGGAGTCGCTCCGCGGCGAACACGCCGAACTGGCAGCTGAACGAACTCGACACCAGGATGACGGTGTTCACGAGCGCGAAGGGGACGTTCAGCTTCTCGGTCTCCATGGCCCACAGCTCGCCGGAGGTGGAGCGCAGGGTGAAGTACATGGCAAAGAGGCCGGCGAAGAACATCAACTCGCTGGACAGCCACACCACGGTTCCGACGGAGACCATGTTGGGGCGGTTCAGGGCGGGATGCGGGGCGGCGCTGGGGGCTTGGGTCGCAGATGTCACAGACTCATTATGTCCCCAAGATCAGGGCGATCACCAACGCGAAACGGCCGCCGCACAGGCCGTGGCGGGCCGGGGGACGTGTTACGCCCGTGATTCCGCGGAAGTTCCCCGGGATGACTTTCTACAATTCGTAGATAATCTTGGACGGTGAGCCTGACAACAAGCCCCGCCGCGGTGCAACCCACCTGGCCGTCGATCTTCTCGTCCCTCCTCGCGGGCACCGACCTGAGCGTGGGACAGAGCCGCTGGGCGATGGACACGATCATGGAGGGCGAGGCGAGCCACGCCCAGATCGCGGGGTTCCTGGTCGCGCTGCGCGCCAAGGGGGAATCCGTCGACGAGCTCACCGGACTGGTCGAGGCGATGCTCGGCCGGGCGCACCGGATCAGCGTGGGCGGGCCCACGCTGGACATCGTCGGGACGGGAGGCGACGGACTCGGCACGCTCAACATCTCTACGATGTCCTCGCTGGTCGCGGTGGGTGCCGGTGCGAGGGTCGTCAAACACGGGAACCGCGGTGCCTCGTCCGCCTCCGGTGCCGCGGACGTGATCGAGGAGCTCGGGGTGCGGCTCGACCTGCCACCGGCCGACGTCGCGCGGACGGCGGAACGGGCCGGCATCACGTTCTGCTTCGCGCAGGTCTTCCACCCGTCCATGAAGCACGTCGCGGTGCCGCGTCGTGAACTCGGCATCCCCACCGCCTTCAACTTCCTGGGGCCGTTGAGCAACCCGGCAGGCGTCAGCGCGCAGGCGCTCGGGTGCGCGGACGCGAGGATGGCGCCCCTCATGGCCGGCGTCCTCGCGGCGCGGGGGATCCGCGCGCTCGTCTTCCGTGGCGACGACGGCAGGGACAAGCTGACCACCAGCGGGTCCTCCACGGTGTGGGAGGTCCGCGACGGGCTTGTCTCGGCCCACGAGGTGCACCCCCAGGACTTCGGGCTCGACGTCGTGCCCGTCGATGCGCTGCGCGGCACCGACGCCGCGGGGAACGCCGCGGTCGTCCGGTCGGTACTGGGCGGCGGGACCGGACCGGTGCGGGACGGCGTCGTCCTCAATGCCGCCGCCGGGCTCGTGGCTTTGGACCCCGCCGCGGAGGGAAGCCTCGTGGAGCGCATCACCGCAGCCATGGAGCGTGCGCGTGCGTCGATCGACTCCGGAGCCGCCGCGGCGGTGCTGGAGCGCTGGGTCGAGGTCAGTCGCTCGTACTGACAGTTCGCACTGATGGTTCGTCCTGACCGCCCGTACTGACAGGTCGGCCGGGGCGCTGCGGTGCCTACTCGCTGTCGAACCCGAGGGAGAAGGCCGCGTCGAGGTCGTGCTGGGAGTAGGAGCGGAAGGCGATCTGCGTCGTCGTCGAGCGGATGCCCTCGATCTTCGACAGGCGGTCGGCGATCACATCGGCCAGGTCCTCGTGGCGGCTCACGCGGGCGATGGCGATGAGGTCCCACTCGCCCGTCACCGAGTACACCTCGCTGATGCCCGCGATCTCGGAGATGGCCTGCGCGCTCTCGGGGATGCGGGAGGCGTCGGTCTGGATGAGGACGAATGCGGTGATCATGGCATGCCTTTCGGGAGACGGAGAGGGATCGGACCTACGCTACCGGCCGGCGGCGGCGCCGGACCACGCGGAGGACGACGCGCGGGAGCAGCAGGAACGCACCGAGGACGATCAGCGTGACGACCTGGAAGCTGAGCGCGACCCCGCCGCCCGCCAGGGCGCGCACCACCAGTCCGCCGGCGACGGTCACCACCCAGAGGACCACCCCGGTGGGCCAGGGGGCGCCCGGCGAACGCCAGGCCCGTACGGCCAGGGTCGCAGTCGCGTAGGCGACGAGGAACGGCCAGGCGGTCTCGAGCACGCCCGCGACGGTGACGCCGTGCTCGTGCGTACGACGGCCCGAGGCGGCGAAGACGAGGATGAGGGCGACGTCGGCGATCCACCACGCGACAGGGACCGTCCGCGCCCGTCCGGGCCGGGACCGGGACGGGTCGGCTGGACGAAGGGGGGCGCTGCGGGGCATGGCACCAGCGTAGTGGTTGTCCCCGTGCATGCAGGAGAAGCTCGACCCTGCCGTCACGGCCGGTTCCTCACCCGGGCGGACGCTGCGGCGAAGGCCGTGGAGCGCGGCATCCTCGGTGCTGCCGGGCCGCCCAGGGTCCACCCCGCAGGACCGTCCCGCGGCAGGACGTGCCGTCGCGGAACGGTCCTGTCCGCATTCCGCGTGGCCGCGGTCCGCCCGGCGGCTACGCTTCCCTCAGCCGATACCCACCGGAGCGGGCCCCGCTCCTCGCCGCGTCCAGGAGCGCCGATGACCACGCTGCAGAACCGTCCGAACACCGCACTGATGGTCATCGACGCGCAGAACGGAGTGGTCTTTGAGGCGCACGCCCGCGACGCGGTGCTCTCGTCCATCCGCGGACTGGTATCGAGGGCACGCGACGCCGACATCACCGTCGTCTGGGTCCAGCACTCCGACGCCGGACTCGAGAAGGGCAGCGACGCGTGGCAGCTCGTGCCCGAGCTCGAACGCCTCGCCTCGGATCCGCTGATCCACAAGACCTACGGAGATTCCTTCGAGGCCACCGACCTCGAGTCCGTCCTCGGCCTGGCAGGAGTGGGGCGCCTCGTCGTCACCGGTGCGCAGACCGACGCGTGCATCCGGTCGACCATCCACGGGGCGTTCGTCCGGGGCTACGACGTGACGCTGGTCGGTGACGCGCATACCACCGAGGATCTCAGTGCCTTCGGAGCGCCGGCTCCGGATCAGGTCATCCGGCATACCAACCTCTACTGGCAGTACCAATCCGCGCCGGGCCGGACGGCGGACGTCACCCCGGCGGAGGACGTGCACTTCGGTGGGGGCGGCGGCTGAGGGGCCGGCTCCCGGAGCTCCCGCGACCCGCCGAAGCGCACCCGCCGGGCCCTGACGCTCACCCGGTGCGCTCCGCCGGCCTGCCCGGGGGCGCCGCGTCGGGTTCCGGCGCGGACGCGAAGAGATCGAGGCCGAGACTCCGCGACAGGCTCCGTGTGGCGTGCTGCCCACGGACGCTCGTACCGGCCGCGTCGAGTCTCGGCGAGTAGGTGGCCATTCCGCCCTTGCCCGGTGCCACGGTGACGATGCCGCCGGACACGCCGCTCTTGCCCGGCAGGCCCACCTCGTAGAGCCAGTCGCCCGAGCGCTGGTACAGCCCGGAGGTCGCCATCACGGCGAGGGTGTCCCGGCAGGCGGAGGGATCGACGACCCGCTCGTGTGTCAGGGGGTTGATGCCGCCATCGGCCAGCGTGGCGCCCATCACCGCGAGGTCCCTGGCCGAGACCAGGAGCGAGCACTGCCGGGTGTAGATGTCGGTGGTGAGCAGGGGATCGTAGGACATGTGCCCGTAGCTCCTGAGCAGCGCCGCGAGCGCACGGTTCCGGTGATTGGTCGCCGCCTCCGAATCGTAGACCTGGCCGTCGAGCAGCAGCCGCCGGCCGGCGAAGCGGGACATGCCGTCCTGGAGGAACTGCCACTTGGCTGCGGCCGAGTCACCGGGGGCGAGGCTGATCATGACGAGCGCCCCCGCGTTGACCATCGGATTCCTGGGGCTGCCACCGTTGAGTTCGAGTGCCATCACCGAATCGAACGGCAGTCCCGAATTGTTCACCCCGACGGCCTCCCGGACGACGGTGTGGCCGAGGGCGTCGCACACCAGGGCGAAAGTGAAAGCCTTCGAGATGGACTGGATCGAGAATGCGTCCTGTGCGTCGCCGATCGAGAACGAGGTACCGTCCACCCCGCAGACACTGATGCCGAAGCGGCCGGGATCGGCGGCTGCGAGCGACGGGATGTAGTCGGCCACCGTGCCGTCGTCGAGCGCGGCATAGGCTGCATGGGCGTCGCGCAGCAGGCCGCTCACCGTCAGGCGGGGCGGGAGGTGTCCCGTCGAGGTGAAGCGCCTGCCGCCGGACGGGTCTGCGGCGTGGACCGGGCTGAGCAGGTCGAGGGCGCCGCTGTCCCGGGGGTCCACTAGGCCGACCGGCGGTGGGCCAGCCACCCGACGGCGATGCCGACGACGGTGGCGCACGCGAGCGTGATCCACAGGGGGAGCGTCACCGTGACGAACAGCAGGGAGACGGCCGTTTCCTGCCTGTTCTGGGCGATGAAGATCACGGCGAGGATGGCGAGCACGACCGCGATGACCTGGCGGAGGGTGAGCCGGTGCCACCACGGCTTCGCCGTGTTGGCGCCCTTGACCTTGTTCTGGTTCGTCATGACGATCCCTTCATCTCGACGGGTCGTGGCCCCGTCGGCTCCCCGGGCCGGCGGGGCTCCCAGTATGTCCCTCCGCCCCGCGCGCCGGTCCCGCCGGTCGCCGATTCACCCTTCTGCTGGCGCGAATCACCCGTCCTGGGTGTGGGCGGCGCCCGTCACGTGGCAGAAGCTGGCCGGAGTCGCCGAGCGGATCACGGGCAAGGGGTTGTGGACCATGGGCGGCGGCCCACGCGAGGTCAGGAGCACACCCATGAACGTCGGCAGCACACCCGGCTTCACGACCTCGCGGCGGACCAGGGACGGCGGAGCGGCGGCAGCGGACCTCGATCCGGACCTGGATCCGGCACACGGTCGGTCGGCCACGGGGCCGGTGTCACCCGTGAGGGTCGAGACCGAGGCCGCCATCGTCGCGGCAGTGGTCACGGCGGCGGGCTCTGCCGCGGCCGCGATCCTTTTCGACGGGAGGCCCGCCCCGCTCTGGGGCGGGACATCGATCGGTGCGGCCACGACCGCGGGTGCCTTCGGTGCCGGACTCGTCGTCGGGCTCGTGGGATACTCGCGGTCGAGGAACCAGCCGGGCCACGACTACCGGCAGATGCTCGCCACCTGGCGGCAACTGCTGGACGGGCTGTCGGTGGCCCTCGTGTACGCCGTGATCGCCGCCACCGCCCCGATCGGCTACCTCCTGCTCCAGCGAGGCTTCGAGGGCCTGCGTCTCCACCCGTTCGCGGCGGCCATGATCGTGGGGTTCGGCTGCGGACTGGCCGCGTACTGGACCTACACCTCGGTGTTCTCGCTCACCATCGGCAGGCTGTACGGCCTCTTCGTCGTTCTCGTGATGCTCAGCGTCGCGGCGGGCATGGCGACCGTCCAGGACCGGACGTGGTGGCAGCACAATTTCAGCAGGCTCGGCGACCCGAGCGAGAGATCGGGCGGACTGTTCAACGTGACGCTGGTCGTGGCGGGAATCTTCCTCACCACTTTCGCGTCGCATCTCCAGCGGGAGCTGCGACGCCTGCACGGACGGCGCGCGCTGCACCATGCGTGGAGCGCGGATGTCACCTTCGCCAGCATCACGGCGAGCGGCATGCTCCTCGTGGGCGTGGGAGTCTTCCCGTCGCACGGCAGGGGGCTGCTGCACATCTCGTGCGCGGTCGGCATGACGATCTCCTTCGCGTCACTGATGATCCTCAGCCCGGTGGTCCTCGCCGGGCTGCCGGCGTGCTTCCACATCGGTACCTACGGGTCGCTGGGCGCCCTGATCGCGTGCACGGCCTTGTGGAGCCCTGTCGGCTACCTGAATCTCACCGCGTTCGAACTGTGCACCTCGGTCATCATCTTCTGCTGGATCGGGCTCCTCGTCCGCTTCCTCCACGCGCTGGCCTCGACCGCGCCGCCGCCCGCCGCCGCGGCCGTTGCGCCGGCCGGACCGACGGGCGGCCGTGCCGCCGGCCATCGCTTCGCCCCACCGGCGGCGAGCGCGGAGTTCACCGTCACGGGCCTCTCCGGCGATGCACGGAACGGCGACAGGAGGTGACCCCATGTGGAAGGACCTGGCTCGCGGGGGGACGGTCCGCCGGGTAGGGACCATGATCGTGGCGACGACGGCGCACTCGGCGCCCAGGCTCACCGTGACCGGGCCCGAGCTCCAGGGCATGACCTACCTGGGTTTCCTCGTCCACGGACGTGCCGAGGTACGGGCGCCGGGCCTCGCCCCGGTGTCCGTCCACCGGGGGGAGGCCGTCATCCTCACGGAACCGCGCGACGTCGTCATGGAGAGCCCGGCACCCACGCGCTGGGTCCATGTGCTCGTCACGACGTCCAGGCTGCGCGAACGTGGTGTCCCGGTCCACGCCGGGCTGTGCGAGAAGCGCGGAGGGTCGCTCGCCGGCCCCGTCGCCGCCTTCGCCTCCGCGCTCGCGGAAGGGCCGGGGGACTCCGGCCCGATCAGTGACGTCGTCGCGGCCCGGGTGCTCGAGAATCTCGTGGTCGCGGTGTACGGCGAGGCGCACGAGGAAGCGGACCCACGGCTGGACCAGCGCCGCCGGGTGCGGCGCGCGGCGATCGACCTGATCGATGAACGTTTCAGTGATGCCCTGCTGACGCCGGCGGCCATCGCAGCCGACGTCGGCGTCTCGCTCAGGCACCTGCAGCGCTGTTTCGAGGGAAGCGGGACGACCATCGCCACGGAGATCAGCAACCGGCGGACCGAGAACGCCTCCATGCTGCTCGCCGCACCCGCCTCACGTGAGCTGACGGTCAACGAGGTCGCGCGGCGGTCGGGTTTCTCGTCCGCATTCGAACTGCGCTCACGGGTGCGCGCGAGATTCGGTGTCCCGCCGTCGGAACTGCGCCGGTCCCGGCCGTCGGTCGGCCCCCAGGTCCCCGTCATCCCTCCGTGACCCCTCAGGCGGAGGCCTGCAGCACCTCCGCGACGCGCCGTTGGCTGCAGTGCGAGGTCGGCACGCCGAAGTGCCCTTCGAAGGCGGTGCGCAACTGATCGGCCGAGGTGAAACCGGAGCGGAGGGCGATCCGCAGGTCCGAACAGTCCGGGCCGGTGGGCGTGGTCAGAAGGAGCGCGGCGTACTCGCTGCGAGCGCGCCTGATCTCGAGGGCGAGCGTCGTGCCCGACCCCTCGAAACTGCGCTGGAGATGCCGTAGCGACACATTCAGCTCACGGGCGATTCCTGCCGGTCGCAGTGCCGGATCCGCGAACCGCCGCTCGACGATACGGACCGCGCGCTCGCGGAGGAGCGTCCTGAGCGCCGCGCCGTCGGTCCTCGGCGGGACGGCCTCGAGAAGAGCGCCCGCGAGGAGATCCACGATGCTGCGTTCGGTGGCCCTGGACGTCCTCGTGTCCCGGGGGGCGGGGACCGACCGCAGCAGCGCGTACGCGAACTCGCCGAGCGGCAGGGAGAGGGACCTGCCCGGGCAGGCGCGTGCCAGACCGCCGTGCAGCCGGAGCCCACGGCCGGTAAGGACGTGCGCCGGCAGGCGGAGGAGGAGGATCGTCGCGGCGTCGCCGCCGTCGTGCCCGAGGCGCAGGTCTCCCTGCGCGACGGCGAGCGCCCCCTGCGGCAGGGCGAGCAGGGGCCCCGCAGGCCCACCCAGCGTGATCGGCCCGTTGAGCGGGATGACGGCCTGGAGTCGCCGGCCCGTGGGTTCCCGCGCCTGCAGGGCGGGGACATCCGATCCGGGGAGGCAGAGGATCGTCAGCTCGCCGATCGTGCGCGACCGGTCCGTGGTGAAGGGGCCGGGTGGCGGGTGTGGGACGCCGGGGCGGCCCCGCCCGGAGTCCTTCGGGACCGCGCGTTCCCCCGGGCAGTCCTCCTGCAGGATGGGTCGGGACAGTGCTGTGGTGGGTGCGGGCACTGGTCGGCTCCTTCCCCGGGGCGTTCCCCGTGCCCTTCTCACCGCGACGGCCGGGGATGGCAGCGCCCGGTCCTGTCCCGGCGGTTCCACCCCAGCGTGCGACGGTCGAGCGCTCCCCGGGATCACCTCCCGAGGGTGAACGGCACCGGTCCCTGCTCCTCCGGGTGCCCGCGCAGCGCCGGAGCACGCCTCAGGGCAGCCGGGAGGGCCTGAGCACCGATGCCACCGGCGCCCGTGCCGGGTCCAGCGGTACCGGGCTGACCAGGACGGCCGGCCCCCGATGGAGGGTTCCGCTGCTCACCGGCCGGCACCGCAGACCGCCCCGGCCGCGCATGGCCGGATGGGCGCCCGGCGCCAGGACCCGGTCCATCCAGGCACAGGGGTGGGCATGCCGGCCGCCGTGCAGGACGACGCCCCCGCCGGCGCCCTCGAGGACGAAGTCGTGGCCGATGAGCGGCGTGAGTTCGGCGCCCCGGAGGACCACGTTGCGGCGCGGAAGCAGCGGATCGAAGGGGGCCGCTCCCAGCTCCGCCGCGATGGCCTCGAGCGACTCGATGGCGAAGAGCGTCACGGCGGCGTCCATGTGGGCGGCCTTGCCGAAGAACCTGTCACCCACGATGCCCTTGCCCGCCACGACCTCCGCGCGGTCCGCATCGATGGTGGCCACCTCGGCTGCTCCGTCCCGGGCACGTCCGAAGTAGGCGTGCCCGGGCGAGACGAGCAGGTGCAGGATCTCGACCTCGTACCGGAACTCGTGCGTCATGGTCCCCACGCTAGCCGGTCACGCCCGTGGCGTTGCCCTCCCTGCGGACCGGCCAGCAGCCCCGGACCGAGGGGCGCGCGCCGCGCGCAGCGCGTAGAGGATCGTCAGCAGATCGATGCCCTCCTGGCCGAATGCGCCGGCCAGCGGGGGCACGAGTCCGAGGGCGGCGCCCATCATCAGTACGAGGCTCAGGGCGATGCCGATCCCGATGCTCTGCAGTGCGATGCGCAGGGTCCTCCTGCCGATGAGCACTGCCTCGGTGACCTTCGCGAGGTCGTCCACGGTGATGATCACCTCCGCCGATTCGCTGGCCGCCGTCGAGCCCCTCGCTCCCATGGCGATGCCGACGTCGGCGGCCGCGAGGACCGGCGCATCGTTGACGCCGTCGCCCACCATGATGACGGGGCGCTCGGGAAGGTCCCGGACGATCTCCACCTTGTCCCCGGGCAGGCAATCGGCGTGGATCGTGGTCACCCCCGCCTCCCGTGCGATGTGGCGTGCGGTGGCTTCGACGTCCCCGGTGAGCATGAGCACCTCCCGCACGCCGAGCGCGACGAGCGAGCTGACGGTGGAGGGCGCCGAACTGCGCAGGGCGTCCCGCAGCAGGATGACCCCGGCGAAGCGCTCGCCGACCCCCACGTAGACGGCGGTTTCCCCCGGTGACAGGGTGGGGTCCGGGACGCGCCCCACGAGTCCTTCCACGAAACGGCGTTTGCCGACGGCGATCATGGTCCCCGCGACCTCCGCGCGGACGCCGTCGGTCGCGAACTCCTGTGCCCTGCTCGCCGGACTGAGCGCCAGTCCGCGCCGCGCGGCCTCGGCCGTGATGGCCGCGGCGAGGACGTGGGTGGAGTACTGCTCCGCGGAGGCCGCCAGGGCGAGGACCTCGTCCTCGGTAAGGGGCCCCGCCGTGGGGCCGAGGACGATCCCGCCCACCAGCGGTGTGCCGGAGGTCAGGGTGCCGGTCTTGTCGAAGGCCACGCTCCGGGCCCGCGCGAGCTGCTCCAACGCCTGGGTGCTCCTGATGATGATGCCGGCGCGGGCGGCCCTGCTGATTCCCCCGAGGAACGCCACCGGAGCAGCGATCAGCAGGGGGCAGGGCGTGGCAGCGACCAGGACCGCGGCTGCCCGCGTCGGATCGGAGCTCAGGAACCACGACAGTGCGGCGAGGGCCAGCGCGAAGACGGTGAACGGAACGGCGAAGCGGTCGGCGAGCCTGACCGTCGGTGACCGGCTGGCCGACGCCTCGGCGACGAGCGCGACGATCTGGCTGTACTGCGACTGGGCCGGGGTCGCCGTCGCCCTCAGGGTCAGGGCGTCCGCGCCGTTCAGCGATCCGCTGAGGATGTGTGCACCACGCCGGTAGTCGACGGGCAGGCTCTCACCCGTCAGCATGGACTCGTCGAGTGTCGCGGAGTCCGTTGTCAGGGTCCCGTCCGCGGGGACGACCTCCGAGGGTCTCACCAGCAGGAGGTCGCCCACCTGGAGGTCGTCGATCGGTACGTCCTCGATCGGCCCACTCCCGCCCGCGACCGACTCCCGTCCGTCCTCCGTGATCCGGTGAGCCGAGCGAGGTGCCCGCTCGAGCAATGCCCGGAGTTGTGTCTGCGCGCGTGCGGACGCGAACTCGTCCAGGGCCTGCCCGCTGGCGATCATCAGTACGACGACGATGCTCGCGTAGTACTCGCCGGTGACGGCTGTGGCGATGATGGCCATGAGCGCCAGGAGGTCCACACCCCAGTGGCCCTTCCGGATGTCCCGGATCATGCCGAAGGCCTGCACTGCCGCGACGGCCAGGGAGTAGGACGTCGCGGTGATCTGCGCGGCGGCACCGGCCCCCGCCACATCGAGGAGGATCGTCACCACGATCACGACGCATGTCAGGACGACCAGCCAGGGAAGTCGCGGCAGCGAGGTGCGGCCCTGTACCCCGGGAGCCCCCGACGGCGTGTCCCGTTGTCCTCCGGGGAGAGGAGGCCGGGCGAGAGTCCCCGCCCGGTCGGGCCCCGGTGGGCTGCCGGACCGGGCGGGTGTGTCAGCGGGCACGGCGGCCGTCGCGCCCGCGGAGCGGTGTGCCTGCGATGGCGGTCACGGAAGGATCTTCAGCGCGGTGTCCCAGTTGAAGTGCGGGTGGGCATCGCCGGCCTGCAGTCCCATGATCAGGAGCATCATCGCCTCGAGTTCCCGTGAACGGCGCAACGGCCCTACGTCGACGGGGCGCAGACCCGAACCCGCCACGAGTCTGCTGACCACGGCCTTGGCGTCCTCGGAGTCACCCGCCAGGAAGACGTCGAGCGGTTCACCGGCCACCTTGCCCTCCTGGAGTGTGCCGGCGAACACGGTGTTGAAGGCCTTCACCACATCGGCCCGGTCTCCGAGGAGTTCCGCGGTCTGCTCCGCCGAGGACGTGCCGGCCGGCGTGAGCAGCCGATCGAAGCCGGCGACGTCGACCGGGTTGCTGATGTCCACCACGATCTTCCCGTCGAGGCCCGCCCCGTACTCGAGGACGAGCTCCCTGATGTCGGCGTAGGGGATGGCGAGGACGACGACGTGGCCGTCGATGGGTTCGCCCGGGTAGCCGCCCTGGGCGCCGGGCCCGAGCTCTTCCACCAGGGCGCGCGTCTGCTCCCCGTTCCTCCCGAGGATCCTGACCTGGCATCGGGCATGCAGCATGCGGAGTGCGATACCCCGGGCCATCCTGCCGCTTCCGACGATCGTCACTGTGCTCATGTCTTTCTGCCTTTCCGACAGGCCACCCGGTAGCGCGGCGAGGATCCAGCGATGCAGCATGGGCGTCAGCCTAGGACGCGGTACGAAAGCCGTGCAGGGGCCTTAGGTCCTGATCGGCGGACAGGTCAGGGCATCGCCCGAGACACTCACGCAGGGCCCGAGGCGACGGTCAGGTTGTTGTAGACGGCGCGGACGGTCGGGTCACACCAGCAGGCGAAACCGGCGCGCGACCTGTCCTCGCGGCGCAGCACCACCCCGGAGAGCATCACGGTGCCCTCGGTCACGGTGATGTCGAGACTCGCGCAGTCGGCTGCGCGGCGGACCGCCTGGCACAGAAGGTCCTCGAGTGACGCATGATCATCTGTTGTGCGCCCTGTGCCACCCCCGAGGGCATGGTTGTCGAGTGACATCGTCATGCGTCCACTGTGCGCCAGGCACGGTGATGTCTGCAGGGTCGAAGGTCCTCTCCTGCCTACGCAACCCACGGCCCGGGCGGTGGACGACGTCGGATGGGACTTAAGGCCCTAGTCGTCGGTTGAGGTCTCGCGTGTGATGTTCGTGCAAGGCGAGACACCGATCCGAGAGGTTCGCACAGTGACCAACATCAGTTCAATCTGGACCAGGATCGATCCGGGCGTTCAGCAATGGGTTCTCGAGAATCCGGGGTGCGTAGTCCTTCCGCGCACCCTGGTCAACCGGGTGGAAGCAACGATCGGCGAGAGCCTTCATGCGGACGCCCACGGGGAGTACTGGTTCTCAGGGGAAGAGCTCGTGTTCCTGAAGGCACGCCGTCGTGCGCAGGAACTGGGCAGGTTCTCCACCGATGGGCGCGAACGCCTGCGGTGGGACGACCACGCAGAAATGCTGGACCGGTGAGAAGGCGTCCGATCACGTCCGCCGGCGTGACCCACGGATCGGCGAGGACCGCCTACCGCCGCGGAGCAATGGCTTCCGGGACATCCGCGCTCGGCGCGGAATCGGATGAGACGATGCGGCGGCGCGCCATGGCGATGCACCCGTCCGCCTCCAACCGGAAGCTGAAGATCCTCGTCAGCGCCGACGCCGAGGCGCACATCGTGCAGATCCTCGTCCACGGCTGCGTGTCGGCGGTCAATCTGCACGCGCTCGACCTCGTGGTGAGACGGGCGGCCACCCTGTCACCGGGAACGAACGTCGTGCTCGACCTGAGCGAAGCCCAGGCGTGGGACTCGGTACGGGCCGACCTGCACCCCGAGTCCATCACCGCGCGTCTGACTGCGCAGGGCGCGGCACCGGCGCCCTTCCCCCTGGGGGTCATTCCTCCTGCACCGTGAGGTGCAGGGCAGTGAACAGGTGCACCCCGGGGCTCAACGGCGAGCGCGGGGTGCACCGAGGTGGGGCCGGTTGCACGTCCTGCGTTGCACGCGTCCTGTCAGGTGCACCAGAACCAGCCCGGCGGGCGCCAGCTGGCCGGTACCTCGTGATCACGGCTGCGTCCGCAGCGGGCGCAGCAGTACTTCGCCCGGGCATGCCGGGTCCGGCCGTTGGGCAGGACCACCTGTTCCGAGTAGGTGGAATAGACGAGGGCGTCGTCCGAACCGCAGGTCAGGCAGACGGGGGCCAGTCCACGGGGACGTTCGCCATGCAGCGCCCGTTCACGGATTGCCCTCGTGTCCAGGCTGTGTCCTTCCGCCTCCGCCGTCGTCGAAGTAGGGGCCGCAGATGCCCCCGTGGTTCCGAGCCGGATCGTCGACATGGCCATCAGGGCTAGCGGGCGGTCGAGAGGCGACGACCACGCAACCGGACTGGCGCCATCTCGTAGAAGAGGTCCCGCAGGCCGGGCGCCCATGGCTCCTCCGACACTTTCCCCCACAGGGTGGTCAGCAGGGCCGGGTCCTCGACGCGGGTGGCTGGTCCGTTGGCCAGGACGGTCCACCCGCTCTGGGTGCTCCGGTCGGTGAGATCGACCTGGAATCCTGCGTGCTCGAGGTAGCTGCTGGCAATGGTGCCGTCCGCCCTGGTGCGGAAATACAGGTGCTCATCGAGCACGAAGTAGTTGACGGGGAAGATGTTCAGGAACCCCTCGTGGAAGAAGCCGAGACGCCCGAGCGACTGCGTCGTGGCCAGCGCCCAGCACTGCGACGGGGTGAGGGCTTCCGACGCATGAAGGGCGCCGGGCATGTCCCAGTAGCTGTCCTGGCGTGGCGTTGTTGACACGGTGTCGTCCTTCGTCCGTAGTGATGGTTCGGTCGCGCCGTCGTACCCGGTGATTCCGGGACGGAAGGGTGCCTTTCGTCGACGCTACAAATACTTCGGCCTCCGTATCAGGGCCCAAAGGCCCTGATCAGCCTTCCCGGGATCTGTGATCGTGGGAGGGTGCCTCTCCCCGCGACGCCTGATACTCACGGACGCCCTCCGGGTCGGTCCGCCGGCTGCCGTCATCGCCGGGAAGGATGCGCGTGGGGGCGAGCCGTCATCGTTCCAGATCAGATCAAGCATGTAAGGAATGCACCATGACGACGGTCCTTCCAGAGGCGACAGCAGTGAAACCACCGGTCCAGCGCTCCGAGCCGATGCTCGTCGCGATGCGCGATTCCGCGGCGGACCGACCTGCCGTGGAATGGGCGGCCGCACGTGCTGCGGCCCTCGATGCCCCGCTGACGGTTCTGCACGCCATCACGGACCCGTCCCTGATGCCGCCGGGCCGCCTCTACGGCGACGAGGTGATCGCCGGGCGAGTGATGGTCAGTCGCGAAGCATCGCGCGTCGCCCACAGGTATCCGGGTCTGCGGGTCAGCACGTACCTCCACTGCGGCGACGTCGTCGAGGCACTCCTGGGCCTCTCGGCCGCCGCGCCCATGATCGTCGTGGGCGCGGACCGGAGGGATCCCACCAGCGGGGAGTACAAGGGCTCCGTGGCCCTGCAGGTGGCGCTGAATTCCGCGACGCCCGTCGCCGTCGTTCCGCCGGCCTATGGCTATCGGGCGAACTCCGGCCAGGCCGGAGGGGGAGTGGTGGTGGGTGTGGACGGCTCGGAGGTGTCCCGGGCGGCTCTCATGAGGGCAGCCGAAGAGGCCCACTCGGCAGGAATGGGCCTGACGGTGGTGACCGCACTGGGTTCGTCACCGCAGCGTATGGCGGTCGGTGCGGCGCCGATGCTCCTGGCGGTACGCACACGCTACCCGGACCTCGTCGTGAGCTGGGTCGTCGATGACCTGCACACCCCCGTCGAGGCCCTCGCGCTCTATGGCGCCGGCTCGGACCTGCTGGTGATCGGCCGCCACGGGAGCGGTGCGCGATCAGCGATGTCCCTCGGCTCGGTGACGCACACGCTGCTCCTGGAGCCACCCTGCCCCACCCTGGTCCTCACTCATCGCGGGCCCGAGCCTCCTGATGGTTCGCCGACGCGTACAGCGGAGCGAATGAACGTCCGCTGATCGTCTCGGGAACCAGGCGCATGAAGCGGTCCTTACGGCCCATCTCCCACGGATGCAGCGGCAGGTGGACGGTGTCCAAAATTTCACTCGTCTGGTTGATGGTCGTGGCTTGTCCGTGAACGATCACGCTCCACACACGTGCTCCGCCGTCGACGAAGCCGTCCGTCTCGAATGCGACCGGCGCTTTCTCGGAGAATCGGGACTTCGTCCCCTCCGAGGTCCGGAAGACGATCGTGCCGTGTTCCACGACGAAATTGACCGGAAAGATGCCGGGAATCCCCTGAACGCACAGAGCGAGGCGCCCGAAGGGAGCATCCCGGAGCAATTTCCAGCATTCATGCGCTGGAAGGATTTCCGTAGGTGTATTCTCGGCTTCCATAGATCGACACTACGAAGTGACCTACGGGCCGGATAGGGCACTCTGACCCTTTTGCCGGACAGCAGGTCAGGTCTCGTCATGGATGACGGATCGTGATTCCCCTGGGGGCGGGACATCACGTCGACAGTACGGAGTGCGGCACGTGGTCACCTATTCTGAAGAACTGCCCAACGGAGCGCCCTCGCGGACGACGGCGCTCGCCGGGATGGAAGACCTCCTCGCTGCCTTCGCGGCCATAGCGGACGACCTCGGGCTCGACACGGTCCTGGAACGCGTCATCTCGGCGGCCTGCCGACTGGTGGATGCCCGCTACGGGGCACTCGGAGTCATCGGCCCGGACCGTACGCTCGGTCACTTCACGACGGTGGGCCTGGAGGACGACGAGATCCGGCGGATCGGCCAGTTCCCGACGGGACACGGGATCCTCGGCCTGCTGATCTCCGTGCCGCATTCGCTCCGCCTCTCCGATCTGCGCGAGCATCCCCTCGCCTATGGCTACCCGGCGGACCACCCACCGATGAAGTCCTTCCTCGGTGTCCCGATCCGCATCCACGACCGCGTCTTCGGGAACCTGTACCTGACCGACAAGAACGGAGGTGAGGACTTCTCCGTCGACGACGAACAGCTCGTCGTGGCCCTGGCCTCCGCCGCGGGGGTCGCGATCGAGAACTCGCGGCTCTTCGATGAGGCGAATCGGCGGACCCGGTGGCTCGAGGGCGGGTTGAATGCCGTGAGGGAGCTGCTCGGCCAGCACGACGAATCGCGGCACGACCTGGACATCCTCGCCACCCACGCGCTGAACGCCTCGCAGAGTATCCTCGCGGCTGTCCTCAGGGATTTCGGAAGCCACCGCGGGGTGGGCTGCGAGGCAGTGGACGGTGTCGAGGTCGAGGCCCTTCTCGGTCAGTCGAACCTGGATCCGACGCTGCTCGACAGGCTTCCGACCACGCTGTCGCCCATCGTCCTGGATGCTGACGAATTCGCGCAGGTGCTGCCCGGCGCTCCGGAAGGCATGATCGGGACGGCCCTGTGCAGCAAGCTCCCGGGCGACGGCGACCGCCGCTTCCTGGTCGTCGGCCGTTCACCGGGTGGGTCGCCGTTCTCGGACGTCGACCACGAGATGATGACCACCTTCGTATCCCATGTGTCCCTGGCCCTCGAGCTGCTGCGCGTCCACCGCCAGCGGGAACAGGAGGCCGTCTTCGGCGACCGTGACCGTATTGCACGGGACCTGCACGACCTGGTCATCCAGCGGCTCTTCGCGGCCGGACTGAGCATCCAGAGCCTGCGCAAGTACACGCCGGACGGGGAGGCTCTGACCCGTATCTCCGCGGTGACGACGGAACTGGACGAGACCATCCGGGAACTGCGTGACACCATCTACTCGCTGCGCACGGTTCCGCAGATCACTCCGACGTTCACCTCGACGATCTTCTCCCTCGTTGCGGACGCCTTCGACGGCCACGACCTTGCTCCGGTCCTCCAGCTGTCCGGCCCGCTCGACGCGGCGCTGGACGATGAGCGCGCGGACCATGTCAGGGCCGTTTTGCTCGAAGGGCTGTCGAACGCGCTACGCCATGCCGACGCGCAGACCATCACGGTGACGCTGCGAGCGATCAACGACCACCTCGAGCTGAAGATCACCGACGACGGCCGCGGGTTCGAGAATCCCACCCGCACCAGCGGTATCGCCAACATGAAGCGCCGTGCCGAACTCTGCGACGGCACGATCTCCATCGTCAGCGAGCCCGGGGAGGGAACCGAGATCCGCCTCAGGATCCCTCTGAATGCGACGGAGACGCTGGACCCGACGGGCGGGAGATGAACACCGCTGCCTGGGTGCGGCGCTGGAATCCCAACTTCGACAGCAGGGACGACACGTAGTTCTTCACGGTCTTCTCCGCGAGGAACAGCTCCGCGCCGATCTCCCGATTGGTCAGCCCGGCCCCGATGAGTGCCAGGACCTTCTTCTCCTGACTCGTCAGGCCTTCCAGCCGCGGGTCCTCGACCGGGGCGTCCTGGAGTCCCGAGGTGATCCGTTCCGTCACGCCGGCCGCGAACAACGACTGACCGGACGCCGCCCGGCGCACCTTCTCGACGAGGTCGGATCCGAGGATCTCCTTCAGGATGTACCCCGAGGCGCCCGCGAGCACCGCACCGCGTAACGCCTGGTCGTCGTCATAGCTCGTCAGGATCACGCACGCCAGAGAAGGGTCGACCGAGCGCACGTCGCGGCACACTTCGATCCCCGTGCCGTCCGGCAGCCTCGCGTCGAGGATCGAGATGTCCGGCGACAGGGCAGGGATCCTCCGGGCCGCCTCCTCGGCCGATCCGGATTCTCCGATGATGGAGAAACCCTCGCTCTCCAACAGCTCGCGCAACCCACGCCGAACCAACTCATGGTCGTCGAGGATGAACACCGTGGCATCCTCGGGATGCACTCCGGTCACGGGGTAGTCCATCTCCAACCTCCGACGTCGTCGACGCGCCCGGCGCTACCGGGCCGTGTGCCTCGTGTTCAAGCACCATCATCATCCGGCAGCGTGCGTGTCGTCAGGGCACAACGGCCCAACATCGGGCGGGCCTTTCGGCCCTACCCGGAGCGCAAAGGCCCGGAGACGATGACGGGGCGCACGTTCACCTGTGGCGAAGGAGCAGACCCCCATCATGGACACGACCCCCTCACCCCGCAAGCCGCGCGTCATCGTTGTCGGTGTCGACGGGTCGGAAGAGTCGATCGCCGCACTCGAACTTGCCGGCAGCCTCGTCCCCCTCGCCGGTGATGTCATCAGGGCCGTGACGGTGTGGCAGTACCCCATAGGTTTCGGCACCTTCGCCCCCATCACCTGGAACCCCGACGAACTGGCCGAGACGGCACTCGACGACGCGCTGTCGGCGGCGTTCGGGGAGGAGCCACCGTGCGTGGTGGAGCGCCGGGTGCTGCAGGGGCCAACGGCCCAGGTGCTCATCGAGGAGAGCCGGAAGGCGTCGATGGTCGTCGTCGGCTCGCGCGGTCACGGTGGGTTCGTGGGACTCCTCCTCGGGTCTGTGAGTTCCGCCGTCGCCGAGCGGTCCGCCTGCCCTGTGATCATCGCGCACGGCACGCTCAGGTCACCCGACGGCGATCCCGCCGCCGCCCAGCCCGCCGGCGTCTCGGCATGACGTCCGGCAGGGGCGGCACCGCGGGGATGCGCGAGGGAAAGCCGGTGATGGTCGGCTATGACGGGTCCGACGGATCGAAGAGAGCCGTCCTGTGGGCCTCCCGCTACGCCGGGGCGGCCCAGGTGCCGCTCGTCGTCGTACACGCCTTCATCTGGCCGTATTTCACGGACCGGCTGGGACCGGTGGCGGGCGTCGAGGACAGCGGGCTGCGCGGGGATGCACACCGGATCCTGGCGGAAGGCCTCGATCTGGCACGACGCTCCGAGCCGGATCTCGAGGTGCATGACCGGATGGTGACAGGCGCACCCACCGGCGTCCTGACGACGCTCTCGAACGAGGCCTCCCTCCTCGTCACCGGCACGCGGGGCCTCGGCGGCTTCTCCGGGTTGCTGATCGGATCGGTGAGCCTCCACCTCGTCTCCACGGCGTCCTGTCCCGTCATGGTGGTCCGTGATGCCCGTCCGACGCACGACACCGTCCTGGTCGCGGTCGACGGTTCTCCCGAGAGCGACCGGGCGGTGATGGTCGCGACCGAGCTGGCCCGCATCCTGCACAAGTCGCTTCGGCTCCTGCACGTGGGCGCCCCTCACCGGGACGGTGTTGCCGAAGCGTCGTCGCGGGAGGTGGAGCAGGATCCGATCCTGGAACAGGCCTCCGCGCTGCTCGGCGAGCGCGCGGGCCTGACCGCGACCCGGGACCTCGTCCTCGCTGCCTCAGTGCCTGGTCGCATCGTGGAGGAGACCGAGAAGGCCGCGTGTGTGGTCCTCGGGGCCAAGGGCGGCAACACACTGGGAATTCGGCTCGGATCCACGGTCCATGCGGTACTGCACCATGCCGGCGGCAACGTCGTCGTCGTGCGATAGGCCAGGCCCGGTCGGTCGTGCGATAGATCAGGCCCGCGAATGGATCCTGGTGCCCGCGGCCAGGGGCACTGTCACTTCCGGGTCGCGCCGGAACGGTACCTCGAGTGCAGCCCGCAGGAACCAGCGAACCCGTAGGACGGGTGAGGTGACCGTCGGAGCGGGAACGGTGCCGGCCGTGAGGGTGAAGGGGACCATCGATCCCCTGGCCGCATGGGCCGGGAGACGGACCTGGTCGATCACCGTCTCCTCGGTGAGGAAATTCGCGGGGTGACGATCCTCCTGGGGTCGCTGGCCGGCCCAGAACATCACCTCCTCCTGCATGACGATGCTGATGTCCAGGGTGCGTGCTTTGGTTTCGCCGACCGTCACGACACCGGACAGCTCCACCCCTGGATGCACGGAGTGCGTGGACAGCTCCACCACCTGCAGGTCCGCTCCCGGGTGGCGCCCGTCCGTCGGGAGGGTATCGGGTTCGCCGTCGGCCGTGGTTCCGTCCGACTGCACGACCAGCGGCTGGGAGCGGACGACGTCCGGATTGCCGTCGGAGGACACCCGGACGCGCACGGTCCAGCCGGACAGCGCAAGCTTTCCGTGAAGTGTGGGGATCGCGTCGGCGGGCACCATCAGCTGGCTCACCTCGAAACACGACTCGCCCTCACGCAGGGTGGTGCCGGTCCGGATCAGCGTGCTCCCGATGTCCCTCGAGCTGCGCTCTGCGGCATGGTAGGTCCCACCGAACTGATTGCCCCGCATCTGCGTGAGCTCCAGCGAGTGCACGAGGGTGAACTGGACCGAGGTCACCCGCACGCGGCGGGTCGCGCGGATCTCCACACTCACAGGAGTGCTGCGGCCCAGCACTGCGGTGCCCTCCGTGCCACGCTGCAGGAGGGAAAGATCCAGGATCTCGTGGGGGTGAGTGGGTGTCATGGTCGATGGGCCTTTCCGTCGTGATTCGTCGGGTGGGGGATGTCGCGCACGATCAGGAGCCGGGCGGACGGGGCGGAGGCGCCTTCATCCCCACGGTTTCCCACCCACCGGTCTCGCGTGGCCGGGCCTCCGTCTCCTCCGGCCCCTGATCCAGGCGGAACGGGGGATATTCGTCGCGCAGCAGGAACACGTAGGCTGCCACGCGGTACGTCCAGCGGTGGATCCCCACCACCAGGCCGAAGAGCGGCGCGGGGTAGCGCGCCGTGAACAGGAGGGCGACCCCGGCAATGATCACCAGCAGACCCAGCAGAGACGGTGCGGTGGTCCTGATCAGGTCGCCGGACCCCGGTGCGACGACGACGGTGGTGGTCGCGGCACCCGTCAAGGCGGCGACGATCAGGAGGTGCGGGAGGGCCAGCAGCCACCACTTCACGAGGACGAGGCCGCGGTGGAGCCGGGACGGGTAGGGGACCTCGAAATCGGCTGGATAGTCCGGGGTACGGGCGAGGGTGAAGGGCGGATACAGGTCCGTCCCGAGCGCGGAGGCGTAGAACTGCACCCGCCACGTCCAGCGGAAGACGCCCACGGTGAAGGCGAACAGGCCGGCCGGGTAGCGGCCCGTGAACAGGATGACGACGCCGGCGGCCACCGTGCTCACGAAGCACGAGGTCCAGAGCAGCCACAGCACCACGAGGTGCGGGATGACGAGGAACCACTTCACCAGCCACAGCCACCGCGAGAGTCCGGGTTGCAGGTAGCCCGTGAGCCGCGCCGGGTAGGGCAGGAAGTCACGGATGGGATCAGCCGACGCGGTGTGGTGGGCGTCCTCGGCCGGCCCTCCACGCCGGTCCCCGCCGGCAGCCAGGGAGGGGTCGAGCCCTTTGCCGAGCGCGTTCGCCCCGATCAGCAGGAGGGGGACGCCGACCAGCACCAGAAGGCCCGCCACCAGGAGCAGCGTCATACCGACGGGCCCGAAGAGGCTCGACCGGACACCCGCCTGGAGGTCCACGGCGCCGTTCTGGCTGCCGTCGGCGTTCATCACCACGACGGCCCAGCTCCCGGAGCGCACGTCCACGGAGATCACCTGCGTCCCGGTGCCGGAAGCCGACGCCGTCCAGAACGTCTGTTCGGCGGGCGGGGCCGGAACCGAGGAGCCCGGGATCTCACGGTATGCGGCGCGGAAGGGGTCGGTCCGTACCTCGATCAGTTCTGTGTGCTGCACGGACGACAGGTATGCGTCGACGTCGGCCTGTCTGGCCACGCCGACGAAGACCTCCTTCGTGCTCGGTACGCCTGTGGCCTTCAGCTGGACGGTTGCGATACCGGGGAGGGCGCCCTCCCCGGTATCCAGCCGGATGTCCTGAGGCTGGGTGGTGAGTGAGTAGGAGCCGTACTCGAAGCGTTCCGTGGAGGTGTTCAGGAATTGCCCTTCCCGCTGGAACCCGGCGAGAGCGCTGATGAGCAGACCGCCGAATGCCAGGCCCCCTGCTACCGAGACGAGCAGAGCGCCGACCAGGACCATGACCAGCGGACCTGCCCGCATGGGCGTCCGAGCGGGAGGGGGAGTGGTGCTCAACGAACTCGAACTCATGGCGGGCGTCCTCCGTGGTGGTGCCTGGATGAGGAAGGAGCAGCCCTCACACCGGCACGGGCGCGAGCTTCTGGGTCACTCCTTGGAGGGGAGCGGGTGCGTTTCCCGATATTTCTGGATGTGCAGGGCGAGCTTCCGCTCTGCTTCCCGCCGACGCTCCATGAGGCGTTTGAGGTCGGAGCCGGTGGGCCTGAGACCGATGGTCCTGAACGTGTCGTCTTCGGTGGAGGGATCGAGGTGGATCGGGGGTGTCGCGGGCATTGGTGGGGCGATCGGGCGCTCTGTCGAGCTCATTCATCTGTCCTTTGTTCGCTCGTGAAGTGGCTGCCGACCGGCGGATGCTTCCCGTGTGCTTCCTGCCGGCGTCGCACGACGACCACTCCCGAAAGGGTTGCGTCCCAGTGTCCTGCGGGGTGGGTCGGCCCTGTAGGGACTTTCGTCACCATTGCGGCCGCCACCGCGTCGCTGAGGAGAGCCCGAGGCGCACTGCGCGATCCGACATGAGGCCGGACGCGTCCGGGAGTCACAGCCAGAGGCGCGGGCGCAGGAGCATCCGGACCGGCATGGCTCCGAGGAGTTCGCGTTCCTGCAGCGGGGTGGTGCGTTCGTCGAGGAAGTCGAGGATCAGATCGACGTCCAGCGCTGCGAATGCGGCCCTCATGAAGCGGACCGCCGCTTCGGGGTCGTGCAGCCACATCCTGAGGACGGGCTTGTCGTAGACGTGGAAGCGGCGCGACGGCTCGGGGCTGCGTGGCGATCCTGTCGCGGCGAACGACGACGCCACATGCTCGGCCTGGTGGAGTATGCGGGTGAAGCCGTACCCGGTCGTGGCCTTGATGATCCCGGAGGCCGTACCCACATACAGGTGCCGTCCCCGCGACGCCTGGCGATGCAGGCCGAGCGGGATCGCCCCCCGTTGAACGGTCAGCGTGGAGAAGTCCGTCACGCCGCGGGTGCTGCGCAGATACTCCGCGGCCGCCGTTTCGAAGGGCCCGCCCATGGCTGGTGTATCGCCGCGCGTGATTCTCGTCGTCTCGACGAAGGCTTCGCGTGCGGACACCGGCAGGAGGCAATGGAAGCGGGCGGGGTGCTCACCGTCGCTCGACCTGAAGTCCATGAAGGTGGCGACCGCCGGGTCGAAGGAGTCGTGCACGGTCCGGACCTGTCTGATCTCGCCGGTCATGAGCAGGGGAGGGGCCACTCCGGACGGAGGGGCGGTGCTGTCGCAACAGTGCGAGGCGGTGAAGGAGCGGCCGTCGGTGAGCGTCACCGCGACCCGGTCCGTCCTGACATGGATCCGGGCGGCGTGGGCGTCGAGGCGCGTGATGCGCGGATCGGCATCGATCACCTGATCCAGGGAGCGGAAGATCCTCTGTGAGGAGGTCAGGGACAGGGTGTGGCGATCGAGCGACAGCCTGCGCAATCCCGTGGCTGTATCGACGGCGAGCGTCGTGTAGCTCGCTGACGGGGTCAGGTTCAGTGGCAGCACGCCGTCGTACCAGTAGACGATGGAACGGTGCTGATAGTGGCGGCTGTCGTCGACGAGGAGGATCCGCACGTCATCCAGACCCGGTTGCCTGCTGAGGAAATAGGCGAGGCTCCGTCCGGCGAGACCACCGCCGGCGAGGATGATGTCGAAGTCCGGCGGTTCACGACTCACGGGGGCCGGCGTCCGTGCTCACCCGGCAGCCCACGCGTGCGTCAGGACGCAGCGGCGACGCCGGGGGAGCGGTGACACGTACGTCAAGCGTCTGCGTCTTCGGCCACTTTGCCGGCAGCCGGCTTGTCCTGTGACGCCGGTTCTTCAGCCACCTGGGGAATCACCAGGACGGGACAGTGGGCGTGCGAGACGCAACTGGCGCTCACGGACCCCAGGAGCAGCCCCCGGAATGTCCCGTGACCTCTCCGCCCCACGATGAGCAGGGCGGCATCGCGGGAGGCCTGAACGAGCGCCTTGCCGGGATGGGCGAAGACCACCGTGGTCTCGAGGCCGTTCGGGACGTTCCCTCCGTAGGCCTTCGCGACGGCGTGCTCCAGGTGAATCTTCGCGGCGTCGGCGAACTCACTGGTGCCGAGCGGGACGTACCCGGGGTACTCGGCCGGGTAGTCCCACGCCGCGACCGCCAGGATCGTCGCGTCGAAGGCGGGGGCCAGCCGCTGGGCGTAACGCAACGCCTCGACGGACTGCTGCGAACCATCGACACCGACGACGATTCGCGGGGCGGCTGCTGTGCTCATGGAGTGTCTCCTCAGGCTTGCTGCGATCAGGTGGTCCTGCTGCCTGAAGCGTGCCCACCGGCCGCAGTGGACGATAGGGCCTTTCGTCCTATGGGGAGCAGGGGGCCGTGCTGCAAGGACGGAGGGTCGCACCGGCGGTCCGATGCACGCCTGAATCAGGGACCAAAGACCCTGATGGGGTCGGAGGTTCCCAGCAACAATTGGCGGGTGACCTGCATCTCATCGGACAGCGCGGATCGTCCAGCCGTGATGCGAGCCCCAAGCACAGTCTGGTGCGGGAGTTCGTGGCGCGGACATGTGACGGAGTCCCATATCGCCGGTGAAAGGATCACAGGGGAGCACCAGCCGGCAACCACCAGGTGACGTCCCGAGAAGTCCAGGACCATTTTGCGCGTCGCATTCCTGCGCGACCGCGAACCGGCCGGTTCAGGGTCACTCATCGTTACGGAACGGGCAAGCATCCAGCCCCTGCCTGCGCGCAAAAGGCTCTGCCTACCGATAAGCGGCCGGGCCTGTACGCCGAAGGAGAAGTCGATGAGTCTGGGCGACAAGATCAAGAATGCAGCACGGAAGCTTTCAGGCCGGGCCAAGGAAGCCACGGGCAAGGCGACAGGCAATGAGCGACTCGAGACGGAGGGCAAAAGGGATCAGGTCAAGGCGGACCTGAGGCAGGCGGCCGAGAAGGTGAGGGACGCCTTCCGGAAGCGCTGACGGCCGGGCGTGGGGTGAACCCGCATGAGTCCCGCCCGGAGCACCCGTCAGGCGATCCTCAGTGCGTGGAAAAGGACGCCCACGAGTCCGACTAGGGTTGCTTCATGCCCCAGCTCGAGCCCGGCCTTCCCGAAGATTACGCCGGCACCGTCACGGCTCTGAAGGCGCTGGTCCGGGAAGCCCAGCATCATGCGCAGCGTGTCGTGAATACCGCGATGATCGAGCTGTACTGGAACATCGGACGGTCCATTCTGGAGAGGCAGGCGGACGAACCGTGGGGGAGTAGGGTCCTGGACCGTCTGGCGCGGGACCTGAAGGCGGAGTTCCCGCACATGAGGGGTTTCTCCCGGACGAACCTGTACAACATGCGTGCCTTCGCAGCGGCTTGGGGCAACTCGACACCGATTGTCCAGACGCCGTCTGGACAATTGAGCTGGAGCCACAACGTCACCCTTCTGAACAAGGTGGACAACCACGAGCTACGCACCTGGTACGCGCTACGTGCTGCCCGGCACGGCTGGTCCGTGGCCGTGCTGGAACACCAGATCCTCACCGATCTCCACGCTCGGGTAGGTGCAGCCCCGAACAACCTCGAAGCGCGGCTGCCCAGCGAAGGCACAGACCTGGCACGGGAAGTGGCCAAGGACCCGTTGGTGCTCGACTTCCTCGGCCTGACCGAGGAAGCCCAGGAACACGCCATCGAGGAGGCGATGACCCTGCGGATGGCCCAGACCCTGGCCGAGTTCGGACCGGGCTTCGCGTTCGTCGGGCGTCAACATCACCTGAACATCGACGGCGACGACTTCTACATCGACCTGCTGCTCTACCACGTTCCCTCCGACCGCTACGTGGTCGTGGAGCTCAAGGCCGGCAAGTTCAAACCGGAGAACCTGGGCCAGCTCAATTTCTACGTCGCGGCCGTCAACGACATCCTGCGACTCTCACGGCAGGCGCCGACCGTCGGTATCCTCGTGTGCGGGTCCAAGAGCGACCGAGTCGTACGCTACGCACTCGAGGGCTCCACACAACCCCTGGCCGTCACGTCCTACACCTATGAAGCACTTCCGGCCGACGAGCGGGCTTCGCTGCCATCGCCGGCCGCCATCACCGCTGCACTGGAGCACGAACAGCCAGATGCTCCCGAATCCCGGAATCCCTGATCGACGGAGGTGATACCGAGCCGAAGAATGCACGGGCCAGTGCCGGGCTCACCGTTCGACGACTCGGGACCAGGCGCCCGGCAACCGACCGAGGGGGAGTCGTATCACCGGGTCCAGGTCCGCAGATCCTGCGACGGAATCTCCTCTAGTTGACATAATGTAGATTATCGGCGAATTGGGCGGGTTGCCGGAGCGGGGGTTCCGAACCTCGGATCTTCCGGTCGCACCAGCCATGGCGCGCCCACCACGACTGTCGCCGACGTCGTGTTCAGCGTCGGCATTCGAGACGGCCCGAGTGCCACTCGACCTACGAGCTTTCACCGACCGGCCACGGCCAGGCCGGGATTCCACCGGTGGATGCCGGACACGTCGTGGACGTCGGGACCCGGAAACCGGGACGCCAGACAACGGTGCTTGTCTTTCCGCGATCGTTCATGCGCCACGACGCCTACGGGAACCCGTCGGTGATCATCGATGGTCGCCCGACGTCAGGATGATCCCGCCCGGCATGCCGAGACAGCACCCCGTCCAGAGTGCTCCCCCAGCCATTCCGAGGACAGGAACAGTGGAGGAAAGACCGGCAAGAACCAGGCTTCCGCCGATGATGGTGACTCCCATTGATAGAGCGGAAACTGTGTCCGACCTCCAGTGGGTCACACCTCCGATTCCTGCGGCACGGACGATCAGAACCACGGCGTTCGTCACCGATACGGATGCGCCGAATTCGGGCGTCCGGTTGATGCGGAGCAGCAGCATCAGGACGCCGGGGACGATCATCGCGAGCCGGTAATACCAGTCCGGGGTCACTCCTTCCTGTAGCTCCGCGCTCTTCTGCTGCTCGAACCTCCTGATGTGTGTACCCACATTTCGTTGGTGTAGGAGTGTGCCGAGGGGGTCTTTTGCCTCATTGCACCTTGAGCGGAACTGATTCACGGCACTTCGACGAGCCGTCCCATTGCCTGCAACTCCGTTCGTCAACTATCGTTGACTAATGGAGGTGGACAGGATGAAGACGCTTGTCGGATCGATGGATGGCAAGGGGCCGGCGGAAGCGCTGCGGATCGTCGCCGAGCTTCAGCGGGAGGTGGCGCGCAGCGAGGCCGGGCTCGTCCGCAGTGCCCGCCAGGCCGGGTTGTCCTGGGAGGCCATCGCACAGAGCCTCGGGGTGTCCAAGCAGGCCGTCCACAAGAGGTACGGCCGGCAGTAGCCCCGCCGATCCCCCGCGTCGCAGTGGATCGGCCCGGTCACGCCGTCGGGCCGAGAGCCCTGCACCGGCTACCGTGTTCGTGGTTTGTGGTGCGGATGGAGGGTCCCGCGATGAATCTCGTAGGAGTGGGAGCGCCCGGGCTCATCGGGATCGTCGACGATCGGTTGATCTGCCATGAACTGGCGGATGACGTGGGCCAGTTCGCCGGGGTTGCTGAAATTGATCGCGTGCGCCGCCCCTTCGATGATGACCACGAGGACGTGGTTGTCCGTGCTGCTCGCAACTTCTCGAATCCGGTCAGGGTTCGGCATCAGCGGATCCCTGTCGCCGATGACCACCAGGGTCGGGACCTTCAAGGCCAGCAGACGATCGAGCGACGGGTACCGGGTGAGGGCGCGGAACATCCTGACGGTGCTGGGAACACCGAACCTGAGGTAGTCCGGGGCTGCCACGCGGATCATCCCGACCGGCTCGCGTGTGCCGTCGCGGGCCAGCTGCCGCACGGCACGCCGTAGCGGCTGGTTGTTCACTCCCCCGGCCGGTGAGACGAGGACGGCCCGGTCAAGGCGCTCGGGATAGCGGTAGGCGAACTCGCAGATGACCGGACAGCCCATCGAATTGCCGACGAGCGTGGCCGACGTGACCTGCCGGTCATCGAGGAACCTGGCGGCCGCGTGCGCGAGATCCGGCACGTCGAGAGGGTCGATCGGCTTGCCGCTGCGTCCGAACCCTGGAAGGTCGGGAACGAGCGTGTGGAATTCGTCGCTGAGACGTTCCGCCGTCGGCAGGAGGTACCGCCCGGACAGGCCGAAGCCGTGGACGTGCATCATGACGGGCGCATCGGGTGGGGCGGGCGATTCCCGGTAGAAGACGTCGACCCCATCGATCGTCGTCCACCGTTCCGCGAGTGCCGAGGCCGCATGCCTGGGCACTCGGCGTCCCCGACGCTGGAACCTGGGTCGGCCTGGCACGTTGGTCGTCATGTCGCCTCCGGGGGTGAGGGAAGGGCGGAAGGGTCTCGAGGATCGGCGCGGAAGCGAGCGCGGCAGTCACGGTAGCGGGAAGAACCCGGCCCGGCGCAGCCCCGAAGCCCTGCCCCTCGCGGATCGCCGGCCATCATGCGTCGACGGTAGCGCCCGGGCAGGCGTCCCACGTCATTCCCCGAGGGTGATGTGGAAGGCCGGGCAGCGCCCTACCGTTGACCGATGACCCCCCGACGGCGATACCTCATCACTGACCGCGCAAGGGCAGACTGATGGATCCGGTACTCAGCACGAACCTCGCGTGGATCATCGGGGTGCTCACACACCTTGTTGTCTGCGTCGCCGCGCTCATCGTGATCCCCAAGCGGCGCAAGCCCACGGCAGCCATGGCGTGGATTCTCACCATCGTGATGCTCCCGGTCATCGGCGTGGTGCTCTACCTGGTGATCGGCTCGCCCAAGCTCCCGAAGCGACGCCGTGCGGAACAGAACCGCATCACCGCCCTGATCGCTGCCGCCGCTGAAGGACTTGACCTGACCCCGCAACGGGACAGCTGGCCGGAGTGGTTCGCCAATGTCACCCGACAGAACCAGTTGCTCGGCGGCATCCCGGTCGTCGGCGGCAACACCGGCACTCTCCTCGGCGACTATCGGCAATCCATCCAGTCCATGGCCGCGGAGATCGACACTGCAGAGCGGTTCGTGCATGTGGAGTTCTTCGTCGTGTCCTTCGACGACACGACGAAGAGTTTTTTCGCAGCCATGGAAGCCGCCGTCGGCCGTGGCGTGACGGTACGCCTGCTCGCCGACCATGTCTCCTCCGCGAGGATCGCGCACAGCAAGGAGACCTTCGCTGAACTCGACCGCATCGGCGTGCACTGGAGCTACATGCTGCCGGTGATGCCCTTCAAGGGGAAGTATCAACGGCCCGACCTCCGCAACCACCGGAAGCTCGTGGTGGTCGACGGTCGGGTCGGCTTCATGGGCTCCCAGAACCTGATCGATCGCAGCTACAACGCTCCGAAGAACATCAGACGCGGCCTGCAGTGGCAGGAGCTGGTGACGCGGCTCGAGGGACCGGTGGTGACGAGCCTGAACGCCGTGTTCCTCTCGGACTGGCTGACCGAGACCGGGGAGCAACTCGACCCGGCGTCGCCGACCGCGAATCTGCCGATTCGCTCTGCCGTCTTCGACCGGTCCCCGGATGCGATCGAATGTCAGGTGGTCCCGAGCGGCCCGTCCTACGAGACCGAGAACAACCTGCGCCTGTTCCTGTCCCTGCTGTACGGGGCGTCGAAACGAGCGATCATCACGAGCCCCTACTTCGTCCCCGACGAGGCGATGATGTATGCCATCACCTCAGCCTGCCAGCGCGGCCTCGACGTCCAGCTCTTCGTCTCGGAGATCGGCGATCAGGGTCCGGTGTTCCATGCCCAGCGTTCCTACTACGGAGAGCTCCTCGACGCCGGTGTGCGAATCTTCAGATACCCGGCGCCGTACATCCTGCATGCGAAGCATGTGTCGATCGACGACGACATCGCGGTCATCGGGTCCAGCAACATGGACATCCGTTCCTTCAACCTGGATCTCGAGGTCTCACTCCTGGTGCGCGGTCGCGTCTTCGTGCAGCGGATGCGCGACGTCGAGGAGAACTACCGATCCGTCTCCAGCGAGTTGACCCGTGAGGAGTGGGCGCGGGAGCCGCTCTCGTCGACCTCCCTGGACGGCGTTGCGCGGCTGACGTCGGCCCTGGAGTAGCAGGCGGCCACTCCCCCGTTCCGCTCCGGCGGGTTCCCCGGCCGGTATCCGCCTCATCACCACGTGTTGACAGAACCACAGCATCAACTTATGTTGATGGAATGGATCTCGCGTCGACGCCTCCTCCCGACAGGCCGGCGGACGCTCTCGCCGCTGTCGTCGCCCTCCGGCGCCTCGCCGTGTCGCTCGAGCGGTCGGCGGTCGACGAGGCCCTGGCCCAGGGATGGACGTGGGCCCAGATCGGTGCCGCGCTGAATCTCACTGCACAGGCGGCGCACAAGAGACTCTCCCCCGGCCGTCGCCGACCCTCCGACGACTGAACAGGATCATCATGGGCATCAGAACCGCAGTCTCCGACGTCTCCTTCATGACGTCGCTCTTCACCGCAGCAGAACGCGTCGCGCATGAACTGGGAGACCCGGTGATGGGCTCCGAACACCTGGTCATCGCCGCGCTGGACCTCGACCGCTCCGACCTCGGCTCCCTCCCGCTCGATGCGCCGCGTTTCCGCGACGCGGTCGTCGCCGTGCATGCCGAGGCCCTGGGATCCCTCGGCCTCGCAGGAACCAGTACTCCCATCGACACCCACCCGCGGGGTGTCCTCCACGGCACTGCATCCGCCCAGGCGGTGTTCCAGGACGCACGAAAACGCGCCCGGGATCGGCGAGCGCCTCTGCGCGCCGTCGATATCGTCGCGGCGGCCGCACGTCTCGAGTACGGGACCACAGCACGGGCCATCGACCGTCTCGGGATCAGGCGTGCCGACCTGGAGGCCCTCGCCCGGTAGTGCGTGGTCGGGAACCGCGTACGCCCCGGGGACGAGATCCGCGGGAGGACGCAGGTCGTGGGGCCCGGTACGTACACTCGGGCGATGGACGGAGATCCCCTGATGGCCTCGCACCACCCCGGTCCACCACGGACGGGACGCCTCGGCCGGCTGGTGGCAGGCGCGTCGGGTGCGGGTCTCTTGGTCGCCCTGGTGCTGGTGGCCGCTCCCTTCATCCCGGCGACGGAAAGCGGCGTGACGGGAGCCCTGCTGTTGGGCTTCGCGTCCGGGTGGGCCCTGGTGGCCGTCCTGTCGGTGAGATTCTCCGACCAGCCGCAGCGGTGGGCCGCGGTCCCGGCGGTGTTCATGGGCCTGGGCGGTCTGCTCCTGGTCCTGTTCGGAGACCCGATGCGGGAGGTGCTCGCCTGGCTGTGGCCCCCCCGCCCTCCTGGTGCTCATGGTGTGGACGGCCATGAGGATCCGCCGGCAGCTCCGGAGCAGGGCTGCTCGCACGCTGCTCTACCCCGTGATCGTGCTGCTGGTCCTCGCGTCACTGACCGGTGGGTACGAGACCGTGCGTGGCGCCGTTCGCGCAGGGAGCACCCCCGGGCAGGGCCGGCTGATCGACGTCGACGGTCACCGCCTGTACCTGCACTGCACCGGGTCCGGCGGGCCCACCGTGGTGATCGAACCGGGCGCGGGCCTGACGTCGTCGGACCTGGCCCTGATCTCCCCCGCCGTGGCCCGTGAAACCCGGGTCTGCGTCTACGACCGGGCGGGGCGGGGGTGGAGCGACCCCTCCGACGCCCCGCAGGACGGCGCACGGATCGCCACCGACCTGCACACGCTGCTGCAGCGCGGGGACGAGCCCGGGCCCTACGTGCTGGCAGGCCATTCCTTCGGGGGCCTGTACGCCCTCACCTTCGCCGCCCGCTACCCCGAGGAGGCAGCCGGGCTGGTGCTGATCGATTCGACGGCGCCTGCAGCGGACCCGCCGCCCGGCCCCGCTCCCACCGCGGATCCCGATGACACGATGCAGCGGATCTCCGCGCTCGTCGCCACCGGAGGACGGCTCGGCCTCGGCCGGCTCCTCGGCGTGGATTCGGCCGACCACCTGCGGAGCACCGTCGACGAGTACCTCCTCGCCGGGTTCTCGGTGGATCAGGCTGCGGCCCTGCGGACCTTCGACGACAAGCCCCTGGTCGTGCTGTCCGCGGGCCGGGGGGCGAGGCCGGGGTGGGCGGCCTCGCAGGACGCGCTCGCCGCGCTGTCGAGCACCTCGCTGCACCGCGTCGTCGGCGGGGCGACGCACGGCTCGCTGATCGACGACGATGACGACGCCGCGGAGACCGCCCGGGGGATCCTCGACGCCGTCTCGGCGGTCCGCGAGCGCGACGCTAGGCCGTGACGTACTCCGCCAGGTGCTGCCCGGTGAGGGTCGGCCGGGCGGCGACGAGATCGGCCGGCGTGCCCTCGAAGACGATCGTGCCGCCGTCGTGACCGGCCCCCGGGCCCATGTCGATGATCCAGTCCGCGTGCGCCATGACGGCCTGGTGGTGCTCGATGACGATGACGGACTTCCCGGCGTCCACCAGGCGGTCCAGCAGGCCCAGCAGGTTCTCGACGTCGGCGAGGTGCAGCCCCGCGGTGGGCTCGTCCAGGACCAGGATGCCGCCCTTCTCGCCCATGTGGGTGGCGAGCTTCAGGCGCTGGCGCTCGCCGCCCGACAGCGTCGTCAGCGGCTGTCCGAGGCTCAGGTACCCCAGCCCGACGTCGGACAGTCGCCGAAGGATCGCCGCGGCGGCGGGCACCTTCGACGCGCCGGCCCCGAAGAACGCGGCGGCGTCGGAGACAGGCATCGACAGGACCTCGCTGATGTCCTTGCCGCCCAGCGTGTACTCGAGCACTTCGGCCAGGAACCGCTTGCCGTCGCAGACCTCGCAGGTCGTCGCGACGCCCGCCATCATGGCGAGGTCCGTGAAAATGACCCCTGCACCGTTGCAGGTGGGGCATGCGCCCGCGGAGTTGGCACTGAACAGGGCAGGCTTCACGCCGTTGGCCTTGGCGAACGCCTTGCGGATGGGCTCGAGCATCCCGGTGTAGGTGGCCGGGTTGCTGCGGCGCGAGCCCTTGATGGCCGCCTGGTCCACGGCGACCACGCCGTCCCGCCCGGAGACCGACCCGTGGATGAGCGAGCTCTTGCCGGATCCCGCCACCCCCGTGACGACGCACAGGACGCCCAGCGGGATGTCGACGTCGACCTCGCGCACGTTGTGCGCCGTCGCCCCCCGGATCTCCAGCACGCCGTGCCGCGGCCTCACCGCGGACTTCAGCGCGGCGCGGTCGTCCAGGTGGCGCCCCGTGAGGGTGCCGCTGCGGCGCAGGCCCTCCAGGGACCCCTCGAAGCAGACGCTCCCTCCGGCCGTGCCCGCACCCGGGCCGAGGTCGACGACGTGATCGGCGATCGCGATCATCTCGGGCTTGTGCTCGACCACCAGTACCGTGTTGCCCTTGTCCCGCAGGCGGAGCAGCAGGTCGTTCATCCGCTGGATGTCGTGCGGGTGGAGGCCGATCGTCGGCTCGTCGAAGACGTACGTGACATCCGTGAGCGAGGACCCGAGATGACGGATCATCTTGGTCCGCTGGGACTCGCCCCCGGAGAGCGTGCCGGACGGTCGGTCGAGGCTGAGGTAGCCGAGCCCGATCTCCACGAAGGAGTCGAGGGTCTCCCCCAGCGCCGACAGCAGCGGTGCGACCGACGGTTCGTCGAGCCCCCGCACCCAGGCGGCGAGGTCGCTGATCTGGAGGGCGCACGCATCGGCGATGCTGATCCCGCCGATCGTCGAGGATCGGGCGGCCTCGCTCAGCCGGGTGCCGTGGCACGCCGGGCACCGGGTGAAGGTGATGGCGCGGTCCACGAACGCGCGGATGTGCGGCTGCATGGACTCGCGGTCCTTGGACAGCATCGACTTCTGGATCTTCGGGACCAGGCCCTCGTACGTGATGTTGATGCCGTCGACCTTGATCTTGGTCGGTTCCTTGTAGAGCAGGTCCTGCAGCTCGCGCTCGGTGAACTCGCGGATGGGCTTGTCCGCGTCGAAGAATCCGCAGCCGCCGTAGATCCTCCCGTACCAGCCCTCCATGCTGTACCCGGGGATGGTCAGTGCTCCCCCGGTGAGGGACTTGCTGTCGTCGTAGAGCTGGGTGAGGTCCACGTCCGTCACGGATCCCATCCCCTCGCAGCGCGGGCACATCCCCCCGGTCACGGTGAAGCTGCGGCGCTCCTTGACGGTGGTGCCGCCACGTTCCATCGTGACGGCACCGGCCCCGCTGATGGAGGCGACGTTGAAGGAGAAGGCCTGCGGTGAGCCGATCTGCGGCTGTCCCAGCCGGGAGAACACGATGCGCAGCATGGCATTGACGTCGGTGGCGGTCCCCACCGTGGACCGGGGATTGGCACCCATGCGCTCCTGGTCGACGATGATCGCCGTGGTCAGGCCCTCGAGCACGTCGACGTCGGGCCGGGCGAGCGTGGGCATGAAGCCCTGCAGGAACGCGCTGTACGTCTCGTTGATCATCCGCTGCGACTCGGCCGCGATGGTCCCGAACACCAGGGAGCTCTTGCCGGAGCCGGACACCCCGGTGAAGACCGAGAGCCGCCGCTTCGGGAGCTCGATCGTGATGTCCTTCAGGTTGTTCTCCCGCGCACCGCGGACCCGGATGAGGTCGTGGCTGTCCGCCGCGTGCGCAGCCGCATGCTCGACGTCGGTCGTGGTGGTGCTCATGGTGCCTCCAATGTCCGTGTGACCACGCGTGCCACCCCAGTACCCCTGCCGAACGCCGCGTCATCGGGACGGGCCCGGGCGCACCTCCGATTCTCGGTCCTCCCCGGGCCCCGGGCAATGGGCCGGGCACCCGTTCGTGTCCGCGTCTGTGCTTTGCTGGAGGGATGACCGCCGATGCCCTGCAGACCCTTGCCGCCGTCCCGCTGCCGCCGGAGGTGATCGCAGCCCACGTCGAGTCCGTGCTCGCCGCGGACCTCCCGCCGATCGTCGCCGCGGGCCACCCGGTCCTGCGCCGTCCGGCGCAGGACTACGACGGGCAGCTCGACGACGACACCCTGGCGCGTCTGATCGACACGATGCGCCGGGTCATGCACGCGGCGCCGGGCGTGGGCCTCGCCGCCCCGCAGATCGGCATCCCCCTGCGGATCGCCGTCCTCGAGGACCAGGGGGCCGCCGACCCGGTGGTCGCCGCGGCGCGATCCCGAGGCCCGCTGCCGTTCACCGTGCTCATCAACCCGCGCTACACGGCCGCGGGTGACGAGCTCGCCGGGTTCTACGAGGGCTGCCTCTCCGTGCCCGGCTACCAGGCCGTCGTCGAGCGCCCCCACCGCATCGAGGCGACGTACACGCAGCCGGACGGGCGCACGGTCACGGCGGGGTTCGAGGGCTGGCCGGCGCGGATCGTCCAGCACGAGACCGATCACCTCGACGGGATGCTCTACCTCGACCGCGCGATCCTGCGCTCGCTCACCGCCGACGAGGAGCACCCCCGGTGGGCCCACCCGACGATCGACGAGGCGCGGCGGGGCCTCGGCTTCTGACCCCGCCGCGCACGCGCTCCTACCCTGCGGCGACGGCCGAGGGGTTCGCCGTCGTGGGCAGGTACTTGGCCCACCAGCGGAGGATGTGCTCGAAGCGCTGCCGGCGGTGCCACGGCGAGCCCGACCGGGACAGTTCGTGCGTCTCCCCCGGGAACACGAGCAGCTCCGTCTCCACACCCTGCTTCTTCAGGGCCGTGTAGTACCGCTGGGCCTGCTCGATCGGGCACCGCAGGTCCTCCTCGGAGTGGATGACGAACGCGGGTGTCCGCACGTCGGCGATCCTCGCGAACGGGTTCTGCCCCGCGACGTGCGCCGGATCGGTGCCGGTGTACTCCTCCGAGAAGAACCAGCCGATGTCGGACGAGCCCACGAACGACGGCGGATCGAGGTAGCCCCGCTCGACGATGGCCGCCTGGAAGCGGTGATCGTTGGCGATGGTCCATGCCGTCAGGTAGCCGCCGTAGGAGCCGCCCATGACCCCGAGCCGCTCGCTGTCCAGCACGTCGAAGTCGGCGAGCGCTCCGTCGACGTAGGCGAGGACGTCGTCGAGGTCCACGGTGCCCATGGCCTCCTTGATCACGCGCGCATGGGCCTGGCCGTAGCCGGAGGCGCCGCGCGGGTTGCACAGCAGGACGGCGTAGCCGGCTGCCGCGTACACCTGCGCCTCGTCGAAGTACCCCCAGCCGTACTGGGCGAACGGTCCGCCGTGGATGACCAGGAGCACCGGGTGCGGTCCCTCCCCCTCGGGCAGGACGACCCACCCGTGCACGGGGGTGCCGTCGGGTGCGGTGTAGGTGCGTTCCTGCAGCTCACCGACGCGCGTGTCGGCCCGCAGGGCGGCCGAGAAGTCGGAGACGGTGCGCAGGGAGCCGCCCTCGACGACGGCGACGTCGCCGGAGGTCGAGGGGTCGGTGTAGGAGACGACGACGGCACCGCCGGTCGACGCGGCCCCGGTGACGACGGTGGGCCCGGTGACGAGGGTGTCGGACACCCCGTCGGCGGAGACGCGCAGGAGCTCACCGCTCCCGCGGGAGCGGTTGAACACGAGCACGGAATCGGGGCCGTCCGGCAGGATCTCCTGGACGTCGCCGAAGTCGATGGTCTCCGGATCGGTCAGGCGCCCGGCACCCCGGGGGTCCGCCAGCGGGAGGACGTACAGGGCCGTGTTGCGGGCCACGAAGTCCAGGCCCGACGGTGAGAGGTCCGAGGCGAGGAAGAACAGCGACGCGCCGTCGGCGCTCGGGCGCGGCGCCCCGCAGCCGAGGCGCGTGTCCCCGCCCAGATTCGTGAGCTGCCGGGAATCCCCACCCTCGAGGTCGATCTCGTGGACGTCGGCCACGAGCGTGGAGTCGGCGTCCGGCTGGAGTGCCGCGGTGAAGAAGATCCGGCGGCCGTCCGCGGAGAAGGCGGGCTCCACGTGGTCGGCGTCGGCCGTGGTCAGCTGGGTCGCCTTCGGGACGGCGCCCTCGTCCTCGAGGGCGCCCGGTCCGTCCGTGTGCTGCTGCTTCAGGCGGCCGACCGCCGGGACGAAGGGCTCCGCGTCCACATCGGGCACCGCCACCGTGAACAGCTGCGAGCGCTTGTCCGTGACATAGCCGAGACCGTTCATCCGGTACTTGTACTGCGTGACCAGGCGGGGATCCTCCAGCCCGGCACCGACGCCGTCGAGCGTCCCGTAGCGCCCGTGCTCGGGCACCCGCGCGGCGAAGACCACCGTCCGCGAGTCGGGGGAGATGTCGAAGCGGGCCACGCCGAGGGGCTGGTCCGTCACCTGGACGGGTTCCCCTCCCGAGGCACGCACGGCGAACAGCTGGGGCTTGCCGCCCGGCGCTGCGCGGAGGAACAGGAGGACCTCGCCGTCGGGCGAGTAGCGCGGTGCGGTGTCCCGGAAGCCGCGGGTCAGGCGACGGCGGGACCCGCCGTCGAGGGTGACCTCCCACAGTTGCCCGACGTACGCGTCGGCGCGGAGGTCGGGGCGGGTGGCTGCGACGACGAGGCGCGTGCCGTCGGGGTGGAGGGTCGGAGCGCCGGTGGTGGTCAGGAGTTCTATCTGGTCAGGTTTCACCCTCCCGATCAGACCCGAAATAGTGGCCTGAGTCAACGGGTAACGGCCTGTGTCCCTGCCTAGGATGGAACGATGCCCGCACTCCCCCAGCATCTCCTCACCTGCCCGGTCTGCGCGCTCGCGCTGCAGGACGTCGGCCGCGCCCTGGCCTGCGAGGGCGGGCACCGCTTCGACGCCGCACGCCAGGGCTACGTCAACCTGCTGACGGGCAGGGGCTCCCCGTTCGAGGGTGACACGGCCGGGATGGTCGAGGCGCGGGAGGCGTTCCTCGGCTCGGGCCACTACGCGCCACTGCGCGAGGCCGTGATCGCGGCCGCCCTGCGGGATGCGGAGGCGCCGGCGGTGGCGCTCGATGCCGGCGCGGGGACCGGCTACTACCTGGAGGGCCTCGCCGCAGCGGTGCCCGGTGTCGTCGCCGTCGCCCTCGACATCTCCAAGGTCGCCCTCCGCCGCGCGGCGCGGCGCCTCCCGGGCGGCGTCAGCATCGTCTGGGACGTCTGGCGGACGCTTCCCGTGGCCGACGCATCGGTGGACGTGCTGCTCAACGTGTTCGCGCCGCGGAACGCCGGGGAGTTCGTGCGGGTGCTGGTCCCTGGTGGCCGCCTCGTGGTGGTCACCCCTCGGCCGGGCCACCTCGCCGGCCTCGAGGAAGTGGGACCGCTCCTGTCCGTGCCGCCGCAGAAGGCCGACGACGTGCGGACCGCCTTCGACGGCGCCCTCGTGGAGACCGGCCGCGAGGACCTCGACTACACGATGTCCCTGCCATGGGACCTCGCACGGTCGGCGCTCGTGATGGGCCCCGCTGCGCGCCACCCGGGGACGGAGGGCACGACGACGGCCACCGGGCAGGGCGCCCCGCTGGAGGTCGCCGCGCGCTTCACCGTGCAGGTCCTCACCCGTCCCGGCCGGCCCCGGCGCGATCCCGGGCGCCTCCCGGTTCCCGCTGACGGCACGGATGGGTAACAACTCCGGCGTCGGTGCCACCGGACCCTAGGTTATGTCGGGCCCTTTTGCCATGATGGGAGTAGCGCCCGCATCAGGCGTGCCGCATGAAGGGGGTTGCTCGATGGACTGGATGATCGCCAACGGCTGGATCCTGTGGCTGGCACTGTTCCTGGTACTGGCCATCGTGGAGACCCTCACCCTCGACCTGCTCTTCATCATGCTCGCCGTCGGTGCGCTCGCCGCCCTGGTGGCCGACTTCGTCGGCGCGGGACCGGTCCTGCAGATCGTCGTCTTCGCCGTGGTGTCCCTCCTCATGATCCTGCTCGTCCGGCCCGTCGCGGTACGCCACCTCAAGAGGGGCCCGGCCGACCAGCTGAACAACATCGACCGCCTCGTGGGTGCCGCCGCCATCGCACTCGAGCCCGTGACGGCGCACTCCGGCACGGTCAAGATCGGCGGCGACACGTGGACGGCCCGGTCGGCCGACGGCGCCTCCCTGCCGGCCGGCACCCGCCTCGCCGTCGCGAGGATCGACGGGGCCACGGCCGTCGTCGAGCCCGCGCTCGAGCGCCCCAGCCCTCCGGTCGCCGAGCTGTGACCGCGCGCCGCTAGCTGTCCCGCTCTCCGGCCGATCGGCCGGGCGGAGCGCACCCACCACCGAAGGGGATACATGAACGCCTCCGCAGGAACGATCGGGCTCACCCTCGTACTGATCGTCCTCATCATCTTCGTCCTGGTCATCCTCGTGAAGTCCGTGCGGATCATCCCGCAGGCGCGCGCGGGCGTGGTCGAGCGTCTCGGCAAGTACCAGCGGACGCTGAATCCCGGACTCACGATCCTGATCCCGTTCGTCGACAGGCTGCTGCCGTTGCTCGACCTGCGCGAACAGGTGGTCTCCTTCCCGCCGCAGCCGGTGATCACCGAGGACAACCTCGTGGTGTCCATCGATACCGTGGTGTACTTCCAGGTCACCGACCCCCGCGCGGCCACCTACGAGATCGCCAACTACATCCAGGCCGTCGAGCAGCTGACGACGACGACCCTCCGGAACGTGGTCGGCGGGCTGAACCTCGAGGAGGCCCTGACCTCCCGCGACCAGATCAACGGCCAGCTCCGCGGCGTCCTCGACGAGGCGACGGGCCGGTGGGGCATCAGGGTGGGACGCGTGGAACTCAAGGCGATCGACCCGCCCCACTCCATCCAGGACTCCATGGAGAAGCAGATGCGCGCCGAGCGTGACCGCCGCGCAGCCATCCTCACCGCGGAGGGCACCAAGCAGTCCCAGATCCTCACCGCGGAGGGCCAGCGCCAGGCCGCGATCCTCGCAGCCGAAGGTGACGCGAAGGCGGCGATCCTCCGGGCGGACGGCGAGGCCCAGGCCATCCACAAGGTGTTCGACGCCATCCACAAGGGGAATCCGACGCAGAAGCTCCTCGCCTACCAGTACCTGCAGACCCTCCCCAAGCTCGCCGACGGCTCCGCGAACAAACTCTGGATCATCCCGAGCGAGGTCGGCGAGGCCCTGAAGGGCATCGGCAACGTCCTGGGCACCACCACGCCCGATTCGCCGTCGGACGGGCCGGAGCTGACAACCCGTACCTGAGCGGGCCCCTGTATAGTTAGCTGTTTGCCCGTGCGCCCCGAAGGAACAACCCCGGGGTACGCGGTGTTATGACAGACAGCTTCCGCGTCGCCTCCCGGCGGCGCATCCGTTCCGTGCCGGCGGCACGGGCAGGTCGATACGTCCGGCGAAACAGCAGCGGCAACGGTCCCCGGCGACGGGGGCAAGGGTTATGAGGAGAACAATATGAGCGATCGCAGCCTGCGTGGCATGCGCCTCGGTGCGCAGTCGATGGAAACGGAGTCCGGCGTCGAGCCCGCTCCCCGGCAGCGCGTGGAGTACCGGTGCGAGGACGGCGAGCGGGTCTTCGTGACGTTCTCCTCCGAGGCCGACATCCCGGCGACCTGGGTCTCGAAGACCGGCAAGGAAGCCCTCCTGGTCGACGGCGAGAAGCCCGACACCTCGAACGACAAGCCCGTGCGTACCCACTGGGACATGCTGCTGGAGCGCCGTTCGGTCGAGGAGCTGGAGCAGATCCTGCAGGATCGCCTGACGATCCTCCGCGAGCGTCGCGGGGAGCGCCGGTCCGCCTGACCCGGACACGGTTCCATGAAAAAGGCACCCGCCGCGGCGGGTGCCTTTTTCATGCGGTCGTCCGGTCTCAGGCCCGGCCGCTGAGCTTGGCCCAGCGCGCCCCGAGCCCCCACCGGGTCACATTGGCGATGGCCTCGAAGACGATGTTCCCGCTCATCTTCGAGTCCCCGAGCTCCCGCTCCACGAAGGTGATCGGCACCTCGACGATGGTCAGGCCCAGGCGGGCGACCCTGAAGGTCATGTCGACCTGGAATCCGTAGCCCACGGAGTCCACCGCCGAGAGGTCCAGTGCCTCCAGCGTGGAGCGGCGGAAGGCGCGGAACCCGGCGGTGATGTCGCGGACCGGCAGGCCCAGCATGAGCCGCGAGTAGGTGCTGCCGCCGCGCGAGAGGAGCTTCCGGTGCAGGGGCCAGTTGACGACGCTCCCGCCGCGGACCCAGCGGCTGCCGATCACGAGGTCGGCGCGGTGCACCGCGTCGAGGAGGCCCTGCAACTGCTCGGGCTTGTGGGAGCCGTCGGCGTCCATCTCGACGAGGACGTCGTAGTCCCGCTCCAGGCCCCAACGGAATCCGGCGATGTAGGCCGCGCCGAGGCCCTCCTTGCCCTTCCGGTGCAGCACGTGCACCTGGTCGTCGGCCGCGGCCGCGCGGTCGGCGAGGTCACCTGTGCCGTCCGGGCTGTTGTCGTCCACGATGAGCACGTCCGAGGCCGGGACGGCGGCGCGCAGGCGGGCCAGCGTCACCGGCAGCGACTCGATCTCGTTGTAGGTGGGAATGATCGTGACGACTCGCACGCAGGTGGGGCCTTTCCATCGGAATGCGCATCGCGCAGGAACTGCTCCGGATGCGGAGCCAGTCTGCAAGTATAGGCGACGGGCGCCGCTGGGCAGGGCAGTCGGGCAGGCCCCCGCGCCTTCGTACCGGTGCCCGCACGAATGCGGCCACCGTTTTCTACTGGCGTGTGGACCTGCCCTTTGAATGCCGGCCCCGACGGTATGGTCAACGCGCGCCAGAACAGAGGCCGATGCGTTGCGCTTGCGGAGACCGGCCAGGTTCCCTCCCGCAGGAGTTCCTCTAACCCGTTCTCAAGAGCTTACGTGCTGTGGAGGACGTGTCAACAACCCTCTGACCTGCGAAAACGTGTTTCGGTGCAGGTCAGGGGGCTGTTGGCTTTCGGCGACGGATGTGAGGCGCCGGGCTGGGCGTCAGGCGCCTGCGAAGCCCTCCGCCGCATACAGTCGGTGACCGTCGTGCACGGTCTCCAGGCATTCCGGAGCGTTCTCGGTATCGAGCGCCGGCAGGAGCGGGGTGCCTGCGCGGGGGTCGGTGCTCCAGGACTGCACCCGGTTGTCCGGGGTCTGCACCATCAGCTCGTCGACCTTCCAGACCGCGAAGGACGCGGGCGTCCCCGGCGCGAGCTGTCCCATCATGGGGCTGCGGCCGGCGAGCCGCCAGCTCGCGCGCGTGTGGGCGATGAACGCGGCCCGCGCCGAGATGTTCTCCGAGGCGTTGCTGTGGCGGAGGCACGCCCGCACCGACGCCCACGGATCGAGCGGGGTGACCGGGCTGTCGGAGCCCAGCGCCACGAGCACGCCGGCGGACAGGAGGGAGGCGAAGCGGTTCATGCCGGTGCGCCGCCGTCCCAGCCGCTGGGCGTACAGTCCGTCCTCGGCGCCCCAGAGGGCATCGAAGGCGGGCTGGCCACTGACGGCCACGCCGTAGTGCACCAGTGCGGCGATCGCGGCGTCGTCGGCGAGTTCGACGTGTTCCAGGCGGTGGCGGGCGCGGCGGACCTCCTCCACGCCCAGTTCCCGCGCGGTCCGCTCGAGACCCTGCAGGACGACATCGAGCCCGGCGTCACCGATGACATGGAAGCCGGCCTGCACCGTCTCGGCCGTCGCGGCGAGCAGGTGGCCGGCGACGTCGTCCGCGCCCAGGTAGAGCGTGCCCCGGCTGTCCGGCGCGTCGCTGTACGGTTGGCGGAGCGCCGCGGTGCGGGATCCGATGGAGCCGTCGACGTTGAGATCCCCGGCGAGACCGGCGAGGCGTCCGCCGAAGCCCAGCATGAGTTCGCGCACCTCCTGCCGCGAGGACGTCAGCTGCGCCCAGTAGGGGATGACCTCGGGCAGGGGCAGCTCCCGTGCCGGGCCGTCGATCGAGAGCAGGGTCTCCAGGTCCTCGAGGGGCGCGATGTGCGGGGCGGCCATCTCCGTCAGTCCGACGTAGCCGCGGGAGGCGGCGTGGAGCAGCGCCGCCCGCTGGTAGGTGCGCCGCTGGTCCGTCGACAGGCTCCGGGTGGCCCGGCGGGCTGCTTCATGGGCATCCCGGACCACGAAGCCGTCGTCCCAGCCGTCCGTGCCCGCGAGGCCGAGTCCGGCCGCCAGCGCGCCCGAGACGGCAGCGGAATGGATGTCGGCACGCACGAGGTAGACGAGTGCGCCGTTGCCGGCGCGGTCGAGCTCCCCGGCGGTCGGCACCCGCTTCTCCGGCCACTGGGACTCGTCCCAGCCGAATCCGAGGATCGTGGAAGCACCGGAGGACGCCGCAGCGGACACCGCGTCGAGCAGCTCGTGCAGGGAACGGCACCCCGTGAGGTCGATCGACCCGAGGGCGATGCCCGTCTCCGTGGTGTGCGTGTGGGCGTCGACGAACCCGGGGGCGATGAGCGCGCCGTCGAGGTCCACGGTCCGGACATCCGGGCCGGTGAGGTTCGCGGCGGCGTGCTCGGTGCCGACCCACGCCACCGTCCCGCCGTCCACGAGCATGGCGGTGGCGAAGGGGTCGGCGGGGCTGTAGACCGACCCGTTGCGGTACAGGACGGGCAGGGGGCGCTCAGGAGTTGGCATGGCGGTGCTGGGTGGCTTTCTGTGGAGGGCGGGTCCGACGGCGGGGACTTACTCGCTGATGTTCGAGTATGCCACCACGCCCCGACGGACCAGGGCGATCGCGCGCTTGCAGGTCTGCTGCAGGTTCCCGGGCAGGTCCGGCACCTTCGCGAGCTGGTCGAGGAGGTCGATGACCTGCTTGGACCAGCGCACGAAGTCACCGGCCGCGAGGTCGGTCCCGCTCAGGGCGGCCTGCAGGGACCGGCCCTGGGCCCACTTGAACATCGGCCACACGAGCGAGAGCTCCGGTTCTCCGGTGACAGGGAGCCGGTGCTGCTCCTCGACGTCGTTGAGCTGCGACCACCGGCGGATGATCGTCTCGACGGACCCCTCCAGCGCCACGCTCGGCATGACCGGGCGCAGTCCCCGCTCCTCCCGCTTGGCCTGGTACACGAGCACGGTGATGACCGCGGCGAGCTCGGCGGCATCGAGGTCGCCGAATGCCCCCTCCTCGATGCAGAGTGCGATCAGGAGGTCCTTCTCCCCGTAGATCCGTCGGAGCTTCTGGCCGGAGGCGCTGACGGCGACGCCGTCGTCGGTGTATTCGAGGTAGCCGTAGTGCCCGAGGACCTCCGAGACGCGGTCGAAGGTCTTGGCGATCGTGTTCGTGCGGCCCCGGATCTGGCCGGCGAGCCTGTCCGTCTCGCGGCGCAGCTTCCCCCAGCGCTCGGCCCAGCGCGCGTGCTGTTCGCGTTCGCTGCAGCCGTGGCAGGGGTGGGCGCGGAGGCGGCGACGGAGGTCCGTGATCGCGCGTTCCTCCGCGGCTGCCGACGCCGAATACCCGGCGGAGACCCGGTCGGCACCCTGGCGCGGTGGCCGGTTCTCCTGCAGCGCATTCCGGAGGGACGAGGTGAGGTCGCGGCGGTCCTTCGGGCTGCGCGCGCTGAAGTGCTTCGGGATGCGGATGCGGGAGAGCACCTCCACCGGACCGTCCAGGTCCTGCACGCCCACGCGGCGGATTTGGGTCTCGAGCGTGAGGACCGTGGGCCGCGGTTCCCTCGACGTGTCGCCGTCCAGCACCACGGCGAACCCCTGGCTCCGCCCGCCGGGCACGTCGATCACGTCGCCGGGGCGCAGGGACTCGAGGGAGGACTCGGCCGCCGATCGCAGCGTCCGCGACCGGTCCCGGGAGGCCCGGGATTCGAGGTCGGACAGTTCGCGTCGCAGGTTCGCGTACTCGCGGAAGTCCCCGAGGTGGCATGTCATGGACTTCTCGTAGCCCCTGAGGGAGTCCTCACGACTGCGCACCTGCTTCGCCAGCCCCACCACGGAGCGGTCCGCCTGGAACTGCGCGAAGGAGGTCTCGAGGATCTCCCGGGACCGTGCCTGGCCGAACTGGGCCATGAGGTTGATGCTCATGTTGTAGGTGGGGCGGAAGCTCGAGTTCAGCGGGTAGGTGCGGCGGGAGGCGAGGCCCGCCACCGCTCCCGGGTCCGTGCCGGGCTGCCACAGCACGACGGCGTGGCCCTCGACGTCGATCCCGCGGCGTCCGGCCCGTCCCGTGAGCTGCGTGTACTCCCCTGCCGTCACGTTGACGTGGGCCTCACCGTTGAACTTGTCCAGCTTCTCCAGCACCACGGTGCGGGCAGGCATGTTCACGCCGAGGGCGAGGGTCTCGGTGGCGAACACGGCCTTCACCAGGCCCGCGGCGAACAGCTTCTCGACGATCTCCTTGAACGTGGGCAGCATCCCGGCATGGTGGGCGGTGAACCCGCGGATGAGGCCTTCACGCCAGGTCCAGAATCCGAGGATCTCGAGGTCGTCCCGGGGGATGTCCATCGTGGCGGCGTCCACCGTCTCGCTGATCTCGTCACGCTCGTCCTCCGTGGTGAGCCACAGCCCGGCGTGCAGGCACTGGGTGACGGCCGCCTCGCAGCCGGCCCTCGAGAAGATGAACGTGATGGCCGGGAGGAGGTCCGAGCGGTCGAGGGCCGCGATCACCTGGGGCCGCGTGGCCCGGCGGACCAGCGTCGTCGGGGGCGGTCCGCCGCGGCCGTTGCGCTGCTTGCCGCGCCGGCCGCCGGCGCCCCAGCCCGCCCGCTGGTTCATCCGGATCTCGCTGCTGGCCAGCTCGAGCAGTTCGGGGTTCACGTCGTACTGGTCGCGGGCGCCGGCTTCCGCCCCGGCGGGCGCCGCCTCGTCGAACGCGACGTCCCCGGCGAACAGATCCATCAGGTCGTGGCCCACCATCACGTGCTGCCACAGGGGCACGGGCCGGTGCTCCGACACGACGACGTCGGTGTCCCCCCGCACGGTGTCCAGCCATGCGCCGAACTCCTCCGCGTTGGACACCGTGGCGCTGAGGGACACCAGCTTCACCTCCGTGGGAAGGTGGATGATCACTTCCTCCCACACGGCGCCACGGAACCTGTCGGCCAGGTAGTGCACCTCGTCCATCACCACGTACCCGAGGCCGTCGAGGGCGTCCGAGTTGGCGTAGAGCATGTTGCGCAGCACCTCGGTGGTCATCACGATCACGTCGGCGTCACCGTTGATGCTCGTGTCCCCGGTCAGCAGACCTACGCGCTCGCTGCCGTGCACGGCGGCGAGCTCCGAGTACTTCTGGTTGCTGAGCGCCTTGATGGGCGTGGTGTAGAAGGCCTTGAGACCGTGCTGCAGTGCCATGAAGACCGCGAACTCGCCGACGACCGTCTTGCCGGCCCCGGTGGGCGCCGCGACGAGCACTCCCCTGCCCCCCTCGAGTGCGGTACAGGCTTCCCGCTGGAACGGATCGAGCTCGAAATCGAGGGTCTGCTCGAAATGGAACAGCTGCGTCCGGGAGTGGTCCGTGCGGGCCCTTGCAGCTGCGTATCTCTCCGCGGGGGTGTTCATCGTTCCACCCTAGACGTTCCGCGGGAGACGGGCACGCGGTGCCACCGCGGCGCACCCGGGCGCGGACCACCCTTGCGGGAGGGCCTTCCGGCGTGCCTCGGGTCAGAGGGCGTCCAGGGGCGTGGCGGTGTCCGCGGTGGCGTCGACGGCGGCTTCGCGGGCCGCGGCGCGGCGGGCCCGGCGCTTGTCGTTGAGCAGGCACAGCCCGATCGCGACGAAGAACAGCAGCAGCAGGGGGACCGCGAGATAGAACATGCTCAGCGCGTCGCCGCCCGGCGCCGCCATCGCCGCGAACAGGCACACCAGGAACACGGTGATACGCCAGGCCTTCAGGACCTGCCGGCCCGAGACCAGGCCCACCATGTTCAGGCCCACCAGGACCACCGGCAGCAGGAACGCGATCCCGAAGGCCAGCATCAGCCGCAGCACGAACGCGAAGTACACCGAGACGCTGATGTAGTTGGAGAAGTCCTCCGGCGTGAACTCGGTCAGCACCCGCACCGCGTTGGGCAGGATCATCCACGCCAACCCGATCCCGGCCAGGAACAACGGGAACGCGACGGCGATGAACGCCAGCGCGATCCGCCGCTCCTTGGTCTTCAGCCCCGGGGTGATGAACGCCCACAACTGGTACAGCCATACCGGGCTCGAGAGCACCAGGCCGAGGAACACCGAGACCTGGATGAGCAGGTCGAACGGGGACGCCGCACTGTCGAAGTTCAGCGACGCCGTGCGCCCCTCCTGCCCGTTGATCGCGATGATCGGGGCGGCCAGGGCGCGCAGCACCGGCTCGTACACGAAGAAACCCAGCACCGTCGCGGCGATCACCGCGATCGCGGACTTGAACAGCCGGTTGCGGGCCTCGCGCAGGTGCTCCTTCAGGGCCATCCGCCCCTCGGGGTTGGCCTTCCTGCCGCGCTTGCGCGCCGATGCGGGTGACACGAGGAGGATCCTGCCTACTGACCGGGGTGCGGGCTACCGCTCTGCTGCGACGGACCCGCGTGACCGTGACCGTCGGCACCGGGAACCCGTGCCTCAGGAGACGGGGTGGCGGACGGGGCGCCGGCGTGGGGCTGCGCGGGACCCTGTGGCGGGACGGGGTGCTGGGCAGGCGCCTGATAGGTGGGCGTGTACGCCTGCGGCGGCGGGGTGTTCACCACCCGGCCCTCCACGGGATCCGTACCGGCCTCACCCGTGTTGTTCTCGTCCTTCATCTGCTTCACCTCGGACTTGAAGATCCGCAGCGACTGACCCACGCTCCGGGCCAGCCCGGGCAGCTTCGGCGCACCGAACAGGACGATCGCAAGGACGATGATGATGACGATATGCCAGCCTTCGAGCTTCATGCCCAATTCCTCTCGTTGGTTCGCCCTCGAGTTTAGTTCACAGGTGGGGCATGTCGTGCAGCAGCTGCGGCTGTTCGCGTTCGGCCCGCTTGGCGACGCGGCGCGCACGCCGGTCGTCGATGCGGCGGGTCCTGGCCAGGTCCCGGGCGGCGCGGACCGCCTCGGGGGCCGAGAAGACGGCCGGGACGGGGATGCCGGGCGCACCCGGGCGGGCTGCTCCCGTGCCCTCGTCGACGGCGTCGGCAGGGGGTGCGTCGACCTGGAGACGGTCCATGGCCTCGCCGAATTCACCGAGTGTTCGCATTCCGCGGCGGAAGACGCGGAAGCCGACGACGGCGAGGAAGATGACGCTGACAGCCACCAGCGCAACCCACAGCACGATCCACATCCACCAGAACATGGTCCCAGTCTAGGCCAGTGCCTGGTGCGCGCGGGCTGCCTCGAGCCAGCGGAGGGTCTCCTGGCGCAGTTCCGCCGGGGCGATGACGGCCGCCGATCCTCCGAGGCCCGCGACGAGGCCCGGGATCCAGGTGCTGGACGCCACTTTGAGGCGGGCGGCCAGGCGGTCCTCGCCGAGCTCCTGCACGGCGTCGGCGTTGTACTGGGCCGCGATCCAGCGGGCCCGCGGTTCGAGCAGGAGCGTGACGGCGAGATCGGCATCGCCGGACCGGTAGGGCGCGACGCTCCGCCGGTCGCGGGCGAGGAACTCCTCGTCCAGGTCCGCGGTGGCGGGCTGCTCCGTCAGGGTTGCCCGCTGGATGCGGTCCAGCCGGAAGTTCCTCAGTCCGTCGGAGTCCACGCTCCAGGCCTCCAGGTACCACGTGTCCTGGTGCAGGAAGATGCGGACCGGTTCGAGGAGGCGGTGCGTGATCTCGTCGCGCGTGGGCACGAAGTAGTCCACGTCGACGCGCACGTTCGAGTGCAGGGCGGCCTGCAGCACCTCGAGCGTCGGGTCGACGTCGTCCTCCGTGAGCTTGGTCGCCAGGGCGGTCCCGATACGCGCCGCGTCGCCGGTCGCGGCGGTCAGCTTGGTCTGGGCGCTGACGATCGCCTCGTTGTTCCTCATGCCGGGAAGCTCCCGGAGGGCCTGCAGCCCCACGATCAGGGAGCATGCCTCGTCCATGCTGAGCTTCACGGGCTCCGCGAGGTCGCGCGCGTTGGTCAGGTAGATGCGGTCGTCCTCGATGTTCACGTCCATCAGCCCATCCGGGTAGTGGCGCGGCCCGCTGACGAACAGCAGGTCGAGGTCCTTGGTGAGCTGGCTCTCGGTCACGTCGAACCTGCGCGCCGTCTCCGCCACCTCGGCCCCCGGGTTCGCCAGCAGGTACGGGACGAGGTCGAGCAGGCGCAGCAGGTGATCCTGGGAGGAGGACTTGCGCCGGGGTGCGGGGCGGGCGCTGCCGGTGATCTCGAGGTGCTCGGGCGCACCGAGAGCCGCCTCGTGGGCGCCGTCGAGGAGCCGGACGACCTCGGCGGCCAGCTCCTGCGGCTCCTCGACCCTCGCATTGACGCCCAGCCCCGCGATGGTCGCGGCCATGGGGCTCGATGCCGCGTACGGCACCCGCAGGACGTCCCACTCCTCCCCCGCCTGCACCATCTCGGTGTCCTTGCGGACGCGCAGCACCTGGCAGGAGCCGGGACGCGCCGCGATGACGGCGGTCCGGTCGGGCTCGCTGCGGGACAGCGAGGAGAGCGTCTGGTTCATGTCGAAGGACGGCGGGACCTCGAACGTCCCCTGCAGGATGACGGGCTCGCCGGTCATCCGCGAGAGGCGGAAGAACCGTTCGGCCTTGCGCGTGGTGTCGAAGCCGACCACGTACCAGTGGCCGAAGCGCGCGCCCATGCCCCAGGGATGCACGGTGCGGACCTCCTCACGGCCCGTGCTCGCGGCCCGGTACGGGAACCGGAGCGGGGTGCGGGAGGTCAGTGCCTGCCATACGGTGTCCCAGTAGGGCGCATCCGTGGTGATGCGCGGCTGGATGAGCGGGGTGAGTTCGACGCCGCCGCCGATGCTGCGGGAGCTGAGCTTCCGCAGGGCCCTGGACGCAGCGGAGTCGAGGGAGCCCTGGTCCCAGACACCGGCGGCGAGGTTGAGGACGGCGTACTCCTCGGGCAGGAAGGTCACGCCGCCGAGCCGGTAGTCCTCGGCGCTGATCCGGTACCGCTGCACGGTGTTGTCGTTGTCGAACAGGGCGTCCTCGCTGAAGGCCTCCAGCGGGATGCCCTGCTCGCGCAACGCCGCCTTGTCGCGGTCGAAGAGCTTCTCACGGGCCGCGACCGACGTCGCCTCGCGGTACAGGTCGATCTCCTCGAACAGTTCCTCCTTCGTGAACCCGCGGCGGCTCGACAGGAGCATGATCACGAGGGTGAGGAGGCGTTCGGTACGTTTTGCGGACACGGTGAAACCCTACCTTCACGGGAGCGGCGGAAGGGACGCACACCGACCGTGGTCGACGTACGTCCCTTCCGTGTGGTGGTGCCGGGGGCAGCCGCGGATCCGAGGCTGCCGAGGTGGTGCTAGCGGACCCCGAGGAGGTCGACGACGAAGATCAGAGCCTCGTTGGGGCCGATCGCCGAGCCTGCGCCGCTCGCGCCATAGGCGAGGTGGGACGGGATCTCGAGACGCCGGCGGCCGCCGACCTTCATGCCGAGGAGTCCCTGGTCCCAGCCCTGGATGACCTGGCCGACGCCAACCTTGAAGTCGAGCGGGGTGCCCCGGTTCCAGGAGGCGTCGAATTCCTCGCCCGTGGAGAAGGCGACTCCCACGTAGTGGGTGGAGACGGTGTTGCCCGGCTTCGCCTCGTCGCCGGTGCCCGTGATGATGTCCTCGATGACGAGGTCGGTGGGGACGTCGTGGGCGGGGAAGTCGATCTCCGGCTTCTGCCGGTCGAATTCGCGGTGTCCGAATGACATGGATACTCCTTGGGTGCTGTGGGTGGGTGCTGGGCGGGCCGTCGCTATTCGGCGGCGGTCTTGCCGGTGATCTCGACGAAGAACACGAGGGTGCCGGAGGGCTGGCCCTCGCTCGCGTTGGGGTAGGCCCACGGCTCGGGGATGACCAGGAGCACCTGGGAACCGACCTTCTGGCCGGCGAGACCCTTGGTCCAGCCCGTGATGACCTGGTTCAGCGGGAATTCGGCGGGCTCGCCGCGCTCGTAGCTGGAGTCGAACTGCTCGCCGTCCTCCCAGCGCCATCCGCTGTACTTGGCGGTGATGGTGTCCGACTCGGCGACCTCCTCGCCCGTCCCTTCCTTGAGGACCTTCACGACGAGGTCCTCGGAGGGCTCGTTCTCGGGGATGGTGACCGCGGGCGCGCCGTCCTCCCCGAAGGTGAACGTGGGCAGCTTGCCCTCCTCGTCGAGCTTCCCGACCTCCTCGGGCGAGAGTACCTCGGGCTCGGGCGGGGGCTGCTCGGCGGAGATGACCTTCAGGACGATCAGCTGCTCCGGGGTGGCCTGCTGGCCCTCCGCGGGTTCCGGTGCGGGACGCGTGTACCCGACCTGCGCGCCGACCTTCGAACCGGTCAGGACCTCGTAGAGCTCGGCGTCCTGTTCCTTGAGCATGTCGTCGACCGGGAGGACCTGGGGCTCGCCCTGGCTGTAGGTGTCCCCGAGCGCCTCGCCGTCCTCGGCGTTCAGCGAGACGAGGTGGTAGCGGATCTGCTCCCCGGCCTCGACCTCGTCGCCGTCGCCGTCCTCCAGGGTCTTCGCGGCCACGCCGGTGATGTCCAGCGGGGCTTCGAACTCGACTGTCGGCGCCTCCTCGTCGGAGCCTCCGCTGACGGTGACGGTGTCGAAGACCTCGGCGGCGCCTGCCGACGTCCCCGACGAGTTCCCGGACGAATCCCCCGTCAGGTCGTCCGTCGTGGGCCCGCCACAGGCTGACAGGACGAGCGTGAGCGCAAGGGAGGTTGTGAGTACTTTTCGCACGAAGCTACTTTCGGTTCGGTGTCCGGTCCAGGGTGCCCGTGGAACGATGGGCCCCGACCAGCCTAACGGCATCAGGGGTACGCCTGCTCCTGTGAATCTCCTGCCAGCTCCCCGTCAGCGCCCTGTCAAAAGGGTGACGGGCGGGGCTGCGGGCAGGAGGTCGGCCGCCGCCGTCGCCGTCACAACTGCTGCAGGAGTGCTTCGACCCGCTCGTCGACGGAGGCGAAGGGGTCCTTGCAGAGGATGGTCTGCTGCGCCCTGTCATTGAGTTTGAGGTGCACCCAGTCGACCGTGTAGTCGCGGTTCGCCTCCTTGGCACGCCGTACGAACTCGCCGCGGAGCCGCGCCCGGGTGGTCTGGGGCGGCACGTCCACCGCCTCTTTCACCGCCGTCTCCTCGATCACGCGGGCGGCCTCCCCCCTGGCCTGGAGGAGGAAGAACAGGCCGCGCGTGCGGGAGATGTCGTGATAGGTGAGGTCGAGCTGGGCTGCCTTCGCCGAATCGAGGTCCTCCCCGGATCGTGCCAGGTACCGGTCGATCAGCTTCTTCTTGATCGCCCAGTCCACCTCCCGGTCGATGTGCGCGGTGTTCCCCGTCTCCACCGCGTCGAGGACCCGCTCCCACAGGTCCAGGATGGCAGGCACGTGCTGGTTGTGCGCCCCGTGCTGCTGGACGAACGCCGTCGCCTTCGCGAGGTACTCCCGCTGCATCTCGAGCGCGGTCATGTGGCGGCCGTTCGCGAGTTTGAGGAGCTGCCTGCCTGTGAGGTCGTGGGAGATCTCGCGGATGCTGCGGATCGGGTTCTCCAGGCGGTAGTCGCGCATCAGCTCACCCGCCTCGACCATGCGCAGCAGCAGGTCCACGGAGCCGATCTTGAGCAGCGTGGTGGTCTCGGACATGTTGGAGTCGCCGGCGATGACGTGCAGCCGGCGGTAGTGCTCGGCGTCGGCGTGCGGCTCGTCCCTGGTGTTGATGATGGGCCGCGAGCGGGTCGTGGCGGAGGAGATGCCTTCCCACAGGTGGTCCGCCCGCTGGGAGAAGGCGTAGATGGACCCGGTCTGGGTCTTCAGGACCTTGCCGGCCCCGACGAGCAGCTGGCGCGTCACGAGGAACGGGATGAGGATGTCGGCGAGCCGGGCGAACTCGAGCTTGCGCGGGATGAGGTAGTTCTCGTGGCTGCCGTAGGAGTTGCCCGCGGAGTCGGTGTTGTTCTTGAAGAGGTAGATCCGCCCGTCGTAGCCCTCCTGCGCCAGCTTCCGCTGCGCCTCGGAGACGAGGTCCTCCAGGATCAGCTCTCCGGCGCGGTCGTGGGCGACGAGCTGGGCGAGGTCGTCGCACTCCGCCGTCGCGTACTCGGGGTGGGATCCGACGTCCAGGTAGAGCCGGGACCCGTTCGTCAGGAAGACGTTCGAGGACCTGCCCCAGCTCACGACCTTGCGGAAGAGGTAGCGGGCCACCTCCTCGGGGGACAGCGGGCGGGAATTGGGCCCCGAGTAGGAGATGCCGAACTCGGTCTCGACCCCGAAGATACGCCGGTCCATCAGCTGTCCTGTCCGCCCTGGAGCATGGTCTCGAGTTCGGGTCCGCCGATCCGGCGGAATGCGCGGTGGCTGCCACGCAGGGTGTCCGGGTCGCGTTCGAGGAACGCGACCTCGAGGACGGACGGGTCGAGGGCGGGAGCCCCCGGCCGGTCGCCGTCGGCCGCCGNTTATACACATCTAGATGTGTATAAGGGACAGGCCCACCTCGGCGACCACGAGCTCAACCTCGAAGGGCTTGCTCTCGGCCGTGAACACGGCGCCCAGGCTCTGCGCGTAGACGCTGGCAAGTCCGCGCGCCGTGACGTCCTCGCGGGCGTAGGAGTACCCGCGGACGTCGGCGTAGCGTACGCCGGCCTGGCGGAGGCTCTCGAACTCGTTGTACTTGCCGACCGCCGCGAAGGCGATGCGGTCGTAGATCTCGCCGAGCTTGTGCAGGGAGGGCGAGGGGTTCTGGGCGACGAGGGCGATGCCGTCCCGGCAGCTCATCACCACCACCGACCGGCCGCGCGAGATGCCCTTGCGCGCGAAATCGGCGCGGTCCTTCATCAGCTGCTCGGGCGAGACGTAGAACTGCTGGGTCATGGCCTATGCCTCCCGGCCCGCGGAGGAACGGGCGTCGATGATGGTGTGCGCCACGGCTTCGAGGGCACGCTCCGGGACGCGCCGCGTGCCGGCGGCGTCCACGACGTAGACCACGGGCCACAGGCCACGCACGGTGTCCGGTCCGCCGGTCGCGGAGTCGTCGTCGGCCGCGTCGTAGAGGGCCTCGACCGCCACGCGGACGGCGGACGCCTCGTCGAGGCGCGGATTCCACAGTTTCTTCAGGGCTCCACGGGCGAAGACCGAGCCGGATCCGACGGAGTGGTGTTCGTGCTCCTCGTAGCGGCCTCCCGTGACGTCGAACGAGAAGAGGCGCCCGAGGTGCCGGTCCGCGTCGAAGCCGGCGAAGAGCGGCACGACGGCGAGGCCCTGCATGGCCATCGGCAGGTTCTGGCGGACCATCGCGGCGAGGCGGTTGGCCTTGCCGTCCAGGCTCATCATGGTCGCTTCGATCTTCTCGTAGTGCTCCAGCTCCACCTGGAAGAGCCGCGCCAGGTCGACGCCGATGCCGGCACTGCCGGCGATCCCGAGCACCGATGAGTGGTCCGCGGGGAACACCTTCTCGATGTGGCGGCTGGCGATCACATTGCCCATCGTGGCACGGCGATCACCGGCCATGAGCACCCCGCCCGGGAACGTGAGCGACACGATCGTCGTCGCGTGCGGCGCGAGATGGGAGGCGTCGGACGTCGCCGTGACCGGACCGAGCGTCCGGTTCGACGGCAGCATTCCCGGATGGTGCGCGCCCAGGTAGTCGGCGAAGGACGTCGAGGCGGCCCGTGGGACCGCTGCCGCGGCATCATCCGGAAGCATCCGCTACTGGCCGCCCTTCTGCACGAAGCCGCGGACGAACTCCTCCGCATTGGACTCGAGGACGCCGTCGATCTCGTCGAGCAGGTCGTCGACGCCCTGGGTCTGGCCGGAGTCCTGCGCGGCCGCGGGGGTCGCGGGGGCGGGGTCCGGGAGTTCCTCGTCCTCCGCTGCGGAGGACGAGCCGCCCGTGTTCCTGCGGTCCTGTGTCGCCACGGTATCCACCCTTTCCGTCGTCGTGATCAATTCGGAGGTCAGGCTCCTATGGTGCCACGCGTCGATCCGGGCCGCTCAACAATCGGGCGAGGAAATCCTCGGCATCCGTGGCTGCATCGAACAACGCCCCGGTGAGCGCCTCCGTACCCCGCAGCGGTTCGCGGGTCTGGACACGCTGCAGCCTCCGCTCCCCCGGGAGTTCGAAGATCAGCGAGTCCCAGCTCGCGCCCACCACCTCGGCGGGATACTCGGCGATGCACCGCCCGCGGAAGTAGGCGCGTGTGTCCCGGGGCGGCTGGACGGCGGCCCGCGCGACGTCGGCGGGGTCGACGAGCAGCTCGACGTCGCCCCTGCGGGCCAGCCGTTGGTAGATGCCCTTCTCGGGCCGCAGGTCGGCGTACTGCAGGTCGATGAGCGCGAGCCGGGAATCCGTCCACGCCAGGCCGTCCCGTGTCCGGTACGCCTCCAGGACCTTCAGCTTCGCAACCCAGTCGACCTCGCGGGCGGCCTCCATCGGATCGCGCCGCAGCGTCACCAGCAGCGACTGCCAGCGCTCGACGACGTCGAGCGTCTGCCGGTCGGCGTCCGCAGGGAGCGCGGCCAGGACCGCGTCGCAGTAGAGTTCCTGCAGCTGGAGTCCGGTCAGGCTCCGCCCGTCCTTCAGCCGGACCTGCACCGTCAGCGAGGGGTCGTGGCTGATGGCACGCAGCGCCTCGACCGGATCCTCGAGTTCCGGCACCGGGGCGAGGCCCTGCTCGATGAGGGAGAGGACGAGGGCGGTGGTGCCCAGCTTCAGGTAGTTCGACACCTCGCTCAGGTTGGCGTCACCGATGATGACGTGCAGCCGCCGGTACTTCTCCGCGACGGCATGCGGCTCGTCCCGCGTGTTGATGATGGGGCGCCGCACGGTCGTCTCGAGGCCGATCTCGTTCTCGAAGAAATCGGCCCGCTGGCTGATCTGGAAGCCGGGCTCCTGGTTCAGGGGGCCGAGACCCACGCGCCCGGCGCCGCAGACGACCTGGCGCGAGACGAAGAACGGGATGAGTGCCTCGGCCAGCTTGGAGAAGGGCACGCTCCGGGGGACGAGGTAGTTCTCGTGCGAGCCGTAGGAGACGCTCTTGTTGTCCGTGTTGTTCTTGTAGAGGATCACGGGCGAGAAGCCCGGCGTGGCCCTGATGCGGTCCATCGCCGCGACGGCCACGTGATCCCCGGCGCGGTCCCAGAGCACGGCGTCGAGGGGGTTGGTGACCTCGGGCGAGGAGTACTCCGGGTGGGCGTGGTCCACGTAGAGCCGGGCGCCGTTGTTGAGCACGAGGTTCATGAGCACGGCGGCCTCCGCGGGCTCCCCGCGCTCGAGCGCGATCTGCTCGGCGGTGAGTTCCACGGGCTCGTCCGTCAGCTGGCTCGGGTGGGCGCTGCCGCGGTCCATCCTGAAACCGCGCGCATCGGTCAGTGGTGTCTCGTCCGTGTAGTCCCAGCGGGTGCCCGCGAGGTTGCCGAGCCCGTCGCGCAGGGTAGCGGCGTAGGCGTTGACCACCTGCGAGGACAGCAGGGTGGGGTTCGCCGACGGCAGGGCCGGAGCGATGATGCCGTACTCGGTCTCCGTCCCCATGACACGGTGGACGGAGATCCCCTCACCGACGGCCGGCAGGTCCCCCGGCCGCGTCGTCCGTCGTCCGCCCGTGACGATCACAGATACTGGCCCGTGTTCGCCGTCGTCTCGATCGACTTGCCCGGTTCCTGGCCGGCCTTGCCCTGCACGATGGTGCGGATGTACGTGATGCGCTCGCCCTTCTTGCCGGAGATGCGCGCCCAGTCGTCGGGGTTCGTGGTGTTGGGCATGTCCTCGTGCTCGCGGAACTCGTCCACCACGGCGCGCATCAGGTGCTCGATGCGCAGGCCCTTGCTGCCGTCGAGGAGGAGGTCCTTGATGGCGTACTTCTTCGCACGGTCCACGACGTTCTGGATGACCGCACCGGAGTTGAAGTCCTTGAAGTAGAGCATCTCGGTGTCGCCGTTGGCGTAGGTCACCTCGAGGTACTCGTTGGACTTGTCCGTCGAGTACATCTGTTCGACCGTGCGCCGGATCATCTCGGCGATGGTGGTCTGCGGGTCGTCACCGTTCTCGGCGAGGTCGTCCGCGTGCAGCGGCAGGTCCGCCGTGATGTACTTCGCGAAGATCTCGGCGGCGCCCTCGGCGTCGGGCCTCTGGATCTTGATCTTCACGTCCAGCCGCCCCGGCCGCAGGATGGCGGGGTCGATCATGTCCTCGCGGTTGGAGGCGCCGATGACGATCACGTTCTCGAGCTTCTCGACGCCGTCGATCTCACTGAGCAGCTGCGGCACGATCGTCGTCTCGACGTCGGAGGACACCCCGGTTCCGCGGGTGCGGAACAGGGAGTCCATCTCGTCGAAGAACACGACGACGGGGCTGCCGTCCGAGGCCTTCTCCCGTGCGCGGGCGAAGATGAGCCGGATGTGGCGCTCGGTCTCGCCCACGTACTTGTCCAGCAGCTCGGGGCCCTTGATGTTGAGGAAGTAGCTGCGGATCTGCTCGACCCCGGCGCGTTCGGCGGCGCGGGCGGCCAGCGAGTTGGCGACCGCCTTCGCGATCAGGGTCTTGCCGCAGCCCGGCGGCCCGTACAGGAGGATGCCCTTGGGCGGCTTGAGCCCGTGTTCGCGATACAGGTCGGGGTGCAGGAAGGGAAGCTCGACGGCGTCGCGGATCTGTTCGATCTGCGGGCCGAGCCCGCCGATGTCGCCGTACGCGATGTCGGGGACCTCCTCGAGCACGAGGTTCTCCACCTCGCTGCGCGGTACCTTCTCCAGTCCGTAGCCGGACTTTGTGTCGACGGCGAGGGCGTCCCCCACGCGGATCCTCTCGGCCCGCAGGGGCCCGCTGAGCTTGATGACGCGTTCGTCGTCCGTGCGCCCCACCACGAGCGCGCGGTCGGTGCCCATGAGCTCCTTGACGGTGACGATCTCCCCGGCGCGTTCGAAGCCCAGCGCCGCGACGATCGTCAGGGACTCGTTCAGGAGCACTTCCTGGCCGGGAGCGAGCTGGCGCACGTTGATCAGCGGACTGACGGTGACCCGCAGTTTGCGGCCCGACTGCAGGATGTCCGCGGTGTCCTGCACCGTGGCCTCGGTGGTGGTGCCCGGCTCGGACGGGCGCTTCGGGTTCACCTGCATCACGGTGGCGAAGCTGAAGGGGGCCGCGCCCTCCTTCTCGAGGGCGGCCTTCAGCCGGACGATCTCGGTGCGCGCCGCTTCGAGGGCGGCGACGAGCTTCCCGTTGTTCTGGGTGGCCGACCCCAGCTGGCGGTCGATGTGGCGCAGCTTGTCCCGCAGCACGTTCAGCTGGCGCTGCGCGGCGGAGTTGTCGACGAGCGGGGACGCCGGCTCGTGCGATCCGGCGGCTGGAGCGTGGTCATCGGATTCCGGCATTTCGGTTCGCCACCTTCGGTTCGACCTTCGGCTGTCTTTCGACCTTAGCGCAGAGCCCTGTCCGCTATGCGCACTGTTGCTGCGACGGGTTAACGCATGACGGCCGCCAACCTCTTCCCGTCGCGGGAGGCCTACTCGACGGTGCCGCCGTCGGCGATGGCGTCGCGGCGGGCCTGAGCCTCTTCGGCGGGCAGGGAGCCGCGCTGGATGGTGGACGCCGCATCGCGGGCGACGCGGCGCAGCCGCTTGTCGGAGACGTCGCGCTCCCCCACGGCCTGCGGCGTCCAGGCGTTGAGGTCCTCTTCGCTGAACCCGGTCTTGGAGGGCCGGCGCTTCGGGGTGAAGCCGATGGCACCCTCGGCCAGCCGGCGGGTGGTGAGCAGGAACCCGGTGTGGGCGACCATGCGGTGGTCGGGGCGCACGGCGAGGCCCTCGAGGTGCCAGCCGCGCACCATGGACTCCCAGGCCTCGGGCTCGGTGAAGCGGCCGTCCGCGCGGATGGCCTCGGCGGTCCGGGAGAGCTGGGTGACCGTGGCCACGTAGCTGATCCACACGCCGCCGGGCGCCAGGACGGTGGCGACGGCGTCGAGGCACTCCCAGGGTGCCAGCATGTCCAGGACCACGCGGTCCACGGATCCGGGCGACTCCTGGGCGAGGACCTGCTCCTGGAAGTCGCCCAGGGTGATCTGCCAGGCCGGATGGGGCCCGCCGAAGATCGTCTCGACGTTGCCGCGGGCGATGTCCGCGAATTCCTCGCGGCGCTCGAAGGAGTGGAGGTAACCGCTGTCGCCCACGGCCCGCAGCAGCGAGATGGACAGCGCTCCGGAACCCACGCCGGCCTCCACGACGCGCGCGCCCGGGTAGATGTCGGCCATCGTGACGATCTGCCCGGCGTCCTTCGGGTAGACGACAGCCGCGCCGCGCGGCATGGACAGCACGAAGTCCGACAGGAGGGGCCGCAGGGCCTGGTACAGCTGACCGGTGGTGTTCTCGAGGATGGTGCCCTCGATGGCGCCGATGAGCGCGTCGTGCTGGAGGAAGCCCTTGTGGGTGTGGAACGCGCCGCCGGGCGTGAGGGTGATGGTGTTCATCCGGCCCTTCTCGTCGGTCAGCTGCACACGCTCGCCGGCGCGGAACGGGCCGCGGCGGGCTGCAGCGCCGTGCGGTGCGGCGGATCCTGCGGGTGTGGGGGTGGTGCTCATGGGTGGTCCTTCGGCATGGGCCGGCGGGGCCGGCATGAATGAGGCGGATGGATCGGGAGGTGGGAAGCGGTGGGGCGTGCCCGGATGGGGCCGGGCGCCGCCGTCGGTCAGGCGCCTGGCGAGGTCCCCGTGGTGCCCTTGCCGGTGATGGCCTGCACCACCGTCCGCTGGTGGAGCAGGCCCGTGACGGCGCCCGCACGGTTCACGACGGCGTACTCGTTGCCTTCCAGCCGCGCGAGGAACTGCACGAGCTCCTGCCCCTCCGCCCACTCCGGGACGTACGCGCCGGCGCCGAGGCGCCGTGCGGCGGCATTGACCGCCGTGCCTGCCGAGGTCTCCTCCGGGACGGCCAGCAGCGCGGCGTCGTCGACCACGGCCTCGGGGATACCGGAGGGCCCGGTCAGGACGACGGCGACCCCCGGGTTCTCCCGCAGGATGCGGCGGACGGCGAGCACGCTCGTGCCCGCCGCGACACCGACCGCGGGTCTCTGGAGCCTCCCCGCGCTGATCGCGGGGAGGCGCAGGCGCATCTTGGCGTTCGTGATGGCGGCGGTCGCCCCCATCCACAGGAAGGCACCCATGACCACGGCGATGAGGATGAACGTGAGGTCGGGGCCGCGGCCCACGACCAGCGGGAGGCCCACCACGACGCCCATCAGCAGGACCACGAGGATGCGTCCGGCCCAGCCCGCCGCCACGGTGCCCTGCTCCTGGCTCCCGGTGACCCGCCAGACCGCGCTCTCGACGAGGCGCCCGCCGTCCAGGGGCAGCCCCGGCAGCACGTTGAAGACCGCGACGAGCAGGTTCGCCCACACGAGGATGGTCGTCAGGAGGTAGGTGACGCTGCCCGGTTCCACCGCCTGGAGGATCGCCCAGCCGAGGCCGGCGAGCACGAAGTTCGCTGCGGGCCCCGCGAGGGCGACGAGGAGGGACCGCCCCGGGGAGGCGTTGAAGCTCGCGAACTGGGTGTGCCCGCCCCACAGGTTGAGCACGATCCTCGTGGTGGGCCAGCCGAAGGCCCGGGCGGTGAGCGCGTGCGCCAGCTCGTGGAGGAGCACGGACGCCGCCAGGAGCAGCGCGTAGCCGAGGGCGACGGCGTACGCACCGACACCGATCCCGGGGATGACCTGGCCCACGCGGGGCCCGAAGACCAGCACGATGAACGCGGTGATCACGAACCACGACCAGGCGAGGACCACGGGGACACCGGCGATCCGGCCGAGCGGCAGACCAGGGGACTTCTCCTGCTGCGGTGCGTTCCGGGGTGCGCTCACGCGACGTTCTCGTCGAAAGCATCGTCCAACTCGTCGTCGGACCCGTCCTCGACGCCGGTCGCGGGCAGCAGGGCCGCGAGATCCGCGGGCGTGCGTCCGGCGAGGGTGTCCCAGTCGGTGCGGCGCGCATCGGGCGGCAGCGGCACGAAGTGCGGGACGGCGAGGGTGGTGAGCCCGGCGGCGAGGGCTGCGGTCACGCCGGGCAGGGAGTCCTCGATCGCGACCACGGCGTCCTTGCCCAGTCCCGGGTGGTCGGCCGCCAGCAGGTCGAAGCCCAGCTGGTAGGCCTCCGGGTCGGGCTTGCCCGCGCTCACGCGGTCCCCGGTGACGAGGTGGGAGAACGTCCCCTCGGGCAGGTGCGCGGCGACCGCGCTCGCGAGGAGGGTCTCGGACATGGTGACCATCGCGCAGGGGATGCCCTCGGCGTGCAGCGCCGCGAGCAGTTCCCGCGCTCCCGGACGCCAGGGGACGGTCTTGCTGACGTCGGTCGCGACCCGCCCGATGAGGTGGTCGATGATGTCGCGGATGCCGAGGTCCACCCCGGCCTGCTGGAGCTGCCCGGCGGAGAACTCGAGGGCCTGGCCGACGAGCGTGGTGGCCTGCTCGTCCGTCCAGGTGCCGCCGTGCGCTTCGACGAGGTCCTTCTCGGCCCGGATCCAGTAGGGCTCGGTGTCGACGATGGTTCCGTCCATGTCCCAGAGCACGCCCCGCAGGCCGCCGGAGTTCCCGGTGGCGGCCGCGCGCTCGTCGCCGGTCTCGTCGGGGGCAAGGATGTGCATGCTGCCGGTGGGGTGGGTTGCCATGCCCCCAAGTCTACGGCGGCGGCCCGGCAGGGCCCGCCCTCCGGGCCCTCCGGTGCACCGGGAGCCCGCCTGACATGGCCGCGTACCGGGGTCTAGGGTGAGAGCGTGGATAGCTTCGAAGAGAACCAGCCGACCGGAGTCCAGGACCTGTTCCAGGACGCCGCCGAACCCGAACGCAGGATCACGATCATGCTCGCGGCCTTCGAGGGATGGAACGACGCCGGTGAGGCGGCCAGCGACGCACTGAAGTACATGGGGCGCTTCTTCGGCAGTGAGCGTATCTCCACCATCGACGCCGACGAGTTCTACGACTTCCAGTTCACACGTCCCATGATCAAGCGGAACGCATCGGGGCAGCGCCGCATCAAGTGGCCCAACACGCGCATCAGCAAGACCGTCGTGCCCCATTCGAACGTCGACCTCATCCTCGTCAACGGCGTCGAGCCGTCCTACAAGTGGCGTGCCTACACCGCGGAACTGGTCGCGCTCGCGAAGGAGCTCAGCGTCGACTGCATCGTCCTGGTCGGCGCGCTCCTGGCCGATGTCCCCCACTCGCGGCCCATCCCGGTGACGGTCACCTCCGACGACGACCTCGTCCGGCAGAGCCTCGACGTGGAACCGTCCACGTACGAGGGCCCCATCGGGATCGTCGGGGTACTGGCGGAGATGGGCCTCCTCGCGGACATCCCCACCATGTCCCTGTGGGCGGCCGTACCGCACTATGTGGGCCAGTCACCCTCACCGAAGGCGCAGCTCGCACTCCTGAACAAGCTCGAGGAGATCCTGCAGATCGCCGTGGACACGCACGTGCTCACGGAGGAGTCGGAGGCCTGGGAACGCGGGGTCGACGAACTCGCCACCGAGGACCCGGAGGTCGCCGCCTATGTACGCCAGCTCGAGGAGGCCAAGGACACCGTGGACCTCCCGGAGGCCAGCGGCGAGTCGATCGCCCGGGAGTTCGAGCGGTACCTGAAGAAGCGCCGGCGCGAACAGTAGGCCGGCTGCCGGCTCAGTTCGCCTGGAGCCGGACGCCGAGCAGGGCGTCGACGACGTCCCCCAGCGCCCGTCCTCCGGTCCCGCCGTCGGACCGGGCGGGCTGTGCCGCCGCCCACGCATCGGTCGCGGCCAGCGCGGACGGTGCATCGAGGTCGTTCGCCAGGTGCGCCCTCACCTGGTCACGGAGCCCGACGACGTCGTCGGGTGTCGCCGAGCGTGCGGCCTCGCGCCACGTGGCGAGACGGCGGATCGCCGCGTGGAGGACGCCGTCCGTCCACGACCAGTCCGCGCGGTAGTGGTGGGCGAGGATCGCCAGGCGGATCGCTGCGGGGTCGACGCCCGCCTGGCGCAGCCTCGACACGAGGACGAGGTTCCCGCGCGACTTGCTCATCTTCTCGCCGTCGTAGCCGACCATCCCGGCGTGGGCGTAGTGCCGGGCCAGGGGCGTCCCGCTGGCGGCCCAGGCATGGGCGGCGCTCATCTCGTGGTGCGGGAAGACGAGATCGGAGCCGCCGCCCTGCACGGTGAACGGGGCCGGCAGGAACTGCTGGGCGATCACGGCACACTCGATGTGCCAGCCCGGCCGTCCGTCGCCGAGCGACCCGGCGGGCCAGCTCGGCTCGCCGGGCCGCGCCGCGCGCCAGAGGAGGGGATCGAGTGCGTTGCGCTTGTGGGGCCGCCGGGGGTCGCCGCCACGCTCGGCCGACAGCGTGAGCATCGTCCCGACGTCGAGGTGCGAGACCTGCCCGAGGAACCAGCGGGCGGGGTCGTCCCGGTCCAGCGTCGCCGCAGCGTCGAGGGAGAAGTAGACGTCGCCGTCGGGCTCCCCGCCCTCGCCCGGCACCGTGTAGGCGAGGTCGCGCCCCACGAGCTTCTCGACGATCGGGACGATCCAGTCGATCGACTCGACGGCTCCGATGTAGTGGTCCGGAGGGAGGACGTTCAGGGCCTCCATGTCCTCACGGAACAGGGCGATCTGGTCCGCGGCGAGGTCCTGCCAGTCCACGCCGGTGGCGGTGGCGCGCTCGAGGAGGGGATCGTCGACGTCGGTGACGTTCTGCACGTAACGCACCGTGGACCCCGCATCACGCCAGGTCCGGTTGAGGAGGTCGAAGGCCACGTAGGTGGACGCGTGGCCGAGGTGCGTGGCGTCGTAGGGGGTGATGCCGCAGACGTAGAGGCTCTGCTCGGGACGGTTCCCCAGGGGGGCCGGCCACTGGAGTGCCGTGTCGAACAGGCTGATACCCGACTGGGTACCGTCGAGTACTGGGACAGGGGTCGAATTCCACGCAATCACACGGTCAACCTTACGGGCCGCGGTCAGGCGCTGATGACGCCGAAGCCGAGAAGGACGTACAGGGCGAGGCCGAGCAGGATGCGGTACCAGACGAAGAGCCCGTAGCCGCGGGTGGTGACGTACCTCAGGAACCAGCCGATGATCGCGAACCCGACCACGAAGGCGACGACGGTGGCCAGGGCGGTCTCCGCGAGCCCGTACGGGCCGGTTTCGTCGTAGCTCTTCACGAGCTGGAAGACGCCGCTGCCGAACACGGCGGGGATGGCCAGCAGGAACGAGTAGCGCGCCGCGGCCTCACGCGTGTAGCCCATGAGCAGGCCGGCGGTGATGGTGCCGCCCGAGCGCGACACGCCGGGGATCAGGGCCAGTGCCTGTGCCAGTCCGTACAGGATGCCGTGCCGGTAGGTGAGGCTTCGGAGATCACGGGTCTGCCGCCCCACGGCGTCCGCGACCGCCAGAATGAGCCCGAAGACGATCAGCATGGTCGCGACGATCCACATGCTGCGGAACGAGCCCTCGATCTGGTCCTGGAAGAGCAGACCGAGCACGACGATCGGCACACTGCCGATGATGACCAGCCAGCCCATGCGCGCGTCGGGGTCGTTCCGCGGGACCTTGCCCCTCAACGCGCCGAACCAGGCCTTGACGATCCGCACGATGTCCTTCCAGAAGAACACGACGACGGCGGTCTCGGTGCCCAGCTGGGTGATGGCGGTGAACGCTGCACCCGGATCCTGCGCGTTCGGGAGGAACTCGCCCACGATGCGCAGGTGTGCGCTCGATGAAATGGGTAGGAATTCGGTAAGGCCCTGGACGAACCCCAGGATGATCGCTTCTATCCAATTCACCCTTACGACCCTAAGCCATCCGGCCGGTGACAGGCTTTAGGCTTGGCCTCATGCAACGGCGAAATGTGGGGATGAGCGGCCTGACCGTGTCCGCCCTGGGGCTGGGCACCATGAACTGGGGCCAGGAAGTCTCCGAGGAGGCTGCCCGGGAGCAGCTCCGTCTCTTCACCGATGCCGGTGGCACGCTCGTCGAGACCGCGGCCCGCTACGGTGAGGGCCAGGCGGAAGCGATACTGGGCGGCTTCATCGGCGACACCGTGGCCCGGTCGGAACTCGTCCTCGTGGTGCAGGGCGGCACCACCCGCAGTGGCAGCCGGCGCCTCGACGCATCGCGCCGGGGTCTGCTCGATTCGCTCGACGCCTCCCTCTCGCTGCTCGGCACGGACCACGTCGACGTCTGGCTCGCGCCCTCCCCCGATTCCGCCGTCCCGCTGCAGGAGACGCTGAGCGCGCTGGAAGCCGCCTACGCGAGCGGTCGTGCCCGCTACGTCGGCGTCTCCGACTACGCGGGCTGGGAGTTCGCCCGGGCGGCCGCGACGGCGTCCTTCCCGCTCCTCGTCAACGACGTCGAGTACTCGCTCGTGAATCGCGGCGTCGAGCGGGACGTGGTCCCCGCCGCGGAGGCGTTCGGGGCCGCGGTGTTCGCCTGGGGTCCGTTGGGCCGGGGCGTCCTGACCGGCAAGTACCGCGGCAGGATCCCCACCGAATCACGCGGGGCCTCCGACGTGTGGGCGCCGTACGTCGAGCCCTACCTGGCAGGGAAGCCACAGCGCATCACGGAGGCGCTGTGCACCGCGGCGCGGGGCCTGGATCTGCAGCCGCACGAACTCGCCCTGCGCTGGCTCCTCCACCGGCCCGGCGTGGCCTCCGCGATCGTGGGCGCCCGGACCCCCCAGCAGCTCAAGGAGATCCTGCAGACCAGCGGCGCGCCCGTGGCCGAACCCATCGCTGCGGTCCTCGACGAGGTCTCCGCCTGAAACGGTCCCGCCCGGGGGTCAGTTCTCCACTTCGGCCTCCACGAGGTCGGACGCATACTCGGCGTCCTCGTCGTCGTCCTCGTCGTCCTCGTCCGCTTCCTCGTAGATCTCGAGCGGGGTGATCTCGCCGAAGGCGTCGTAGAGCGCTTCCTCGTAGACCTCGAACGCGTCGGCGATACCGACATACGCCGCTTCCACCGCGGGGTCGTCCTCGCGCCGTCGCGATGCCGAGGCCGCAAGGTGCTCCTCGAGGGCTGTCACGAGGGACTGGAGCGCGACACGCGGATCTATGCTCATGGCTCGACGTTATCGGTAAAGTGGACGGAATTGGAGGGATATGCGAGAACATTTTCTGAATGCGACAGCCGTCCGGGAGCGCGATTACGGGCGGCAGTACGAGTACCTGGTCCTCACGATGAACGCCGGGGAACCACTGCCCGCGGCGCGCAAACTCATCACCGAGCACGCGGAGTACGGCAAGTGGGAGCTCGAGCGCAGCTGCATCTACATGGGCGGTGGCCGGCGGTACTGGCTGCGGCGGAGGGTCCTCCGCGTCGAGCGCACCGCCTGAGCCGGCTGCCCCGAGCAGCCGGGCAGGACCGTCAGCCCGACGTCGGACCCAGCAGCGCCGTCGCGACCGTGGCCCGCGCGGACTCCTCCGTCGAGGGATGGAACTGACCGGCCAGGGCGTCGCGGTGGAGGCGGGACACCTCGGACGACGCCGAGAAGCCCGATCCCCCGCCCACGTGGAGCGCCGCCGTGGTGGCGGCCACCGCTGCCTCCACCGCATGGGTCTTCAGCGTCACGAGGCGTGCGAACCATTGGGCCGCCTCGCCCGAGCGTGTGTCCAGGTCCAGGGTGACCTGCCGGAGCTCGGCGTCCGCTCCGGTCCGCCGCATGGCGGGCCCGGCGAGCAGGTTCCGCAGCACGGGGTCCTCGGACAGTGCGCGGTCCCCCACGTGGCTCCGACGGCGTGTCAGCGCGTTTACCGCGAGGTCGAGCGCGCGGTCCGCGATGCCGAGGTAGACGGACGCGATGAGGGTCTCGAACCCAGCGAAGATCCCGAAGACCAGCGGGTCGGCGTTGGGCCCCACCGGCAGCGTGCGGAAGACCGCGTCCGCCGGCACGCGTACGTCCACCAGCCGGGTCGTATTGGAGCGGGTGGCGCGCATCCCCAGTGGGTTCCAGTCCTCGAGGGTCTCCACCCCAGGCGTCCCGCGCGGGACGAAAGCGTGGAGGATCGCATCGTCCCCGCCGCCCGCGCCCTCGAGCTTCCCGAAGATCCCGAGGCGGGTCCACACGGGTGAGAGGCTCGTGAACACCTTCGTGCCGGTGTACGCGAAGCCGCCGTCCGTGAGGGGTTCCACCCGTGTCAGCGAGTCGAAGAGGACGGCGTCGTTGCCGGGTTCGGACACGCCGAAGGCGAAGACCTCGCCCTGCGCGGCCTCGTCCAGGACGAACCGCAGCGAGGAGTCGCCGCGGTCCGCGAGGAGGCCGGCGACGGCCGTCCAGACGAGATGCATGTTGATGCCGAGCGCCGTGGCGGGGGCGGCCGCGGCCAGTCGCCGCTGGGCCGCGGCGGCCCGCGCCATCCCGCCCGCGTCGCCGGGCGGGGTATCCGCCAGGAGGTGCAGGTAGCCGATCCCGGTCAGTTCCTCGAAGTCCTCGGTGAAGAAGGTGTTCGTGGCGTCGTAACCCCCGGCCCGGTCCCGGAACCGCTCGAGCAGGTCGTCCGGGAGGAGATGCCCTACGCCGTCCGTCGTCGTCGTGATGGTCATGGCGCCTCCTGCGGTGGTCGGATCCTGCTCAGTAGGTGGTCAGCAGCCGGGCGAGCACTTTCGCCCCGAAGCGCAGCGAGTCCGTGGGGACGCGTTCGTCGACGCCGTGGAACATGCCGGTGAAGTCGAGCTCGTCGGGCAGCTGCAGGGGTGCGAAGCCGTAGCCGGTGATGCCGAGGCGGCTCAGCGACTTGTTGTCGGTGCCGCCGGAGAGCGTGTAGGGGAGAACCTTTGCCCCGGGGTCCTCCGCATGCAGGGCGTCGATCATCGAGTCCACGAGGTTGCCGGAGAACGGCACCTCGAGCGAGGTGTCCTTGTGCTCGTAGCTCACGTCGACGCCGTCGCCCGCGAGCCCGCGGATGATCTCCAGCACCTGGTCCTGCTGGCCGGGCAGCGTGCGGACGTCGATGAGCGCCTCGGCGGTCCCGGGGATCACGTTGTGCTTGTAGCCGCTCTTGAGCACCGTCGGGTTGGCGGTGTTCTGCAGCGTCGCGCCGACGAAACGCGCCACGGTCCCGAGCTCCTTGAGAAGCACGTCCGGGTTGTCGGGGTCGAACTCGACGCCGGTCAGCTCGGTGACGCCGTCCAGGAACTGGCGCGTGGTGGGGGTCAGTTCGATGGGCCAGGCGTAGTCGCCGATGCGCGTGACGGCCCGCGCCAGGGCGGTGACCGCGTTGTCGGTGTTGATCTGGGAACCGTGCCCTGCGCGGCCGTGGGCCACCAGGCGCAGCCAGGAGATGCCTTTCTCCGCCGTCTGCAGGAGGTAGGTCCGCTGACCGCCGATCGTCGCGGAGAACCCGCCCACTTCGGAGATCGCCTCGGTTGCTCCTTCGAAGACCTCCGGCTTGTTGTCCACGAGCCAGGACGCGCCGTAGGCGCCGCCGGCTTCCTCGTCGGCGAAGAAGCCGAAAATGAGGTCCCGCTTGGGCTTGATGCCGTCGCGCTGCATGGACCGCAGGACGGACAGGATCATGGCGTCCATGTCCTTCATGTCCACTGCGCCGCGGCCCCAGATGAGGCCGTCCTTCTCCTCGCCACCGAAGGGGTCGACCGTCCAGTCCTCCTTCTGCGCGGGGACGACGTCGAGGTGGCCGTGCACCACGAGGGCGGGCAGGGAGGAGTCCGAGCCCTCCATGCGGGCGAGGACGGACGTGCGGCCGGGAGCGGCCTCGAACAGCTGGGTCGCCAGTCCCACCTCCTCAATCAGCCCGGCCGTGTACTCGGCGGCCTTCCGCTCCCCCGGGCCTGCGTTGTCCCCGAAGTTCGAGGTATCGATGCGGATCAGTTCCTGGCAGATCCTGACGACTTCATCTTCGGGTGTGATGCCCACGTGGTCCTCCTCGGTAGCGGTTGCGCCTCCAGCCTACCGATCGCTCGTGCCCGGATCCGGTCGACCTGCACGCGGACACCAAAAGGCCCTGGCCGGACATCTCCGGCCAGGGCCTCATCGGGGCGAAGCACGTGTCCTTGCGGCATGCTGGGCCTCGCGGTTCAGGGCTTGGCGTAGTCGGCGAATCCCTGCCAGTCGATGAAGACGCAGGGTGCGTCTCCCACGACCCATGCGTCGTGTCCGGGGGCCATGGCCGCGAAGTCACCCGGCCCGTACTCCATTTCCTCCCCGTCGTTCATGACGACCCTCATCCGGCCGGACACGAAGTAGCCCACGTGGGCGGCCTGACAGCTGTCGGTTTTCGCGATCGGCTTGACGTGCTCGGACCAGCGCCATCCGGGATGGAACGTGGCGCGGCCTACCGGGCCCAGTTCCGAGTCGACAAGTTGAAGCTGGCCCGTGTCGCCCTCGAACGGACGCGTCTCCTCGGGTTCATCAAGGCTCTTCCTTACCAGTCCTGGCATCGTGACCTCCTGCGGATCGTACTGATCGTTCGTTGTGGTGAGCCTTCGGCGGCTGCTTTCGGAGAATGTTCATCCGGCGCGTACGTCGTGGCGAAGACATGCAACTACTCCGGAAAGCTCAGGAAATGCCCCTACGTACGGTTCTGGGCCGGGCCGTCCGGCTGATTCCGGCTGGTTTGTGGGACCAGAATGGACCTGCGGTACCGGGGGGTCAAGAGCACATCGGACGTAGTTTCGGGCGAGCATGACGACGGGTGAGTAGCAGCGACCGGTCTCGCCGGTCAGGCAGGTGGAAGAACCCTGACGGGCAGTCGATGAGGAGCTGGAGGTAACCGAGGAAATCCGATTCCTATGCAGGGCCATCGATCGGCTTACCCGAACCGTGCTCGATCCAGGGACCGGTTCCGGCGACCGGGCACGTGGACTCCAAGGCTCTCGACGTGGTGTGGTAGTCAGTGCTGTGACCCCCGTAGGTCGAGCGGAGGACGTCGCGATCAACGCGACCGTCACTCCACAATGCGTCATAGCGGAAGCCCCGAACCTCGCGACGCAGCCACCTGGTGGTGTACGCATACGCGGTCACCCGGAAGGCGATCGGCGCCTGATCCCGCGTAGACCACGTTCGGGCGTGCCGCAGCGCGGCACCCAGCTGTGTGACGGCGTACGAGGACTCAGCGGTTCCGGCATCGGAGAACGACGCCACGCCTCCGTACAGGGTCAAGGCTTCCGCGGCGGCTTCGCGGAGATGATGTTCGCCCCTGATTTCGGTGAACAGGCCATCAAGCCAATCAGCGGCATGGACTCGCGGCTCGTCCCGCTCCGCGCGAGCGACAGCGCTGACGTGAGCGATAGCAGCGAGGACATCACTCTGGACCGACTCGACCGTTTCCCGCTTCCTGCTCATGCGCTCATCCCATGGACGGGCATGAGTGACATGCCGCTCGAGGATGGTTCGACGCGCATCATCTTCGTCATTCCACCAGCCGGTAGCTTCGGATGGACCCGATCTCGTCGAGGAGGTCGATCATCACGACGCGGGAGAACCAGCCGGTCTCGATGTCGTACTCGGCGCCGACCTCGAACGACGCCGCGATCTCGTCGCGCGTATCGCGCGTCACCCCCTGCGACAGCTCGAGGGATCCGCAGTTCGATGTCTCGATCAGCACCCCGGCCGTGGACGCCGAGCCCCGCGACCCGCCCGATGAGGTCATCGGCTCCGCGGACACCACCTCACAGCGCTGGGTCTCGATGCCCATGGTGTTCCACAGCGGAATGCCCAGCAAGAACCCGCCGGCCACGAGGATCAGGACAGTCGTCAGTCCCCACAGATAGTCCTTCACCGAGGGACGGGTCCTTCGTCTCACGCGACTACCGTCTGTCGGCGTGCTCGTGTCATCCACTTTCACCGTCTACCTGCTGTTGCGGAGGGTGGCGGCATCGTCGGTGCGCCGATGACGGGCAGTCCTGTCCGGTAACGCCGGGACATGCGCGGGAGGTAGGTCGTGTCCGCCGCCTCGGAGTGGACTGTCATGGGCCGGCTCCCGGTGATGCCGGTGCTGTCGGATCCGTATCCAGTGAGCTGAAGGCTCTGGTGAGGGCCCCTGCCGCGCCGGCAAGGAACACCCACGCCGCCACGATCACTGCCCGGTAGGTGAGGGAATCACCCAGCCACTCCGACAGCAGGGTCCGTCCGGCGAAAATGAGCACCGCCAGGACGACACACACCCCGGCCACGATGAACCACAGATAGCTCCGCCTGCGCACGACAACCCCCATTCATTGACCTGCCCAGCCTATGTGCCTCCCATCCTCCGATTGCCACCGACGCCGGAAAGCATCGGGACGTGTCGGAAAGTAGCTCAGGAGCTCAGATGGTCGCTGAGGACCACAACCCGATGAGAACTGCCTTACTGACGGTCAGCGCTCGATGCCGGGGTTCGGTCGTGGCTGCATCGTGGGGTCATTTGGGAGGGCTTTCCTGAACGACGATCCCTTCGTCTCCGGGAAGTTCTTCGCCTTGATACCGCTCTGCCTCGTCCTCATCGTTCAAAGCGACCGCGTTGCCCGGCGAGCAGGGGGCCGTGGCACCGATACTGTACGAATTGTCAGCTGCATGCGTATCGAATTCAGCACGGAGGACGGGCCGCCCTCCGCGACGAGAGTCGGGAATGTCGTCGGGTTCATGGTGCGTACGATCATGCCGAGGGACTCCCAGTACTCGGCGACACGTCGGGCGTCCCCGATATGGTCTGTTCCCTGGGGTGCCCAGCGGTCGTAGCTGTAGCTGGCACCCTCCTCACCGCCTTCGGAGGAGCATTCCTGCGCTCTCGCTACGCCGTCGCGGGGCCATCACCCGGTGACGTCGAACTGCTCGGTGGTGTCGATGACGAGTTCGACCGCCCGGTCCCGCCCTTCCCTGGCATTGATCGTCTGCTCCGGCGTCGCCTTCGCGCAAGTGCCGAACATACCGGTCCGGCATTGAGGCACGGAAGGACGCACATCGCTTCTACGAGCGCTTGGGATGTGTTGGATCGCATCACGGATTTCGAACATGAGGTGGGTTGAAGTCGAGTCCGATTGAACGTGACGCACGAACAGGGATCGTCATGCGGATTGCTTCTACCGGTTCATCCGCTCGTCGAGGGCGAACTTCACGGTCGGCCATTCGTCGTCGATGATCGAGTACACGACGGTGTCACGGATGGTGCAGTTCTCAAGGTTCGTGTGCTTGCGCAGCACTTCGTCCCGCTTCGCGCCGAGACGTTCGATAGCTGCCCGTGACTGACGGTTGTGCCAGCGCGAAATTCGACAGCGATACAGCTGAGGTCGTCGAACAAGCGCGTGAGGAGCAGCATCGTGGTGGCTGTGGTGATGCCGGTCTACGTGCCTCCTGACCGAGCCAGATCGCCCGATCTCGAGGCGGCGGTTCGCCCTATCGAGGGTGCAGAACGTCGTCATGCCGACTGCTCGGCCGGTCGCGGCATCGATGACAGCCCATGGAGCCATGCGCTAGCTGATGGGGACCGCGAAGTAGGTGGGTAGGTCCTCGTACGTGAACATGCCGAGGCCTTGCCCGTTGATGGCCGTGGGCAGGTCGAACGTCGTTGCGTCGAACCGTGGCTGCATCTGGTCCGGGAACTTCAGGTACCCGGTGGCGTCACCCGCGGTGTTCTTTCCGTAGACGTCGCCTGCGTCCGAGATCATCGTGGGCCGGAAATCAGACGCCGGATCCGTCCGCTTCTGCTCCCCGGTCTCCAGGTTCACGACCCACTGCGCATCGACGCCCTGAGCATCCCTCCAATGCATGAGGAAGAGCCTGCCGTTCGGACTGGACGTGCTGCCCGACGAGGACCGCGTCGAGGTCTCATAGGCGCAGCCCTGCGCTGCACCCTCGAAGACGAGGGGTTCACCGGTGTGCAGGTCGCGGATCTCGCAGGTTCCATCGAGTGTGACCACGGACAGGTAGGTCGGCCCGAAGGTGAGGGATACGGACGCGGGGTCGTAGAAGGTGGTGGACCAGTCGCGAGTACCTGCGGTCGCCATTGGTTCGCCGGTCTGCGGGTCCGTGGATCCCGGGGACCGGTAGACGTCCACACCGTCGACGCGGGCAAGCCAGGACTGGCCCTCACGTTCCGGGATTGGCTCCAGTTCACCCGTTTCCGCGTTCAGGACACGGACAAAATCCAAGGCGTCGGGACCGGCGGCAACGCCGCTCTGCATCTCGAGGCTGCCGTCCGTGGTGGTGAAGGCCAGAGCCCTACTGCCGTCCTCGGTGGGACGCGGGCGGTAGTGGCTCACGTCCTCATCGACGACTGTCGCTGTACCGGTTTCGTCGACGACGATGAGCTGCGCGATCGGCACCCCGCCGCCCTGACCACCCTCAGGTCGGGCCGGTATGCCGATCTGGTAGAAGGCGATGAACTGCTTGCCGTTCTGGCGCACCCGGCCAAGGAACGGTTCTACCGTCTGTGGCTGCTGGAGCCCCAAGGAGGGCGATCGATACAGGACCTCTCCCCGGCTGTTGGTCATTACGAGGGTCTGGTCGTTCGTCGTCGCGTCACGCTCGACGAATGCTGCCAGGTCCCCGAAGATCTCGGCTCCCTGCCCCTTCAGTGCATACCAGCCGGTTTGGCTGCGCCACCGTTCCGGCAAAGCACCTGCTGCGTAGGCGAATCCCGTTTGATAGGAGCTGACCTTTCCCAGTGTGGGCTGCTCAGTGGCAGCTGCAGAGGTGGCGGCGGGCGACGGTGTCGGGGTGGGAGCCGCGACTGATGGCTCGGTCGCAGGCGTTGCCGACGGCCTCTGGCTCGAGGACGCACCACTGGTCGGCGGCGTCACTTCTGCCGCCGGCTGGTCGCTCGCGCACCCAGTGATGGAGAGTGCCACGGCCAACGTAATCGCTCCCACTGCACCAAAGTTCCCCTCGAGCGATCGCGATACTCCCCCTCGACTGGATTATTAGTTACCCTCCCAAACTATCCGAAGTCGTCCGCTGCTGGAGCGACGACGAAGGCTGGGGACTCATACACTGCTTAGAAACACCGGTGGATGCTGGACTCATTTCAGTCACGTCTCCGTCGACGGCTACCGCACTTCGACCCCCGGTGGAATTATCGACGTCGAATCGGAACTCGTTGATCAAGCCGGCTACGGCCACAGAACGATCGAGGTTCGGGTTCCCTCGGCAGAGTGAGAAACATCGCTTGAAGGTTGTTCCGGTGGAGGATCGCTCTGCGGGGTTCGATGGTCCCGTGGGGTTAGAACTATGGAACAAAGGCGTTCTCTGTGCACTGCACAGCATTGGACGCTGCTTTCCTGCCAGGGAGTTCACTTCCGCAGGCGATGGGCAGATTCGCAGGCAGGGCTTTTCAGTTCTCCCGGTCGGGGGCCGAGGGTGTGATCGCTGTGCCGCTGCGCAGTTACCGGGGCGAGGGATCGACCGCCGTAGAGATGTAGATGGCAGCCTGGACCCTCCGCTGGAAGCCCAGTTTTGCCAGGATCGAGGACACATGGTTCTTGATGGTCTTCTCGGCCAGGAACAGTTCGCCACCGATCTCCCGGTTCGACAGACCCTTCCCGATCAGGGTCAGGACTTTCCTCTCCTGTGCCGTCAGGCCGGCAAGGCGTGGATCTTCCTCCGGCGCGTCGTGCAGCCCGGCGATGATGCGCTCCTTCATACCGGGCTCGAACAGGGACTCACCCGCAGCGGCCCGGAGGACCTTTCCGACCAGATCGGAGCCGAGCATCTCCTTCAGGATGTACCCCGCAGCACCGGCGAGTACCGCGCCGCACAATGCCTGGCGATCGTCGTGACTGGTCAGGATGACGCAGGACAGGGAGGGGTCGATGGAGCGCACATTCCGGCATACCTCCATCCCCGTGCCATCCGGCAGCCTCGCATCCAGGATGGAGATGTCAGGTGACAGGGCCGGGATCCGGCGCGTGGCTTCCTCGGCGGACCCGGTTTCCCCGACAATCACGCATCCCTCGGTCTCCAACAGTTCCCGTAATCCCCGCCGCACCAGTTCGTGGTCATCGAGAAGGAATACCGTCACGCCCTTCACCTGCTGATCCTCATTGCCCGCATTCTGCACCTTCCCCGTCCTCCGCCTGACTCGTCACGAATCCTGCCTGACCCTTCGATAGGCCTTTTTTCACGATCGGTGGTCAGCCCGGGCCAGGTGTGCGCTGCCGAGTCCCGCTCGAGGTCACCGCGACTCCTGAGGCGCTCAGGCAGGGCGGCGATCGGCGGACTTCACTTGCCGCACTGCTAGCCGCGCAGATTGGCATTCCTCGGGGCCGCAGCAACGAAGGTAGGGCCCTTGATCGGCAGCGCAGCAGCGACCGGTCGGCCGATGCTGTCCGACGGACAGCTCTCAGGAGGTACCTGACGTCTCCATCACTGCTTCAGGAAGAATCGGTGGGCAAAGATCCGCGATGAGGCCCATTCCGGCGCACTCACGGACGACGCGGATCCCCTCGACGGCGGAGGCCTTATTGGAGAACGGCCCTGATACGGCGACGACTTCCCCGTCGGGCCCTGTCAATCTGAACGCGAAGGACGTGCCCTCGTCGTGAAAAAGCTCGAACGTTCCGGTCATGGCTGCCTCCTGTAATCGCCTGAGCAGAAGGACCGCTCGGGCTCGTCAGTTCATCCAAGGCGCGCAGTCGCATACCAATCGGTCCGGCAACGAAACAAGCCCTAAATATGACCCCAGCCACACATGAAGCATGGTATGGACCCTCGTCACGTACTCGCAAGTAACCGCTACGGAGCAGCACCCCGTCACCAGCGCGGGAAATCGACGAAGCTATCCTGCATTGGCGGCTGCGTCTTGACACTCGTGTGACACTGAGGAGACTTGTTGATTTGGGGGCAGCGCCCGACGGGAAGATGCCGAAGGGACGGGCCGATCCGTGGGGGATTTCGACGACAGCATGAACATCAGGGACGACAGGATGTCACTGGAGCACATCCTGCAGCGCCTTCGGGAGCTGAACGAAACGCTCAGTGAACAGGCTGATTCGGCGCAGCGCCGGAACGTCATCGGACACGCCACCGGCATTCTGATGGAGCGGTACGCGATCGGGGCGGAGGAAGCCCACGCACTGCTGGTGACGACCAGCAACCGCAGCCACTCCACGCTGGGGCACGTCGCCGCGACACTGGTGACCAGCGGGCAGCTCCGCGGCCTCGATGGACGACGAACCGGCCCCGCAGGGTGAGTTCTCGTGGTCAGTGACCTCCGATCAACCCCAGCCCGCCGATCCTGGTCCACACCGTTCTATCCACCCGGCGATCGTGTCAACCGTAGACGGTCCCGGCAGGGCGGTACCGGCGTGTGAGAGTCCGGCCTGATCCGGAAGAGGACGGCCGTGACCGCGCCGTGCGCAGGACGGGCCTGACCGGAGAGGGAAGGTGGCAGGGCGGCCGGGACCGCCCTGCAACGGTCGATGGGACCCGTGCTGCCGGCTGCTCGACGCACTGAACCTCATTCGCCTGTCGACTGCAGGACCTGCCGATGGTGCCCGCGAACCGTGTCACCGTCCCGAAGAAGCACGACTGCACCCGCCTGTCGCCGCCTCAGTCAGCAGGGCCGACGTACACTCTGTCGTCGGTGCTTCAGATCCGGGGGCTTTGGTCTCCTCCTGCGAGTTCACCGGTAGCGACGAGATGATCAACAACCGTGCGCAGTGTCGACTGGGTCCGCGAGCTGGCCTGGGCCAGCACCAGGAAAGCCTGTTCGGCGGTGATCATGTGGTATTCCATGAGGATCCACTTGGCCTGACCGATGATCTCCCTGGAATCGACGGCCTCCTTCAGCTGCCGGGCCTCCTCCGCCTCGGCACCCTCGACGGCGGCCGCACGCCCGCGGAACTCGATGCCACACGGTTCAACCGCCATACGTTCTGGTGCGGGCAGAGTGGGTCGGGGAAGACCTACGCGCTGGGCGTCGTCCTCGAACCGTTGCTGCTCCACACCCGGCTGCCGATCCTGGTCCTCGATCCGAACGCCGACTTCGTCCGCCTGGGAGACCTCAGGAAGCCGCTCAGGGGATCGAAATCTAACGGGGCTTGGTGGGTTGGGTAGGCTCCGCACGGTGTGGGGCCTCGTCTGACGCTCCGACGGCCTCTTCGGGGAGGCGCCCGGTGAGGAACAGGGCGGCGGTGGCCAGCAGTGCGGCCAGAGCCAGCGCCGTCCGCAGTGCCTCCAGTCGGGAGTCCGAGTTGACCGCCATGATGGCGTCAGCGGTTTCCTGGTCAATGTCGGCGTTGTTCAGCGCTTCTTGGAGCTGCGTATCGGAAATAAACGGGACACCACTGGCCAGCTGGACCGAGGCTTCCTCCTGCACCGAGCTCGGAACAGCGGGGTTGTTCTGGATGCCCGCCATGAACGAGGCACTCAGGGTCGCGATGAGCACCGACCCGATCAGCGCGGTACCCAGGGAGGCCCCGAGGTTGGTGGCCGTGTTCTGCAGCCCGCCGACCTCCCCGCTCTGCGAGTCCGGGACCGCCGAAACCGTGATGGCGCCCAACTGCGACGACAGCGCTCCCAGCCCAAAGCCCATCAGCAGCATCGGGATTGCAACGATGCCTGCGTCTGCCCCCGGGTCCATGCCCCCCACGAGGATGAGGATGCCGACGATCATCAGCATCAGACCCAGCCGGATGACACGGCGCGGGTTTGCATGAGGCAAGACCTTCGGAATTCCTGCTGCAGCCAGAATCAACGCTACGGACAGCGGGAGGATCCGGATCCCGGTCTCCAGCGCGCTCAATTCCAACACCACCGACAGGAACAGCGGAATGGTGAAGAACACGCCCGCCTGCACGAGGAATTGAGCAAAGAATATGCTGAGCCCGCCGGTGAGACGCTGGTTCTGGAACAGTCCGGGGTCGATCAGCGGCTCGCCGCCCACTGCGGCAAGACGCGAGGTCCTGCGCAGGAACATATAAAGGACGAGCAGCCCCCCGATCAGCAGCCACACCACCGGCGATAGACCCAGAACCGTTGGGGCGCCGGGCTTGGACTGCACCCATCCCCACTCACCCGAACGCAGCACAGCATAGACAACCATGGCCAGTCCCACGATCGACAATGCTGATCCTACGAAATCGAGCCGGATCTTGGCAGCAGGGACGTCCTCAACCTTGCGCAGAACGAGCAGGATCGCCAGGACGATTACCACCTCGCCGACGAAGACATAACGCCACGATGCGAACGTGGTCACAGCTCCACCGATGAGAGGACCCGCGGCGACCGCCATGGCCCCTGCTGCGGCCACCAGTCCGTAAGCCCCGGCTCGGCGTTCCTGAGGGAAGTTGGCCGCGACGAGCGACACGATCGCGGGCATGATCAGGGCCGCACCGATGCCCTCCAGAAGGGACCAGCCGAAGAGCAGAACTGCCAGGTTCGGCGCAAGCGCCGTCGTCAGCGAACCCGCGGCATAGATGATCAGGCCCAGAGCGAAAGCCCGGCGGCGGCCCATGATGGTTCCTACCTTGCCGCCGGTGATCATCAGCGACGCCATGACGAGGGTGTACAAAGTGATCGCTGTCTGGATGCCGGTGATCGTCGTCCCAAGGTCCGCGGCCACCGTGGCCATCGAAACGTTCATCACTGAACTGTCGAGGGTCATCAGGAACTGGCCGGATGCCAGCACGCCCAGAACAAGCCCGGAGCCAGTACGCGAATCCTGGGTGCTCAACACGCGGCCTCCGTCTGCAGGTCACTGACCGCGGCCTGGACGTTGGCGGCTTCATCCCGCAGGGATGCGGCCGCCTGGCTCAGGGTTGCATCGTCGGGAACAGCCTCGACGGCTGAGACCAACTCATCCTTGGCCGTCCGCACAGGATTCACCCGGTCCTCCGCGACGTCCTGACTCGCTTCGATCAGATCGTCGTAGGTCTTCACGACCTGATCCCGTGCCGAATCTAGCTGTTCCACGGTGACACCCGGGGCGAGTGTCTGTTTGAAATCTGTGAGGGCTGCAGCAAAGTCACTTGCTGCAGTGCACGCCTCCGAGACCTTCTCCGGTCCCTTGCTGCTGCTCACGCTCGGCTCGGGGGTTGAGGTGCTGGGTGTTGATGTGTTGCAGCCCGTGAGCATGGCGACCGCTATCCCGAGTGCGATAGATCCGGCAAGGATCGGGCGTGGTCGTGGCATCGGAGGCTCCTTTGCGAAAGCTGACCTGGGAACAATCATTCGTCACTCGCGTCCTCGGGTTGGTTTCCGGAGCTACTACGCGTCGGGTGCTGATGCCCCTGACCCGAGGTCATAACCACCAGTGAAGAGCCATCGGGTGGTATCACGACTGACGCGCCGGCAGCGGTGTCGGTCGCGGCGGTCACGGCGACCTCAGCGACGATCCTCGCGGCGGTCCTCGCGGCCGCCCCGACGGCTAATCCCGTGGGCGACCACGTCGGCCTCGCCGACGGAGGCTGCAGACCTGCGCCTGCGTGGTGCTGCCAGTGGCATGTCAGACTCCTTGCTTCATTCCCTCGGCTGACCGGGTTGCGGCGACGGGTCGCCGCCGTCTCATCCTGTGTGCCGGCCACAGCCGGCGCGTCACCCACCCGGGGTGACCCCACGCCGAGTGGGGCTTGGAGACCCGTCTCGGCAGTTCGTCGGCGGCGGCCGTGATGTTGTTCTGGCCGCAGGACTCACCGACGACCCACTGGAGCACAGCTGGGGACAACTGGACACATCCGGGATCCGATGAGCTCCAGCGTGGCTTCCATAACGTGCACTTGGTCGCCGGGGACTCGGGTGTCACGGTGCATCGTCGACACCCATGCTGAGGTAGCGATACAGGGTGGCGCGGCTCGCACCGATGATTCTCTTAATGTCCGCCGACGCTAGCCCCTGAGTTCTCAGCTCCCGTGCACGCCGGAACATTGGGTGCTCGGCAGTGATCTCCCGCCGGCCGGCCTCTTGCCCATGCTCGGCGGCCACAGCCATGCCCGCCCTGGTCCGCTCCGCGAGCTGCTCCTCTGATGTCTTGTCGCCCTGTCTCCTAAGAGAGTGCCGTTGCGCGACTGCGAGGATGCTGGCGAGACGGTTCCTGGGGTCGTCCTTGCGTAGGAGTGGCGTGGGGAAGCGACGGAACAAGTGGGTCAGCTGCCGGTAGCCAGGTCCCCTGCTCTGACCAGTGCATGGAGCGTCTCCGCGTTCCGCACCGCGTTGCCGCCGCCGTCGTTGTTGAAGTACACATACGCGTCCCGGCCGGCGCCGTGCCACTCCCGGATGCGGTCCGCCCACCAGCGCAGGTCCGCGTCCGAGTATGAGCCAGCGTAGAGATGCTCATGGTCCGGTCCGTGCAGCCGGAGGTACACGAACGGCGCCGTCGCCTTCAGGATGCACGGCAGCCCGGCGCCGCTCATCACGCAGTAGGCGGCCTGGTGTCGCCCGAGCAGGCCGTACACGGCGTCGTCGTCCCAGCTCGGATGGCGGAACTCTACCGCCACACGAATCCACCCCGGCACGCGGGACAGGAAGTAGTCGAGGCGGGCGTCGTCGCGCTCCATCGCCGGCGGGAGTTGGACGAGCAGGACGGCCCGACGGTCGCCCAACTCATGCCAACAGCGAGCGATCCGCTCGATCCAGACCTCCGGCGCATACAACTTCTTGCCGTGCGTCAGACCGCGGGGCGCCTTCACGGACAGCGCGAAACCGGGGGGAAGGCGACGCTGCCACCCGGCGAAGGTGGTATCGCGCGGCCAGTGGTAGAAACTGGCGTTCAGCTCGACCGTGTCGAAGCGTGCCGCGTAATGGTCCAGTCGCTTCGCCGGCGGCGTTCCCTGCGGATAGCAGATGCCGTTCCAATGGTCATAACTCCATCCGGAGGTGCCAATGCGGATCTCGCTCACCTTCGCCACACTACTGATACGCCCTTCGCTCCCACCACCATCGTGACATAGCAGGTGCCGTCATCCACGCCCCCGGACAGCATCCCTGAAAGGAACGAGGCGGCAGTCCCGCGTTGGGACGGCCGAACGTTCAGTTTTCATCCCACTTCCTCATCGGCCTCTCCGCTGCGGTTGAGGACAGGGGTACCGGGTCGGATACACGCTCACCCCGGCTCGTGTACGAATTCGTGGGAGCCGCGGCCAAGAAGATGCTTCGGCAAGCCTCCATAGGCTGAACCGCGAGAGCTGCAACCTGATCACTTGACGGTTGAGATCATCAGGACGACACCGCATGATCCAGGACGAAAGGTAGTCACGAAACTGTCCGCCGGTGGCCGCGTCGGTTTGGCTGGTGCGACCGTGGTCGGAGTCGCCTCCGGCACGGCCCGCTACGGTTACGGTCTGACGCTGCCCGATCTCCGGCAGGACCTGGGGCTTTCGGAGCTGGTACTCGGACTGGTCGCCAGCGCCACGTTCGCGGGCTATCTGACCGGGTTGCTGCTCGCAGGACCGCTCGCCGCTCATTACGGTTCGCGTGCCCCGACAACCGTGGGCGGGGTCAGTGGCGCCCTGGGAGCGGGGATCGTGACGGTGGCCCACTGCCCGGGCTGCTCGCCCTCGGCGTCATCCTGGCCGGAAGCGCGGGCGGCTGAGTATGGGCGCCCTACTCCGACATCGTGACCCGTTCGGTACCGCCGCGGCAGCAGCCGAGGGCGCTGGCGATCATCACGACCGGCACCGGCGGTGGACTGGTCCTGACGGGCGGCCTCGCCGGCCTCGCCGCGCTCGGCTCATGGCGACTCGTATGGGCCGGCATCGCGGTTGCCGCTGTGACCGCCGCAGGCCTGACCCTCTGCCTGATACCGCGAACCGGACCGGACCACCATCCGGCCGGGCCGGTCGGCACCTCCTCATTGGCGAAAGCACTACGAGTTCCCGCCGCGTACTCCGTCGTCTACTTCGCGGTCGTCGTCATCTACTTCACGTATGCCGCGGACGTCCTCGACAGCAGCACCCTCCCGGCGGCAGCAGTCCCGGCACTCTACGCGGCCATCGGCCTCAGCGGCATAGTGGGAATAGCGACCGGGGCCGTCGCCCAGCGACTGGGAACCTCTCGGGTCGCCGCTCTGTGCCTCGTGACCATCGGCGCGGCGCTGGCGCTTCTCGGTCTGGCCAGCGACTCCCTGACCCCGACGGCGGTCTCGGCGTGCATCTTCGGCGCAGGGTACATGATGGGGTCGGCGGTGCTCGCGGTATGGACCGCGGAGCTCGTACCCGACCGGGGCAGGCGCGGTGATCCCTATCCTGGGGCTGGGGCCGCTCCTCGTCCTCAGCGCCGCGGTATCGCTCTTCGGCGGCCCGGCGCTAATGCTGCATAAGCCATCACGAGAGAGGGCGAACTAGCCGCAGACGCTAGTACAGAGAATACTGGCGCCAGCCTTCGAGCTCTTGGATCCGGTGCGGACGAGTCCCATCTGATCCATCTCGACGTGACGACCAACTCGCCTTCGCGCAAATGTGTCACAGTCACTCACCTCCGGCGAGGCAGGCCAGGACGCCCACCGTTCTATGAACGACTGGGTTTCGTCGGATCCCACCGGGGGTTCACATACACCATCGAGTGAAGCGCACCATCACCGGATATGAGGGAGTCGAGCCCAGGTCGACGCGAGGGTGATGGTGTGGTCTGGCCCTGTTCGAATGGGAGGCTAGGGCTCATGGATGTCACCGTGAGAACGCCGGACGTCGACGAGCTCGATCAGATCCTTCGCGTACTGGAGCAGTGGCAATACGACGAGGGGCCACTTTATCTGCATCCGGGCGAGCCGGGCGTGGTACTCGCTCCGTGGAGCCGCTGCCACTGCCGCCGCGACCCGGGTGTGGTCATCTGGTCACACGGCCCTGGCGATCGCCCTCATCGACGGCCCCCAACTGCTGCGGTTCGCCGCGAATACTGCCTCGTGGCGGGCTCTTGAGAAGGCAGGGCTGCAGCGGATCGCCGAAGGGCCGATGTCGCCAGATAATCCGGTGGTCGACCCGTTGCACCACGTGTACCGCATCGATCGCCCCTGACACTCACACCTTCAGCCAGTCAAGCGCCCGGTCACGTTTCGCTGGTCGATCGGCTTGCGGGCAGGGCGGTGCTCCTGGCCGATCTGCATCTGTACATGACGAAGGAGTGAGGTGACCAGAGGCAATCACGAGGGGAGGGACATGCTGGACGCCCGGGGCACTGACCGGTGACGCCTGCCGCAAGGGTGCGGAGGCAGGAGTCAGAGCCGGGCGAATTGCCGGTCGGTGGTGGCGTAGGCGTCCGGATCGTCGGGGCGCAAGCGGGCAACGAGCTCACCGCGGCTTCGGACACCTACTTTCGCGAATACGGACTTGAGATGATCTTGTACGGTGTGGACTGATATGAACAGGTGGCCGGCAATCTCCGCTGTGGAATGTCCTCCGATCACTTCACGGCAGATCTCCTGTTCCCGGGCAGTCAAGTCGTAGGCCAGCAGTAGCAGCCCGACCAGCTGGTCGCCTGTGACCGGCTCTATGGCCACCGCGACCTGATCCTCCTCCCCGCCGATCAGGGTGCTGGCCTGGAGGACCGCCCACCGCCCGTCGGCGTCGCGCAGCCGTGCCCTGAAGTACCCCGCCTCCGCTGCATGCGAGCCCGACGCCATGACCTGCATCATCACCCGGAACCGACCGGGAGCAATTGCATCAAGCCGCTCCTGCCACTCCCGCGCGTCCGGCGTCACCCCTACAAGCCGGCCATCCGCTGCAATAATCACCAACGCCGGCCGCCCCGGCCCCGTACCGCCCTGCGCCTCCGAGCGCACTGCGAGCCGGGTAGCCGATCCGATGGCCGGCGCAATTGCCGCCAGGAACTCCACCTCCCGCGCCGTGAAGTCCTCTCCTGACCGGACCAGGCCTGCCGCACCCCAACAGACGCCGTCGGCTCTGAACAGGACCCGGATCTCCTCGTCCATTCCGAGGGGCCGCCAGATCGTGTGGAGTCTGGTGCTGCGCCGCCGATCGTCGGCGGACAGGTCAGAAAGTCTGGCGAGGGTGGCCCCCTCACGAGCGAGGGCGGCGAAGGTATGGGGTTCGTCCAACGAGTACTCAGCTTCGGCCAGTCGCGGCTCATACTCGGCCGGTATCCGGTTCTTGCCGCTGACCATGGAGCTGATGACCTGGGTCTCCGGATCGATGCTGGCCCAGCACGTCAGCTCGGCACTGACGGTCCGGCCCACCAGCTCAAGCGCTGCGGCGTGGAGTTCGCTGACACTGAGTCCAGCGGCAGCGAGTTGGGTGATTTCCCGGCGGAAGCGGAAAGCGCGTTCGTCCCACACACCAGAAGTATGGCACCGCAGCACCCTCCCCACATCCCCACAATTCTGGGATCGACCGACCCACGGAGCCACGCCTACCGTGGGCCGCATGGAAACCACCGTCCAATACACACCAGCCGGCGACGGCGTGGAACTCGCCTCCCCGGACGCGGTGCTGACAGTCAAGGTCAGCGCCGGGAACACCGCCGATCAATACGAGCTGTTCGAGGTCATGGCGCCGCGCGGTCCCGCGACTCCCCTGCACCGCACCGGCTGGGACAAGACCTACTATGTGCTGCACGGCAGGATGATCGTCCAGGTAGGGAACCAGGGCTATGACCTGGGTCCGGGCTGTTCCATCGCGATCCCCGCCAACGCCCTCCACACCTTCTCGGTGCTCACGCCGTCCACCACCTTCCTCGTCGTCAGCCTGACAGGAGCCATGGGCCGGTTCCACGCCGACCTCGATGCCACGGTCCCCCGCGGCCGATCCATCCAGGACGCCGCCGCTGAGCTTCAGGCAGTCCTCGCCCGGCACCCCGTGACCGTGGAGGGCATGCCATGACGGCCATCATCTGGACCTTCGCCCTGATCGCGGCGCTGATTCACCTCGCCGTGTTCGTTTGCGAGGCGCTGCTGTTCGAGCGGGAGGCGGTGCACCACGGGATCTTCCTCACGAACACCGCAGATGTTCCGGCCGTCCGGTTGTGGGCCTTCGGCGTCGGCTTCTACAACCTCTTCCTCGCCGCGGGCACAATCGTCGGCGTCGCCCTGTGGGCCATGGGTGATGAACCTGTCGGCCGCGCCCTGGTGATCTATATCTGCTGGTTCATGATGCTCTCCGGCATTGTGCTGTTCATCGCCGACCGGATGGCTATGGGCAGGCCCAAGGGTAAGGGGATCAGCGGTGCACTCGGCCAAGGTCTACCTCCGCTGATCGCCCTGATCGCGGCGGTACTGTAGCGAAGGTCATCCGATGGGGCCGACCCACTCGTTACCTGCGACGAACACGACACTCACGAAATGTCTCAGACCATCAGGGTTCGCCCTGCTCGACTGGCCGATGTCCCCATGATGGCGCAGGTCATTGTTCAAGCGTGGGGGGAAACCTATCGTGGCCTGATCTCTGATCACATTCTCGATGACCCGGAGTTCACCCCCGCCCGGGAACGGCAATGGACCACGGTGCTGACGGATCCACGATTCATTGCCCACCGAGTAGCTGTCGCGGAGATCAATGGAAGCATCGTTGGGGTCGCCATGTCGGGGCCAGGGGCGTCGGGGTCCGATCCTTTGCAGCTCTATGTCCTCTACGTGTTGAAGCAATGTCACGGGTCAGGGGCCGGGACGACCCTGCTCGAAGCGGTGCTCGCCCCGGGCGAAGCAGCAACCCTATGGGTAGCCGACCCGAATCCTCGAGCACAGGCGTTCTACCGCAAACACGGATTCCAGCCCGACGGGCTCGAGAAAGTTGAGGATGACCTTCCGATGATTCACATGATTCGTGCCAGCAACCGCGACCAAGCGTGAAATGTCGTGCATGATGGGCGTCCGCTATCCGAACTGGTATCTCTAGGGGGGCATCGCTCCGAGAGGCCTCCGGGGTTGGTACCTATCAATCCAGGCAGGCGCGCACGATGCGCTCGACAACCGGCCGTACGGGCGCGGTGGGATCCACGGTGAGCCGATGCAGGACGAGCCCCTCCGAGGCGGCCATGAGCGCCCGCACGGCATCCGTTGGCCGAGCGGCCCCAACTCCCGCGAGAAGGTCTGTTGCCCATTCGACGTAGACCTTGCGCTGCTGGAGCAGTGGTTCGAGCAGCTGCGGGTCGTTGGTGCCCTCGAGAAACAGGGCATAGCGTGCTCTGGTACGACCTGCGAAGAGACCCGTCTCCGCATCGATGAGGCTTGAGAGCGCGTCGATCAGCTGATCCGGGGTCCTGACCACCCGGGCGGCTGCAGCGTCGAAGTCGCCGCCTTCCCGCTCCGCGAGCCACACGACGACGCCCGCGACGAGAGCGTCCCTGGTGCGGAACCAATTCGAGGTTGATCCCCTCGGCAGGCCCGCTCGCTCGTCCACGCGCGCGTGGACGAGCGAGCGGATGCCTCGGCGGTCAGGGGCAGCATGGTCATCGTGGCAGGGCTCAAGGTGCACGTCGTCGAGGTCGGGTCGGGGACGCCGGTGCTGTTGCTCCACGGGTTTCCCCAGAGTTCGCGCGAGTACCCCGCGGTGATGGCGGACCTTAGCCATGGTGCTCGAGTGATCGCTCCCGATCTCCGTGGCGCCGGTCAGACGGACGCCCCGGCGGAGGGCTACGACCTCGCCACCCTGGTTGCCGACGTGATCGGGCTGCTGGACGCCCTGGGCCTCAACCGCGTGGCTCTCGTGGCACACGACTGGAGCGCACTCGTCGGCTTCGAAGTGTGCCTCCGTCATCCCGACCGTGTCAGTCGCTATGTGGCGATCGCGGTCCCTGCCCCATACATCCGGATGACCCCGAAGCTCGCGGGTGCGTTGATGCGAACAATGCCGCACCTGTGGTTTCAGTGGGTGATCGCAACGCCGGGGCTCGGCCCGAGGCTGCTGTCGCGAGGGCGTCAGCGGCTTGCGTACTGGCTGCTCCGGTCGTCCGAGGTGCGGCCGATGCGTGACGACGACGTCGAGGCGTACGTCGCCGCCTTGCGCGATCCGGCCAGGGCGCGGGCGGCGTCGAGGCTCTACCGGCGAGTGATACTCCCCGGGTTCATGAATATTCTGCGCGGGACCTACCGCGGCCGGGTTCTGCACACACCCACCCTCGTGCTCTTCGGTGCCGACGACAGGCTTTTGCCCCACGACGCACTCAGTGTCCCATTTGAGGACGCACCCGACCTCACCGTCGAATTCGTCCCCGGCGGGGCACACTTCCTCGTCGACGACAATCCTGCCGAGGTCACCCGCCGTCTCCGCGCGTTCATGGAACTGCCCGCGCATTGACGGCAGCCGATCCGCGTACAAGATCTCGATGGCATGGCTGCAGCCACTGCTCCTTTACCAACCGCGCGAGGCGGAGGTGACGTTGCAGCATAGTGAATTCAAGACCAGCCGGGTGAGTGACACCCGAGAAGGTTTTGGGGCTGGGCGCGGGATTGCTGGACGATCCTTGGACCGCTCGACTGATCTCGACTTGGCCCTCAACCCAGCGCGCTGAGTATCGCTCCCTGAAGGATCCTCAAGGCTAGTCATCTCAGCGCTTTCAGAAGAGAACGGGCGCCTCGGGCTCGATGCCGGTAAACAGGGGCGGATGATCGTTTCGTTCCATCCGTGCGCTAAGGGGCGACGCGCAACTCGAACGACCCGGCGCGGCCGATACCTCGCCGGCGGACGGTTGACGCGTTGGCTTGCCGGCCTTTCCGGGGTCGGTCCAGCATGTTCAACTGCTGAGTACCGGGCAGCAGTAGCGGCTAGCGCTTGGCCCGCCCGGATGGGGGTCCCTCAGTGAGGGTCCGTCATCGCTGCGAAAGTGCGCCTCACGATCGTCCTCCCGCGCTTTTCGGTTGACGGGGATCACTGTGACTGCGCCTAGGGCACCCCGCTCCGATGAGCAGTAGAACGCGAAGTCGCGCAAGCACCTGGTGAGGATCTCGCTGCGGTGGTACCGACTTACGGGCTCCGGGTGGAGTCGAGTAGATCGAGCACGAAGGATGCAGCTCGCGCGCGTTCCCGCACAACAGCTGCTGACCCGGGGGCGGGCAAGCCGAAGAGTACTTCGAGCGGCACGGCGGACAGGCCGAAGAACAACAGCATCAAGAGTGCGTGGGTGCGTCGGAGGGTATCGAGGGGAACATGGCATCCTTCGTCGATGAGACCCTGATGATAGGCGGGCAGGCACGCAGCTTCGAGTTGGGCGAGCTCGGAGGCTGGGCGCGCTCCGGTCTGAATCTCACCGATCATGAGTTGGGTGAGATCGAAGGACACCGGTGCCTCGCACCAGAATCCAAAGTCGATCAGGACCAGCCTCGTCCGGTCTCCGTTCGTCGCGAGCAGATTGCGGGGACAGGCGTCGCCGTGTGCGGTGCCGAGCGGAGCTCTGTCGAGCTCCTCTATAAGGCGCGGAAGCGCTTGGACTGCTTCCATTATGCGATTTTTCAGATCGGGGCCGAACGCCGGCGCGACCAGAGGGTGGGCCCAGAGTTCCTCGGCGCGAAGTATCGGCAGCACCTGATGGTCGAGCCGACCACGAACGTAGCCACGCACCACGTCTGTACTACCGAGAGTCCGGAGCGGGTGAACAGTGGGACTCGCGGCCAGCCTGCCGAGCAGGTAGGCGGCGCGCACGAAGGTCTCCACTGACCATCGGCTCGAGTCGTGGCCGATGAATTGCAGCCACAGGCCGGCCGATAGATCGTCGATGTCGACCACGGAATAGGCACGAGGCATCGAGAGACCGTCGGGAAGACGGTCGCCGAGATCGGATCTGTAGACACTGGGCTCGGTGCGCCAGGGAAGGCTGGCCGCCGCTATCTCCCGGAACGACTCTGGAACGTGCTCGAACTGGGGCGAGCGGGTCCAGGACTGGACCACCTTCACGAAGAAGGAGTACGGGGACACACCTCCGGTGTGTCTCGCCGTGCCGTGGACCCGGTAGCGCCCGGCGGTGGTGAGGGCATCGAGATCGTACTCGGCACTTCGGCGTGGCAACTCACCAACTCGACACCACTGATGCCGAGATCGTCTTCGATCATCGACACAAGAACGTCATCGCTGACATCCGCCGCCCCGAGGATCGCCCGATCGACGACCGCACCTTGTCCCGGCTCACCATCCATTCGAAGCCCTCCTAGGACCACCGACAATCACTGGAGACCGACCCCAGTGGAATGGATGGGGTGAGTGGTGTCAAGGGGTGCAGCAGAAGGGCCCTCGCTGGAACGGTGAGGACCTGCCAGCACGCTCAGTGGGCGCCCTCTGCTTGGGACAACTCCGCAAACGAGCAACTATGACACTCACGGCGCCGCCAACGCACGGGGCGAACCAGACCTCATCTCGGTAATCACCACCGACGGAACACTCTGCCACGTGCCGGTGGTGGCATCGATGACAGCGCATGGCGCCCCGCGCCCTTGGTCCTGTAATGCGAGGCGACGCCTCATCTCGTCGTTCATCATTTCTGGCGAAGAGGTGTGGGTGTACCAGATGCGCCACAAGTCCTCGACAGCAACCGCCTCGGCGAGGTCATCGCTGTGGGCAGGCTGCAACAGCTCAAGTACTACGCCGCTGGCTTTCAGTACAGGTGTTATCGCGAAGTCCACTCAGCAACCCCATGTCCCTAGGTGAACCAGCTACGGCATCTGGACAAAGCGGACTGAGCCCGTAGGCGGATCCCCTAAGGGGAACGACGTGGCGACCCGACGTTGCATCGTGTCTAGACTCTTACCCACTCCTGTTGCAGAAGGCGGAAAAGAACCCTAAAGCCACGCGAATCGAGAGCTGACTGGCTGTTGCGTTGGGGTGTACTCGACGCAACAGGTGTGCCGGCCGATTGGCGTCCCACCTACGTCATGCTGTCACCGAACATGATTCGGGCCGGTCCTACGGGAATGCACCGCCCAGACTGCGAGGAGTCGAAGTCGAATCACCCAACGTGGAGTCGGGCATCGCAGTGAGAGAACAATCCACGAACGAGCTATGCCGACGCAATAGTGAAGTGATTGCTTGACTATCGATGCAGCTCGCCCTACCGTCGAGGCTATGAGCGATCACGAGCCGTCATTGGACAGGGTCTTTCATGCCCTCTCTGATCCGACCCGGCGTCGGCTGGTCGAGCGGTTGGTTCGCAGTCCCGCGTCGGTCAGTCAGCTCGCTGAACCCTTCGATATGTCGCTGACCGCGGTCATGCAGCACCTTCAGGTGCTCATCGACGTCGGGTTGGTGGCATCGGAGAAATCCGGTCGGGTCCGCACCTGCCGCATCGAGCCCGCGACGGTCCGGCAGGCCGAGACCTGGCTCACCCAGCAGCGCACGGACTGGGAGCACCGACTCGGCCGCCTCGACCAGCTTGTAACGGATCCCGCACCCGACAGATCAGGAAACCGAACATGACCGAAGCATCAGTGGTGAATTCGACGTTCACCATAGAGCATGACTATGCGATCGGTCCGACGCGGCTTTTCGAGGCGTGGGCCGACCCCGACACAAAGGCCCGTTGGTTCGCTGGCGCAGCTGCGGACCACCATGAACTGGACTTTAAGGTTGGTGGCCTGGAGATTACACGTGGCCGCACTGGCGAGGGAGAGTTGCTGACCTTCGCATCTCGCTACCACGACATCGTCGTCGGCGAACGAATCGTCTACTCGTCAACCCTGTCCGTCCGCGAGGCGCCGGTCACCGTATCCCTGACCACAGTGCAGTTCCAACCTCAAGGCGATCACACGACCCTGACACTCACCGAGCACGCCGTATACCTCGATGGCCACGAGCAACCCAAATGGCGCGAACACGGCACACGCCATCATCTCGCCACCCTCGAGGCAGAACTGACGGCTCCACTGCGCCAGATCTAGCGCGGGAACCATCAACCACGGCTTCGCCTCCCAGGGCTGCAATCGCTCGTCATCGCGGTACCCGTAAGACCAATGAAAAGCACCACGACACAGAAAATCGAGGGGACATCATGGCCACCTTCATCACCATCGGCTACGGCGACCGCGCCGGATACGACCAGACAGATCCAGCCCTCCGCAACGCCGCGCACGAGCACGACGCCGCACTACGAGAACGCGGCATCATCATGGGAACCGTCGGCCACCCATTTCAAGTGCGCAACCATGACGGCACTGAAGTCGTGACACAGGAGGGACCCTTCCTACAGTCCGCTCTGCCAATCGCGGGATTCGCCATCATCGAGGCTGACAGCATAGAAGAAGCCACCGAGCTCGTCTCTCAAACACCATGCGCAGTAGCTCACGGCCTTGTCGAAGTGTGGCCCCTGCAAACCACGCCATAACCACCTATCCGACAACGCTCGCCTCGCGTACGACGATTCTTCACAGGACTCGCTACTCGGCCACGAAGCACTGAAAACCAAGCCACTTACCACTGTGACTCACAGTGTTTGGGTGTACTCGACGCAACACTTCCGGCGGCGTCTGACTCGAACAAGGAACCCTGGGTGGATCTTCATCGTTCGGGCAGACACATAGCGGATCAATCATGGTCGACCATCTCAACTCTCAGCATCCGCACTCACGAGATGGGACGAATTCAAGGAGGTGAGACTGCGACCTGGAGCCGACTTGTTCGGACCCCGATAGTAGGGTGCCGGTCGAGGATGTCGGAGAGGCTGGATGGTGAAGGGGGTGCCTGTGATTGCAGAGCTGAACCGACTCATCGAGTTCGTCGAGGGTCATCTGACGGAGGATCTTGATGTGGCGAGGTTGGCGCCTGGTCTTGGCACGACGGAGTATCACCTCCGGCGGATGTTCTCGTCGCTGGCCGGCATGCCTTTGTCCGAGTACATCCGGCGGCGCCGCATGACGGTCGCCGCGGCAGACGTTCTCGGGCATGGTGACCTGCTGGGTATCGCGGTGCGGTTCGGCTACGGCTCGACCGAGGCCTTCGCTCGTGCGTTCCGATCCGTGCTCGGTGTCGGACCCGGTGAGGTACGACGACACGGTGGCCCCCTTCGGACACAACCACACCTCAGGTTCCGCCTGACCGTAGAAGGGAACACCACCATGGACACCCGTATCGCAGACCGCACGGCTTTCCGCCTCGTCGGCCATTCTGCCCGCGTGCCGCTCATCCACGAGGGCGTCAACCCGCATATTCAGGCGCGCATCGCTTCACTGCCGGTAGCCGAGCACTCCCGGCTCAAGCACCTCAACAACACCGATCCGACGGGTCTACTCCGGGTCGGCGCCGACGTCGACCCGGACTACACGGAGGGCAGCGAGCTGACCTATCTCCACGGTGTGGCCATCGAGGAATCGACGCCCGTCCCCGAGGATTTCGATGCGATCGAGGTTCCGGCCGGCACCTGGGCGGTGTTCCATACCGAGGGAGACCACTCAGCAGCTCTGCAGTCGGCGTGGGCGGCCACGGCCACGGATTGGTTCCCGTCCAACCCGTGGCGGCTGCGCCCGGGGCCCTCGATCGTGGCTGTCCTCGACCATGCCGCTGATTTCAGCACAGCCACCTGCGAACTGCGGCTACCAGTAGAACGCGCCTGATCGGGCGGCTTCAGTTGCGTCCCCGTCCGAGAATGCGGCTGAGCCGATGGATGTCCCATCGCTGATCGCCGGAGCCGTCATCGCGTCCATTTCGTGGATCTGCCGGTCACACGCACGCAGCAAGAAAGCTACCGACACCTGAGCCTCTCAAGAAGCGTCTGGTTCGGGGTTGCCGGGGCCTGCATCGCCGGAGCAGCCCTCATTTTCGGTCGACGGGCCCAGCGCGCCGTCCGGTGGGGAGAGACGTGGCGCTACGAAGCCGCCATCATTTCCGCCTACCTACTTCTGGCCGCAGCGGCCGGAACGCTCACCGAAGCCTTCACCGCCCACCCACGCACCGATGACTGAACTGCACAGTCAGCCATCCTTCACGGGCACCTGCCGTCGGCGTTTCAGATCCGGGGGCTTTGGTCTCCTCCTGCGAGTTCACCGGTGGCCACGAGGTGATCGACGACCTTGCGCAGTTTCGACTGGGTCCGGGAGCTGGCCTGGGTCAGCACCATGAAGGCCTGTTCGGCGGTGATCTTGTGGCGTTCCATGAGGATCCCCTTGGCCTGACCGATGATGTCCCTGGAGTCGACTGCCTCTCTGAGTTGCCGTGACTCCTCGGCCTCGGCGAACGCGACGGCGGCGTGGGAGGCGATCAGGAGGCCGATGTTCTCCGACTCGTCGGTGAAACCATTGGCCTCGTACGAGTACAGGTTCAGGGCGCCGAGATCATCGCCTGTGACCCAGATCTGGATGGACAGCATCCCCCGGGCTCCTGCGTCAGCGGCACGCTCGGCGAACTTGGGCCACCGTTGCTCGACTCCCATGTCCGGGACACGCACGGTCTGGTGCTCGTACGCGGCCTGCAGGCAGGGCCCCTCGCCGGTCTCCATCTGCAGGGAGTCGATGCGCTCCGGGAGAGGACCGGAGGGGACACGTGATCCAACGTTCTTCCGTCCCAGGACAACACTGACGGAAGCCTCGTCGGCCCCCGGAATCAGCCTGAGTGCCGCGTTGACGAACCCTGCGAGGACCGCGTCCCCGTCGGGCTCCTGCTGCAGCGACCGGGCGAGTTCCGCCAGTTCGGTCGCAAGGTCTCGGTCCTGGCCGACTCCGTCATGGTGGGCGGAGGGCTCGCCTCGACCTGATGTGTCTTGCTTGCTCACTGGGCGTCCATTCTGGCCATCGCGTTGTCCGCGGATTCTGCTTCGTCGGTCGAAGGGGTGCAATTTTTCACCCCGTCAGCTTGTCAGACACCGCACAGCGGCCAGCGGATCAATTCGTGGTGCGACATGGGTTGCGCGGCAACGCGATAAGAGCAACCCGGCGTCTACCCAGTGACGAGCACATGTGTCTGGCGGTGCCAATCGGTCACACCCATTTCGCCAAGCAGCCGGCAGCACGAGTCTCGACGGGGGTTGCAGGGCGGTCCCGGGCCGCCCTGCAACCTCCCCTCATCGGTCCGTCGCAGCACCCGTGACAGTCGCTCGCAGAGGCCGCTCAAGACGACAACCGCTAAGGGGCGCCCACCCTGCTATCGCTAAGCGGAGCCCGCCGAGCACGAGGGAGAATCCTGGGGCTCACGTAGTGAGGCTTCCGGGCCCGACTGTCCTTGGCGAATTCCCGGGGGTCTACCTGGTGTAGCTGCAGGTCGCGTCACGGGAGACCACAGGTGGGCAACAAATGCTGAGAATGCGTCGCGTATTGCTTACCTTCACCTGTTCTGTGGCGCGCCTGTGTGGGTGTCAATGCGCAACGACACGGACTATAGTCAGCACCGCGCCGCCCTACTGATCGTGATCCCACGTCTCGAAGGTGTCGAAGATGGTCGAGGGAACTCATGGTGAAAAGGGGCATGCCGTCGTCTCACCACGATGGCGGTGAGCGGGTGCGTGATCTGGCCACGGAACTGGCCGAGCTCGCCCGGTCGCTGCAGCAGGAACCGGACTCGGACGCGATCCTGGCCGGGTTCGTCCACGCAGCACTGGACCTGATTCCCGGGGTCGATGAAGGCTCCGTCAGCGTCGTCCTGGGACGGAAGAACATCGGATCCCGCGCCCCCTCCGGAGGCCTTCCCGAACGCATCGACGCCCTGCAGATGGAAACCGGTCAGGGCCCATGCCTGGAGGCTGCCTACGAGCAGCGGACCGTGCGGGTCGCCGACATGGCGCATGAGGAGCGGTGGCCGCTCTTCGCACAGCGGGCCACCGAGGCCGGCGCCAAAGGGATGCTGTCCATCCAGCTGTGGGTCGAAGGCGATGACCTCGGCGCGCTGAACCTCTACTCGTACGAGGCCAATGCCTTCACGGACGAGTCCGAGAACATCGGGCTGCTGGTCGCTTCCCACGCGTCGGTGGCGTTCGCCGAGGCCGAAAAGAGCCGGCAACTCCATGAGGCAGTGAACTCCCGGGATGTCATCGGCCAGGCTAAGGGCATCCTGATGGAACGCCACAAGATCAGCGGTGAGCAGGCGTTCATCGTGCTGTCCATCGCCAGTCAGCGCGCCCACATCAAGCTCTGGGATGTCGCCGATCACCTCATCAATAGCGGCGAACTCCCCGGTCGGAAGTACATCGCACGCTGACCAATGCCGTACCAGTTTCTCCGGTGATGAGCACGTCCTATCTGGAGATGGGCTAGCGAAGCGGCGACAGTCCAACCCTGGACATACTTGGAACACCCCTGACGATGTCCCGGATTCGTCCGCGGACTCAGCCGGATTACACCGACGAGCCTCGTGCACGAACGTGGGAGTCCCTCCGGTGGTCAAGCAGCCGGCTACCGGAGGGACACCGGCAAGCCGCGGCCCTCCCCTCGCGGCCAGGGCGGGTAGTACTCCTCGTGGAGCCGCCGGGTCGGTAGAGTAGCCCGGGATTACATGGCGCTTGGTAGTCTGCTCCTTTGAGGTCCGGGTTAAGACGCCAGCCCGGACCAGAGCGCGTCGAACGGCTCCCCCATGACCCCCACCCTTGATCCATCCGTGCCCCTGTCCGGGGCCGTCTCCAGTGTCGACTCCGACGCTGTGTCCAATGTCGAGTACTTCATCGACTGCCCGACCGGCACCGTGGAACACTACTTCGCCGACGACACCTACAACTGGTCGGACGAGCTGTACAGGATCCACGGCTACGAACGCGGCGACATCGTCCCCACCCTGGAACTGGGCATGTCCCACTTCGACCCTGCGGACCGGGATGCCGTCCGGGCGTTCTGGACCAAGGTCACCACAATCGGCGGGCCGTCATCGGTCTACGCGTCCCTCCGCGACCTGAACGGCAACACCCGCAAACTCCTCATCTCCGCGGACCTGATCGTCGAAGACGCCGAGCCCGTCGGGGTGTGGGCGCTAGTCGTGGACCTCACCCGCTGCATCCACGCCGACCGGCACCAGCTCGCCAACGAAGCCGTCGCCGCGTCCGCACTCCGCCGGTCCGTCATCGAGCAGGCCAAAGGCATCCTCATGGGCAGGGCCGGTCTCACCGCGGCCGAAGCGTTCGCGCAGATCAGCTCCCACAGTCAGCAGGTCAACCGCAAGGTCGTCGTCGTCGCCCAGGAGATCATCGACCGGGCCGTGACACTCACCCGCCAGGACCAACAACGGAATCAGGACCCGGCCCGTGATCGGGCTCTGCAGGAGCTCTTCAGAGCCCTGTGACCACCCCCGCTTCCAGGAATCTGGTCCGTAGGCGGCGCCGCCCATGACCGGACCCAATCACAACCGATGGGCTACTACCTCCCCCTCAATCGGGGGCGGACGTCGTCCGGTTCTGGAGAGACTGCGCGCGGGTCGCGAGTTCCGCGCACAGAACCTCATACTCGTCTCGGACACCCCATACCGGGAAATCAGTATCCAGTGCGGCAAACGCTTCATCGCACAGTCGATGCAACTGCTGGATGGACATGACGGAGACCTCTGCCGCTGTAAACCGCTCTTCCCCTAATTCCCATGCATGCTGGAGCGCTTCGATCCTCCGATCGTCGGTGACCCCCGTTATCGGCCCGTCCGGGTCGGGGAGTTCCTGCTGCAACCCGGCAGTGACCTCAGTAGGCCCTGCGGTGAGAACGGTGCGGGGTGCGGCGGGGTGAGGATTCGTGGTTTTCATGGGTGCCTAACATCGGCGCTACCCGAGGCTGCTTTCTGAACCCTGAGTCCCTCGAAGCGTAGGCTTCTCTGTCCAGCATAGGTAGCGGGCACCGGTCTCGAAAATGATCGTAGCGACCGCGATAGAGCTGTGCTTAGATTCATCCCTTCGTGGATGAACATCATTCAAAGCTGACGATGCGCACCGCACGCGGGCTTGGATGGCAGCGGCCCCCTTGGTGGGGCTGCGCAGGTCCGGCCTTCAGGCGACAACCATGTCGCGCAGCAATGTGCAGGGCTTCCTCGATATCGTCCACGGAGAACGCGACCCGGTGCATGCCGATGTCGTTAGGTCGCGTTGGTTCGGACTCGATCGCTTCGGGGTGGATGTATTCGAAGAGTTCCAGGCGTCCGTGACCGTCTGGCGTTTGGAGCATCGCGATTCTTGCGTGGTTGCCGTCGAGGCCGACGGCCGTGTCCGCCCACTCGCCGCTGATCGTGTCACGACCAATGACCTCGAGACCGAGGTCTGTGAAGAAGGAGAGCGTAGCGTCGAGATCTCGAACGGCGATGCCAACGTTCTCAAACCTAATGGCCATACCTCGCACGCTACCGAGCAGGGCAGGACAACACCAGAAGCGACAGGGCCCGAACGACCACGCTGTCGACTATCAGGCTGTCCGAACGGGTGGCACCTAGCATCCTCATGGCGAGCACCCCGACCAGGGGGCTGCACCGCCGGAAGGCCTGGCCGCTTCTCAGCAGCGCCCGGCGTCAATCCGCGGACAGGTAGGGGCGAAAGACCCCTATGAACCCTTTGCAGCTCAGGAGAAGGATGAGTTCCATGATGCCCGTGTTGGACCTGAGTACTGTGTGTGCGCTGGCGGTCGACCTCACCTCGCCAGAGGAAGCGTTGGGGTTCCTCGACCGGTTCCAGGCAGGCTTACCTCACCGCGTCCACACCATCCACGGGGCTTTCGCCGCGCGGGATGCCGGACAAATGGCCGCTGCCCTGACGAGCCTGCACTCCCACGCATTGACCGTTGGAGCCCTGCAACTCCACGCGATTACCGGTCACGCTCTCACCACGGTCGACCCTGACCTGCTCCGGGCCGGTAGCGCTCCGATGATTACCATCGACCACCGCTTCTTACGAACCCTCGCCGCGGAAGCAACTCTCTTCACGTACGCGTATCTCGCGCTGCGTTCGAACCCGGCACTCCTTACTCCCCCGCGAACCGGCATGCCCTCAGCAGTGTCCCTCTCGGAGTCGGGTGGTGCTCGGCGTTGACGTTCGTCCGGCCTCGTCCCAGCCCACCGATGCAGATGAGAGTGTCGCTCCTATCGTGCTCGCCGTTGTCACCGGCCCCATGGTGGGTGGCGGCACCCTTGACGCGGGCCAGGACGGCGGGGAACGGACGCTATCAGCGGACTATGGGAGATCCATTTCGTCCCCGTCGGACTGCGGACCGCCGAGGGATGCCCTCAACACCTGGTCTTGTAGGGGCTCGGGAAGTGCCAGTTCATCGTCGAAGGCGGCCTTGGGCCGTGGCGGCAATGCATCGATCATCTCGTTCAGAGCATGGGCAACGAGGTTTCGTTCCCCTGCCGGAAGAGGATACGCGCCGTGCAGATACGCGTCGAGCTCGAAAGCCCGCAGGTTGCCACCGACGCTGAAGTAGTGCAACCACAGCTCTTGCGCTGTCAGTCCGGCGGCCTTGGCGGCGAGCTGCGCACTGTGTTGTTGAGGGCATTCGATCATTGCAGGACCTGCTTACGCGTGCGACCGGAGGGAAAACATGCCCGTGCTCTTGATGCACTGCTGAAGTACCGGGATACCTCCAGATGGACACTCAGTACCCCAATTTTAGGTCCCACGTGGGAAACACAGGGGAAATACCCTCGTACAGACCTGTCCCAAGAACGGTGTACGGGTTCCGGTGATTGCAATCGGTATGACACTCCGAGGCACCTACGACTGACTCGGTCGTCCGAGAGAACAGCAAGCTGACGTCACCGAAGATGCTCATGGACGGTCCCGACCAGTCCGTCTTCGAATAGTGCACTCGAGTATCCGATTCTGAGTCACCCGCACCGGCAACCGCGGGGACGGCGGCAGTGGGACAGTTGACACCGCCGACATCGCCTTCCGTTTCGACACCCCGGAGGAGATCCGGTTCACCTGGAAGCACGTCATCGAGAACGGCTGACCCGGCGGCTTCTGCCACCGGCCTGAATCCGAAGGTGTCAACGACAATCGTGCGTTCGTTGAGAGCTACTTGGCCCGGTATCGTCAGACGCTGGCCTTCGAACAAGATCGAGCCAGCGGTCATCGAACGCCTCATCCGTGGGTTCTTCGGCGCGGACCTCTTCCAAAAAATCATCGACGTCGCCGAGCCTGCCTGAGCGCCGGCGGCAACGAATCCACAGTCAGGGCCGACTCGGCCCTACCGACAAGAGAGCACGCCCATGATCACCCGCCCCGGCGAGTACCACGACGCCACCTCGACGGTTCCCATTCCGCAATCCCAGCGGACCCTCGATCTCATCGAGCGGGGCCGGCTGATGCCTCCACTGCCCATCCAGGTCGCGCTGCGTCAGAGCGTCTCGGCGCGGGTCATACCGCTGGCCGCACCACTGCTGACACTCGATGCTGAGGCGGCCTAGGGGCGGCTCCGCCCCGCGGTGACAGCTGCCGGCTCTGCTACACACACATGAGCTCCATGATCACTGCACCCGCGGCACCAGATCCTCCAGCTGCAGGGCAATCCTAGTGACACGCGTAACGGTGCAGGCACCTGCTCCGGGGACTCGGGAGGCCCAGTCTTCCTCGATGGCTACCTCGTGGCCGTGGGTTCGTAAGTATTCAACACCATCTGCCGGTACATCGACGGACATCAGCGGACCGACGTCGCCGTCGTCCAGGAGTGGCTCGTCTTGAAACCCGTTGAGTAACCACCCGCGACGGCGGATCGTCGCGGTCACCGATACCGATTACAACTGCGCCAGGTCGCCGTCATCCCTGAGGGCGCCTGCTCCGACCCGCGCCAATCCCGACGCTCGACGAAGTCAAAACCTGTGAACTTCCTTGAGAGGAGCGGTCTTAGTGCGCGTACCTGGCAGGGCCAGCTGAACCTGCAACACCCCTCTTCTCGGTCAAGTCAAAGCGCCTCGCTCACTCCCATCCTGAGGTAGCGGTACACCGTTGCCCGGCTGGCCCCGATGATCTTCCCGATGTCCGCCGGCGCCGGCCCCTGAGCCTTCAACTCGTGGGCACGCTTCACCTTCACGTGGTCGACGGTGATCTCCCGCCGGCCGGCCTTCCGCCCGTGCTCCGCAGCCGCAGCCATCCCGGCCCTGGTCCGCTCGGCCGGCTGGTCCCGCTCGAGCTGCGCGAACGCGGACATCACGGTCAGCATCGCTCGCCCCATGGGACCGGTCGTGCTGATCCCCTCCGTGATACTGCGGAAATGCACGCCACGATGTTCCAGGTCATCGATCAAAGCCAGCAGGTTGCGGGTGTTGCGCCCCAGCCGGTCCAGCTTCCACACCACCACCTCATCCCCCTTCCGGAGATGATCGAGGAGCTTGTCCAACTCTGGCCGGCTCGCCATCGTCCCGCTTACGCCGTGATCGGTGAAAATCCGACCGCAGCCCGCCGCGGTGAGCGCTGCAAGCTGCAGATCAGCGTGCTGACCCTGGCATACCCGATACTTCCCACCACGACTGGCTGTGACAGGTTGTAGTGGCCCCGGTGTGACGGTTTGAAGTGGCCCCACCTGATGCGAGACACATTGCTGAGACGCGCCGTGGCTACCCACTCCCCCGCAGATGCCGAAGTTCTCCGGCCCGGTGGCAGAGAAACCGATGCTCACACTCACCTGCACGGAGGCCGGAACCCGGAACCGTGCGGCTTGTCGTGCAGAGGACTTCGAGAAACGACATCGGTGGAAGTGTCTCGTGGACGGTCGATCACGAGACGGGTGAATGACTTAGCGCAGGATGCCCTTGGTGCGGGCCGTAGCCACGGCGGCGGTGCGGGAGGTGACGTCGAGTTTGGAGAAGATGTGGGAGAGGTGCGACTTGACGGTGGGTTCGCTGATGTAGAGGCTCGCGGCGATGTCGCTGTTGGAGCGTCCGGTGCTGACGAGTTTGAGGACCTCGATCTCGCGTGAACTGAGATTGACGCTGGGGGCGCGGAGGCGGTTCAGGAGCCGGGAGGTGATGACAGGCGCGAGGGCGCTTTCTCCGGCAGCTGCAGCTCTTACCGCGGCCACTAACTCGTGGGGCGGTGCGTCCTTGAGGAGGTAGCCGCTGGACCCGGCTTCGATGGCGCCGAGGATGTCGGCGTCGGAGTCGTAGTTCGTCAGGACCAAGACATAGGGGGCAGCTTCCAGGGACCTGATGCGCCGTGTGGCGTCCGCGCCGGTGGACGTTGCTCGAGCACCGAACTGGAGGTCCATGAGAACGACGTCGGGACTTTCTTGCTCGACGGCAGCTACGACTTCGTCGGGGGAGGCAGCTTCCGCGATGACGTCCAGGTCGTCTTCGAGACTGAAGAGAGCAATCAGGCCGGCCCGGACGATCGGGTGGTCGTCGGCGATGACGAGTCTGATCATGGTGCGTCCTCCAGTGAGAGTTCGACCGTGACATGTGTGCCGCGCCCGGGAGCGGTGTCGAGGATCACGGTGCCACCGAGCTGTTCCACACGTTCCTGGGTGGCTTGAAGCCCGAACGAGTCCGACGTTTGCGTGGTCCTCTTGGTGAGAATATCGGGGTCGAACCCTGTTCCGTCATCGACGATGGCGAACCGGAGCACGCTGTCATCGAGGTCGAGTGTGATCGTGGCGGCAGTAGCGCTTGCGTGTTGCAGAACATTCGCGATGGCTCCCTGGGCGATGCGTAGCAGTGCGGCCTGCAGGTGCATCGGTAGGACAACGGAATCGGATACCCGCACCCGAACCTCGAGCCCCTGAGGTGCCCATTGGGTGGCGGCGAGCCTGCGGAGGGCGCCCCCCAGCCCGTCATCGTCGAGGTTGGGTGGGGTGAGTTCCCGGATGAACCGGCGCGTGTCGGCCAGACTTGCAGCCGCCGTTTCCCGCGCTAATCGAACATTTTCGATTCCTGGCCGGTCGGGGTTCAGCCGTTCGGCGGCGTGGAGCAGCATCTGGATGCTGGAGAGTCCCTGGGCGACGGTGTCATGAATCTCCCGTGCCAAACGGGACCGCTCTGCGAGCACTCCTGCTTCGTGCTCGGTCGCGGCGAGCTGGTCGCGGGTGGTCAAGAGTTCCCTCACCAGTGCTTCTCGTTGCTCCGCCTCGCGGGCAAGGGCCTGGTAGCCGAGCCCGATGAGCAGGGCAACCCCTGCGCCGACGAAGGGACCAACAACACCACCGACGGTCCAGCCACTGTGGACACCCAGACCGCTGACCGCGACGAGTGTCGACGCGATGATCGCTGCTGTGCCCCACCTGCGGCCCAGCAGATGAAGGTAGAGAAAGAACAGGGGAAAGACCAGATACGCGGCATCAGGGCTGAGCGTCAGCAGGACAACCCAAAGCACCGACAGGACACCCAACCAGGCGGACGCCGGCACGTTCGGTAGTGGACGGGCTGGTCGGAGCACGACGGCCCCGAGGCAGTACAGCCCGATCAGGATGACGGTCAGCACGATGGTGAGCAAAGCTGTGTCGGTCGGAGCGAGGACGGCGCGGGCGAGGACAACGACGGCGAGGACGATGAACAGGGTGTGCAGACCTGTGCGCAGGCCCAGGAAGACCGGGGTCAGAGCAGTATGGGCCATGATCTGAATGCTACGCGTGCACCAGGTCCGGCCCATCGTCCGAAAGTACGACCAGGGAAGCATCCTTCTGGTGAGCAGGAAGCAATCGGGAGACCGACGAACGCGCGTGCCCGCAGCGGCAAAGTTGAACCTGTCACCGAATCCGGTGGCAGGAAGGGGAAAGTTCACCATGTTCGTCGCGCTCCGTGACCTTCGCTTCGCCCGGGGACGGTTCGTCCTTATCGGGTCGGTCGTGGCTCTCATCACTGTCCTCGTCGGTTTCCTCAGCGGTCTGACCGGAGGCCTGGCCACCCAGAACATTTCGGCTGTCCTTGCCCTCCCCGCAGACCGGATCGTCTTCTCGTCCCCGGATGGTGGTGCCGGTGAGCCGACGTTCTCCGACTCCGCTATCACCGAGGAGCAAGCCCGTTCGTGGGCCGCCACAGAAGGCGTGACCGCTGCTGAGCCGGTGGGAATCAGCCAGACCCGCGCGGAGACCAGCACCGCCCGTGTGGCAGTAGCCGTGTTCGGTGTCCGGCCCGGCTTTGATGCGACCGCACCAACCGAAAATGGGCTCCTGTCCCTGTCGGAGCCGGCCGCGAAGGACCTACACGTGGTGACCGGCGACAGCGTCACGATCGCCGGCACCTCCTACATCGTGGAGACGGTCAACGGCGACGACTGGTACAGCCACACCCCCGTCATCCGGATGACCCTCAATGACTGGCAGTCATACTCGGCGACCACCGGTAACCCTGACGCCTACGCCACCGTCCTCACCGTGACCGGCGACCCCGACTGGGCCGCCGCGGACAGCGCCCATGCCACGATCTCCAAAACCACCCTGGGCTCCCTGACCGCCCTGAGCGCATTCCGGTCCGAGATCGGATCCCTCCTGCTCATGATCGGCATGCTGTTCGGCATCTCCGGACTGGTCATCGGAGCGTTCTTCACCGTCTGGACCATGCAAAGGAAAGCGGATATCGCAGTCCTCAAAGCCCTCGGAGCCAGCACCCGGTCCCTCGTCCGGGGCGCTCTCGGACAAGCGCTCATCGTGCTGGTCCTGGGCATCGGTCTCGGCCTTGGGATCGTCGCCCTTCTCGGCACCCTCGCCGGGTCCGCGCTCCCTTTCCTCCTCAGCCCGCTCACCACAGCACTTCCGGGCATCATCATGACCGTGCTCGGACTGGCCGGGGCAGCGTTTGCCCTGCGCTCTGTCACCTCCGCCGACCCCCTCACCGCGCTAGGAAGCAACCGATGATCCGCCTGAACAACATCACCCTGACCTTCCCCGACGGAGACAGCACCATCACCGCCGTCGACCGCGTAACCCTCGCCGGTCATCCAGGCACGGTCACCGGTATCACCGGGCCCAGCGGCTCCGGGAAGTCCAGCCTCCTCGCGGTCGCGGCAACGCTCATCCGACCAACCACGGGGCAGGTCCTCATCAACGACATCGACGCCACACACCTGACCCTGCAGGAAGCAACAGAGCTCAGGCGCATTAGCATCGGCATCGTGTTCCAGCAGTCCAACCTTGTTCCCTCACTCACCGCGCGGGAACAACTGACCGTCATGAACGAACTCGGCGCCCGGAACAGCAGGAACAACCGCGCAAAGGCCGCGGCCCGTGCCGCTGAGCTTCTGGACGCGGTCGGCCTCGCCAAGCAGGGGGACAAACGCCCCCACCAGCTCTCCGGCGGGCAACGCCAACGCATCAACATCGCGCGCGCCCTCATGAACGATCCCAGCGTGCTCCTGGTGGATGAGCCCACCAGCGCCCTGGATCAGGAACGCGGCGCCAGCATCATCGAGCTCATCCTGCGTTTGACCGACCACCTGAACACCTCGACCTTGCTCGTCACCCACGACCTCATCCACCTACCCCGCATGCATGGGGTGGTGAACCTGGTCGACGGACGCCTCGTCGACATGGCGTCAGTCGCCTAGAACTGTCGGGGCCTGATCCTCAGAAGGTTTTGACTGCAGCATCCCCTCAACAGCCGGGCACCACCTCGCCTTCCTCCTGCGAGGCGATCGAAAGGTGAGGTGAAACATGAAACGGGAGGAGACCGCGCAGGGGTGACGCTGCGGACGGACGGTGGCTCGTTGTAGGAGCACACTTCCAGCAACCGAGGAGGAGGTGTGCCCCTCGAATGCTTCCCGAAACCCGGGAAGGAGCCATACTCTTCCGGGCGTTCTGTCACCTATCAAGCCCGAACACCGACTGTCTGTGCAACAGTAGAAACAAGCAGTGGTCAACCTGATCACCTCGAAGCCGGTTAGACCGCCATAGCTGGTCATCCTGACCGCGAAGAGAAGGACACCCCATGGCTGTCGGCAAGACAGGCCGCCCGATCAAGGACGCCATCGATCGTGCTGTCCTCGAGGCGCTGGACGCTGATCCTAGAATGACCATCCTCGCGATCGCACATCGCACAGGTCTGGCCCGCGGAACGGTTCAAGCCCGCCTCGAGCGATACGAGCGCCTGGGAGTGCTCAGGGCCAACAGCGTCCGGATCGATCCAGCGGCCCTCGGCATGGGCATCTCGGCCCACGTAGCGGCCGAACTCGACCAACACCGGATCGACATCGCAGTGGACGGCTTACGGGCCATCCCGGAAATCGTCGAGTGCCTCGCGCCGGCGGGAGAAACAGACCTTCTCTGCCGGGTCGTGGCACGAGACCCCGATGACCTGTACCGGGTATCAGAGGAAATACGACTCTGCCCAGGAATACTCCGAACCAGAACAAGCATGTTCCTTCGCCAGCCCATTCCCTACCGAATGAGCCCACTGCTAGCCACCCTCACCACCTAGGCTCATGCGCGCGTTAGTAGGCAGCGCGGCCGCCCAAGGAACACCGCCTTGCTGCCCCCGCTTCACGGAGCAGCATGGCTGCCCACCACATCACCGGCGCGGACTGCTTCATCATCAAAGTCTTCGCCCGGTCCACGCGCCACCTCGAACGCATCACCGGACGACTCGCCACCCCGGTGGAATCACCACGAGCGTCGTGTACTCCAGTCCCGCCACACAATCCCCGCCTAACCACTTACCGCTGCGATTCACAGATGATGTGCTCGACCTTCTCGCGCTCCTGAGCCCGCTGGGACTGTAAGAAAAACGGTGTGTGAGGGTCCGGCCTGATCCGAGAGGAGATGGCCGTGAATGACTTCACGACCGACGCAACAGAGACGATGATCGATCCTGTGACGGGAGAGATCATCGTTTCTGTTGGACCTTGCCGAACCGCTGCTCGCCCAAGCCAAGGAGCAGGGCGTGAGCGTGGTCGGCCCGGGTGGCCTGCTGAACCAGCTCACCAAGAACGTCCTGGAAACCGCCCTGGAAGCTGAGCTGACCGAGCACCTCGGGCACGAGCACGGCGGGACGCCGACCGCGGAGAACATGCGCAACGGCACCCGAGTGAAGACGGTGCTGACCGAGATCGGCCCGGTCGAGATCGAGGTGCCAAGGGACCGGGACGGGTCGTTCGAGCCGGTGATCGTGCCGAAGCGGAAGCGACGCCTGGACGGCATCGACGAGATCGTGCTCTCGTTCTCTGCCCGCGGACTGACGACCGGGGAAATCGTCGCGCATTTTGAGGAGGTCTACGGGGCCAAGGTCTCGAAGGACACGATCTCGAGGATCACCGAGAAGGTCGCCGGCGAGTTAGCCAAGTGGTCCTCCCGGCCGTTGGATCCGCTTTACCCGGTGCTTTTCGTGGACGCGATTGTGGGTCAAGGTCCGGGACGGGCAGGTGCGTCATACCCCGTTCTATGTGGTCATGGGCGTCACCGTGAACGGGGAACGCGACATCCTCGGGATCTGGGCCGGTGACGGCGCCGAAGGCGCCCGATTCTGGCTGCAGGTCTTCTCCGAGTTGAAGAGCCGAGGCGTTGACGACGTGTTCATCGCGGTCTGCGACGGGCTCAAGGGCTTGCCGGAGGCGATCACGACCACCTGGCAACACACGGTTGTGCAGCAGTGCATCGTGCACCTGATCCGCAACAGCTTCCGCTACGCCGGCCGGCAACACCGGGACGGGATCGTGAAAGCCCTTAAGCCCGTCTACACGGCGCCGTCGGAGCAGGCGGCGAAGGACCGGTTCACGGAGTTCACCGCCGAGTGGGGTGAACGGTATCCGGCGGTCGTGAAGCTCTGGGAGTCCGCGTGGGCGGAGTTCGTGCCGTTCCTCGAGTACGACGTGGAGATCTGCCGGGTGATCTGCACGACGAACGCGATCGAGTCGATCAACGCCCGCTACCGGCGGGCCGTCAGAGCTCGGGGTCACTTCCCGAACGAGGCCGCAGCCCTGAGATGTCTCTATCTGGTGACCCGGTCTCTTGACCCTACCGGCGGCGGCAGAGCACGCTGGGCGATCAGGTGGAAACCCGCACTCAACGCGTTCGCGATCACCTTCGCCAACCGGTTCGAAAGAACCGCTCACTAATGAAATGCCGGACCCACACACCGTTTATCAGACAGTCCTAGCCCGCTGCTCGTCCAGTCAAAGCATCCTTTGCCGAGAATAAGCTTCTGCCATCCCTTCGGACCGAGGCCGGGTAGGGGTGGCTGTCGTGTGCTGATACTTCCCGTATGCCTGCGAAGCATGTCTTTGGTTGGTCGATGCTGGGACGGTGAATTGGTACGACACGAAGATGCCGGTATTCGGAGACCGAGCTGGGGAGGTGTGAAGGTGTTGAGGTTGACCGGCACGGTCGTCTTCGCTTTCGGTGCTGTGCTCGCTGCCCGCATGTTCGCCCTGATGCAGTACGCGCACAGTGTGCGACCAACCGCGGTGCCGATCGTACCTGGGTTCTTGCTCTATCTCGGACTGGCCATGGCCCTGGCCATAGCAGGCCTACTTCTGTTGACGATTGCCCTGATCGGTTTGTACCTCACGAAGAAGTAGAGTCGCTGATTTGGCTTATCCGCGGGCAAGCAAGAAGCGCTGATTCTGCTGGCCGGGCCACGCCTGCATTCGAGAGGGGCAGTCCCCGTATGCCCTCGTCTACGACGCATGGGAGCGATTGGAACGCGGAGCACGTGCACCGCGCGACGTCACCGGCCGCGATGTCGTCAGGTGGCTGCATGGCGTTGCCGGATCAGCGGTGAGCTAGAACATCTGCGGACAATCAAGCCTCCGACCTCGAGTACATTGTCGAGCGTCCGGTGGTCGGGGGATAACGTCGGCACTGAACTGCTAGTGAACCCGGAATTTTTACCAAGCGACATTACAGTTCACGTCACTTGTCGAAGCATCTCAGTGGACGCATTTGCATCATGTGCCCCGGACATGATGGTTCGGTTCTGTAACCATCTTGTGCTGTTCGTTGCTGCAACTGGTGGGTAGGGTCCGTTGTGGACGACGTCGGATTTCCTGCGGCATTCCCTGCGTAACGGTCTCCGACGAAGTATTCAGTTCTTCAAATCGCCCGCGCTCCCAGGTCTGGTCCTTGCATTCCATAAGGCTGCGCATATCACCCGCGGGCATTTACCTCGGATAGAAGGAATCATATGAAGGTCACGCTCAAGCAGGCGGCTCACCTCATCAGGGGGGTATCGACGCTGGCCCTCTCGGCCCTGCTGGTAGGCGCGGGATCAGCGATCCCCACTCACGCGGCCGAGGGCGTGCCTTTCACCCCAGCCATCGGCCTATCGGTCGCACCGGTGACCCCGGTGGGTTCCGAGGCCACCGTCACGGTGAACGTAGACGCTGTGGCAGGCGATGAATGGACCGATGTGAACGGGACGAAGGCGCCCGTCGCGGTACGAGTCGATGTCTACGAACATGACGGAAAATTCACTGCGCCTGCTCAGGTGTCGGGCCCTGTATCCAGCGAGACTTTCACGACCTCCCAAGGGCCGGGGGAATATACGTTCACTCCCCAGAATGTGACCTACGTGGACGGTGCCGGGTACACCTTCGTGGCGTCGATTCTCGTTGCAGACGGCTCGAATCCCGAGTACATCGAACAGGACGTGAGCACCGAGTACGGTGCTGAGGGAACTTCGACCGATTACCTCCTTGCTCCGAGCCTTTCGTGGACTCCGAGTGCCGAGAGAGTGGAGCGGGGAAGCGCGGTCACGACGACATTGAAGGGGTACAACTTCGCCGGGAGGACCCTCGACGTGGAAACGCGCCTTGCTGGTCCCTTCGCCTCCGTGGACTCTGCCTGGACCGGAATTCCTGAGTCGATCGCTACAGTGGTCACATCGTTCAATGGGACTGGTGAGGTGACCACCGAACCGATCGTTGTCACCGAAGCGGGCATCTACATCTGGTACCACGCGATCGTCGTCGGCGATGTCCAGCCGATCTTCTTCACCCAGTGGAAGCCGGACGGCAGCACCCCCGGACTCATCCTCGAGGTGACTGCTCCCGCAGGCCCCGCCGAGCAGCCGCCAGCGCCGGAGACGGTGGCCCCGGAGCCCGACGCGAACATCGTCACGGGCTATGCGAACTGTGGGGCGGCGAAGGATGCCGGGTGGATGAACATCGAGGAGGGTCAGACTCACTACAGTCCCGCTCTCGACCGGGACCAGGATGGTATCGCGTGTGAGACCGACGGGTCCGACTCCGCCGTGGTCATCGACGGCGGCACTGCCCAGACCTCCGGTCTCACCTCCGCCGGTGTCGGAGGGTTCTGCCTGATGCTCGGTGCTCTCGCTTTCGGCCTTGTTCGTCTCCGGAGGAAGACACCAGCAGCGTAGGTATCAGAGTCTCCACGACGTGGGCCGGCTGAAGCACGTCTTCAGCCGGCCCACCCTTCTCCGAAGGGTCCATGATGTCAGTACCGACTAAGCGGTGTGCGGCTTCCTCACGGAGGAAGCCTGCACGACCAGCAGGCATCGCTGGCACCCTTGCAGCCGCATGCATGGGCGCAGCGTTGTTCCTCTCCTGGGGCTCCCAGGACCCGACCCCGATGGCGCGTGACGTCGTCATTCAAGCATCAGATGGGGACTCCCTCCGCGATCAGCCTGGGATCGACCCGAAAGGCGGGCAGGAGCTGCCGGAAGACGCGGCCCCATCACCCGATCCGTCAACCGCACCGGCTCCTGTGCCGGTCGCGCCATCGACGCTCGATATCCCCTCTGTCGGCATTTCGGCGCCCATTGTCGAAGGCGGTGCAGACGGCGGCGAGATGGTTCTGCCTGAGTCGTCCAAGGTCGCTCAGTACACCGAGGCTGCTCCTCTTGAGGCCAAGGACGGCTCAACGGTAATAGCAGGACACGTCAATTTCACCGACGGGTCCTGGGGTGCGCTGGGACCTCTGCACCAAGTGCGGGAAGGCGACCCTGTCTACGTCACGGACAGCGAGGGAGAAGTACGCCGGTACGTCGTGAGCAGGATGTCGGTCCTCCATAAGGAGTCCCTCCCGTACCAAATTTTCAGGACCCAAGGGGAGCGCCAGCTCGTCGTCGTGACATGTGGCGGTGACGTGGAGAAGGTCGGCGGCGAATGGGTGTACACGCAGAACCTGGTCGTCTACGCGATGCCGGTAGCAAGCTAAGTCGACGGTGCTGCAACTACGAGCCACGGAAGCGCTTGTTGGCGGACGCCCGATACCGGGCCCTCAGTGCTCTTATCGCCACAGAGGGCCGCCACTTAACGACGGTTGAAGAGGTTGGCGCAGGCTCAACCGGCACGATTGAGATGCACGGACGAGTACGTCGTGCGCGCGCCCAAAGGGGCTACCGACTGTCATTCGCCGTCTCAGCAAGCGATCCTTTGACCGGACCACCGGCGGGCATTTGGTGCAGCGCTTCCATGGTTGCCCCGGTCTCATTGAGCATCGGATTACTCGGGTCGGTGTAGGCCGTCGGCGTGTTGGTGTGAGAGGCGGACGGTGGTGTTGACCTGCAGCAACTTTTCGGGCAGGTCTTCGGGGACGTGCGGGAGAATCTGCACAGGTTGCCCTTCCGCCAGTCGAGGCGCGCCAGCCGCTACCAGATCACTGTTCAGCGCTATCAGGGCGTCGACCGACCACTCTTCAGCAACCCAGACGGTACCGTCCCCGAACGGAACAGCAGTCTCTCCCTTGCCGATCGGTTCCGTCCCCCGCGCGAGTGTCGACGTCCACGACGCATACGCCGCATGCGTCGACGGAGACATCAAAGCAACAGCTTTACTCGTCAGGAGAATCGCGACGTCCGCCTGCCAGATCCGCACCAGACCCAGGAGGAACCGAACCGCCTGAGCGGGAGTCCCAATCGGAAAGTCAGAGGCAAGCTTGAGCACGACATCGTTCGCCGATGCGATCGGAGCTCCAGCGTTGACACGGATAGCCGCTACCTCCCGGCTCCTCATGTCGGGGTCGGCGCGCAACGATACCCCGGCCGAGCTCCACGTCGGCCGCCACTCACCGGCCTCCTCGGTCGCTCCCTCGATCCATGCAGCCAGTTCCGGGCCCGCCGACGGCACCTCGTCGAGATTCGATTGCAGGCGAGCGGTGTCCTGATACCAGCGAAACGAATACGCCCAAGGCAGTTCTCTGATGTGAGCGAACATCGCCTCGAACCGCGGCGCGATTTCCGCAGGGGACTCCTGGCGCCCCTCCCAACCCAGATTGATGAAGACACCTTCTGGGTCTTCCGGGAAAAGCGCCCCGATCGTACCTGGACGAGCATCCTGTCGAGACGTTGGAGTTTTTGCGCGAGATACCGGGACGGCGATGCCTTTCATGATGTCCCTTACGCGTGTCGGCACCTCCACCGGATCAACCTGGTCCTTGGGGAGATCGCCTACCGGAAACCGGTCAAGCTCGAGCTTCAAGTCCTGAATAGGCTCACTCACCGTGAAGCCGCCGGCGTGCCATGAGTGCATTTGCCGCTGGTAGATCAACGACGAGAGGTCGTCGGACGTAGAGCGCGACACGTACCCAGCCTCCCTGAGCCCGAGAACCACCTCCGCAACAAGGCCGGCCTCGTGAGCGAAAGGGCTCGTGTCCTCCAACACTCGTGCCACAGCTACCCCTAGCGCCGAGGCAGGTACACCCACCACGTCTTTGCCGTTCATTACAGGACCCCCAAGTACTCAGATGAGCGCTGATCAACTAGTTCACCATAGGTTCTGGCCTGCCCTACTGTCCTCGATTCACCGTCGGTCCGAAAGCGATCAGGAGATCACGCAGAAGACCAGCTGAGGGGTACGCATGAACGACCGTCCATAGAACACTCCAGCCCAGGATTGCCGGGAACGGCGTGTCGTGTTCCGTGGGTCGTGTCCGAGAGCTGTGTCCAGTGAGGAACGTCCACGGCGCCTTGGCTACTGTCTCGCAGTCGTTGGCTGGAATATTGGCCAACAGGCCCAGACACCGTCGCTGGACGCGCGTTCAGTCGCGCAAGAGGATCCCTCAACGGGCCCTGCTCCGATGCTCAGCACCACGTGGATTCAGGACTTCACATTCGCTCTCGAGCCGTAGGTTCTCTTGTAATCGCCTACTGGCGGGATACCGCCGCGATGGCCTCCCGCCGTGTCCCGACCCCAGCTTGCGCGTGGATGCCGCGCAGGTGCGTCTTGACCGTGCACTGCTGACCCACTGCGCGATGGGCTTCAGCGGGCCAATGCCTTCTCGAGAACATTGTCTGTTTCGGAGGCGAGGCCGTTGCCGATCTAGAGCAGCACTGCCATGCTGGCCACTAGTGAGCGCGACGAGAGGAGTCCTAGGTGGACATCGAGCTGGAGAAGAAGCAGACCCTACGCAGGGAAGAGGCCGCCCAACAGCTCCGCGACATCGCGGACGAGCTGGGGTCGGGCAACGAGATCGTTATGGAGCAGAACGGCCTGCGGTTCACTGTCAAAGTTCCTGACGAGGTCACCATGAAGGTCGAGGTTGAGGTCGAGGACGACGAACGAGAGTTTGAGATCAAGCTGTCCTGGTAGACCCGGGTCCACAACCCGACTGCGTAACGCCGTGCCGGCACCCGGGTTGTGGCGCAGAGCAGGCATAGAGGGAAATGGGTCGTCGTCCGCCGCGACCTGCTCGAACCCAGCGCGCGCTGGTGCGCTGGGATGCGACGTCGTTCTGGGTCGTTTGCTGCGGAATCCGTGCTCCAGCTGCGTCGCGGGCATCGACCGGTGAGGCGAAAAGGGTGCTCTCTCGTGCAGCATTCCTGCTGCGAAGTGACTCTGCCAGAATGGCATTATGGGGAAATTGGTGGTCTCGGTAGCGGCACTTGTCTTGCTACTAGCTTCAAGCGGGTGCTCCAGTCCGCCTGTTCCTCGAGAGTGTCCTGCGATCGGTTACTCGACGATTATCCCTGTCCAGATAAGTGGATCACGCGCCGGTTTGGTTGCTGCAGTGCAAGTCTGCTCGGAGGAACAGGATTGTTCCAGGGGTGTACCTATTGGCCCGCCAGTCGAATCATCCGTACCGCCTGCGCCGCCTGCACCCTCCGCCGACGCCACGCCAGCGCCCTCTGACGACGGCTCGGCCAGACCGTTCTCTCACTTCATGACCTCACGCATTGATCAGGAGAACTGGCAGATTGAAACCAACATGGTCGCACCGACCGCGGTCACTGCGCAGGCATTGGACGTTCACGGCGTGGTCCTAGTCAGGGACGAAGCGTCTCTGGAGTGGACAAGGATCAATGGGTCGGATCAATGTGGTGGAGATTCACGCTCCACGCCCATACTCCTCGACACTGACCGGTAACGCCCCGGTGGGCAGTTGTGGAAGGAGTGCACCCGGCGCAAACCGGTGTCCGGCCGCGTCCTCGCGCTTAGCAGGACATCGTGCAGGAACATTAGGGAACATCGCAGTCCCGTTGAGGGATCCTCATCGAGACCCGTAAGCTCTTCCAACCAGGTGCGTCTCCTGATCGAAGCGCCAAAATGGTATTCGATTGGCTTTCCGGCGGACCTGATCCTCTTTCGTCGGAGTCATCAGCAGGACGACCAATGAGAGGAGGCTCATTCCATAGAGAATCATGCTCCACGGGGCGTGGCCTCCACCTGTGATGGCGAAGGCGTCGGCGATGCTCATCCCGGGATTGAAAGAGGCAAAAAGTAGTCGGGCGTCTGCAGAACGATGGTTGAGGAAAACCCGGGTAATCGTCCATGGCAGATCGGGAAATCTCACGATGGAGAAGGCGCCGAGGACAGGAGCGATAATGGGGCCGGCCAGTGCCACACATGGACCGGGACTTTCACTAACGGCTTGCTGGCAGATGACATAGCAATCTCGATCTCCTGGAGGCTCTTACCTGGAACGGCTGCCATCGGGTTCCAGACCAGGATCTGGAACGCTCCGATCAACACCTAGGTTGCGGTCGTCAGTACCCCGACCACCACGATCGGAACGATCTACCGCTGCCGCTCATTCAAGAAGGTCCCCATGCCGCCGTACTAGGTGCGGCGATGGAGCGGCGAGGGACCGGCTGTCGACCGCATCGTCTCGGTATTACTGGCGCGCTTAGGCTGTGGGTATGACTGCATGGAGCCGATCGCTGTTTGGAGCTTCGATCGTTTTCGGGGTGGGCGCAATGCTGCTCACTGAGCAGCTGCCGGAATGGTGGGGGCCTGTGTCGATCCTCGTCATGATCCTGGCTGCTTCTGCGGTCGTCATCAGCTCCATCCTTGAGTACCGACGCGGACACGCGGCGGTCGACACTGTGGAGTAGCAGCTTCCTGTAGCTGGGGGCGCCCCTCTCAGACTCATCCGCGGCATCGTGGCCACGTTTCTGACTATCAACTACAGGAGAACCAAGGGATCCAGCGTCGACGCACGGTCGTTTGTCGACGTGGCGTCGATCTTGCACCTCAGCGGACTCGCGGTGGAGACCCGCTTACGGCATCCCTGCGCGTCGGCGCAGGCAACCTAATGTGAAGCATGCACCTTACCCGGAACCGTCATCGGTCACCCGCTCAACAGTGGGCACTCGTGGCCCTGATCGCAGTCCTGTCCGCAACGCTCTGGTACGGCTGGTTCGCCTGGGACACCGAGTACTACTACGACACCACAGTGGGCGAAATGGCCGGCCCCTACGCCGTGTGGCAGGGCATCGGAGCATTTCTGTGCAGCTTTGTGGTGGTCGGACTCGCTTACCGGCTCCTGCGATTGGTTGTCGCGCTGCTGGTCCTTCCGGCGGCGTTCACAGCTGCGTGGATCAGCACGGCGGCAGCCACGGATGTGACCGGCCTATGGGCGGTGGGTGCCGTGCTCGTGGCTGTTGGAACCACCCTCGGCTCGGCTCTGATGCTCGGTATCGCTGCCGTCATCGAAAACGCCGGAAAGAGACACCGGGCTCCTGCTTCTGCTCCTGAATAGGATCGATGACGGAGCGCCACCTCGTAGGGCCGTCCGGTCAGGCTGACGGGTATGACAATGGGGACGAACGGACAGCGAAAGGCGCGATCACCCGCGCCTACCTCGAGCCGCCGCGCTGTCCTTTGGGGACTCATGGCAGCGATCTGCACTATTCTCGCTGCTCTCGGATTAGGAGTGATGGGACCCTGGTACCTCACGCTCGGGCCCATCGTTCTTGCCGGCGCTTCAGGCGTATCCCTGGACCGGGCGGAACGCTCACTGAACTCCCGCTCCGGGCTCCCGAGGGCTCTGGCTGCGGCGCCTTCGGCCTGATCCTGATGATGGTGTTCTACAGCGCGGACAACCATCTCCTCTTCATCGCGGCGTGTCGAGCATGAAGTCGGTGTCCAGGGCCGCGCTGCTACCGAAGCCGATGAACACGGGGGGCGGTCCGTCCGCGATGAAGTCGACCAGTTCTGCAGGTGGCTGCCACCCCGGCTCGACGTCCGGCCACCAGTAGCCGGCCAGGGTAAGTCCGGATCGCCAGTCCGCCGGCGGGCGCGGGACGATGGTGGGGCTGAAGCCGTGGAGAACGGGACTGTTGGCTTTCCTGCGGCCACGGTCGGCCGCGGACCGGGGCCGTCGTGGGTAGGCCGAGCAAGGCGGTCTTGTCGCCGTAGTGCCCCATGGGCTCGTGTGCCCCAATCATGACCGGGACCTTCCTGGGTCATGGTGGGACTGGTGGATCTGATGCGGCGGCTCGGCGTGCCCATCATGGTGGGTCGCTGAGGCGGACGACGACGATACGTGGACGGCCCTTCCCGACATCCCAGTGGCACTTGGTGTCCCACCGCCAGAAGGCCCACGGCACCGAGGCAGATGGCTCCGAACACGACGGGAACTGCTCTTGCGCTCACGCTTGCTGCTGAGTGCGATCAGCCTCACGGCTGGTCGGCATGATCGCCAACGGTGCGGAGCGGGGCCAGGTCCAGGCGTACCGCAGAATGAGCGCGAGAACCACCAGTTCCAGGGCGACGCCAAAGCCGTAGAAGTACGTCCAGGACTCGCCCACCACGTTGAATGCCGCGTAGGGGACCTGCACCGAGGCCACGATGAGGTTCGTGATGCGGTTCGCCCGGACGGGCAGCGTCATCGACAGCACGACCATGACGATCGGGATCGCCATGAGCGCTAGGAAGGCGGTCAACAACGTCTGACTGATGTTGAACTCCCAGACAATGCCGGAGAGGATGTCATCGACCACACCGGGCTTGAAGAAGGCGATGATGTCCACGTAGGCGTAGAGGAACATCAAGCTTGTCCAGGCTGCGGCGAGCTTGGCTTGCACCGGGATCCGCGGGTCTTCCAGTGTGGCGGTGGGTTGACGTGTTCTCATCATGAGCTCCGTTGTTGTGGTGAGGATCGGTAGGTCCACGATCGCTGAGCCCGCAGGCAGGTACATCGGCCCGGAGGCCGGAGTTCGCCTGGCCGATGGCATGGTCCCCCTCTCGTACTTTCGGCTGATCCGCTGCTGCCGCGCTGGCCCTACGCTGGACAGATGGTGACGAAGGCGCTGCGCTCGTTGTGGGCTGAGCCTCGACCGGTGAACCCCCCGCGGCGGGTGTGGCGGGACGGAGCGCTCGTCGCGGTACTCCTGGCGTGGTCGGTGGTGGAGACGGTGCTCCGCGAGGACCTGGGGTCGCGCCCGCTGGTACTCGCCATCGTGTGCGTGGTCCTTGCTCCGTTGTGGTGGCGCCGCACTCACCCTCTGGCAGCGGTGGCGATCTCCTTCGGCATACTGACGGCTGTGGACGTCGCGAGGATCATCGGGGGCGAGGAGGCTGGGCTGCTGACGAGCATCTCGGGGGTGCTCGTCCTGACCTACGCGCTGTTCCGGTGGGGAGCCGGCCGCGAGGCTGCGACCGGCCTGGGCATCATCCTGGTCTGGCTGGTGATCACCCACGTCGCTGACCTGACCAGCCCGGCGGATACGGTGGCTGCATTCGGCTTCTTCCTGTTCGCCGCCGCTCTGGGCGCTGCGATCCGCTACCACGCGCACACGCGCACCCGCGACCTCGACGAGGCCAAAGCTCGGGAGCGGGAGCAGCTGGCGCGCGACCTCCACGACACGGTCGCCCACCACGTGTCCGGCATCGTCATCCAGGCCCAGGCCGGACGTGCCGTCGCAACGTCGTACCCGGAGCGTGCCACTGAGGTCCTTGCTGTCATCGAGGACGCGGCCTCGCGAACGCTGACCGAGTTGCGCACCATGGTCGGTGTCCTGCGCGCCTCCGAGGGGGCGGACTTCGCGCCGCCTCCGGGCGTGGCTGAGCTCGGGCGACTCGCCGGTCGAGCCGAGGGAGGGCCACAGGTCGAGGTGGAGCTGACCGGTGAGCTCGACGATCTCAGCCCCGCGGTGGGGGCCGCGCTCTACCGCCTGACCCAGGAGTCGGTCACGAACGCGCGACGCCACGCCCGCGACGCGACGCGGGTGGCCGTGCGTGTCGTAGGTGACGCCGAGCGGGTGCAGCTGACGGTCGATGACGATGGTGCCGTCGGCGCGGCCGGCGGCAGCCCGTCGGGCTACGGACTGATCGGTATGCGGGAACGCGCCAAGATGCTGGGCGGCACGTTCCACGCCGGCCCGAGAGCGGACGGCGGCTGGCGTGTCGAGGCGACGCTGCCCCGAGCAGGCGCTCCCCGATGACCATCCGGGTGCTCATCGCCGACGATCAGGACATCGTGCGCACCGGCCTGACGATGCTGCTGAACGCCCAGCCCGACATCGAGGTCGTGGGCGCCGCCATCGATGGGCGACAGGCCGTGGGCCTGGCGCGTCAGCTGCACCCGGACGTGTGCCTGTTCGACATCCGCATGCCGCTGATGGACGGTATCGAAGCCACCCGCCAGCTCGCCGGACCCGAGGTCACCGAGCCCCTGCCGATCGTCGTGATCACCACCTTCGACCTCGACGAGTACGTCCACAGGGCGTTGAAGGCCGGCGCCCGGGGCTTCCTGCTCAAGGACGCCGGACCTGCGCTGCTGACCCAGGCGATCCACGCTGCAGCCGATGGTGATGCTCTGATCGCTCCCAGCGTCACCGTCCGCCTACTTGCGGCGTTCGCCAGATCGCAGGCGGGACCATTCGCGCAGCCGACAGAACCGCTCACCTCCCGTGAGGAGCAAGTGCTCCTCGCCGTGGCGCAGGGCCGAACCAACGGTGAGATCGCCGCCGATCTCCACATCAGTCCCAGCACCGTCAAGAGCCATCTGGCCGGCCTGATGCGCAAACTCGGCGCGCGTAATCGGGTCGAGCTCGCCATCTGGGCTCATGAGACCGGCCGCACCTGAGGTCAAGCGGGGCACCAGAGGGATCCCCTCCAGGGCACTCATGAGCAGGGCGTCGTGTTGGCTACTGCCCGTCGTGGGTGTACCGCTACATCGTCAGGACCGCCGACACGCGCCCCAGTCTCGCCGTCCTGCACCTGCGGCCCGGCACCGCCGACACCACGGCGGGATAGGGCGTCCTCGAGTCCTGCTAAGCCGTCAGCGGCGGGTACGCGGCCGCGCGTAGCGGCGCATCAGATCCGTCACGGCCAGGGTTACGATGATGATCGACACGGCGACCGCGGCGAGGCCTACGTAGAGCCCCGCCAGCATCGCCATGGGCGAACTCGCGCCGGCCAGGTACCCGATGCCACCAATGGCGCCGACGAACCAGAACACGGCCACCGCGACCAGCGCCAGCAAGGACGGCAGAGCCGTCCGATTGTCCTTCAGCCACTGTGTCGGCCGTACCTTTTCGATTCCCATGAGCGCCATGCTCCAAGTCTCCGGTCCGGCGTGCGGAGTGCCCCATCCGACACGTATCGGTTGGGTCACGATACGACGTGAGGGACTGCGTGGCGCACTGCGATCACGGTTTGCACACAGCGCCTCCACGCTACGTCCGACAGGCCTATCCGGAGGTAGCGTCAGCCGGTGGGATGAAGCAGGGCAGGGTTCTTGCCCGGCGATTCCTCGCCTTCCATACCGCTTCGTTCTCAGGATCATCCTCGTGTCCAAGCTGCCGTCCCTCCTCGCCCTCGCCGCGATCACCGCCCTCCTCGCAGGCTGCGCCAGCGCCCCTGACGACGACCCCGCTGCGGCAACTGCGGCTGCTGCCGACGGCTTCGACATCTCCGAGCACCCCGAAGCCGTCAGCCACCCGGATAGCCACCGCGTCGAGCGACCCCACAGTGGAGCCCGTCGCGCCCGAGACGGCCGCGGAAGTGACCGTCCCTGCGACCATGCCTCCGGCCGCCCCGGCAGCATCTCCAGCAGTGGAACCGGCAATTCCCGAGGCGCCGGCGGCGGCCTCCACCATCGAGGCCGATCCGGAACCCGTGGTGCCCGCAGGCGTTGTCGTCACACCGCACCCCGAGTGGCGTGCGTCGACTGCAACCGTCACCCAGGGTCCTCTGTCGCGATCAACGGCAGCGGCCACGAGCCGGGACAGAAGGTCTTCATCGGCATGGGCGTCGCCCAGACCGACAGCTTCGTGATGGACGATCAGGTGGCGATCGCGGACGCGGCGGGGGCCTACAGCTTCACCATCGCGATCGAGGCAGATCTGCCTCCCAGAACCTACGCCCGTGCTGACGTACGTCGAAGATTACGGCAGGGTCGGTCCCGACTTCGAAGCGACCAAACGCTACTCGGTCATCGACGTCGTCGCACCGTAGCCGAAGGGGGGCGCCCGTCGTCGGCACATCGGCGCCCCGACCGCACACACCGTGCGTAAGAGCAGCCGTATCCCGGCTGCCAACGGACGGCAGCAGTCCCGGAACGTCCGTCCCGAAGCAGCACGCATGAGGGTTGTCAGATCGTGGGGAATGTTCCACGGCGTCGCGGCGCCGGGACTGCTGAGCTGCGGTTGTTGGGCGACCACCGCCCATCGGTGTGGCTCCGATTGCCGGGGTATACGCTTGGCCCAACTCCTGGAGACAGGGACGCCGCCGAACGCAGCTTTCACGCGAAAGCGACTCGGCCGGTCAAAGGAACCATCGATGAAAGCGCTTGTTTACCACGGTCCCGGGAAAAAGGCATGGGAAGACGTCCCGGACCCGACCATCCAGAAGCCCACCGACATCATCGTGAAAATCGAAACCACGACGATCTGTGGCACTGACCTGCACATCCTCAAAGGTGATGTCCCGGCTGTTGAAGAGGGTCGCATCCTCGGACACGAGGGTGTCGGCACGATCACCGAAATCGGATCCGCGGTGACCGGCCTCGCGGTCGGCGATCGCGTGATCATTTCGTGCATCTCCGCCTGCGGGCATTGTGACTACTGCAAACAGGGCGTTTTCTCCCACTGCCTGGGCGAGGAGGGTACCTCCGGCATCGGATGGATCCTTGGGCACCTCATCGATGGAACCCAGGCCGAGTTCGTCCGCGTCCCCTACGCGGAGACGTCCGTCTACAGGGTTCCGGACAGCGTCAGCGCCCAGGAGGGAACGCTGCTCTCCGACATCCTGCCGACCGGCCATGAGATCGGGGTGCAGTACGGGGCCGTCAAGCCAGGTGACGTCGTCGCAGTGATCGGCACCGGTCCCGTCGGGCTCGCCGCAATCACGACCGCACAACTTTACGGCCCGGCACGGATCATTGCGATCGACATCGACCGGAACCGGGTGGAGCAGGCCAAACTCTTCGGCGCCACGGACAGCATCGTGTCAACGGATGCCGATTGGAAGGATCAGGTCCTGGCACTCACCGACGGTCTCGGAGTCGACGTGGCCATCGAGGCAGTGGGGATCCCGGAGACGTTCGCCATGGTGCTGGATATCGTCAGGCCGGCCGGTCACGTCGCCAACGCAGGAGTCCACGGTAAAGGGGTCGACCTGCCACTGGATAAACTCTGGATCTCGAACATCACCATTACCACCGGCCTGGTGAACACCAACACCACCGGCACCCTCCTCAAACTCGTCGCGCAAAGGAAACTGCCCGTTGATCAGTTCGTGAGCCACTCCTTCGACCTCCACGACATCGAAAAGGCATACGACATGTTCTCGCGCGCAGCCGAAACAAAGGCGCTCAAGGTCATGATCAACGCCTGAACACCTTTCACGGACGGAATCAAACCTCCTGCCCCACGCTGCGCGGGGAATGACCCTGGAGACGCGCCGTGCTCGATCCCGTCGATGTCGGGCAGGTCCAGATCGAGCGTCACGACCTGTCGATCGGGCGGCCCCAGTGGCGCCAGGTGCCTGGGAGGTGGCCAGTCTTCAAGGTGTCGTCACAGACTCTTCATGGCGCATTCACCTCAGGTCGTCCGAACGTCAATGCCGCCTGTTTAGGTTGTGTCCATGAGTCTCACGTCCGATCTGCATCCCGTGCATGCCCTGTCCGTCCTCTCCGCCGACAGTCGGCTGCGTGAGCATCAGATCCTGATGGTGCAACAGGCTCTTCACAATGCTGGTGCGCTCACCGCCCACGAACGCCGCGATGTGCTGGAGGCCAGTACGGGTCGGCCCGTGGAGTCCCTGAAGGAGCTACGCCAGGGCGAACTGGGGACCGTCCTCAAATACACGCGGACACTGTCCCCACGCATCAGGCACTGAACCTCGTCCGCAACCCACCGGACGACATCACCCTCAGGGACTGCGGTCGGTTCGGCGTCCATCCAGCCTGTGAGGATTCTGTCCTCCTGGAAGGATGGCCATCGTGGCAAAGCCATATCCGGACGAGTTCCGTCGCACGGCCGACTTCTTATGCGAACTTCGACTGCGTCCTCGTGGACGGAGCCGACACCACCATCGGCGACAACGTATTGTTCGGCCCCAGGTGTCCAGGTAGAGGGCTCCGTCATCGGTTCCGGCAGCGCGTAATGCGTGACGTCCCCCCGAGCTACCTCGCCGTCGGCGTACCCCCCAAGGTTCTTCGTGGCGTCAGCCCTGCTGACCGCTCTGGCCACCTCGGTGCGTAAGCCCGGCAGTGGTCGCAGGAGCGCCGGGTGTCGGGACCGTCCCCGCTACTCGTTGCGGTGAGCGGGATCGGGAATGGTGCGGGAGCGGCCGCGCAGTTCAGCGAGGGTTTCCTCCCCGCCGTCGGCGGTTTCCTGCGTGACCCGAATATCGAAGAGTCCGCTCCTGCCGGTCTGGCTGACCACGGTGGCATGGGCGGTGAGGGTCCGTCCGACGAGTCCAGGCTTCAGGAAGTTGGCATCCAGGCCGGACGCCACCGTGACCGTTCTCCCGTCGCCGTTCGGATCGTTGCAGGCAAGGGCGAACGCCACATCGGCGAAGGCGATCACCATACCCCCCTGAGCCACGCCATAGCCGTTGAGCATCTCTTCGCGCAATTTCATGCGGATCAGCACATCGCCGAACTCGGCCCGCAGCACGTCCACACCCAGCCACTCGGCCGCCCGATCGTTCACGAATGCAGGGTGGACCGGGGCTGCCTGAGAGGCAGGCACGGTGCTGCCCTGTGCATGGGTGGCCGCCGAAACGCGCTCGATGTTCGTCATCGGGATCCTGTCGGTGATGATTGCTGGTTCTTCATCAGGTAATCCGAAGTGGTGACCGAGGTCAACGTCCGGCGAGCGGTCGCCTGAGCCGGCGGCCGGTCTGTCGGGCCGACACGGCGCGACGCACCGCTGGAGCGAGAAGAGGGTCGGTGATGCCCCGATGAAGGATGAACGAAGCCTTTGCCGTCCCCCGGGAACACAGTGATCTCCTCGAATTCGTCAACGAGGTCGGGGAGGAGTGAACCGGCCATCGACCGCATCCTGCTGGATCTCTTCCCGATGTTCGCCATGCGGGGCGTGGTCCCCCGACCGGCCGATGTCCGGTTCCCGCGCGGTCGGACCGTCCACGTGGTCGAGGGCACAAAAAAACCCCGGCGAACCGGGGTTTTCTTGGTGCGCGGAGGGGGACTTGAACCCCCACCCTCAATAAGAGGACTAGCACCTCAAGCTAGCGCGTCTGCCATTCCGCCACCCGCGCGGGTGGTTTTTCACCGTAGAAACCGGCGAAAGCAACGAGGAATACTCTAACACGGGTTGTGCCCGGATGTTGAATCGGCGGGCGCCCCGCGAGGGTGTGATGGTCTCCTCTGACGCCACCGGGAGTGTCGGCAGCCGCTATACCCGATCCGGGGCGATAGCAACCAGGGCCGGGTCCTCCCTCCCGACGCCTCCCTTGCCTATGCTGGAAGGATGACCTACCGGGACCTTCCGGTGCCTCGAGTGAAGGGAAGGAACCGCATGGACGACGACGACCACACCACTTCCGACCGGGAACACGACAAGACGCCGGACGAGAAGCGCGACAAGGAGCAGCACACCCTGACCGTCGACGCCATGGAACGTGCGAACATCTCCATCGGCGACCTCTGGGAGCACTACTTCAGCATGGGTGGAGGCGTGGACGAGTACGAGGTCACCGCGTACCTGCACGGCCTGATCGAACTCCCGGCACACGAACGGGACTGCATCTCTCAGGCCGTCAACGAACTCTATGACGACCTCTGCCGCCAGCAGGGAGCCCCCTACAGCTCAGGACACCTCCGGCGCGGCGACGCCTGAGGTCAGGAGGACGATCCTCCGGCCATCAGTGCGAGCGGCGTGAAAGACAACGCCACCGCTGCGCCGATGACCAGGGCGAACATGCCGAGCCACACCGGCGAGGGGATGCGGGTCGACAGGCGGAGCAGGTGGGCGTCGGAGGAGGCGAGCTCCCGCCGTCGACGGTGGACCCGAACCACCTTCACCCAGTCGCGGCAGGCACCGACCAGCAGCGCGATCCCGAGCACCAGGCAGGCGTAGCCGGCCGCCGCTCCCCCGAACCAGACGAGGCCGAGCGATGCGGCCGCGCTGCCCCCGAGGATGAGCACACCCTGACCGTTCCGGATCAGCACGAGCGCGGCCGCCAGGATCACCGCGCCGATGGACAGGGCAGCAGGCGCCCAGCCGTGCGCTGTGCTCCAGAGGAGCAGGGCACCGACGACGGCGGGTACCGGGTAGCCCCAGAAGGTCGTGAACGCCGCCCGCCAGCCTCGACGGCCGAGGCTCGTGGTGGTACCCGAGTGGTCGAGGCGGAGCGTGATCCCGGTGACGCGCTGCAGGGTCAGCAGTGCGGCGGCCGCATGGCCGAGTTCGTGGACCACCGTGACGAAGAGCCCGAAGATCCGCCATGAGCGCCGGGGCACCGTGAGGACCACGGCCACCAGCACGATCACGGCGAGTCCTGCGCTGCCGACCACGGGTGGGGCCGCCCTGAGGAAGCCGTCCGTGATCCGCTCCCAGAGCTGCCCGGGCAGGGTCTCCACCGCTGTCCTCCTACTCGGCCCCGCGCGCCGCCGGGTCCAGCTGCCCGGCGTCGGCCCCGCGCGCCGTCCGCTCCAGGCGGGCGGCGATGGCCCCGACGGCGACGGCGACCTCATGGAACGACGTCGACAGGGGCGAGAGGCCGAGCCGGATCCCGTTCGGATTGCGGTAGTCGGGGATGACGCCGTCCTGCCACAGTTCCGGGACCATCCCGGCGAAGTCCGGATGGTCGATGGTGATGTGGCCGCCACGGGACTGCGCGGCACGCGGGGACGCGAGGACCACGCCGTGCGGGGCCAGGACGGCGTCGACGGCGTCGATGGCGAAGGCGGTCAGTTCCTCCGACTTCGCCCGGACAGCCGGCATGCCGACGTCCTCGATGAGGGCCAGCATGTCGCGCATCGGAAGCATCCCGATGATCGGCGGCGTGCCGGAGACGAGCCGTCGGACGCCGTCGGCGGGCTGGTAGGCGGAACCCATGGCGAACGGGTCCGCGCTGCCCAGCCAGCCCAGGATCGGCTGGTCGAGTGTGGGCAGGTGCCGCGTCGCGACATATGCCCACGCCGGGGCGCCGGGTCCGCCGTTGAGATACTTGTAGCTGCAGCCGGCCGCGAAGTCGACGTCCCACGCATCGAGGTGCGCCGGGACGGAGCCGACCGAATGGCTCAGGTCCCAGAGGACGAGGGCGCCGGCGTCGTGGGCGATCCTCGTGATGGCGGGTACATCGGCGATGAACCCGGAGCGGTAGGCGACGTGGCTGAGCAGCACGAGGGCTGTCTCGGGGCCGACGGCGGCGGCGACATCCGCGGGCGTCGCGCCGCCGTCGTACGCGACGTCGATCCAGCGGAGGGTCAGCCCGCGCTCGCGGGCGATCCCCTCGACGATGAACCGGTCCGTCGGGAAGTTGTCGCGGTCGATGACGATCTCGGTCCGCCCGGGGCGCGCTGCCACCGCCGCGCGGGCGAGCTTGTAGAGGATCACGCTCGTCGAATCCGCCACGACGCACTGGCCCGCTGCCGCACCGAGTGCCACCCGACCCAGCTGGTCGCCGATCCGTTCCGCCAGCCCGAGCCACCCTTCGTCCCAGCCGCGGATCAGGCGCCCGCCCCACTGGTCCCGGACGAACGAGTCCAGGCTGTCCGCTGTCACGGCGAGCGGGCGGCCGAGGGAATTACCGTCGAGGTAGGACAGCACCGCGTCGTCGTCCGTGCCGAGGAACAGCGAGCGGTGCCGGCCGAGGGGATCTGCGGCGTCGAGCTCCGCCGCGCGGGTGAGGAGGTCGAAGCCGGTCATGCGCCTCAGTCTATGGGTGGCGGAGGCCGGGGGCGGCAGGCCGCGGCCCCGGACGGACGACGAACGGGTGGCCCCCCGCGAGGGGAACCACCCGTGCGCTCCTGCCGGCGTGACTGCCGGGGGGACTACTGGCCGGCCGCCGTGGCGTAGGCGGACTGGATGGAGCTGCCGAAGTACGGTCCGTACATCACGTTGCTCTGGGTGGTGTAGCCGAAACTGTTGACCGAGTTCTGCGTTCCGGTGGGGCCCGATCCGACGAACCACGGGCCGCCGGAGGAACCACCGGTCATGGTGCACGGGATGCCCTGCGACTGGGTACCGCCGATGCGGTCCACCGAGGCCTTCCCGTAGCAGCTGTAGAGTCGCTGGCCGGTGAACGGTGAGGCCTCAGGGTAGCCGTAGGCGCTGTAGGTGAGGCCGCGTGCCATGTTGAAGCCGATGCTCGACGCGCCGACGGTGGCGGCGAGCGTCCTGCCGTTGAGCGTGTTCATGACGGCGAAGGCGCCGTCGTAGCTGATGTCGTTGCGGGCCGCCCACTCGCTCGTCGGGTGCAGTGACCGCGCGGTGAACTTCCCGTACGGCGCCGCACCGTTGTTGTAGGCGGGGACGAAGACGAAGTTCGTCACCCAGCCGGTGTAGAGATCGTACGTGCAGTGCCCTGCGGTGGCGACGACGCTCTGGTTCCCGCTCTGGACCGAGTTGCCGGAGCAGACGTAGTTCTGTCCGCCCTGGGTGAAGAACACCTTCCCGATGCGCGGGACCGTGGACTGGGCGGTGGCGCGCGTCTCCGCGACAGGCGCCTTGGGAGCCTTCGCCACGGATTCCTGCCCTGCCTTCGGCATGACCGAGCGGCCCTCGGCGGCCCATCCGGAGTTGATCGTGTTGGCGGGCTTGGCGCTCTTCATCCTGTCCGCCGTCCAGTAGGCGTCGAGGGCCGCCTGGCCCTCGCTCTGCACATGGGACACGGTGGCGGCTTCGGTGGGGGGTGCCGTCGGTGCTGCGTGGACGGGGCCTGCCGCCATCAGCGTGGATGCCATCAGGGCCGAGGCTGCGATCAGCCCTGCTTTGAGACCTCGAGAATTCACGGAACTCCTCCTTCCATCCAGTGGGTCAGCCGTCGGGGCTGGTAGTCGGAGTCTGCCCCGCTGAGCGGGCACCTGCCCAGCCGCATGACCGATTTTCCAAGGATTGCCCTCGAAAATCACGGTGTGTCTGGACAGGGCCCGGCCGGCATGGAACTATTTCGCGCGCACCCACCCTGTGAAGTGGGGGCGTCGGCGCTTCGCGGACCACCCGACGACCTCCGTCCGGTGCCCGACGTCGTCGCCGAACCGGGTGAACGACGTCGTCACGCTCCCCGGCAGGAGCACGGGCGTGGCGAAGTCGATACGCCAGTGCAGGGCTCCGGACGGCGCGGGGACGGCCTGGTCCACCATGCGGGCGGCAAGGTACATTCCGTGCGCGATCGCCGTCTTCATCCCGAGGGCCCTCGCGCTCACCGCACTGAGGTGGATGGGGTTCCAGTCGCCCGAGACCGCGGCGTATCGTCGGCCGGCGTCCGCGCCGAGCCGCCAGACGCCCGTCGGGGTGGGGGCGCCGAAGGGCGGCCGCTCCTCGTCCCGGCGTCCGCCCGATCCGGCGCCGTCGAGCCGGACCCCGCGTGCCAGGTAGACGGACCGTCCTGTCCACACGAGTTCTGCTCCCACGCGCACCTCGAGGACGACGTCGACCTGCGTCCCGGCCGCATGCGGGCGCAGATGCTCCGCCCACGCCACGACGTCGAGCGCTTCGGACGCGTCGATCTGGCGCGCCTGGTGCACCTCGTTGCTGAGGTGCACCAGGCCGAGCAGAGGCAGCGGGAAGTCGGGCCGCACGAGGACGCTCATGGCCACCGGGAACGCGAGCGTATGGACGTAGGCGGAGGGCACCGTGTCCCGTGCTGCGGACCCGAGCACCTGCTGGAACCGGGTGAGTGCACCGAGGTCCACCCGGACGCCGTCGACGCGGTGCTGCACGGCGGGCACGTCGGCGGGGGCAGCAGCCCGGCGCATGCTCCGCCGTGCGGCCAGCGCGAGGGCCCGGCGGTACAGCCCGGGCAGGGCCGGCACGCCGGGCAGCGTCACCTCCCGGCGGGGTGTCCCGCTCATGCGCCCACCAGGTTCTGTCCGCACACCCGGAGGACCTGTCCGTTGATACCTGCCGCCGCGTCGGAGGCCAGGAACGCGATCGCCTCGCCCACGTCCACGGGCAGCCCGCCCTGCTGGAGGCTGCTCAACCGGCGGGCCACCTGGCGGGTGAGGGGCGGGATCTTCGCCGTCATGTCCGTCTCGATGAAGCCGGGAGCGACGGCGTTGATGGTCCGGCCGGCGCCGTCGAAGGAAGCGGCCTGCGCCCGGACCATACCGATGACACCTGCCTTCGACGCCGCGTAGTTGCTCTGTCCGCGGTTGCCGGCGATCCCGCTCGTCGAGGCGAGGCTGATGATCCGTCCCGTCGTGGAGAAGACCGGCGAGGCGAGGAACTGCTCGTTCATGCGCAGCTGGGAGGCGATGTTGACGGCGATGACCGAATCCCACCGGGAGGCGTCCATGTTGGCCAGCAGCTTGTCCCGCGTGATGCCGGCGTTGTGCACCACGATGTCGAGGGTACCGAAGCGCCCTCCGACATGCTCGACGATCCGGGTCGCCGCGTCGGGGGCGGTGATGTCGAGCTGCAGGGCTGTGCCGCCCACCCGGTTCGCGACCTGCGCGAGCTGCTCGCCCGCTGCAGGGACGTCGACCGCGACCACGCGGGCCCCGTCCCGTGCGAGGATCTCGGCGATCTTCGCGCCGATGCCACGGGCCGCCCCCGTGACGACCGCGGTCCTACCTGCCAGCGGCTGGTCGGGCACGCCCTCCCCCACCGCCGTCGTCGCCGCAGCGAGTCCGGCGACGCTCTCGGCCGGTGTCCCGGACACCTCGAGGAATTGACCGTCCACGTACGCGCTCCTGCCGGACAGGAAGAACCGGAGGGCGCCCAGCGTGGTGGCGTCCGTCGTCGTCGCACCTCTTCGCAGGATGATGCCGTTGGCCGTGGCTCCGCCGCGCAGTTCGTGGGCGACGGACCGGATGGCGCCGTCGATGCCCTGGCGTGCAGCTGCGACGGTGGGGTCCGTGGTGTCCGCGGAGGAGCGGAAGACCGCCACGACGCGGCCGCCCGGCACCAGCACCCTGGCCGCCTGGCCGAGCTCGAGCATGGGTGCGGCGAGGTCCGCGGGTGAGACCGCCCGGTCCAGCACGACGACGGCGGCGCTGAGCTTCTCGCCCGGGAGGACGTGGCGCCGCACCTCCACGTCCCAGCTCAGCAGGACGTCGGCGAGCGCCTCCGCCCCTGCCCCCGACCCGGCGACGAGCACCGGCTTCGACGCGATGGGCTCCCCCGGGGTGTAGCGGCGCAGGACCGAGGGGCGCGGCAGGCCGAGTGCCTTGGCGATCTTCCCCGGCAGGGGGGTGTTCACGAGGTCCAGGTAATTGTCGGCCATGCCTACTTCGCCTCCAGGATCGCGACGACGCCCTGGCCCCCGGCGGCGCACACGGAGATGAGGCCACGTCCGCCCCTCTCGGACAGGGTCTTGGCCAGTGAGGCGACGATGCGTCCGCCCGTGGCTGCGAACGGGTGGCCGGCAGCAAGCGAGGACCCGTTGACGTTGAGCTTCGCGCGGTCGATGCTGCCGAGGGCGCCGTCGAGCCCGAGGACGCGCTTGCAGTAGTCCGGGTCCTCCCACGCCGCGAGGGAGCTGAGGACCGTCCCGGCGAAGGCCTCGTGGATCTCGAAGAAGTCGAAGTCGTCGAAGGTGAGGCCGTTGCGCTGCAGCAGGCGGGGCATGGCGTGGACGGGGGCCATCAGCAGGCCCTCCTCACCGGTGACGAAGTCCACCGCCGCCGCTTCGGCGTCGACGATGGTCGCGAGCATCGGGAGGTTGTTGGCCCTCGCGTAGTCCTCGCTGCCGAGCAGGACGACGGCGGCACCGTCGGTGAGCGGGGTGGAGTTGCCGGCCGTCATGGTGGCGGGGGTGTCGAGGCCCTTGCCGAAGACGGGCTTCAGGGTCGCGAGCTTCTCCAGCGAGGTGTCCGCCCGGAGGTTGGCGTCCTTCGTCAGGCCCCGGTACGGCGTCATGAGGTCCGAGAAGAACCCTCGGTCGTAGGCGGCGGCGAGGTTGTGGTGGCTGCGGTAGGCGAGGTCGTCCTGCGCTTCGCGCGTGATCTCCCAGGCAGCGGTGGTGAGTGCCTGGTGCTCCCCCATGGACAGGCCCGTGCGGGGCTCGCCCGTGGTGGGTGCGTTGGGCGAGAGGTCCTTCGGGCGGAGCGTACCGAGTGCCTTGATCTTCTGCTGGGTCGTCTTGGCGCGTGAGAGGTCGAGCAGCACGCGGCGGAGACCCTCGCTGACGGCGATCGGTGCGTCGGAGGCGGAGTCGACGCCGCCGGCGATGCCGGAGTCGATCTGCCCGAGCTTGATCTTGTTCGAAAGGCCGACCACGGTCTCGAGGCCCGTGGCGCAGGCCTGCTGGAGGTCGTAGGCGGGGGTCTCCGGGGACAGCGCCGAGCCGAGCACGGCCTCCCGCGTGAGGTTGAAGTCCCGGGAGTGCTTGAGGACGGCACCGGCGGCGACCTCCCCGATGCGCTCACCCTGCAGGCCGAAGCGTGCCACGAGGCCGTCCAGCGCGGCGATGAGCATGTCCTTGTTGGACGAATAGGCGTAGGCGCCGCCGGAGCGGGCGAAGGGGATGCGGTTGCCGCCGATGACGACTGCCGTGCGCGGTGGGTGGGCGGCGTTGCGCGCCCCGGCCTGATCTGCCATGGAAGTACTCCTGGTACGAGGGGGTGGATTACCGATACCTAGCGTACCTGATACGCTGGGTATCATGAAGCTTGCCCATGCCCTGAAGGGCGCCTCCGCGAAGACCCCCGGCGGCGTGGCTCCCGTGCAGGACGGCCGGTCGAGCCGATGGGAAGGACACCGGGCCGAGCGGCGACGCCAGCTGATCAAGACCGCGAGGCGCGCCGTCGACGCCCTCGGCCCCGGGGCCTCCATGGAGGACATCGCCGCAGCCGGCGAGACCTCGAAGTCCGTGTACTACCGCTACTTCGGGGACAAGACCGGACTCCAGCGGGCCATGGCGGAAGTGGTCATCGGCCAGATGCAGCAGAAGGTGCTCGACGCCGCGAAGGCCGCATCCACTCCTCGGGAGGGCCTCTACGCGATGGTGCTCGCCTACCTGCAGATGGCCCGGACCTCGCCCAACGTCTACGCGTTCGTCACGCGCGTCGGTATCGCCGAGTCCTCGACGTCCACTGCTTCCTCCCCCGGCTCCCCGGTGTCCTCAGCGGCCGACGGCGGCCAGGACACCCTGGCGCACTTCCTTGCCGCGGTCACCGACATGATCGCGCGTCCCATGCGCGCCTACCTGCTCTCCCCCGACCGGCCGTCGGGCCCGGACGACGCCGCCCCCGAGTATTGGCCCGCCGCTGCGATCGGCATGGTCCGGGCCGCCGGCGAACACTGGCTCTCATCCCCCGACACCCCCGACAAACCGACCGAGGAGCAGATGGCCCGGCACATCACCGGCTGGCTCTTCGACGGCATCAGCCGGTACGAGGCACTCTCGCCGCCGGCAGCCCCCCATTCCCCAACCCGCCAACGCGCGAAGGACACGCCATGACCCAGACCATCACCCGGCCGCAGCAGATCCCCGCCACGGCCGACATCACCGACGACGAGCAGGCCACCGTGGACACCGCCGAGCTCGGGGAGCTGCTCCTCGGCCGGTGGGCGCACATCCGCCGCACCGCGCGTGCGCTCGCGGGCCGCCCCGAGGTGCAGAAGATCGAGGGACTCACCCACACCGATCACCGGCTGCGCTGCTTCGACCAGCTCCACTACCTCGTGGAGCAGCAGGCCGTCCACCGTGCGTTCCCCACGGCCCTCGGCGGCAACGACGACCACGGTGGGAATATCGCGGGCTTCGAGGAGCTCGTCGTCGCGGATCCGTCGCTGCAGATCAAGGCCGGCGTGCAGTGGGGTCTCTTCGGTTCGGCGGTCATGCACCTCGGTACCGAGAAGCACCACGAAGCGTGGCTCCCGGGCATCATGGACATGCGGATCCCCGGCTGCTTCGCCATGACCGAGACGGGCCACGGCAGCGACGTCGCGAGCATCGCCACCACCGCCACGTTCGACCCCGCGACCGACGAGTTCGTGATCGACACGCCCTTCCGCGCCGCCTGGAAGGACTACATCGGCAACGGCGCCATCGATGGCCGGGCCGCCGTCGTGTTCGCCCAGCTCGTCACCAACGGCGTCAGCCACGGCGTGCACGGCTTCTACGTGGACCTGCGCAACGAGGACGGCTCCTTCAAGCCGGGCGTCGGCGGCGAGGACGACGGCATCAAGGGCGGCCTCAACGGCATCGACAACGGCCGCCTGCACTTCACCGGCGTCCGGATCCCCCGCACCAACCTGCTGAACCGGTACGGCGACGTCGCCGAGGACGGCACGTACACCTCTCCCATCGCGTCCCCGGGACGCCGCTTCTTCACCATGCTGGGAACCCTGGTGCAGGGCCGCGTCTCGCTCGACGGCGCGGCGGTCGCCGCCAGCAAGCTCGCCCTCACGGCCGCCATCACCTACTCGACGCAGCGCCGCCAGTTCAACGCGTCCTCGAACCTCAAGGAAGAGGTGCTGATGGATTACCAGCGGCACCAGCGCAGGCTCCTGCCGCGCCTCGCCGCGACCTACGCCGCGTCCTTCGCACACGAGGAGCTCCTCGAGAAGTTCGACGGCGTCTTCTCCGGCGAGCACGACACCGACGAGGACCGCCAGGACCTCGAGACGCTCGCCGCCGCGTTCAAACCCCTGAGCACCTGGCTGGCACTGGACACCCTGCAGGAATGCCGCGAGGCGACCGGCGGCCAGGGCTTCCTGGTGGAGAACCGCTTCACCTCCCTGCGTGCGGACCTCGATGTGTACGTGACCTTCGAAGGTGACAACAACGTCCTGCTGCAGCTCGTCGCGAAGCGGCTGCTGACCGACTACGCCAAGGAGTTCCAGGGCGTCGACTTCGGCGTCCTGGCCCGCTACGCGGTGTCGCAGGCCGCCGGCAGGACGCTGCACCGTTCGGGCCTGCGTCGTGTCGCCCAGACCCTCGCGGACACGGGCTCGGGCAAGAAGTCGGCCATCGCCCTGCGCGACGAGGAGACCCAGCACGACCTGCTCACCGACCGCGTGCAGTCCCGCGTCGTCGATCTCGCCGCCGTGCTGCGGGGGACGAAGGGGATGTCGCAGGAGAAGACCGCCGCGCTCTTCAACGAGCACCAGAACGAGCTCATCGAGGTGGCTCATGCCCACGCGGAGCTGCTGCAGTGGGAGGCGTTCACGCGCGGCCTCCACAGGGTCGCCGATCCCGGTACCCGCCAGGTCCTCACGCGCCTGCGCGATCTGTTCGGCCTCTGCCTCATCGAGAAGGACCTGGCGTGGTTCCTCATGAACGGCCGCCTCTCCGCGCAGCGTGCCCGTACCCTCGACGGCTACATCAACCGCCTGCTGGTGAAGATCCGCCCGCACGCCCTCGACCTCGTGCAGGCGTTCGGCTATGGCCAGGAGCACCTGCGCTCGGCGATTGCCACCGGTGCGGAGCAGGAGCGCCAGGACGAGGCCGCCGAGTACATGCGGCGGCGCCGGGCCAATGGGGATGCGCCGATCGACGAGAAGACGCTGCTGGCCCGCGAGACCGCGGAGAAGAAGGCCAAGAAGGCGAGGAAGGCAGCGTCTACCGCGGGCTAGGGGTACGGCTCGCTGACGGCATCGGCGAACGGGCCGGATGGACCACGAGGACCTCCGGGCGAGGTGAGGCTCACGAGCCACGCCTCCCCCGGAGGTCCTCATCGTCCACACCGGCAGGACCTAGCGCGGGAGTGGGCCGCCGTACCTTTCCTGCACAGAGGCGAGCGCCCTGCTCCTCGCAGCACCCACGACGGCGATGAGAGCAACGGAACCGAGTACTCCGAACAGCATCGCGGGCCCCCCGACCTCGGCGACGGATCCGGCGTGGACGCAGATCCCGGCGATCAGCAGTGCCATGAGGCAGAGGGACACTGCCATCCCGTCGATCCAACGCTTCGAGCGCCCCGACGGGCTCCCCTCCTCGTAGGCCGCGAGTAATTGCCACGCCGCCAGCAGGGCGACCTCGAAGCCGCCGATTGCCGCGGCGACCACGATCACATACGGCGACGCCAGATCGGCGACCTCGGGATAGGTGTTCGCGTATCCCTTCGCGATACGCGGGATCATCACGAACTGGGCCAGGAGGGCCCCGAGGGCGAGAATTCCGAGCACGATGCGGCTCAGTGAAACCTGCTGACTGGTCATCGCGCAATCATCGCCCGTCCCGGACGCAGAATCCTGTCACCGGAGCGCCGAGACCGCAGCGGAGGGGATGAACCGCGGTGCGGTGAAGTCCCGGTTGTCCACGACGACAGTGGCACGCTCCCAGGGGCGTACGGCCTCGAAATCGCGGCGCTGACCCCCGACGTAGCGGCGCATCGAAGGATGCCCGGGATCAGGCTGGCTCCCATTCGGGGTGGCCATGCGCGCCGCGGACTCCGTGAACGGGACGTCGGGGAAGACCGAGGCATCCCGGTGGGTGATCAATTCGTCGCGGTGCAGGAACATGCCTTCCACCAGGACCAGCGCGTCTGCCGGAGCATGGAGGAATCCCGCCGGCGCTGCCCGGTCGGTCGGTCGTAGGACGCAGGCGAGTACCAGCCGTTCCCGCCCCGGCCGAGCGGTCCGAGCACCTTCTCGCACAGAGCCGCGTCGTCATAGGTGTCCGCCCAGAAGCCTCCCGGCGAATGGCGTCCTTCCGATCCGTCCGCTCTGCGCCGAACCGGGCTGCGTGAGCGGCACCCGACCGACGTTCTTCCTCGACCCTGACCCTGCTCATCCCAGGCGCTCGGCGAGGTTGTCCGCCACCACGCTCAGGAACTGCTCCGTGGTGAGCCATTCCTGCTCGGGCCCCACCAGCAGGGCCAGGTCCTTGGTCATGTGTCCTGCCTCGACCGTCCTGATGACGACCTCCTCGACGGTGGCGGCGAAGCCCGTGACGGCGGGGCTGTCGTCCAGGGTGCCGCGATGCATGATGCCCCGGGTCCAGGCGAAGATCGACGCGATGGGGTTGGTGGAGGTCGGTTCGCCCTGCTGGTGCCGGCGGTAGTGGCGGGTGACGGTGCCGTGCGCTGCTTCTGCTTCCACGGTGGTGCCGTCGGGGGTCATCAGGACGGAGGTCATGAGACCCAGAGAGCCGAAGCCCTGGGCGACGGTGTCCGATTGGACGTCGCCGTCGTAGTTCTTGCAGGCCCAGACATAGCCGCCCTCCCACTTCATCACCGAAGCGACCATGTCGTCGATCAGACGGTGTTCGTACGTGAGATCGGCGGCCTGGAAAAGGTCCTTGAACTCGGTGTCGAACACTTCCTGGAACAGGTCCTTGAACTGGCCGTCATAGGCCTTCAGGATGGTGTTCTTGGTCGAGAGGTACACCGGGTAGTCGCGTCGCAGCCCGTAGGCGAAGGAGGCGCGGGCGAAATCGCGGATCGAGTCGTTGAAGTTGTACATGCCCATGGCCACCCCTCCTCCGTCGGGGTAGGTGACGACCGTCTGCCGGATCTCCTCGCCGCCGTCGGACGGGACGAAGGTCATCGTCAGGGTGCCGGGGCCCGGGACCTTGAAGTTGGTGGCGCGGTACTGATCGCCGAACGCATGGCGGCCGATGATGATCGGCTTGTTCCACCCGGGGACGAGCCGGGGGATGGTGGAGATGATGATCGGCTCGCGGAAGACGACTCCGCCCAGGATGTTGCGGATGGTCCCGTTCGGGGAGGCCCACATGTTCTTCAGGCCGAATTCCTCGACCCGGGCCTCGTCCGGGGTGATGGTGGCACACTTGACGCCCACGTTGTGCTCTTTGATGGCGTTGGCCGCGTCGATGGTGACCTGGTCCTCGGTCGCGTCGCGGTTCTGGATCGACAGGTCGAAGTACAGCAGGTCGACCTCGAGATAGGGGACGATCAGGCGTTCCTTGATGAACTGCCAGATGATGCGGGTCATCTCGTCGCCGTCGAGCTCCACGATGGGACCGGCGACCTTGATCTTCTCACTCATGCTGTGTCCTCTGCTGTTGATGTGATGACGGACCACCGGTCGTCGAGGCCGTGCGCCGCCGTCGTGGAAAGCTGGAAGGGCTCGTCCTGCATCCACACCGGAACGATGTGATCGATCGCCGGGCGGTACTCCCCCGGGATGGGTCCCGACGGACTACGCGGGCTGCCTGTTCGCGGCGGCGGTCATGACGGCGATCCCGGATGGGGTCCCGAGCCGGTGAACGCTGAAGGGTCCTGGCCGGGGAGGGCCGTGGTCCGCGCAGCCCGGTTGCGGGCGACATGGCTGCGGGCGTGCTCCACCGCCGGGTCCAGCTCGGCGAACAGATGCTTGGAATGTCGCAGGGATTCGAGCACCCCGACCTTGGTGATGAGATGAAGGTGGCGGTCCTGGATGCCCTTGATCAGCACGGTGATGCCGCGGCGCTCGAGGGCGGTCACCATGTCCGTGATGACCCGCGCCCCGGTCGCATCCAGTGCCTGCAGCTGGGACATGCGGATGATCACGACGTCCACGTTGCGGATCTCGTTCACCCGCTCCAGCACCCGTTCGGCGGCAGCGAAGAACAATGCCCCGTCGAGACGGAAGACGGCGATGTGGGCGTCTCCGTCCTGGGCCGGCCCGGGGATCTCCTCCCGGTGGACTCCACTGGATGTGACGAGGGTACGGAGAGCGAAGAAGCCGGCCATCAGGATGCCGATCTCCACCGCCTGGATCAGGTCCAGGGACACGGTGATCACCGCTGTCACGATGAACACCACGGTGTCGGCGCGGGTCGAGCCGACCACGCTGCGCAGGGTCCCGACGGACACCATGCGTGCCGCGGTGACCATCAGCACGCCCGCCAGTGCTGCCAGCGGAATGCGGGAGACCGGGCCGGTGGCGAGGTAGACGACCGCGAGGAGGACCAGGGCGTGCGTGATCGCCGCGAGTCTGGTCCGGCCTCCCGACCGGACGTTCACCGCGGTGCGTGCGATCGCACCGGTGGCGGGCATCCCACCGAAGAAACCGGAGGCCACGGACGCCAGGCCCTGCCCGAACAGTTCGCGGTCGGGGTCGTAGGGGCCCGTGTCCGAGATGGACGCGGCGACCCGGGCCGAGAGGAGCGATTCGATGGCAGCCAGGGCGGCGATCGTCGCCGCCGGTCCCGCAAGGGTGAGGATGAGATCCCAGTCCAGGCCGGGGACGGTCGGGGCCGGCAGGGAATCGGGCAGCGCCCCGATCCTGGCCACAGGCAGGTCGGCGACCTCGGCCACGACGCTCGCCACGACGATGGCGATGATCGATCCGGGGATCTGGCGATGGATCCTCGGGGCAGCGAGCATGATCAGCGCGACGACGACGACAAGGGCCACCGGCGCGAGAAGTGCGGCGAACGACGTCGTAGCGAGGGACTGGGCCGCGGATACCGCGGCATTGCTGCTGGGCCCGGGATCCGCGCCGAACGCGGAGGGCACCTGCTGCAGGAAGATGATGACGGCGATACCGAGGGTGAATCCCTCGATCACCGGCCACGGCAGGAAGGCGACGACCCGGCCCAGCTTCAGGATGCCGGCGACCACGACCATGAGCCCGGCCAGGACGCTCACCAGAGCGAGTGCGCCGGGGCCGTGAACGGCGATCACCGGACCCAGGACGACGACCATGGCGCCTGTGGGCCCTGACACCTGGACGTTCGAGCCGCCGAACACCGCCGCGACCAGGCCGGCGACCACGGCGGTGATCAGCCCGCTGGCAGCTCCTGCCCCGGAGCTGACCCCGAATGCCAGCGCGAGCGGCAGGGCGACGATGCCCACCGTGAGACCCGCGATCAGGTCTCCCTTCCAGGTGCGCGGGGCCTGCGCGTAGTCGCGCATCCCGGGCAGCAGGGGTCGGATCTTCGAGAGCACCCTCATGGGGTGCGGTCATCGCCCGTCGACGTCATGATCGAAGCCCTGGTCAGGGCCGAGTACTCGAGGTTCTCCCTCGTGGCATGCAGGACCTCTTCGAGAAGTCCACGCGCGACGGCCAGCAGCTCCGCCACCCGCGGGGTGGCCAGGGCGTAGAACTGCTGGAGTCCGCGGCGCTCCGACGTCACCAGGTGATACCGGCGCAGCACCGACAGGTGCTGGGACAGGTGGGACGCTTCCAGGCCCGTCGCCAGCAGCATGTCCGATACCGAGACCTCCGGTGCCGCCGACAGCAACTCCAGCACGCGGATCCGAACGGGGTGTGCCAGCCCCTTGAAGAGGTTCGCCTTCACTTCGTACAGGGGCGCACGGAAATCGGTGAAATCCTGTGCCCCCGGCTCGACATCCGACATCTGCGACCCGCCCTGATTGATTGAATGATGGATCCATCATATCAAGGGTGTCGTCGATGCGGAAGGTCCGGACGATACGGCACCGGTCGGGCCCCGTGACACCGATCGGTCCGTCACCACCCTTGTTCCCCACCCGGACAGCAGTGGCCGGGCGGCTCGGATGTGAATCCGAACCGCCCGGCCACAGTCGATGGACCTCGCAGGATCAGCCGAGTACTGCGTTGGCGATGAACAGCAGCGGGATCGACCCGGCCCAGACCGCCGTCGTGATGCCCGACCAACCCTTGAGCGCTGCGATGCCGTCAAGACCGGCGAAGCGGGTCACGACCCAGAAGTAGGAGTCGTTGAAGTAGCTGAACACCATCGAGCCGGCCGTGCAGGCGAGTGCCGCGACGATCGGGTCGATGCCGAGCGAACCCACCAGCGGTGCCGTCACCGATGCCGCCGTGATCATCGCGACCGTGCCCGAGCCCTGGGCGATGCGGACCAGGGTGGCGATGAGGAACGGCACGAGGAACGCCGGCAACGGCGTACCGGCGATGGCCTCGGCGAGGGCATCACCCACGCCCGAGCTTCGCAGCACCTGACCGAGAGCCCCACCCGCACCGGTGATGAGGAGGATCAGGCCGGCCGAGGCAGCTGCCTCGGCGAACCAGCCCTGCACCTTTGCACGGGGTGTCCAGCGAGGCAGCAGCACGTAGACGGCGAGGAGGACGCCGATGACCAGGGCAACCACCGGATTGCCGATGAACGCCAACGGGACAGCCCAGGACGACGGCGTGTACTCGTCGCCACCGACGACTCCCTGGTTGCTCTGATCGATCGCACCGCTGACCGTGTTGAGGATGATGAGGACGAGCGGCACCATCAGGGGCAGGGACGCGACGAGGGCGCCGACCCTGTGGGGCCGGGCCCCCGGTGGGGGCGTGCCCAGCACGTCGTTGTCGACGTCCAGCGAAGGAGCCGCGTCGTCGGCACCAGTACCACCGTCGTGATCGGCCACGGCAGTGCCGCCGCGATGTCCGGCGCCGGCGTGCACCGTGCCGTACACGGTCTCGCGCATGGAGGCGGACATGGAGGACTCGAGCTGCGGCCCCATCCATTTGGCGTAGAAGACCACGACGGGCAACAGCAGAACCGTGAACACAAGACCCGCAAGGATCAGTGCTCCGAGATCGGCGCCGAGGATGCCGGCGACGGCCAGCGGGCCGGGCGTCGGCGGCACCATGTGGTGGGTCAGCGTCATGCCGCACCCGAGGGCGAGCGCGAGGGTGATGTACCCGGCGCGCTTGACCCGGGCAATCGATCGGGCCAACGGGTTCATGATGACGTACCCGGAGTCGCAGAAGACCGGGATGGAGACCAGGGCGCCCACACTGCCCAGCGCCCAGGGCTCACGGCCTTTGCCGAAGAGCCTGAGGAAGGCCATGGCCAGCGAATTGGCGGCCCCCGAGACCTCGAGGATCTTGCCGATCCCGACGCCGAGGCCGATCACGATGCCGATCGACGCCAGCGTGTTGCCGAAGCCCGTCGTGATCGACGAAACGATGTCCAGCGGCGCCTGGCCGGCGACGAGGCCGGTCACCAGCGCGGCGATCAGGAGTGCCACGAACGCATCGAGGCGGGTCTTCAGCACCAACACGATGATGGTGGCGATACCCAGGACGAGCGCCAAAAGAAGTTGTATATCCATGTACTGCTCCTCGGTCACTGAGCAAGCCTCGTTGCCGGCTCTGGTGGGTAGCACTGTCCTGGTCGGTCCTTTGACGGGCACTGTGCTGCATGTCACACTAGCACCGGACATAAGACATCTGACAAGTGAGCTGTACCGAAGACCCGATGACGAAAGTGCGGATCAGTGATACTCGAAGAAGAGTTGCTCAGCGGCTTCCCCGCGGGCCGGGCCATCGAACCGGCGGTGATCGCCGCCGCCGTCAGGGCCTCCGGCCGGATCCTGGTCGTGCTCGACGACGACCCGACCGGCACCCAGTCCGTCGCCGACCTGCCGGTCCTCACCTCCTGGGAGCCGAGCGATTTCGCGTGGGCCTTCGACCAGCGCATCGACGGCGCACCGGTACCGGCGGTCTACGTCCTCACCAACACCCGCAGCCTCGACCCGGAGACCGCGGCGTCGCGCAACCGTGAGATCGTCACCAATTCCCTCGATGCCGCCACGGCTGCGGGAGTCGCCATCGGGTTCGTCAGCCGCAGCGACTCGACCCTCCGCGGCCACTTCCCGCTGGAGACCGATGTCATCGGCGCCACCCTGCTGTCACTCGCGGGCACCGGGACCGACGGCGTCGTCATGGTTCCTGCCTTTCCCGATGCCGGCCGGATCACCATCGGTACCGTCCATTACCTGCGGGGCGACGACGGCGTCGTCGTTCCCGTCGCCGAGACCGAATTCGCCCGGGATGCGACCTTCGGGTACGTGTCATCGGACCTCGGCGACTACGTCGCCGAGAAGACCGGCGGGTCGGCCGACGCCGTCATCCGGCTCGACCTCTCGACCATCCGCTCCGGTGCGGAGGGCATCGCGGACGCACTGGACCAGGCGGCCGATGGAGTCCCCATCGTCGTCGACGCCGTCACCGAGGACGACCTCCGGGCACTCGCCCTGGGCCTCGAGGAATCCGAACGTCGCGGCAAGAAGCTGCTCTACCGGGTGGGCCCGCCGTTCGTCCGTGCACGGATCGGACAGAGCGAGCATCCGCCACTGACGGCCGAGGACGTCTTCGCCGGCCGTGACGCCCCCGCCTCGGGTGGACTGGTCGTGGTGGGCTCCCACGTGGGCCTGACCACCCGGCAGCTGGACGCGCTGGTGGCGCGGCGACCCGAGGCCCGGCTCGTGGAGCTCGACGTCGAAGCCGTCCTCGACCCGGCACGGCGGGATACAGGGGTGGCCGAGGCGGTGCGGGACGTCGTCGACGGCCTCCCCACCGGCGAGGTCGTCCTGCACACCAGCCGCCGCCTGATCCGCTCCGGCGATCCGGAGCAGAGCCTCGAGTTCGCCCGCACCATCTCGCGGGCAGTGGTCGACGTCGTCCGGTCCACCATCGCCACGACTCCCGTGCGCTTCGTCATCGCCAAGGGAGGCATCACCTCCTCCGACGTCGCCGCGCACGGGCTGTCCATCCGCCGCGCGCTGGTGCGCGGGCCGATGCTGCCGGGCATCGTGTCCCTCTGGCAGCCAGCCGACGGCCCGGCGCGCTCCATCCCGTTCGTGGTCTTCGCCGGCAACGTCGGCACCGACGATTCCCTTGCCGACGTGGTGGACATCCTCCGCTCCCCCGCACCCGGTTCCGCCGCGAGGACGGGTGCCGCCCATGATGTCTGACGCCGAGCACACGAAGGTCGCCGTCCTCGGCCTCGGTGCCATGGGCCTGCCGATGGCGACCCGGCTGGCCGGCACCTTCACGGTCACCGGGTACGACCCGATGCCGGCCTCGCGGGAGAGGGCCGCCACGACCGGCCTGACGTGCGCCCTCACGGCCGTGGACGCGGCCGCCGATGCGGAGATCCTCCTGCTCGCGGTCCGTGACGCAGCCCAGGTGGAGGAGGTCCTCTTCGGTGACGACGGGATCGCCCCCGCCCTCGCGCCGGGCGCCGTCGTCGTGATGACCAGCACCGTCGGGATGGACGCCGTCGCATCCTGGACGGGGCGGCTCGGTGACCTGGGTGTGGCGCTGGTCGACGCACCGCTGTCCGGCGGCCCAGTACGGGCCGGCGAAGGTGACCTGCTGATCGTGGTGGGCGCCGATCCGTCGGCCCTGGACACCGCCCGTCCCGTGCTCGAGCGGCTCGCCTCGACGCTGATGGTCGTGGGCAGCAAGGCCGGCGACGGCCAGGCCATGAAGACGGTGAACCAGCTGCTCTGCGGCGTACACATCGCCGCGGCTGCCGAAGCCCTGGCCCTCGCCGACGCGCTCGGGCTGGACCAGCTGCGGGCCCTGGCTGCGCTGGAGACGGGGGCGGCGTCGTCGTTCATGCTCTCCAACCGCGGCCCGCGCATGGTGAAGGGGTACGACGGCGACGTCGACGTGCTGAGTCAGCTGGACATCTTCGTCAAGGACCTCGGCATCGTCGGTAAGGCAGCCCGGACGGCAGGACTTGCCGCGCCGGTCGCTGCGGCAGCCGAGCAGCTGTTCCTGCTCGGCCAGACGCAGGGCCTGGGCATCGCCGACGATTCGTCGGTGATCAGGGTGGTCGCGCCACAGCGGCGCACCGCCGCAACGGACGCCGATGGAGGGGACACCGATGGCACGGAAACCACTCGCTGAATCGGTGTTCGACGACCTCCTCGGACAGATCATCGACGGCACGTACCCACCCGGCGCGGCACTCCCCCCGGAGAACGACCTGGCGGCTTCCCTGGATGTCAGCCGGCTGACGGTCCGCGAGGCGCTCAAGCAGCTCCAGGCGCAGCACGTGGTACAGATCAGGCGGGGCCTCGGGACCTACGTGAATCCGGCCGCCCAATGGACCGACGTGCAGGCCATCCTCAGGTACGCGTCGACCACCGCGGATTCCCCCGATGTCTCGCTCCGCCTGCTGGAGATCCGGCGGATGGTGGAGACCGGTGCCGCCGAGCTGGCCGCGCTACATGCCACCGACGAGGACCTGGCCCGGATGGAGACGGCCAATGCCCAGTTGCAGGCGGCCCACGAGGCGAAGGACCTCGACGCCGTCACCGCAACGGATATCGCGTTCCACGAGGCGGTGTTCAGGGCCTCGGCGAATCCGTTCCTGCCCGTGATCCTCGGACCGCTCAGCCAGCTGCTGTACTCGATGCGGCGGGAGACGTCGTCCTTCCATGAGGTGCAGCAGCACGCCATCGCCCATCACACGCTGGTGCTGGAGGCGATCCGTACACGGAACCCGGAGGTGGCCCGCAAGGCGATGCAGGACCACATCAACCAGACCTACGACGACTACGAACATTTCATCCATCAGAAGAACACCACCAGGAGCCCACATGACTTTTCCGATTGAACGCACTGCAGTCCTCACCGGTGCGGCCTCGGCCCGCGGCATCGGCCGCGCGACGGCCGACCGGCTGGCCCGCGACGGCTGGTCCATCGCGATCCTCGACATCGACGGCAACGCAGCCGCGGAGGCCGCAGCCGACATCGGCCGGCGCCACGGCGTGCCGACGGTCGGCGTCGCAGCCGATGTCTCCGACGAGGCATCGGTCGATGCAGCGCTGACCACCGTCGAAGCCTCGGTGCCGCCCGTCGTCGCGCTGGTGAACCTCGCCGGGATCAGTTCTCCCACCGGGTTCATGCAGGAGACCAGGGAAGCCTGGGACCGGGTGTTCGCGGTCAACATGACCGGCACGTTCCTGGTCACGCAGCGTGCCCTGCACGGCATGATCGAACGCAGGCTCGGTCGCGTGGTCAGCATCTCCTCCATCTCGGCGCAGCGCGGCGGTGGAACCTACTCGAAGGTGGCCTACAGCGCGTCGAAGGCCGGCATCATCGGCTTCACCCGTGCGCTGGCTCGTGAGATGGGCGAACACAACATCACCGTCAACGCCGTCGCTCCCGGACCGGTGGACACCGACATCATGGGCGGCACCCTCACCGAGGAACGCAAGCAGGACATGTCCAGGGACATCCTGATGGGCCGGGTGGGTACTGTCGACGACATCGCCGCCCTCATCTGCTTCCTGGTGGGCCCCGACGCCGGATACATCACCGCCGCCACCTACGACATCAACGGTGGTCTGCAGATCTCCTAGCCGTCGGAGGGGGCTGCACGTCGGCGCGGACGAGACCGCGGCGGCCTCGACCAGCAAGTTAACCTGCTGTTTGATGCCTCGGGAGCGTCCGTTCACAGGGCAGGGCCACTGTTGGGTGTCGCACTGATTCCGAGAAACGAGCTTCTTGGCTATTTCTGTGCGAAGTTTGTGCAGGCAGTGTCGCTACTAGGGAATCGAGTTCCTCCGTGTCAAAAAGATCGAATGTTGTCGCACTCACCGCTGCGGCAGCCCTTCTGCTGAGCGCCTGCGGTGACGCCTCGACGGAGAGTGGGGCCGGTTCCACGGCCGGCGCGGGCGAACCCCTGGTCGTCTACACGAATTCGAATTCCGAGGGACGCGGTGAGTGGCTGCAGGAGAAGGCGGCGGCGGCAGGGTTCGAGATCGAGATCGTCGGCGCCGGTGGTGCAGATGCCACCAACAAGCTCATCGCCGAGAAGAACAACCCCGTTGCCGATGTCGTGTACGGGCTGAACAACGTCTACTACGAGCAGCTGAAGAGCGAGGACGCACTCGAGCCCTACACGCCGGCGTGGTCCTCCGACGTCGACGGATCACTGGCTGATCCCGCGGAGGAGAAGGCGTACTGGCCCCTGGTGCAGCAGGCGATCGTCCTGGCGTACAACGCGGACGCGGTCCCCGCAGCCGACGCACCGGAGGACTGGACCGATCTCTGGACCGAGGACGAGTACAAGGACAGGTACGAGCGCGTCAGCGGCATGGGAGCGGCCACCACGCAGCTCGTCATGGCCGGCATCCTGAGCCGGTACAAGGATGAGAACGGCGATCTGGGCGTCAGCGACGAGGGCTGGCAGCAGATCGAACAGTACTTCCAGAACGGCGTTCCTGCCGTCACGGACCTGGACCTGTTCGCGCGCTTCGCCGACGGCGAGGTGGACTTCGGCCAGATGCCGTCCTCGTCCATCCCGGGACGTGAGGAAGCGTACGACGTGACCTCCGGCGTCGTGACTCCGGAGGTGGGCGTCCCCTACGCGGTGGAGCAGGTAGCTCTCGTCAAGGGCTCCGACAACCAGGACGAAGCCAAGGAGTTCATCGACTGGTTCGGGAGCGGAGACGTCCAGGGGGAATGGGCTGAAGAGTTCAACTCCCTCCCGGTGAACGAGACCGCGCTCGACAGCGCGAAGCCCGAGACGATCGCCTTCGACGAGCAGTTCACGCACCAGGACATCGACTGGACCTTCGTCCAGGAGAACCTCGGATCCTGGATCGAGAAGATCGAGCTCGAGTACATGCCCTGACGGTTCCGCCGCGACCCGCCCGTCCCGCTCACGTCGAGACCACGACGGTGCGCCACCGAGACCGTCGGGGCGCACCGTCGCCCTCCTCCCGCCATCAGGAAGACAACCCCATGATCCGCTTCGACCAGATCCAGGTCACCTTCGACGATTTCACGGCGATCAGCGCCCTGGACCTGGAGGTATCACAGGGCGAGTTCTTCACCCTGCTCGGACCCTCCGGTTGCGGCAAGACGACGGCGTTGCGAACGCTCGCCGGTCTCGTCACGCCCTCCTCCGGGACCATCCACATCGATGGCCGGGATGTCACCACGCTTCCCAGCGACAAGCGCGGCGTCGGGATGGTCTTCCAGAACTACGCCCTGTTCCCTTCCATGAGTGTCTGGGAGAACATCGCCTTCGGGCTCAAGGTGCGGAAGACCGGCGCCGAGGAGCGCTCCGAACTCGTCCGTGACATCGCCCGCCGCGTCGATCTCACCGACGACCAACTCGGGAAGAACGTGTCGGAGCTCTCCGGCGGCCAGCAGCAGCGTGTCGCCATCGCGCGCGCCCTGGTCCTCAAACCGAAGATCCTCCTGCTGGACGAGCCCCTCTCGAACCTCGATGCCAAGCTCCGCCAGCAGCTGAGGGTGGAACTCAAGGAACTCCAGGTCCAGTCGGGGATCACCACCGTCTACGTCACGCACGACCAGGACGAAGCACTGACCATGAGCGACCGGATCGCTGTGTTCAACAAGGGCAGGGTGGAGCAGGTGGGCACCCCCCAGGAGATCTACGAACGCTCCGCCACCGAGTTCGTCTGCAACTTCATCGGCGACAGCTCGAGGCTGGGCCCGGAGTTCCTCTCCCGCCTCAGTGAGAGGTCCGCCAGGCCCCTCCACCCCCACCAGCTCTCCTACCTCCGGGTGGAGAAGGCGTTCCTCGATAGCGGCGGCGAGACCGAGCGCGACGGCGGGCGCACGGGATCGCGCCCCGGCCTGGCCTCGGTCGAGGGACAGGTGGTGGCGCGCAGCTACCACGGCCAGCACAGCCGATACACGGTGCGCAGCCACGACTCCGACGTCAAGGTCCTCGTCAAGGAGACCGGCACCCCCGCCCTCGACATCGGCCACACCGTCCGGCTGCAGGTGGACCCGGCCCATGTCCTGCAGTACCAGGGCACGCCATGAGCCGCGGTACCGGCACCCGCATGCTGAGGTCACCACTGGTCATCGTGACGCTGCTGATTCTCACCTGGTTCAGTGCCGCGTTCCTGCTCTGGCCGAACCTCAATCTGCTCGCCGAGACCTTCTTCCCCGACGGCCGGTTCACCGGCCGCGCCGTGGAACGGCTGCTGTCCTCCGACCGGGCGATGAAGTCGCTGGCCAACAGTTTCCTCCTGGCCGTGGTTCTCGCCGTGACGGTGAACATCGTGGGCGTGTTCGTCGTCCTGGTCACCCAGTACTTCCGCATCCGCGGCTCCAGGACCCTGTGGCTCGGCTATGCGACGACGTTCCTCTTCGGCGGGATCGTGCTCGCGGCCGGCTACAAGTTCATCTACGGTGCGGACGGGATCGTCACCAAACTGGTGGCGAACTACTTCCCGGACATGGACCGGGAGTGGTTCGGCGGGTTCTTCGCCGTCCTCTTCGTCATGACCTTCGCCACCACCACCAATCACCTCCTCTTCCTCGGCAACGCGATCCGCAACGTCGACTTCCAGACGATCGAAGCGGCCAGGAACATGGGGGCCTCGGATTGGACGACACTGCGCAGGGTGGTCCTGCCGGTCCTGAAACCGACGCTCTTCGCAGTCACGATCCTGTCGTTCCTCACCGGATTGGGCGCGCTCAGCGCCCCCCAGGTCCTCGGGGGCGAGGGGTTCCAGACCATCACGCCCATGATCCTGACGTTCGCGAACACCTCGACCTCCCGGGACATCGCAGCACTGCTCGCGCTCATCCTGGGACTGGCGACGATCGCGATGCTCGCCGTCATGACACGGCTCGAACGCGGGGGGACCTACTACTCCGTGGCCAAGGTGTCCGCTCCCCTGCAGAAACAGAGCATCAGGAGCCGCCCGGCGAATGTCGTCGTGCACGTCCTCGCCTACCTCCTCTTCCTCGTCTACACCTCGCCGCTCGTGCTGATCCTGCTGTACTCCTTCATGGACAGCACCGCCATCAGCACCGGAGTGCTGTCACTGGACCGGTTCACGCTCGAGAACTACACCCGCGTGCTCTCCCAGGAATCAGCGCTCCGTCCCTTCGTCGTCAGCATCGTCTACAGCGGCCTCGCCGCCGTCATCACGGTGGGAGGGCTGCTCTTCGTCGCACGCATCATCCAGAAATACCGCACGAGGATCACGTCGACGTTCGAGTACCTGCTGCACATCCCCTGGATCCTGCCGGCGGCGATGATCGCCCTCGGTCTCGTCATGACCTACGACGAACCCAACCCCCTCCTCGGAGGTGCCGTCCTCAGCGGCACGACGGTGATCCTCCTGGTCGCTTTCGTCGTCGTGAAGATCCCGTTCACCCTCCGGATGCTCAAGGCCGCCTTCACCTCCGTGAACGACTCCATGGAGGAAGCCGCAACCGTCATGGGCGCGGGCGCGCTCTACACCTTCCGCAGGATCCTCCTGCCCGCCGTCCTTCCCACTGCCGCCGCGATCGCGGCCCTCAACTTCAACAGCCAGCTCGACGACTACGACACGGCGGTGTTCCTCGCCCACCCGCTCTACCAACCCCTCGGGCTGCAGATCAAGGCCAACACCGATGGAGGAGCGGACGTCAACGCGATCGGGAACACCTTCGTCTACACCGTCCTGCTCATGATCCTGATGGGCCTGACGATGTACCTCGTCTACGGGCGGGCCGGGAAGCGCCGGGCGAAGCGCGTGCCCGGCCGTCCCGCCGCACCCACCGGACCGGACAGCCCCACCTCGATCCCCGGGAACCGGACCTCCCCTCTCCCCGGACCCGCGGTCTCCGAGGAAGGCGCAACCGTCCCGGGTCCGCCCTCGAGAGTCATGTAGCAGTCCCACATCAGGCCCGCCCCGGTCCAGGGATGGGGACGAGTCCCCGGCCCACGGGCGATTCCGGTCCTACCTGTGGCGGTACGCCCTGTTCGCTCTCCCGTTCGGTGTCGTGGGTATGTACACCGGGATGCTGGAGAGCACCGGCTACCTCGATCTCGCGGGCGTGGAGATGATCGCCCACAGCGCGGCGTCCGGCGCAGAATTCGTCGTGGTCGGTCTGGTCATCGCCGTCGGGGCCGCACTCACCGTCTTCATCATCACGACCCCTCGACGCCGGCTGTGGGCCGCGCACCGGGCCGCCGGGTGGACGACGGCGCAGTGCACCGACGCCTCCAGGCGCCGGAACAGCGAGGCACGCGCGCTCGGGATGGAGGCACGACTGCGCGAACTCGGCCTCGAGCCCATGAAACCCGTGGGCGAGACGCGACCGGCCTCGGTACGGGCCAGGAGCGGCGATGCCGGTTCCGCCCGGCACCGCGCGAAGCCGCGATGGACGAGTGCCCTGCACAGGGCCCGGACGGGCGCACGCTACGCTACTCTCCTCGCGATGGTCGGCGTCGTCCTGACCGTCCTCTTCAGCCCGCTGCTGGACAGACTGGATGTGCAGACGGTCCGATGCGAGGTCGGCTCGGCCGAGCCGAGAACGAGCTCGGGCGGATCGAGGGGATCCGCGTCCACCGCATCGGTCCTCGTCGAGACGGACTGCGGGCCGGTGGTCGTGGTGGGGGGTGTCACCTTCGACAACCGGGAGCAGGTTGCTTCGTCCTTCGAGCCCGGCGCCGACGACGACGTCGAGATCGGCTGGTACTCACGCGTCGTGATGAAGGACCTCCTCCGGGAACTCCCGACGGCGGACCACTATCGACCCGTGGCGTGACGGGCAGGCGCGCACCCCTGCCCCCGGCCGGCGCGGTCAGAGCACGCTGCGGTACACCCCGAGGGTCGTCTCCGCGATCGACCCCCAGTCGAAGTGCCGCTCCGCCCGCTGCCGACCCGCGGCACCCATCGCCGACGCCCGCGCGGGGTCGCCCACGAGGGCGTTCAGCGCGGCCGCGAAGTCCTGGACGAACCGCTCCGGATCGAGAGGCGTCCCCGTGCCGTCCTGAACCTGTTCGAGGGGCACGAGGGTGCCGGTCACGCCGTCGTCGATCACCTCGGGGATGCCACCGGTCGCCGACGCGACGACGGCCGCGCCGCAGGCCATGGCCTCGAGGTTGACGATCCCGAGGGGTTCGTAGATGGACGGGCAGGCGAAGACGGTGGCGTGGCTGAGGATCTGGATGACCTCGCGACGCGGCAGCATCTTCTCGATGAGCACCACCGAGCCGCGCTTCTGCCGCAGCTCGGAGATGAGCACCTCGGTCTCGGCGGCCAGCTGGGGCGTGTCCGCCGCGCCGAGGCAGAGGACGAGCTGGACGTCCGTCGGCAGGTGCGCCGCCGCGCGCAGCAGGTACGGGACGCCCTTCTGCCGCGTGTTGCGGCCCACGAACACCACGCTCGGGCGGCCGGGGTCGATGCCGTGGGCACGCAGGGCGTCGTCGTCCTCGTCGCGGGACCACTGGGCGACGTCGATCCCGTTGTGCACCACGTGGACCTTGCCGGGGTCGACGTCGGGGTAGCTGCGCAGGATGTCGGTCCGCATCCCCGCGGACACGGCGATGACGGCGGCCGCTGCCTCGTAGGACGTCTTCTCCACCCAGGAGGACACCGCGTAGCCGCCGCCGAGCTGCTCGGCCTTCCAGGGGCGCAACGGCTCGAGGCTGTGCGCGCTGAGGACGTGCGGGATGCCGTGCAGGAGGGAGGCCAGGTGCCCGGCCATGTTCGCGTACCAGGTGTGGGAGTGGACGAGGTCCGCGCCCGCCATCGCGTCCAGCATCTGCAGGTCCGTGCCCAGTGTCTGGACGGCAGGATTGGCTCCGGCGAGGCCTTCCGGCACGCCGTAGGAGAGCACGGACGCGCCGTGGTAGTCCCCCGGGCGGGGCGCCCCGAAGGCGTGGACCCGGAGATCGACCTGCGGGGCGAGGACCCTGCTCAGCTCGGCGACATGCACCCCCGCTCCACCGTAGATCTCGGGCGGGAACTCCTTGGTCACAATGTCTACTCGCACTCCCCCAACGTAGTGCAGTGTGACCTGTGTCCTCTAGTGTGAAGAGACCGGAAGGGTTCCGGGCTGTGTGTATGAACACTGGTCGACCACCCATCGAGCAGGCAGAACACTCAAAGAAGAGCGGGGGGTCTGAAGTGGCACCGAAGAAAGTACTGGCCGTGGTCCTGGCGGGCGGAGAAGGCAAGCGCCTGATGCCGCTCACGGCGGACAGGGCCAAGCCGGCCGTACCGTTCGCGGGCAGCTACCGGCTCATCGATTTCGCACTGTCGAATCTCGTCAACTCCGGCTACCTCCAGATCGTGGTGCTGACGCAGTACAAGTCCCACAGCCTGGACCGGCACATCTCCGAGACGTGGCGGATGTCCACGCAGCTACAGAACTACATCGCGTCCGTCCCGGCGCAGCAGCGCCGCGGCAAGAGCTGGTTCCTCGGCAGCGCGAACGCCATCTACCAGTCCCTGAACCTGATCCACGACGCCCAGCCGGACATCGTCGTCGTGATCGGCGCGGACCACGTGTACCGCATGGACTTCAGCCAGATGGTCGATGCCCACATCAAGAGCGGCGCGTCCGTCAGTGTCGCGGCTGTCCGTCAGCCCATGAACCTCGTGGACCAGTTCGGCGTCATCGAGACGGACCCGGACGATCCCGGGCGCATCGCGGCGTTCGTCGAGAAGCCCGCCAGCACCCCGGGCCTCCCGGACGATCCGGACAGCTTCCTCGCCTCCATGGGCAACTACGTGTTCACCACCGACGCCCTCCTGAAAGCGCTCGAGGACGACGCCGCCCGTCTGGACACCAAACACGACATGGGCGGGGACATCATCCCCTACTTCGTGGAACGCAACGACGCCGCGGTCTACGACTTCACGACCAACGAGATCCCCGGCTCCACCGACCGCGACCGCCAGTACTGGCGCGACGTCGGCACCATGGACTCGTACTACGACGCCAACATGGACCTCATCTCCCCCCTGCCGCTGTTCAACCTGTACAACCTGCAGTGGCCCATCTACACACGCCAGAGCGTCTCCCCGCCGGCCAAGTTCGTCCGCAGTTCCTCGGGACGATCCGGCGAGGCCCATGATTCGATCGTCTCCGCGGGCGTCGTTGTGTCCGGCGGAGCCGTCCAGAACTCCATCCTGGCGACGGACGTGTTCATCGACGAAGCCGCCGAGGTGACGGGCAGCGTGCTGCTCGACAAGGTCAACGTCGGGGCCGGAGCCGTCGTGCGCCGGGCCATCATCGACAAGAACGTCCGTATCCCGGCCGGCGTGACGATCGGCGTCGACGCCGAGCTGGACCGCCGCCGCGGCTTCGCCGTCACGGACTCGGGGCTCACCATCGTCAGCAAGGGCCAGGTCATCCCGCCGGGCTGACCTCCCCGACCGTCCCCGGAACGCGGCGAGGCCCCGGCACCCGCCGGGGCCTCGTCGCGTTCTGGGCGAACCCCCTTCCCCTCCGCTGGCCGGCCCTTGTGGCGCCATCTCACCGGGACGGGAGCGCGGCAGGCGCGTGATTGAATGACCGGATGGAGAACGAGAACCTGACCCGCGACGAGGCGGGTGCCCGCTCGGCGCTGCTGGCGACCGAGAGCTACACCGTCCACCTGGATCTCTCGCAGGCCAGGGACGCCGGCCAGGAAACCTACCCCACGACGACGACCGTGGTGTTCTCCTGCCGTGAGCCGGGGGCGTCCACGTTCCTCGACTTCATCGGGGAGGTCACCGGGCTCGAGGTGAACGGGCAGGTGCTCGATCCCGCCACGGCCGGCGACGGCGCCCGCGTGTTGCTGCACGACCTCGCCGAGCACAACACGGTGACGGTCACGGGCCGGGCCCGGTACAGCACCAGCGGCGAGGGACTCCACCGGTTCGTGGACCCCGCCGACGGCGAGACCTATCTCTACACGCAGTACGAGCCCGCCGACGCCCGCAGGGTCTTCGCGAACTTCGAGCAGCCGGACCTGAAGGCCACCTTCACGGTCAGCGTCCTCGCACCCGCAGACTGGACGGTCGCCTCCAACGGCGCCGAGACCGGCGTCCACCCACTCGAGGACGGGGCCGACGCCGTGACGGCCCGGTGGACCTTCGCGCCCACGCGCCGCATCTCCACCTACATCACCACCGTGCTGGCGGGCCCCTACCACCGCGAGACCGGTTCCTGGACCGGGGCGGTGGGCACGGCCGGCGAGGGCCTCGAGGTGCCGCTGGCCCTGTACTGCCGCCGCTCCCTCGCCCCGTCCTTCGACGCCGCCGAGATCTTCGACACCACCCGCCGCGGGCTGGACTTCTTCCACGACCTGTTCGACTACCCCTACCCCTTCGGCAAGTACGACCAGGCGTTCGTCCCGGAGTACAACCTCGGGGCCATGGAGAACCCCGGGCTCGTGACGTTCACCGAGAACTACGTGTTCCGCTCCGCGGCCACGGAGGCCCAGCACGAGGCGCGGGCCACCACGATCATGCACGAGATGGCGCACATGTGGTTCGGCGACCTCGTGACGATGTCCTGGTGGGACGACCTCTGGCTCAAGGAGTCCTTCGCCGACTACATGGGGGCCCTCGCGGTGGCGGAGGCGACGCGCTGGAGCACCTCCTGGGTCAGTTTCGCGAACCGCCGGAAGTCGTGGGCGTATGTGCAGGACCAGCTCCCGACGACGCACCCGATCGTCGCTGACATCCCGGACCTCGAGGCCGCCAAGCAGAACTTCGACGGGATCACCTACGCGAAGGGCGCCTCCGTGCTGAAGCAGCTCGTGGCCTTCGTGGGCCGCGACGACTTCATCTCCGCCGCCCGGCAGTACTTCCGGAAGCACGAGTACGGGAACACGACGCTCGCCGACCTCCTCGACGTGCTGGCCGCCGCGACGGGCCAGGACCTCGCCGCGTGGTCGCGGTCCTGGCTCCGGACCTCCGGCGTCCCCGCCCTCGCCGCCGAGGTCGCGGTCGACGACGGCGTCCTCACCGGGGTCACGATCGTCCAGGACGCCGTGGACACGGTGACGGGCCCGGATGAGCCCCGGCCGCACCGCATCCGGGTGGGCCTGTACTCGTTCGACGCCGAGGGCGGGCTCGTGCGGACCCGGGTGGAGGCCGTGACGGTCGACGCCGCGCGGACCCCCGTGCCGGCGCTGGCCGGGGTGGTGCAGCCGGACCTCCTGCTGGTCAACGACGACGACCTCACGTACGCCCTGGTCTCCTTCGACGAGCGGTCGCTCGCCACGCTCCTGACCTCGATCCACCGCGTGCAGGACCCCCTGGCCCGGGCCACGTGCCTCACCGCCCTGTGGTCCGCCACGAGGGACGCGCGCCTGCCGGTGGGCTCCTACCTGTCCGCCGTGATGCTCGCAGCACCCGTCGAGGGCGGGGTGGGCGTGCTGCAGGTCCTGCTGGCCAACGCCGGCACCGCGATCGAGCGCTTCGCCCCGGCCGGGGTGCGCCCGGCGCTCCGCGACCGGCTGAGCGGCTTCCTGGTCGACGGGCTGCGCGCCGCGGACCCGGGGTCCGACCGCCAGCTCGCCTGGGCGAGGGCGCTCGCGGCNGCAGCGCCGGGCGGGCCGCCGACGTCGTGCGCGCCGTGCTCGACGGCCACGAGCGGATCGACGGTCTGAGCCTCGACGCCGAACTCCGCTGGTTCCTCCTGCAGGGACTCGCCGCGCGGCAGCGCGTCCTGCCCGGCGAGCTGGAGGCCGCGCGGACCGCGGATCCGACGGCGTCGGGCCGGGTGGGCTTCACCCTCGCCTCCGCGGCGATCCCCGACGCGGCCATCAAGAAGGCCACGTGGGACGAGGCGGTGCACGGTGACCGGTTGTCCAACGAGCTGCTCAGCGCGGCGATCGAGGGCTTCATGCTCGGCTCGCACGAGCTCCTGGACCCGTACCGGGAGCCCTACTTCGAGGCGCTCCGCGGTGTCTGGGCGACCCGCGGCATCGAGATGGCGAGCAGGATCGTCAGGGGCCTGTACCCCGGGCACCAGGATCTCGACGGCGAGCCGGAACGGCACCCCGTGGTCCTGCGGACCGACGCCTGGCTGGCGGCCAACCGCGACGCACCGGCGGCCCTGCGGCGCATCGTGGTCGAGGAACGCGACCACCTCCTGCGGTCGCTGCGGGCCCAGGCTCAGGGGACGCGGTAGAGCCACTCCTCGGTCCCGAACTTGTGCTCCACCAGGTCCTCGGCGCGGCGGAGATCGTCCGCGGAGAGTGAGCCCTCCACTGCGCCGTAGCGCTCACGGAAGGTGTCCATCATGACGCCGATGATCTCCTCCCGGGCCAGCCCCGTCTGGCGGCGCAGGGGGTCCACGCGCTTCTTGGCGCTCTTCGTCCCCTTGTCGGACATCTTCTCCCGGCCGATGCGCAGGACCTCGAGCATCTTGTCGGCGTCGATGTCGTAGCTCATGGTCACATGGTGCAGCATCCCGCCGTTGGCGAGCCGCTTCTGGGCCGCACCGCCGATCTTGCCGACCTCCGTGGCGATGTCGTTCAGGGGCTGGTACCAGGCCTGGATGCCGAGCTTCTGCAGGGCCTCCATGACCCAGGCGTCGAGGAACGGGTAGGAGTCGGCGAAGCTCATGCCGTCCACGAGCGACTGCGGCACGTAGATGGAGTAGGTGATGGCGTTGCCGTGCTCCATGAACATGGCACCGCCGCCGCTGATCCTGCGCACCACGGTGACCCCGTGCCGGTCGGCACCCCCGGGGTCCACCTCGTTGCGCATGGACTGGAAGCTGCCGATCACCACCGATGGAACCTGCCACTCCCAGAAACGGAGCGTGGGGTTGCGTGTGCCCGCCCCGACGTCGCGCGTGAGGACCTCGTCCATGGCGACGTGCATGGCCGTGGGCAGCGGCGTGGGAGGGATGATCTCCCACTGGTGGTCCGCGAAGCTCGAGGCCCTCCCCAGGGCGCGGCGGACCGCGGTGGCGATGGCCTCCGGCGAGAAGCCGAACAGCACGGCCGACGGGTCGAGGCGCTGGGTGATCGCCGCGGCGAGCTCACCGGGCGCGGTGTCCGCGGGGAGGCCCTCCAGGGCGGCGTTGATGTCGAGCAGCGCCTCGTCGGGTTCGAGGAAGAAGTCCCCGTTGACCGACACGCCCGCGAGTCGTCCGGCCTGCACGCCGAGGTCCACCGCCGTGAGCTTGCCGCCCGGGGTCTTGAACTCGCCGTGCAGTCGCTCTGCGTCCGATGCCTGTGCCGGTGCCTGTTCCATCAGTGCCTTCCTTGGTGCGTTAACCGGAAGAAGCCACGCCGGCGGGGCGTGGCTTCTTCGTCGGACCGTGGGTCCGGTGCTCGGGAGGAGCTACTACTTCTTGGTGCCGAAGCCCTTGAAGCGGGCATTGAAGCGCTCCACGCGGCCGGCGGAGTCCATGATGCGCTGCTTGCCCGTGTAGAACGGGTGGGACTCCGAGGAGATCTCGACCTCGATGAGGGGGTAGGTGTTGCCGTCTTCCCACTCGATGGTCTTGGGCGAGCCGACCGTCGACTTCGTCAGGAACGCCTTGTCGGAGGCCAGGTCACGGAACACGACCGACTGGTACTTGGGGTGGATATCAGACTTCACAGGACTACCTTCTCTGGTTGCCTGGATTTTGCCAGGCACGGGGAATTGAAAGGATGGCGACAGCGCCAGCTATTCATACTAGCGCAGGAGCACCTGCGGGGCTAAAGCACGGGGCGCGCGCCGTCGGACCGGCACTCCCAGAACGCGACCGCCGCCGCTGCGGCGACGTTCAGCGAATCCACGCCGCCCTGCATGGGGATGGTCAGCGCGACGTCGGCCTCGGCCAGTGCGGCCTCGCTCAGCCCGTCCCCCTCGGTGCCCAGCAGGAGGGCGAGCCGGTCGTGGTCCCGCGCCGGGAACGCACCGATCGGGACGGACCCCGAGCCCAGGGCAAGGGCGGCGAGGGTGAAGCCGGCGGCGCGCACGGCGGCGAGGTCCCCCGGCCACGAGCCCAGCCTGGCCCAGGGGACCTGGAAGACGCTGCCCATGCTGACGCGTACGGCCCTGCGGTAGAGCGGGTCCGCGCTGCGGGGGCTGAGCAGCACGGCATCGACTCCGAGCGCGGCCGCGGAGCGGAACACGGCCCCGAGGTTCGTGTGGTCCACCATGTCCTCGATGATCGCGACGCGCCGGGCGGAGGCCAGCAGCTCGCCGAGGGGCACGGGTGCCGGGCGGTGCATCGCGGCGAGGGCGCCGCGGTGGAGGTGGAAGCCCGTGAGGACCTCGAGCGTCGCCTCGGGGGCCACGAACGCGGGCACGGACGGGAAGCGGGCGACGACGTCGGCCAGGTCAGGGAGCCATTTCGGCGTCAGGAGGAAGGACCGCGGGACGTGCCCGGCGTCGACGGCGCGTCGGAGGACCTTCGAACTCTCGGCGATGTAGAGCCCCTCCGCAGGCTCCTTGGCGAGGCGCAGCTGCACGTCGGTGAGGTTGCGGTAGTCCGAGAGACGGGGGTCGTCGGCCGCGTCGAGCATGATGACGGGCATCAGGGAGCGGGCGCGTGCCGGGACGCGCGCGGGCCTGCGCTGCTCACGCCCGCGCGACGGCGCTGTAGCGGCCGTTCTCCTCGCTGACCTTCAGGGCGACGTCGAACGCCGCGCTCAGGTTCTCCTCGGTCAGTACGTCCGCGATGGGTCCGGTCGCCACCACGACGCCGTCGCGCAGCAGCAGCGCATGCGTGAAGCCCGGCGGGACCTCCTCGAGGTGGTGGGTCACCAGCACCATGGCGGGGGCTTCGGGATCGCGGGCGAACTCGGTCAGCCGCCGCACGAGGTCCTCGCGCCCGGCGAGGTCCAGGCCCGCCGCCGGCTCGTCGAGGAGCAGGAGTTCGGGGTCCGCCATGAGCGCCCGGGCGATCTGGACGCGCTTGCGCTCCCCCTCGCTGAGGGATCCGAAGGGCCGGTTCATGAAGCGGGACATGCCCCACGTATCGAGCAGGCGGAAGGCGCGGCGCTCGTCGAGGCGCTCGTACTGCTCACGCCACCGGCCCGTCACCCCGTAGGAGGCGGTCACCACGACGTTCAGGACGGTCTCGTGATCCGGGACCTGGGCGGCGAGGGCCGCCGACGCGAGGCCGATGCGGGGCCGCAGGTCGAAGACGTCGACGGCACCCATCACCTCGTCCAAAATCCCGACGACACCGCGGGTGGGGTGGAGCCGCGCCCCGGCAAGCTGCAGCAGGGTGGTCTTGCCCGCCCCGTTGGGGCCCATGACCACCCAGCGCTCACCCTCGTTGACCTGCCAGTCGATCTCGTCGAGCAGGGTCTTGCCACCCCTGACGAGGCTTACTCCCGCCAGTTCCAGAACGTCACTCATGGTCCTAGACACTAGGCTAAGGAGCGGCCCCGTGGCGAAACCGGCAGGCCGCGCCATGATCCTTGTGCTCCGTCGGCAGACCGTGGCGCGGGACGACCGGGCCCGCCTGCCGACTCCGGCAACGGGCAGGCCGCCATCGGGACCTCACCAGAGACGGACGCCGGCACCGGCGCGGACAGGAGCGGGAGCATGCGGGACACGGCACGGGTGGTCGCCTACGCGGAACGGCTCGACGACGGACACCGGGAGGACCTTCTCGGAGCCCTGCGCGGGCTCGGCGCCGACGTCACCGATACCTCGTCCGCCAGGACCGCGACCTACTCGGTGCTGACCCTCGACGTCGAACTCACCGTTCAGGCGTCCCGGGTGCGCGCCGGGCTGTCCCGGTGGACGGCCGCTTCGGGCGTGGGCGCTGCACTGGTGCAGGCGCCCGTCTACGGGCCCGGCCCCAAACTGCTGATCATGGATGTCGACTCGACGCTGATCCGGCAGGAGGTCATCGAGCTGCTCGCCGCGCATGCGGGCCGCGAGGCGGAGGTGGCCGCGGTGACCGAGGCGGCCATGCGGGGCGAGCTCGACTTCGCCCAGTCCCTCCACCACCGGGTCCGCGCGCTGGAAGGGCTCCCGGTCACGGTGATCGACGAGGTCGTGGAGCGCATCGAGCTGAGCGACGGCGCGGAGGACCTCGTCGCCGCGTACCTCGACGCGGGCCACCGCGTGGGCGTCGTCTCCGGCGGCTTCTCGCAGGTCCTCGCGCCGATCGCCGAGCGCCTCCGCCTGTCCTTCGCGAAGGCGAACGACCTCGAGATCCTCGACGGCACGCTGACCGGGAGGGTGGCGGGCGCCGTCGTCGACCGCCGCGAGAAGGAACGCACCCTCCGCGCCGAGGCCGAACGCGCAGGGGTCCAGCCCGCGGCGGTGATCGCCGTCGGCGACGGGGCGAACGACCTCGACATGCTGGGCGCGGCGGGGCTCGGCGTGGCGTTCAACGCGAAGCCCGCCGTCCGTGCGGTGGCGGACGTCGCACTGGACCTTCCGGACCTGGACGTCGTCCGCCACTTCGCGGGGCTGTAGCCAGGACCGCAGCGTGCACCGCGTCCCGGGGCCGTCGATCAGCTCTTGGCGAGGAAGTCCTGGGCGCCGCCCACGTACTCGGTGTGGCCCGTGGGGACATCGGCCGTGACCATCCGGACGATCTCGGTCGCGAACTCGGCGACGGAGTACAGGCGGCCCGCCTCCTGGCGGCGCGCCTCGATGGCTCCGGGGGTCGCGCGGTCCAGCAGCGTCGCCGTGACCGTGCCCTCGATCATGTCGCCGGACACGACGACGAGGGAGATCCCCTTCGCCTCGAGCTGCGGGATGCGGGCGCGCAGGGCGTCCTCGCCGGCCCTCTTGCTGCGTGCGACGGGCACGTAGGCGTCCATCGTCTCGACCTTCTCGATGAAGTGCGCCTGGTGGCTCGTGATGAAGACCACGCGCGAGCCCGCGGGCATGACCTCCGTCGCGGCCTCGAGCATGGCGACCTGCGCGTCCCGATTGAGCTTCAGCGCGTAGTCCTCGCCCAGGCCCGTCTCCATGCCGCCGGAGGCGTTGAGGACCAGCAGGTTCAGCCCGCCGAAGGTCGAGACCGCGGCGTCGACCAGCGCCGCAGGACCCTCGGGCGCCGTCAGGTCCGCACCGACCGCGACGGCCTTGCCGCCGGCCGCCTCGATCCCGGCGACCACCTTGTTGGCGCGCGGCGCCTTCTGGCGGTAGTTCACGACGACGGCGGCGCCCTGGGCCGCGAGCTGCTGCGCGACGTCGGCGCCGATCCCGCGGGACGATCCGGTGACGATTGCTGTGGTTCCCTCGAGGGTGGCCATGGTGCTCCTTCTGGTGGGCTGGGTGGTGGATGTGTGGGGCCTAGTGGCCCATGCCGAGTCCGCCGTCGACGGGGATGACGGCACCGGAGATGTAGCCCGCGGCGTCGCCGGCCAGGAAGGACACCACGCCCGCCACCTCGTCGGGCGAGGCGAAACGGCCGGCGGGGATGGTGGCCAGGTAGCTCTTGCGGGTGTCCTCGGGCAGCTCCGCCGTCATGTCGGTGTCGATGAACCCCGGGGCGACGACGTTGGCCGTGATGCCCCGCGAGCCGAGCTCGCGCGTCAGGGAGCGGGCGATGCCGATGAGTCCGGCCTTCGAGGCGGAGTAGTTGATCTGGCCCGGCGCCCCGTACAGGCCCGTGACGCTCGAGATCAGGATGACGCGGCCGCGCCGGAGGCGGATCATGCCGCGCGACGCCCGCTTGACCACCCGGAACGCACCGGTGAGGTTGGTGTCGATGACGTCCGTGAAGTCACTCTCGGTCATGCGCATGAGCAGGGTGTCGCGGGTGATGCCGGCGTTCGCGACGAGCACCTCCACCGGCCCGTGCGCGGCCTCGATCTGCGTGAACGCCGCGTCGATCTGCTCCTCGCTGGTGACATCGGCCCGCACACCGAGCATCCCCTCGGGAATCTCACCACTTCGGTAGGTGATGGCAACCTTGTCGCCGTTGGCTACGAATACCTTGGCGATGGCAAGGCCGATCCCGCGGTTGCCTCCGGTAATGAGGACGCTGCGGCCGGACGCCGTCGTAGTGCTGTCTGCATCAGGTGCCAAGGGGGTAACTCCTCTGTCTGCGGGCCGAAAGGGGTCCACGTTGTTCATGCCGAGAACCGCACGGTGGTTCCGGACGGGCGTTCCAGCCCGCTCGGACCTCGCCCGTGGCCATCGGTCAGACTGTCCCGACGATCCTAGCGGCGCATCCCTCGACTTCGGGAACGGGGCCCGGAATGCGACAATAGGAAGAGTCTTTTTGGAGTGTGATGAGTAAGCAAACGAAGCACAACACAGACGTCCACAGCATCTCCGACGCACAGGTTGCACACAGCGACGAGATGCGCACACGCATGATCCGCTACTCGGTGTCGATGAGCATCCGCCTCGTCTGCTTCGTCCTGGTCTTCGTGGTCCCCTATGTCTGGCTGCAGTGGGTGATGATCGCCGGAGCGGTGTTCCTGCCCTACTTCGCCGTGATCGTCGCGAACGGCGGCAGCGACACCAGCAACATCCGTCACAGCGATGCCCTGATCGACCGGTTGCCGGTGCGTGAGATCGAAGCGAAGGTCGTCGACGCCGGCCCCGACGACGGCGAGGACGTCCTCAGTGGCGAGATCATCGACGACCCTGCGGACCCTGCGCACCACGGCTCGCACGATGCAGGCCACGGCAGGCCCGATGCCCGTGGCTGACCCGCACTCCACCCCCCGGCCCGCGGCCGCACGTCCGGCCGCGGGCCTCGGTCTGTTCGGGGCGCCGCAGCCGGCCGAGGGAGGGCCCCCCGTCTGCTCCCGCAAGGGGTGCCGGAACGACGCCGTGTGGCAGCTGCTGTGGAACAACCCGCGCATCCACACCCCTGAGCGCCGGAAGGCCTGGGGATCGTGCCCGGACCACGTGGAGTGGTTCGAGGAGTACCTCCGGGATCGCGGGCTCTGGAAGGAGACCCTCCCCCTGACCGCCGACCGACCGATGGAGACCCGCTAGGTGTTCCGCTATTTCTTCTCCGTCCGCTGGCTCGGCTGGCTCGCCATGGTCGTGGTGATCGCTGCCGGCTGCGTGGGGCTCGGACGATGGCAGCTGGACCGGCGGGAAGCCGTCGTGGAGGACATCCAGCGCATCGAGGCGAACTACGATGCGGCGCCGGAGCGCTACGTGCCGGGCACGAACGGCTTCGACACCTTCGACCCCTCCCGCGAATGGACGCCGGTCACCTTCACCGGGACGTACGACGTCGACCACCAGGTGGTCGCGCGCAACCGGCCGCTCAACGGCCAGCCGGGGTACGAGGTGCTCACTCCCCTGCGGCTGGAGGACGGAACCGCCGTCATCATCGACCGCGGCTGGCTGCCCATCGGCAACGCCGAGGCGGGGCGGCCGGACGTGGTCCCGGCCCCGCCCGCGGGGGAGGTCGAGGTCACCGCGCGGATCAGGCCGGGCGAACCGGAGGTGAATCGCGGCGCCCCCGAGGGGCAGGTCGCGTCGATCCACCTCCCATCCTTCGCGGAGCGGGTGGACTACCCCGTGCAGGACGCCGCCTACGGTCTGCTGGCGCTGGAGCGCCCGGCCGCAGCCGAGACGCCGGTCGCCGCGCCCAAGCCCTCCATCGACGAAGGGCCGCATCTGTCCTACTCCCTGCAGTGGTTCGCCTTCGGAGTCCTCGCCTTTGTGGGCCTCGGTTACGCGGCGCGGCAGCAGCGCAGGAGCGACGCCGAACGGGACGGCACCGCTCCCGACCGCCCCGTCCGGCGGCGTCGCCGTCCCTCCTCGGAGGAGGAGGAGGACGCCATCCTCGACGCGCGGGGAATCCGCTAGGGATCCCCCGGGAGAAGACCTCGAGGCAACGGTCGGGGCGTGGGAACCCTCGCCCCGGCGCTGCGCGGACACGGATCGTCGAGCACCCCCGGAGCACGGCCGCGTAGTCGGTGCACGACGGCGGGTGGTCCCTGCAGGAGTCCCGGACCGGAATCGAGTGGAGCGCACTCGTGCCTGGGGGGACGGGCGTCCATAGGATGATGCCGAGAAGCAGTGCGGCACGGCGCCGTGGGGTCCGATTCCTGGGATCCGCGCCATCGACCGCCACTCCGTTGCCGGAATCGCCGAATCACCCAGGGGGCACGAGCAATGAGGACCGTCGTGATCGGTGGCGCTGGTTTCATCGGCAGCCACCTCGCCGAATACCTCCTGGACGCCGGGGACGACGTCACCGTGCTCGACGATCTCTCCCTGGGCAGACTGGACAATCTCGCGGCGTGTCGGGCTCATCGGGCCTTCACGTTCCACGAGGGCAGCACCCTCGACGCGGCCGAGGTCGGCAGGGTGATCAGCGGGAAGGATCGCGTGTTCCATCTGGCGACCGCCGGTGGAGCGCGTCGGTTCCCTGATCGCCCGCTCATGGGCCTGCGCTCCACCCTTCATGGCACCGAGACGGTCCTCGACGCCTGCCTCGATGCGGGCGCGGAACTGATCGTGGTGTCCAGTGGTGACATCTACGGGAAGAACGCCTCCGGTCGATTGTCCGAGGACGCGGATCGCATCCTCGGTTCACCGCTGACCCCACGGTGGGCGGGTGTCGACGCGGAGGCGCTGGAAGAAGCGTTCGCGCAGGCCTACTGGCGAGAACACGGGCTGAAGGTCTCCATGGTCCGGCTCTTCGATACGGTGGGGCCCCGCCGGACGAGCCGCTCGGGTGGCGTGGTGCGGACGCTCGTGAAGCAGGCGCTTCGCGGCGACGCGCTGACGGTCCACGGTGACGGCCGACAGACTCGCTGCTTCTCGTACGTTGGGGACGTCGTCCCGGCGATCGTGCGCGTCGCCGAACAGCCGGCCGCCCGCGGACTCGCGATCAATCTGGGTGGCACCCAGGACGTCTCGATCATCGAGCTGGCCGAGAGGACGATCAGGCTGCTGGGCAGCCGCAGCGAGATCAGCTTCATCCCGTACGACGAGGCCTACGGCCCCGGCCACGAGGACGTCCGACGCCGGTCCCCTGACATCGCCCTCGCGTCACGCCTCATCCGGTTCAGGCCGACCACGACCATCGACACGATCATCCTCAAGGTGGCGAAGGACATCCTCTCCAGCGCCTCCAACGGGGTCCACGCCGAGAGGGTCTCGCATGGGGTCCAGGCCGAGGCCGTCCACTGAGACGCGCCTGCCGGTGACTGCTGAGAATCCCGGTCGGCAGGAAGGCGCCGGCGCGGGGAATCTGCCGGCGCGGCCACCATCACGCTCAGCCGCCCAGGACGCGCCTCATCGCGTCGTACGCGGGGATCGGCTCCCCGTGCGTGAACAGGAAGTCCCGACCCTGGTGCAGCTCACCGTCGTCGTCGACCCACCAGTTGTAGCGGTTGTCCACCCCCCACGTGGTGTAGGAGACGCAGTCAGGCGAGCGCATGCAGGTCTCCAGTACCGAGGCGTACTGCTCCGCCTGGGCGGACACCCCCTCACCGTCGGTGACGTCGTTCTCCGAGATCCGCACGCGCAGCCCGGCATCCCCGAAGCGCTCGAGGGTCTCCGCGAGGTCCTCGGCGGAGATGGCGTCGGTCTCGAGGTCGTAGACGTGGGCCTGGAGGCCGACGCCGTAGATGTGCCCACCCTGTGCGTTGGTATCGCGTGCGAGCTTCAGCAGGGCGTCCTGGCGGTACCCCGGAACGTCGGCCCCGTTCTCGTTGATGAACTGCTTGACGTCGGGATCGGCCTCGTAGACCGCCTGTGAGACGACCGCCGGGTAGCCGGGCCCGAAGACCCGGTACCAGATGTTCTGCTGGAAGCTGGTGCCCTGGTCCACGTCGAACGGTTCGTTGACGACGTCGAGCGAGTCGAGCCGCCCCTTGAAGTGGGTCACGACGGTGGTGACGTAGTCGAGCAGGGCCTCTGCGCTGGCCCGGCGCTCCACCTCCGTGCCCGTGGGAAGCTCCTGCATCCAGCGGGGCATCGCCTCGGTGAAGGCGATGGTGTGGCCGTGCACCGTCATGCCCTTGCTCTCGGCGATCGCGAGGATGGCGTCGGCCTCCTCGAACGTGTACACGGCCTGCTGCGGCGAGAGTGACTGCGGCTTCATGGCATTCTCCGGCGTGAGCGCGCCGAAGTTGCCGACGAACTCCCGGGCGTAGTCCGGGTCCGAGGCAAGAGGCCCGAGCGCCACCGCGGCGCCGATCCTGAAATCCGGCCTGCTCCGCGAGGCCAGGGCCTGCAGCCCGTCCGCGGCCTGCTCGGTCTGGACCACGGCCGGCTCCGCGGTCGTGAGGGTGCCGCCGTCGAGAGCGGTGGCGGTGAGGGATCCGACCCGGAAGGATCCGCCCTCGCTCGAGAGCCCCAGCCAGAGCTTTCCCGATTCGAACACCTCTCCGAGGGGCAGGGACGAGACGGTGTCTCCACCGCTCTCGATCTCGAGTGTGTCGCCGGACCGGCGCACCACGAGCGCGGCTTCCGGGTCCCGGACGGTCACGTGCTCCTCATGCACCGGCCGGGGACTGGTCACGTCCTCCTGGGGGGACCCGTCGAACACGGCGATCTCGAGGTCGTCGCCGAGGAGGGTGAGCCGCAGACCCGACGGCTCGAGCCGGAATTCGTCGGCGATCACCGGCGGGCTGTCGAAGACGGTCCACGACGCGTCGGCGGTCACGTCGCTGAACGACGCGCTGAGGGAGAAATCCCCGTCCGCCAGCAGATGCGTGCCGGCCAGATTGAGCGGCGGGTTCGGCTGCCCTCCGCCGCCATCCTGTTCGACGATGCTTCGCGCCGTGGCCGTGACCTGCAGCACCCCGTTGTCGGGGGCCACGCCCGGTGTGTGCTGCCAGTCCTCGTCGATCAGGTCCACGACCACGTTGGGCTCCGGTTCCGGGTTGTCGGGCGTGCAGCCCGCGAGCGCGAGCAGAAGGCAGCCTGCCAGCACGGTCCGTGCTGGCAGGCGTCCGATTGTCAGGGCCGCCACCAGCGCACGTCGTCCACGTACGCGAGCACCCCGGAGTTGCTGGTCACGTACACCTGCACGCTCGCCCGGGCGACGTTCGTCGTGCTCGGGGAGTAGGTCAGGTCCACGTTGGAGACGCCGATCGTGGTGCTGGCGAGCTTCCACTGCCCGGAGATCCAGTTGCCGTTGGCGTCGTACTCGTCGATGTACCAGCCGACCTCACCGGCGGTGCGGGTCCTGATGTTGAGGTAGGCGGAGATGTTGTAGTTGCCCGGCGTCACGTTGACCTGGGGTGAGAACAGATGCCCGTTGGTCGTGGAACCCTGCAGCTTCACGGAGTTCACCGGATTCGCCGGAGCGCCGTTCCCGGCGCTGTCCGCCACTACTCCGGTCGCGGAGTCGGACCTCCAGCCGCCCCCGAGGCCGGCGTCGAAGGTGCCGTTGGCCACGAGGTTGGCGGCCGGCGGCGGAGCGGTGGCCCCGCTGAGCTCCAGCAACTCGACGTTGTCCAGGTAGGCCGTGATGCCGGTCCCTGCGACGATGACCTGGAGGCTGGCCTTCGCCACGTTCGTCGAACTCGGCGTATAGGTGAAGTTGAGCGCCTCCACCCATCGGGAGTTCTCCCGTTTACGGTACTGCCCGGAGACCCAGGCCCCTGCCGCGTTGTATTCGTCGACGTAGAACGCCACTTCACCGGACGTCAGCGCGGAGACGTTCAGGAAGGTCTTGTACAGGTAGTTCGTTCCCGGCGTGACGGCGACCTGCGGGGAGAACAGGTGCGTCGGGGCCGTGCCCGACACGAGTTTGACCGACCGGGTGGGGTCCGGGTAGCTGCCGTTGCCTCCGGCGTCGGGCGTGATGCGCGTAGGAGCATCGGTCCGCCAGCCCTCGCCGATGCCGGCGTTGAAGCTGGCGTTCGGCATCTTGTTGGGGGTTCCCGTCACGATGCCCTTGGACACGTTGACGTTCTTGATCTGTCCGGCCGCCACCTTGGTCTTCACGTAGGCGGCGAGCTGGTCGAGTTCGGCGGTACCGAACTCGTAGTCGCCCGGATCGGAGCTGGGGTTCGGGACGATGTCGTGGAACGTGAACACCACCCAGGTCTTGCCCGCGATGGCCTGATCGACCTTCGCCTTGAGCGATGCCACGGTGTCGAGACCCTCCTCGACCGCGACGTTCTGGACGAGGTAGTCGCTGAGCGGCCAGAGGTTCACACCCTCGTCCGCGAAACCGCGCATCGACGAGTAGTACTTGGCGACCTTCGCCAGGACCGTCTGGTCGTAGTCGCCGTACGGCGGGGCGAAGGCGGTCGCGGTGATGCCCTGTGCGGCGAGGGCCGCCCTGCTGCTGGCCATCTGGGCGTCGACCTGGGCCGGGGTCAGCTTGTTGGCCTGGCAGACATCGCCCGTCGAGGCCAGGCACTGGTGGTCCTTGCCGTGCGACCCGATCTCCCAGCCGTACTGCGTCTGCAGCTGCCTGATCTGCGCCCAGGTCATGTACGGCACGCTGCCGTCCGCGCGGCAGGAGTTCGGCACCGTCGTCTTGCCCACGCAGTCGGTGACCACGTAGTTCGTGCCGGTGAGACCGTGCTTCTGGAGCGTCGGGGCGGCCGTCGTGATGGAGCTGCGGAAGCCGTCGTCGAAAGTGAACGACACCAACGCCGAGGGCGCCGCGTTGGTCACCACCGCGTTCGCCACTGCGGGCGTCAGCATGGCGGAGGCCATCGCCCCCAGGGCCACCATGATGGTCAGTAATCCGGCTCGCCCCCGCGCCAAGCAGGATCCAGATCTGGATCTAGTCATGAACTTCTCCGTTCTTCTGTCGGGCCGACGGCGGTGGATCCCACCAGCGGGAACTAGGGGTCGTACAGCTGGTCGAACGCCTGAGTGACCGTCTGCACGTCGATGCCGCTGTCGTCGACGAGCTGCAGTTGTGCGGCGAGGACGTCGCTGGTGACGGTGCTCTGGTCCGCCACGATGGTGTCGTCGTCCTGGGTGCCGGTCGATTCAGGGGTGGCGATCTGGTGATAGACGAGGATGAGCCAGCCGTTCACGCGGTCCGTCTCCACGAGCGCTTCGCGCAGCTGTTCCGGCGCGGTCTCGTCGGTCACGTAGAAGACCTTCAGATCGGAGGGATCGATGTTCTGCCGGGTGTTGATACCCACGTCCGTCCCCCGCACGGTCTTGAAGTACTGGCCTGCATACCAGTCGACCTGGGGGTCGGAGCGTCCGAACGGAGGAGCGAGATTGTCGGTGCCGAGGCCGGCGTCGTTCAGCGCTTCCTCGTTCCGTCGCATCTCCTCCGCCAGCCGCTCGGCATTGATCGAGGTGAGATCGACGTGCGAGTAGCTGTGGGCCGCGATCTCATGGCCGGCCTGGTCCAGTTCACGCACCTGGGCAGCTGTCATGAAGTTCGGGGTCTCGAGGGAGCTGGGGTTGACGTACTGGGTGGACCGGAAGCCGTGCTTGTCCAGCACCGGGAGGGCGCGCTCGTAGACCGACTCCCAGCCGTCGTCGAAGGTGATCGAGACCATCGGCTCGTCCCAGCGCAGGGGTCCTGGTTTGGTGATGTCGACGAGCGAGTGGTCGCGCACCGCGGTGGTCCCGTTGCCGTGCGACACCAGGGTGACCACGACCGTCTTCGCCTTGTCGGGCACCTGGAATGCTTCCCCGATGGTCGTCCACTCCCCCGCCGGCTGCACCGTCGCCAGATTGCGGAACTCGCGGCTGCCGTCCTCGAGCTCGAACTCGGCGAGCACGTCCACCTCACGCTCGGACCGGTAGGTCGCGCCGAACTCGAACCGCTGGTCGGGCACCACAGGAACCGGCTGGTACTGCCACTTGGCCTCGCCGCCCTTGTAGTTCGTGACGCGGGTCCAGAGGAAGGCGCCGTTCTCGTCGTCGCCACGCCCGGACTCCACGGTCGACGGCCCGGATGCGTAGGGGGACCACGACGTGGGTGACCCCGGCGTGGGGCTGACGAGGTCGGGGTTGGGTACGAGGTTGGGCGCGGCCGCTGTGCCGGAAGGCAGCGAGACGTCGTCCGCCGCCTCGAGGTAGGCGCCCTCGACCCGGATGCTGCCCTCGGATGCGAGGCGGAAGACGTACTCCACCGCCGTCACCGTGTCCCCGCTGTCGAACGCGTCGCTCACGGAGAACGGGGCGTTGCCGGGCCGCTCGAGTGCGCTCGGCAATTGCTCGAGAGTCGTGCTGCCGTCGGTGTGATGCCGACGCGCCAGCAGGGTGAAATGCGTGTCGGTGGCGGCGAACGCCTTGAAGAGGTAGGTCTGACCGGGGTCGACCTCCACCCGGGGGCTCGTCAGCGTGATGTCGCCCGAGGCGTACCGTCCGACGTCGAGCTCCAGTGCCTGGTCGCTCATCTGCCCGTCGACGAGGTTCAGGGTGGCCGCGGCGTCCGCGCTGTGGGCGACGCTCCAGCCCGCCACGGCGCTCACGGACGACGGCGTGTCGGGGGCCGACAGCGTGTCGGGGGACGGTGCGGAAGTGACCGTCGGTGTCGCGGACGGCTCGGGGGTGTCCTCGGCGGACGGGCTCAGGGGCGGGAGCAGGTTCGCCCCGGGACGCGCCTGAGCGGTCATGCTCTGCCCGCCCGTGTACACCAGCCACCCCGCGGTCATCAGCGCCACGATCAACGAGACGACGACGAGGGGATTGAGCAGCACGCGGAGGAGCCGCCGGCGCTTATGCGGCACGGGCGACCACCGCACTGCTCCCGACCCGCTGCGGGGACTTCCAGGTGTTGATCTCCGGACGCTTGACGAGGCCGCGTGAGCGCGCGATGCAGCGGACCGCGGCGGTCAGCTGCACGAGATCCATGATGTAGAACAGGAAGTACGCCGTGGGCGCGTAGATGGACAGACGGGCGCGCTCGCGCACCGTCAGGTTCTCGTCCATCCAGACCGTCAGCAGCGTGTAGGCGGTGATGGTCGCGTACGCACCGATGATCAGGGCGGGCGTCTGCGTGACCAGCGACCAGTAGACCGCATAGGTCCAGGCCAGGGGCGAGATGAGCAGCGTGAACTCACTGAGCAGTGCCATCGGCATGCGGTAGTAGGTCAGCGTGCGGGTGTACCGACGATGGGGATTGAGCATCATCCCCCGGTACTTGATCAGGTTCTGGAGGCTCCCGTACTTCCAGCGGAACCGTTGCTTCGCCAGGGCCCGGAGGGTCAGCACTCCCTCCGTCTTCGCAACCACGTCGGCGCCGAAGATCATGCGGAACCGCCGATTACCCAGATTGGTGATCTTCGTACTCAGGCCGATGTCCTCGGTCAATGTGTCGGTGTCGTAGAAGTCGACCTTGCGCAGGACACGCATCCGGTAGGTCGAGGCGACCCCACCCACCACGAACTCGCAGTTCAGTAGTGAATACAGCTTCTTGGAGCGGTAGCCGATCATGTGCTCGAACCGCTGCAGGATGCCGAGGGCGGTCGTCTCCTCCAGGATCTGGACGTTGGCGGCCACTCCGGCCACGTAGGGGTCGTCGAAGTAGGACAGCGCGTTCGTGATGGCGTCGGGCTGGATGATCGAGTCGGCGTCGAGCGTCATGACGAACTGGCCGCGAGCGTAGCGCCGGAGCGCCGCGTTGAGCGCGGCGCCCTTGCCGACATTCTTGCGCATCCGCATGAGGCGCAGGTCCATCTCGGGATGCCGCACCTGGTAGTCGCGCACCAGCCGTCCGGTGAGGTCGGAGGATGCGTCATCGGCGACGATGACCTCGAGCGAGTGATAGGTGCTGCGTCGGACGGACTCGAGCGTCCTGACGATCACCGCCTCCTCGTTGTGTGCGGCGATGACGACGGAGACCAGCCCCGGCACCTCGGGTGCCGCACGCCGGTGCCAGATGGCGGTCGACGCACACTCGGGCTCGTAGGCCACGGGCTGCTGGACGCCGCTGAGGCCCTTCCGCCGCTGCTGCCAGATATCGTAGAAATTGGCGCCTACCAGGTACAGCCCGAAATGCACTACATAGAGGATGCTGACGCCGGCGAACAGCCAGAAGACGACGAGCGCGATGTCCATCTGTCAGGCCTCGACGGACTGGGTCGCGAGCGCAGGAGAGCGCGCTTCCGGGTGGCGGCCCTGGGGAGGATGGAGCGGCATCTGGACGGACGGGGTGACCCTGGAGGACACCTTGTCCGGCAACAGGATCACCTCGACCGTATCCGTGGGCACCCCGGTCGGACTGACGTCGACCGGCCCGCTCCCGATGAGCTCCGCAGGCACGAGCGCCGGGTCCTTCGCGGCGGTGACGGTGGTGAGCGGGCCGCGGGCGACCGGTTCGCTCTGGCCCTGCTGGCCGGCGGTCGGTCGGACCGCGTCGGCCTCGTCCGTGGGGTGCGATGCGACGGTCTCCGTCGCGACGGAGTTCGCCGTCACTGTCGCGGGCACGGCCGGACGGGACCGACGACGGTAGATCCGGACCCCGATGAATCGGATGATCACGGTCACGATGACGACGGTCCACAACACGAGGCTCAGCTGTGCGACGAAGTCGAGCAGTCCCTCGAACATTGCACCGTCCCGGCCGAAAGTCCCCGGTGCGGCCACGGATACGCCGGCCATGCCTGTCATCGGTCTTCCTCCCCTGCTGCGCGCAGACCCGGCCCGCCGGTCCTGCCGACCTCGGGGACGACTGCTCCCGGTGGACGACGCGTGGGGAGCGGGAACGGCACTCCGTTGTCCGGAACCGCAGGATGACGGCCCAGGAAGGCGGTGCCACCGCCTACCGCCGAGTGCGTCCCGGAGGACTGGTTGGGATCGAGGGGGATCATGAAGAGTCTCCTCAGCGTTTGACCTTCGAAAAGCTGTTGCACAGCCCGTTGGTACGACTAAGTTACGTATCCCCTTGAGGCCAAACACGAGTAGCTGATACTCGAAAAGGTTTCTGAGAGTACCTATGAGAAATGCCGCGCGCGGGCCGTAGCTTCGATCTCCCTGAGGGCGGACGCGGCGACTCGGGAGGCCGCCCGATACGAGGCCGGAGCGTCCCTGCAGGAGAGCCGCTGCGGCTCCCGCAGCACCGGGGAATGGTGCTGCGGGAGGCACGGGCCGGCCCGGCCGGGAGGTGGCTCGCGGAGGTCCGGGACAAAGCCGGACCGAGGGCCGGGCACGGAATCGGCGGGCTCGCCGGGACACGTCGGACGGCGGTCGCCCGGGCAGGGAGGGCTCGACGGAGGGCGCCGCAGGCCACGCCGGCATACGGGCGCGGGATGTCCCCGCACGACCGGAACCCCCGCCCGCGACCTGCGGGGCTGGATCGTTGCCAACCCGGTACGGCTAGGCGAGGGTGACGAGCTCCAGGTAGTCGTCGTTCCAGAGGTCCTCGACGCCGTCCGGCAGCAGGACGACCCGCTCGGGGTCGAGTGCGTCGACAGCGCCCTCGTCGTGGCTGACCATGACCACGGCGCCGCTGTAGTTCTTGAGGGCGCCGAGGATCTCGGCACGGCTGGCGGGGTCGAGGTTGTTCGTGGGCTCGTCCAGGAGGAGCACGTTCGCCGAGGACGCCACGATCGTCGCCAGGGCCAGACGGGTCTTCTCGCCGCCCGAGAGCACACCGGCGGGCTTGTCGACGTCGTCGCCGGAGAAGAGGAAGGACCCGAGGATGCCGCGCACCTCGGCGTCCTGCATGTCCGGGGCCGAGGACTTCATGTTCTCGAGCACGGTGCGCTGCGTGTCGAGCGTCTCGTGCTCCTGCGCGTAGTACCCGACCTTGAGTCCGTGGCCCGCGACGACCTTGCCGGTGTCCGGGGTGTCGACGCCGGCAAGCATCCGCAGGAGGGTCGTCTTCCCCGCACCGTTGAGGCCGAGGATCACCACCTTGGACCCGCGGTCGATCGCGAGGTCCACGTCGGTGAAGATCTCGAGCGAACCGTAGGACTTGCTCAGCCCCTCCGCCGTCATCGGCGTCTTGCCGCAGGGCGACGGTTCGGGGAAGCGCAGTGCGGCCACGCGGTCCGAGGTGCGGACCGCGTCGAGGTTGCCGAGCAGCCGTTCGGCGCGTTTGGCCATGTTCTGGGCGGCGACGGCCTTCGAGGCCTTCGCCCGCATCTTGTTGGCCTGGTCCATGAGGACATGCGCCTTCTTCTCGGCGTTGGCGCGCTCGCGCTTCCGGGCGCGCTCGTCGGTCTCCCGCTGGAGCTGGTAGCGCTTCCAGCCCATGTTGTAGATGTCGATGGTCGCCCGGTTGGCGTCCAGCTGGAACACCTTGTTCACGGTCGCCTCGAGCAGTTCGACGTCGTGGCTGATCACGATCAGCCCGCCCTGATGGTTCTTCAGGAACTCCCGGAGCCAGGCGATGGAATCGGCGTCGAGGTGGTTGGTGGGCTCGTCGAGGAGCATCGTCTCGGCACCGGAGAAGAGGATGCGGGCGAGTTCGACGCGACGGCGCTGGCCGCCGGAGAGCGTCTTGAGGGGTTGGTTGAGGATCCGCTCGGGCAGTGACAGGTTCGACGAGATCGACGCCGCCTCGGCCTCCGCTGCGTAGCCGCCGCCCGAGAGGAAGGCGGACTCGATGCGGTCGTAGCGCGCCATCGCCTTGTTGCGCACCGAGGTCTTGTCGCTGGCCATGTCCTCCTGCGCCTGCCGCAGCTCGCTGACGACCTCGTCGAGGTTGCGGGCCGAGAGGATACGGTCGCGGGCGAGCTGCTCCATGTTCGGCGTCCTCGGGTCCTGGGGCAGGTAGCCGATCTCGCCGGACCGGGTCACCGTTCCGCCGGCGGGGAGTGCCTCGCCCGCCAGGACCTTCGTGAGGGTCGTCTTGCCCGCGCCGTTGCGCCCGACGAAGCCGATCTTGTCGCCCTTGTCCACGCGGAAGGAGACATCGTCCATGAGCAGGCGGGCACCCGCCCGCAGCTCCAGCTTGGAAACGCTAATCACGGTGAGGCCTTTCAATGGTGCCGGAGACGGCGTTGTTGTAGGAATCCCACAAGGGATCCCCGGATGACCGGCGCTAGTCTCGGTACAGAAGCAGTTACGGCTGGAGGAAGTCGACAAATCACCGGAGCAGCCGGTGGAACTCCGGCCCGCTGAAGGAGCGTGTGCCATGCAGTCAGCCGGGAAGACCGCCGCCGAGCCGGTCCGCCGCCGTCCGTCATCCGGACGACTGTCCCGACGACGGTGGGATGCCACCGATCTCTCGCTGGTCGCGGTCTTCGCCGCCCTCATTGCCGCCCTCGCAATCCTACCCGGTATCCCGGTGGGCCCGCTCGGAGTGCCCATCACGCTCCAGACCCTCGGTGTCATGCTCGCGGGAATCGTCCTCGGACCGGCGCGCGGAACGGCTGCCGTCCTGCTCTATCTGGTCGCCGGGCTGATCGGGCTGCCGGTCTTCAGCGGGTTCAGCGGAGGCTTCGGCGTCCTGGCCGGACCGTCCGCGGGATACCTCGTGGCCTTCCCCCTCGCGGCTCTCGTGGCCGGGCTCCTCGCCGTCGCGGTCCTGCGCCGGCAGCGCTTCCGGGTGCCCCTCCTCTTCCTGGCATGCCTCGCGGCGAGCCTGGTGACCATCCACCCGCTCGGCATCGCGGGCCTGATGGTCAACGCGGGGCTGCCCCTGCGGGATGCCGTGATCGTCGACGCCGCCTACCTGCCGGGCGATGTGCTCAAGAACATCCTGGCCGCGGTCATCGCCGTGTCGGTGCACCGCGCCTTCCCCCGGCTCCTCGCCGGGCGCGCACCCCGTGATTGAGTTCGCGGGGGCGCAGGTGCGCGTGGACGGCGGACGGACCATCCTCGAGGCGAGCCTGACCCTGCGCGAGCGGCGGGTCTCGGTGATCGGCGCCAACGGGTCCGGCAAGTCCACCCTGCTGCGCCTCATCAACGGCCTGCTCGTCCCGTCGAGCGGTTCGGTCAGCGTCCTCGGCCGGGACACACGGACGGCGGGGCGCGCGGTCCGCCGTGCCGTCGGCTTCGTCTTCACCGATCCCCTCTCACAGCTCGTCATGCCGACGGGCCGCGAGGACGTGGAGCTGTCCCTGCGCACCCGGAGACTCCCCTCGGCCGAGCGTCGCCGACAGGCCGGGGAGGTCCTGCGGCGCTTCGGCGTGGACCACCTGGCCGACCGCAGCATCTACGACCTCTCCGGCGGCGAGCGGCAGATCCTGGCGCTCGCCGTCGTGCTCGCGGTGGAACCGCAGATCCTCGTGGCCGACGAACCGACCACCCTCCTGGACCTGCGCAACGATGCCCGCGTGCGGGACGTCATCGCCGGGCTGGAGCAGCAGGTCGTGTTCACCACGCACAACCTCGACTTCGCCCTCGAGGCCGAGCGGACGCTCGTGGTCGACGGCGGCGCCGTGGTCTTCGACGGGGTACCCGCCGACGCCGTGGCGTACTACCGCTCCCTGGCCGGACGGCCGGTGCGCGGCCCGTGAGGGGTTTCGGCAGCACGATGGGCCTCTACGAGCCCGGCCACGGCGTCCTGTACCGCACGCCGCTCCCCGTCAAGGCCGCGGCGTCCCTCGCCTGCGCCGGGATCGTCCTCGCCTGGCGCTCGCCGTCGGTCACCGGCGTCGCGCTGGCCCTGACCGTGGGCGCGCTGGTGATCGGCGCGCACCGCTCCCCCGTGAGGATCCTCAGGATGCTTCTCCCGGCGGCGCCCGTCCTCGTGGTCCTCGCGCTCTACCAGGGGTGGCAGCAGGGGTGGCCCGCCGCATTCGCCGTGGTGGGCGGGATCATCGCCTGCCTGCTCGCAGCGCGGGCCCTGACGCTCACGACCCCCACGCAGGACATCCTCGACGGCGTGGTGCGGCTCGCCCGCCCCTTCCGGTTCCTGGGCGCGCAGCCGGAGCGCTTCGCCCTGGCGCTGTCGGTGATGCTGCGCAGCATCCCCTACCTCGCCGGACTGTTCGTCGACGTCCGGGAGGCAGCGAAGGCGCGCGGCCTAGAACGCAGCCCGCGGGTCGCCGTGACCCCCCTCGTGATCGGCGCGGTGGCGTACGCGCACAGGACGGGCGAAGCCCTCGCGGCGCGGGGCCTCGGGGACCACGACGACGGCGACCACGGCAACGACGACGGCCCCGCCGACGACGACGGCCCCGCCGACGACGAGGACCCCGCACGGGAGACGCAGTAGGCACCCGACCGGAGCCACCGCCTCACAGCGCTCCGGGCCTGGACCTGATCCTGCGGTGCACCACCTCGAGCACCACGCCGGCGGCAGCGGACGCGGCGACGGCGACGACCACCAGCTCCGGCGGGGGGATCTCGAGCTGGAGGAAGGCCCGGGCGGCGGGCAGCGCGAGGATGAGGGGCAGGCCGGCGTAGGCGGCGACGACGACGCCCGCCGTCGTCCGGGTGAACGGCCGGGCGAGCACGGCGAGCACCCAGAGCGCGCTGAGCGTCAGCGTGATGACCGCGACGGTCTGGATCACCGCGGTGGACGCACCGGCGGGACCCCGCGCGTACGCGACGGCGCCGAATACCGCGAACGCCACGACGATCCCCGACGGGATGCACCACCGGCCCACGCGCCGCAGGAACCCCGGGCGGTACCGCCGCGTGTTCGGCAGGAGTCCGAGCACCAGGGCCGGGAGGCCGATGGTCAGCCCGTCGACCACGGCCAGCTGCCGTGGCAGGAACGGGAAGGGCCACAGCAGCACCCCGAAGACCAGGGCCAGCAGGACCGCGTACACGGTCTTCGAGAGGAACAGCTTCGCGAGCCGCTCGACGTTCGCGATCACCTGCCGGCCCTCCGCCACGATCCCGGGAAGCCGCGCGAAGCCTCCATCGAGCAGCACGAGGTTCGCGACGGCCCTCGCCGCAGGGGCGCCGGATCCCATGGCGATGCCCAGGTCGGCGTGCTTGAGGGCCAGGGCGTCGTTGACGCCGTCCCCGGTCATCGCCACGGTGTGCCCGAGTGACTGCAGCGCGAGCACCATGGCCTTCTTCCGGTCCGGCGAGACGCGCCCGAAGACGCTCTCGGTCCTGAGGACCTCGGCAAGGGCCCGAGGGTCCTCCGGGAGCGTCCGGGCATCCACGCCCGACGAGGCGCCGGGCAGACGCACCTCCCGGGCGACCGCGAGCACGGTGCCCGGATCGTCGCCGGAGATGACGACCACCCGGACTCCCTGCTCGCCGAAATAGCGGACCGTGTCCGCTGCGTCGGGGCGGACACGCTCGCGCAGCACCGCCATCGCGACGGGTCGGAGGCCGTCCGGCAGGATCGGCGCCGTCGACCCGCCGGTCCGGGGCAGCGGGCGGGACGAGTGCGCGAGGATCAGGGTCCTCGTCCCGGAGGCGGCGATCGCCGCGGCCTGCGCCACGATGCTTCTCCCCGGACCGGCCGCGCCCAGCACCACATCCGCGCCGCCGAGGACCCAGGACCCGCGCAGGCCGTCCTCGGTGAAGTGGGCGCCGCTCCACCGGTGGCGGCTGGAGAACGCCACCGTCGCGTCGGGAGGGGCGCTCCCGGTCCAGGCGCCGGGGACACCGGATCCGATGACCAGCGCGGTCGCATTCGCCGCCGGGTCCGCCGCGAACCAGGCGAGGGCCTGCCGCCACCCGGCGGGCGCGCCCTCCACCGCTTCGAGCCGGTCCAGGGCGAACGAGCCGTCCGTCAGCGTCCCGGTCTTGTCGATGCACAGGACGTCCACCCGGGCCAGTCCCTCGACGGCGGCGAGTTCGTGGATCAGCACGCGCCGCCGGGCCAGGCGCGCCGCGCCGACGGCGAGGGCCACCGAGGTCATGAACACCAGGCCGGCCGGCACCATCGCATTGATGCTCGCCACGGCGGTGATGGTCGCGTCGCGCCACGCCCCGCTCGACAGCGCCGCGGACCAGCCGCCCGCCGCCTGCATCTGGCCGTTGACGACGATCACCGACAGGGGGAGCAGGCCGAGGGAGATCCAGTGGATGACACGGCCGATCGACCGCCGCAGCTCGCTGTCGACGAGTGAGAACTGGCGGGCCTCCGCGGTGATCCTCGCAGCATAGGACGCGGCTCCCACACCGGTCACCCGCGCCAGTCCCGCACCGGCGACGATCGTCGAACCGCTCATCAGCCCACGCCCGACCGTCACGGGCACGGGGACCGCCTCGCCGGTGAGGAGCGATTCGTCGACCTCCAGTGCGCGGCATTCGACGAGCTCGGCGTCCGCGGGGACCTGCTCGCCCGGCCGGAGGACGAGCAGGTCGTCGAGGACGACGGCGTCGACGGCGCACTCGGCGTCGACGCCGTCGCGCCGCACGTACGCGCGGGGCGCGTCGAGGACGGCCAGACGGACCAGGGCGCGCTTGGCCGTGAACTCCTGCACGACGCCGATCAGCGTGTTCGCGACGATGAAGAACCCGAACAGGGCGTCCTGCCACGCTCCGAGCAGCACCAGGGCCAGGAAGCACCCGCCGACGACCGCATTGAAGAGGGTGAGCACATTGGCCTGCAGGATGCTCGCGAAGGAACGCCCCGTGGAGTCGGGGCTCGTGTTGACGAGCCCCCGTTCGGTCCGGTCCAGCACCTCGGCCGTGCTCAACCCCTGCCACGCGCCCACGGTCGGCAGTGCACTCTCCCGGCCGACCCCCGTCGCTGGTGCCCGGCCGGTCCGGTCAGCAGGCATCCGCCCGGCGGACGCCGCGCTGCGGGCCGGTGCGCCCCGGCATCAGGGCGTGCCCGACTGCCGGCGGAAGCGGCCGACCGCGATCATCCCGGCGACGGCGGCCCACACTGCCAGGACGAGGATGTCCAGCCACGGCACCGGTGCCCCGGCAGCGTCCCACGCAGCGACCAGCCCGTTCTGCAGGTGCTTGAGCGGGAACAGCGAACCGACGGTGCCCATCCACTCCGGTCCCTCGTTCAGGAAGACGTCCGAGAAGAAGGAGAGGAGGAAGAGGACGGCCAGCCCCACCGAGCCGACCGCCCGCGCACCCGGTACCAGCGTGGTCAGCAGCACCCCGCAGGCCGCCAGGCTGAGGCATCCGGCCAGGAGGACCACCAGCCCGAGCAGCAGCCCGGCCGCACCGATCCTGAGGCCGTAGGCGAGTGCCCCGAGCAGGAGGATCGCGGCGAGGATCACCAGGGTGAGCGTGAAGCCTGCGACGGTGCGCCCGGCGAGATAGCCGACCACCGGCAACGGCGTTCCCCGCATGCGCTTGAGCAGACCGGTGTCCCGCGCCCGGGCGACACCTTCCGCGAGGTTCATGAAGAGGGCGACGCCTGCACCCCAGGTGACCATGCTGGCTCCGATGACCAGCGCTGCCGGCCGGCCGTCGGCGAGGGTGTCGCCCGGCTGGACGGTGACCAGGAGGGCGAAGAGGCCGACCGGCATGACGACGGAGAAGAACACGTCGCCTGGCCGGCGGGCGGCGCCGCGCAGCGCTGCCCCGGACTGGGCGGCCAGAAGGGCGAGGAGCGAGGGCCGGCGGCCCGCGACGGCGACGAGCCCCTTCGACACGTCCACGCCGGACGGGGGTGACAGGGACAACGGCGACAGGGACGACGGCCGGTGTGCGGGGACGACGGAGCGGGACCGGGGACGCTCCCACCGGAAGGCGCCGAGGCCGACCAGCGTGCCGGCGACGAGCCACGCCGCGATGACCCCGAGATCCGCCGGGTTCCAGCCGCTTCCGGGGAGATAGGGGTCGAACTGGTCCCGCAGGGAGTCGGCATAGGGCTTCAGCGGGAACACGGACGCGACCGTGTCGAGCCAGGGCGGCAACGCGGCTCCCACGACGAAGAGCCCCGAGATGAAGGAGAGCACCACGGCGGAGCCGATCGAGGCGGCCTCCGCGATCGAGGCGGTCCGGCTCAGCGACCCGATCGCGAGCCCGACGGCGGAGAAGGCGAGGGCCCCGAGGACCAGCGTGGCGGCCGTGGCGAGGAGCGTCTCCGTGCGCAGGCGGACGTCGTAGAGCAGCACGCCGAGCAGCACCGTCGCCACGAGGGATCCGAGGGCGAGCAGCAGGGCCGCGCCGATCTGACCGACGAAGTAGCCCCAGGCGGGAAGGGGTGTGCCGCGGAGTCGCTTCAGCACCCCGGTCTCCCTGGCCTCCGCCACCGCGATCGCCACGGGCGGCAGGGTGGCGAAGAAGGTGCCCATCGCGATCGCGACCGGTGCGGCGAACTGCATGACCCGGACACCGTCCGGACCCACGGCGTCGTTGCCGGCGAGCAGGCCGAGCAGGAAGAGCCAGAGCAGCGGCAGGACGAAGGTGAAGATCAGCACCACCTGGGTCCGCCAGAGCGCGAGGACGGCGTGCACCAACCGGTCGCGGGCCATCGAGGCGACGCTCACACGGACCGCGCGTACCCGGACGGCGCTCCCGCGGACGGCGCCGCCGGTGCCCATCACGCCCTCCCCCGGGGCGCGGCGGCGTCCTCCCGCTCGGGCTCCGCCGCGCCGACGAGCGCCAGGTACACGTCCTCGAGCGAGGGACGCCGGACCTCGAGGGCAGGGAGTTCGATCCGGCGTTCGAGCGCCCAGCCGGACAGCGAGTGCAGCACCGCGGCAGGCTGCGTCGTCGCCAGCGTCCACCCCGCCCCGTCGGGGACGGGCGTGCCGCCCAGCCCGGGAAGACTCGTGACGGCGATACCGCGCGGCAGGCGGAAGGAGACCACGACGCTGCGCTGTCCCGCGGTCAGCTCCGCGGGCGTCCCGAGCGCCACGATCCGGCCCTCGACCATCACGGCCACGCGATCGGCGAGGTGTTCGGCCTCGTCGAGGTAGTGCGTCGTCAGGAGCACGGTCTTGCCCATGTTCCGCAGGCCGTCCACCAGCCCCCAGGCCTGGTGCCGCGCCGAGGGGTCGAACCCGGTGGTGGGTTCGTCGAGGAAGAGCATCTCCGGATCCCCGACCAGGCCGAGTGCGAGATCGAGGCGGCGACGCTGGCCGCCCGAAAGGGTCTTCACCCGCGCTTTCCGCTTCCCGGAGAGGCCCACCCGGTCGATCAGGGCGTCCGCCGCCAACCGCCGTGGGTAGAGCCCGCGCTGCAGGTTCACGAGTTCCAGGACGGTGAAGTCGTCCTCGAACCCGGCGTCCTGCAGCACGATCCCGATCCGCTCGAGGAAGGCACGGGCATGCGTGGCCGGATCGAAGCCGAGCACCGAGACCGACCCGGAATCGGCACGCCGGTGTCCTTCCAGGATCTCGACGGTCGTCGTCTTCCCGGCGCCGTTCGGCCCGAGGAGGGCGAACACCTCCCCGGCCTCCACGGTGAAGGACACGCCGTCCACCACGACGAGGCCGCCGTAGGACTTCCGGAGATCCCGGACCTCTACCGCCGCCATCCTGTGTCCCCCTGGTCGGTCGCCTGCGACCAACGGTAGGACCACCCGGGTACGCCGATCAGGGCCGAAGGACCCCCGACGGACGACGGGAGGGCGGCCCCAGCCGGTGCTGGAACCGCCCTCCCGTTCTGCCGGCTGCTGCCGGCGGGGACCGCTCAGATGTTGAAGCCGAGGGCCCGCATCTGGTCGCGGCCGTCCTCGGTGATCTTCTCCGGACCCCACGGCGGCATCCACACCCAGTTCAGGCGCCACTCGTCCACGACGCCGTCGAGCGCCTGGCCCACCTGCTCCTCGAGCACGTCGGTCAGCGGGCAGGCCGCCGTGGTGAGCGTCATGTCGATCAGGAGGGCGCCGTCCTCCGCGTACTTCAGGCCGTACAGGAGACCGAGGTCGACGATGTTCACGCCGAGCTCCGGGTCGATCACGTCCCGCAGCGCTTCCTCGATGTCATCCAGCGCGGTCTGCGCCTGCTGCACCTCACTCATCGAACTCTTCCTCTCAGGCTGGTGTCATGCGGTCGGCGCGCAGGACGCGCCGGGTGGTGCGTAGGTCCTACGCCTCGACCGCGGTCTGGGCCGTGAACCGATCGTAGCCCTCTTCCTCGAGGCGGTCCGCGAGTTCCGGCCCGCCCTGTTCTGCGATCCGGCCCGCGACGAACACGTGCACGAAGTCAGGCTTGATGTAGCGCAGGATCCGCGTGTAGTGGGTGATGAGCAGCGTGCCCATCTCCCCCTTGGCGTGCTCGCGGTTGACGCCTTCCGAGACCACCTTGAGGGCGTCGACGTCGAGGCCGGAATCGGTCTCGTCGAGGATCGCGAACCTGGGGCGGAAGAGTTCGAGCTGGAGGATCTCCACGCGCTTCTTCTCGCCGCCGGAGAAGCCCTCGTTGACGTTGCGCTGGGCGAAGTCCGCGTCGATGCGCAGCTGCGCCATGGCGGTCTTGACGTCCTTGGTCCAGTGGCGCAGGCTCGGCGCCTCGCCGTCGAGGGCCGTCTTGGCCGTCCGCAGGAAGTTCGTCATCGTCACGCCGGGCACCTCGACCGGGTACTGCATGGCGAGGAACAGGCCGGCGCGGGCGCGCTCGTCGACGCTCATCGACAGGACGTCCTCACCGTCGAGGGTGATGGTGCCGCTGTCGACCTTGTAGCGGGGGTGGCCGGCGATGGTCGACGCGAGGGTCGACTTGCCGGAGCCGTTGGGCCCCATGATCGCGTGGGTCTCGCCGGTCCTGATGGTCAGCGTGACACCGTTGAGGATGGGGATGTTGCCCTGCTCGGTGTCGATGCTGACGTGCAGGTCCTTGATTTCAAGTGTGGACATCGTGTTCTTTCTCCTTCGCCTGGCTGTGCAGGAGGTGTGCAGGAAGTAGGTGGGCTGAGCGGCGACCGCTAGCCGAACTGCGGTGCGGCTGCTCCGTTGGTGACCGTCGTGACATCGACGTAGACGTTGCCGTCATGGATCTCCAGCGCGAAGACCGGGACGGGTTCGTATGCGGGGAGCTGCAGCGGGGCACCGCTGCGGAGGTCGAACTGGGAGCCGTGGCCCCAGCACTCGATGGCGCACCCCTCGACGTCGCCCTCGGACAGCGAGATGTCCGCATGCGAGCAGGTGTCGCCCAGCGCGTGGATCTCGCCGTCGGAGTCGCGGACGATGACGACCGGGTAGTCGTCGATGAGGACGCGCAGCGCCTGCTTGACCTGGATGTCGTCGACGCTGCAGATCAGTTCGCCGCGGGGGGCCTCGGCCATCAGAGGTTGCCCGCCGCGAGTTCGCGCTCGACCGACTCCGAGAGCCGCTCCTCGAGCGCGGGGACCTTGATCTGCTGGATGACCTCGGTGAGGAAGCCGCGCACCACGAGGCGGCGGGCCGCCTTCTCGGGGATGCCGCGCGCCATGAGGTAGAAGAGGTGCTCGTCGTCGAACCGGCCGGTGGCACTGGCATGGCCGGCACCCTCGATGAGGCCCGTCTCGATCTCGAGGTTGGGCACCGAATCGGAGCGCGCGCCGTCCGTGAGGATCAGGTTGCGGTTGGTCTCGTAGGTGTCCGTGCCCTCGGCCGCCTTGCGGATGAGGACGTCCCCGACCCACACGGTGTGCGCGTCCTGGCCCTGCAGCGCGCCCTTGTAGGTCACGCGCGACTTGCAGTTCGGGACGGCGTGGTCCACCAGGAGCCGCTGCTCGAGGTGCTGTCCGGCGTCGGCGAAGTACAGGCCGTACATCTCGACCTCGGCGCCGGGCGCGGTGAAGATCGACGACGGCGTGAGGCGCACCAGGTCGCCGCCGAGGCTGACGACGACGTGCTTGAATCGCGCATCGCGCCCCACCTTCGCCTGCTGCGAGGACACGTGCACGGCGTCGTCGTCCCACTCCTGGACGCTGACGACCGTGAGCTCCGCGCCGTCGCCCACGATGATCTCGACGTTCTGGGCGAGCGTGACCGAGCCCGTGTGGTCGAGGACCACGACGGCCTTCGAGAAGGCCTCGGCGCGGATGAGGACGTGCTGGGCCGCGGCGACGGGCGAGGTGCCCGTCACGGCGACCATCACCTCGCCGTCGGCCACCGTCTCCCGCGGGATGGTGATGACCGTGGCCTCGGCGAACGCGTTCCACGCGGCGGCCGAGACGCGGTCCTCCGGCGTGGCGGCCGAACCGAGCCGGGCATCGCTGCGGTCGACGGTCTCGACGGTGACGTTGCCGGCTCCCGTGACCGAGACGGACGGGGCCGCCCCCGTCAGCTCGTCGGTGTGCAGGCCGCGCAGGCGCTTGAGCGGCGTGAACCGCCAGTCCTCCTCGAACCCGGTCAGCGTCGGGAAGTCCGCGAGGTCGAAGGACCGGCGGCGCTCGCCACGGGATGCCTCCGGGATCACGGGCGCGTTGCCGTGGCTGTGCTTCTTCATGCCGTGCTGCTCCGTGCCGTCGTCCCCGCCGGGCAGGCTCTCGCCCTCCTCGGTGAAGCCGTCGATCGCGGACCCGGAGCCGGCGGGCGCGCCGAGGCGCGCCTTCTCGGCGAGGTCGCCGAGGACGGTGTCCCCGCCCCCGGTCGAGCTCTCGGGTGAGTAGTCGGTGTGGTCCATCTGGGTGGTATCAGCCATCGCTAGCCCACGGCCCCTTCCATCTGCAGTTCGATCAGCCGGTTCAGCTCGAGCGCGTACTCCATGGGCAGCTCCCGCGCGATCGGCTCGATGAAGCCGCGCACGATCATGGCCATGGCCTCGTCCTCGGGGAGCCCGCGGGACATGAGGTAGAACAGCTGCTCCTCGCTGACGCGCGACACGGTGGCCTCGTGGCCCATGGTGACGTCGTCCTCGCGGATGTCCACGTACGGGTAGGTGTCCGAGCGGGAGATGGTGTCCACCAGCAGCGCGTCGCAGCGGACCGTGTTGGCCGAGTGTTTCGCACCCTCCCGCACCTGGACGAGTCCGCGGTAGGCGGCACGTCCGCCGCCGCGTGCCACGGACTTCGAGATGATCGAGGACTTGGTGTTGGGCGCGATGTGGACCATCTTCGACCCGGTGTCCTGGTGCTGTCCCTCACCGGCGAAGGCGATGGAGAGCGTCTCCCCCTTGGCATGCTCGCCGACGAGGTACACCGCGGGGTACTTCATGGTGACCTTGGAACCGATGTTGCCGTCGATCCACTCCATGGTGGCGCCCTCGTGGGCGATCGCGCGCTTGGTCACCAGGTTGTACACGTTGTTCGACCAGTTCTGGATGGTGGTGTAGCGGACGCGGGCGCCCTTCTTGACCACGATCTCGACGACGGCCGAGTGCAGGGAGTCGGAGGTGTAGATCGGGGCGGTGCAGCCCTCGATGTAGTGCACGTAGGAGTCCTCGTCCGCGATGATCAGCGTCCGCTCGAACTGGCCCATGTTCTCCGTGTTGATGCGGAAGTAGGCCTGCAGGGGGATCTCGACGTGGACACCCTTGGGCACGTAGACGAACGAGCCGCCGGACCACACGGCCGTGTTCAGCGACGCGAACTTGTTGTCGCCCACGGGGATGATCGTGCCGAAGTACTCCTTGAAGATCTCCGGGTGCTCCCGCAGCGCGGTGTCGGTGTCGAGGAACAGGACGCCCTGGCGCTCGAGGTCCTCGCGCAGCTGGTGGTAGACCACCTCGGACTCGTACTGGGCGGCGACGCCGGAGACCAGACGCGCACGCTCGGCCTCGGGGATGCCGAGCTTCTCGTACGTGTTCCGGATGTCCTCGGGGAGGTCCTCCCACGTGTTCGCCTGCTTCTCCGTGGAGCGCACGAAGTACTTGATGTTGTCGAAGTCGATGCCGGAGAGGTCTGCGCCCCAGGCGGGCATGGGCTTGCGGTCGAAGTACTTGAGGCCCTTGAGGCGGAGGTCGAGCATCCACTGGGGCTCGTTCTTCTTCGCGGAGATGTCGCGGACGACTTCCTCGCTGAGGCCGCGGCGCGCGTTGTCGCTCGCCTCGTTCTTGTCGGCCCATCCGTACTGGTAGGTCCCGATGCCCTCGAGCTCCGGGTTCTTCTCGAGGATGTCGCTGATCACCGACTCCGGCACTGCCGATGCAGCTGGCTTACGGTCTACTTGATCCGTCATCACGGCCTTCCTTGCTGATGGATGGATAACGTTGCTGGATTGCTGGGCGGAACGGTGTCCGGGTCCGCGTGGGCGGGGCCGGGTGCGTCCGGGCCGACAGGCGCGGCCGGGGCCGCCGTCGTCCGTCCCAGGGGAATGTGGGTGGTGCAGACGTGTCCGCCGCGAGCCAGGGTGGAGAGCCGCCGGACGTCGACGCCGAGCAGGCGGGCGAAGACGTCGGTCTCCTGGTCGCAGAACGCCGGGAACGCCGAGGCCAGTCCCTGGATGGGGCAGTGGCCCTGGCACAGCTGCACGCTGAGCATGACCGGGCGGGTCGGCGCCGGGACGGCCCGCGGCCCACCTCCCTGCGGGAGGCCCACCGTCTTGGTGGATCCGACGAAGCCGTCGGTGGTGAGGGCGCCGGCGAGGGCATGGGCCCGGGCGGCGAGGTCGGGGCCCGCGGCTTCGACGATCGGCCGGTAGCGCTCCTCCATGCCGGAGAACCGCGTGCGGGCGAACTCCTCGATGGCTTCCGGCCCCGCGGCCTCGCCGAGCTGCGCGAGCGCCGCGACGGCGATGTCGAGGTAGTCGTTGCCCATCGTGGACTGGCCGCGCCGACTGAGCACGTAGCGCCGGGCCGGGCGGCCCGCGCCGGTCGCCGATCCGCGGACGCGCTTGACCTCGATGAGCCCCTCGGAGGAGAGGGCGTCGAGGTGCCGTCGCATGGCGGCGGGCGTGAACCCGAGGCGGTCGCCGAGCTCGGCGGCGCTGACCGGTCCGCGTTCGAGGACGGCTGACAGCACGCGGTCCCGCGTGCGCTCGTCAGGGTCGGGCGAGACGATCTGCGCGGCGGACGACGTCGGGACGCCGGGAGATGCAGCCGCCGGAACGGCGGCGCGGGGTGATGCGGTCACGGTCCATTCCCTCCGTCGGCGACAAAATACACAACATAAGCATGACCTAATGTATTCCGCCCCACCACTTAGGCGAGGCTACCCATCGGTCCCGCCGGCCCGCCTACTACCTGCCGTAGAATAATCGGGTGCCGACATCTTCCCCCGCCCTCGAGATCGACGGCCTCGTCAAGGACTTCGGCCCGGTCGGCGCCCTCGACGGCCGGATGGTCCGCGTGCTCGACGGCGTCAGCCTGCGGGCCGAGCACGGCGCCGTCACCGTCCTGCTGGGAGCCAACGGCGCCGGCAAGACGACGACCCTCGAATGCGCGCAGGGGCTGCAGCGTGCCGATGGCGGCCGGGTCCGCCTGCTCGGCGAGGATCCGTCCCGGGCCACCCCTCGTCTTCGGGCGCGCGTCGGCGTGATGCTGCAGGACGGCGGCCTCCCGCCGTCGGTGCGCCCGCTGGCCCTCCTGCGCCATGTCGCGTCCATGTACGCGGATCCCCTGCCCGTCGACGCCCTGGCGGGGCACCTGGGACTCGACGGGTTCGGGGCCGTCTCGATCCGGCGGCTCTCCGGGGGACAGAAGCAGCGCCTCGCCCTTGCCTGCGCCCTGGTGGGACGCCCCGAGGTGGTCTTCCTCGACGAACCGAGCGCCGGCCTCGACCCGCAGTCACGCACCATCGTGTTCGACCTCATCCGGGAGCTCCGCGCCGACGGCCTGGCCGTCATCCTCACCACGCACCTGCTCGACGACGCGCAGAAGCTCGCCGACTACGTCTACATCCTCGAGGGAGGCCGCACCGTCGCCGAGGGTACCGTCGCCGAGCTCACGGCGGACACCGAGGCCGACGGTACCCGCGAGCTGCGCTTCGAGACCGTTCCCGGCCTGTCCTTCCCGGCCGATCTCCTGCCCCATCTGCTCCAGCGTGAGACGGAGCCGGGGCAGTACGTGCTCCGCGGGCCGCTCACGGCCGACGACGTCGCCCGGCTGGCAGGCTGGTGGGACGCCTGCGGTGTGATGCCGTCGGCCATCTCCATGGCACCGCGCTCGCTCGAGGACGTCTTCCTCGACATCTCCGGACGGAGCATCCGATGACGCTCGACGCACCCGTTCCCGCCGGCGCGCCGGCCGTCCCTCCGAGCGGCGGGACGGCGGCGTCGCTGCCCACCCGCGTGCTGCGCCACGGCGCGTACGAGGCCCTGGCCATGCTCCGCAACGGGGAGCAGCTCGTCCTCGCGATCGTGCTGCCGCTCCTGGCGCTCACGGCGCTGGTCATCACGCCCCTGCTGGATTCCTCCGGAGGACACCGGATCGACATCGCCGCTCCCGGCGTCCTCGCCCTCTGCACCATGTCCACGGCCTTCACCGGGCAGGGCATCGCGACGGGGTTCGACCGCCGCTACGGCGTGCTGCGCTTCCTGTCCACGACGCCGCTCGGCCGGTCGGGGCTGATCCTCGGCAAGGCCGTCGCGGTCGCCGTCGTGCTCGCCGTCCAGCTCGTCGTGATCGGCGGGGCCGCCGCACTCATGGGCTGGACACCGGACCCTGCGGGGATCCTGCCCGCGGCACTGCTGCTGCTCCTCGGTTCGGCAGCCTTCACCGCGCTGGGCCTCCTCGTGGCCGGGACGCTCCGTCCCGAGGCGACGCTCGCGGTCACCAACCTCGTCTGGATCCTGCTCGCGGCCGCGGGCGGCGTGATCATCCCGGCGGCGAGCCTGCCCGCCGCCGCCGAACCGTTCGTCTCGGTCCTCCCCTCCGCCGCCCTCGGCGACGGTCTCCGGAGCGCCCTGGCGGACGGCGTGTTCGACCCCATCGCGTGCCTCGTGCTCCTGGCCTGGGCCGCCCTCGCTAGCCTGGCGGCCATCCGCTGGTTCAAATGGAGCTGACAGCATGACTCTTCCCGCGCTCTCCCGCCTCACGGACGCCCTCCCGCGCACCACAACGCCCGTGGTGCGGCGGCTGGCCGTCGCGTCCCTCGTCTCGCAGATCGCCATCGTCGTGACCGGCGGCGCCGTGCGCCTCACCGCATCCGGGCTCGGCTGCCCGGAGTGGCCGCGCTGCACGGCCGACTCGATCATCACCACGCCCGAGATGGGCTTCCACGGCGTGATCGAGTTCGGCAACAGGCTCCTGACCTTCGTGCTCGTCGTCATCGCCGTCGCCATGATCGTCTCCGTGCTCGGCATGCGCCGGCAGCGCAAGGACCTGTTCCGCCTGTCGATCGGCCTCTTCCTCGGCATCCCCGCGCAGGCGGTCATCGGCGGCATCACCGTGTGGACGGATCTGAACCCCTGGGTCGTGGGCCTCCACTTCGTGGTCTCCATGATCCTCGTCGCCGTCGCGACGGTGCTCGTCAACCGTGCGCGGATCGACACGGAGCAGTATCGGACCCCACGCCTGCCCGCCGCGCCACCGCTGCTGCGCCAGCTGCTTGTGACCTCGACCGTGCTCACGTCGATCACGATCCTGCTCGGCGTCGTCGTGACCGGGTCCGGCCCGCACGCCGGCGACCACGGCGCCGCCCGCAACGGCCTCGACTCCGACCTCGTGACGCGCCTGCACGCCCTCCCGGTGTACCTGCTGGTCGCCACGGTGGCCCTCGCCGTCGTGGTCGCCTACCGCGCCGGTGTCCACGCGAGACTGCGCCGGGCGGTGGTGCTCCTCGCCGCGATCGTGCTGGCCCAGGGAATCATCGGGTACGTGCAGCACTTCCTGCACCTGCCCGTCGCGCTCGTGGCGCTGCACATGCTCGGCGCGTCACTGCTCATGGCCGCGGCCGTCCACGCCCAGTACACCGGGACCACGAGGAGGACCCTGCCGGGAACACCGGCCGGGGCCCGGGTCCCGCAGGCCGTGTCCTAGTCCCGCAGGCCGTCTCCTAGGGACGGCAGCCGCTCCCCGTCCGCCCGTCAGTCGTCGTCGAACTCCGCCTCGAGGACGTCGAGGAGCCGCCCGAGGTCACGCAGTTCGGAGCCGGGGCTCGGCAGCAGGGGCGGGCGGGGGTCCCCGGCGGCGATACCGCAGGCACGGGCGAGGAGGTGCAGGCCGCTGATCCGGCGCAGCCCGGCGACGTGGTCGACGAGGGGCGCGAGGACGTGCCGGACACGCTCGGTCTCCGCCCGGTCCCCGGCCACGACGGCGGCGCGGAGCCGCGAGTAGTAGGCCGGCAGGAGCGCCGCCGGTCCGCTGTGCCAGGCGTCGGCCGCCACCTCGCCGGTCATCATCAGGAGGTCCCCGCTCACGCCGTGGCTGAACGGTGCCGGGACCAGCGGGGCCAGTGCCGTATAGCGGGCATTGAAGGTCACGGCATCCGCCGCGGTGTCCTTGAACGCGACGACATCCGGTAGCGACGACAGTTCGGCGACCACCTGCAGCGAGTAGTCGAACTGCGTGGTGCCGGGGTTGTTGTACAGGCAGATCGGCAGATCCGTCGCCTCGTCCACCGCACGGACCTGCGCCAGGACCTCGTCGTCGGTGAGGGGGACGTAGGAGACCGGTGAGAGCACGAGCCCGGACGCGCCGGCCGCCTGCGCGTCCGTCGCGGCCTCGAGGACCTCCCGCGTACCGACCGAACTGATGCCCACGGCCACCGGGAGCCGGCCGTCGACGGCGTCGATGGCCGTGCGCGCCACCCGGGCCCGTTCGCTGCGATCGAGGTAGGCGAAGCTCCCGGAGGAGCCGAGGACCGTGACGGCATCGACGCCGGAGGAGGCCAGACCCTCCACGAGGCCACGGAGGTCCGTGAAGGAGACGGAGCCGTCCGGCAGGAACGGGGTGAGGGGGTAGGCGATCAGGCCGGTGAAGTCCATGGGTGCAAGCCTAGGGCCGCCGGCGCCGATTCGGTCCGGCGCATCGGGATCGGGCCTACTGGACCGGGCAGTAGTGGACCGGGCAACGCCGGCCACGGCAGTGCCGCTCCAAGGAGTGCCGCTCCAGGACGTGACGCTTCAGGACGTGTCCACTCAGGCCAGGACGGCCGGTCCCACGAAGGGATCGATCGCGAGGGCGAGGAAGAGGACCGTGAGGTAGCTGATCGATCCGTGGAACACCTTCATCGCGGCCTTCGGGTGCAGCTCTCCGCGGTGGGCGAGGGAGTGCAGCCGGTGGGACTCGCGGATGAACCAGGCGCCGCCGGCGACCGCGGCGACCGTGTAGACCCAGCCGGCTCCGGCCGGGATCAGCAGGAGCGAGCAGGCCGCCATGGCCCAGGCGTACAGGACCACCTGGACGGAGACCGCGCGGGCCCCGGCGATCGCCCCGAGCATCGGCACGTTGGCGGCGTTGTAGTCGTCGCTGTACTTCATGGACAGCGGCCAGTAGTGCGGCGGGGTCCAGAGGAAGATGATGAGGAACAGGACCACGGCGGGCCACTCGACGGCGTTGGTGACCGCTGCCCAGGCGATGAGGACGGGCATGCAGCCCGCGGCGCCGCCCCAGACGATGTTCTGCGACGTGCGCCTCTTGAGGACGAGCGTGTAGACGACCACGTACAGGAAGATCGCGGCGACGCCCAGCATGCCGGCGAGCGGGTTGGCCCCGAACCAGAGCACGGCGATCGCGACGACGCCGAGGATCCAGGAGAACACGAGCGCCTCCCGCGGCGTGACCTCGCCCGTGACCAGGGGACGGTTCTCCGTGCGGTGCATCAGCTTGTCGATGTCACGGTCGATGTAGCAGTTGAACGCACCGGCGCTCCCGGCCGCGAGGGCTCCGCCGACCATGGTCGCGAGGATCAGGCCGACGGGCGGGAATCCGCCCTGCGCGAAGATCATGGTGGGGAGAGTGGTCACCAGGAGAAGTTCGATCACGCGAGGCTTCGTCAGCGCCAGGTAGGCCTTCGCTTTGCGACCGAAACCCTGACGGGCCTGCGGGGAACGTGCCGGAGCAGGAGCCTGCTGGGTGTTCACAAGGCAACACTTTCGTTTTTTCCGGGGTAAAAGACAAGTCCCATCATACCCTTTTACGCCCTGTAGAAATCGGGGGCGGGATCCCGTCCGTCCGATGCTCCGCGCCGCCGCGGATTGTGATGAAGGACATTGTTCGACTCCCACGTCCCGCGGCGGGCCGGACGGGATAGTGTGGGCTGGAAAGCCCGCTGCGGAAGTATGCCCGGAATAAGTGGTCCCGGCTCAGTGCTGTCCCCCACGGGTTCGAAATTCGCAGCATTCAATGGTGAACGGCCAGCCCGACGGCGTGCCTGAAGGCACGTCCCCGTCACTGGCCGTTCCGGACAGAGAGGGGCCCGGAAACGTGCCACGGACGCAAGAGCAGGAACTGACCTGGACCGAACTCGACCAGAAGGCGGTCGACACGGTTCGCATCCTGGCGGCGGACGCCGTCGAGAAGGTGGGCAACGGACACCCGGGAACGGCCATGAGCCTGGCGCCGGCGGCCTACCTCCTCTTCCAGAAGCTCATGCGGCACGATCCCACGGACCCCGAGTGGACGGGACGCGACCGTTTCGTCCTCTCCCCCGGCCACACCTCGCTCACCCTCTACATCCAGCTCTTCCTCTCGGGCTACGGCCTCGAGCTCGATGACCTGAAGGCCCTGCGCACCTGGGGCTCCCTCACCCCGGGCCACCCCGAGTACCGCCACACCAAGGGCGTGGAGATCACCACCGGTCCCCTCGGCCAGGGTCTCGCGACGTCGGTCGGCTTCGCCTACGGCCAGCGCCGCCAGCGCGGCATGTTCGACGCCGACGCCCCCGCGGGCACCAGCCCCTTCGACCACACCATCTGGGTCATCGCCTCCGACGGCGACCTGCAGGAGGGCGTGACGGCCGAGGCGTCCTCGCTCGCCGGTCACCAGGAACTCGGCAACCTCGTGGTGCTCTACGACGAGAACCACATCTCCATCGAGGACGACACCGACGTCGCCTTCACCGAGGACGTCCTCAAGCGCTACGAAGCCTACGGCTGGCACACGCAGCGCGTGGACTGGACGAAGACCGGCGCATACGTGGAGGACGTCGCCGAGCTGTACTCGGCCCTCGTCGCCGCGAAGAACGAGACCTCCCGGCCGAGCATCGTCTCGCTCCGGACCATCATCGGCTACCCCGCGCCGAACAAGCAGAACACCGGCAAGATCCACGGCTCGGCCCTCGGCACGGACGAGGTCGCCGCCCTGAAGGAAGCCCTCGGCTTCGACCCGGAGAAGCACTTCGACGTCGATCCCGAGGTCCTCGAGCACGCCCGCGGCGTCGTCCGGCGCGGTTCCGAGGCGCACAGCGCGTGGCAGGAGGGCTTCGACGCCTGGAAGGCCGCCCACGCCGACGAGGCCGCCCTGCTCGAGCGGATCCAGGCACGCACGCTGCCCGAGGGCTGGGAGGAGAGCCTGCCGACGTTCGAGGCGGGCAAGGACATGTCCACGCGCGCCGCGTCCGGCAAGGTCCTCACCGCGATCGGCCCCGCGCTCCCCGAACTGTGGGGCGGCAGCGCCGACCTCGCGGAGTCGAACAACACGACCATCGAGGGATCGCCGTCGTTCATCCCCGAGAGCCGCCAGACCAAGTCCTGGTCCGGCAACCAGTACGGCCGTGTGCTGCACTTCGGCATCCGCGAGCACGCCGCCGCGGCCATCGTCAACGGCATCGTGATGCACAGCAGCACCCGCGCCTTCTCCGGCACCTTCCTCATCTTCAGCGACTACCAGCGGCCCGCCGTACGCCTCGGGGCCCTCATGGGCGTCCCGGCGATCTACGTCTGGACCCACGACTCCATCGGCCTGGGCGAGGACGGCCCCACGCACCAGCCGGTGGAGCAGCTCTCCTCGCTGCGCACCATCCCCGGGCTCGACGTCGTCCGGCCGGGCGACGCCAACGAGGTGGCCGTCGCCTGGCGCACCATCCTCGAGAACACCGAGAACCCGGCCGGGCTCGTCCTGACGCGCCAGAACATCCCCACCTACGAGCGGGGCGAGGGCGCCGCCGAGGGCGGGACGTTCGGCTCCGCCGAGGGTGTCGCGAAGGGCGGCTACGTGCTCGCCGAAGCGACGACCGGCTCCCCCGACGTCATCCTCATCGGTACGGGCTCCGAGGTGCAGCTCGCCGTGGAGGCCCGCACGGCCCTCGAGGCGCAGGGCATCTCCGCCCGCGTGGTCTCGATGCCGTGCCTCGAATGGTTCAACGCGCAGGACGCCCGCTACCGCGAGAGCGTCCTGCCCCGCACCGTCAGGGCCCGCGTGTCCGTCGAGGCGGGCGTGGCGCAGAGCTGGCACGGGATCGTCGGCGACGCCGGCCGCATCGTGTCCCTCGAGCACTTCGGTGCCTCGGCCGACTACAAGACCCTCTACCGCGAGTTCGGCATCACCGCCGACGCCGTCGTGGCCGCCGCGAAGGACTCCCTGGACGCCGTCGCCGCCGATCCCCTGGCACCCAACGGCTCCCCGGCCCTGCCCTCGGGCCACCGCGCCACGGAGACCGGCGACCAGCAGTAACCACCCCCACCCGTTCCACCCGTCCAGCACACATCTTCCGCGGCAGCGGACAAGGAGCACACACCATGACTACACCCACAGCTGATCTCTCGGCCGCCGGCGTCTCCATCTGGCTCGACGACCTCTCCCGGGAGCGCATCAACTCGGGCGCCTTCAAGCACCTCATCGAGGACCTGGACGTCGTCGGCGTCACCACCAACCCGAGCATCTTCGCGGCGGCCCTCAAGAAGGGCGAGTCCTACGCCTCCCAGGTGGGCGCCCTCCGGGAGGCCGGCGCCGACGTCGACCAGGCCGTCTTCGACATCACCACCCACGACGTGGCGCAGGCCTGCGACATCTTCGCGGCGGAGGCCAAGCGCACCAACGGGGCCGACGGCCGCGTCTCCATCGAGGTGGACCCCCGGCTGTCCCGCGACACCGCGGGCACCGTGGCCGAGGCCAAGCGGCTGCACGCCAAGGTGCAGCGCACCAACGTCCTCATCAAGATCCCCGCGACCGTGGAGGGCCTGGAGGCGATCTCCTCGACCCTGGGCGCCGGCATCAGCGTCAACGTCACCCTGATCTTCTCCCTCGAGCGCTACCGCGCCGTCATCAACGCCTTCATGGTGGGCCTGGAGCAGGCGAAGGAGAACGGCCACGATCTGTCCAAGATCACCTCCGTCGCCTCCTTCTTCGTCTCGCGCGTGGACGCCGAGATCGACGCGCGCCTCGATGCGATCGGCACGGACGAGGCGACGGCACTCAAGGGCAAGGCCGGCCTCGCGAACGCCCGCCTCGCCTACCAGATCTTCGAGGAGCAGTTCGCCTCGGAGCGCTGGCAGGTCCTGAAGGCCGCCGGCGCCAACGCGCAGCGCCCCCTCTGGGCCTCGACGGGCGTCAAGGACCCGAACCTGCCGGACACGCTCTACGTCACCGGCCTCGTCGCGCCGAACGTCGTCAACACCATGCCCGAGAAGACCCTCGAGGCCACGGCGGACCACGGCGTCATCGACGGCGACACGGTCACCGGCACCTACGACGAGTCCAACGAGGTCCTGAACCGGCTCGATGCCATCGGCATCTCCTACGCCGAGGTCGTCGACCAGCTCGAGACCGAAGGCCTCGACAAGTTCGTGGCCAGCTGGACCGAGCTCCTCGAGACGGTTCAGGCCGCCCTCGACGCAGCGGAGGCGTGATCCCCATGGGCTCGTTCGCACTCACCGCCACCGGCGCCGCCCTCGCAGCGGTCGACTCGGCCGTGCCGGCGCTCGTGAAGGACCGCTTCGCCTCCCGCCTGATAGGAAAGGACGCGACGCTGTGGGGCGCCGACGCCGAGTCCGAGGCATCCGTCCGCCTCGGCTGGATCGACCTGTTCGAGGGCTCGCGCGCGCTCCTGCCGGAGATCACGGCGCTCCGCGCCGACCTCGCAGCCGAGGGCGTCGACCGGATCGTGCTCTGCGGCATGGGCGGTTCCTCCCTCGCGCCGGAGGTCATCACGAAGGAAGCGGGCGTCCCCCTCGTGGTCCTGGACGCCACCGACCCCGACCAGGTGCGCGCAGCCCTCGAGGAGGATCTCCAGCGCACCGCGATCGTCGTGTCCTCGAAGTCGGGCTCCACGGTCGAGACCGACTCGCAGCGCCGGGTGTTCGAGCAGGCGTTCACGGACGCCGGCATCGACGCCGCCTCGCGGATCGTCATCGTGACCGATCCGGGGTCGCCGCTGGACGAGGCGTCCAGGAAGGCCGGCTACCGGAAGGTGTTCAACGCCGACCCGCAGGTCGGCGGCCGCTACTCGGCACTCACCGCGTTCGGGCTCGTGCCGTCCGGCCTCGCCGGTGCCGACATCGAGACGCTGCTGACCGACGCTGAGGACAGCGCCGAGTTCCTCGGCGACGACGTCGAGGACAACGTGGGCCTGCAGCTCGGCGCCGTGCTGGGCGGGACCCTCCCCCTGCGGGACAAGATCGTCTTCGCGGATGCCGGTTCGGGCCTGCCCGGTTTCGCCGACTGGGCCGAACAGCTCATCGCCGAATCGACCGGCAAGCTCGGCACCGGACTGCTCCCCGTCGTCGCCTCCGGCGACGCCCCGGAGCTCGCGGACGTGGCGGACGACGTCCTGCCCGTGTTCCTCGCCCCGCTCGACGAGGCCGCGGGAGACCAGCCCACCGAGGGCACGCGGGTCACCGTCAGCGGCACCCTCGGCAGCCAGCTGTTCGTCTGGGAGTATGCGGTCGCGGTCGCCGGCCGGCTGCTGGGCATCAACCCGTTCGACCAGCCCGACGTCGAGGCCGCCAAGACGGCCGCGCGCGGCCTGCTCGACGCACAGCCGGAGCCGGCCGAGGCCGCCTTCGTCGACGGTGCGGTCGAGGTCCGCGGCGACGCCGGCCTCCTCGGTTCCTCGGGGACGGTCGCCGAGGCGCTCCGCGCGCTGCTCGCCACCCTGCCCGGGAACGGCTACCTCTCCGTGCAGGCCTACCTGGACCGCCACCGGCAGGCAGACCTCGAGTCCGTCCGTTCCCCGCTGGCCGCCGCCACCGGCCGGCCGGTCACCTTCGGCTGGGGGCCGCGCTTCCTGCACTCGACGGGTCAGTACCACAAGGGCGGATCCCCGATCGGGGTGTACCTGCAGCTGACCGGGGCGAGCAGCACCGACCTGACGATCCCCGAGCGCCCCTTCAGCTTCGGTGAGCTCATCGCGGCGCAGGCGGCCGGGGATGCCCAGGTGCTCGCGGACCACGGGCGCCCCGTGCTCCGCCTGCACCTGACGGACCGCACCGCAGGCGTCGCGCAGCTCCGGGACGTCATCGCCACCCTCGCCGGATCCGGCGAGGGTCACCACGAGAACGGGTGAGCATGCCTGACCGCACCACGGCGAGAGCCGCCAACCCCCTGCGGGATCCGCGCGACCGGCGGCTGAGCCGGATCGCCGGCCCCTCGTCCCTCGTCCTGTTCGGGGTGACGGGCGACCTCGCCCGCAAGAAGCTCATGCCCGCCATCTACGACCTCGCCAACCGGGGACTCCTGCCGCCGAGCTTCGGCCTGGTGGGCTTCGGGCGCCGCGAGTGGTCCGACGAGGAGTTCGTGGAGCAGGTCCGGGAGTCCGTGACGCAGTACGCCCGGACCCCGTTCAACGAGACGGTCTGGCAGCAGCTCTCGGCGGGCATCCGCTTCGTCCAGGGCAACTTCGACGACGACGAGGCCTTCAAGAACCTCCGCGAGACCATCGAGGAGCTGGAACAGAGCAGGGGGACGCGCGGCAACCACGCCTTCTACCTGTCCATCCCCCCGAACGCGTTCGAGACGGTGTGCCAGAAGCTCTCGGAGCACGGCCTGGCCCAGCCCGACGACGGACAGTGGCGCCGCGTGGTCATCGAGAAGCCCTTCGGGCACGACCTCGAGTCGGCCCGTGAGCTGAACGCCATCGTCGAGGAGGTGTTCCCCCCGGACTCCGTGTTCAGGATCGACCACTACCTCGGCAAGGAGACGGTCCAGAACATCCTCGCGCTGCGCTTCGCGAACCAGCTCTTCGAACCGCTCTGGAACGCGAACTACGTCGACCACGTGCAGATCACCATGGCCGAGGACATCGGGATCGGCAGCCGGGCGGGGTACTACGACGGCGTCGGGGCTGCCCGTGACGTCATCCAGAACCACCTGCTCCAGCTCCTCGCCCTCACGGCGATGGAGGAGCCCATCTCCTTCGACGCGGACCACCTGCGCGCCGAGAAGGAGAAGGTGCTCGCCGCCGTCGTGCTGCCCTCGGATCTCTCCGGACGGTCGGCACGCGGTCAGTACGAGGCCGGCTGGCAGGGCGGGGAACGCGTGAACGGTTTCCTCGAGGAGGACGGCATCCCCGCCGACTCGACCACCGAGAGCTTCGCCGCGCTGCGCCTGGACATCCACACCCGCCGCTGGGCCGGGGTCCCCTTCTACCTGCGGGCCGGCAAGCGGCTCGGCCGCAGGGTCACGGAGATCGCCGTCGTGTTCAAGCGGGCACCGAACCTCCTGTTCCAGGACCATCACGAGGAGGACTTCGGGCAGAACGCCGTCGTCATCCGCGTGCAGCCGGACGAGGGCGTGACCATCCGCTTCGGCTCCAAGGTCCCGGGGACGCAGACCGAGGTCCGGGACGTGACCATGGACTTCGGCTACGGGCATTCCTTCACCGAGTCCAGCCCCGAGGCCTACGAGCGGCTCATCCTCGACGTCCTGCTCGGCGAACCGCCGCTCTTCCCGCGTCAGCAGGAAGTGGAGCTGTCCTGGAAGATCCTCGACCCGTTCGAGAAGCACTGGGCCTCGCTCGACGCGCAGCCCGAGGCCTATGTGCCCGGCAGCTGGGGACCCGCATCCGCCGACGAGCTGCTCGCAGCCGATGGACGAACCTGGAGAAGGCCATGATCGTGGAACTGCCCGACACCACCACCTCGAAGGTGTCGAAGGAACTGATGGCGCTGCGGGACAGCGGGGGCGTCGTCGCGCTCGGGCGTGTGCTGACGCTGGTCGTGATCACCCGCTCCGGATACGAGGAGGAGGCGATCGGCGCCGCGAACCAGGCGAGCCGCGAGCATCCCTGCCGCATCATCGTCCTGGCCGGGGAGTCCCCGGACGAGCCCACGCGCCTCGACGCCCAGATCCGCGTGGGCGGCGACGCCGGGGCGTCGGAGGTCGTCGTCCTGCGCGGCTACGGGGAGCTCTCGGAGGAGAACGAGTCCCTCGTCTCCGCCCTCCTCCTGCCCGACGCGCCGATCGTCGCCTGGTGGCCCCACGGCGTGCCGGATGCCGCGTCGCAGACCTCGATCGGCAGCATCGCGCACCGCCGGATCACGGACTCGGCGAACGAGAAGGACCCGACGGCGGCGCTGTTCAACATCAGCAGCACCTACGCGGCCGGCGACACGGACCTCGCCTGGACCCGCCTGACCAACTGGCGGATCCAGCTCGCCGCGGTCATGGACCAGTTGCAGGGCGACCAGCCCGTCACGGCGGTCACGGTCGAGGGAGCGTGCGACTCCCCCAGCACCGTGCTGCTGGCGGCCTGGCTGACGAAGGCCCTCGACGCCCCCGTGACGATCGTCGCCGGCCCCACGGGCACCGGCCTCCAGCGCGTGCGCCTGACCCGGAGCGGCGGCGACATCGAGCTGCACCGTCCCGACCACGACGTCGCCGAGCTGTACCAGCCGCACCAGCCCGTCCAGCGCATCTCCCTGCCGCGCCGCAGCCTGCGGGACTGCCTGGCCGAGGAGCTGCGGCGCCTCGACCCCGACGAGGTGTTCGGCGAAGTCATCACCGAGGGCCTTGCCCGAACCAACCTGAGGAGTGTGCGAACGAGTGAGCGCTGAACCGAAAGTCAGCATCCATCCCACCCAGGGCTCCCTGGCGGCGGCCGTGGCCGCGCGGCTGATCACCCGCCTCGTGGACGTGCAGAGCGAGCGGGGCACCGCGACCGTGGTGCTCACGGGCGGCTCGATCGGCACCGCCGCCCTCGAGGCCGTGGTGGAGTCCCCCGCGCACACCGCGGTGGACTGGGCCAACGTCCACTTCTGGTGGGGCGACGAGCGCTTCCTGCGGGCCGACGACCCGGAGCGCAACGCCGTCCAGGCGCGTGCTGCCCTGCTGGACCGCATCGCCGTCGATCCTGTGAAGATCCACGAGTTCGGCTCGAAGGACGAGTTCACCGACGAGGACGGCGCCGCCGTCGACTATGCCGAGCAGCTGGCGGCCGCCGCGCGGGCGGAGCTCGCCGCCGACGAGGACCTCGCACAGCCCGATCCCCGCCTGCCCCGCTTCGACGTGCTCCTGCTGGGCGTCGGCCCTGACGCGCATGTGGCGTCCCTCTTCCCCGAGATGGCGGGGATCCGCACGCGGGGCACGACGACGGTCGGTGTCCCCGATGCGCCGAAGCCGCCACCGCAGCGCATCTCGCTGACGCTCGAGGCGATCAACACGGCGCAGGAGGTGTGGCTCTCGGTCAGCGGCAGCGACAAGGCAGGCGCGGTGGGCCTGGCACTGGCCGGAGCCGGACACGTCCAGGTCCCCGCCGCTGGTGCACGGGGCCTGAAGAAGACCCTGTGGCTGATCGACCAGGATGCGGCCCAGAAACTGCCCGGCCGCCTCATCGACCACGACGACGAGCCGACCGACTGACGGGTCGCCCCGACGACGACGAAGCCCCCGCTTCCAGCTGGAAGCGGGGGCTTCGTCGTCGGACCAGGAGTGCCGAGGGGCGGTCTAGGACTCGCCGGCGAACCGCTGGATGAGGCCGAGGGCGACGATCACGACGCCCCAGGCCAGGCCGAGCGCCACGGTGAAGCGGTTGAGGTTCCGCTCGGCCACTCCGGAGGATCCCATGCTCGAGGTCATGCCGCCACCGAACATGTCCGACATGCCACCGCCGCGTCCCTTGTGGAGCAGGATCAGCAGGGTCAGCAGGAGGCTGGTGATCCCGAGCAGGACGAGCAGGATGATACGAAGGATTTCCACGGGGCCCTTTCAAGGCTCGGTAGCCGCTCGGTGGAGCGGCCGGCGCACGGAACTTAGTCTGTCACCAGATGCTGTTCGAACCTGACAATACTAGCAAACTCGGATACATCGAGGCTCGCACCGCCCACCAGGACGCCGTCCACGTCGCGCTCCCGCAGGATGCTCGCCACGTTGGCCGCCTTCACCGATCCTCCGTACAGGAGGCGGGTCTTCGCGGCCGTGGCGGGGTCGAACAGCGAGCCGAGTTCGGCGCGGAGTGCCGCGCACATCTCCTGCGCGTCCTCGGGTCCCGCCACTTCCCCCGTGCCGATCGCCCACACGGGCTCGTACGCGACGACGAGGGTCGCCGCCTGCTCGGCCGACAGTCCTGCCACGCCCTGGCGGAGCTGCTCGAGGGTGTGCTCCACGTGCGTTCCGGCCTGGCGGATCTCGAGGCCCTCGCCGACGCAGAGCACCGGGACCAGTCCGTGGCGGTAGGCCGCGTGCACCTTGCGGTTGAGCAGCTCGTCCGACTCCTCGTGGATGGTCCGGCGCTCGGAGTGGCCCACGAGGACGTAGCTGCACTCGAGCTTGCCGAGGAACTGCCCCGAGATGTCACCGGTGTAGGCGCCGGAGTCCTCCGGTGAGAGGTCCTGCCCGCCGTACACGACGTCGAGGTCGTCGCCCTTCACCAGGGTCTGCACGCCGCGCAGGTCGGTGAACGGCGGGAAGACGGACACCTCGACGCGCGAGAAGTCGTGGCCGGCATCCTTCAGGGTCCAGGCCAGCTTCTGCAGGAAGGTGATGCCCTGCATGTGGTCGAGGTTCATCTTCCAGTTGCCCGCGATGAGCGGGCGGCGGTCGAAGACGCCGTTGGTCGAGGTGGTCATCGTGGTACTCCATCTGTTCGTTCCATGGCAGCGGGATCCGCTCGGCCGGCGCCGTGCGGATCCCGCCATTCCTGTACGCCCGAGGACGGGCGGCTGGTCCTGCCGTCGCCGACCGGACCGGGATCGTCCCGCTACTCGCGGGCGAGGGCGGTCAGTCCGGGGAGCTCCTTGCCCTCGAGGTACTCGAGGCTGGCACCGCCGCCCGTGGAGATGTGCCCGAACTGCCCGTCGGCGAAGCCGAGCCCGCGCACGGCTGCAGCGGAATCGCCGCCGCCGACCACGGTCAGGGCTCCGTTCGCCTGGGCGTCGACGAGGGCCTGCGCGACGGCCCGTGTGCCGCCGGCGAAGGCATCGAACTCGAAGACGCCCATGGGCCCGTTCCAGAACACCGTCTTCGCCTCGGCGATGTTCGCAGCGAAGTCCTGGCCGGTCGCGGGCCCGATGTCGAGCCCGATCCCGGAGGCCCCGAAGGTGCCCGCCTCGATGGCGTCCGCGGCGGCCACGCCGGACCGCGCGTCGGCCGCGAACGTCTCGGCCACGACGATGTCCGTGGGCAGCACGAACTGCGTGCCGTCCCGTGCGCCGCGCTCGAGGTAGCCCCGCACGGCGTCGATCTGGTCCTCCTCCAGGAGGCTCGCCCCGACCTTGTGGCCCTGGGCGGCGAGGAACGTGAACACCATGCCGCCGCCCACGAGGATGCGGTCGGCGGTGCCGATCAGGTTCTCGATCACGGCGAGCTTGTCGGACACCTTGGACCCGCCGAGCACGACGACGAAGGGCCGCTGGGGGTCCTTCGTCAGCTTCTCGAGGACCACGAGTTCGGCCTTGACGAGATCACCCTGATAGGAGGGGAGCAGGGCCGCGATGTCGTACACGCTCGCGTGGCGGCGGTGCACGGCGCCGAAGGCGTCGTCCACGTAGGCCCCGTCGGGACCCGCCAGGTCGGCGAGCTCGCGGGCCAGGGCAGCGCGCTCGGCGTCGTCCTTGCTGGTCTCCCGGGCGTCGAAGCGCACGTTCTCGAGCAGGAGCACCTCCCCCTCGGACAGGGCGGCCGCCGCACGGCGGGCGCCCTCCCCCGTGGTGTCGGGCGCCAGGGTCACCGGGAAGTCCGCCAGGTCCCGGAGGACGTCGGCGGCCGGCTTGAGCGAGTACTTCTGCTCGGGGGCGCCCTTGGGCCGTCCGAGGTGGGCCATGACGATGACGGCGGCCCCGGCCTCGCTCAGCTTGCGCAGAACGGGCAGGGACGCGCGCACGCGGCCGTCGTCGGTGACCGACAGGTCCGGGGCCTCGCCCTCCAGGGGGACGTTGAGGTCGGAGCGGACGAGGACGCGGCGTCCCCGGACTCCTTCGGCGAGAAGGTCGTCGAGTGATGCGTAAGCCACGTGCGGGACCGCCTAGGAGAGCTTGGCAGCGACGATTTCGGTCAGGTCGACCAGGCGGTTCGAGTAGCCCCACTCGTTGTCGTACCAGCCGACGACCTTCACCTGGTTGCCGAGGACCTTCGTCAGGCCGGAGTCGAAGATGCAGGACGCAGGGTCGGTCACGATGTCCGAGGACACGATGGGGTCCTCGGTGTAGGAGAGGTAGCCCTTGAGCGAACCGTCGGCGGCAGCAGCCCTGTAGGCGGCGTTGACTTCCTCGGCCGTGACCTCGCGGCCCACGGTGACCGTGAGGTCGGTCGCGGAGCCGGTGGGCACGGGCACGCGGATGGCGTAGCCGTCGAGCTTGCCCTTCAGCTCGGGGAGGACGAGGCCGATGGCCTTGGCCGCACCCGTGGAGGTGGGGACCATGTTGATCGCGGCGGCACGTGCGCGGCGCAGGTCCTTGTGGGGACCGTCCTGCAGGTTCTGGTCGGCGGTGTACGCGTGGATGGTCGTCATGAGGCCGCGCTCGATCCCGAAGGAGTCGTTCAGGACCTTCGCGAGGGGGCCGAGGCAGTTCGTGGTGCACGAGGCGTTCGAGATGATGTGGTGGTTCTCGGGGTCGTAGTCGCCGTCGTTGACGCCGAGCACCACGGTGAGGTCCTCGTCGGAGGCGGGCGCGGAGATCAGGACCTTCCTGGCGCCGGCGTCGATGTGCTTCTGCGCGTCGGAGGCCTTGGTGAAGAACCCGGTGGACTCGATGACGATGTCGACGCCGAGGTCCTTCCAGGGCAGGTTCGCGGGATCGCGCTCGGCCAGGACCTTCACGCGCTTGCCGCCGACCACGAGGTCGCCGCCCTCGACCTCGACGGAGGCCTTCAGCCGGCCGGTGACGGAGTCGTACTTCAGCAGGTGCGCGAGGGCCTCGGGGCTGGTGAGGTCGTTGACCGCCACGATTTCGAGGTCCGCTCCCTGCTCGAGGGCGGCACGGAAGTAGTTGCGGCCGATGCGGCCGAAGCCATTGATTCCAACGCGAGTAGTCACTGGTTTCCATCTCCTTCATAGGTGGTGCCGCCTTGCTGACCCCTCTCGGGCGATGCCGGCGACGAATAAATCTGTACCGGGCACACCTTCGTGCCGAAAATCTCGGGTCCTGCTGGTCCTGCTGATCCTGCAGAGGCGGAGTGCGCCGGAGTGGTGCCGGGTCCGAAGCCCCGCACCGCTCCAACTCTACTCAGCGCGGCCGTCGGCTCGCACTCGTGACGCCGGCCGCCCGACCGGATGGGCGCGGTGCCCACCCGATCGGGACGACGGGACGGTCAGGCCCCGGGGGTGATGAGCGTGGAGGCCCCGGTGCGTGCTGCCTGGAAGCGCGTCTGGACGTCGGCCCAGTTCACCAGGTTCCACCATGCCTTCACGTACTCGGGCTTCACGTTCACGTAGTCCAGGTAGAAGGCGTGCTCCCACATGTCGAGCATCAGCAGCGGGATGGTGCCGACGGGCACGTTGCCCTGCTGGTCGTAGAGCTGCTCGATGACGATGTTCTTGCCCAGCGGCTCGTAGGCGAGGACGGCCCAGCCGGAGCCCTGCAGCGAGGTGGCCGCGGCGGTGAAGTGCGCGCGGAACGCGTCGAAGGAGCCGAACGCGTCGTCGAGGGCCGCGGCGAGCTCACCCTCGGGCTTGTCGCCTCCCTCGGGGGACATGTTCTTCCAGAAGATGCTGTGGTTGATGACACCGCCGACGTGGAACGCAAGGTCCTTGGAGAGCTTCGGGATGGTGCCGTACGCGCCCTTCTCACGGGCCTCGGCGAGCTGCGCGAGGGCGTCGTTGGCGCCCTTGACGTAGGTGGCCTGGTGCTTGGAGTGGTGCAGTTCCATGATCCGGCCCGAGATGTGCGGTTCCAGGGCGGCGTAGTCGTAGTCAAGATCCGGCAGTACGTATTCGCTCACGTAGTCCTCCATGTAGTGATCCCGGTACCCGCGCGGTCTACTGACCCGCGGGTCCGGACGCAGGCGTCCCGCTGATCAGAAGCGGGCTTGCTGTTCCATCCTATGCACTCAGCTCACTCGTCGAGCATGTCGGCGGTCACATTCGCATCGGTGCCCGGGATCCCGATATCCGTGGCCCGCTTGTCCGCCATCGCGAGCAGCCGCCTGATCCTCCCGGCGATCGCGTCCTTGGTCATCGGGGGGTCCGCGAGCCGACCGAGCTCGTCGAGGCTCGCCTGCTTGTGGGCGACCCGCAACTCGCCCGCGTAGCGCAGGTGCTCGGGGACGTCCTCGCCGAGGATCTCGAGGGCGCGCTCCACGCGGGCACCGGCCGCGACGGCGGCCTGGGCCGAGCGGCGCAGGTTGGCGTCGTCGAAGTTCGCCAGGCGGTTCGCGGTGGCGCGGACCTCCTTGCGCATGCGGCGCTCCTCCCACACCATGAGGGCGTCGTGGGCCCCCATCCGGGTGAGGAGGGCGGCGATGGTGTCACCGTCGCGGATGACCACGCGGTCCACGCCGCGCACCTCGCGGGCCTTCGCCGCGATGTCCAGCCGGCGGGCCGCTCCGACAAGCGCGAGGGCCGACTCCGGGCCCGGGCACGTGACCTCGAGGGACGAGGACCGTCCCGGTTCGGTCAGGGAGCCGTGGGCCAGGAACGCGCCCCGCCATACCGCCTCGGCGTCGGCCGTCGAACCGTTGACGACGGCCGACGGCAGGCCGCGGACGGGCCGGCCCCGGCTGTCGAGCAGCCCGGTCTGGCGCGCGAGGGACTCCCCGTCGCGGACCACGCGGACCACGTACCGGTTGCCGCGCTTGAGGCCGCCGCCCGTCACCACGATGATCTCGCTGCTGTGGCCGTACACCTCGGCGATGGCGGCACGGAGCCGGCGGGCCGTGGACGCGAGGTCCACCTCGGCCTCGATGACGATCCTGCCGGAGATGATGTGGAGTCCGCCCGCGAATCTCAGCAGCGCGGACACCTCGGCCTTGCGTACCGAGGACTTCTTGACGTCGAGGTGCGAGAGCTCCTCTTTGACGTCGGCGGTCAGTGCCACAGATACACTCCTAGATCTCCCCGAACATGTCGTTGTAGGACGTCGCCAGCCGCAGCGGATCATGCACGGGTTTGCCGGTCGAAACTCCCACTCTACCGAAGACGGCGCGCCCGCCCATCCCGGCGACGGCCCGCTCGAACTCCTTCCGGTCCGCCACCACCGAGGGGTCCACGAGGACGACGTCGACCGTCAGCTCCGGCGCGTACCGCGAGATCACGCTCAGGTGGTCGATGGCGCTCATGCCCAGGGTCTCCCGGGTGTCGTTGCTCAGGTTCATGGTGAGGCACCGCCGGGCGGAGGTGCGGCACAGCGCGTCCCGCAGGTCCGGCAGGAGCAGGTGCGGCAGCACGGAGGTGTACCAGGAGCCGGGGCCGAGGATCACCCAGTCGGCCAGTTCCACCGCCTCCAGCGCGTCCTGGCACGCGGGGGCGTCGTCGGGGACCAGCCGGACGTTGCTCACGTTGCCGGTGTCCGCGGCGACCGCGAGCTTCGCCTGCCCGGACACCGTCGTGACGCGCAGCGACCCGCCGGACTCGCTCAGCACGTCCCCCTCGATGGTCAGGGGAACGCTCGCCATGGGCAGCACCCGCCCGCGTGCTCCGAGCAGCGCGCCGGCCCACTGCAGGCCTGCCACCGGGTCGCCGAGCAGCTCCCACAGCGTGACGATCAGGAGGTTCCCCATGGCGTGGTCGTGGAGGGAGCCCTCCGTGCCGTTCCGGGAGGAGAAGCGGTGCTGCATCACGTCGCGCCAGGTGCGTCCCCAGTCGGTGTCGTCGCACAGGGCCGCCAGCGCCATGCGGAGGTCTCCCGGGGGCAGGACCCCGAGTTCGCGCCGCAGCCGGCCGGAGGACCCGCCGTCGTCGGCCACCGTCACGATCGCGGTCAGCTCCTGCGTCAGGAGCCGCAGCGCCGACAGCGACGCCGACAGCCCGTGGCCGCCCCCGAGGGCGACGACGGACGGGCCCGCCCCCTGGCCGTCACCCGAACGGCGCGGGGCCGCCGGGGCGAGCGGCAGCGATCCGGTCATCGCCCCCACTACTCACGCCCGAGGTCGCGGTGGTGGGACGAGACCTGCACGCCGGGCAGCTGCGCCAGCCGCTTCGCCATCTCCTCCGTCACGGCCACCGAACGGTGCTTGCCGCCGGTGCAACCGACGGCGATGGTCGCGTAGTGCTTGTTCTCGCGGCGGTATCCGTCCAGGACGGGGACCAGCGCGTCCACGTAGCGGTCGATGAACTCCCCCGCCCCCTGCGCCCCGAGCACGTACTCGCTCACCGGCGCGTCGAGCCCCGTCTGCGGGCGCAGTGCGGGCACCCAGTGCGGGTTCGGGATGAAGCGCACGTCGGCCACGTAGTTGGCGTCCACCGGGAGCCCGTACTTGAACCCGAAGCTCATGACGTTGAGGCGCAGGACGATGGGCCCGGCATCGGAGAACAGCTCCGTGACGGTGGTGGCGAGGGCGTGCACGTTCAGCTTGCTCGTGTCGATCACGACGTCGGACGAGTCCTTGAGCTCCCTCAGGACCTCCCGCTCGGCCGCGATGCCGTCCAGGATCCGGCCGTCGCCCTGCAGGGGGTGCGGCCGGCGGCCCTGCTCGAAGCGGCGCACCAGGACGTTGTCGTCCGCGTCCAGGAACAGGACGCGGTGGTGGACGCCTGCGGCCCGGAGCGCGTCCAGGGACGCCTTGATGTCGCTGAAGAGCTCCTTGCCGCGCACGTCGACGACGACGGCCAGCTTCGGGATCGACTGCGGTGTACGCGCCACCAGTTCCGTCAGCGTGGTGAGCATCTGGGGCGGGAGGTTCTCGACGACGTACCAGCCGTGGTCCTCGAGCGCGTTGGCGGCCGTGCTGCGCCCGGCGCCCGACATGCCGGTCACCACCAGCAGCTCGGATTCGGTGGGTTTGACCGGCGTCAGGCTCATGGCCTCAGTCATCGTGATGGATCCGTTCCGGCTCGACGGGGCTCCCGGTGGCCCGGCGTTCCCTGGGGGTGTATGTCCACGTGCGTGCGTTCCTGGCGGCACGACCGGCCGCCGTGCCTCAGCCTAGCTAATCTTCGATGATCTCGCCCGTGGTCATGTTCACGGCGGGCGCGGCTGCCTCGTCCGTGGTGAGCGAGGCACGGATCGTCGCAGCGAGGGCCGGCCCCACCCCCGGGACCCCGACGAGTTCGTCGACGCCCGCGGCGCGGATCTTCTTGACCGACCCGAAATGCTTGAGCAGGGCCTTCCGCCTGGCCGGCCCCAGTCCGGCGACGTCGTCGAGGGCGGACGCCGTCATGGACTTCCCGCGCTTCTGGCGGTGGAACGTGATGGCGAAGCGGTGCGCCTCGTCGCGGATGCGCTGCAGCAGGAACAGCCCCTCCGATGCACGCGGCAGGATGACGGGGAACTCGCTGTCCGGGACCCAGACCTCCTCGAGGCGCTTGGCGAGACCCACCACGAAGACGTCGTCGATCCCGAGGTCCTGCAGGGCGCGGGCGGCGGCCGCCACCTGGGGCGGGCCGCCGTCGACGACGACGAGGTTCGGGGGGTAGGCGAACCGGTTGCGCGTGATCGCCGTCGTCGTGTCCCTGAGGGGCGTGCCCTGCTCGTCGACGTCGGGGTGTTCGAGGACCGACGCGTCGTCGTCCACCGGGTCGACGTCCGGGTCGGCGTCCGGGGCGGCGGCGTCACGCGGGGCCCCGTCCTTCCCCGCGAGGTAATTGCGGAAGCGGCGGTGGATGACGTCGTACATGGACGCGGTGTCGTCCCGTGCGGCGTCCCCGGTGATGGAGAACTTGCGGTACTCGGACTTCCGCGGCAGGCCGTCCTCGACGACCACCATGGACGCCACCACGTTGGTGCCCTGCACGTGCGAGATGTCGAAGCACTCGATGCGCATGAGCGGCTGCGGCAGGTCGAGCGCCTCCTGGAGCTCCTGCAGCGCGGCGGACCGGGTGGTGATGTCGCCGGCCCGGCGGCTCTTGTGCAGGCGCAGGGCGTCCGCGGCGTTCTGCTCGACGGTGCCCATGAGCGTGGCCTTGTCCCCGCGCTGGGGCACCCTCACCTCGACCCGTGACCCGCGCAGGCCCCGCAACCACTCCAGCATCTGGTCCTCGTTGCTGGGCAGGACCGGGACGAGGACCTCGCGGGGGATCTGTTCGTTGCTGCTGCTGCCCTCGCCGTACACCTGCTGCAGGAGGTGCTCCACGAGGTCCGCGGTGTCCATGTCCTCGACCTTCTCCACCACCCAGCCGCGCTGGCCCCTGATGCGGCCGCCACGGACGTGGAAGACCTGGGCCGCGGCCTCGAGGTCGTCCTCCTTGAGGGCGAAGATGTCGGCGTCGGTGTCCTCGCTGAGGACGACGGTGTTGCGTTCGAAGACCCGGCGCAGGGCGGCGATGTCGTCGCGCAGGCGGGCCGCGGACTCGTAGTCCAGTTCGGCCACCGCCTCGCGCATCTTCCGCTCGAGGCCGGCGATGAACTTCTTCGAGTCCCCGGACATGAAGTCGCAGAACTCGCCGGCGAGGGCCTTGTGGTCCTCCGGGCTGATGCGCCCCACACACGGCGCCGAGCACTTGTCGATGTACCCGAGGAGGCAGGGCCGGCCCGTGCGTTCCGCGCGCTTGAACACGCCCGTGCTGCAGGTGCGGACCGGGAAGACCCGGAGCATCGTGTCCACGGTCTCGCGGATGGCCTTCGCGGGGTAGAACGGCCCGAAGTACCGCGTGTCCTTCTTCTTGTCACCGCGCATGACCTGCACGCGCGGGTACTTCTCCCCCATGGTCACGGCCAGGTAGGGGTAGGACTTGTCGTCGCGGAACATCACGTTGAACTGCGGATTGAACTCCTTGATCCACGTGTACTCGAGCTGCAGCGCCTCGAGCTCGCTGCCCACGACGGTCCACTCGACGCTCGCTGCGGTGAACACCATGCGGCGCGTCTTGGCCAGCAGTCCCTGGGGGCTCGCGAAGTAGGAGTTCAGGCGCGAGCGGAGGTTCTTGGCCTTGCCCACGTAGATGACCCGGCCGTGCTCGTCGCGGAAGCGGTACACGCCCGGGTCGAGGGGGATCTCGCCTGTCTTCGGCCGGTAGGTTACTGGGTTCGCCACGTCCTTCATCCTATGGCCGCGCGGCGACACGGCCCCACCCGGGGACCGGTGTTCCGCTGCCGGCTGTACGGGCGGGCCGCACGGACCGAGGGCGCCTCGCTACTCCGCGGGGGGACTCTGGTTGTAGGAGGCCACGCGCTCCTGGCCCGTGAGCGCGGCGATGCCGTCCATGATGGCGTCGGTGGCGCTCCGGCGTGCGGGCAGCGGGTGCCCCGGCCCGGTCTTCGCGAAGACGAGCGGTTCCCCGATCCGCAGCGTGAAGTGCTGGGGCCGGATGCCCTTCCCGCCCGCGGGCTGCAGCGCGTCGGTGCCGATCAGCCCCACGGGCAGTACGGGCGCTCCGGTGGTCAGGGCCAGCCAGCCGACGCCGGTCCTCCCCCGGTAGAGCCGCCCGTCCCGCGAGCGGGTGCCCTCCGGGTAGATGCCGACGCCGTCGCCCTGCTCGAGGAGGTCGAGCAGCGTCCTGAGCGCCTGGACACTGGCGGCCTGCTGCCCGCGTTCCACGGGGATGGACCCCACGCCCTCGAAGAACCCCTTCATGAGGGCGCCCTTCACTCCGGTCCCCGTGAAGTACTCGGCCTTCGCGAAGAACGCGACAGGTCGGGGCATGAGGGCCTGCACGAGCACGCTGTCGAGGAAGGAGAGGTGGTTGGGGGCGACGATGAACGGCCCGTCCCCGGGCACGTGGTGGAGCCCCTCGACGGTGGGGCGGCACAGGCCGGCGATGAGCCCGCGCGTGGCGCTGCGCGTCAGGTCATAGACGCCCACGCAGCACCTCCAGCAGGGCGTCCGCGGACCCGACGACGGCGGCCGCCCCCGCGTCCTCCAGTTCGCCGGGCGCGGCGAAGCCCCAGGTGACGCCGATGCAGGCCAGTCCGTTCGCGGCGGCGCCCTCCACGTCGTGGCGGCGGTCGCCCACCATGACGGCGCGTCCAGCGGGCCCGGCGTCGTACCCGTGGTGTTCGAGGGCGGCCCGGATGATGGGCGTCTTGCCGCCGGCCGTCGCGGCTTCGTCCCGCGGCGAGCCGTGGACGGAGGAGAAGAGGTCGCGGAGCCCCTGCGCGGCGAGGAGCTCCTCCGCGAGCCACTCGGGCTTCTGGGTGGCGACCGCAACGGTCGCGCCGCCGTCGAGCAGTGCCTCCACGCACCGGGCGATGCCCGGGTAGGGGCGGCTCCGGGACATCCCGGTGGCCAGGTACCCGGCGCGGTAGGTCGCGACGACGTCGGGGACGCGGGACGCCGGCACGCCGGCGGTCGCGGTCAGCGAGTGGACGAGGGACGGCCCGATCATCGCCTGGAGCGCGTCATCGGGCGGGACGGGGAACCCGTGGTGCTCGAGTGCCGAACTGATGCCCCCGGTGATCGTCCCTGCCGGGTCGACGAGCGTTCCATCGAGGTCGAAAAGGATCAGCGCACGCGTATTTGCCACCGGCCAAGCTTGCCATAGCACCGGGAGGGCGGGCGTCATCCATGCCCTCCCGGGCATACCGGATGCGGCGGGAGGGCTACCCGGCGGCCTTGGCGAAGACCTCCTTCAGGAAGGTGCCCGTGTAGCTGCGCTCGTTCTTCGAGACCTGCTCCGGCGTGCCGGTCGCGATGATCTGCCCGCCGCCGGAGCCGCCGTCCGGCCCGAGGTCGATCACCCAGTCCGCGCTCTTGATGACGTCCAGGTTGTGCTCGATCGTGATGACCGTGTTGCCCTTGTCCACGAGGCCCTGCAGCACCAGCAGGAGCTTGCGGATGTCCTCGAAATGCAAGCCCGTTGTCGGCTCGTCGAGGACGTAGATGCTGCGCCCGTTGGAGCGCTTCTGCAGTTCGCTCGCGAGCTTCACGCGCTGCGCCTCGCCGCCGGAGAGCGTGGTGGCGGGCTGCCCGAGCCTCACGTAGCCGAGGCCCACCTCCACGAGCGTGTTGAGGTGCCGGGCGATCGGGCTGAACGCCGCGAAGAACTCGGCCCCCTCCTCGATCGGCATGTCCAGGACATCGGCGATGGTCTTGCCCTTGTAGTGGACCTCGAGCGTCTCGCGGTTGTACCGCGCTCCGTGGCACACCTCACAGGGGACGTAGACGTCGGGCAGGAAGTTCATCTCGATCTTCAGCGTGCCGTCGCCGGAGCACGCCTCGCACCGGCCGCCCTTGACGTTGAAGGAGAACCGCCCGGGCAGGTAGCCGCGGACCTTCGCCTCGGTGGTCTCGGCGAAGAGTTTCCGGATGTTGTCGAAGACGCCCGTGTAGGTGGCCGGGTTGGAGCGCGGGGTGCGGCCGATGGGGCTCTGGTCCACGTGGATGACCTTGTCGAGGTGCTCCAGCCCGTCGATCCGCTTGTGCCGACCGGCCACCTGCTTGGCGCCGTTGAGCTTGTTGGCGAGCACCTTGTAGAGGATGTCGTTGACGAGCGTGGACTTGCCCGAGCCGCTGACGCCGGTGACGGCGGTGAGCACCCCGAGCGGGATCGTCGCGTCGACGTTCACGAGGTTGTGCTCGCGCGCGCCGACCACCTTCAGCTGGCGCGACCGGTCGATCTTCCGGCGCTTCGCCGGGATCTCGATCTTCCGGCGGCCCGAGAGGTAGTCGCCGGTCAGCGACCTCTCGTTGGTGAGCAGGTCCTCGAGGAGGCCGGAGTGCACCACCTCGCCGCCGTGCTCGCCCGCGCCCGGGCCGATGTCCACGATCCAGTCGGCCTCGGCGATGGTGTCCTCGTCGTGCTCGACGACGATGAGCGTGTTGCCGAGGTTCCGCAGGCGCGTGAGGGTCTCGATGAGCCGGCGGTTGTCCCGCTGGTGCAGGCCGATGGACGGCTCGTCGAGGACGTAGAGCACGCCCACCAGTCCGGAGCCGATCTGCGTGGCGAGGCGGATGCGCTGGGCCTCTCCGCCGGACAGCGTGCCCGAGGCGCGCTCCAGGTTGAGGTACTCCAGGCCGACGTCGAGGAGGAACGTCAGGCGCGCCTGGATCTCCTTGAGCACCTGGTTGGCGATCTGCGCCTCGCGGCCGGTCAGGACGAGGTTGTCGAGGAAGTCCGCGCAGTCGCGCATCGGCATCGCGGAGACCTCGGCGATGTTCCGGCCGTTGATCAGCACCGACAGCGAGGCCGGGTTGAGCCGCGCACCACCGCACGTGGGGCACGGGATCTCCCGCATGTACTCCTCGTACCGGTCCCGTGAGGCCTCGGATTCCGTCTCCGTGTGCTTGCGCTGGATGTACTGGATGGCGCCCTCGAAGCCCGTGCTGTACTTCCGTTCCCGGCCGAACCTGTTCTTGTACTGCACCACCACCTTGTGGTCCTTGCCGTACAGCGCGGCCTCGCGGGCGCGGTCCGGCAGCTTGCGCCAGGGCGTGGTGACGTCGAAGTTCAGCTCGGACGCGAGGCCCTGAAGCAGCCGCGTCCAGTACTCGAGGGTCGCCGTGCCGAGCGACCACGGCGCGATCGCGCCGTCGGCGAGGCTGAGGTCGGGGTTGGGGACGACGAGTTCCTCGTCGACCTCCAGCTTGGTGCCGATGCCCGTGCAGGCGGGGCAGGCACCGAAGGGGTTGTTGAAGGAGAAGGACCGCGGCTCCACCTCGTCGATGGCCAGCGGGTGCTCGTTGGGGCAGGCCAGGTGCTCGGAGAAGGCGTGCAGGCGCTTGGCGTCGTCCTCGGGGAGGTCGACGAACTCGGCGAGGACGCGGCCGTCGGCGAGCTTGAGGGCCGTCTCGACGGAGTCGGTGAGGCGCTGCCGGATGCCGCTCTTGACCACGAGGCGGTCGATGATGACCTCGATGGTGTGCTTGTACTGCTTGCCCAGCTTGGGCGGTTCGCTGAGCTGGATGAGCTTGCCGTCCACCCGGGCCCGCGAGTAGCCCTTGGCGGTGAGCTCCTGGAAGAGGTCGACGAACTCGCCCTTGCGTGCCCGGACCACGGGTGCGAGGACCTGGAAGCGCGTCCCCTCCTCGAGTTCGAGGAGCTGGTCCACGATCTGCTGGGGGGTCTGCTTGGCCACCGGCTCGCCGCAGACGGGGCAGTGCGGGCGTCCCACGCGCGCCCAAAGCAGGCGCATGTAGTCGTAGATCTCGGTGATCGTGCCCACGGTGGAGCGGGGGTTCTTGCTGGTGGACTTCTGGTCGATCGAGACCGCGGGCGAGAGGCCCTCGATGAAGTCGACGTCGGGCTTGTCCACCTGCCCGAGGAACTGCCGTGCGTAGGCGGACAGCGATTCGACGTAGCGCCGCTGCCCTTCCGCGAAGATGGTGTCGAACGCGAGCGAGGACTTGCCCGATCCGGAGAGGCCGGTGAAGACGATCATGGCGTCGCGCGGCAGGTCGAGATCGACGTTCCGCAGGTTGTGTTCGCGTGCACCCTTGACGATCAGCCGGGAGAGGTCCTGGGGAGCCGGCTCCGGGTTGTGGGCGTGCTGCTCAAGAGAATTTGCTATAGACACCAGATAACTGTAGGAGAAAAGCCGTTCGAAAGCATATTCGAATAGTCCCGGATCCGCGCTGGCGCGGCGCGCCCGCGCGTGCCGTTCACCCTCGGCGCAATGCCGCCCTCACCATGGCGACAGCTTCGGCCTCCGGGACCCCGGCGGAGTGGACGACGGCGGCGAACGCATCCGCGGCGTCGGCCACGCGCTCCCGGGCCGTGTCGCCGCCGGCGGCGATGACGGTCCCGGCCCGGCCCCTGGTCTCGACGACACCGGCCTGCTCCAGTTCGCGGTAGGCACGGGCGACGGTGTTCGCGGCGACACCGAGGTGGGCGGCGAGTCCGCGCACGGGCGGCAGGCGCGTGCCGACGGGAGCCTTGCCCGCGTTGGCGGCTCCGAGGACGGCCTGCTTGATCTGCTCGAACGGCGGCACGGCACTCTTCTCGTCCAGCCTGAGCCACCGGGGAATGCCCTGCTCCATGCCCTGTCCCTTCCGTCACGGATCCGCGGACCCTGGCCGGCCCGTCCTCCTGAGACCCTACCGTCGCTGCGGCCCCCACCCCGGGCCCGTTCCGCCGGTGCGCGGGCGTCCTGCCTACACTGTGCTCATGACCGAGCCCCTGCACGACCTCAGCGAAGTGACGATCCGCAGCATCTCCGTCTCGGAGATGGACAACAACGTGTACCTGCTCACCTCGAAGTCGAGCGGCGCCCAGGTGCTGATCGACGCCGCAGACGACGCCCCCGCCATCCTCGGGCTCCTCGCCGACGCGCAGGAGGACACCGACGCGGAGGCGCGCGTGGCCCTGATCGTCACCACCCATTCGCACTGGGACCACGTCCGTGCCCTGGCCGAGGTCAAGGAGGCGACGATGGCCCGCACCGCGGCCGGGGCGGACGACGTCGCCGACATCGCCGTGGCGACGGACGTCCCGCTGGAGCACCACGACGTCGGCTCCTTCGAGGGCTTCGAGCTGGAGGCGATCCACCTGCGCGGCCACACGCCGGGTTCCATCGCCCTCCTGTACCGCGACCCCCACGGACCCGCGCACCTCTTCACGGGCGACTCGCTGTTCCCCGGCGGCCTCGGCAACACCCAGGGCGACCCCGGCCGCTTCGCGTCCCTGTACGACGACGTCGTGGCGCGGATCTTCGACGAGCTGCCCGACGACACCGTGGTGCACCCGGGCCACGGCAGGGGCACCACGCTCGGCGCGGAGCGCGGGTCGCTGGCGGAGTGGAAGCAGCGCGGCTGGTAGCCGGCCGGGCGGTCGGCGTCCCGGCCGTGGCGACCATTCAGGAGGGCCGGCGCCCGACGGCGAAGATGCGGCGGAACCCGAACACGGTCCCGTGCTCGCCGGCAGGATACGCGCGGCGCAGCAGGTCCCCGTAGCCGGCCTCGAACTCCTCGGCCTCGTCCGCGGACAGCGCGTCCAGGATCGGCCGCAGGCCGGTGCCGCGCACCCAGCCGAGGACGGCGTCCTCCCCCGGCAGCACCTGCTCGTAGGTCGTCTCCCAGACATCGGGCTGCAGTCCCGCGGAGAGCAGGAGCCCGAGGTAGTCGGAGGGGTCGCCGACCGCATCGTCATGGCGCAGGACGCCGTCGAGCCGGGAGGCCCACCGCGGGCTCGCCGCGTGGTCACGCATCAGCGCGTGCGACGGTGCGGAGAAGTTGCCGGGAACCTGCACCGCGAGCCAGCCACCCTCCGGGAGCGCCCGCGCCCACCGGTCGAGGAGGCCCGCGTGACCGGGCACCCACTGCAGCGCGGCATTCGTGACGATCACGTCGTCGCTCCCCGGTGTGTAGTCGCGCAGGTCGCGGACCTCGAACCGCAGGTTCGGGAGCGCCGGCCGCTGCCGCGCGGCGTCGATCATCTCCCCGCTGGAGTCGATACCGACCACCTGCGCGTCGGGCCACCGGCGGGCAAGCGTCTCCGTCAGATCGCCCGGCCCGCACCCGAGGTCGACGACGGTCCGTGGGGCGTCATGCCCCACCCGCGCGACGAGGTCGAAGAACGGGCGCCCGCGATGTCCCGCGTGGCGGGCGTAGAGTCCAGGATCCCAGCGCATGGCTCACCCTAACCTCCGCCGAACCGCACCGGTAGGCTGAACGGATCATGACAATCCAAGAGCACCTCCCCCGGCACGACGACGGCCGACTCACCGCGGACGCGGTCTACGAGGCCTTCACCGGCTGGGCGACGGGCCGCGGCCTGACCCTGTACCCGGCGCAGGACGAGGCCGCGATGGAGCTCGTCTCCGGCGCCAACGTCATCCTGGCGACGCCCACCGGCTCGGGGAAGTCCCTCGTCGCGATCGCCGCCCACCTGAAGTCCTTCGCCGAGGGCCGCACCAGCTACTACACGGCCCCGATCAAGGCCCTCGTGTCCGAGAAGTTCTTCGCACTCTGCGACATCTTCGGACCGGAGAACGTCGGCATGATCACGGGCGACTCCGGCGTGAACCAGGACGCGCCGATCATCTGCTGCACCGCGGAGATCCTCGCCAACATCGCACTGCGGGAGGGCGTGGAGGCGGACGTCGACACCGTGGTCATGGACGAGTTCCACTTCTACTCGGACCCGCAGCGCGGCTGGGCATGGCAGGTGCCGCTCCTCGAACTGCCGCAGGCCCAGTTCCTCCTGATGTCCGCGACCCTCGGCGACGTCACGCGCTTCGAGAAGGACCTCACGGAGCGCACCGGCCGCCCGACGGCGACCGTCACGTCCGTGGAGCGGCCCATCCCGCTCCACTACTACTACGTCGAGACGCCCATCCAGGAATCGCTCGAGGAGCTGCTGGCCACGCGGCAGGCCCCCGTCTACGTGGTGCACTTCAGCCAGGCCGAGGCGATCGAGCGCGCGCAGAACCTGATGAGCGTCAACGTCTGCACGCGCGAGGAGAAGGACCGCATCGCCGAGCTGATCGCGACCTTCCGGTTCTCCGCCGGCTTCGGGAAGACCCTCAACCGGCTGGTGCGCCACGGCATCGGCGTCCACCACGCCGGGATGCTCCCCAAGTACCGGCGCCTCGTCGAGCAGCTCGCCCAGGCCGGCCTGCTCAAGGTCATCTGCGGCACCGACACCCTCGGCGTGGGCATCAACGTGCCCATCCGCACCGTGCTCCTGACCGCCCTCAGCAAGTACGACGGCGTCCGCACGCGCCTGCTGAACGCGCGCGAGTTCCACCAGATCTCCGGCCGTGCCGGCCGCGCCGGCTACGACACCGCGGGCACCGTCGTCGTCCAGGCGCCCGAGCACGTGGTGGAGAACGCCAAGGCCATGGCCAAGGCGGTGTCCAAGTTCGGCGACGACCAGAAGAAGCTGCGCCAGGTGGTGCGGAAGAAACCCCAGCAGGGCTTCGTCTCCTGGGGCAAGCCCACCTACGACCGGCTCGTGGAGAGCATCCCGGACCCGCTGACGTCGTCGTTCTCCGTCAGCCACTCCATGCTCCTGAACCTTCTCGAGCGGCCCGGCGACCCCTTCACGGCCACCAAGCGGCTCCTGACGGAGAACCACGAGACGCGCGCGTCCCAGCTCCGGCTCATGCGCCGGGCCATCGGGATCTACCGCGAACTCGTCACGGCCGGCATCGTCGAGAAGCTTCCCGAGCCCGAACCGGACGGCCGCCGCGTGCGGCTCAAGGTGCACCTGCAGGCCAACTTCGCCCTCAACCAGCCGCTCTCGCCCTTCGCGATGGCGAGCCTCGAACTGCTCGACCCGGAGGCGCCCGGCTACGCGCTCGACGTCGTCTCCGTCATCGAGGCCACACTCGAGAAGCCCCGCCAGGTCCTCAACGCGCAGGAGAAGAAGGCCCGCGGGGAGGCCGTGGCCGCGATGAAGGCCGAGGGCATCGACTACGACGCCCGGATGGCCCGCCTCGAGGAGGTCAGCTACCCGAAACCCCTCGAGGAACTGCTGCAGCAGGCCTTCGACGTCTACCGCGCGTCCGCGCCGTGGCTGGGCGACTTCGAGCTGGCCCCGAAATCCGTGGTGAGGGACATGTACGAGCGGGCCATGAGCTTCGGCGAGTACGTGGCGTTCTACTCCCTCACCCGGTCCGAGGGCATCCTCCTGCGCTACCTCGCCGACTGCTACAAGGCGCTGCGCCACACCGTGCCCGTCGAGGCGCTGCGCGAGGACCTCAGCGACATCCTCGAATGGCTCGGGGAAGTGGTCCGCCAGACCGACAGCAGCCTGCTCGACGAGTGGACGCAGCTGGCGGCCGGCCTCACACCGGTCGCTGCGGCGGACGCCGTCGACCTGCCGGACGAGCCGCCGTCCGTCACCTCCAACGAACGCGCCTTCCGCGTGATGGTCCGCAACGAGATGTTCCAGCGGGTCAGGCTCTTCGCCGACGAGCAGGATGCCGCGCTCGGGACCCTCGACGCCGACTCCGGCTGGACGGCCGACCGCTGGGCCGAGGCCCTGGACGGCTACTTCGGTGACTACGAGGACATCGACGACGGCCCTGACGCCCGCGGGCCGAACCTCCTGCTCATCACGAAGACCCCCGCGGCGTGGAAGGTGCGACAGATCCTGAAGGACCCGGAGGGCAACAACGACTGGGGCATCAACGCCGAGATCGACCTCGCGGCCTCCGACGAGGCCGGCAGCCCGGTGGTGAGGATCCTCGGCGTCGGCGGTCCGGCGTCCGGCTGACCCGCCCTTGGCTAGGCTGGAGGAATGACTACCATTCGGGAAGCACGGCCGGCGGACGTTCCGGTCATCCTCCAGCTCATCCACGACCTGGCCCACTACGAGCGGGAGCCGGACGCCGTCCGGAACACCGCGGCGTCGCTCGAGGCGGCCCTGTTCGGTGAACGGCCCACCATCTACGCCCACGTGGCGGAGGCCCGGGGGGAGGTCCAGGGCTTCGCGCTCTGGTTCCTCAACTACTCCACCTGGGAGGGCGTCAACGGCATCTACCTCGAGGACCTCTACGTGCGGCCCGAAGCGCGCGGGGCGGGGCACGGCAAGGCGCTCCTCGCGAACCTCGCCCGGATCGCCACCGAACGCGGCTACGCCCGTGTGGAGTGGTCGGTGCTGAACTGGAACGAGCCGTCCATCCGTTTCTACGAGAGCCTCGGTGCGGCGGCGCAGTCCGAGTGGAGCACGTTCCGGCTGACGGGCGACGCGCTCGCCGGCGTCGCTGCCCTGTGACCGCTCCGACCACCGGGCAGGGCGCCCCCGACGTTCCGAGCGCCTCCGATCATCCCGCCGAGCACACCGTCGGCACGACCGCCGTCATGCGCGGCCTGCGCGCCACAGGCCACGTGTTCAGGGTCCCGCTCGACCACGCCGACCCCGGCTCCCCCCGCATCGAGGTGTTCGCCCGCGAGTACTCCTCCACCGAGCACCGCGACGACGAGGTGGCACGGCTCCCCTGGCTCCTGTTCCTGCAGGGCGGCCCGGGCGGCCGGGGCGTACGCACCACCCGGCTCTCGGGCTGGATGAAGGCCGCGGCCCGTGACTTCAGGATCCTCATGCTCGACCAGCGGGGCACCGGACTCTCGACGCCGGCCGACGCCGCCACGCTCGGCGCCCTGGGGTCCGCGCAGGCCCAGGCCGACTACCTCGCGCACTTCCGGGCCGACTCGATCGTCGCCGACGCCGAACTCATCCGCCACCGGCTGGGCAGCGGACCCTGGACGGTCTTCGGCCAGAGCTACGGCGGCTTCTGCACCCTCACGTATCTCTCCCGGGCGCCGGAGGGTATCGAGCGCGCGCTGATCACCGGCGGGCTCGCGCCCCTGGCCGGGTCGCCCGACCAGGTGTACCGGGCCACGTTCGCGCGCGTCGAGGAGCGCAACGCCGAGTACTTCGGGTGGTACCCGGAGGACCGTGCCCGCGTCACGCGCATCGCCCGTCACCTCGACCGTGTGGAGGAGTTCCTCCCGAGCGGTGAGCGGCTCACGGTGCGGCGCTTCCAGATGGTCGGTTCCTTCCTGGGCGGCAACACGCGCGTCCACGGCCTCCACTACCTGCTGGAGGACGCGTTCACGACGACGGCGGACGGACCCCGCCTGTCGGCGTCGTTCCTGGAGCAGGTCCACGCCGTCGTCAGCCGGGCGGCGCAGCCGCTGTACGCGCTGCTGCACGAGTCGATCTACTGCCAGGGGCCGGCCTCGTCGTGGTCCGCCGCGCGGATCCTCGAGGAGTACCCCCGGTTCAGGGACGACGCCGACGAGGTCCTCCTCACCGGGGAAATGGTGTATCCGTGGTACTTCGAGGAGGACCCGGCGCTCCGTCCGCTGCGGGCGGTCGCCGACGTCCTCGCGGAGAAGAACGACTGGGGACCCCTGTACGACGCGGACGTCCTGGCGACCAACACGGTCCCGGCCGCGGCCGCCGTGTACCGCCACGACATCTACGTCGACCGGGACCTGTCGCTGGCGACGGCGGCGTCGGTGCGGAACCTGAAAGTCTGGGAGACGGACGACTTCCACCACGACGGCATCGCCGACGACGGCGAGGCGATCTTCGAGCGGCTGCTCGGTATGGCGCGCAGCTAGCGGAGAACCTCGTCGCCCGCGCTCGGGCCACCGTCCGAGCACGAGCAGGTTGAGGAGCATCTGGACCATGACGGTGAGGCGCCCCGGCCGGCTCGTGGGCGAGATGTCCCCGAAGCCGACGGTGGCGAAGATCGTGACCGTGACGTGGTGATCGCGGAGCTCCGCCGCAGTCTCGCCCGCCGGTTCCCTCCACCGCACGCCATGTCAGGGGCGGCCGTTCGCCACCGTGGGAGGTGCAGCCCCCTCACCCGAGTGGCTCCACAGTCGCCCGATCATGGCGAGATGGACGACGCGCCCGATGGTCAGCGAGGCGAGGAGCACTGCCATCAGCACGAACAGCCAGCCGATGTACGAGAAGGCCAGGCCGAGGACACCGAACTCATCGGCCGAGGCCGCAAGGATCTGGGGAAGGTAGACGCGGCCTACTGCAGTGGCCCCGGCGATTCCCAGTCCGGCGAGAACCGATCCCGGCAGGAGTGCCTGCAGGCTGACGGTGCGGTTGACCACCAGCCATGAGGCGATCCACCACAACAGGCACCAGATCGTCGCCTCCAGGGTGAACCCGAGCACCGAGATGGCGCCCGTGCCACGCACCACGCTGCGGGTGGTGATGATCAGCAGGAGCCCGATGACGATGGCGATGATCGCAGCGACCCAGCGCCAGGCGAAGCGGAGGCCCACCTTCGGCGTTTTCCAGATCTTGCGGAAGCAACGCTCGAGTGCCCGGGTGAAGGCGGTCGCGGCGATGAGCAGCAGCAACACACTGGCGACCTGCGTGAAGGTCACTCCCTCGGCAGGGGCCGGCATCGACTGCTGCACGAGTTCTGCCGTGTCCTGGTCGAGGCCGAGGCTCTCGGCGAAGAGCGAGTCCGCCTCAGGGTTCACGCTTCCCCGCAACGAACCGGTCACGATGAGGATCGGCAGGATGGACGTGAACGCCTGGGCCGCGAGCGTCATCGCCCGATCGAAGAGCTCGAGGTCTCGGAGGTCGCGGAAGGAACGCAGCACGACGCGCCCCGCCGCCGAGCGCACGCCGGCCCGGATGAGTCGGTGCGTCTGCAACTGGATCGGCACGGTACCGCCTCACTCCACGAGGTCTTCGACGTCGGCCCCGGGGACCGGGTCATGCTCGCCGAAGGGCGGGGCGGATGGGCCGACGCCCACGGGTGCTGCGATCCGCTCCCTGTGGTTCGAGGTCACACCATCCTCCGCATCGTCCGTGGGCGGGTGATTCCGGTCCCGCCATCGAGCGGGGGGACTGGAGCAACTCCGGGATCATCACCATTGGACGACCCTAGGGAGAGCACCGCATCACGTAGACAGGGTGAGAAGGCCGTTGGGCGGGCGGGACCACAACCGTTGCTTCGCGGGACGGCCGGTACACAGAAGGGACCCCGCACGCGGTGTGCGGGGTCCCTTCGTCGCGCGGTGGGTGCCGGTGGTGCCTAGCGGCGGGGCCCCTCGACCTCTGCCTCGTCGGCAGCCTGGGCGAGTCCGCTGTCGACCGCGGGCTCGTCCGTGGACTCCGTCCCGGCCTTCTCCGGGGCCGTACCGGTGACCCTGGAGCGGATGAGGCTGGCGATCACGGCGACGACGATGGTGGCCACGATCACGGCGAGGGAGACGAAGGTGGGGATCTCGGGAGCCCACTCGATGTGCTCGCCGCCGTTGATGAAGGGCAGCTCGTTGACGTGCATCGCGTGCAGGATGAGCTTGATGCCGATGAACGCGAGGATCACCGACAGCGCGTGCTTGAGGTAGATGAGGCGCGTCATCAGGCCGCCGAGCAGGAAGTAGAGCTGGCGCAGGCCCATGAGCGCGAAGATGTTCGCCGTGAACACGATGAAGGCGCTCTGCGTCAGGCCGAAGATCGCGGGGATGGAGTCGACGGCGAACAGGAGGTCGGTCAGGCCGATCGTCACGAAGACGATCAGCATCGGTGTGAAGACCTTCTTGCCGTCGACCACCGTGCGGATCTTGTTGCCGTCGTAGTGGTCCGACATCGGCAGGACCGAGCGGAGCTTCGCGATGAGCTTGTTGTCGCCGGCCTGCTCCTCGTCCTCACCGGAGTCCGTGGCCTGCTTGTAGGCGGTGTAGAGGAGGAAGGCCCCGAAGATGAAGAAGATCCAGCTGAAGTTCTCGATCACGGCGGCACCGAGGGCGATGAAGATCCCGCGCAGCACCAGGGCGATGATGATGCCCACCATGAGCACTTCCTGCTGGTACTTCCGGGGCACCGAGAAGCGCGCCATGATGATGATGAACACGAAGAGGTTGTCGATGCTCAGGCTGTACTCGGTGATCCAGCCCGCCACGAACTGGCCGCCGTACTCCGGCCCGGTGAAGACGAACATCAGGGCCGCGAACACCAGCGCCAGGCCCACATAGAATGCGACCCAGAGTCCCGCTTCCTTCATGGATGGTTCGTGCGGCCGCTTGACCACGAGCAGCAGGTCGAACAGCAGGATCAGGCCGAGCACGATGAACGTGCCGACCTCGAACGCTACGGGTAATGCGGGCATGAAGTACCTTCCGGGGGTGCTGTGGATCGCCGTGAGTCTCTCCGCCGCGGCTTCGAACCGACCGACCGCTACGCCCGGCGGGGCAACTGTGCCTCGCGTGCTGACGTCCGTAGCGCTTAGGGATACTCCCCCACGTCGGGATAATGCTACCCGGCGGGCAGGAAGGCCGACGAACGCGCCCCCTCGGGTGCTCGTCCGGCGGCCTCCTTGACACGGTGCCGTCCAGCGGGACGCCGCCCGCCCGCCCTCAGGCGTGCCCGGCGGACTGCATCTGGCGCAGTTCCTTCTTCAGGTCCCCCACCTCGTCGCGCAGGCGCCCGGCCAGCTCGAACTGCAGTTCCGCGGCGGCCGCGTGCATCTGGTCCGTGAGCTGCTGGATCAGGTCCGTGAGGTCCTCGGCGGGGACCGACGCCAGGCCCTCGTGCCGCCCGGCCCCCTTCTTCGGCTTCCGGGACTTGCCGGCTTCCTCGAGCAGGGCGCGGGTGTCGGCGTCCTCCCGGTTGATGGTGTCCGTGATGTCCGCGATCCGCTTCCTGAGCGGCGTGGGGTCGATGCCGTGCTTCAGGTTGTGGGCCACCTGGATCTCCCGGCGCCGGTTGGTCTCGTCGATTGCCCGCGCCATCGAGTCCGTGATGCGGTCCGCGTACATGTGCACCTCACCGGACACGTTGCGTGCCGCACGTCCGATCGTCTGGATGAGGGAGGTCGCGCTCCGGAGGAAGCCCTCCTTGTCCGCGTCGAGGATGCTGACGAGCGACACCTCGGGCAGGTCGAGCCCCTCGCGCAGCAGGTTGATGCCCACCAGGACGTCGAACGTACCCATCCGCAGCTCCCGCAGCAGTTCCACGCGGCGCAGCGTGTCGACGTCGGAGTGGAGGTACTCGACCTTCACCCCGTGCTCGAGCAGGTAGCCGGTGAGGTCCTCCGCCATGCGCTTGGTGAGGGTGGTGACCAGGACGCGCTCGTTGATCGCCACGCGCTTCCGGATCTCGTCCAGCAGGTCGTCGATCTGCCCCTTGGTCGGCTTGACGACCACCTCGGGGTCGATGAGCCCGGTGGGCCGGATGATCTGCTGCACGAAGCCGTCGGCCTTGCCCAGCTCGTACTTGCCCGGGGTGGCGGACAGGTAGACCGTCTGGCCGATGCGGTCCTGGAACTCGTCCCACTTCAGCGGGCGGTTGTCCATGGCCGACGGCAGGCGGAATCCGTGGTCCACGAGGGTCCGCTTCCGCGAGGAGTCACCCTCGTACATGGCGCCGATCTGCGGGATGGTCACGTGCGATTCGTCGACAACGAGCAGGAAGTCGTCGGGGAAGTAGTCGAGCAGGCAGTGCGGCGCCGAGGCCGGATCGCGGCCGTCGATGTGCCGCGAGTAGTTCTCGATGCCGTTGCAGAAACCCATCTGCTGCATCATCTCGAGGTCGTAGGTCACGCGCATGCGCAGGCGCTGCGCCTCCACGAGCTTGTTCTGGGATTCGAGTTCCGCCAGCCGCTGCTGCAGTTCGTCCTCGATGTCCTTGATCGCCCGCGTCATGCGGTCCTCACCGGCGACGTAGTGCGAGGCGGGGAAGACGTACATCTCCTCCTCCTCGCGGATCACGTTCCCGGTCAGCGGGTCGAGGGTGTAGATGTTCTCGACCTCGTCCCCGAAGAACTCGATCCGCAGGGCGTGCTCCTCGTACATGGGAATGATCTCGACGGTGTCGCCGCGCACCCGGAACGTACCGCGGTGGAAGTCCATGTCGTTGCGCGTGTACTGCATGCCCACGAACTGCCGCAGCAGCGCGTCCCGGTTCATCTGGTCGCCGCGGCGCAGGGTGACCATCTTGTTGATGTACTCCTCGGGCGTCCCGAGGCCGTAGATGCAGGAGACGGTGGCGACGACGATGACGTCGCGGCGCGTCAGCAGGGCGTTGGTCGCGGAGTGCCGGAGGCGCTCGACCTCCTCGTTGATGGAGGAGTCCTTCTCGATGAAGGTGTCCGTCTGCGGGACGTAGGCCTCGGGCTGGTAGTAGTCGTAGTACGAGACGAAGTACTCGACGGCGTTGTTGGGCAGCAGCTCCCTGAACTCGTTGGCGAGCTGCGCGGCGAGGGTCTTGTTCTGCACCATGACCAGGGTGGGGCGCTGCACCTGCTCGATCAGCCAGGCGGTCGTGGCGCTCTTGCCGGTACCGGTGGCGCCGAGCAGGACGACGTCCTTCTCCCCCGCATTGATGCGCTCCGCCAGTTCCTTGATGGCCGTGGGCTGGTCGCCGGCCGGCGTGTACTCGCTGATGACCTCGAACGGGGCGACCACACGCTTGATTTCCTGCGCAAGACTCATGTCTCAACGGTAGTCCCTGCCACCGACACTTCCCCCGCCGATCTGCTGGCGGCTGAAAGCCGCCCCGCGCCCTCCGGGGGACCTCAGACGGCGCCCGGTCCCGGGCCGACCGTCACGTTCACGTCGATCGCCGGGTCGGCCGCCCGGTGGGACGTCGTCGAAGGTGTCCGTCCGTGACCCGGGATGCGCTCGTCCCTCGGGAATCCGGCCCCCGCCACGGCGTCCGACGCCGCGTCGATGTCCCCGCCGGGCGGGACGACGACGCGGAGGGCCGCACGTACGACGTCGGCGGGCAGCCCGGTTCGCGTCCGGTCCGACGTCTGGTCCGGAGCCCCGTCGGGCGCACCGCCCGGTGCCTCGTCAGGTGCCACGGAACAGCCCGGCGGGAGGGCGGCGTCCAGTTTCCCGCGGATGCGGTCCGCGAGTCGGCTCGTTCCCGCGAGGCCCGCGGTCGGGCGCGCGGCGCCTCCGTCCGCCGGCCGTTCGTCCGCAGGCCTTCCGGCTGCCAGGTTGTCGCGGAACGGCACGATGCGCGTCCGCCACAGGCCGTCCGTCGCGGCGAGGAGCTCGTCGACCCCGCGATCGTTGACGAGCACGGCGTCCGCCGCGCGCAGCCGGTCCCCACGGGATGCCTGCGCGGCGATGCGCCGTGCGGCATCGTCGCGCCCCATGCCCCGATGGTCCACCATGCGTTCGATGCGCAGGGCGTCGGGGGCGTCGACGACGACGACGAGGTGGAACCGTGCGGCCTGGCCGGTCTCGACCAGGAGCGGGATGTCCTCGACGATGACGGCATCCTGCGGCGCTCCCTCGATGAGCGCCCCAGCCGCGGCCCTCACGCGCGGGTGGACAATGGCGTTGAGTCGCTCGCGGGCGGTCGCGTCGGCGAACACGAGGCGCCCGAGCGCAGGCCGGTCGAGCCCGCCGTCGGCTCCGAGGATCTCCGGCCCGAAGGCGGCGACGACGGCGTCGAGCCCCGCCGACCCCGGCTCGACCGCGGCACGGGCCAGGACGTCGGCGTCCACCAGCACCGCCCCCAGCTCGGCGAGCCGGCGGGCCACGACCGATTTCCCGGCAGCGATGCCCCCTGTGAGTCCGATACGCAGCATGAGCCAACCCTAGTCCGCACCACGCCGTGGGGATGCCGGGTTCGGCTCGTAGGGTCAGCGGAAGCAGGACTCCCGGTTGCCGCCTGTCCTCCGTCGGATCGCCGACACGCTCACCGGGGGCCGTTTCCCGACGGAGGCGGGTGCCGGCGGGACAACCTAGCCACTATCCCGTTTGGCCTGTCGGCGGGCGCCCTTCGAACGGCTCGACGCATCCCGCTTCAAGCCACCCGTAGTCTTCGTGTGGGGCAGGACGACACCTGAACCCGCATCGGGTGCGGATCCATTGCCGTCCTGCTTCGGTCCCGTCGATCGTCCTGCTCGCGCGCGTTCGAGCCGCTCATCCTTCAGCGTCTCGGCGGCATCGTGGGCAACGCGAGCCAGCTCGGCGCTGACGATCGAGAGGGCCTCCTCGAACACGTAGGCTCTGCCGCGGGACTTGTCCGAGGCTCGTGCGGCGGCACCACGTCCACCGGCGTCCGGCACTTCCCCCGCCGCCTTCCGCCGATAGTTCGTGGTGTGCTTGTTGCGGGCCCTCCGCACACGCCGATGCAGGGCCAGGAGCCCGTCCTCGTCCAGGAGCGCCAGTCGCTCCGGTTCCAGTTCGCGAATCAAGGCGAGTTCATTCCGCTTCAACACCCACAGGTACTGGTCCATCGGTGCACAGTCCCACGGTCCGGCCGGAAGTGGTAGAGGCCGGCGACCGTTCGGACCTGAAGTGGCCTCACTGTGCAGACGCGATGTCATGGCTCGGGGCCCCGGCCGCCCGGCACCTAGGATTGATCCGGTGACCCCGTTCAGCCTCGACCGCCTGCGCCGCCGCCCCGATCTGGAGACCACCGAACTGGTGGCCGTGGATGCCGCGGACCGCCTGCTCCTCGACACCGCCGCGGACCGGCTCCGCCGCCCCGGTGACGTCGCGACGATCAACGACGCCTACGGCGCGCTCACGCTCGGTGCCGCGCATTTCTCCGGCCGGAGCGACATCCGCGTCTTCCAGGACGGCGTGGTCAATGAGCGGGCACTCGCGCTGAATGCGGCCGACCAGGGGCTCCACAGCGCCTACCGGCCCCTCCCCCTCGGTGCGGAACTGCTCGACGGCGTGTCGACCGTCCTCCTGCGCCTGCCGCGTTCACTCGACGAGCTCGACGAAATCGCCTGGACCATCGCCGCCCATGCGCGGCCGGACGTCGTGATCGTGGCGGCGGGACGGGTCAAGCACATGTCCGTGTCCATGAACGCGGTTCTCGGCCGCCACTTCGGCGACGTCACGGCAGGACTCGCGCGGCAGAAGGCACGGGTCCTCACGGCGTCGGACCCTCTGCCGGTGGGCGGGTCCTCCTTCCCACGCAGCGCACGGCACGACGTCGGCCTCGCCCGTCCGCTCGAGCTCCTCGCCTACGGGGCCACGTTCGGCGGACCGGCGCTCGATCCCGGCACGCGACTGCTGCTCCCCCACCTGCGCCGCCTCCCGGAGCCCACGGCGGGCGCGTCGGGGACCGCCGACGTCGTCGACCTGGGCTGCGGGAACGGGGCCATCGCCGCCTTCGTGGCGCTGGCCCATCCGGACCTCAGGATCCTCGCCACGGACCAGTCCGCCTCGGCGACCGCGTCGGCGGCAGCGACGGCGGCAGCCAACGGGGTGGCGGACCGCATCACCGTAAGCAGGGACGACGCCCTCTCGGCGCTGCCCGACGCCTCGGTGGGAGTCATCATCCTCAACCCGCCCTTCCACTCCGGCAGCACGGTGCATGCCGGCGTGGCCCACCGGCTCTTCGATGCCTGCGCGCGCGTCCTGGCGCCCGGCGGGGAGCTGATCACGGTGTGGAACAGCCACCTCCGCTACCGGCCGGCCCTCGAGCGGATCATCGGCGCGACACGGCAGCTCGACCGCTCACCCCGCTTCACCGTCACGGCCTCGACGCGCCGGTAGGCCACGCGCGCTCGGATCGAGTGGATCGAGCCCGAAGGCCCGGGCCGAGTGCGCAGCTCCGGCGGGTCCTCTCGCCCAGCACCCACCCCACGTACGCGCTCGACCACGCGGGGACCCCCTACACGGAGAAGGCCCCCGTCCGGTGGACGGGGGCCTTCAACGGTACTGCGTCGACGCGGGAGCTTACGCTCCGGTCAGCTTCTCGCGGAGAGCGGCAAGCGCCTCGTCGGAAGCAAGCGTTCCCGAACCGGATCCCGCATCGGCGACGACGGGCTCGGACGAGTAGCTCGTCGAGCTCGACTCGGCGGGCTCGTTCGCTGCAGCGGCGTCGTCCGAAGCGTGCTGGACGACCTGCTTCTTGTGCGACTCCCAGCGGGACTGTGCCTCGGCGTACTGGGCTTCCCAGGCAGCGCGCTGGTTCTCGTAGCCTTCGAGCCATTCGTTCGACTCGGGGTCGAAGCCCTCGGGGTACTTGTAGTTGCCCTCTTCGTCGTACTCGGCGGCCATGCCGTAGAGCGCGGGATCGAACTCGGTGCTGTCGGCGTCGACGCCCTCGTTGGCCTGCTTGAGGCTGAGGGAGATGCGACGGCGCTCCAGGTCGATGTCGATGACCTTGACGAAGAGCTCGTCACCCACGGAGACGACCTGCTCGGCCAGCTCGACGTGGCGGACAGCGAGCTCCGAGATGTGCACGAGGCCCTCGATGCCGTCCTCGACGCGGACGAACGCGCCGAAGGGGACGAGCTTCGTGACCTTGCCGGGAACAACCTGGCCCAGGGCGTGCGTGCGGGCGAAGGTCTGCCAGGGATCTTCCTGCGTGGCCTTCAGCGACAGGGAGACGCGCTCGCGATCGAGATCGACCTCGAGGACCTCCACTGTGACTTCCTGGCCCACCTCGACGACCTCGGAGGGGTGGTCGATGTGCTTCCAGGACAGCTCCGAGACGTGCACGAGACCGTCGACGCCGCCGAGGTCCACGAATGCACCGAAGTTGACGATCGAGGAGACGACGCCCGGACGGACCTGGCCCTTCTCGAGCTTGTTGAGGAACGTCGAGCGCACCTCGGACTGGGTCTGCTCGAGCCACGCACGACGCGACAGCACGACGTTGTTGCGGTTCTTGTCGAGCTCGATGATCTTCGCTTCGATCTGCTGGCCGATGTACGGAGCCAGGTCGCGGACACGACGCATCTCGACGAGGGAGGCGGGCAGGAAGCCACGCAGGCCGATGTCCAGGATGAGGCCACCCTTGACGACCTCGATGACGGTGCCGGTGACGACGCCGTCCTCTTCCTTGACCTTCTCGATGTCGCCCCAGGCACGCTCGTACTGAGCGCGCTTCTTGGAGAGGATCAGGCGGCCTTCTTTGTCTTCCTTGGTGAGAACCAGAGCCTCGACCTGATCGCCCACGGAGACGACGTCCCCGGGATCGACGTCGTGCTTGATGGAAAGCTCGCGGGAAGGAATGACACCCTCGGTCTTGTAACCGATGTCGAGCAGGACCTCGTCGCGGTCGACCTTGACGACGGTACCCTCGACGAGATCTCCGTCGTTGAAGTACTTGATGGTCGCGTCGATCGCTGCGAGGAAGTCCTCAGCGGTGCCGATGTCGTTGATTGCGACTACGGGGGCACCTTGCTTCTCGGTGGTGGTGATGGTCATGTAGTTGGGGCTCCGTTGTGGAAGATTACTTGCTCCGGTCACGCCGGCCCCCGCGGTGCCGGCTACGCCGACTGCGGGTTCCTGTGTCCGGATGTGGACGAAATGGAAAGAACCTCGGTGAGGCTCAGGAATGGTGATGCACTCCCATGAATCGTCGGTTGGACACCGGGAAACATCAGAGCGCACCACGCGCCTGTCTAGTCTAGCCTCGGGGTCCAACACCGTCAAAGCAGCGCAGGGCCCCGGGAGTCGCGGGCCGTGCGATGCGCGAGGGTGCGGCGAACCCCTAGAAATACGTGATGCAGTAGGGCTCCTGCGCGCGCCCGAACAGGGTGTCGAGCACGTCCACGGCGCCGTCCGTCCGCACGGTCAGTCCCCCGGCCGCCGCGAGCGTGGAAGCCAGGACCCCGCCGAGGTAGAGGGATCCCAGCGCGTTGACGGTCACCGTGACGTCCGGGGCGGCGGCGGGCTCGGCCCGTCCGACCGTCCCGACGCCGTCGACGACGGTCAGCGTGTAGGAGCCGTCGGCGATCCCGTGGTCGTCCAGCACCTCCAGCACCACCCTGCCGCTGCCCCGGTAGGACCGCTTCCCGAGCGCCACCGGCACGTCGAGCAGGCGGACCCACAGCACGTCGTCGGTGCCCTTGACCTGGTAGCAGCGCCGGTCCCGCAGCGCCCAGGGCAGGGCGTCGTCGCGTCGTGCGCCGTCCCAGGTGATGCGCTCCACGAGGTCGAGCGATCCGAGGTAGCGCCACAGCTCGAGATAGGCCGACGGCGTGGACGCCACGAGGTCCACGATCTTCATCGTGTACGGCGTGGTCTCCCAGCCCGCGAAGCGGTAGCTCACGAACCCCGCGGGTTCGCCGGCGGCGTCGTAGTGAACGGCCAGGCGCACGGCCCGGTCCTCGACGGGCCGCTCGCGGCCCCACACGCCGGCGATGCGCCGGGCGACGGCGTACTGCCGGCCGACCGAGCCGAATGTCACCGCCTGGAAGCGGTCGAAGATCCGCTCGGCGAGGTCCACGGCGTGTTCCCGGGCGACGAGCGCCGTCGTCCCGGTCCTCGGCGCCGTGACCTCGAAACGCTCGCGCACGTCGACCTCGATGGTCTGCGTGAACGTGGCGCAGCCGAAGCCGAAGCGTCCGTAGATGGTGGCCTCGGAGGCGGTCAGGATCGCCAGCGGCAGTCCGCGGTCCTTCGCCTCGCGCAGGTCGCGCATCATCATGGAGCGGAGGATGCCGTTACGCCGGTGGCTGGGGCGGACCGTGACGGCGGTGATCTGGTGCGCGTCGAGCTGCGTGGCGCCGACGTTCAGCGGGTGCACCATGGTGCCGTAGGTGGCGACCGGATGGCCGGCACCGAGCGCCTCGGCGGGCTGGGCGCTGTCGTACACACCCCACAGCACGCGCCGGTCCGCCTGGTACGCCGCGAGGTACCGCGGGACGTCCTCGGGGTCGAGCGTCCCCTCGTGGAAGCCGATGCTCTCGCCGTCGAGCCACTTCGCGAAGCGGCCGTCCGTCGAGGCGTCCTCGTCGGCGCCGGGCGTGAAGATCTCGGTCCGGAGGTCCGGTTGGTGGGCGGTCTGGATGGGTGCTGTGTACTGGCTCACAGTCCACCAGCCTAGACGGACGCCTCCGGCCTGCACCAGCACGACGCCGGGCGAGCCGGACGGGCGTCCGTCCCGCGTCCGCTGATCAGTGCGCGGCGTCGTGCCAGCTCGCCCCGGTCCCCACCGAGACGTCGAGCGGGACGGAGAGGTCCGCGGCGGCGCCCATCTCCTGGCGGACCAGCGCCTCGACCTCGTCCCGCTCGCCTTCGGCGATCTCCAGGACGAGTTCGTCGTGCACCTGCAACAGCATGCGGGACGCCAGGCCGCGCGTGGTCAGTGCGTCGTCGACCCCGAGCATTGCCTTCTTGATGATGTCCGCGGCGGACCCCTGGATGGGTGCGTTGAGCGCGGCGCGTTCGGCCATCTCCCGCAGCTGCCGGTTGTCGCTGGAGAGGTCCGGCAGGTAGCGGCGCCGCCCCTCGATGGTGGAGGTGAAGCCGTCCTTGCGGGCCTGCTCGACGATCCCCCGCAGGTAGTCGCGCACCGCGCCGAAGCGCTCGAAGTAGTCGCGCATGAGGGTGCGCGCCTCGTCCACGGAGATGTTGAGCTGCTTGGAGAGCCCGAACGAGCTCAGCCCGTACACCAGCCCGTAGGACATGGCCTTGACCTTCGAGCGCATGGCATTCGTGACCTCCTCCGGCGCGACGCCGAAGATGTGGGAGCCGACGAACCGGTGAAGGTCCTCGCCCTCCTGGAAGGCCGAGATGAGCCCCTCGTCGCCGGAGAGGTGCGCCATGATCCGCATCTCGATCTGGGAGTAGTCGGCCGTCATCAGGCTCTCGTACTTCTCGCCGTCCCGGCCCCGCCCGACGACGAACACCTCACGGATGCGGCGCCCCTCATCCGAACGGACCGGGATGTTCTGCAGGTTCGGGTTCGTCGAGGACAGCCGGCCGGTCGCCGCGATGGTCTGCAGGTAAGTGGTGTGGATGCGGCCGTCGTCCCCCACCGCCTTCCGCAGGCCTTCGACGGTCTGGCGCAGCTTCATGGCGTCGCGGTAGGCGAGGAGCTGCTCGAGGAACGGGTGGCCGGTCTTGGTGATGAGATCGGTCAGGGCGTCGGCGTCGGTGGAGAATCCGGTCTTGATCTTCTTGGTCTTCGGCAGCCCGAGCTCGTCGAAGAGGACGGCCTGCAGCTGCTTGGGCGAGCCGAGGTTGATCTCCTTGCCGATGATCCGGTAGGCCTCCGCCCCGGCGGCGCCGATCGTCGTCGAGAAGTCGTCGTACAGCCGGTCCAGGCCCTCGACCGAGACGGCGACGCCCGTGAGTTCCATGCGGGCCAGCACTTCGGCGAGCGGCAGCTCCAGCCCGCCGAGGAGCTGGTTCGCGCCGCGTTCGACGAGCTGCCCGGCGAAATGCTCGCTGAGCTGCAGGGCGGCGTAGGCCGCGACCACGGCCGGCGACGCGACGTCGTCGGCGCCGAGGTCGAGGGCCTGCTGCCCCGACGGGTCGGAGGCGGCCGCCGTGATGGACAGGCGCAGGTGGTACTGGGCGAGGTCCGCGAGGTCGTAGCTGCGGCGATCGGGCTGGATGAGGTACCCGGAGATCGCGGTGTCGTCGACCTCCCCGGCCAGCAGGAAGCCGCGGGCGGAGAGCAGCTTGAACACGGTCTTGAAGTCGTGGACGATCTTGGGCGCGTCCCGGTCCGCCAGCCAGGCCCCGAGCACCCGTTCCGCGTCGGCGTCCAGCGGTTCGAGCGGGATGAAGGCGGCGTGGAGGCTGGTGACGACCGCGATCCCGACGACGTCGGTGGCGCCCGCCGTCGTCTCCGTCGCCAGCGCGAGGGACGCCTGCGCCTGGTTGGTGGCGTTGAACCAGTGCGTCAGGCCGGCGGCGTCCTCGAGGACCTCGTGGGCCGGGGCGTGCTGCTCGTCCGCCTCGTCCTCACTCTCCTCCTCGCCGAAGAGGTCGAACAGGCGCTTGCGCAGCGTGTTGAACTGCAGCGAGTCGAAGAGGTCCTCGACGGCGGAGCGGTCCGGGTGCTGGGAGACCATGGCCGCGAGGTCCACGGGCAGGTCGAGGTCCGTGAGGAGGCGGTTCAGGCGCCGGTTCCTCTTGACGTCCTCGATGTTGGCCCGCAGCGAGTCCCCGACCTTGCCGCCGATCTTGTCCAGGTTCTCGAGGATGCCCTCGAGCCCGCCGTACAGCTTGATCCACTTGGCCGCCGTCTTCGGGCCCACGCCGGGCACGCCGGGCAGGTTGTCGGCGCTCTCCCCCACCAGCGCGGCGAGGTCCGAGTACTGGTGCGGCGGGACGAAGTACTTCTCCTCGATGGCCCGCGCGTCCATCTGCGGGATGTTCGTGACGCCCTGCTTCGGGTACAGCACGGTGACGCGGTCGTTGACGAGCTGGAAGGCGTCGCGGTCACCGCTGACCACCTGGACGTCCCAGTCGGCGGCCGCCGCCTGGCTGGCCAGCGTGGCGAGGATATCGTCCGCCTCGTAGCCGTCCATCGAGATGGTGGGGATGCGCATGGCCTCCATGACCTTGATGATCAGGTCCACCTGCCCGTGGAACTCCTCGGGCGTCTTCGAGCGGCCGCCCTTGTACTCCGTGTACTCCTCGGACCGGAAGGTGGGGGTGTCGAGGTCGAAGGCCACCGCGACATGGCTGGGCTGCTGGTCCTTGATGAGGTTGATGAGCATCGCCGTGAACCCGTACACCGCATTGGTGTGCTGGCCGGTGTCGGTCGAGAAGTTCTCCGGCGGCAGGGCGTAGAAGGCGCGGAACGCCATGGAGTGGCCGTCGATGACGAGGAGCCTGTTGCGCGAGCCGTCGCTGCGGCGCCCGGCATCCTGCGCGCCCGCCGCCGCGGATGCTGCCGGCGAGGCCTCCGCGGCGTCGTTGACGGAAGGGGCGATGGTCAGGGTGGCAGCAGGTTTGGTCGTTTCACTCACAGGTGCCAGCCTAGTTCCCATGACAGACAACCGCACCCGGCCCGACGCCCTCCAGCCACTGTCCGAGGAGCGTCTGGCCGAACTGGTCGCCGCCGGGATCCCGGCCGGGATGCACGGCTGGCTGGGCCGCTACGGGGTGGGTGCCCTCACCGTGAAGATGGGCATCGTGTTCTCCGAGATGAGCGCCGAGCGCATGGTCGCGACCATGCCGGTGGAGGGCAACCAGCAGGTGGCCGGCATCCTGCACGGCGGCGCCCACGTGGTGCTCGCGGAGACCCTCGGCTCCTTCGCGGCCGGACTCCACGCCGGCCCGGGCCGCCACGCCGTCGGCATCGAGGTCGGCGCGACCCACCACCGCAGCACGGCGTCCGGCCTCGTCACCGGCACCGCCACGGCCATCCACCTCGGGAGGACCCTGACGACGCACGAAGTGGTGATGACCGACGAGCAGGGCAGGAGGCTCTCCACGGCCCGCATCACGAACATGATCCGCGACGACCGCGACTGATCGGGAGGCTCCCCCGTCGGGCGCCGCGCGGGACGAACCGGACGGCTGCGGGTGGGCTCAGGCGCCCTGCGCCGCGAGGCCTTCCTGGATGTGCCGGCGCAGCTCGGCCGGGCGGAAGGGTTTGCGCAGGTAGCGATCGGCGCCGGCGTCGTAGCCGCGCTTCTCGTCGGACGGATCGGCGCGCGCGGTCAGCATGACGATGAACGTCGTCGAGAAACGCCGGATCCGCCCCGCCACCTCGAATCCGTCGATGTCCGGCAGACCGACGTCGAGGGTGACGACGTCGGGCCGGAGCCGGCGGACCATCTCCACGCCGGCCAATCCTGCGGGCGCGGTGTGCACGCGGAAGCCCGATCCCGTCAGGACGGTGTGCAGCAGATCCCGGACGTCGTCGTCGTCCTCGATGACCACGGCGGTGCGGGGGGAATCAGGGGTGGTCATGCGCCAAGTTTACTCCGGAGAGGCCCCGGGCCCGACCCATGAGCACCCCGTGGGCTGGTCCTCGACACGGGCGACGGCAGTGGTCAGTCGCGGGTGCGCGCGCGGCTCGGCTGCACCCTCATGGGCTCGCCGGGCATCTTCGGGAAGTCGGGCGGGAACGGGAGCTCGCCGAGGCCGTTCCCGACGTCGCGATCCCACCAGCCGCGCAGAGCATCGATGCTGCCCGGCTCGGCATGAAGGTCCTCCCACGGGTCGCCGACCGTCCTCAGGCGGTCCGGTACCGTCTCGATCGTGAAGGACACCGGGTCGACGCCGTCCAGTTCGTCCCAGGTCACCGGGCAGGACACCGGGGCGTGCGGCAGCGCCCGCGGGCTGTAGGCGCCGGCCATGGTGCGGTCGCGGTTCGCCTGGTTGTAGTCCACGAAGATGCGCGCCCCGCGCTCCTCCTTCCACCAGGCCGTGGTCACCTTCTCCGGCATGCGGCGCTCGAGCTCGCGGCCCGCGGCGATGACGGCGTGGCGGACCTCAAGGAACTCGTGGACCGGTTCGATCGGCGCGAAGACGTGCAGGCCGCGGTTGCCCGAGGTCTTCACGAAGGAGTCCAGGCCCGCCTCGCCGAGGACGGCCCGCAGGGCGTGGGCGGCGGCGACGACGTCGGCGAAGGTGGTGCCCGGCTGCGGGTCGAGGTCGATGCGCAGTTCGTCGGGCAGGTCCGGGGCCTCGGCCCGCGAGGCCCACGGGTGGAAGACGACGGTGTTCATCTGGGCGGCCCAGACCGCGGACGCGGGCTCGTCGAGGACGAGCTGCGGGTGCGAGCGTCCGCTGGGATACGTGACCGCCACACTGCGGACGTAATCGGGGGCGCCCTTGGGCGGGTTCTTGCTGAAGAAGTAGTCGCCGTCCACGTCGCCGCCGAAGCGCTGCAGGGACACCGGCCGGTCGCCGTTCGCGCGGAGGAACGCGGGCGCCACGTCCACGAGATACCGGGCGAGGTCGAGCTTGGTGAGCCCGGCCTGGGGCCAGAGGACACGGGAGGGGCTGGACACCCGGACGGACCGCACGCCGTGGGGTCCGTCGACGTCGAGGATCATCGCTTCGCTGGCCATGGCCTCAATGTACCCCCGGCTCCCGTGGCCGCAACGCCGTGCCACCCTCCGGCCGATGCCGGAGGGTTCGAGGTCACCGCGTGGACTTCGCTGTGTCCTCCACATCATCGACGAACGCCACTTGAGCCGTGTACTGCTGGTACAGCTGAAGAGCATCCTCAACGGGCAATCGTCCGAGGTCCAATGCCGTTTGCAGTCCCTCGAGTTGGACATAACACGCCTCTGCTGCGCTGATCTTGTCAGCCACTGAGTGCGAATTGGCCAGATTGGTCGATACCGCAGCTACGATCGAGGCCAGCATCGCGCCCAGACAGAGCACCTGCCAGACTATGGAGCTCTGTTCCAAGGCCAAGGCTCCTTGAACGCCTGTAGCGAACTCGGTCCCGCCGAGGGCTGGGCCCGCGGTAAGGGTCGCAGCCAGTGCGCTACCGACGATGCTTGCCATGGTCAGCCTGTTCCGACGAGGTCGTTCCTGTCGGAGGAACAGCTTGATGCATGATCGTCGGTGCTTGATGTTCTCAATCAGTTTTTGACGAGCCTCTTCTTCGTTCACGATCTTCTCCCCGATCCGGTGTCCATCGTGCGATCACCCTGCTGTAGGAGGGCGACCGCTGAATACTCGTGAGTAGCACCGACATGTCGGAACCGAGTGGCGACATCTGTCGAACACCATCGGCATCGGCGTCTGAGACCGAGATCATCAGAGCACCGGTGGCGTTACTGACGTGTTACCAGCGAGAAATTCATAGGCATTCCTACCGCCTCGGGCGAATTGATGGAGTACAACAGTGAATTGAGTCGAATCATCCACGTCTCATGGCGCTTGGCTGTCGAGGGAATGCCCTGTGGTGGCACGCATCGCCGACATCGCCCACCGAATCCTGCCGATCCGACGCAGGTGTCGAAGTCACCCACGGTGACTTCGGCGCCAGGTCCTCGAGCGCCTTGACCACCGCGTCCTGTTTGTCATCGGTCCATTCATACCGCTCATGCCACCCCTCCGCGGAGAGAATCCCGATGGCAGACCTATCGAATTCGTACTTCTCGAGTGCAGCCGCGAAGGTCTTCGGCTTGGCCTCTTCCTCTTTGTCGTCGTCCGTCATGTCCCACGGTGATGCCGCTTTGTGGCCCCGGCGCTCGCATCTCAGGCTCAAGACGAGGGCCGCGGCGATCAAACCGAAGACAACGAGTGCCGCACAGGTGGCCATCCACAGAACAGCGCGCGTGCCGCCGTCAAGCTGGACCGTCGATGTGCCATCGACTTCTTCCGCGAACGCCAGTGCCCCTGCTGCCACGATGGGTTGGGCTACTGCAACGGCGGCCAAGCCGCGGAGGCGAGCCACCATCCGAGCCGCGACGCCCGTGAAGGTCGAATGGGCGATCATCGCACCGACCGCCGCAGACGTCGTGATGAGCAGTGCGATGATGTTCGTGACCTGGCCGGTGGACCACGACGCCCCGCCGTATGTCACCTTCAGCACGAGGGAGGCCAACACCACCGCAACCAACCCGCACGAGAAGACGGCATTGGTGAGCCAACCTCGCGACGTGACTCTGAAATCCACCTGCGCCTGGCAGAGTGAACCGTTGGGAACCTCGACCCCGTGGAGGCCCACGGTGGCCGTGTGCCCCACGACGTGGTCGGAGGTGTAGCGCACCTGACCATCATTCTGTTGTCCCCTATTTGGTCGTCCCGCCAGCAGGCGCGCCTCAACGACCTCCACTCCTTCAGGAGCGGTCAGCTCGAGGTGATAGCTCGCCGCGTTCTCAGCGCCAGGTACCTGGACACGGATTCTTGTGGGCAGTAGCCCCAGGGCCGCAGGAAGACCCGTCGACAGTTTCCGCCTCGCCTGCTGGATCCGCCATGCGCGCACGGTCTCTGTGCCTGCGGCCGGTCGGTCGTCGTGAACATACTCCCTCACCTCGCCGTCGGGGGTCATGCACGGCGTCATCCGGGTCCATCCGGTCGGTTCGCTGAACTCGAGGTTTATCAGCCGATGACGTTGGCCTGCGGGAAGGAAGACGTACAGGGAGAAGTTCCGCCGGATGAGGTGAACGACAGCTCGGACAATAGGACTTTTGGCGAGTGGCTCCAGGTGTGGGGGGACTTCACCCTCCGAGCCTTCCTTCGTGCCCTCGAAAAGCTCCATTGCCTCCTTCGTCTGCCGACGTGAGCCTGCGACGAGCTCACGGGTGAAGGCGCGGACCATGTCCGGCTCGGCGGGTTCGGGCGCAACGGTGGCGGTCGCTGCGACGAGGATCGACTCGTCGAGTTGCTGCGCGAGACGAATCCCCGGCGTCGGCAGGACATGATCGTTCTCGTCCGTGATCCGCATGTTCACCAGCGTGCGCCGTCGCATGAGCGACAGGGGCACGAGCCAGAACCGGTTACCCACCTTGTCGACGAAGAGCGGCGCGTAGTCCGGCACGTTGAAGTCGATTGTGAGCCGTCGCGTGACATTACGGTCCTGATTGAAACTGACCTTCTCCACGCGTCGAACCATCCAGCGACTGAACTGCAGTTCGGCGAGGAGGAGTCGTCGACCGACCTCGCCGCAGAGAGCGTCGGGCAACCACTCCTGGTCATTGGCGCGTCTTCGACTGACGACGAGTGCTTGATCCGTGGGATCAAGGGCCCACCCGAAGCTGTCGGCGTCCCGTCGCCGCCCTACGCTCAGCTTTCGTACTTCCCGCATGAGGACCTCCATGGCCAGGTGCAGTGATACCCACTCTTGACACCCCAGGTCTCCGCACGCTAATGACTGGCCGTTACAGCGGCGTTATCGATCCAATCGGGTGACGCCCGGCAAAGCCCGAGCCTTGCTCAGGCTCCGAGCGACCGCTGCCTCGATGAGCCACCTCTCGATACCCCGCGTGCCGACAACTCGCCGGGTCGGATGTCTAGGGGCGACCGCAACGGTCGCGCCTCCCCCACCGCCCGGTGCGATCTAGTTCGATGAAAAGTTCGAGGTCACTCATGGCCGAGGTCACGGACGAAGCGAATGGTACCCAAGGAGGAAGTCCTGAAGAATACCCTGAAACAAGATCCATTGATCATTTACGGCTCCTCTTGACACGCCTGAATCTAGTCGTACCATCTATTTGCGCGAAGCGATTATCGAGCAACAGTGGTAGAAGTGTGATGACGAGACACAGGTGAAATAGAACCACCTCTATTGACATAAACCGTCAGGTTGAGGAAGGTTATCACCGCACGGTTTTTCGTTCTTATGAACCGAGATCAGGTTCCCATGAACTGCACCGATTGTAAGGTCCTGAGGCTCGAACTGCTGCGGGCGTGGCGGCTTCACCGCCACGGGGTCCTTGTTCATGTTGCACCACGGCAACAGCGCCTTATCGCCGCTCTCGCCATCAAGGGCCCCTGCCTGCGAAGTTACCTTGTGGGACTGCTGTGGCCGGAACACCCGGACGCCAGGGCATTGGAAAGCCTGCGGGTCAGCGTGCACGTCGCTACTCGACAAATTCCGGGACTGCTCGTCAATGACGGTCCCATGCTGTCCCTGAGTGATCATGTGGACGTAGACCTGCATAGGGTTCAAGGCCTGATCGCAGACCTGGAGCAGCCGAGACCAGAGGTGAAGGCTGCGGCCCTGTTGCGTGATCTGCGTGACGCACGGCTACTACCCGGCTGGTACGACGACTGGATAATGCTCGAACAGAACCGACTTCAACAGGACTGCCTTCGCGCTTGCACCATCATCGCGAAGACGCATCTAGACCAGCGCAGTTGCGAAACCGCAGGCGCGGCGGCAGAAGCTGCCCTGGAGATCGAACCGCTCTACGAGGAGGCAGTCCGATTACTCATCTCGGCCGAGCTGCAGCATGGCAACGCCGCCGCCGCTGTTCGCGCCTATCAGCGATATCAGGCGCGACTTGATGAGGATATGGGCCTTCGCCCCTCCGAATCATTGACTCTGCTCGTAGCCCAGGCGCTTGACGGACGATTGACCGGACGTAAAGCGCCTTCAGTCCCGATAAGCGGCTCCCGGCAGCGCAGAAAGCCACTCACACACCGCCTGTAGCACTATAGATGGATCCGAGGCAGTTAAGGTGTCTACGCCGCTTCCATGAGCTTGATCGAATCTTATTCTTGCCCGGAAGCCATGTGGACGATGGGGCTCCTGCCATTCGCGGATGACCAAAGTGTTCACGATCGGAACCGCTGGAGATGCTCCGGGACCGTCAGCTGATCCTGACCAATAATGTGCGGTCATGGGAGCAATCACCTGTTCTCTCCTTCATGGCTCTTCACGAACGAGGGTGGTGCGGGTCGGTGAGGAGGTACGGGTCGAGGCCTCCCGCAAGATGGACGTTCTCACGCAGACGATCCCGGCCGGAAGGCCTCCCCCTACTTTCGCTGACCCTGCTGTGACGACGTTTTGCCACCTCGACGAGCTCGGCCGGTTACCGTCGAACGGCATCTGGATCCGAAGAGGGCGGTGCTGGAATGTCGTGTCCTCGAGCCGGACGCGTGGTGCAGCCACTGCGGGGCGGAAGCAGCGCTCAGGCACGCCGTCGTGCGAGAACTCACGCACGAGTCGTTCGGTCATCGGCCCACGACACTGCTCGTACGGGTGCGTCGGTACCTGTGCTCGGGATGCCAACGGGTATGGCGGCAGGACATGGCGAAAGCTGCGCAGCCGCTGGCAGAGGTTTCTCATGGCGGGTGGGCGCTGAAGGGCGTTGTGGTCGACACCTGAGGATGACCCGAGTAGCGGCCGAATCCGGCGTGTCCTGGATTGCCGCGTACGATGCTGTCCTCACGGAAGGCAAGCGACGGCTCATCGATTACCCCACCCGATTCGAGGGGGTGAGCGCGATCGTCATCGACGCAGGTGCAACCGGCGTTCCCACCGACCTCTCCGGGATCCGCCAGCTCGGCCGGACCCTGAAACAACGCGACGGGGAGGTCCGTGCATTCTTCGACCGCCCGGCACCAGCAGTCGTCCGGCCGATGCGATCAATGGACGCCTCGAACTCCGCCACGACTCAGCCCTCGGATTCCGGAACCTCACCAACTACATCGCACCCAGCCTGCTCGCAGAAGGCGGATTGAGACTTGCGTTCCACCCTTGTTCGTGAAGAGCCCGATACCTTCGACACCCAGCAACGACGCATCTGAATCGGTCATCAACGACTTCCGAGAAACGGCCCGGGGCAGCTTTGGATCCGGTCCCGTTACCGAATCACTCGCCCTTCACCCTCCCCAAGTGATTCCCTCCAGGACTAACGTGAATCATGACTGCCGGCCACCCTCCACACGGCCTTATCCTGCAGGCGGGGCTTCGGACGGATCTGCGGACGCTGCCAGGAGTCCTGCAGGTGCTAGGCATGGTGGGAATGACTTACCAGGAAGTCGTTGAAGCTACCGAACACTGCCTCGAAGAGAATCCAGTGCTGGAACGTACAGCCGGTCACCCTTGTCCGCGCTGCGGACGGCATGTAACCGGTGGCTTCTGTCACCGATGCCGAGAGCACCAAGGTGCCCGGGAGCTCCACGAACAGATTGCAGCGGGCATCGATCCATATCGCACGATCGAGGTCGAGGCGGCGCTGGAAGTGCGCTCCGACTGCCGCGACGCCCTCACCGCTGTGGTTTGTCACCTCAGCGGACGTGGCCTGCTGGACTCGAGTACGGAGGAAATAGCCCGGCTTCACGGCCTGGGTGTCAATGAGGTGGACGAAGCGCTGCGGGCGGTGCGGGTCGTCGGCCCGCCGGGCATCGGGGCGGAAAATGTTTGCACTATGCTGACGGCCCAGGCTGAGGTCCTCGTCCGGGACAGACAGTGCCCCGAATGGCTCCCACATTTAGTCCGTGATCACTTGTCAGACCTTTCGGAAGGACGCCTGAACCTCGCCGCTCAGGCGCTGGGGCTCACCGAGGATGACGTGAGGAATGGGCTGATCATCATCCAGACTCGTCTGCGGCCTTTTGCCATGGTGGAAACGAATCCGATTGATGTTCCATCGCAATGCGCCGATGTGCTCCTTTACGGGAATGCCGACGGGTCGCTGGACGTGGAAGTTCCGGACAGTGTCTGGTTCGGCTTGTCTGTAGTGGACCTTGCGGCCGGCCTGGACGACGTGCCCGAAGCCAAGCAGTGGCTGGCCGACCATGAAGCTGCTGCCCGTCGGCTCATACTTCAACTTGATTCTCGCGCCAACGTTCTCATGCGGGTTGCGGGGTACGCTGCCGAACACCAGAGACGCTTCCTCGAGTCGGGGCCGTCCTTCCATAGGCCACTCACGCGTACAGCGGTGGCGCAGGAGCTCGGCCTCCATCCCTCCACGGTTAGCCGGGCAGTCAAGGGAAAACGTCTGCGTTTGCCAAAAGGCAACATTGTCGACTTGTCCTGCCTTTTTGGCAAGGGGGTGGCGGCGCGGATTGCAGTTGCGAATCTCGTCGCTGCAGCCCCTGATGGCAGATCGGCCAACATGCTGCGCGGAGACCTCTCCGGTCAAGGTATCGAGATCGCACGGCGAACTGTGTCCAAGTACCGCCACGACCTTGCTGTGAACTCTGGTGCCCTCCCACGACGGGTGCGCTGACAACGAACCTGCGTTCGCTCAGAACGACGTTGACTTCGTCGAGCTCGGGCATTGCCTAGCAGCCTCCCCGATTTACGCACCCGTTGTGCTCTTGGTAGCGACGCCAAGGCTGGCACGAATTGTGCAATGAAAGGGTATGCGGTTCTCCGCACGGGCGCTCCGCGCGGAGCGTTTGCAACTCCTGGAAGGAAGAATCATGCATGACATCGATAGGGCCCTCTTCGAGGGCCAGGAGGAAGGTGGCACTTGGGGTGAGGTAAGCGGTGAGCAGTCCCGCCTCGGCCAAGACCGCGCAACCTACGAATCTCAGTCGGATGAGTTCACCTCCTACGAGGACAGCGGCAACCCCGGTGAGCTCTGGGGTGAAGCTGGAGCAAACGACAGCGGCGAACTAGCTCTCGCCGCTGAGTTGCTGGCCGTATCAAACGACCGGGAGCTTGATCAGTTTCTCGGCAATCTGGTCAAGAGCGCCGTATCAGCGGCACGTAGCTTCGCTGGATCGGACGCAGGCCAAGCTGTGGGCAACATCCTGAAGGACTCCGCCCGCAGGGCCTTGCCCCAACTCGGTCAAGCGGTTGGCAACTACGTCTCCCCCGGCATGGGAGGTCAGGCCGGTCAACGGGTCGGCCAGTGGCTTGGAACCAAGTTCGAGACGGGCCTGCAGTTGGAGGGTTTGTCCGCCGAGGACCGCGACTTCGAAACAGCTCGGGCCTTCGTGCGATTCGCGACGTCAACAGCCAAGCGCGCGGCGTCCACACCCACCAGCATTCCGGCGTCCACCGCTGCCAAGCAAGCCGCAACCGCGGCCGCCAAGCAACACCTTCCAGGCCTGCTCCGGCCTCCGACCACGCAAGGCGCGGGCCCAAGCAGCGGACGATGGGTGCGCCGCAACGGCGCCATCGTTGTCCTCGGCGCCGGGTAGATGTCTCACCAATTGCACGAGCTCACACCAAGAAGGAGAACGACATGAGCACCAACTACTCCCCTGCAGAGTACGAATACGAGTGGACTCAGGAGGAAGAAGGAGAAGCCGACTACGGAAGTAATGAATTCGAGTCGGAAAAAGAGGAGAACCTCGAAAGTGAACTGGCCATGGAGTTTCTTTCCCTCAGTTCCGAGGAGGAACTCGACCAATTCCTTGGCAAGCTGGCTCGAAGCGTCGTCAAGGGCGCGAGCAAATTTATCAAATCGCCCATCGGAAAAATGGTCGGTGGCGCTTTGAAGACCGTCGCAAAGACCGCACTCCCCATTGTAGGCGGGGCTGTCGGGTCCTTCGTCGCCCCCGGCATCGGCACAGCGATCGGCAGCAAGCTCGGTTCAATGGCCGGCGGTTTACTCGAAGTGGAGGAGGCTGAAGCGATGGACGAGACCGAGGCTGAAGAGGAGGCTGCTCGCCGATATGTACGGTTTGCACGAGCCTCCTACCGCAATGCGGCACGGACACCGGTGTCCGTACCTCCGCTTGCCGCCGCGCGGGCGGCCACGATAAGTGCGGCACGAACCCACGCTCCGTCTCTCCTTCGGCCCGGGCGCGGCTACGCGCAGCGCAGGCCCCGTCGAGGCCCGCGCAGCTATGGCGATCCGTACGCAGGCGCCGTGTGGGGCGCACCGCAGGACGATGGAGACAGCGAGCCGTCCGGTGCGGACGAAGGCCGATGGATCCGCCGCAACGGTCGCGTGATCATCCTCGGTCTGTGACGTGATGCCGATCGGGTCTCACCAGAAAGGAGTAGACACCATGAGCACACAGACGGTGGGAACCAGTCTCATCGACAGCGAGGCACACGGCCTTTTGGTCCGGCTCGACCACATCAAGCCCTTCGTGATGCACGAAACCATGGTGCTGGCTGCAGCCCTCCCTCCCGACGCTCAGTGGCGGATCGAGCATTTTCTCCATTCGGGGCGCAACGAACTGCGTCAGCGAATAGGCAATTTTCTCGAGTGGCTTCACGGCGAGGGTCGATTGGCCGCACCCGCCGAGCAGCAGCGACGATTCGTTCACATCCGTCTCCAGTTCAACGTCATTCTCGCCCAGTTCGATCTCTTCACTGAAGTCGTAACCCAACGCAGCGAACATTCGACGGGAGTCTGGTTATCCGGACTTGACGCGCTTGCACAGGATTCGTTGCGGGTAGACGTCACATCGCCCGACAAGACGAGCCTGGTTGTCTACCTCGCCAGGGGGGCGGGGGCCGCCATCCGGAGGGCGAACACTCGACTGCCTGGGGGAAAACCGAATCCCGTTGGCATCATTCGCCTCCCCCGTGAACGGATGATCGGCAGCGGCATCGCCTCCTCACTCATCCATGAGGTCGGCCACCAAGGGGCCGCTCACCTTGACTTAGTTCGGTCCCTTCGGACCGAAATCGACAAGCGGGCAGCCATCGAACCGAATGGAACCTGGAAGATCTGGTCCCTGTGGATCAGCGAAATAGTGGCAGACATGTGGTCGGTCGCGAAAGTAGGCATCACCTCAACTGTCGGCCTGCTCGCGGTGGTAAGCCTTCCCCGGTACTTCGTCTTTCGTCCCGGGGGGGACGACCCTCATCCCATGCCCTACCTGCGCGTGCTGATCAGTGCCGCCATAGGAACAGCTTTCTACCCCCATCCACAATGGGACGAACTTGCCAGAATTTGGCGGGCAATGTACCCCCTAACGGGACTGCCGGCGGAACACGTCGCCTGGATCAAGAAGTGCGAAGCACACATCACGGATCTTGTCAGCCTCCTCCTGCGCCACAGCTCGCCACAAACTGGCGGTCGTCAGTTACGCGCGATCTGGCAGTTGCACGAGCGTCAACCCGAACACCTGCTGCGCCTCCATCAAACCTGGGACAACGACTTCGGCCTCATTGCCCGACAACCACCCTCGCTTGTCTTTGCCGTTATAGGCCAGGCCAAGGCGTCCGGGCGCATCACCGCTAAGCAGGAAAGTTCTCAACTGTCGTCACTACTCACAGCCTGGGCAGTCCGCGGAAGCCTTGACAACACTTCAGGTGGCGGCCGGAGCCGGCCATCTTCGGAGAAATCCTCCCTTACCGAAACGTCCTTCATAAGGAGATAGCCATGCGATTCATACGCAAACCAGAAGAGCAAGTGTTTGTTGGGGAACCGGTTGTTTTTGAATTCGAACTCGATCAGGAGAGTCCGGGAAAGTTCGACTTTCAGGTCCGCGACCCAGATGATAATTACGCGCGTATCGGAAACACAAAAGGACCTATCCACCGCACACTTCGGCCCGGGAGTCCCTCCAGAATGAATATCGTATTTGAAAAAGCGGGAACCTATACGATCAAAGCCCGTTACCCAGGAATGAAGGAGTTCAGTTTTATCGAGGAAGTCACCGTCGGGGAACACGCCGAGGACCCACTCCCTGCTGAACCGGTTGTTCCGCCCCGCGGAGGTACGCCAGGCGGCGGTGCGGTCATGAAGGTTTCACTCGTTCCGGCGGAGGCACCGGGAAGCGAGCAAGAAATGCTCTGGGAGTTCATCGGCGAAGTTGGAAAACGGCTGCGGTACGAGAGATTTGCGACCTACGCGACGGACCGACTCCGATCCAGAACCAGACTGCCAGTTTCCGCATACGGGTTGCCGACCTACGAACGCTTGCACAAGCTTTCGAGCAAGTTCGTCACTAAAGTGGCGCTTGGTGAGGTTCCGGGAGAGCCCGGAAATACCGACAATGCTGGAATGGACTTGTCGTACGTGGTCAAAGAAGCTGAGCTGGAGGGGGATGCCCACCCGTACAAGGGGTACCCGCTTGCACAGGTTCCGTTCGTCGAAATGATCTTTGTCTACTGGATGGAAGAGGCGATGCTGTTCCAGACGCTCAATCGCGTGGTCGCGCGGTTTGCCAACCCCTATCGCCAAGAAGCTCCTGACCCACTGAGGCGATTCAGTACCAGTCCGCTCCAACCACTCCAACGCATCATCGTGGGACTCGGCGCTGAGGAGAGCCATCGACTCACCGTCGAGGGCCGGCGCCGTGAGTACGCGGCCGAGTATGGTTTTGACCTGATCGGACAAGCGGTTTCAAAACGGCCGCTTCTTGAGCGCCGCACGCAATTCCCTTCGGCATTCCACAGCTTGCTCCATGCTACCCACCTGTTCTACAAGGACCGCGATGACAAGACCATTGACGCAGATCCGTTTCCCCTGCTGAGCAGTCTCCGCGAATTGCACCTGGTTCTCGCCATGGGTGCAAACAACCGGTTTGCCGATCTTCCGCTTCGGGCGCGGATCGAGACACTCGACATCCAATGGATGCTGGCACAGAGAGAGATGGGCCTTTATCTCGGCGAGCCAACCATGATTCCCTACGAGGAGCCTTGGATGGGCCGCCTGGATACCATGAAGTCACTCCAAGGGTGGTCAGACGCCAGTGTGACTCATTTCTACGACCTGGCCTTCCATGGCGAGCAGCTCCTGCTGTCGGTGCGCCACGGCCGCTGGAACGAATCTCAATTGCAGGGAACGGACGCCGAGAATTGGGCCCTTAGATGGAAGAACGCGGTCCAACGATACATTCATGCTTACCGTGCGGTCACAGGGGTCGACCTTTCGATCAAGGCGGATGCCACGTTGCCATCTGTCCTGCTGAACCGCCGGCTCGCCCAGACGACGCGGTTCTGAACAAGGGTTGTCACCGTGTCTCCGTCCGGATTGGACTACACGTCGGCTCTCTTTCTTGGACAGCGTCACCCCAGTAGTCAGCTACCCCCCTGGGAAGATCTGACTACCGGGGTGCCTGCCGCGCTGAGGGAAACGCCGGCCATGATCAGGCTCGCCGCGATCGTAGCTGCGAGGCAACGTGCGGAGGTGGGCCTCGTCTCACGATCCGTTCTCCACGGCCTGATGGATGTGGTCGAGACGCTTCCTCAGCCCGGTGACCAGCTTTTGGTCGACGAGGGAGCATACCCGCTGGCGCGGTGGGCATGCCGGGCAGCCGCGGCCGCGGGGGTTAGGGTGTCGGCCTTCCCCCATCACAAGCCTCCGCTGGTAACCCGGTCGGACAGGACCTGGTTTCTCACAGATGGCTGGTGCCAGGGGTGCAATCTCCCCGCCCCGCTTGCCAGGCTGCAGGCGACCGCGCTGAGCACCGGTGGAGGTGTCATCGTCGATGACTCCTTGGCGTTCGGCTTACTGGGCTATCGAGCCGACAGGTGCAGTTTTGGAGACGGGACAAGCACAATTCGTTGGTCCGGCTGTAATCACGACGGGTTCATTTGGCTCGCCTCGCTCGCTAAGGCATACGGGACGCCCGTCACCATCATCACCGGCGAAGAGGCGGCTATCAGTGCGGTTGCACGCGGAGGCAGCAACCGCCTGCACAGCAGCCCACCATCGGCCGCGGATGTAGGGGCGGGCCTGGACGCTTTGGCCGACAACGATGTGATCAGCGGAATGCGGGACCGCCTTTACCACCTCACGCGATGGTTGCGCGGCGCCTTCCGTGACCTCGGAGTGCCACCGCAGGGACTCACATTTCCTATTGTCGGCACACGGGTTCCTTCGCTTCTGCTCGCCTCATGCTGGTGGAAAGGGCTCACGCGGTACGGCATCCAAGCCCTCGTCCAGCTCCCGCGCTGCCACCGTGAAGCCGTGCTTTCCGTGGTGGTTCGTGCGGACCACCGGCAGGCCGACCTTGACAGGCTGGTCCGTGCTCTCGCGGCTGTTACCCGAGGCCACGTGGCAGCGTGAAACATCTCGAGATTATTGACTCCCATGTACACGTGGGCACAGCAGGTGTTCCTCTCGGCCCACCGGACTACCGGAAATCCTTCGACCTCTGGGTGACTCGCGCGGCAACCGTGGGCGTACACCGGGCCGTACTCTTGGCAGCCCCTGTGGGAACCTACGCCGCAGCGAATAGTGTCGTGGCAAACCTCGTCGAGGGTGCACCCACTAAATGGCTCTGGTATGTCTTTGTCAATGCAGCCCGCGATCGTGACGGTATCCACGAAATCGTGAGGGTAGCTCATTCAAGGGGTGCCTGCGGAATAAAAGTGCACTGGTCCGACGGCGTGGCCACTGACGAAGTCGCTCATGCCGCCTTTCACCATCACATGCCCGTTCTGTTCGACCCCGGCGGTGACATAGACATCGTGGCCTACTTGGCGCGACGTCATCCGGAGGTGTCCTGGATTGTTCCTCACTTGTCCTCTTTTTCCGATGATTGGCGAGCCCAAGTGCGCTTGATCTCCCTTCTCGAGCACTCATCCAACGTCTTCACCGATACTGCCGGGGTGCGGTACTTCGACCTTCTCGTCGAAGCAGTTGCCCGAGCAGGGGCACACAAGGTCCTGTTCGGCAGCGATGGCCCTTACCTCCATCCCGCCCCTGAACTTGCCAAAATCCACGCGCTGCTTCTGTGCCCTGAAGACCGGGAACTCGTCCTTCGTGGCAACGTACTACGCCTGACTAGAGAAGCCCGACAACCCTTCAGGAGAAGCCATGCCCACCCACTTCGCGCTCTACCCGGCCACCCGGCCCGCCGTTGGTGAATACCACGAGTCCGAACTCACGAGCTTTTTCAGGTCTTTGAGGGAGACCACCGGGATCACACAAGCGGGCCTCGCGGAAATAAAACCGCATAATCCTCCCGCCATAAGAAAGGGGCTCGCACAATTGCGGGACTACCTAAACCAAAGCGAAATAAGGCGCCACCAGAACGCAGGGCAAGAACCGAAACGCGAGTCCATATGGCTGCTTACCTATCTTGCATTTCCAGAGAACGCGAAGAACCCCACACACTTGAGAGTTTTCGCCCACAAAATTAGAAGGGAGGAGCTCCTGAAATCTGGCCAGCTCCCGAGCCTGGATCGACTCATTCTTTCTAAGCGGGAACTGCCGCGAGTGAAACTACCCAAGTTCATGCCGTTCCCCGACATGACGAAGCCCGATATGTTCGGATTAGCCGTCGAAGACAGCGTGCGCAACCAGTTTGCCGAGGTGTACAAGCGCCCAGGCACCCACGCCCAAACCGTCAACCGGAAAGGAGCCGACATCCTATGGCGCGAATTAGCCGGCCTGTATTACGAGTTGGGCCACGAGACGGGAGACCGCTATTGGCGCGAAGTCGCCGATGAACTCTCCTCCGACACTTGAGCCGGAATGCCTGCATCGTTCTTCTTCTTCACCCGCTGCTGAACAGTACGTACGTTGACGCCCAGCATTCTGGCCGCTGCATTCTTGTCCCCTTCACACCGTGCAAGAGCCACCTGCAATGCCGCCTCTTTGGCCTCCTCCTCAATATTGTTCAGGGTCCAGCCTTGGTCGACAGCGCAGTGAGCGGCCGTGAGGAAGGTATCACCAAGTACGGGCTCCTCCGACGGACTCGCGGCAGGCCCCCCAGGGCTCGCTACAGGCCGGTCCTGCACTGGCAAGTCACCCGGTGAAATGGCGCCAGGGCCTACGTGACGGGCAACCACCCGGGACGCGAGTTGCCGCAGATCGCGGAGGTTGCCGGGATAGTCGCGGTGAAGCAAGGCTTCCTGGACTGAGGGATCCACGTCGGGCGCCTCGCTTGCCCCGCTGGCCTCCCTGCAAAACCCAGCGAAAAGGCCCAGCACGTCTTCCAACCTGTCCCTCAAGGGCGGCATGGTGACGGTTGTCGCTGCAATCCGGTGATAAAGATCCGCTCGGAACCCACCCCCAGCAACATCACCCGCAAGGTCCCTGTTGGTCGCACAAATCAGCCGAAAACTGCTGTGAAGCCAGCGGTCACCGCCCACTCGCTTATATGCACCTTCCTGGATGACGCGTAGAAGTTCGGGTTGGAGGTCGAGGGGCAACTCTCCGATCTCGTCGAGGAACAGCGATCCTTGGTCGGCCGCCGAACACGCACCCGTTCGGACACTGACCGCCCCGGTGAACGCGCCACGTTCGTGGCCGAACAGCTCACTACCGAGCAGTGTGGGGACGATGGTGGTGCAGTCCACTACCACTAGGCCGCCGCGCTGGCGGCTCACCGCGTGAGCGACCTTGGCCGCAAGCTCCTTACCGGTTCCGGTTTCGCCGAGAATCAGGACCGGCGCCCTGCCGTAGTGGGCGGCGATTATGAGATCGCGGAGTGCTGTCGTGAGGGCCTTGCTCGTGCCCACGAATTGGCTTCGCACGGTTGGGGACTCGAGGATTCTGCGGACTTCCCGAGAGCGTTGCGTCCAAGCGGATATTGCTGACGTCTGGCCGCGCCAAGGTATGCAGTCAGAGGCTCCAGACGCCAACACCGGCCAAGGGTCCAGCGTGCCGTCCGGAGGGCCGATAACTACCACCGCATGATTGCTGGGATCCACGGCACCTAATGCATCCCCTAATTCTGGGGAGAAGGCCTGGGACAGAATAACCCCCACAGCGGATTCCGAAACGGGGGCATCCACGACCTGCAGCCCCAGACCACCGGCATGCAAGGCATCGACCGCTTCTCTAGCCCATGATTGATCACCGCTAAGATCCATCACCCACACCATGGCGGGTCCACATCAATGTGGTTACACATAACGGCCTTCCCGGCCGAGGACTATTTGAGGTTTGCTGCAGGGAGGCGAGCAAAATACAGATGTCGAATGCGGAGACGGGGCGATTATTTCACGCATCTCCCGCGAGTGGAAGGGATACTATTGAAGACATAACCGGCACCGTGCGACTGGTTCTCGGAAGGCCTCATTGCGGGTGATCGCTACTACGGTTGGTTCCGGCCGATGTCAACGCTGATGCCGTGCGCCTCTCGCGCATCTACCACCTTGAGGCGCCCCTTGATGTCGGGCCCCACCGGCAGGTAATGCACCCGCTGCAGCGGCATACCTTTGGACCCAGCAACCTTCACTACGCTTTCGATGCGGATGCGGGTGGTCCCACACTGCTCGCAGCGGTAGTTAATTCGTTGCCCGTGGGCTAGATGGAGAAGCCCTCTCATTTGCTCCCTGCGGCCGTCACGAGCGGCAGGTCCTGTAGTGCGCGCTGGCTGGCGTGAGCGGCCCCTTGGAGACCGTCGGGCATGAGATGCCTGTAGATGCATTCGGTCGTATCGGTGGAGCAGTGCCCGAGCCGCGTGCTAACGCTGAACAGGGACTGGCCGTCCTGAATGAGCCAGGAGGCGCGGGTATGCCGCAGGTCGTGGATACGCGGTGTCGTTCCCGGGCCGTCTGCTTGCGCTCGCCGTACCGCGAGTACCCAGCGGTGGCACCAGAAGAGCTTGTCTCGTACGCGGCCGCCCTGAGGGCCGACGGAGAGCAACTCGTCGCCCGGGCGGCTGCTACCAGCGGGATCAGTACTTCCACGAGAGTCTGCTGCAGGGACACCGGCCGGTCGCCGTTCGCGCGGAGGAACGCGGGCGCCACGTCCACGAGGTACCGAGCGAGGTCGAGCTTGGTGAGCCCGGCCTGGGGCCAGAGGACACGGGAGGGGCTGGACACCCGGACGGACCGCACGCCGTGGGGTCCGTCGACGTCNAGGATCATCGCTTCGCTGGCCATGGCCTCAATGTACCCCCGGCTCCCGTGGCCGCAACGGGTACAGGGATTTGCGGCCCCGCCGCTCACGCGGCGTGACCCGGCAGGGAGCGGCCTGCACCGTGTACGGCCGTTCCCTGCCGGGTCGAGCATGCCCATCAGGGCAGGTGGCCCCCTCCTTCCGGGCCCGTCGTCGCGGGTCCATCAGGTGGAGTGCGCACTACTAGTAGCCGTAGTGCCCACCCCTGTCGCACTTGATCCAGATCGTCCCGCTACTGTTCCAGCCATCCTTCTTGCTGTAGCTGAAGGCCTGGTAGGACTTCCCGCACTCGACGTACTTGACCTGGTACTTGAAGTCGTCGCCGCGATCCGTCCACACCGTGCGATGGTCGACGACGCGATAGTTGCCGTTGTGCTTGAACTGGACGACTTTCACCTCGACCTTCTTGGCGTCGAAATTCTCGCCGATCACTTTCAAACTGATGTGTTTGCCGTCGCGGTCCGCCTTGAGGGTCAGATCCCCACCACCGTCGTGGTAGTTTCCGGCGGTTGCGACCTGGACCGGTGACGCAACGGCTGGTGCGGCGAGGCCCATACTCGCAATGAGGCCGAGCAGGGCTCCTGCCACAAGAATGAACAGACGCCAACTGAGAGACTTTTTCATGATGAATTTCTTCCACGCATGCCGGGCCCGGTAATGGGGCTGGGTGTGTGCCGCGTTCGGCACGCCTCAGGCGGTCGTCCGGCGAGGCCGCCCGTTTATGCCCAGAGCAGATGTGCGCAGACCAGAACCAATTCGGGGGTACCCGCGGGCATTCTCGCCCGACCTGTCTCGTCCCCGCCGCATCCAGGTGCGATCTTCACTTTCGACGGTGCTTCCCAGCAGGGCCATCCCGACACCGTCTCGCGGTGCGCGTCCATACTAGACCCCGGCCTGCGATGAGAGAAGTGCCCATCCGCCCCGAACACGGTGCCCGAAGTGGGACTCGAACCCACACACCTCTCGATACTGCATTTTGAGTGCAGCGCGTCTGCCAATTCCGCCATTCGGGCCGTACCTGCCGCGGCCTCCGGGAGGGATGACTTCCTGGACGGCCGGTGCGCGAATCCACTCTACATGCCGATAGGCTGGTTCCAGGAACGGGCGCACACCCTCCCCGTGCCCCCCGCACGCCGTCATCATCAAGGAGCAACAGTGTCTGAACCCACCGAATCCACGCCCGCCGGGCCCGCACGCCGGGTCATCGTGGCCGAGGACGAGACGCTCATCCGGCTCGACATCATCGAGATCCTGCGCGGGGAGGGCTACGAGGTCGTGGCCGAGGCCGACAACGGCGAGAAGGCCGTCGCGCTCGCCCAGGAGCACAAGCCGGACCTCGTGCTCATGGACGTGAAGATGCCCGTCATGGACGGCATCACGGCCGCGGAGCAGATCGTCAAGGCGCGCATCGCGCCCGTGGTCCTGCTCACCGCGTTCAGCCAGAAGGAGCTCATCGAACGGGCACGGGACGCGGGCGCCATGGCCTACGTGGTCAAGCCCTTCACCCCGGCGGACCTCATCCCGGCCATCGAGATCGCCATGTCACGCCACGAGGAGATCAAGGCGCTCGAGGCGGAGGTGACCGACCTGCAGGAGCAGTTCGCCACCCGCAAACTCGTCGAGCGTGCCAAGAGCCTCCTGACCACGAAGATGGGCCTCACCGAACCCGAGGCCTTCCGCTGGATCCAGAAGACGTCCATGGACCGCCGCCTGAGCATGCGCGAGGTCGCCGAGACGATCATCAACCAGGTCAACTGACCGCGCCCATCCGGGCTCACGGACGACAGGACCCCCTCCCGATTCGGGAGGGGGTCCTGTCGTCTGTCCTGCGGGTCGGGCTACTTCTTCTTGACGGGCCAGGGGCCCACGCCTTCCTTGATGTAGGACGTGTGGTCCTCGGGGAGCTGCCCGGCGTCCGTGATGTCACCGACGCGGTGCACCTTGATCGAGTTGGTGGAGCCGGCCTGTCCGGGAGGGGACCCGGCGGCGATCACCACGAGATCGTCCACCTCGACGAGGCCCTGCTCGAAGAGGACACGGTCCACCTGGGCCGTCATCTGGTCCGTGTGCTCCACGAACTCGACGAGCCGGGGCTGGACGCCCCAGATCAGGGACATGGCGTTCAGCGTCGACTGCACCGGGGTGAAGGCGAACACCGGCTTCCTGGGGCGCAGGCGGGAGAGGCGGCGGGCCGAGTCCCCGGACTGGGTGAACGTGCAGATGTACTTGGCGTCGAGCTGGTCGGAGATCTCGACGGCGGCGCGGGTGATGGCACCGCCGCGGGTCTTCGGCTTGCTGCCGAGCGGCGGGACCCGCTCGAGGCCGTGGCGCTCCGTGGACTCGATGATGTCGGCCATGGTGCGGACCGTCTCGATCGGGTACTTGCCCACGCTGGTCTCGCCCGAGAGCATCACGGCGTCCGCGCCGTCGAGCACGGCGTTGGCGCAGTCGGAGGCCTCGGCGCGGGTGGGGCGCGGGTTGTCGATCATGGATTCGAGGACCTGCGTGGCCACGATGACGGGCTTGGCCCAGCGGCGGGCGAGCTCCACGGCGCGCTTCTGCACGATCGGGACGTCCTGCAGGGGCAGTTCCACACCGAGGTCTCCGCGGGCCACCATGATGGCGTCGAAGGCGTCGATGATCTCCTCGAGGGCGTCGACGGCCTGGGGCTTCTCGATCTTCGCGATGACGGGGACGCGGCGGCCCTCCTCGTCCATGATCTCGTGGACACGCTTGACGTCGCCGGCGTCGCGGACGAAGGACAGGGCGACCATGTCGACGCCGGTCTGGATGGCCCAGCGGAGGTCGTCCTCGTCCTTCTCGCTGAGGGCGGGCACGTTGACGGCCACGCCGGGCAGGTTGATGCCCTTGTTGTTCGAGACCATGCCGCCCACGACGACCTCGGTGGTGACCTTCACGTCGTCCACCGCGGTGGCGCGGAGGGTGACCTTGCCGTCGTCGATGAGCAGCAGGTCCCCGACGTTGACGTCGTGGGGCAGGCCCTTGAACGTCGTGGAGCAGATCTCCTGGGTACCTTCGATGTCCTCGACGGTGATGGTGAAGACGTCGCCGGGGGCCAGCGCGTGGGGGCCGTCGACGAACCGGCCGAGGCGGATCTTCGGTCCCTGCAGGTCGGCGAAGATGCCGACGGGCTTGCCGAGTTCCGCCGAGGCACGGCGGACGTTCTCGTAGGTGCTGAGGTGCACGGCGTAGTCGCCGTGGCTCATGTTCATCCGGGCCACGTCGACGCCCGCCTCGAGCACAGCGAGGGTGTTCTCGTAGCTGGCGATTGCGGGGCCGAATGTTGCAACGATTTTTGCGCGTCTCATGAAACCTAGCCTAGTCGTGTTGGTCGGGGGATGAGTGCTGGAGCCGGTCAGAGGACGGCGATGGAACGGTCGCTCGGCGCGACGGGCGCGGGCAGCCGCGTGGATCCCATGAGCCACTGGTCCACCGCGGCGGCGCAGGCGCGACCCTCGGCGATGGCCCAGACGATCAGGGACTGGCCGCGGCCGGCGTCACCCGCCGAGAAGACGCCGGGGGTGTTGGTCATGTAGTAGCCGTCGCGCGCCAGGTTCCCGCGGTCGTCGAACTCCGCCTCGACCTGCTCGGTGATCCCAGCCGGCTCGGCGCCCGTGAAACCGAGGGAGAGGAACACGAGGTCCGCGGGGATCTCACGCTCCGAGCCTGCCTTCGGGACACGGCGGCCGTCGACGAACTCGGTCTCGGCGACCTTGATGCCGCGCAGCACGCCGTTCTCACCGACGAACTCGACGGTGGAGGCCAGGAAACGGCGCTCACCGCCCTCCTCGTGGGCGCTGGCGATGTCGAAGAGCGTGGGGAACGTGGGCCACGGCTGGTCGGGACGCCGCTCGGTGGACGGCTGCTGGCCGATGGCGAGCGTCGTGACGGAGGCGGCCTTCTGGCGGTGCGCGGTGCCGAGGCAGTCCGCCCCGGTGTCACCGCCGCCGAGGATGACCACATGCTTGCCCTCGGCGTGGATCTGCTCCTCGACGTGCTCGCCGGCGACCACGCGATTGGCCTGCACGAGGTAGTCCATGGCGAAGTGCACACCGGCGAGGTCCCGGCCGGGGACGGGCAGGTCGCGCGGCACGGTGGCGCCCGTGGCGACGATGACGGCGTCGTAGCGCCGCTTGAGCTGGCCCCAGCTGATGTCCTTGCCGACGGCGACACCGGTGCGGAAGCGGGTGCCTTCGGCCTTCATCTGGTCCAGGCGCCGCTCCAGGTGGATCTTCTCCATCTTGAAGTCGGGGATACCGTAGCGCAGCAGGCCGCCGATGCGGTCGTCACGCTCGTACACGGCCACGGTGTGCCCGGCGCGGGTGAGCTGCTGCGCGGCGGCGAGGCCGGCGGGCCCGGACCCGACGACGGCGATCGTGCGCCCGGTCAGGCGCTCCGGGGGGTGCGGTTCCACCCAGCCCTCCTCGAACGCCTGGTCGGCGATGGAGACCTCGACCTGCTTGATCGTGACCGGGTCCTGGTTGATGCCGAGCACGCACGACGACTCGCAGGGCGCGGGGCAGAGCCTGCCCGTGAACTCGGGGAAGTTGTTCGTCGCGTGCAGGCGCTCGATCGCCTCGCGGCCCTTCTCCCGGAACGTGAGGTCGTTCCACTCGGGAATGAGGTTGCCGAGCGGGCAGCCCTGGTGGCAGAACGGGATGCCGCAGTCCATGCAGCGGCCCGCCTGCGCCTTCAGGACGCCCTTCTCCTGCGCCTCGTACACTTCCTTCCAGTCCATGATGCGGACGGGGACCGGCCGGCGTGGCTGGGTCTGGCGCTCGCGCACCTTCAGAAATCCGCGTGGGTCAGCCACCGGTTACCTCCAGGATCTTGGTCCATGCCTCTTCGCCGTCGGGGTCCAGGCCCTGTTCGACGGCGGTGGCACGGGCGTCCAGTACCGCGGCGTAGTCGCGCGGCAGGACCTTGGTGAATCGTGCGATGGTGTCCTCGAAGGAGTCGAGGAGGCTCTCGGCGAGGTTGGACTCGGTCTCCTCGACGTGCCGGATCAGCAGCTGCCGGACGATCTCGACGTCCTCGGCATCGAGGTCGACGAGCAGCAGCTCACCGTTCTCAAGGCTCTGCCGGTTGACCCTGGCCCGTTCGAGGTCCAGCACGAAGGCCGTTCCTCCGGACATGCCGGCACCGAAGTTCCGCCCGGTCCGGCCGAGGATCAGCGCCTGGCCGCCGGTCATGTATTCGCAGCCGTGGTCGCCGATACCCTCGGCGACGGCGGTGGCCCCGGAGTTCCGGACGAGGAAGCGCTCCCCCACCTGCCCGCGCAGGAACATCTCGCCGCTGGTGGCACCGTAGCCGATCACGTTGCCGGCGATGACGTTGTGGTCGGCGCGGAACACGTTGGCGCGGTCCGGCCGCACGATGATGCGCCCGCCGGACAGCCCCTTGCCCACGTAGTCGTTGGAGTCGCCGAGGAGCCGCAGCGTGATGCCGGCGGGCAGGAAGGCGCCGAGCGACTGCCCGGCCTGCCCCGTGAGCGTGACGTCGATGGTGTTGGTGGGGAGGGTGTCCAGGCCGAAGGTGCGGGTGACCTCGTGGCCCAGCATGGTGCCCACCGAACGGTCCGTGTTGACGACGTCGACGGAGATCCGCACGGGGGCCCGGTGCTGCAACGCGTCGGCGCTCATCTCGATGAGCTTGTTGTCGAAGTGCTGGTCCAGGTCGTGGTTCTGCTTGAACATGTTCCGGAGCGGCTCCCCCGGACCGAACTCGTTGCCGCGCAGGATCGGGTCGAGGTCCAGTCCGTCGGCCTTCCAGTGCTCGATCGCCTCCCGGGCGTCGAGCAGTTCACTGTGGCCGATGGCCTCCTCGAGGGTCCGGAAGCCGAGCTCGGCGAGGAGCTCGCGGACCTCCTCGGCGATGAACTCGAAGAAGTTCACCACGAACTCCGGCTTGCCGGTGAAGCGGCTGCGGAGCTCGGGGTTCTGCGTCGCGACGCCGACGGGGCAGGTGTCCAGGTGGCACACGCGCATCATGATGCAGCCGGAGACCACGAGCGGCGCCGTGGCGAACCCGAACTCCTCGCCGCCCAGCAGGGCCGCGATGACGACGTCGCGCCCCGTCTTGAGCTGCCCGTCCACCTGGACCACCACGCGGTCGCGGAGTCCGTTGAGCATCAGCGTCTGCTGCGTCTCGGCCAGGCCGAGCTCCCAGGGGATGCCGGCGTGCTTGAGCGAGTTGAGCGGGCTGGCGCCGGTGCCGCCGTCGTGCCCGGAGACCAGGACGACGTCGGCCTTCGCCTTCGTGACGCCCGCCGCGACCGTACCGATGCCGACCTCGGAGACGAGCTTCACGTGGATGCGGGCGCTCGGGTTGGACCGCTTGAGGTCGTAGATGAGCTGGGCGAGGTCCTCGATCGAGTAGATGTCGTGGTGCGGCGGCGGGGAGATCAGGGCCACGCCGGGCGTGGAGTGCCGCGTGCGGGCGATCCACGGGTAGACCTTCTGGCTCATGAGCTGCCCGCCCTCGCCGGGCTTGGCCCCCTGCGCCATCTTGATCTGGATGTCGTCCGCGTTGGTCAGGTAGAGGCTCGTGACGCCGAACCGGCCGGAGGCCACCTGCTTGATGGCGGAGCGGCGCTCCGGGTCCAGCAGGCGTTCGACGTCCTCGCCGCCCTCGCCCGTGTTGGACTTGGCGCCGAGGCGGTTCATCGCGATGGCGAGCGTCTCGTGCGCCTCCTGCGAGATGGAGCCGTAGCTCATGGCGCCGGTCGAGAACCGCTTGACGATGGACGAGACGGGCTCCACCTCGTCGATGCTGATCGGCTCGCGGGCGTCCCCGCGGAACCGGAGCAGCCCGCGCAGCGTCATGAGGTCCTTCGACTGGTCGTCGACGCCGCGGGTGTAGGCCTTGAAGATGTCGTAGCGGCGCTCCCGCGTGGCGTGCTGGAGCCGGAAGACGGTCTCCGGGTTGAACAGGTGCGGCGGGCCCTCGCGGCGCCACTGGTACTCGCCGCCGTTGTCGAGGCCGCGGTGCGGGTCCTCGATGCCGTCCTCGGGGTACGCGCTGTCGTGCCGGGCCGCGGTCTCGGCCGCGACCACGTCGAGGCCGATGCCGCCGAGCTGGGTCTGGGTGCCGTGGAAGTACTCGTCCACGAGCTCCTGCGAGAGTCCGAGCGCCTCGAAGGTCTGGGCCCCGCAGTAGGAGCTGACGGTGGAGATGCCCATCTTGGACATGATCTTAAGGACGCCCTTGCCGAGGCCCTTGATGAGGTGCGCGACGGCGGCCTCCGCGCTGACGCCGGTGATGTCGCCGTTGCGGACGAGTTCCTCGCAGCTCTCCATCGCCAGGTACGGGTTCACTGCGGAGGCGCCGTACCCGATCAGCACCGCGACGTGGTGGACCTCGCGGACGTCGCCCGCCTCGACCACGAGGGACGTCTTGGTGCGGGTGGCGCTCCGGAGGAGGTGGTGGTGGACGGCGCTGGTCAGGAGCAGGGACGGGATGGGGGCCCACTGCGCGTTCGAGTCGCGGTCGGAGAGGACCACGTACTCGACCCCGCGGTTGAGCGCGCTGGAGACCTGCTCGCAGATCTCGGCGAGCCGGGCGCGCAGGGCGGCCTCGCCGCCGTCGTGCCGGTACAGTCCGCGGACGCGGACGGTCAGGCGGTCGCCGTCGTCGGTCTCGAGGTTGGCGATCTTCGCCAGCTCGTCATTGGTGATGACCGGGAACTTCAGGGCGATCTGCCGGGAGCGGACGCGGCCGGTGGACAGCAGGTTGCCGTCGGGGCCGATCGTGACGCCCATGGAGGTGACGAGTTCCTCGCGGATGGAGTCCAGCGGGGGGTTCGTGACCTGCGCGAAGGACTGCACGAAGTAGTCGAAGAGCAGGCGCGGGCGCTTGGACAGCACCGCGATCGGCGTGTCCGAGCCCATGGCGCCGAGCGGCTCCGCGCCGGTCTTCGCCATGGGGCCGAGCAGGATCCGCAGTTCCTCCTGCGTGTAGCCGAAGGTGCGCTGGCGCCGGCTGATGGACGCCTTGGTGTGGATGACGTGCTCGCGCTCGGGGAGGTCCTCGAGCTGGATCAGGTTCTCCTTGACCCACTCGCCCCACGGGTTCGCGGCGGCGATCTCCGCCTTGATCTCCTGGTCCTCGATGAGTCGGCCGGCCTCGGTGTCGACGAGGAACATCTTGCCCGGCGAGACGCGGCCCTTGCGGACCACGCGGGACGGTTCGACGTCGAGCACGCCCACCTCGGAGGCGAGGATGACGAGGCCGTCCTCGGTGACCCAGTAGCGGGCGGGGCGCAGGCCGTTGCGGTCGAGGACGGCACCGACGAGGCGGCCGTCCGTGAAGGACACGGCGGCGGGGCCGTCCCACGGCTCCATGAGCATGGAGTGGTACTGGTAGAAGGCGCGGCGTGCGGGATCCATGGTGGCGTGGTTCTCCCACGCCTCGGGGATCATCATCATGATCGAGTGCGTGATGGGGCGGCCCGAGAGGGTCAGGAGTTCGGCCACCTCGTCGAAGGTCGCCGAGTCGGAGGCGCCCGGCGTGCAGATGGGGTAGAGCTCCTCCGGCGCGTCCCCCAGCAGCGGGTTGGACAGCTGCGACTGCCGCGCGCGCATCCAGTTGCGGTTGCCCTTCACCGTGTTGATCTCGCCGTTGTGGGCGATGGTGCGGAACGGCTGGGCGAGCGGCCACGACGGGAAGGTGTTGGTGGAGAACCGCGAGTGGACGATCCCGAGGCAGGTCTTGAAGCGCTCGTCGGAGAGGTCCGGGTAGAAGGGCTCGAGCTGCGCGGTGGTCAGCATGCCCTTGTAGACGATGGTCTTGGAGGACAGCGACGGGAAGTACACGCCGTACTTGTTCTGCGCACGCTTCCGCACCCGGAAGGCCTTCGCGTCGAGGTCCGAGGCGTCGCCGTCCAGGGGTGCGAGGAACAGCTGCACGAAGTGCGGCATGCAGGCCCGGGCCATCGCGCCGACGAGGTCGGCCACGACGGGCACGACCCGCCAGCCCAGCACGTCGAGCCCCTCGGCCTCGGCGAGCGATTCGAGGCCCGCACGCGCGGTCGCCTGTTCCTTGGCCTCGGTCGGGAGGAAGGCGGTGCCGACGACGTAGGAGCCGGCGGGCGGCAGCCGGAAGTCGACGACGGCGCGGAAGAACTCGTCGGGGATCTGCGTCAGCAGTCCGGCGCCGTCGCCGGTGCCCTCGTCCGCCCCGACGGCGCCGCGGTGCTCGAGGTTGCGCAGCGCGGTGAGCGCCGCGTCGACGATGTCATGCCCGGGCTCGCCGCGCAGGGTCGCGATGACGGCGAGGCCGCAGGCGTCCTTCTCGTTCTCGGGGTCGTACAGGCCCGAGGCCTCCGGCAGCGCGGCGAACCGGGTGAAGGGCGAGGTGACGGCCCCCGCGTCGTCGCCCGTGTCGGGCGTCGTGGCCCCCGGTGCGGCCTCGGTCGGCGTTCCTGGCGTCAAAGCAGTCATCAGATAAGGATCCTTCCCCCATGATGGAGCGTCGGGAGGGGACAGCCTTTGGCCCCGCGGGCGCCGCTGTCCGGGAGCGGTCGCCGTCGTGTGTGTCTCGAGTCCCGGCACCCCTGCCGGTGGTGCCCGGCGCTGTTGGCGGGCAGTTGCTGCGGGCATCAGGCACCCGTGGCGGCGATGTCGGTGCGGGGTCGGAGGGTGATCCGGCCGTCGCACCTGGAGTCCACAACGATGTGGTGTTGCGTCCTTGAGGGGCGGTGGCCCGGGGACTGCTGTATCGGGGGACCGACTCCCGCGGTTCCGCTTGCGCGGGGGCCCGAGTACGCGGATCGCCTACTCAGGAACCGTCTGTTTCGGACAGATTACCACGGTCGTTCCGCCCGCTTTGCCCCGTGTCCGAGGCATGGCCACCTGTGGCTGAAGCGTTACGGGAGGCGCCTTTTCCCGGCGTCGTCCCCGCGGTGTCGCCGGTCCCGGCGGCCGTCGCGGCGCCGTCGTCGGCACTCCGGTCGGCACTCCGGTCGGCACTCCGGTCGGCACCCTCGTGGGCACCGTCCGCCTCGACGGCGTCGGCCGGCTCGCGCCCGGGGAGGTAGACCTCCAGCTCCGCGACGGGGTCCCGCTTGACCGTCAGGTAGATGAGGACGGCCACGGACACGAGGAAGACGGCGATACTGGTCCACACGTTGAGGCGCTGGGTGACGCCGAAGAGCGTGATCATCTCGGCGTCGTCGATGCGGAGCGCCTCGATCCAGACGCGTCCGAGCGTGTAGTAGGCGGCGTAGAGCCAGAACATGCGGCCGCCGCGCAGGGTGATCCTCCGCGAGAGCAGCAGCAGCAGGGCCACGCCGGCGAGGTTCCACAGGAGCTCGTAGAGGAACGTGGGGTGGAACAGCGTGCCGGGCTCCGTGCCGGGCGGGAAGTTCGCGTTGTCGGCATCGATCTCGAGGCCCCACGGGAGCGTGGTGGGCGCGCCGAAGAGCTCCTGGTTGAACCAGTTGCCGAGCCGTCCGATGGCCTGGGCGAGCAGCACCCCGGGCGCGGCGGCGTCGGCGAAGGCGGAGAGTTTCACTCCCGCGCGCCGGGCGCCGATCCAGGCACCGACCGCGCCGAGGGCGATCGCGCCCCAGATGCCGAGGCCGCCCTGCCAGATCTGCGGGATGCGCGCGATGTCCCCGTCCGGGCCGAAGTAGGCGTCCGGGGAGGAGAACACATGGTAGAGCCGCCCGCCGACGATGCCGAACGGGATGGCCCAGATGGCGATGTCCCAGACCGTGTCCGCGTGGCCGCCGAAGGAGACGAACCGCTTCTGCGTGAGGAGGAGCGCCAGGATGATGCCGGCGAGGATGCACAGCGCGTACGCGTGGACGGTGACGGGTCCGAGGCTGAAGCTCGCCCATTCCGCCGGCGGGCTGGGGATCGACGCGGCTAGGCTCCCGCCGATCACGCGGTCGCCTTGCCCGTGCCGGTGCTGAGTTCACGCGTGAGCTCGGCGACGGCGTCCACTCCGCCGTCGCGCAGGGCGGCGACGAGGGCGGTGCCCACGATCACGCCGTCGGAGTACGCGCCGATCTCACGGACCTGGGCGGAGGACGAGACCCCGAGCCCCACACAGACCCGCTCGGCTCCGGCCGCATGCGCGGCATCGACGACGGCCCGGGCGGCGGCACCGACCGAGGTCCTCGCACCGGTCACGCCCATCACCGACACGGCGTAGACGAATCCCCTGCTGGCGTCGACGGTGGCCCGCATGCGCTGCGGGGAGGTGGACGGTGCCACGAGGAACACACGGTCGAGACCGAATTCGTCGGAGACCTCGAGCCATTCGGAGGCCTCGTCGGGGATGAGGTCGGGGGTGATGAGCCCGGCGCCGCCCGCTGCTGCGAGGCGCTCGGCGAAGTCGCGGACACCCATGCGCATGACGGGGTTCCAGTAGGTCATGACGAGGACGGCGGCATCGGTGGCACTCGTGATGCCGGCGACGACGTCGAAGATCCGTGGGACGGTGAAGCCGTTGGCCAGCGCCTCGACCGTCGCCTCCTGGATGACGTGCCCGTCCATGACCGGGTCCGAGTACGGGATCCCGATCTCGATGAGGTCCACGCCGTTCTTCGCCATGGCGATGCCGGCGTCGATGGTGGTCTGGACGTCGGGGAAGCCGGCGGGCAGGTACCCGATGAGGGCGGCGCGGCCTTCGCGGCGCGCCTTCTCGATGGCGGCCGCCGCCTTGGAGCCGGTGGCGGGACCGGTCGAGGGAGCAGTGGCGGGATGCGTGGTCACAGCTGTTCTCCCTCCTGGGCGATTTCCTGCTCGGCACTGTCGTCCGGGAGGAGGTCGAAGTACTCCGCGGCGGTCGCCACGTCCTTGTCGCCGCGGCCCGAGAGGTTGACGACGACGATCTTGTCCGAGGCCTTCTCCCCCGGCCCGAGGTCCGCCGCGAGGCGCTGCCCCACCTTCATGGCACCGGCGAGGGCGTGTGCCGTCTCGATGGCCGGGATGATCCCCTCGGCCTGGCTGAGGATCTTGAAGGCCTCCATCGCCTCGGCGTCGGTGATGGGCTCGTAGTGCGCCCGTCCGATGTCGGCGAGGTAGGCGTGCTCGGGGCCGACGCCCGGGTAGTCCAGGCCCGCGGAGATGGAGTGGGACTCCATCGTCTGGCCGTCCTCGTCCTGCATGAGGTAGGAGCGCGCACCGTGCAGCACGCCCGGGCGGCCCAGCGTGATCGTGGCCGCGTGGCGGCCGGTCTCCACGCCGTCGCCGCCGGCCTCGAAGCCGTACAGGGCCACCTCGCGGTCGTCGAGGAAGCCGTGGAACATGCCGATGGCGTTCGAGCCGCCGCCGACGCAGGCGCAGACGGCGTCGGGGAGCTTGCCCGTCTGCTCGAGGATCTGCTCCCGCGCCTCGTCACCGATGACCTCGTGGAAGTACCGGACCATGGACGGGAAGGGGTGGGCGCCCGCCGCGGTGCCGAGCAGGTAGTGCGTGGTCCCGACGTTCGCCACCCAGTCGCGCAGGGCCTCGTTGATGGCGTCCTTCAGGGTCTGGGAGCCGTTGGTCACGGGGATGACCGTCGCGCCGAGCAGCTGCATGCGCGCGACGTTGAGGGCCTGGCGGCGGGTGTCCTCCGCGCCCATGTAGACGACGCACTCGAGCCCGAGGAGGGCTGCCGCCGTCGCGCTGGCCACGCCGTGCTGGCCGGCCCCGGTCTCGGCGATCACGCGGGTCTTGCCCATGCGCTTGGCGATCAGGGCCTGGCCCAGCACGTTGTTGATCTTGTGCGAGCCCGTGTGGTTGAGGTCCTCGCGCTTGAGGAAGACGCGCACGCCGCCGCAGTGCTTCGCGAAGCGCTCCGCCTCGGTCAGGAGGGACGGTCGGCCGGCGTAGTTCCTGTTGAGCTCGGCGACCTGCGCCGTGAACTCGGGGTCGGCCTTGGCCTTCTCGAAGGTGTCCTGCAGTTCGTCGAGCGCGGCGATGAGCGACTCGGGCATCCACCGCCCGCCGTAGGAGCCGAAGTAGGGACCGGGGGCGTGGCGGAGGCTCTCGTCGTGGCTGAGGAAGGCCTCGGCCGCCCCGGCGTCGATGGCGTCCCCTGCTCGGACGCCCGTGCCTTCGCGGCCCGTGTCCTGGTGCATATCGGTCATGACTTCAGCGTTCCTGTCCTGTTGGTCCTGACTCGGCCGTCGGTGCCGCCCGGGTCCCTGGCGGACCGGGGTGGCCGGTCCGTGTACTGCTCGCTGTCCCGCCGGGGCTCGGCGCCCCGGCGGTCCGGCCCTGCCGGGCCCGCTGCGACCGGCGGAGATCCGGTCCGATCCGTCAGCCGTGTGCCGGCGTGTCCATGGCCCGCCACGCGTCCAGGCCGGCGCGCGTGAACGCGTCGATGGTCGCGGCGGGGTCGCTGTGGCGGACCAGCGCCTCCCCCACCAGGACGGCGTGCGCCCCGCCGGCGGCGTAGTCGGCGACGTCGGAGGCGTCACGGACGCCCGATTCGGCGATGACGACCGTCCCGGCCGGGATGAGGTGCGCCAGTTCCGCGAAGACGCCGCGGTGGATGTCCAGGGTCTTCAGGTTGCGCACGTTGACGCCGATGATCGCGGCGCCGGCCGCCACGGCGCGGCGCACCTCGTCAGCGGTGTGCGTCTCGACGATCGCGTGCATCCCGAGTTCGGCGGTGAGCGCGAGGAACGCGCCCAGCTCCTCGTCGGTGAGTGCCGCGACGATGAGCAGGACGACGTCGGCGCCGTGGGCGCGCGCCTCCCAGATCTGGTACTCGTCCACCGTGAAGTCCTTGCGGAGCACGGGGAGGGACACCGCCGAGCGGACGGCGTCGAGGTCGGCGAGTGATCCGCCGAAGCGCCGCTGCTCGGTCAGCACGGAGATGACGGCTGCGCCCCCCTGCTCGTAGCGGGCGGCCAGGGCGGCCGGGTCCGCGATGTCGGCGAGGACTCCCTTGGACGGACTGCTGCGTTTCACCTCGGCGATGACCGCCACGGCTCCGCCGTGTCCAGCCCCGAGGGCCTCGAACGCATCGAGCGGTGCGGGGGCTGCGAGGGCGGCCGTGCGCACGTCGTCGAGGGGCAGCGCGCGTCGACGCTCCGCGAGGTCCTCGCGGACGCCGTCGATGATGTCGTCGAGGACCGTCATCTAGTGGCCGTTGTCCTTGAGCTTCGATCCGCCGACGCCGTAGCCGATCTTGCGCATGATGAAACCGACGATCAGGCCGACGAACATGACGCCGATGCCACCCCAGAACAGGAGGGTGCCGAAGTCGTGGTTGCCCTCGGTGCTCGCGAGGATGTAGGCGAAGGAGGCGATCGCGGCACCCACCAGCATGATCAGCACGCAGGTCCACGCGGCGGGGCTGTTGCCGTGGCCGATCGTCTCGTCACCCATCTGGGCGTGGGTCGCCGGGGTGTTGCGGGTGGCGCTGGCGCTGGTCTCGGATGCCATGGGTAATCTCCTTCGAACGGGTCGTCTCCCATTCTGCCATTGATGGGGCGGGGCGGCGGCACGCGGCGGGCTCCGGCAGGGCCGGCCCGCGCGGCCGGGGCTGCCGATCAGCGCGTCGGGTCGTTGCCGCGCGAGAGCTCGTCCCAGCTGTCGATCTCGTCGGCGTGGGCGCTCCCCCGCGCCTGCTGCGCCGGCCGCTGCCCGTCCGGGTCGGGGCCCGGCTCGTCGGTCGTGGAGCCCGACCCGGCATCGGGTGCGGGGCCCGGATCCACGGTCGGGGTCACGACGGCGTTGCGGGCGCCCTCAGGCGGCGCGGTGGGGGCGTCCCCGTCGGTGTCCGCCCGCGCGTCGTCGGGCACGACGCCGGGCGGCACATCACCCGTCGACGGAGCGGGTGCGTCCGCCGGCGCGCGTCCCGGCGAGGCGTGGACCGTGCGGGACGCACCGGCGTCGTACCGCCGGTTGATGCCCCAGGTGCGCCCGGCGAGCACCACCCAGGCGCCCGCGAGCACGAGGAGGACCCCGGCCGCGGCGGCGACCCAGGGCATCGCCGTGGGGACCGCGTCGGCGCCGGCGAGGCCGCTGACGCCGATCGCCGTCCCGATGGCCGGCTCGGCGGCGGAGGAGGGATCGAGGGCCACCGCGGCGCTGGACATCGTGATCCCCACCCCGGAGAGCACGAGGATGACGGCGATGATCCAGCGCGCCACGCGCCCTGCGATCGAGATGGCGAGGGCCGCGGCCAGTGCCACGAGGGCGAACGCCGTCACGGGCGTCGCCGCATCGCTGCCGGCGATGGCGAGGTCGGGCGTCTGGACGGCGTCCTGGGGCAGGCGCACCGTGAGCCAGGTCTGCGTCGTCGCCCCGAAGGCGAGCAGCGCGAGCACCACGATTCCCAGCACGACGACGCCGCGGCGCGTGAAGCGACCCGCGGCGTGGTGACCGGCGGCGCTCACGACAGGTCCGCCGTCGCCGGGCGCAGGGCGGCCGCGGTGAGGGCCGCCCGGAGCGGTGCCGCCGCCTTGTTGACCGTCTCGAGCGCCTCGGACTCGAGCACGGAGTCGGCGACGATGCCGCCGCCGGCCTGTACGTACGCCCTGCCGTCGCGCAGCAGGGCCGACCGGATGGCGATGGCCATGTCCATGTCGCCCGCGAAGTCCAGGTAGCCCACCACCCCGCCGTAGATGCCGCGCCGGTGCGGTTCCACCTCGTCGATGAGGCGCAGGGCCCGCGGCTTCGGTGCTCCGGAGAGCGTGCCGGCCGGGAAGGTGGCCGCGAGGACGTCGTAGGCGCTCTTCGACGGCGAGAGCCGCCCGACCACCGTGGACACGAGGTGCATGATGTGGCTGAACTTCTCCACCTCCATGAACTGCGTGACGTCGACGCTGCCCGGGGTGCACACCTTGGAGAGGTCGTTGCGGGCGAGGTCGACGAGCATGAGGTGCTCGGCCATCTCCTTGGTGTCGGCGCGGAGCTCCACGGCGAGGTCGCGGTCCTCCTCCGTCGTCCTCCCCCGGGGCCGCGAGCCGGCGATGGGATGGGTGATGACCTCGTCCCCGGTCACCGTGACGAGGGCCTCGGGCGAGCTGCCCACGATCGAGTAGCCCCTCCCGTCGGCGTCCTCGAGGCTGAACAGGTACATGTAGGGGCTGGGGTTCGTGGTGCGCAGGATCCGGTAGACGTCCAGCGCGGAGGCGTCGCACTCGATCTCGAAGCGTCGGCTGATGACCACCTGGAAGACGTCGCCGTCGACGATGGCCTGCTTGCCGCGCTCGATCGCCGCGAGGTAGTCGGGTTCGAACCACGATTCGCGGACGCGGTCCGTCGACGCCTCGGCGCCCGGGGCGTCGGCCGCCATCACGGAGACGGCGAGCTCGGTGGGCGCGACGAGCTTCGCGAGCATCCCCTGGATGCGCGCGACGGCGTCGTGCCAGGCCTCGTCGACGCGCTCGTCGGTGTTGTCGAAGTTGATCGCGTTGGCGACGAGGGTGAGGGAGCCCGCGGAGTTGTCGTGGATGGCGAGGTCGGACACCAGGCACATGGCGAGCTCGGGCAGGAGGAGATCGTCCTCCGGGGGGCTGGTGAGCCGCTCCCAGTGGCGGACGGCCTCCCAGCCCACGAAGCCGACCATCCCGGAGGTGAACGGCGGGAGGTCCTCGAACCGCTCGGTCCGCAGCGCCTCGACCGTGAGGCGCAGGGCCTCGACGGGGTTCCCGTCCACGGGGACGCCGGCCGGGGGTTCGCCCAGCCAGTGGGCCTGCCCGTCCCGTGAGGTCAGCGTGGCGCGCGAGTGGGAGCCGATGAAGGAGTACCGCGACCAGACACCGCCGACGGCGGCGGACTCCATGAGGAACGTGCCGGGCTGCCCGGCGGCGAGCTTGCGGTAGACGCCGATCGGCGTGTGCGCGTCCGCGAGGACCGTCAGGTGCACGGGCACCACGCGGCGGGCCCGGGCCAGCGCGCGGAACTCCTCGAGGGTGGGGCTGATCGTGCCCAGGTGCTGCATGGGTCAGAGTCCTTCGGAGTCGGGGCGGTGGGCGGTCTCGGCGGGCAGCGCCCGGCCGTCGAAGCACGTGCGCGTGCCGGTGTGGCAGGCCGCGCCCTCCTGGTCCACCGTCACGAGCAGCGCGTCGCCGTCGCAGTCGAGGGCCACGCCCCTCACCCACTGCCGGTGCCCGGAGGTGTCGCCCTTCCGCCAGTACTCGGCGCGGGACCGCGAGTAGAACGTCACGCGGCCCGTGGTCAGGGTCCGCCGCAGCGCCTCCTCGTCCATCCACCCGAGCATCAGGACCTCGAGCGTGTCGTACTGCTGGACGACGGCGGCGACGAGCCCGGCGTCGTCCTTCTTGAGGGCGCGGGCGATCGCGGGGTCGAGGGCGGGGCCGTCGCCCTCGGGGCCGGGGTCGGCGGAGGGGGCGGCATGGTCCGGGGAGGAAGTGGAGGGGAGCATCACCCCTGATTCTAGTGCGGGCCACGCGGGAGCACGGGCGGGGCCTGCCCCCGACCGGGCCCGTCATGCTAGTTTCAGCAGTGATGCGCTACGTAACCCCGTCCCGCGAGGTCCTGGCCGAGACGCTTCTTGCAGCCGGCCCCGACGCCCCCACCCTGTGTGAGGGGTGGCAGACACGCGACCTCGCCGCGCACCTCTACCTCCGGGAGCACCGGCCCGCCCTGGGTCTCGGCATGGTGATCCGGAAGCTCGCCCCCGCGACCGAGCGTGCCACGCGGGAGACGGCGGAACGGGCGGCGTCGCCGGCGGCCTACGAGGCCCTCGTGAACCGCTTCCTGGCCGGTCCGCCCGCCCTGTCGCCGATGCGCATCGGCGCGATCGACCGCAGCGCCAACCTCATCGAGTACTTCGTGCACACCGAGGACGTGCGCCGGGCGACGACGCGCTGGGCGCCGCGGGCCCTCGACGTGGAGTACGCGAACGCCCTCTGGGAGGAGCTCGTCAAGCGCGCGGCGTACCTCTACCGGGGCGTGGACCTGGGGATCGTGCTGGTGTGCCCCGACGGGCCCCGGCATGTCGCCAAGCGCGCCCCCGTGTCCGTGGCGATCGTCGGCGATCCCGGTGAGCTGCTCCTGCACGCGCACGGGCGCGCCCAGGCCCTGGTCACGTTCGAGGGCCAGCCGGACGCCGTCGCCCTGCTCCAGAGCGCCGACGTCGGCATCTGAGCCCGACGCCGGGCGTCCCCGGGTCCTAGCGGACCGGGAAGCCTGCCGCGCGGATGGCCGCCTTCACCTGGGCGATCGCGTCCACGGGACCGAAGTGGAAGACCGAGGCCGCGAGCACGGCGTCGGCGCCGGCCGCCACGGCGGGCGGGAAGTGTTCGGGCTTGCCCGCGCCGCCCGAGGCGATCAGGGGCACCCCGACGGCGGCCCGCACGGCGCGGATGAGCTCGAGATCGAAGCCCTCCTTGGTGCCGTCGGCGTCGATCGAGTTGAGCAGGATCTCCCCGACCCCGCGGTCCGCGGCCTCCTTCGCCCAGGCCACGGCGTCGATCCCGGTGCCCTTGCGGCCGCCGTACGTGGTGACCTCGAAGCCGGACGGCGTGCTCGCGTCCCGTGTCCGCCGTGCGTCGAGGGACAGCACGAGGACCTGCGCGCCGAAGTGCCCGGTGATCTCGTCGATCACGGAAGGGCGGGCCACGGCGGCGGTGTTGATGGACGCCTTGTCCGCGCCGAAGCGCAGGAGGCGGTCGACGTCGGAGATCTCACGGACGCCCCCGCCCACGGTGAGCGGGATGAAGACCTCCTCCGCGGTGCGGGCGACGACGTCGAGCGTGGTCTCACGGTTGCCCGAGGACGCGGTGACGTCGAGGAAGGTGAGTTCGTCGGCGCCGGCGCGGTCGTAGCGGTGAGCGAGCTCCACGGGATCTCCGGCGTCGCGCAGGTCCTCGAAGTTGATGCCCTTCACCACGCGCCCGGCGTCGACGTCGAGGCAGGGGATGACGCGGACTGCGACGGTCATGGCTGCCCCTCCCCTAGATCCGGCAGGCGTGGATGGTGCTGACGAGGATGGCGCGCGCGCCGAGCTCGTACAGCTCGTCCATGACCCGGTTGGTCTGGTGGCGCTTGACCATGGAGCGGACGGCCACCCATTCGGAGTCGCGCAGGGGCGAGACCGTGGGGGATTCGAGGCCGGGCGTCAGGGCGGCGGCCTCGTCCACGAGGTGCTTGCGGATGTCGTAGTCCATCATCACGTACTGGCGCGCCACGAGGACGCCCTGCAGGCGCCGCAGCAGCACGTCGAGGCCGGCGGGCGCCTCCGCGCCGGCCCTGCCGATCAGCACGGCCTCGCTCTGCAGGATGGGCTCACCGAAGATCTCCATGCCGGCGGCGCGGAGCGTGCTGCCGGTCTCGACGACGTCGGCGATGGCGTCGGCCACGCCGAGGCGCACGGAGGACTCGACGGCGCCGTCGAGCCGGACCACCGATGCGGTGATGCCGCGCGCGGCGAGGTAGTCGTTCAGGAGGCCCTCGTAGCTGGTCGCCAGGCGGCGGCCCTCGAGCTCCTCCAGCGAGGAGAAGTCCCCCACGGGTCCGGCGAACCGGAAGGTAGAGGCGCCGAAGCCGAGCTGCATGAGCTCCTCGGCCTGCACCTGGGCGTCGAGGAAGAGGTCGCGGCCGGTGATGCCGACGTCGAGGGTCCCCGAGCCCACGTACACCGCGATGTCGCGCGGGCGGAGGAAGAAGAACTCGATCTCGTTCTCGGGGTCGACGAGCACCAGTTCGCGGGAATCGCGACGCTGGCGGTAGCCGGCCTCGGCGAGCATGGACGAGGCGGCCTCGGAGAGGGCGCCCTTGTTGGGGACTGCTACACGGAGCATGGGGATCTTTCGCTGGTGGGGACGGGGGACGAGACGTGCCGGAGCCGCGGAGGGGTGCAGGGTGCGCCCTGTGCGGCTACAGATGCTTGTAGACGTCCTCCAGCGTGAGTCCCTTCGCGATCATGAGGACCTGCAGGTGGTAGAGCAGCTGGGAGATCTCCTCCGCGGCCTCCTCGGCGGACTCGTACTCGGCCGCCATCCACACCTCGGCGGCCTCCTCGACGACCTTCTTGCCGATACCGTGCACGCCCGAGTCGAGCTCCGCCACGGTCCGCGACCCCGTGGGGCGCTCGACCGCCTTCGCGCTGAGTTCCTCGAACAGGGAATCAAAGGTTTTCACACCTCCTAGGTTATCGGCTCGCGCAGCCGCCGCGGCACGCGGGCCGCGTCCTGTGACGGACGCCTCCGTGCTCATCGCTCCGACGCGCGGAGGACGGCGGCCGTCGCGAGGGCGGCCGACACGGCCTCGTGCCCCTTGTCCTCGGAGGAGCCGGGCAGGCCGGCGCGGTCCAGTCCCTGCTGCTCGGTGTCGCAGGTCAGGACCCCGAAGCCCACCGGCACGCCGGTGCGGACGCTGACGTCGGTGAGGCCCGACGTCGCCGCCTGGCACACGTACTCGAAGTGCGGCGTGCCGCCGCGGATGACGACGCCGAGGGCCGCGACGGCGTCGAACCGGGGGGCGAGGCGTGCGGCGGCGACAGGAAGTTCGAAGCTGCCGGGCACCCGGATCTCGGTGACCTCGGCGCCGGCCTCCGCGGCGGCGCGGCGGGCGCCGTCGAGCAGCCCGTCCATGATCTGGGTGTGCCAGCTCGCGGCGATGATCGCGAGGCGCAGGGGCGCGCCGTCCGGTGTGGTCAGTGCGCTGACGTCGATGCTGGGTGCTCCGTGGCCGCTCATGGGTCTCCTTCGGGTGGGTTGCTGCAGGGATACTGCCGGGTGGTGCTGTGCTGCCGTGGTGCTGGTGGGTCGGTCGGCGGTCAGGCGCTGTGCCGGTGGTCCTCGCGGGCCCGGAGATGGGCCACGAGGTCCTCGATCGAGACGAGCGGGAGCCGGTGCTCGTCGGCGAAGCGACGGAGCGCGGGCAGGCGCATCATGTCGCCGTCGTCGTGGACGAGTTCGGCGATGACGGCCGCCGGGCGCTTGCCGGCCAGGACGCTCAGGTCCACCCCGGCCTCGGTGTGCCCGGGGCGCTTGCGGACGCCGCCGGGGGCGGCGCGCAGCGGGAAGACGTGGCCCGGCCGGGTGAGGTCCAGGGGGCCGCTGGCCGGGTCGGCCAGCACCTGCGCCGTGCGGGCGCGGTCAGCGGCGCTGATGCCGGTGCTCACTCCCGCCGCGGCGTCGCACGAGACCGTGTAGGCCGTGCCCTTCGCGTCCTCGTTGACCGCCGTCATGGGCGGCAGGAGCAGCCGGTCGGCGTCCTCCGAGCGCAGCGGCACGCAGAGCACACCCGACGTCCAGCGCACAGTCCACCCCACGAGGGCGGGCGTCGCGTCCTCGGCGGCGAAGACGATGTCACCCTCGTTCTCGCGGTCCTCGTCGTCCACCACGACGACGGCGCCGCCGGCGGCGATGGCGGCGATGGCGTCCTCGATCGGGTCGAGACGCACCGGAGCGGTTCCCGTCACGGTGTACCGCCGCTGGCCTGGTCCCGGCGGGCGTCCGCGGCGGCGAAGCCGAGGAGTCGTTCCGCGTACTTCGCGAGCACGTCCATCTCGAGGTTCACCGGGTCGCCGAGGGCCTTCGCGCCGAGGCCGGTCTCCCGGAGGGTGGTGGGGATGAGCCCCACCTCGAACCACTGCTCGGCGTCCTCGGGCGGACTCACCGCGGTGACGGTCAGGGAGACGCCGTCGATCGCGATGGACCCCTTCTCCGCGGCGTAGCGTCCCAGGCCGGCGGGCAGCCCGAAGCGGAGCCGGTGCCAGGCGCCGAGGTCCTCGCGCTCCAGCAGCACGCCGATGCCGTCCACGTGCCCCTGCACCACATGGCCGTCGAGGCGCCCGCCCGCGGGGACGCACCGCTCGAGGTTGACGGGCGCGCCGGGCTGCAGGCCGCCCGTGGTGGTGCGGCGCAGGGTCTCCCCCATGACGTCGACGCCCACGCGGCCGCCGTCGAGCGTGACGGCCGTCAGGCAGACGCCGTTGACGGCGATCGAGGCGCCGGGCGCGAGGTCCCGGCCGGTGCCGGGCGCCTCGAAGACGAGGAGCGCGCTCTCGCCGTCGGGCGTGAGCTCCAGGGAGACCACGCTGCCCTGTTCGGAGACGATTCCTGTGAACACTGGTACTTCCTTCGCGATCGGTGGGCGGTGCGGGGCGGGGCGGGTCAGGCGGTGGCCGGTGGGGGCCCGAGGTGCAGCCGCACGTCCGGGCCGAACTGCCGGACGGCGGGGCCACCGGCGTCGTCCAGGGCCCAGCGCTCGGCGTCCGTGAGGGTCCCGACGCCGAGATCCGGGAAGGCGGGTGCCCCGTCGCCGAGGATCAGTGGCGCGACGTAGCTGAACAGCTCGTCCACCACTCCCGCCCGGAGGAACGCGGAGGCGATGCGCGGGCCGCCCTCGACGAGGACGTGGCGGACACCCCGGGCATGGAGCTCGCCGAGGGCCGCGTCCACGTCCCGCGTGGCCAGGTGGAGGAAACCCTCCCCGCGCACGGAGGCGTCGTCGGGCACGGGGGTGCGCCCGAGGACCACCCGGAGGCCCGGGGTCGGAGGTGCCACCCGGGCGTCCTGTGCCCCCGACGCCGGGTCGATGCGGGCGGTGAGCCGCGGATCGTCGGCGAGGACGGTCCCGGTGCCGACGAGGACGGCGTCGGCGACGGCACGGATCCGGTGGCCGTCGGCGCGGGCGTCGGCGCCGGTAATCCACTGGCTGGAGCCGTCGCGGGCCGCCACGCGTCCGTCGAGGGACTGCGCGGACTTCAGGGTGACGAACGGCCGGCGGGCGAGGACGGACGCCGTCCAGCGCCGGTTGAGGTGGTGAGAGCGGGCGGCCTCGAGGCCGCCGACGCAGTCGACGCCGGCCTCGCGCAGCCGCCGGGCGCCCCCGGCGGCGGCACCGTCGACGTCGTCGGCCGCGTACACCACGCGGGCCACGCCGGCGTCGAGGAGCGCCTCGCTGCACGGGCCGGTCCGGCCGGTGTGGTTGCAGGGTTCGAGGGTCACCACCATGGTGGCGCCGCGCGGGTCGTTGCCGCGCCGTCGGGCATCGGCGAGGGCGGAGGGCTCGGCGTGCGCCGTGCCGGCCCCGCGGTGGTGGCCCTCCCCCAGGACGGTGCCGTCACCGGAGAGCAGGACCGCGCCCACCAGGGGGTTGGCGCCGCGCACCCCGCGGCCGGCGAGGTCCAGGGCGCGGAGCATCGCGGCCGCCTCCGCGGCGGTGGTCCGGGTGCCGGGTGTCGCACTCATCGCAGCGTCGGATCCGGGAGGAGGGTCTCGATGCGCGGCTTCTCGGTGCGCTGGGCGCGTGCCCACACGAAGAAGCCGACGAGCGTGAAGGCCCCGTAGAACACGTACATGAAGGCGCTGGCGTAGTAGCCCGCACTGAACAGCAGGGGGACCCCGACGATGTCCACGGCGACCCACACGAGCCAGAACTCCACCCAGCCCTTGGCCATGCCGTAGGTGGCGAGCAGGGACCCGACGAACGTCCAGGCGTCCGCCCAGACGGGCTCGTACGAGCCGAGCAGGCGGAACAGGGGCGTGAGGGCGAAGGTGCCCACGATCATGAAGGAGACCATCCCGAGGCGCGCCTTCGTCCCGGCCCAGCGGGGCTCGACGGCCTGGCCGCCCTGGTCGCGGCTGGCCCGCCATCGGCGCCACCCGTAGATCGAGACGGCGATGAACATGACCTGCCGGCCGGCCTGGCCCAGCAGGTTGGCGGCGCTCGCGGCGCCGAAGAGGGATCCGAGGAAGACGGTGAGGAGCAGCACGTTGCCGATGATCCCGACCGGCCAGGCCCAGACGCGCCGGCGCATGCCGCCGAAGGCACTGAGGAGCCCGAAGACGTTACCCACCACTTCGCGCAGCAGGAGGGAACCGTTGCCTACGGGGATGCGGGCTTCGAAGAGCCACTGCAGAAAGTCCATGCCGATCCTTCACCGGGTCCACGGCTCCGGGCAACGGCAGCAGCAAGGGACGTCCCGCCCTGGCTGCTGCCACGACAGGCGCCGCGACCCGGCGACGGGCAGCGGTGATTCCCTGCTGTTCGTGCTTCTCCCATCCAGACTTTGACTGTCGGTCCCGGAATTCCACCGGCTCAACCGCCGCCACCCCGCGGGTGCGGGACGTTGAGCGGGTCGCGGACTATCACCGCCGGTTCGGAATTACACCGACCCCGGAGCACGTACTCCCCCGATTATTTCACAGCCCGCCGGAACCCTCCCCCGAACGGTCACAATTCGTCCGACAGCGAAGCAGCGCCGCGGCGCCTCCGTCCCCAGCCTTCCAGGACGCAGTTGCGGCGGGGGGNGGGTGCGATCGACCCGCACCCGCCGTAACTGCACACCGTCCGGGGCAGCGCCCCGGACCGGAGTCGCCGATCAGCCCTCGGCGGCGGCCTTCGGCTTGACGTCCACGCCGGCCTCCTTGCGCTGCTGCGCCGTGATCGGCGCGGGCGCCGCGGTCAGGGGGTCGAACCCGCCGCCGGACTTCGGGAACGCGATGACGTCGCGGATGGAATCGGTCCCCGCGAGGAGCGAGACCACCCGGTCCCAGCCCAGGGCGATCCCGCCGTGCGGCGGTGCGCCGTACTTGAAGCCCTCGAGCAGGAAGCCGAACTTCTCCTGCGCTTCCTCCTTGCCGAGGCCCATGACCGCGAACACGCGTTCCTGCACGTCGCGCTGGTGGATACGGATGGATCCACCGCCGAGCTCGTTGCCGTTGCAGACGATGTCGTAGGCGTAGGCGACCGCGTTCTCCGGGTCCGTGTCGAAGGTGTCGAGGAACTCGGGCTTCGGGGACGTGAAGGCGTGGTGGACGGCCGTCCACGCGCCGCCACCGACGGCGACGTCGCCCGCGGCGACGGCTGCGGAGGCCGGCTCGAACATGGGCGCGTCGACGATCCACACGAAGGCCCAGTCACCCTCCGTGATGAGCCCCGTGCGCCGGCCGATCTCGACCCGGGCGGCACCGAGGATGGCGCGCGACGACGACCTGTCGCCGGCAGCGAAGAAGATGCAGTCGCCCGGGTTGGCCCCGGTCGCGCCGGCCAGGCCCTCGCGCTCGGCGTCGGTGAGGTTCTTGGCGACGGGCCCGCGGAGGCTGCCGTCGTCGTCGATGAGGACGTACGCGAGGCCCTTGGCCCCGCGCTGCTTCGCCCACTCCTGCCAGGCGTCCAGCTGGCGACGCGGCTGCGAGGCACCGCCGGGCATGACGACGGCCCCCACGTAGGGAGCCTTGAAGACGCCGAAGCCGGTGTCCTTGAAGAACTCGGTCAGCTCGGTCAGCTCGAGCCCGAAGCGGAGGTCCGGCTTGTCCGAGCCGTACTTCGCCATCGCCTCGGCGTACGTCATCCGGCGGATCGGCAGCGGGATCTCGACGTCGATCAGCTTCCAGAGCGCGGCGACGAGCTGCTCGCCGAGGGCGATGATGTCGTCCTCCTCCACGAAGCTCGCCTCGATGTCGAGCTGGGTGAACTCGGGCTGGCGGTCGGCGCGGAAGTCCTCGTCCCGGTAGCAGCGGGCCAGCTGGTAGTACTTCTCGAAGCCGCCGACCTGCAGGAGCTGCTTGAACAGCTGCGGGGACTGCGGAAGCGCGTACCAGGAGCCGGGCGCGAGGCGCGCAGGCACCAGGAAGTCGCGGGCGCCCTCCGGCGTGGAGCGCGTGAGCGTGGGGGTCTCGATCTCCACGAACCCGTCCGCGTGCAGCAGTTCGCGGGCGATCCGGCTGGCCTCGGACCGGAGGCGCAGATTGGCTTGGGGGCCGGGGCGCCGGAGGTCGAGGTAGCGGTGGCGCAGGCGTGCCTCCTCACCCACCTCGACGTGCTCGTCGATCTGGAACGGGAGGGGGTCGGAGGTGTTGAGGATGGTCACGGTGTCCGCGATGACCTCGATCGCGCCGGTGGGGAGGGCCGGGTTCTCGTTGCCCTCGGGGCGCTGCTGGACCTCGCCGACGATCTGCAGGACGTACTCGTTGCGCAGGGACGAGAACACGTCCTCCTCACGGACGACGACCTGGGCGACGCCGGAGGCGTCCCGGAGATCGAGGAACGCGACGCCGCCGTGATCCCGGCGACGGGCGACCCATCCAGCCAGGGTGACCGTTTGTCCTACGTGCTCGGGCCGAAGCGAGCCGAGTTCATGCGTGCGGAGCACAGCATTCCTTCCCACAAATACGTTCGATGAGTCGCAGGCGAGCCTCGCCTGCCTAGAGTTGGTGCAAACCCGTCCAACTTTACCGGTCCGGTTCCGACCGGCCGGACAGGCCGTCCCGGAACCGTCGAGGAGCACCATGACCCAGCCACCGGGACTGCGCCGCGCGATGGGCGGCTTCGACGCCACCACGGTCGGGGTCGGGGCGATGATCGGCGCGGGCGCCTTCGTGGTCTTCGCCCCCGCCGGCGCCTCGGCGGGGGCGCTGCTGCCCCTCGCCGTCGTCATCGCGGGCTTCGTCGCCTACTGCAACGCCGCGGCGACGGCCTCGCTCGCCGTCCGCTATCCGTCCAGCGGGGGGACCTACGTGTACGGCAGGGAGCAGCTGGGGCCCTGGCCCGGGTTCCTCGCCGGGTGGGGTTTCGTCACCGGCAAGGTGGCCTCCTGCGCGGCGATGGCCCTCACGTTCGGCCTGTACGCGGCACCGGGCGCGGAGAAGGCCGCCGCCGTGGCCGCCGTCGCCGGGCTGACGGGGGTGAACCTCCTCGGGGTGACGCGGACGGCCCTCGCGACGCGCATCATCGTCTCGCTCGTGGTGCCCGTCCTGGCCTTCGTCGTCGTCGTGGCGTTCACCGCCCCTGCGGCCCCGTCCGGCGCCGGCTCCGGTGGAACGGGCGGCGTGGGTGGCGTCCTGCAGGCCGCGGCCCTGCTGTTCTTCGCGTTCGCGGGCTACGCGCGCATCGCGACCATGGGCGAGGAGGTCCGGGAGCCGCGCCGGAACATCCCGCGGGCGATCTTCGGCGCCCTCGGGTTCACCCTCCTCCTGTACCTGCTCCTGGCGCTCTCGCTGCTGAACGCCCTCGGCCCGGAGGCCCTCGCCGCCTCGACGGCGCCGCTGCGGGACGTCGTCGACGCGGCCTCGCCCGGAGGGGCTGCCGGGGTGCTCGACACGGTGGTCGTCCTCGCGGCGGCGCTCGCGAGCCTCGGTGCGCTGCTCGCCCTGATCGCGGGCGTGGGCCGGACGAGCCTCGCGATGGCCCGCACCGGGGACCTGCCGTCGATGCTCTCCCGTGTCTCGGCGCGTTTCGCGGTGCCCTGGGCGGCGGACGTCGCGACCGCCGCCGTCGTGGTGGTGCTGCTGCTCGCCACGGACGTGCTGACCGTCGTCGGGTTCTCCAGCTTCGGGGTGCTGGTGTACTACGCGATCGCGAACGTCTCCGCCTTCACCCTCACGGACCGGCAGTGGTACGCCCCGCGCTGGCTCAACGCCGTCGGGGCGGCAGCCTGCCTCGTGCTCGCCTTCACGCTGCCGGCGGCGTCGGTGCTGACCATGCTCGCGGTGCTCGCCGTCGGGGTCGCCGTGCGGGCCGTGGTCCTGGCACGACGGCGGCGCCGGACCTGAGGAGGCCGGCCCCGGCCTCGCGGGGCGTGCCTTCGTGCGCGACGCCGCGGGCAGGCGCGGACGACGCGCCGGTCAGGCGCGGGCGACGACGGGCCGGAGGTCCTCCGCCGGAGGTGTCCACGAGGACGGGTCCGCCGCCACCTGGTCGCCCGACCGGATGTCCTTCACCTCGTGCGAGCCGTCCGCCGACGTGAACCACACGAACGGGATGCCGCGGCGGTCCGCGAACTTGATCTGCTTCCCGAACTTCTCGGCCGTCGCGGCCACCTCCGCGGAGATGCCGCGGCTCCGGAGCGCCGTCGCGACATCCTGGGCCTGCGACCAGGCGTTCTCGTCCGCGAGCGTCACCAGGACCGCCGTCGGGACCGCACGGGAGACCGTGGCGAAGCCCTGGCTGAGGATCCGCGACACGATCCGGGTGACGCCGATGGACAGCCCGACGCCCGGGAAGGTGCGGTTGCCCTTGCGGGCCAGCGCGTCGTAGCGGCCGCCGGAGCAGATGGAGCCGAGGCCCTCGTGCCCGTCGAGCACCGTCTCGTAGACGGTCCCGGTGTAGTAGTCGAGCCCCCGGGCGATGCTGAGGTCCGCGACCACCCGGCCCGGCGCACGCCGCGACGCCTCGCCGACGACCTGCCGGAGCTCCTCGAGTCCTTCCTCGAGGAGTTCGTTCGTGACACCGAGACCACGGACCCGCTCCACGAAGGACGTGTCCGCGGTGCGGATGCCCGCGAGCTCGAGGGCCAGGCGCACCTGCTCGTCGTCCGCGCCGACCTCGTCGCGCAGCAGTGCGCCCACCTTCTCGGCGCCGATCTTCTCGAGCTTGTCGATGCTGCGCAGCACCGCCGCGGTGTCCTCGAGCCCGATCGCGCGGTAGAACCCCTCGGCGAGCTTCCGGTTGTTGACGCGCAGGGTGAAGTCGGGGATCGGGAGGGCACCGAGCGCCTCGACGACGGCGAGGGCGAGTTCGACGTCGTACCGGAACGGCAGGACGCCGTCGCCGACGACGTCGATGTCCGCCTGGGTGAACTCCCGGGCACGGCCCTCCTGCGGCCGCTCGCCGCGCCAGCACTTCTGGATCTGGAACCGGCGGAAGGGGAAGGCGAGGTGGCCGGCGTTCTCGACGACATAGCGTGCGAACGGCACGGTGAGGTCGTAGTGGAGCGCCAGTCCGCTCTCCGAGGCGGACGCCTCGTCGGCCTGCAGGCGGGAGACCGCGTAGACCTCCTTGTCGATCTCGCCCTTGCGGAGGAGGTGGTCCACGGTCTCGACGGCGCGGGTCTCGATGCTGGAGAACCCGTGCAGCTCGAACGTGCGCTGCAGCACCTCCAACACGTGGAGCTCGATCAGGCGCTCCTCGGGGAGCCACTCGGGAAAGCCTGACAGTGATGCCTTGCGGGCCATTAGGGGGATCTCCTCCTGCACGGGGTTTCCGGTCCTCGCCCCGACGGCGGGGCGATCCGGTTCTGCGGCCTCAATCCTAGGTGCCGGGTAGCCTCCGCCGGAAAAGCGCGGGCCGGACGGGGCGGCTCGTCCAGCCCGGTGCGCCGGCCCCCGCCATGCCGCGGAACGAAGGCCAGTGGGTAAAGTAGCCTCAGGGCAGGTTCCCGGAGTTCAGGTCAGGAGCGGAGTGCGCAGCGAGGTCGGCCGGAAGGCCCTTGTTGCCGTACCCCGACCGGCATGACCGATAGACTCCTAGACCCTGCATGAAATGGCCCTGGCGCGGTTCACGGCCATCCGACGAGCGAAAGACTTCTAGCGGTGACAGACAGTCAGCAATCCGACGACACGACCATCGGCCAGGACTCGCAGCAGGACGCTGCGGCAGGCGACGGCACGAACACGGCATCCGTAGCGGCAGAGCCCGGCGCGGCGGCAGGGGAATCAGCGGCGGAAGAGTCGGCCGGATCCACGGAGTCCTCGGACGCCGCGGCGTCCGGGACGCCCGCCGAGGACGCAGCGGCTCCCGCCCAGGAGACGCCCGCCCAGGACGCAGCGGCTCCCGCCCAGGAGACGCCCGCCCAGGACGCAGCGGCTCCCGCCCAGGAGACGCCCGCCCAGGACGCAGCGACCCCCACGGACGAGGCCCCGGCCGAGCCCGCAGCCGCTCCGGAGGAGGTCGAGGCGCCTACCGAGGAGGCAGCGACCCCCACGGACGAGGCCCCTGCCNCGGCCGAGGCCGCGCCGCCCAGCGCCCCGTCGCCCCAGCCGTCCGCTCCCCGCCCGCCGCTTCCCACGAAGATGGCACCGCGCCCGCTGAAGCAGGCGACGACGCCGGTGGCGGCGCCCGTCGCCCACAGCACGCCCCTGGCCGAAGCCGGCAGGTTCGCGCGCGTCGAGGAGGACGGCCACGTCTTCCTGCTCGTCGACGGCGAGGAACATGCGGTCGGCCAGTACCCGGACGCGACCCGCCAGGAGGCCCTCGCCTACTTCGTGCGCAAGTACGACGACATCGTCAGCCAGGTGGCGCTCCTCGAGCAGCGGGTGCAGGCGAAGGCGCCGGCATCGGACATGGCCAAGACGGCCAAGCACCTGCGTGCGCAGGTCGGCGAACGCAAGGTGGTCGGCGACGTCCTGGCACTCGAGGCGCGGATCGACACCCTGCTCGAGGCCATCGGAGGCCTGGAGAAGGCCGAGCGCGCCGTCCAGGACGAGCTGAAGGCGAAGGAACTCGCGGCTCGCGAGGCGATCGTCGCCGAAGCGGAGGAGCTCGCCGACCGCGATCCCTCCACCGTGCAGTGGAAGGCCAGCAGCACCCGGATGAACGAGCTCTTCGAGCTCTGGAAGGCCGCCCAGAAGAACGGACCGAGGCTCGGGCGTGGCACGGAGGATTCGCTCTGGAAGCGCTTCCGGTCCGCCCGCACCATCTTCGACCGCCATCGCCGCGCCTACTTCTCCCAGCTGGACAGCGACAACGCCGAGGCGAAGCAGGCCAAGGAAGCGCTCATCAAGCGCGCCGAGCAGCTGTCCGGCTCGACGGACTGGGGCCAGACCGCTGCCGAGTACCGGCATCTGATGGACGAGTGGAAGGCGTCCAAGCGCGCCAGCCGCAAGGACGACGACGCCCTCTGGGCCCGCTTCCGCGCCGCCCAGGACCGCTTCTTCGAGGCCCGCAAGGCCGCGAACGAAGCCGTCGACGAGGAGTACGCGGGCAACCTCGAGGCCAAGGAGGCACTGCTGCGGGAAGCCCAGCAGATCCTGCCGATCCGGGACCTCGCCGCCGCGAAGAAGGCCCTGCAGTCCGTCCGTGACCGGTGGGACGAGGCCGGGAAGGTCCCGCGCGCCGACATGGGCCGTATCGACGCCGGGCTCCGTAAGGTGGAGGACGCCGTCAGGGCCGCCGACGAGGAGCACTGGACGAAGACGAACCCCGAGACCAAGGCGCGCACCAACAGCGCCCTGAGCCAGCTCGAAGCGACCATCGCCCAGCTCAAGGACGACCTCGCCGACGCCGAGCGCGCGGGTGACGCCAAGAAGATCGCCTCGGCCCGGGAAGCGCTGGCAGCACGGGAACAGTGGCTCGACATGCTGCAGCGGTCGGCGCAGGACTTCTCCTAGCGCCCCGCTCGCACGCAGCGACAGCCCCCCGGCGCCCTTGTCCACATGGGCGCCGGGGGGCTTTTGCGTGGGAGGTGCAGTCCGCATGCTGAGGTGATGGCCCCCCTGCACAGCGCCTCCGCCGCAGCACCTCCCGAGCGCTATCCCGGAGCGGCACACCCTCCGGTCACCTCGACCGGCGGCGCGCTCTTCCACGCGGGAGACATCTTCACCTCGGCGGAGCTGCAGGCCATGCGGCTCGAGGGCCTGGTGCGGCTCGTGATCGGCGGGTCCTATCTCCGGAGCGACTTCCGGGAGGACCCCGCCATCCGGTCGCAGGCCGCCGCCCGGAGCATCCCGCAGTCGGTGCGGTCCCGGGTGGCGCTCGGGCGCTCCTGCGCGGCGTGGATCTACGGGTGCGCCGCTCCTCCGACCGTGATCAGCCTCGTGACGGACCACCGGCGCCGCACCACGGCCCTGCCGCCCTTCACGTCCGCCGTCATGCACCAGGTGGCGCTCGGACCGTTCGACGTGAACAGGGTGGGCGGGGTGTGCGTGACCACCCCGCTCAGGACCGCCCTGGACATCGCCGTGCACGGCGAGGACCGTGATGCGGTGGGCATCCTGCGGGCCATCGGCCGGGACCGCGAGCTGGACTGCCCGCTCCGCCTCGTGGAGGCCGCACTCCTGGGCGCCTCGCGGGTGCCCGGGAAGACGCGTGCCCTGTCGAGGGTGAGGGCGGCCCGGCGTCCGGCGGCAGGCGCAGGATGAGACGGCACCCACGAGCGGCCGCGCACGGACACCGGCGGCGCCCGTGCCCGCCCTCAGGGCCGGCGCTGGGAGCCGGTGGTCCGGTAGACGTCGAAGACGCCGTCGATGCGCCGGACGGCGCTGAGGATGTGGCTGAGGTACTTGGGATCGCCCATCTCGAAGGCGAAGCGGGACATCGCGACCCTGTCCGTGGACGTGTTCACGCTGGCCGCGAGGATGTTCACGTGGTTCTCTGCGAGCACGCTCGTGACGTCGGAGAGCAGGCTCTTGCGGTCGAGCGCCTCGACCTGGATCTCGACCAGGAACACGCTCGACTGCGTGGGAGCCCAGTCCACGGGCACGATCCGGTCCGGCTGGTCGCGCAGCTCCTGCACGTTGCGGCAGTCGGTCCGATGCACCGAGACACCCGAGCCGCGGGTGACGAACCCGATGATCGGATCCGGCGGGACGGGCGTGCAGCAGCGCGCGAGTTTCACCCAGACGTCACCGACCCCGCGGACGGTCACGCCGGAATCGGAGAACTTGGGCCGCCGGGGCTGGGCCGGGACCACGGTCTCGGCGATGCTCTCCTCGGCGCCCTCGTGTCCGCCCATGAGGGCCACGAGGTGCTCGATGACGTTCTGGGCGGAGGTGTGTCCGTCACCGACGGCGGCGTAGAGCGCCGAGATGTCCTGGTGGTGGAGCTCCTCCGCCACGGTCATCAGGGCGGTGTGCGTCATCATGCGCTGCAGCGGCAGGTTCTGCTTGCGCATGGCGCGCGTCAGCAGGTCCTTGCCCTTGTCCACGGCCTCCTCGCGCCGCTCCTTCGTGAACCACTGCCGGATCTTGTTCCGGGCGCGCGGGCTCTTGACGAAGTTCTGCCAGTCCTGGCTCGGCCCCGCGCCCTCGGCCTTCGAGGTGAAGATCTCCACCGAGTCGCCGTGGTTCAGCTCGCTGCTGAGCGGGACGAGCTTCCCGTTCACCCTCGCCCCGATGGTCCGGTGGCCCACCTCGGTGTGCACGGCGTAGGCGAAGTCCACCGGCGTCGACCCGGCCGGCAGCGCCATCACCTCGCCCTTGGGGGTGAAGACGAAGACCTCACGCGCGTTGATCTCGAACCGCAGCGAGTCGAGGAACTCGTTCGGGTCAGAGGTCTCCTGCTGCCAGTCGACGAGGCTGCGCAGCCACCCCATGTCCCCGCCGTCCTGCGCCTCGAGCTGCCGGCCGCCGCTCTTGTACTTCCAGTGGGCGGCGACACCGTACTCGGCACGGCGGTGCATGTCGTGGGTCCTGATCTGGATCTCCACGGGCTTGCCGCCCGGACCGATCACGGTGGTGTGCAGCGACTGGTACATGTTGAACTTCGGCATCGCGATGTAGTCCTTGAACCGCCCGGGAAGGGGGTTCCAGCGCGAATGCAGGGAGCCGAGGGTCGCGTAGCAGTCACGCACGCTGTCCACCAGGACGCGCACGCCCATGAGGTCGTGGATGTCGTCGAAGTCCTTACCCCGGACGATCATCTTCTGGTAGATGGAGTAGTAGTGCTTGGGCCGTCCCGTGATCGTCGCCTTGATCCTGACGGTGCGCAGGTCCTCCTCGATCTGGTTCCGCACGAGGCTGAGGTGCTTCTCCCGCTCGGGGGTCCTGTCCCCCACCATGCGGACGATCTCCTCGTACACCTTCGGGTGCAGGGCCGCGAAGGAGAGGTCCTCGAGCTCCCACTTGATGGTGTTCATGCCCAGCCGGTGCGCGAGCGGTGCGAAGATCTCGAGGGTCTCCCGCGCCTTCTTCGCGGAGGAGGCGGGCGAGACGAAACGCCAGGTGCGGGCGTTGTGCAGCCGGTCGGCGAGCTTGATGACGAGGACCCGGATGTCCTTCGCCATGGCGACGACCATCTTGCGGACCGTCTCGGCCTGCGCGGCGTCCCCGAAGGACACCTTGTCCAGCTTCGTCACGCCGTCGACGAGCATGGCCACCTCGGGCCCGAAATCGCGCTTGAGCTCCTCGAGCGTGTACGAGGTGTCCTCGACGGTGTCGTGCAGGAGGGCCGCGGCGAGCGTGGTGCCGGTCATGCCCAGCTCGGCCAGGATGGTGGCGACGGCGACGGGGTGCGTGATGTACGGATCGCCGCTCTTGCGCGTCTGACCCTCGTGGCTGCGCTCCGCGACGAGGTAGGCGCGCTGGATGAGGTCGAGGTCTTCCTTCGGGTTGTTGGCCCGGACCGTGCGCAGCAGCGGCTCGAGGACGGGCGAGTAGCCGGAGGAGCCGCGGCCGGTGAGCCGGGCGATGCGCGCGCGGGTCCGCCCCCGCCTGCCGGGAGCCACCTGGTCGGCGCTCGTCGCGGAGGGCGCGGAGCTCGGCGACTCCGGCTGCACGAGGCCCCGGGACGGTCCGGGGCGCACGGCGTCCGTCGCGACCGGGCCCTGCCCGCCCGCCGTGGAGGCGCCCGGACCGCCGTCGGGCCCTCCCGTGGGCTTCACCGCTTCAGCCATGTGCCATCCCTCAATCTCGATCCCGGGCCCGGAAGGGTTCCCGCGATGCCACCGGTCATGCGACGGTCCAATTCTAGCCGGGCCCGGAACGGCATCGGCCGCAGGGCACCCGGACGGGTCTCCTGCGGCCGACGACCGTGCCGGGGCTGTCCGCGGCTCAGGCGGAGGCCGACGCCAGGGAGCGCCGGGCGAGGACCTTCTCCTCCTGCTCCTTCAGTTCCGGTTCGTTGAGCCGGAGCGCGGCGTAGAGCGGCGCGGCGATAAAGATGGTGCCGAGGGTGCCGAGGATGATGCCGATGAACAGGGCCAGCGACAGGTCCTGGAGGGTACCGGCACCGAGCACGAAGGCCCCGATGAAGAGGATCGAGGCGACCGGGAGGATCGCGACGACGGAGGTGTTGATGGACCGGACGAGTGTCTGGTTCACCGCGAGGTTGACCTGTTCGGCGAAGGTCCGCTCGGTGGAGGTCTTCATGTCCGCGGTGTTCTCGCGGATCTTGTCGAACACCACCACGGTGTCGTACAGGGCGTAGCTGAGGATCGTCAGGAAGCCGATGATGGCCGACGGCGTGACCTCGAAGTTGCTCAGCGAGTAGAGCCCCGCGGTGACGACCATGACCACCACGAGGGCGGCCATCGCGGCGACCGCCATCTTCCAGGTGCGGAAGTAGAGCGCCATGAGGATCGCGGCCAGGAGCACGAACACTCCGAAGCCGATCAGGGCCTGCCGGCTGACGTCCTCACCCCAGGTGGGTCCCACGTAGCTCGAGGTGACCTGGTCCTCGCCCACGCCGTACCCGCCGGCCAGGTTGTCCCGGACGCTCAGGGTCTCGTCGTCGGAGAGGCGCTCCGTCTGGACGCGCATGGTGTCGCCCGCGATGTTGGTGACACGCGGGACGGCCTCGGGGACGACGTCGGTCACGGCCCGCTCGCCGATCGCTGGATCCTTGTCCTGCGTGGAGGACACGGTGAACTCCGAGCCGCCCCGGAAGTCGATCCCGAGGTTGAAGCCGCCCTTGACCACCGGGATGATGATCGAGATCAGGAGGGCGATGCCGGCGATCAGGAACCAGAGGTTCCGTCGGGCGACGAAGGGGTAGGAGCGCTTCCCCGAGTACAGCTCGTTGCCGAAGGTTGCGAAGTTCGTGCGGCTCATTCGTTGGTCTCTTTCTGGGAAGAACCGGTACGGCCCGCGAGGGCCTTCTGCTGTTCCGCACGCCGACGCTCGGCGATGGTCAGGCGGCGCTCGGCCTCGGCGGTGGCGCCCTTGTTCTTGGTCCGGGCGACGGCGACCGGCTTCACGGTGCCCTCGCCCGGCTGGCGGAGGCGGCCGGCGCCGCGGTACAGCGGGATGCCTCCGAGGCGGCTCGGATCCAGGCCGGACCACGGGTGGCCCTCGCCGAAGAACTTGGTCCTCGCCAGGAGCCGGAGGACCGGGTGGGTGAAGAGGAAGACGACGATGAGGTCGGCGATCGCGGTGAGGCCGAGGGTGAACGCGAACCCGCGGACGTTGCCGACGGCGACGAAGAAGAGCACGAGCGCGGCCAGCAGGTTCACCGCCTTCGACGCGAGCACGGTCCGCTTGGCGCGCCGCCAGCCGTTCTCGACGGCGGAGATGAGCCCGCGTCCCTCCCGGAGCTCGTCGCGGATGCGCTCGAAGTAGACGATGAACGAGTCCGCGGTCTGCCCGATGGCGACGATGAGGCCGGCGACACCGGCGAGCGAGAGACGGTAGTTCTCCGTCCACCCGAGGATGCAGATGGCCAGGTAGGTCAGGACGCCGGCGACGACCAGCGAGGCGATGGTGACCAGGCCGAGGAGCCGGTACTGGAACATGGAGTAGGCAGCGACGAGCAGGAGGCCGATGAGGCCGGCGATGAGCCCGACCCGCAGCTGGTCGGCACCCAGGGTGGCGGAGATCTGCTGTTCGCTCTGGATCTCGAAGCTGATCGGCAGCGCTCCGTACTTGAGCTGCTCCGCCAGGGCCGCCGCGGATTCCTCCGTGAAGCTGCCGCTGATCGAGGGGTTGCCGTCGGGGATGACGGCGTTGGTGGTCGGCGCGGACACGATCTGGCCGTCGAGGACGATCGCGAACTGGTTGCGCGGGTCACCCTGACCGAACGCGTAGAGGCGTTCGGTGACCTCGCGGAAGGTCTCGGTGGCCTCGTCGTTGAAGTCGATGTTCACGGCCCAGCTGTTGAGCGTCTGGCCTCCCTGGCTGCGCTCCAGTCCGTAGCTCGCCGTGGAGATGTCGGTTCCGGGCACCTCGACGGGGCCGAGGATGTACTTGCCCTGGGTGTCCGGCTCGCACGCGACCATCGGCTCGTCGGCGGGCGCGGGTTCCTCTGCCGGCTCCAGTGCTGCCGGGTCGAGGCAGTTCAGGGCCTCGAACTCCTTGTACAGCTCGGGGGTGATCCAGTTGGGATCACTCGCGTCCTGCGGCTCGGCGGCCGGCGTGGGGAGCTGGTCCTCCGGCGTCGGCGTCTCGGCGGCCGCGGCCTGGCCGGGACCGCCGGTGAGGACCGGACGGAACTCCATCTGGGCGGAGGCCTGGATGAGGTCGCGCGTCTGTGCGTCGGGGGTACCCGGCAGGGAGACGATCACGTTCTGGCCGGACTGCGTGCTGATCTCGGCTTCCGCGACACCGGACCCGTCGACGCGCTGGCGGATGATCTCCACGGCCTGGTCGAGCTGTTCGGGCGTGATCTCGCTGCCGTCCTGGACGCGGGGGGCCAGGATCATCTGCGTCCCGCCCTCGAGGTCGAGGGCCAGGCGCGGGCTCCAGCTCGCGGTGCTCCAGTGGGCGCCCGCTCCCAGCAGGGTTGCGAGCAGTGCTGTCAGTACGCCCAGCCAGACGAGTGTCCGCTTGGCTGCCGTCCCGGGACCGGTACGAGGCATGGTGGGGTGTCCTTATGCAGTGGCGCGTCGGGTGCGCCGGGTGATCATGGGGGCGCCGGTACTGCTACCGGCGCCCTACGGAATGCTAGTTGTCCGGGTTCGCTTTGGGGTCGCGGGCGTCGCGCGCGTCGCGGTTTTCCCGCGGCGATTCCCGGTTCAGGCGCTCCAGGGTCTCCTCGGGGGTCTCGACGCCGGACGCGGATCCCGGGGTGCCCGCAGCGGTGGAACCGCCGGCAGGGCCGCGGTCGACGCCGTCGATCGAGGACACGTCGTCGGGCACCGTGGAGGCGTCGTAGCCGGGGCCGTCCAGGGGCTCCGCGGCCGTCGCGTCCGCGTCCGCGACGGCGGGCTCCTGCTGGACCACCTTCGAGAGCGCCTGCGTGTGGACCGTCGCGAAGGTACCCGGCGACAGCTCCAGGACGGCCTTGTTGTTCTCCTGGTCGATCGAGGCGATGGTCCCGAAGAGGCCGAACTGGGTCATGACCTCGGTGCCGGGTTCCATCTGGGTGCGCATCTCCTTGACCTGCTGCTGCGCCTTCCGCTGCCTGCGGAACATGGTGAAGATGAGGAAGGCCAGGGCCAGCGGGAGCAGCAGACCGAAGACGTCGAAGCCTCCGGTCTGTCCGGTGGTGGATTGGGCGACTACATCTGCAAGCACTGGGGATCCGTTCCTGGGGCTGGGGTCTGGGTGGCAGGACTGTGCCGCGGCACACATCGTGAGACACCAGTGTAAAGGCGTTTCCTGAGCATCCCCGCGTCAGGAGTCCGGCTGGGCCCAGCTGTCGACGGCCGATTCCGTGGCCACCAGGTCCTCGGGCGTGACGGAGAACAGGTCCTCGGGCATCGCGGCAGCGACGTTCGCGGGCATCTCGATCCCCAGATGCCGCCAGGCGGCCGCCGTCGCGATCCGGCCGCGCGGGGTGCGCCCGAGCATGCCCTCGCGGACCAGGTAGGGTTCGGCGACGGTCTCGACCGTCTCCGGTTCCTCGCCCACGGCGATCGCGAGCGTCGACAGGCCCACGGGCCCACCGTTGAACTTGGTGATGAGCGCCGTGAGCACCGAGCGGTCCAGCCGGTCGAGGCCCCGCGCGTCCACCTCGTACATGTCCAGCGCCGCACCCGCGGAGCGCGCGTCGATGAGGTCGACGCCGTGCACCAGCGCCCAGTCCCGGACGCGCCGGAGCAGGCGGTTGGAGATACGCGGCGTGCCGCGGGACCGGCCGGCGATCTCCGCGAACGCGGCCGAATTGACCTTCATGTCCATGAGCATGGCCGAGCGGCGGAGCACGAGCTCGAGTTCCTCGGTGGAGTAGAACTCGAGGTGCCCGGTGAACCCGAAGCGGTCCCGCAGCGGTCCCGGCAGGAGCCCCGCGCGGGTCGTGGCGCCCACAAGGGTGAAGGGCGGCAGTTCCAGGGGGATGGCGGTGGCACCGGGCCCCTTGCCGACGATGATGTCGACGCGGAAGTCCTCCATCGCCATGTAGAGCATCTCCTCGGCGGGCCGGGACATGCGGTGGATCTCGTCGAGGAAGAGGACCTCTCCCTCGGTGAGGGAGGAGAGGATGGCCGCGAGGTCACCGGCGTGCTGGATGGCGGGCCCGGAGGTGATGCGCAGCGGCGCGTTCATCTCGGCCGCGATGATCATCGCGAGCGTCGTCTTGCCGAGGCCGGGCGGACCGGAAAGGAGCACGTGGTCCGCGCTGCGCCCGCGCAGGCGGGACGCCTCCAGCACCAGCGAGAGCTGCCGGCGCACACGCTTCTGGCCCACGAAGTCGTCGAGGTTCTTCGGCCGGAGCGCGGCCTCGACGGCGCGGTCCTCGGGGTCCGCGGCCGGCGCGACGAGCGGCGCCTCCTCCTGCTGCTTGTCCGTCATGTGCCCACCGTCGTCCGGGCCGAGCTGCGGGCGCCGTCCTGGCCGAGCCTGCGCAGCGTGAGTTTCAGGATCTGGCCCACGTCACCGGTCGCGGCGACCTCGGGTGCCTCCTCGACGGCGGCGTCGATCGCCGCTCCGGCGTCCTTCTCGGACCAGCCGAGACCCATCATGGCGGTGAGGACCTGGCCCTGCCAGGTCTGCTTGGGCACCCCGGGCTTCGCATCGGGCGGGACCAGCTTGCCGGCGAGCTCGAGCACGATCCGGCGGGCGCCCTTGGGCCCGATCCCCGACACCTTGCTGAACGCCTTGTCGTCGCCGGCAGCTGCGGCGATGCGGATGGCGTCGGGCGTGTGGACGGCGAGGACGGCGAGGGCCAGGCGGGGTCCCACGCCGCTGACCGCCAGGAGCGTCTCGAAGACCTCGCGCTGGTCGGCGTCCTCGAAGCCGAACAGCGTCATGGAGTCCTCGCGGACGATCATGGCCGTGGCGACGGTGGCCTGCTCCCCCACGCGGAACCCGGCGAGGGTCTGGGGGGTCGCCTGGACCTGCATGCCGAAGCCGTTGACGTCGAGGACGGCGGAGTGCAGGCCCACGTGGGTCACTGTTCCGCGCAGGGAACTGATCATGAAGGGCTCCAGGGGCACTTGCGGGCGGGACCGCCGGGCGTCCACCCGGCGTCGAACATACGTTCTAATGCACTACGGTACCGGCGATCCGGCCCGCGATCGAGCCGCCACACCGGGTCCGCCGTCGGGCGGGACGCCTCGGGTCCGGGCCCGCCCGCATCCCGGGCGATGATCCGGCCGGTGACCCGCCGCGCCCGGGCGATCACCGGAAGGCTGCCGCGATCCCGATGAGGGTGATCAGGTGCACGACGGCGATCGCAAGGTTGGCGAGGACGACAGGGTGACGCAGGCCGTTCCGCACGGTGAGGGCGGTGAGGCCTTTGTAGACGACCTGCACCGCCAGCAGGGCCCCCACCGCTCCGGTCAGCCACGGTGCATCGGATAGGACGAGCGCCGCGCCCATGAGGACGGCCGAGGCTGCGAGGATCGCCGCATAGATCGCGAGGAGGATGTCCCGGGCCGGCGTCCGTTCCCCGAACACCGCACGGAGCCCGGGCGTCCCGCCGGCCAGGAGGGCGGTCACCGGAACCAGCACGAGCACGTTCAACCCCAGGGACACGAGGATCATCGGGACCCCTCGGACGCGGCATAGGTCGGCAGGTGGTCGCGGACGGCACCTTCGAGCCAGGCCCACAGCCGCTCACGCCGATCGGCCGCGAACGTGGCCGCGTCCGCCCGGGTGACCCGGCCGATCTCCACGTAGCCGCCGTTCAGCGACCCGTGGGCGTCCCCGAGAGCCAGCCGGACAGCGTGACGGGCGGTGGCCCGTGGGGTCGAGGCTCCCGGGAGGACACTCATCGCCGGCATCACGTGCTTCCAGACCCAGTACCTGGAGGCCGGCATGTCCCTGCCCAGCCCGGTCCCGGCGACCAGCCCGGGATCGTAGGTGTTGAGTCGATGCCCGGACGCGGCGAGCCGCTCCGCCCAGTCGTGGGCGAGGGTCACCAGCGCGAGCTTGCTCGAGGCGTAGGCGACGCCCCCCTTCCCGCGCTCGTCGGCGAACCGGACGGGACCATCGGCCGGGGGTTCCGCTCGGGCGAGATCCTCGGGATCCCGCCACTGCGGGTCCGGGACGAGATTGAAGCTCGCCTTCTTGCCCCGGTGGGTGGAGGACCCCAGGAGCACCGCGTGGGCGTCCGCGGCGAGGAGCGGTTCCAGCCCGCGCAGGAGCAGGTGCTGCGCGATCACATTGACGGTGAAGGTCAGCTCGTGGCCCTGGGCTCCGGCACGGCGCCCGCTCGTGAACTGTGCGCCGGCGTTGAGGAGCACGACGTCGACGGGGCGCACCGCGCCCCGCTCCTGCGCTGCATGGATCTGCTCGAGTGCAGTGCGGATCGAACCGAGGTCGCCGAGATCGGCGAGAGCACCCATGGCGACGAGCCCGGTGGCCCGGGCGCGCTCGAGCGCGTCCTCCAGGTCGGCAGCACCACGGGCGAGGAGCACGAGGCTCGGCCGTGACGGATGCTCGAGGAGCTCCTCGAGCATCCGTGCGCCGATACCGCTCGTGAAGCCGGTCAGCAGGACCGTCGGTGACGTGACGACAGTTTGTGTCATGGCAGAGACTATAGTTGATGTCACAAAGTGACACAAGGGTAGGATCGGGGGATGCCCCGATGGCCCGAAGACTCCCGCCGCCGCCTCGTGGACGCGGCGATCAGCCAGTTCGTCGACCGCGGCTACGCCGAGTCGACGGTCGAGAACATCGCGCTCGCGGCCGGGGTGACCCCGCGGACGTTCTTCCGCTACTTCGCGGACAAGGAGGAAGTGCTCTTCGCCGATGACGACGAGCTCCTGCCGCTGCTCATCGGTGTCATCGCGGAGGACACCGGTCCCGTCCGCGCGGACGTGCACATGGGGAAGGCGCTCGGGACGCTCGCGTCGACCATGGAGTCCCGGCGCGACCTGCTGAAGCGGCGCCAACGCGTCATCGACTCGCACATCGCACTGTCCGGACGGGAACTCGCCAAGCAGGCCCGGTGGCAGAAGGACGTGACGACGGCCCTCATCGGTCGCGGGTTCCCCCCGGAGCAGTCCGACGTCCTTGCCGCCATCGGGTTCGCGCTCTTCCGGCAGTGCCTGCATGCCTGGCTCGCGGACGACGAGGGTCCGAGCCTGGAGGCGCGGGTGAGCGACGCACTCCCCGGTGTGCGGTCCGTCCTGGACGTCCGCAGCTCGCGCTGAGCGGGCGCCGGGACAGGCGTCATCTGCTCAGCGGCGGCGGGCCCGGGCCTCCGCCTCGGCCCACAGTCGCTGCGCGGGGGTCACCAGTCCGTCTTCCGTCTCGACGGGGCATTGTTCTTCGCTGCCGCCGNCCGCAGCCTGCGTCCCCACGCCGCGGCGCCACGCGTGGGTGATCGCCAGGGCCAGGGCGTCGGCGGCGTCGGCGGGCCGGGGCGGCGTGTCGAGCCGCAGGATCTTCGTCACCATCTTCGTGACCGCCACCTTGTCCGCCTGCCCGTTGCCCGTGACCGCGGCCTTCACCTCGGTGGGCGTGTGGAGTGCCACCGGGATGCCGCGGCGCGCCGCGGACACGATGACGACCCCGGACGCCTGCGCGGTGCCCATGACGGTGCTGATGTTGGTCCCGCTGAAGACGCGCTCGACGGCGAGGGCCTGCGGCTCGTGCAGGTCCAGCCAGGTGTCGACGGCCTCCGAGATGACCAGGAGCCGTTGGTCGAGGCTCTGCCCGGCGTCGGTGCCCACCACGCCGACGGCCACGAGGGTGGAGCGTCGGTTGGATTCGATGTCGACGACGGCGAGCCCGCAGCGCGTCAGCCCGGGGTCGACGCCCATCACGCGGAAGGTCACGGGGCTACCCGCCGCCCGGGGCCGGGACGGACGATGTCAGTCGTCGTTCTCGAGCTCCGCCAGGACCTCGTCCGGGAGGTGGGCGTTCGAGTAGACGTTCTGGACGTCGTCGAGCTCCTCCAGGGCGTCCACGAGTTTGAGGAACTTCCGCGCGCCGTCGGCGTCCAGGTCCACCTGCATGGACGGGACGAACTCGACGTCGTCGGTCTCGTACTCGATGCTGCTCTCGTCGAGCGCCGCGACCACGGCCCGGAGGTCCTGCGGCTCGGAGACGATCTCGAACGTCTCGGCCGATTCCTTGACCTCGTCCGCCCCGGCGTCGAGGACGGACAGGAGCAGCTCGTCCTCGGTGAGGTCCTTCTTCGGGAGCGTGACGACGCCCTTGCGTGCGAAGAGGTAGGCCACGGAGCCCGGATCGGCGACCGTGCCGCCGTTGCGGGAGATGCCGAGGCGCACCTCGGAGGCCGCGCGGTTCTTGTTGTCCGTGAGGCACTCGATCAGCAGCGCCGAACCCTGGGGGCCGCGGGCCTCGTACATGATGGTCTGGTAGTCGACGGCCTCGCCGAGCAGACCTGCCCCGCGCTTCACCGCGCGGTTGATGTTGTCGATGGGGACGGAGGTCTTCTTGGCCTTCGAGACGGCCAGCTCGAGCCCCGGGTTACCGGCGACGTCGGCGCCGCCGGCCCGCGCCGCGACCTCGATGTTCTTGATCAGCTTGGCGAAGGACTTCGCGCGCTTGGCGTCGATCGCGGCCTTCTTGTGCTTGGTTGTTGCCCACTTGGAGTGCCCCGACATGCCTACGCTTCTCCTCTGATCATCCGAATAAACAGTTCGTGGACCCGCCGCTCCCCCGTGACCTCCGGATGGAAGCTCGTGGCCAGCAGGTTCCCCGAACGCACTGCGACAATTCTAGCGACCGGTTCCAAGTCCGCACCGGCACCGTCCGGTGCGGGTCCGGGCTGCGGCGTCTCCGACGCGGGCACCTGCGCCAGCACCTGGACGCCCGCACCCACCTTCTCCACCCACGGGGCGCGGATGAAGACGGCCCGCACCGGATCGGCGCCGCCGGCGCCCCCGGTCGTGGCGAGCCCGCCGAAGGCGAGATCGGCCTCGAAGGACTCGCGCTGCCGCCCGAACGCGTTGCGCCGCACCACCATGTCGAGGCCGCCGAGCGTCTGCTGCGGGTTGCCGAGGCGGTCCGTGGACGGGTCCGCGAGGACGTCGGAGAGCATGATCATCCCGGCGCAGGAGCCGTAGACGGGCATCCCGTCGCCGATCCTGTCGCGCAGCGGTCCGGCCAGCCCGAAGGTCCGGGTGAGCTTGTCCATCGTGGTGGACTCCCCGCCGGGGATGATCAGGCCGTCGATCCCGGCCAGTTCCGAGGCCCGCCGGACGGGTACGGCCCGCCCGCCCAGGGACTCGATGGTCGCGATGTGCTCGCGGACATCGCCCTGGACGGCGAGGACGCCGACCACGACGCCGGACGGGGGCGTGGGAGCCGGGGAGGACAGGGAGGTCATCCCCCAATTCTAGGTTCTCCGGCCCCCGCTCCCGGCGGGGCGTGAGGAGCGACTCCCCGCCGCGTCCCGGCAAGGCGCCCGGGCCTGCGATAATTTGGAGGCATGAATCCCCTTCCAGTCCTCGTGGGTAAGGCTGCGCGCTTCGCCTCCCGCCTGCGCGGCGGCGGCTCCGCGTTCCCGGGCCTCGTGGTCGAGCGCCTCGACCCCGGCTTCATGGGCCGCGCCCTGTCCACCCTCCCCCGCGGCGTCGTCGTCGTCAGCGGCACGAACGGCAAGACGACCACCACCAAGATGGTGGTGGAACTGCTCGAGGGCCAGGGCCTGACGGTGTTCACCAACCGCACGGGCAGCAACTTCACGCGCGGCGTCGCGGCGGCACTGCTCGGCGAGGTCGACTGGCGCGGGCGCCTCAAGGCCGACGTCGCCGTCCTGGAACTGGACGAGGCCCACGCCGTGCACTTCGTGAAGCTCGTCCCTCCCCGGTACTCCCTGCTGCTGAACGTCCTCCGCGACCAGCTGGACCGGTTCGGGGAGATCGACGCGACCACGCGCCTGCTCGAGCGCATCGCGCTCGCCACCACGGACACGGTGGTGCTGAACCGCGAGGATCCGCGCGTCGCCGGGCTGGCGTCGTCGATCACGGCGGCCGACGTCGTCTACTTCGGCCTCGACGCGTCCCTCCGGAGCACCTTCCCGAACGACGACGAACTGCGCGGCGCCGCGGGCACCGCACCCGCCTCGGCCCTGCCCGCCGACGTGGTCCTCGCGTCCGTGGACGGCACTGCGGCGAGCTTCGAGGTGGACGGCACGACGACGCGCACCGATCTCCGCCTGCGCGGCGTCTACAACATCTTCAACGCGGCGGCGGCCCTCGCGGCGGCCCGCGCGGTCCTCGGCGGCAGCGCGGACGGCGACCGCCTGTTCTCCTCCCTCGCCGCCGTCGAACCGGCGTTCGGCCGGGGCGAGAGCCTCGTCGTCGACGGTCAGGCCCTGGAGCTGGTGCTGGTCAAGAACCCGAGCGGGTTCCGCCTGGGCCTGAAGTCCTTCGACCCCGCCGGCTGCGCGACGATGATCGCCATCAACGACAACTACGCCGACGGACGCGACATGTCCTGGCTATGGGACGTCGACTTCGACTCGCTGGGCCTCGGCGGGGTGGACGTCGTCAGCGGGGTCCGCGCCTACGACATGGCGCTGCGCCTGAAGTACGACGACGTCCGCGTCGGCGCCGTCGAGCCCGACACCACCGACGCGCTCCGGCAGTTCATCCGCGGCTCCGCGGGCCGTCCGAAGCGCATCTTCTGCACCTACACCGCCATGCTCGCGGTGCGCCGCGAGCTGTCCAAGATCACGAAGGTCGAGGTGGTCTCCTGATGAGTGACGCCCCATCCGCCGCCGCCCTGACCGGGGCGCCCGCCGATCCGCACAAGGGGTCCCTGCGCATCCTGCAGCTGTACCCCCGCGAGATGAACATCTACGGGGACTACGGCAACGTCCTCGTGCTGAAGCAGCGCCTGGCCTGGCGCGGCTACGGCGCCGAGATCCTCGAGCACAATGCGGGCGACCCGTTCCCGGACGACGTCGACATCATCGTGGGCGGCGGGGGCCAGGACAGCGGCCAGGTGGTCATCCAGGAGGACCTGCAGGCCATCGCGCCCCGGTTGCGGGAGCTCGCCGAGGACGGCACGCCGATGCTGCTCATCTGCGGGCTGTACCAGCTCTTCGGCAACAGCTTCCGGACGTACGAGGGCACCGTGATCCCCGGCATCGGGGTGCTCGACCTCGAGACCCGCGGCGGCTCCGAGCGGCTGATCGGCAACGTGGTCGCCACTAGCGAGGAGTTCGGCGAGATCCACGGCTACGAGAACCACAGTGGGCAGACGTTCCTCGGCAGCGGGCTGAGGCCCCTGGCGACCGTGACCAAGGGCGCGGGCAACAACGCCGGCGAGAAGCACGAGGGCGCCCGCTACCGGAACATCGTCGCGAGCTACCTCCACGGGTCCCTGCTGCCCAAGAACCCGGCGATCGCCGACTTCCTGCTGAGGACCGCCGCCGAGCGGAGGTTCGGTGCGTTCGACGACGACGGCGTCGACGACTCGCTCGCTGACCTCGCCCGGCAGCACGCCGGAGCCCGGCCCCGGTAGGAGACCGGGGCCGGGCTGAGGTCCTGCTCGGGTTCTCCGCTCAGGGGATGTCGCTCCGTGCCGCGTCGCGCCGCAGCTCGCGGCCGTCGTAGCGCGTCAGGAATCCCTCGTCCTCGAGCGTCCGCACGCTGTCCCTGACCGCCCGCACGTAGCTGCCGTGGTTCCGGTACAGGCCGTCGAGCACGTCCTGGGACAGTGGCCGCTCGTAGCCCGCGATGAAGCAGAAGGACGCGCCCGTCGCCGTGCCGTACCAGGTGCTGGTCGGCGCGTCGAGGAACGGCGAGCGGAGGCCCCCCTGCACGTTGCCGTAGGCGTCCAGCACGGGCGCGCCGTCGCGCACCAGGATCGGCTCGGCACGCGGCGGCGCGACGCCGTCCCGCACCCAGAGATCGAGGTTCCTAAGTGCGGCGTTGAAGAAGATGGAGCTGGGGAACCTGCTGCGCGGTCCCTCGTTGCACGACGCCGGCGGAACGGCCCGCTCGGCCGCGACGATGTCCGCGGAGGACGCCGAGTACGTCAGCTCGTCCGGCGTCGCGTGCCCGGCGCCGGCCATCTCGTAGTGCCGGTACAGGTCGCCCGGCTCGTCGCTGTCCGCGCGGCGGGAGCCGATGCCGAGCAGGTAGTCGGACTGCGACATCATCCGCATGATGGGGACGCCGACGTCCTCGAACTGGCGGCGCGTGTCGGTGGCCGGGGGCGCCGGCTCGCACTGGTTCATCGGGTAGGCGCCGGCGAAGGCACCGCCGGCGACGGCGACGATGTAGGCGTCGTAGACCGGCTCCCCGTCCGAGGCGACGACGAGCGGGTGCACGCCGTTGATGTAGTTGACGAGGTACCCGCCGGTCTGGGAGTACCCGAAGCCGTAGGCGTGCTCCACCCGCGAGTCCCGCGCCCCGTAGCGGAGCGGGTTCGCGGCGTCGCTGCTCTTCAGCCACGCCCCCACCTGGGAGTAGATGTCCCAGATCAGCCCGTTCTCGGTGGTCCTGGCCGAATCGGCGGCGACCGTCGCACAGTTCCGCGGATCATCCAGCGGCAGCGGGTTCGCGAAGGAGAGGGACGCGTACCGCTCCGGGTCGAAGTTCTGCAGCGCCTGGACGGCGATCGGTTTGGCGGTGATCCCCACCCAGGCATCGCCGTTGGCCACGATCTGCTCCTGGGCCATGGCCCAGCCGATGTTGAGGTCGAACAGGTTGCTCGGGTTGAGCATCTCGACGACCACGTTGCCACTGAACTTCTGGCCTTTGGCCGGCTTCCGGACGAGCACGCGGGTGGTGTACGGGGCGTCGCCGGTGCGGACCTGCGCGGGCCCGGCGGAGGGCCAGGTGTAGACGTTCGAGGTGCCGCTGACCAGGTACTCCTCCTCCACGTAGCCGAGCCGGGACAGGTCCTGCGGCACCTCCTGGTGGTCGGCGGCGCCGAACGGGTAGGACGCGGCGGTGGAGGCGAGGGGCCCCTCCACGGCGGGGATCGGCGTCGTGCGGTCCGCTGCCGGAACCACCGTCGGCGGGGGTGGGGCGGCGCCCGCGGGGCCGGCTGACACGCCGAGGCCGGTGACCGCGAGGGACAGCGTCAGCAGGATGGACGTTCGGGAACGGTTTCTCATCGGTGCTCCTTCGTCGAACCGGGCTGCACTGCCCGGCGCGCCCCGCATCGCAGCGGCGTCTGTGCCGTGCGCCCCAGCCCGCAGGTCGACGGTCGGGAGGACGGGCGATCATCAGGCAGCGAAGCATTCCGACAGTAGGGAGGCACATGCCACCGGGTCAAGGGTGGTGGGCTTACCTGCAACAACGTGCAAAAGTTAGTTCCCATGAGCAACCCTTTTCTTGAGCCCAGTACCCTCGACTACCAGCTGCCCCCGTTCGCGGCCATCCGGGACGAGCACTACCTGCCCGCGTTCGATGCCGGTTTCGCCGAGCACCTCGCCGAGATCGAGCGCATCACGGGATCCGGGGAACCGGCCTCCTTCGAGAACACGCTCATCGCCCTCGAGCGTGCGGGCAGCACCCTGGACCGCGTCTCGCGGGTCTTCTTCAGCAACTCGGTCAGCCATGCCACGGAGGCCATCCAGGAGCTGGAGCAGCGGATCGCCCCCCGCATCGCGGAGCACGAGGACAACATCAAGCTGAACCGCGCCCTGTTCGAGCGCATCCGCCAGGTACCCCTCGAGGGGCTCGACGCCGAGTCGGCGCGCCTCGTGGAGGAGTACCTCCGCGGGTTCGTGCGCGCGGGAGCGGAGCTCGACGACGACGCACAGGCCACGCTGCGCGGGCTGAACGCGGAGCTGTCGGCGCTGAGCACCGAGTTCTCGCAGAAGCTGCTGAAGGACACGAACGATGCCGCGCTGGTGCTCGACTCCCCCGAGGAACTCGACGGGCTCTCCGCCGATGCGATCTCCGCGGCGGCCACTGCGGCGTCCGACGCCGGGCACGAGGGGAAATACCTGCTGACCCTCATCCTGCCGACCGCGCAGCCGGCGCTGGAGCAGCTCACGAACCGCGAGGTGCGCCGTCGCCTGCACGAGGCCTCCGTGAGCCGCGGGGCCCGCGGCAACGAGTCCGACACCCTCGCCATCACCGTGCGCATGGCCACGCTCCGCGCCGAGCGTGCCGCCCTCCTCGGCTTCGACACGCACGCCGCCGCGGCGACCGACAGCCAGACGGCGCCGTCGCTCGAGGCGATCCTCGACCGCATGCGGGAGCTCGCGGCTCCGGCGGTCCGCAACGCCCGCGCGGAGGCCGCCGAACTCGAGGCGGAGGCCGGCCACGGCATCGAGCCGTGGGACTGGGCCTACTACGCCGCGAAGGTGCGGAAGGCGAAGTTCGACGTCGACCTCGATGCCCTGCGCCCCTACTTCGAGCTCGAGCGCGTCCTGAACGACGGCGTCTTCTACGCCGCGAACCGCCTGTACGGCCTGACGTTCACGGAGCGCACCGACCTCACGGGCTACCACCCCGACGTGCGCGTGTGGGAGGTGTTCAACGAGGACGGGTCCGGGCTCGGCCTGTTCCTCGGTGACTTCTACACGCGCGACACCAAGAGCGGCGGCGCCTGGATGAACTCCTTCGTGGATCAGTCCCGGCTCGAGGGCACGCGCGCGGTGGTCATCAACAACCTGAACATCTCCACGCCCGGGGTCGGCGAGCCCACGCTGCTCTCCTACGACCAGGTGGTCACCACCTTCCACGAGTTCGGCCACGCCCTCCACGGCCTGTTCTCCGACGTCACCTACCCGCTCCTCGCCGGGACGTCCGTGCCGCGCGACTTCGTCGAGTACCCGTCGCAGGTCAACGAGATGTGGATCCTGTGGCCCGAGATCGTGGCGCACTACGCACGCCACCACGAGACGGGCGAGGCGCTCCCCCAGGACGTCATCGACCGCATGCATGCGGCGGGCGCCTGGGGCGAGGGCTTCGAGACGACCGCCTACCTCGGCGCGACCCTCCTCGACCTCGCCTGGCACTCCGTCCCGTCCGGCGCGGTGATCGAGGATCCGCTGGCCTTCGAGGCCTCGGCCCTCGCGGACGCCGGCATCGACTTCGCCCCCGTCCCGCCCCGGTACCGCACCTCGTACTTCAAGCACATCTTCGCCGGCGGGTACGCCGCGTCCTACTACGCGTACATCTGGAGCGAGATGCTCGACGCCGACACCGTGGAGTGGTTCAAGTCCTCGGGCGGTCTCACCCGGGAGAACGGCGATCATTTCCGGCGTGAGCTGCTCTCCCGCGGCAACAGCATCGACCCGCTGGAGGCGTTCCGCAGGTTCCGGGGACGGGACGCGGACCTCCAGCCCCTGCTGGTCCGCCGCGGCCTCGCATGAGGGAACCGTCCGCCGGCGGTCGGGCGTGGTGAGCATCGCCGCGTGCCAGCGGCTGCAGTCCGCCTGGTGCGCGGCGCTCGCGACGGCGACGGGCGGGAAGACGTTCTCCACGCACGGTGCCACCTGGGTGTGGCTGCCCGCGCGGCGGGAGCTCATGATGATGTTCCCCGAGGCGGTCCGCGCGCACGCCGTCCGGCCCGCCCTGGCGGAGGGCACCAGGCTCGGGGCGTCGTCCGTCCGGGTCTGGCTCAACGCCGCGGTGGACGGCGCAGAGCTCGCCGAGCTCGGGTTCGGCCCGAGCTGGCAGCCGTGGTGGATGGCGGCGCCCGTCTCCGCCGTCGTCGGGCCCGGGGACGACGCCGCGGTCCTCACCACCGAGGTGCCCGACTACTCGGGGCCGCTGCGGCAGGAACTCGGGGTGGCCCGCGCCCAGCCGCGCCAGGCCTGGCACGCCGTGACCCGCGATCCCGTCCACGGGAACATCTCGGGTGCAGCGTACTCGTTCCATCCGGTCGGGGTCGCCGGGCTGCAGGGCCTCGGAGGCATCCACCAGCTGGAGGTCCTCCCCGCGTACCAGCGGCGGGGACTGGCCACGGCACTGCTCAGCGCCACTGCCCGCGCCGCGGGAGCGGCGGGGGCGGTCGACCTCGCCGTCAACGCCACCCCGCAGGGCTACGCGTTCCTCTCCCGGCGGGGGTTCGCGCTGCTCGGCCGCGGGAAGACCTACGCGCTGGCGCTCTGACCCGGGCCGGACCGCCCCGGGAACGCGGAAGGGCCGCAGCCTCGCGGCTGCGACCCTTCGTGATGCCCTGCCGGATTACCAGCCGCGCTCCGCCAGGCGGTGCGGCTGCGGGATCTCGTCGACGTTGATGCCCACCATGGCTTCGCCGAGGCCGCGGGAGACCTTGGCGATCATGTCGGGGTCGTCGTGGAACGTCGTCGCCTGGACGATGGCGTTCGCGCGCTCGGCCGGGTTGCCCGACTTGAAGATGCCGGAGCCCACGAAGACGCCGTCGGCGCCGAGCTGCATCATCATGGCGGCGTCCGCGGGGGTCGCGATGCCTCCCGCGGTGAACAGCACCACCGGCAGGCGGCCTGCCGCGGCGACGTCCTTCACGAGCTCGTACGGGGCCTGCAGTTCCTTCGCGGCCACGTACAGCTCGTCCTCGGCCATCGAGGACAGGCGGTTGATCTCGGAGCGGATCTTGCGCATGTGCATCGTGGCGTTCGAGACGTCGCCGGTGCCGGCCTCGCCCTTCGACCGGATCATGGCAGCGCCCTCGTTGATGCGCCGCAGGGCCTCGCCGAGGTTGGTGGCCCCGCACACGAAGGGGATCGTGAACTTCCACTTGTCGATGTGGTTGGTGAAGTCGGCGGGCGTCAGGACCTCGGACTCGTCGATGTAGTCGACGCCGAGGGACTGCAGCACCTGCGCCTCCACGAAGTGGCCGATCCGCGCCTTGGCCATGACCGGGATGGAGACGGCCGCGATGATGCTGTCGATCATGTCGGGGTCGCTCATGCGCGAGACGCCGCCCTGGGCCCGGATGTCCGCGGGCACCCGCTCGAGCGCCATGACCGCGACGGCACCCGCATCTTCGGCGATGCGGGCCTGCTCGGCGGTGACGACATCCATGATGACGCCGCCCTTGAGCATTTCGGCCATACCGCGCTTCACCCGGTTTCCACCGGTCTGTGCTGTGGTTGCCGGATTTCCTTCAACGGTGGACACAACTTGCCCCTAAAAGGTAGATAAAAGCTGACACCTCATGATACGCGCCCGGCCTCGGTCGCTCGGTCGCCGGCGGCCAGCTCACGACGCTCGAGTTCATCGAGCAGCCGGTCGAGGGGTTCCTCGGGCCACGGCGCGGACGGACCGGCAGCGCCGTGGCCCGGCCTGCCTCCCCGGGCCACGGCTCCGCGTTCCAGCAGGAGCAGCTCCGCCTGCGAGACGATGTGCAGGTCGGGTGGCAGGAACGCCGGGATGTGCGGCATCGTGAGTCCTTCCCCTGGATGACGGGTCGCCCTGTAGACGGTTCCGACGGCGGTGAATCATCGGGGCCTCGCTCAGGACTCAAGACCCCGGACCGAAGTTTTGGCCGGTGTAAGCAGACGAACCTCAGCCTTTGAGCAGGATTGGCCTAAGGGGCCCGTACGCCCGAAACGCCGCTGATAGCTTCATCACGACACCTGCCGCCCCCGGCAGCCCCTCACCGGGCCGCTACGGGCAGCAATGCGACTAGCCAGCTGGGGAGCTTGCTCATGCATTCACGGGACCGTGAAAAACTTATCGTCGACAACCTGCCACTGGTCGGGTATCTCGTCTCGTCCTTGTGCGCCCGCGCCACGCATCTGTCGCGGGAGGACCTGGCATCCGTCGGAGCGATCGCGCTCATCACCTCGGCGGACGCCTTCGATCCCACGCTCGGCGTGCCGTTCGGCGCCTATGCCCGGCGTCGCATCACGGGCGCCTTCGCGGACGAGATGCGGTCCAACGACTGGGCGCCGCGGTCGGTCCGACGGCGGATCGGTGACACCCTGGGCGCGCAGGACGCCCTCGCTGCCTCCCTCGGCCGCAGGCCGACCACCGACGAGCTGGCCATGACGCTCGGCGTCAGCCGGCAGGAGGTCCATTCGGCGCTCGACGACGCCGCCCGCTCCGTGCACGTGCTCGACGAGACGGTGCTCGACCTCGTCCCGTCGCTCGACCAGCTGCCCGAGGCCTCGCTCCTCGCCGACGAGCAGATCCGGCACCTGCGGGCCGCCGTCGTCCACCTTCCGGCGCGCATGCGGCACATCATCGAGCAGGTCTTCTTCGAGGGCCGTTCGGTGACCGACGTCGCAGCCGAACTCGGCACCACGCACTCGGCCGTGTCGCAGCAGAAGTCCGAGGCGCTCCGGCTGCTGCACGACGGACTCGCGACCCACTACGCCGACACCCCCGGCGCGTCGCCCGCCCCGACCTCCAGGGTGGCTCCGAAGCGGCGCGCCGAGTACCTCTCGGCCCTGGGCACCGCGCTGACGCCCCTGCGCGGCCACGCGGCCACCTTCACCGGGCCCCGGCCGGCCCTCGCCTCCGCGTCCTGAGGCCTCGGCGGCTCCGAGGGCGCACGTGCGGCGGGTCCGGCCGACCTGGACCCACCCCACCTGCGCGCTCGGGTCGACGACGCCGGACGGGCCGGACGGTGTCAGGACGCCGGCCGCGCCTCGCGGGACTGCCGGCGCACGGTGCTGATCCGCTGGTAGACCGTGACGAGGCTCGCGGCGGCCAGGATGACCAGCACCGCGAGCAGGACCCCCTGGTGCAGCCCGAGACCCGTGAGCCCGGTGACCACGAGGACGGAGACGAGGCGCTCGGCGCGCTCGGCCACGCCCACGTTCGCGGTGAACCCGAGCGATTCCGCCTTGGCCCGCGCGTAGGACACGATCATGCCCAGCACGAGGCAGGCGAGGGCCGCGACCGCGATGGCCGTGTTCTGCCCGCCCGTGAAGAACCAGATGGCCACGCCGGCGAAGAGGGCGCCGTCGGCGATGCGGTCGAGCGTGGAGTCGAGGAAGTTCCCCCAGAGGCCGCTGTGGCCCTTGATCCTGGCCATGATGCCGTCGACCACGTCGGAGAACACGAACAGGGTGATGAAGACCGTGCCCCAGAACAGCTGCCCGAGCGGGTAGAACACCAGTGCGCCGCCGGCCACGCCGAGGGTGCCGGCGATGGTCACGGCGTCGGGCGTCACTCCCCACTTCAGCAGCAGCCTGGCCAGGGGCGTGAAGAGCCGGGTGAAGAAGCCCCGCGCGTACCGGTTGAGCATCAGGAGGCCGATCCCGCGTCGCCGGCGTCCCACGCCGCGGCGACCTGCCCGCGCACGTCGCCGAGCGTCTGGGTGATGGCCTTGGTCTGCGCGATGATCGGCAGGAAGTTCCCGTCCCCGCCCCAGCGCGGCACCACGTGCTGGTGCAGGTGGGCTGCGATCCCGGCGCCCCCCGTGACGCCCTGGTTCATGCCGAGGTTGAATCCGGAGGGGTTGGAGACCCGGCGCAGCACGCGCATGGCGGTCTGGGTGAGGGCGGCGATCTCCGCGGTCTCGGCGCCGTCGATGTCCGTGTAGTCGGGCACGTGCCGGTACGGGCAGACCAGGAGGTGCCCGGCGTTGTAGGGGAAGAGGTTGAGCAGCACGAAGGCGTGCGTGCCGCGGTGGACGATCAGGGCGTCCTCGTCGCTCAGCTGCGGAGCGCGGCAGAACGGGCACGACTCCTCCGTCGTCACCTGCTCCTGCCCGCCCTTGATGTAGGCGAGACGGTGCGGGGTCCACAGCCGCTGGAAGGCGTCGGGCACGCCGGCGAGTTCGAAGCCGTCGGTGACCTCCCGGTCACCCGGGTACCCGGCCGCCGGCTCGCCGAGCAGGGAGGTGTCCGGACTGTCGGCGTCGGCCATCAGAGAGTCGCCTCCCGGCTGCGGACCGCCTCCACGATCCTGCGGACGGCCTCGTCCACCGGTACCTGGTTGTCCTGGCTGCCGTCGCGGAAACGGAACGAGACCGCGTTGGCCTCCTGGTCCTCGCCTCCCGCGATGAGCACGAACGGCACCTTCTCCTTGCTCGCCGTCCTGATCTTCTTGGGGAAGCGGTCGGAGCCGGCGTCCACCTGCGCGCGGATGCCCTCGGCCTTGAGCTTGTCGACGACGTCGAACAGGTAGTCGTTGAAGGCCTCCGCCACGGGGACGGCGAGCACCTGCACGGGTGCCAGCCAGGCCGGGAACGCCCCGGCGTAGTGCTCGGTGAGGACGCCCATGAAGCGCTCGATCGACCCGAAGAGCGCCCGGTGGATCATGACGGGGCGCTGCCGGGTGCCGTCGGCCGCCTGGTATTCGAGTTCGAAGCGCTCGGGCAGGTTGAAGTCCAGCTGGATGGTGGACATCTGCCAGGTGCGGCCGATCGCGTCGCGCGCCTGGACGGAGATCTTGGGACCGTAGAACGCGGCTCCCCCGGGATCGGGCACCAGCTCCAGGCCGGAGGCCTCGCCGACCTCGGCGAGGGTGCGGGTGGCCTCCTCCCAGATCTCCTCCGAGCCCACCGACTTCTCGGGGTTGCGTGTGGAGAGCTCCAGGTAGAAGTCGTCGAGGCCGTAGTCCTTGAGCAGGCCCAGCACGAAGTTCAGCGTCCCCGTGAGCTCGTCCTTCATCTGCTCGCGGGTGCAGTAGATGTGGGCGTCGTCCTGGGTCATGCCCCGGACACGCGTCAGGCCGTGGACCACGCCGGACTTCTCGTAGCGGTAGACCGAGCCGAATTCGAACAGGCGCAGCGGCAGTTCGCGGTAGGACCGCCCGCGGGACCGGAAGACCAGGTTGTGCATGGGACAGTTCATCGGCTTGAGGTAGTAGTCCTGCCCGGGCTTGCGCACCGTGCCGTCCTCGTTGAGCTCCTCGTCGATGTGCATGGCCGGGAACATGCCGTCCCGGTACCAGTCGAGGTGCCCGGAGACCTCGTAGAGGTGCCCCTTCGTGATGTGGGGCGTGTAGACGAACTCGTATCCGGCGTCGGTGTGGCGCTGGCGGGAGTAGTCCTCCATCGCCTTGCGGATGGTGCCGCCCTTGGGGTGGAACACGGGCAGGCCGGAGCCCAGCTCGTCCGGGAAGGAGAACAGGTCCAGCTCCGTGCCGAGGCGCCGGTGGTCGCGCCGCTCCGCTTCGGCCAGCCGTTCCTGGTAGGCCTTGAGGGCGTCCTTGGTGGGCCATGCCGTGCCGTAGATCCGCTGCAGCTGCTTGTTCTTCTCGCTGCCGCGCCAGTAGGCGGCCGCCGAGCGGGTGAGCGAGTAGGCATTGGAGATGAGCTTGGTGTTGGGCAGGTGCGGACCGCGGCACAGGTCCTTCCACACGACGTCGCCGGACTTGCGGTCCACGTTGTCGTAGACGGTCAGTTCGCCGGCGCCCACCTCGACGGAGGCACCGTCCTCGTCCGTCGCGCCACCTTTGAGGCCGATCAGCTCGAGCTTGTACGGCTCGTCCTTCATCGCCTCGCGGGCCTCGTCCTCGGACACGACCCGGCGGACGAAGCGCTGGTTGGCGTTGACGATCTTCAGCATCATCTTCTCGAGCTGCTTCAGCTCGTCGGGCGTGAAGGGCTCGTCGACGTCGAAGTCGAAGTAGAAGCCGTCCGTGATGTACGGGCCGATGCCCAGCGTGGCCCCGGGGCGCAGCTGCTGCACGGCCTGCGCCATGACGTGCGCGGCGGAATGGCGGAGGACCTCGAGCCCCGCGGGGTCCTCGAGCGTCACGCCCTCCACGGCGGCGCCGTCGGGCAGTTCCCGGTCGAGGTCCACCAGGGCGCCGTCCACCCGCATGACGACGACGTCGCGCCGCTCGCCGAACAGCTCCGTGCCGGTGGTGCCCGCCGTCGCCTGCTTCTCTTCGCCGTCGACGATGAGTCTGATGGGCTGGGGCGCTGACACGGAGGGTCTCCTCGGGGAATCGGAACAGGGACGCCCGACAGGGCGTGACGGCACCCGATGAGCCCGGGGACCGCCGTGCTGATCGTATCGGGTGGGCGCAGGGCCGACCAACAAGCCCGGTGCGGGGCGACGCCGGGGCGTCATCCCGGCCTGCGCTACGGCTCCCGCCGTACCCGCAGCTCGTACTCGATGAAGGCCTCGATCATGGCACGGTAGGTCTGCTCGACGACGGCAGGGTCCACACCCTGCTTCGACGCGTAGCCGCGGACGTTCGTGATGACCTGCTCCACCCGGGCCGGCGCACGGACGGAGGCGTCGTCCCGCTTGAGGGCCCCGGCCCGCCGGACCAGCCGTTCGCGGCGGGAGATGAGGGACACGATCTGCTCGTCCACCTCGTTGATGGCCACGCGGACCGCGGCCAGCTGCTTCACGCTCTGTTCTTCCTCTGCTTCAGCCATGCCGTGAGCCTACCCGTGCGGTCCGCGGCGGCAAGGGGGCGACAGGACCCGGCCCGCAGGAATGGCCCGGTGCGATCACGCGTTGACGAGGGTGCGGGACCACACCGGGCCCGCACCCCCAACACCTGCGCGCGGAGATCCGTGCGCACAGACGAGGAGCACCGTGGACTACACGCCAGACGCAGGATCCATCACCATGTTCTCCACCACGTGGTGCGGATACTGCCGTCGCCTGAAGTCCCAGCTCTCCGCGCAGGGCATCGGCTACACGGAGATCAACATCGAGGAGGTCGAGGGGACCGCCGAACTCGTGGCGTCCCTCAACGGCGGCAACCAGACCGTGCCGACGGTGATCTTCCCCGACGGCAGCACCGCCACGAACCCCTCGGTCGCGGAGGTCCGGGCAAGGATCTCCGCCTAGGTCCTGCCGCCCCCGCGCACCCGCGCCGTCCCCATATGCTGGAAGCGGCAGGTCGGTCACCCGGCCGCCGCCCCCAGCGGAAGGACAGCAACACATGGTGCACACAGTTCAGGGCGTCGTGGTGCGGGCAAAGGATGCCCCCGCCACGATCGAGACCATCCTCGTCCCGGATCCCGGGCCCGGCGAGGCGCTCGTCGACATCCTCACCTGCGGCGTCTGCCACACGGACCTGCACTACAAGCAGGGTGCGATCAACGACGAGTTCCCGTTCCTGCTCGGGCACGAGGCGACCGGCGTCGTGAGCGCCGTCGGCGACGACGTCACGACCGTCGCCCCGGGCGACCGCGTCATCCTGAACTGGCGCGCCGTCTGCGGCGAGTGCCGGGCGTGCCGCCGGGGTGAGCCGCAGTACTGCTTCGACACGCACAACGCCACCCAGAAGATGACCCTGGAGGACGGCACCGAGCTCACGGCGGCCCTCGGCATCGGCGCCTTCGCCGAGAAGACCCTCGTGGCCGCCGGCCAGTGCACCAAGGTGGACCCTGCGGCCGACGCCGCCGCCGTGGGCCTGCTCGGCTGCGGTGTCATGGCCGGCATCGGTGCGGCCATCAACACGGGCAACGTCTCCCGCGGCGACTCGGTCGCCGTCATCGGCTGCGGCGGAGTGGGCATCGCCGCCGTCGCCGGGGCGAAGCTCGCCGGGGCCACCACGATCATCGCCGTGGACATCGACGACCGGAAGCTCGAGCTCGCGAAGGGCCTCGGGGCCACGCATGTCCTGAACTCGAAGGACGAGGACCCGGTGGAGGGCATCCGTGCGCTGACCGGCGGCAACGGAGCCGACGTCGTGATCGACGCCGTCGGACGCCCCGAGACGTACAGGCAGGCGTTCTACGCCCGCGACCTCGCCGGGACCGTGGTGCTCGTCGGGGTCCCGAACCCCGAGATGACCATCGAACTGCCGCTGCTCGACGTCTTCGGCCGCGGTGGCTCGCTCAAGTCCTCCTGGTACGGGGACTGCCTGCCGAGCCGGGACTTCCCGATGCTCGTCGACCACTACCTGCAGGGCACCCTCGACCTGGACGCCTTCGTCACGGAGCGCGTCCGCCTCGACCAGGTGGAAGAGGCGTTCGACAAGATGCACGGCGGCGCCGTGCTCCGCTCGGTGGTGGAGCTCTGATGGCCGCACGGGTGGAGCACCTCGTCACCTCGGGCACCTTCTCGCTCGACGGCGGTACCTGGGACGTCGACAACAACGTCTGGATCGTCGGCGACGACACCGAGTGCGTGGTCATCGACGCCCCGCACGACGCCGCGGCGATCGTGGAGCAGATCGGCGGCCGCACGGTCCGGGCGATCCTCCTCACCCATGCGCACGACGACCACATCCGCGCGGTCGCCGAGCTGGTCGACACCGTGCACGCGCCGGTCCACCTGCACGACGCCGATCGCCCGCTGTGGGACATGGTGTTCCCGGAGCGGAATCCCGACCGGTCGATCGGCGACGGCGACACGATCGAGGTGGCCGGCGTGACGCTGCGGGCGCTGCACACCCCGGGCCACTCCCCGGGCTCCGTGTGCTACTACCTGGAGGAGGCGGGCACCGTCTTCACCGGTGACACGCTGTTCCAGGGCGGGCCGGGCGCCACCGGCCGCTCCTACAGCGACTTCCCCACGATCGTCGAGTCCATCCGGACGAAGCTGCTCACCCTGCCGCCGGAGACCGTCGCCCGGACCGGGCACGGGGACAGCACGACGATCGGCGACGAGGCCCCGCACCTCCAGGAGTGGATCCGGCGCGGCTCCTGACGCCGTCGGCGTCCGGCCTCAGGACAGGCCGGACGCCGCAGGGGTCGCAGGCGCGGGGGCGCCGGGCGGGCGGGTGTCGGACGGGCGGGTGTCGGGCGCGGGAGCGTCGAGGCCGACGACGCCGGCATACGCGGTGAGCAGCGCGTGCTCGACGGCGTCGACGGTCACCCCGGGGGCGAGGTCCTCGGCCGCGCCCGCGGTGGACGGCAGCCACGCGAGCCCCAGGGCGGCGTAGGCGTCGGTCAGGACCGCCCGCAGGGGCGCCGCGTCCTCGACGACGATCACCGACGAGAACAGCCACGCGCCGGCGACCACCCGCTGGGCGGTCCCGACGAGCTTGATCACCGGGACGCCGCCGCGCCGTCCGTGCACGCTGAACTCGCCCGGGCAGTACTCCCCCGGCACCTCGCCCACGTGTGCGTCCAGTCCGACGTCGGCGAGCACCCCCGCGAAGAAGTCGCCGAACGCGGCGAAGCGCGCCCGGGTGCCGGCCACGGCGTCGGGCGCCGGCTCGATGTGGTCGACCACGAGGCAGCCCCGGTGGTAGGCGGCGGCGCGACCGCCCGCACGCCGGACGAGCGGCGATGTACCGTGCGGCGGNCCGCAGGGGCGCCGCTTCCTCGACGACGATCACCGACGAGAACAGCCACGCGCCGGCGACCACCCGCTGGGCGGTCCCGACGAGCTTGATCACCGGGACGCCGCCGCGCCGTCCGTGCACGCTGAACTCGCCCGGGCAGTACTCCCCCGGCACCTCGCCCACGTGTGCGTCCAGTCCGACGTCGGCGAGCACCCCCGCGAAGAAGTCGCCGAACGCGGCGAAGCGCGCCCGGGTGCCGGCCACGGCGTCGGGCGCCGGCTCGATGTGGTCGACCACGAGGCAGCCCCGGTGGTAGGCGGCGGCGCGACCGCCCGCACGCCGGACGAGCGGCGCGAAGCCGTGCCGGGCGACGGCGGCCGCGGCGTCCCCGAACCCCGGGAGCCGGGCGTCCCGCTGCCCGAAGGCGACGGTGGGGCTCGGACGGTAGAGGCGCAGGGTCGGCGACCGGTCCCCCGCGGCGACCTCGCGGAGGAGGCCGATCCCGCGGTCGAGTTCTGCGGCGGCGTCATCCCCCACCGGGTCGGGGACGAGCGCCAGCCCGGGTGCGCCCTGCCACGGAATGCTCATCCGTCCATCGTAGGCAGTCGACGCCCCCGGGCCGCGCCCACGCCCTGCCGGCAGCATCAGGTCACCGGCGCCCCGGACCCTTCCACGTCCGACCCGCACCCCGTTCACCGCGGGAGGAGCTAGCGGCCGCCGTCGATCGCCCGGCTGCGCTGCTCGATGCCGGGGACGCCGTACGGGTAGTCGGAGAAGGTCGGCGCGCTGACCTCGTCCAGGCGGCCGAGCTCCTCCGGCGTCAGGTCGAGGTCGGCGGAGGCGAGGTTGTCCGCCAGCTGCTCCTGCGTCCGGGCCCCGAGGATCACGGACGTCACGCCGGGCTGCGCGGCGACCCAGGCGAGCGCCACGTGCGAGGCGTTGACGCCGCGCTCCGAGGCGATCCCGGTCACGGTGTCGATGATCCGCCACGTGCGCTCCTGGGCGTTGCGCTGCTCCCAGGCCTCCATGCCGCGCTGCGGGTTCTCCCCCAGGCGGGTGGCACCCGTCGGCTCGGTGTCGCGCGTGTACTTGCCCGTCAGCCAGCCACCGCCGAGGGGTGACCAGGGGAGCATCCCCATGCCGGCGTCGAGCACGGCCGGCACGATCTCCGCTTCGATCTCGCGCACGAGCAGCGAGTACTGCGGCTGCAGGGTGACGGGGAGGGAGTAGCCGCGCTGCCGGGCGATCATGACGGCCTTCGTCAGCTGCCATCCGGTGTAGTTCGAGAACCCGTAGTAGCCGATCTTGCCCTGGACCACGGCTTCGTTCAGGAAACCGAGGGTCTCCTCGAGCGGTGTCAGCGGATCCCACGAGTGGACCTGGTAGAGGTCGATGTGATCGACGCCGAGGCGGGTCAGCGAGGCGTCGAGGGCCTTGCGGAGGTGGCGCCGGGACAGGCCGAGGTCGTTGACGTCCTCACCCATCGGGAACCGGCCCTTGGAGGCGAGGACCATCCGGTCCCGTTCCGCGGGGTTCTTCGCGAGCCACCGCCCGATGATCTCCTCCGACACGCCCGCCGTGTAGACGTCCGCGGTGTCGATCAGGTTGCCGCCCGCGGCGGCGTAGTCCGACAGGATGGCGTGGGAGCCGGCCTCGTCCGCTTCCGCGCCGAAGGTCATGGTGCCGAGGGCCAGGTGCGAGACCGAGGTGCCGCTGTTGCCGAGTGTCCGATACTGCATGGTGCTCCTTCGTCAGGGCGCCGGTCGGCGCCGTCGTCGGTGGGGGTGCCGGTCAGCAGCACGCGGAAGGGCGCCGTCGCCAGGACGGCGCCCTTCCGGGTGGTGTCAGTCGCTGATCGTGACGCCCTTCCAGAAAGCGTAGTGACCGCGGATGTTCTCCGCCGCCTCCTTCGGTTCCGGGTAGGTCCAGGCCGCGTCCGTGTTCTGCTCCCCGTCCACGGTCAGCGTGTAGTAGCCGGCCGTCCCCTTCCAGGGGCAGACGGTGTGCGTGTCGGTGGGTCGGAAGAACTCCTGCACGATGGATCCCGGCGGGAAGTAGTGGTTCCCCTCGACCTTCACCGTCTCCTCCGACTGGGCGACGACCGTGTCCTTCCAGATCGCTTTCGGCATGCTTCCTCCTCATCGACGGCGTCCCGCCCGGCGGCGCGGACTGCGTGTCCCGTGCAACCCCCGGACCGGCCGGGGCATTCCGGGGTGTCGGGTCCTCGTACGGTCAGAGCCTGCGGGTCAGAGCCTGCGGACCGTGAGGATCTGCTCCACGCGCCCGAAGGGTCCGTCGAGGTCGTGCACCACGCTGGAGGTCAGGCCCACGCCGTGCTCGCCGAAGGTCACGCGGGTATCCAGGCCCAGCCACTCGCCCCGCGGCATGCGGTGGAGGTGGATCTGCAGGTCCACATTCGGGAACATCCAGCTGTCGCCGCCCGGCGCCACACGGGACGCGATCCCGTTCGCGGCGTCCATCATGCCCACGAGCCGTACGACGTCGGAGGACTGGCGGCCCTCCACCATCGCATGGGGGTTGCGCAGCCAGACCTGGCCCCTGCCGGGCCGGTGTCCGGGGACCACGCGGACCTCGAGCGACCTGATGAAGCCGCCCGGCCACGCCGTCATGCCCTCGTGCGGTCCGGCGTCGTCGGGGCCGGGCATGCGCGGGTCCTCGGCGCCGGCGACGTCGGCCGTGTCCTGCGTGCCGAGCCGCCAGGCCCTGGCGATGATCGCGGTCCGGCCGGCCGCCTCCATGCGGGCCTCCACCAGTTCGATGGTCCGCCCGGGACGGACGACGGCGGTGGTCACGTGGAACTCCCCGCCGGGGATCATCCCGAGGATGTCGAAGCTCACGCGGCTGAGCTGCATCCCCTCGCGCGGCTCGCATTCGAGCAGGCACTGGGTGAGCAGGCCCGCGATGGGCGCCATGTGCTGCTCCTGCGGGTTCCAGGCGCCCTGGGCGTGGATGGTCGACTCGAATTTTCCGCTGCCGAGATCGCGGTAGAAAGAATTCACCCGCCCCATGCTAGGCGACGGCGGGCCGGCTCCCGGAGCGGAGCCTCTCCGGCCGGAATAGAGTCCGGCCGGCCGTGGTTCAGTTGATTGACCGGATCAACCATCGTGGGCTCCGGTCCGGCATGACCACAGACAATGACGGCACCCGGCCGGCGCAAGCCCCGAAGAGCCGCGCAGCACACAGAACCGAGCGGATTCCCCATGACCCAGAGCCCCCCGTCCCGCGTCACGGACGCCGATCCCGGCCGGGACGCGCAGCGCGCGGACGCCGCCGGCCGCACCGTCCGGACGACGGACGCCCCTGCCGCCGCCGCAGGGGCCCTCCCGGCCCGCGACAAGCTGGTGATCACGCTCCTGCTGATCTCGGCGTTCGTGGTGATCCTCAACGAGACGATCATGGGCGTCGCGATCCCCCGCCTGGTCACGGACCTCGGCATCACGGTGGGCGCCGGCCAGTGGCTGACCACGGCGTTCATGCTCACCATGGCCGTGGTCATCCCGATCACCGGCTTCCTCCTGCAGCGCTTCAACACCCGCCCCGTCTTCATGGCGGCGATGAGCCTGTTCAGCCTGGGCACGTTCATCGCGGCGATGGCTCCCGGCTTCGAGATCCTCGTGGTGGGACGCGTGGTGCAGGCCAGCGGCACCGCGATCATGATGCCGCTGCTCATGACCACGGTCATGACGCTCGTACCGCCGACCTCCCGGGGCAAGGTGATGGGCAACATCTCGATCGTCATCTCCGTCGCCCCCGCCCTCGGCCCCACCATCTCCGGCGCCATCCTCAGCACGCTCGACTGGCGCTGGCTGTTCTGGCTGGTCCTGCCGATCTCGCTCGCGGCCCTGGCCATCGGCTCGGCCAAGATGCAGAACGTGACCATGCCGCGTCGATCCTCCATCGACGTCCCCTCGGTGGTCCTCTCCGCCGTCGCCTTCGGCGGCATCATCTACGGGCTGAGCCAGCTCGGCGAGGCGTCCACCGGCAGCCCCGTCCCCGCCTGGCTGCCCCTCGTCGTCGGCCTGGCCGGCCTCGCGGTGTTCGTCACCCGCCAGCTCGTCCTGCAACGGCGCGACGCCGCCCTGCTCGACCTGCGGGTGTTCACCTCGAGGAACTTCTCCATCTCGATCGTCGCGATCGCGGTCAGCATGATGGCGCTGTTCGGCACCATCATCCTGATCCCCATCTACGCGCAGTCCGTCCTCGGCCTGAGTCCCTTCCAGTCCGGCCTGCTCCTGCTCCCCGGCGGGCTGGCCATGGGACTGCTCGGCCCGATCGTGGGCCGCATCTACGACCGCCGCGGACCCCGCGTCCTGCTGATCCCGGGCGCGTTCCTCGTGAGCGCCGTCTTCTGGGCCATGACGCAGGTGACCGAGACCACGCCCGTGCCCCTCGTCCTCGGCGCGCACGTGCTGCTCAGCATCGGGCTCGCGCTCATGTTCACGCCGCTCCTCACCTCGGCCCTGGGCTCGGTGCGGCCGCGGCTGTACTCCCATGGCAGCGCGGTCTTCGGCACCGTCCAGCAGCTGGCCGGCGCCGCCGGCACCGCGCTGTTCATCTCGGTGATGACGCTCCGGAGCACATCGCTGGCGGAGACCGGCGCCGCGGCCGACGCCGCACTCGCCGGAGGCATCCGGGCGGCCTTCCTGTACGGCGCGGTCATCTTCCTGCTCGCCGTCGTCGCCTCGTTCTTCGTCCGCCGGCCCGAGACCGCCGACGACGCCCCGGCACCCCTGCACTAGACCGGACACGGGCGACGGCTCGCCGCGTGCCGGGGCGCAGGTCCGGCGTCCCTCGGCGATAGGCTGGTGCGAACGCCTGTGGGGGCGGGTGGGCGCGAGAAGGGTGAGGTTCGATGGGTGGGAGCACTGGTGGTCCCCGCGCGGCGGTCCTGTCGGCCGTCGTGGCTCTGGGCCTCCTCCTCGGCTGCGTTCCCCCCGCCGCGGCGGACACCCGCGACCCATCGCTCCCGGTCGGCAGCATCGTGGAGAACCCCGCCACGGACCGGCGGGAGATCGTGGTACAGGATCTCCCGCGCACCGCCGTCCTCATCGGCGATTCCCAGGCCTCCGGGAAGCAGAGCTGGCCGCAGGTCGCCCTGCGCAGCCTCGGCTACTCGGTGAGGTTCGCGGGAGCGGGCGGCACGGGATTCGTCGCATCGAACCACCGCGACCGCATCCCCAACTACTACGACTCCCTCGCGAGCAACCGGTGGGTCCTGCCGCACGGGGACCCGGCCCTCGTCGTCATCGGCGGCGGCGGCAACGATGCCGCACTCGGGGCGTCCGACGGCGACATCCTCGGCAGCGCGAACGCGCTGATCCTCGGTCTCCAGCGCATCTATCCGTCATCGCGCCTCGTCATGGTCGGCACCCTCAGCCGCAGCGCCGAGGACGGCGGCGGCCGGCGCCACGAGGTGGACACCCTGCTGGGCGGTCTGGCGGAGAAACGAGGCATCCCCTTCGTCTCGGCGGGTGACTGGCTGACGACCCACGACCTCGCGGCCTTCCTCGCCGACAAGGTGCATCTGAACGCCGGCGGCAACAAGCGCGCGGCGGTGGTCCTCGAGAAGGATCTCCGGGCACTCCGGCTGAGCGCCGCGGACGTGCTCGCCGCCCGGACGCCGCCCACCCGCGCGCTCGCGCCGCTCCCCTAGCGTCCACCGGCGGGCCGCGGTCCCCGTCAACGCTAAGTCGGCTTATGGTTGGATCATGAGCTTCAACGACAACGTCCGACTCGACCCCTCGCGGGTCAGCGACCGACGGGGGCGGGGACGCGGCGCGGCCATCGGCGGCGGCGTAGGCGGCGGACTCCTCCTCATCCTCTCGCTGATCTTCGGTCCCGAGGTGGTCGACCAGCTCGGGCTCGACGACGGCTCCTCCATCGCACAGGAGCAGGGGGACACGGCCGGTACGAGCGGGGCGATCAGCGAGTGCCTCACCGGCGCGGACGCCAACGAGCAGCTGGACTGCCGGATCCTCGCGACGGCGGAGAGCCTCGACAGCTTCTGGCTGCCCTACCTCGAGCAGTTCGACGTGGCCTACACCGAGCCGGGTGTGGTCCTCTTCACCGGTCAGGAGAACACCGGCTGCGGCAGGGCGACGAGCGCCGTCGGCCCGTTCTACTGCCCGGCGGACGAGCAGACGTACTACGACACCGCCTTCTTCGACGACCTCGTCACGCGCTTCGGCTCCTCCAGCGGACCCCTCGCCCAGGAGTACGTGGTGGCCCACGAGTTCGGCCACCACATCCAGAACCTCATCGGCACCCTCGGCGCCGCGCAGCAGGACCCGCAGGGCGCGGAGTCCGGTGGCGTCCGCGTCGAGCTGCAGGCCGACTGCCTCGCCGGCATGTGGGCCGCCCACGCCGTCTCCGTCCCCGACGCCGAGTCCGGCGAGCCGTTCCTCCGCCCGTTCTCGGACACCGACCTGCAGGACGCCCTCTCCGCGGCGGCGTCCGTGGGTGACGACCGCATCCAGGAGTCCGCGACCGGGCAGGTGGACCCCGAGGGCTGGACCCATGGCTCCAGCGCCCAGCGCCAGGCCTGGTTCTCGCACGGCTTCCAGACCGGGGACCTGCCCTCCTGTGACACGTTCGCCGCATCCGACCTCGACGCCCCGTGACGCCATGACCGACGACACCCCCGCTTCCCCGAAGGACCCCCTCGTGACCGACCGCCTCGCCGTCGTCGTCCCGGTGTTCAACGAACCCGGCATCGCCCGCACACTCGACGCCCTCCGCGGGCAGCGCGACGCCGCGGACCTGCGCATCTACGTCGTGGACAACGGCTCCACCGATGACACCGTGCAGCGCGTCGAAGGCTACGCGGCCGCCCAGCCCGGCCTCGACGTCCGGGTCCTGGTGGAGCTGCAGAAGGGCACGGGCGCGGCGTGCGACACCGGGTTCCGCGCGGCCATCGCGGACGGCTTCACGCTCGTGGCCCGCACCGACGGCGACAGCGAGCCCGAAGCCGACTGGACCAGCCGCATCCGCGCCCTGTTCACGCAGCACCCGGAGGTGCAGCTGGTCGGCGGCACGAGCGTCCCGCTGCGGGACGGGCACTTCCGATGGGGCGACGATCTCCTCATGCCCGGCGCGATGGCGACACTGCGGGTCATGATGGCCGTGCAGCACCTGGACCCCGCCTACCTGCGCTTCGTCGCCGGCCACAACATGGCGGTGCGTTCCGCGGCCTACCTGGCGAGCGGCGGGATCGCGCGGACGTCGATCGACGAGCGCGACGAGGACATCGACTTCTCCGTCAGGATCTCCCGCCGCCTCGGCCTCGGCGCCGTGCACATCGACCCGCGGCTGCGGGTGGCGACGTCGATGCGGCGCGTCCGCCGGTACGGGCTCGGACTGATGGGCGTCCACCACCTCATGCCGGCGCTCCGGGGCAAGATCGTCCGGACCATCGACATCCGCTAGTACCCGCGGTCCCTTCAGGCCGCGCCGCTGCCCCGCACCAGGTCGACGGCCTCCTCGACCTCGGGCACGCGTCCCTGCCGCGCGCCCGAGACGAGGCGGACCGTCCGGCGGAACGAGGCGTCGTCGCCCTGCCCCGCCCGGAAGGCCGGCAAGTGGGTCAGGACCGCCGCCCGGCGCAGCGCGGCGTCCTCGCCGGCCGCCCACCGGTCCAGGACGGACGCCGCCCGGAGGGCATCCTGGCCCCGGAGCCGCAGGAGCAGCGGCCCCACCACGTCCACCGCGAGCGGATCCGCCAGTTCAGGCAGGTGCGCCGAGCGGAGGAAGCCCTCGATGCGGGTGAGGTCGGAGTGGCGCAGCAGCCGGCCCGCCGACTGCAGCAGAACCACGGCCGCCAGGCGGCGTTCGAACACGGGACGGGACCAGAGGTCGGAGGCGAGGGCGGTGACGTCGTCGTGCCCCAGCTCCGGGTACCGGCGTTCCGCATTGCGGACGGTCCCGCGGACCGCACCGATCGAGGCCCCGTAGTACTCGAGGCCCGTCCCGAAGCGCCGCTCGTAGTCCTCGGCGCGCTCCCAGGAGCTCTCGTACTGGAGGGCGTCGTCGATGAAGGCGGCGGCGTCGGAGGCCGTGTGCATCAGGCCGGCATCCTGCGCAGCGTGAGGTAGGAACCGACCGCCAGCAGCGCACCCAGGGCGATCGCCCACAGTGTCAGTCCCAGCGAACCGGCGTCGAGGACCCACCGCCCCACCTCCGGCCAGGCCTGCTGCCGGGTCACGAGCGCGATGAGGCCCACGAACACGAGGCCGAGGCCGATCATGACGATGGTGAGCACCATCGTGCCGTACCTCGTGTAGATCGTGGCGAACCAGAAGCCGATGATGAAGAACAGCATGGTGAGGACGAAGTACGTCAGGCCCGCCGCGAGCGGCCCTGCCTCCCACACCCACGCGAGGTAGGCGAAGTAGCCGTTCATGCCGTAGCCGTCCGTCGCCTGCTCGAGAAGCCCGAGCAGCACGAACGCGCAGGCCATCCCGACGCCGCTCACGGCCGCGGCGGCGAGGGAACCGAGGTAGAACTCCCGGCGCGTCAGGCTCATCGCCTGCGAGAAGGGGAACGTCATGGTCATCGCCTGGATGCCGACCCACAGGAAGTACCACAGCGGGGCCTGTGAGCCCCCACCGGTCTTGACCTCGCTGACCCCTGCGTTCTGGAGGATCCAGTAGATGAGCATCGTGAGGACCCAGGCGCCGCCCAGCACGAGGACCGGCACCCAGAGGAACGTCTGCGTATTGACGAACTGGAGGCGCACGACGTTGCGCGTGCGGTTGCGCACGGCGGGAGGGCGCGTCACGGCACCGGACTCGAGGGTGGTCATCGGAGGCTTCCTTCCTGGGTGGCCTCGGCGGGCGCGCCGGGGCCGGGCGTCCTCTGCTGGGTGAGGCGCACGATGAGCTGCTGGAGTGAGACGGGCGCGAGATCGAGGCCGCTCGCGGCGAGCCCCGCCCGCTCGCCGTCGTCGAGACGACCGAGGATCGTCACGGATGCCACGCGGCCGAGGCTCTCGCGGTGGATGACCTCGTGGCCGTGCAGGGCCCGTTCCACGATGGCGGCGTCGCCGACGACGTTGGTCGCCTGCGCGCGGGCGTCCTCCGTGGACCGGTCCATGATGATGCGCCCTGCGTCGATCACGAGCACGCGCTCGATGAGGTTCGAGACCTCGTCGATGAGGTGGCTGGAGAGGAGCACCGTCCGCGGATGCTCCGCGTAGTCGGTCAGGAGGCGGTCGTAGAAGATCTGGCGGGCAACGGCGTCCAGGCCGAGATACGGCTCGTCGAAGAAGGTGATCTCCGCGCGGGACGCGAGCCCGATGATGACGCCGACGGCCGAGAGCTGCCCGCGCGAGAGCTTCTTGATCGTGCGCTTGAGCGGCAGCTGGAACTCGTCCACGAGCTCGTCGGCGAGACCCTGGTCCCACCGGGGGAAGAACAGGCGGGCGGAGGCGAACGCATGGCGCGGCGTCGCATCGTCGGGATACTTCTGGCTCTCGCGCACGAAGCACATGCGGCTGAGCACGCGCGCGTTCTCGTAGGGGTCCTCACCGAAGACGCGCACCCGCCCGCTGGTCGGGAGGTTCTGCGCCGTGAGGATCGACATCGCCGTCGTCTTGCCGGCTCCGTTGCGTCCCAGGAAGCCGTAGATGGTGTCCCGCTGGATGTCGAAGCCGACGTCGTCGAGGGCCAGTACGTCCTTGTAGCGTTTCGTGAGGTTCGTGACCTCGATGACAGGGTCCATGATGTCCTTCGATCCGACAGGTCCTAGGGTGTTGCCGGTGCAGCACCGCCACGGACGAGGCTGGCGACGTCGTCCGGTTCGAGCCCGATCCTGCGGGCCTCGGCAAGCAGGGGCTGGACATAGCGGAGGGCGAAGTCGCTGCGCCGCTCGCTGAGCAGCAGCTCGCGGGCGCCGGCGGCGACGAACATGCCGATCCCCCGACGCTTGTAGAGCACTCCCTTGTCGACGAGCATGTTCACCCCCTTCGCCGCGGTCGCCGGATTGATGCGGTAGAAGGCGGCGAGTTCGTTCGTCGAGGGAGCCTGCGCCTCCTCGGCGATGCTCCCGTCCACGATCGAGTCCTCGACCTGCTCGGCGATCTGCACGAACAGGGGCTTGCCTTCCTCGATCACCGCGGCCTCCGGGTCAACTGGTTAGTTACTTAACTAGTTAACCGCCGTGGTGGGTCCACGTCAAGGGTCGAAGGGACGGCATGCCCGGACAGGGAGGCGCGGCTGCGCCGGTGGGCTCGATCCGGTCGGCCCCACCGGCGCAGGCGGGATCTGAGGGGCCTAGGTGTTGCTCGACCTCGGCGCACCCATGCCGGGGTCGATCCTGTGCGGGCCGGCCGAGGAGGGGCGGACGTCGAAGTCGAAGATCGCCGTGGGGATGTACACGGTGGAGCAGGAGTTGGGGATGTCCACCACGCCCGAGAGCCTGCCCTCGATCGGCGCCGATCCCAGCAGCAGGTAGGCCTGCTCCGGGCTGTAGCCGAACTTCGTCAGGTAGTCGATCGCGTGCAGGCAGGCCCGCTGGTAGGACAGGTGCGAATCGAGGTAGTGCTGCTTGCCGTCGAGGGTCACGGAGGTGCCCGAGAAGGCGATCCATTCGCTGTACCGGGGCTCGACGATGCCGGGCATGAAGATGGCGTTCTCGCTCACGCCGTAGGTGTCCATGCCGCCCCTGATGACGTCGACCCGGAGGTCGATGAAGCCGCCCATCTCGATCGCACCGCAGAACGTGATCTCGCCGTCGCCCTGCGAGAAGTGGAGATCGCCCAGGGACAGGTTCGCGCCGTCCACGAACACCGGGTAGAAGATCCGGGAGCCCTTCGACAGGTTCTTGATGTCCTGGTTGCCGCCGTTCTCCCGGGGCGGCGCCGTGCGGGCCGCCTCCCCCGCCACGCGGTCGAACTCCGACGCGGGCAGGCTCCCGAGCAGGGCGTGCTCCCCCTCGGGTGGCAGCGCGAGCGGGGGGACGCGGTGCGGGTCCGTGGCGATCAGGTCCCCCTCCCGCTTGTTCCACGTCGCCAGGAGGCCGGCGGACGGCGCCGTGCCCATCAGGCCGGGGTGGATGAGTCCCACGTAGGACACCTCCGGCACATGGCGCGAGGTCGCCACCTGCCCGCTGAAGTCCCAGATGGCCTTGTAGGCGTCAGGGAACTGGTCGGTGAGGAACCCGCCGCCGTTGTTCCGCGAGAAGATGCCGGTGTACCCCCACCCCTGCCCGGCGAGCGGACCCGAGTCCTCCTGGGGGATCGGGCCGACATCCAGGATGTCGACGACGAGGAGGTCCCCCGGCTTCACTCCCTCCACGGCGAAGGGGCCGCTGAGTTTGTGGACCGTGAGGAGCGGGGCATTCAGGATGTCGTCGGCGGAATCGTCGTTGACGATGGCGCCGTCGAACCATTCCCGGCAATGGACCCTGAAGGAGTCCCCGGGCTTCACGGTGGCCACCGGGGGAATCTCGGGGTGCCATCGGTTGTGCCCGACTTTCTCCTGGTCCTCGAACTTCCTGGTCGAATCGAGTGGGAATACGACGTCAGGCATTTCATCTCCTTTGATGATCGTCGCCGCACGCCGGGACTAGGGGCGCGGCAGTTTACGGTGCAGAGGATTCGTCGGGTAGACAGAGTTCCCTCTGCCGGTGGACGGAAGGCTCCCGGAGACCACCCCGGGTTCCGAAGCGCTGCGTTCGGTCGAGTCGATCAGCCGGAAGGCCGACGTCCCCGTCCTGGAGACGTGGGGTGCACTGATCTTCCGCCGGGCCGGCTGCCCGCAGGTGGGGCAGGCATCCTCCGCGGGCGCCGCCCCCATGCCGCGGATGATCTCGTACACGTCGCATCGGGGACAGTGGTACTCGTAGATCGGCATGATGGACACCCTTCCTTCCGAGCGAGGCTGCTCCCGGTCTCACTGCTGCGCCATCAGCCGTGCTATGTCGGCGTCGTCGTCGCGAATCAGGTCGCCGGACACCTCGACGGTGACCGAATGGATCGTGCCCGTGAAGGTGAACGGTGGCTGATAGTTCTTGGTCGCCGGGGCGCCGAAATCGTATCCGCAACTGAGTCCTTCGAGTTCGAAGAGGAGCGGCGTGGTGTACGGGAAGTCCGCGTTGCCGACCAGTGTGCCGTCGATGTAGAGCTGGGCGCGGCCGGGTGTTCCTTTGCCCACCGTGAAGTCGGGCCGGCCCGTGGGCTCGAACTCGTAGCGGAGGGTGTGCCGTCCTGGAGGGAGCGGTGCGGAGGATGACACTTCGAACTGTTCGCGGCCCACGTAGTTGTAGACGTACCGCAGGCGTCCGCCGTCCACGAAGAAGGTGTAGCCGCCGGCATCTCCACCCTGCGCGATGAGAACGCCGCTGGTGTCGTCGCCGGAAATCTCGACGTCGGCCTCGATGGAGTGGGGCCGGTTGAGGACCGGCGGAGCCGCGAAGGCCGGGACCAGGGAGGTGTGGGGGCGATAGGTGAAGCGGGTGCGTGGCCTCGATGTCTGCGGACGCTCGGTCGTCAGACGTTCCTGGAGCGACCCGTCCAGGGGCAGGACCTTGTACTTCCCGGCTTCCTCCCACCACAGGGCGATCAGCGTCCGCAGCCGGTCGGGGTGCTCGGCAGCGAGGTCGGATGACTCGGTGGGATCGGCGGTGATGTCGTAGAGCTCCCAGCCGTTCGCGTCGAGCCGCTCGAGGACCTCCGGGGTGATCGGTTCTCCCATCCGGCGACCCGCGGCCGCGGCCTCCGTGTAACTCGGCCCCGGCCAGGGGCACACGGCCCGCCACCCGTCGTGATGGATCGCCCTGTGGCCGAACATCTCGAAGTACTGCGTGGTGTGGCCGGTCGGGGCGTCCGCCGTGTCGAAGGAAGGGGCGAAGCTGACCCCTTCGATCGGTGCCTGGGTGACTCCGCGCACGGCGGCCGGCGGCTCGAATCTCAGGGCGTCGAGGACCGTGGGCACCAGATCGATGGCGTGGGCGTACTGGTTGCGGACTTCGCCGCGTGCCGCGATCCGCGCAGGCCAGGCGACGACGAACGGGTCGGTCGCCCCACCACGGTACGTCTCACGCTTCCAGCGTCGGAACGGCGTGTTGCCCGCCCACGTCCACCCCCACGGATAGTGGTTGTAGGCCCGGGTGCCGCCCAGTTCGTCGATCATGGCGAGGTTGTCCTCGAACTTCTCGGGAACCTGATTGAAGAACAGCATCTCGTTGAAGGAGCCCGTCACACCGCCTTCGCCCGAGGCGCCGTTGTCCGAGATGACCATGACCAGTGTGTTGTCGAGTTCACCGATCTGCTGGAGTGTGTCCAGCACGCGTCCGAAGTGGTGGTCGGCATGCGAGACGAACCCGGCGTAGACCTCCATCATCCGGGCGTACAACCGACGCTCGTCGTCGTTCAGCGAGTCCCACTCCGGCACATCGGGGTCGCGGGGGGACAGTCCGGCGTCGGCCGGGAACAGGCCGATCTCCTTCTGCCGGGCGAACACCGTTTCCCGGTACGCGTCCCACCCCTCGTCGAACCGGCCGCGGTACCGGTCCGCCCAGTCCTTCGGCACGTGGTGCGGGGCGTGTCCTGCGCCGGGGGCGTAGTACATGAAGAACGGCTTGTCCGGTGCGTTGGCCTCGCTGTCCAGGATCATCCTGATGGCCTGGTCCGCAAGATCCTCGCTCAGGTGGTAGCCGTCCTCGGGCAGCCGCGGCTGCTGGACCGACGCGTTGTCCTGCGTGAGATCGGGGTACCACTGGTTGGTCTCGCCGCCCAGGAACCCGTAGTAGCGCTCGAATCCGCGCCCGAGAGGCCGCCGGTGGAACGGCCCTGCCGGGGAATTGTCCTCGGACGGCGACAGATGCCACTTGCCCACACAGAACGTGTTGTAGCCGTGGTCGATCAGCATCTCCGGCAGCATGCCGTTCTCGAACGGCATCCTGCCGTCGTAGCCGGGGAAGCCGGTGGCCAGCTCCATGATGCTGGCAACACCGTTGGAATGATGGTTTCGGCCGGTCAGGATGCACGACCGGCTCGGTGAACACAGTGCGGTCGTGTGCATATTCGCGTACCGCAGGCCGCTCGCCGCGACGCGGTCGATGTTCGGCGTCTCCACCAGTCCGCCGAAGCAGGAGATCTGCCCGTAGCCCACGTCGTCGAGGACGACGAGCACCACGTTCGGCGCTCCGTCGGGAGCCCGTCGAGGAGCGGGCCAGGCCGGCGTCGACTCCTCGACGGTCCGTCCGATGACGCCCGGGAACCGGTCACCCGGGTTGTACTCCGTGATGGACATGGGACTCCTCGAGGTTATTGTTCTGCTCGTTTGCTCCCTCACCCTGTCCCGCGCGGTCGGCATCCGCCTCACCCCAAAGGAATGAACCCATCACCCGTGGGTGCCGGACAGGCTCTGGAGGGATGGCGTGACAGCGGGTAGCATCGGTCCACCCATGGCCGGTGGACAGCGTCCGATCCTCATGTGACGGAGCAGCCGGCCCCAGCGGAACGGGAAGGACGACGCCCGGTATGCCTGTGATGCCCGCGATGCTGCACATCCCGGCCGGCGAGTTCCGGATGGGATCGGAGGAGTTCTACGCCGACGAGGGGCCCCCGCACCAGGTGCGCGTAACGCCCTTCGAGCTGGACGAACGTCCCGTGACCAACGCGGAGTTCGCCGTCTTCGTCGCGGCAACGGGGTACGTGACAGTGGCCGAGCGGCCGCTGGACCCGGTCGGGTTTCCCGGCCTGTCACCCTGCGACCTGGCCCCGGGCGGGCTGGTCTTCACTCCGTCACCCGGTCCGGTGGACCTGGGTGACTGGACACAGTGGTGGCGCTGGGTCCCGGGTGCGTGCTGGCAGCAGCCGCTGGGGCCCGGGTCGTCCATCGACGGCAAGGAGGACCACCCGGTGGTGCAGGTGTCCTTCGCGGACGCCGGCGCCTATGCGGCCTGGGTCGGCAAACGGCTACCGGACGAAGCGGAATGGGAGTTCGCCGCCAGGGGCGGACTGTCGGATGCGTTCACCTATGCGTGGGGCGACGAGGTCAGGCCGGACGGTGTGCTGATGGCCAACACGTGGCAGGGACGGTTCCCCTACCTCCACACGGGTGCGAACGGGTGGAAGGGGACCTCCCCGGTCGGGACGTTCCCTGCGAACGGGTACGGCCTCCTCGACATGATCGGCAACGTGTGGGAGTGGACCAGCACCTACTACTCGGCCCGCCACGACACGGTCGACCTCGCAGCGGGTCACCGACAGGTCAGCGGATGCGCCTGCACTCCGCACCGGGACCGGGCCGCCGAAAGCGCGGAACCCGGGTCCGGCATCCCCCGCCGCGTCCTCAAGGGGGGCTCGCACCTCTGCGCTCCGGAGTACTGCCTGCGCTACCGCCCGGCCGCCCGCTCCCCGCAGGCCGAGGACACCGCGACCTCGCACATCGGCTTCCGGTGCGCTCGTCCACTCGACGACCCCGGATCCTGGGCGGACCCCTCACCGCCGGGCCGTGACGACCCCGGCCCGGTCACTAGTAGATGAAGATGTCGAACCACGCCCGGTTGTGCGCGTGGAGGAGGACGAGGAACAGCACGAAGTCGAAGAGGAGGTGCACGCAGATGATGTAGGACAGCGAGCGCGTCCGCGTGAAGATGAAGGCCTGGAGGAGCGCGAACGGGAGGATGAACAGCGGCGCCCACGCCCTGAAGCCCAGCTCCCACAGGAACGAGGTGAACAGGACCGCCTGCAGCATGTTGGCCTGCACCATGGGCAGGTGCCGGCGCAGGAGCGCGAAGACCGTGCAGATGAAGAACAGCTCGTCCCAGATCCCCAGGCCGTTGGTGCCGACGAACAGGCGGGCGATCTCCGCCGGTTCCGACGCCGCCGGCCAGTTCGTGTAGACCCCGGTGCTGATCATGTAGAAGGGCAGCAGGGCGTAGCCCATGAGGACGACGACGGGCAGGTACCACTTCTCGGTGCGGGTCCAGGGCTCGCCGGTCCGCAGGGGGAAGGTGACCGCGTGGTCGCGGTACCCGAAGCGCGAGACGGTGTAGGGCACGCCGACGGCGAGGATCATCGCCGATCCCATGACCGCCATGTGCTCCACGCTGATGTCGGTGGTGATGGGCACGAGGGTCATCACCGTGATGCCGAAGGCGATGAGCGCCAGGTCCCGGAACAGGGCGCGGTCGGCGACGGCGGCCACGGCGAGCGCCGCGGCCAGCAGCCCGTAGCCGGCCAGGGACTGGTGGAGGACGAGCAGCACGAAGCCGGCGAGGGACACCAGGGCGGCCGGGAGCAGAGCCCGGGAGGGGGTGCGCCAGGTGCCCTGCTTCCAGGAGCGGGTCGCGGTGAGCATGGCGCCGGGAGGGGGCGCGTCGGGCGCTGCTGCATACTCCACGATGTGTGCTCCTTCGCCGAGGGACCCGGGTCTGCGTGCCCGGTCGGTGTGCCCCACCCACGTCCGGTGGGCGTCCGGGCGGACACGATCCCCATTCTTTCCCGGGTCCGCCGGCCGGTCCAGACCCGGCGCCCACCCCGCCCACACGGACGGCCTGTCAACGGCCGATCCCCGGTCTCATCCACAGGAGGTGAGACCCCGGCCTTTCCCCGCGCCGACAATGAAGACCAGACCCGCCGCATCCCTGCAGCAGAAGGAGACGTCCATGGAGCCGGACCCGCCTGCTGCTGATCCGCGACCAGCCCTCCCGCGCAGCACCACCATCCTGCTCGCCCTCGGCGGAGCGACGGCGGCAGCGTTCGGGATCGCCGCCATGAGGGGTGTCTTCGTCCCGGTGGTCCTGGGGATCATCCTCACCCTGTGCGTCCACCCCCTCCGGAGTCGGATGCGCCGGCGTGGGATCCCCCGGGGGGTCGCCACGGCTTCGTCGATCGCCGCCGCTCTCGCGCTCGTCCTCGCCTTCGCCCTGGGCCTGGTCCTGGCGGTTGCACAGTTCTCCGCCCTTCTTCCCCAGTACGCGTCCCAACTGGAGCAGGTGGGCACCTCCATCTCCGGGCTGCTGGCATCGCTGGGAGTCGGCGCGGACCAGACGGACGCGATCGAGGACGGGTTCACACCGGAGAGCATCACCGGGTTCATCGGTGGTCTGCTGGGCGGTGTGGCGAGCATAGCAAGCAGCCTCGTGGTGATCCTGACCCTGCTGATCCTCATGGCCGTCGACGGGTCCCGGGTGCCGGCGCTCCTCACCTACCTGGCCCCCCACGACCCGGGGCTGGTCTCCGCGCTCGTCGGGTTCGCGGCCGGGGCTCGCCGCTACATGGTGGCGACGACGCTGCTCGGCCTTGCCCAGGGTGCGGTGAACTGGCTGGTGCTCGTCCTCCTCCAGGTCCCGGGCGCCCTCCTCTGGGGCCTGCTCTCCTTCATCTGCAGCTTCATCCCGAACGTCGGCTACTTCATCGCCATCGTCCCTCCCCTGTTCTTCGGCTACCTCAGCGGGGGGTGGCCGACCGTCGTCGGCGTCATCATCGTCTACGGGGTGGTCAACGGCGCCATCCAGTCCATCATCCAGCCCAGGTACGTCGGCAGCGCGGTGTCCCTCAGCGAGACCCTGACCTTCGTCTCCGTGCTCTTCTGGGCTCTGGTCCTGGGGCCTGCCGGTGCTGTCCTGGCCGTTCCGCTGACCCTGCTGGTCCGGGCGATCCTCATCGACGCGGACCCGTCGACGGCGTGGCGACGGGCCCTGACCGGGGACACGTCGGCCCTCACGGAGATCCTCGAGGAGGAGGACGGCGAGACCCGCACCCGGCGGGCCCAGCGACGGGCGAAGCGCACTGCCCCACGGGAGGAGCAGGCATGACGTCGCCCCGGCTCCGGCTCCAGTGCCCCGTGGATCCCCCATGCTGAGCCTCCTCATCAGCCTGCTGCCCGTCGCCTTCGCGGGGACGATGAGCACGGTGCCCGCCAGCGTGACCATCATCATCCTGCTCTCCCCCAACGCCCACCGTGGCGCGTGGTCCTTCCTCATCGGGAGCTTCACCGGGGCCCTCCTGCTGGTGGGCGGTGCCGCGGCCGGCCTGCGCTTCATGCCGGTCCGTGAGGGCCCGGACCCGAACGCGCGGGTGGCCGTGGTCGGCCTCGTCGTGGCAGCAGCCGTGATCGGTTACGGCATCTTCCTCCTCTCGCGCACGCGCAGCACCGACAGCGCGGCCCTGGGCAGGATGCGGACCCGGGTCGGCTCGGCCCGTCCCTGGGAGTTCCTCGTCCTGGGGCTGGCCCTGAACCTGCGGCCGAAGGCGGTCCTGCTCTCCCTGACCGCCGGCACGCTCATCGGGCTCCAGGACCTCCGGCCGCTCACGGGCACGCTGGTGGTCCTCGCGTACGTCCTGATCGCCCAGGCGGAGATCCTCGTACCGATCATCCTGCGGATACGCCGGCCCGAGCGCGCCGACGCCGTCCTGGCCCGGATGGACCTGTGGCTGCAACGCAACAGCCAGACGATCACGGGCATCACGCTCCTGATCGCCGGGCTGTTCATCGCGGGCCTCGGGATCTCGCGGCTCTGACGGCACTCCCCTGCCCACCCTCCCGGTGCAAGACTGGGGTCATGCGTGAGCTCGTCATCCTCGGCACGTCCTCCCAGGCGCCCACCCGGACCCGCAACCACAACGGCTACTTCCTGCAGTGGGAGCAGGAGGGGATCCTCTTCGACCCCGGTGAGGGCACGCAGCGGCAACTGATCCATGCCGGTCTCGCGGCGTCGAAGATCGACCGCATCTGCATCACCCACGTGCACGGGGACCACTGCTTCGGGCTGCCCGGCGTCCTCTCCCGCATGGTCCTGGACGGCGTCCACCACCCCGTGCACCTCCACTACCCGGCGTCCGGCGAGGACGTGGTGCGCGCCCTCGTCTTCCTCGCCACGCCGGGCATCGATCTCCACCTGCACCCCCACGGCTCCGCCGGGGAGATCGCCCCGGGGCTGGAGGTCGAAACGCTGCGCCACCGCGTCGACGCCTACGGCTACCGCGTCACCGAGCCGGACGGGCGGACCTTCCTGCCGGAGAGGCTCACAGCCGCCGGCATCACCGGACCCGACGTCGGCCGCCTGCAGCGCGAGGGGAGCCTCGGCTCCGTGCGGCTCGACGACGTCAGCGTGCACCGGCCCGGACGCCGCTTCGCGTTCATCATGGACACCGCGCCGTGCGACGGCGCGTCCGCGCTCGCCGACGGCGCCGACCTCCTGGTCACCGAGAGCACCTTCAGCGACGACGATGCCGCCCTCGCCGCCCAGTACCTGCACCTCACGGCCGGGCAGGCGGGCTCCCTCGCCGCCCACGGCGGCGCGGCCACGCTGGTCCTGACGCACTTCTCGTCCCGCTACGACGACGTCGGCCTGCTGGCGGCTCAGGCGCGGGCCACGGCCGGCAGGGCGACGGTGATCGCGGCGTCGGACCTCGACCGCATCCCGTTCCCGGCGCACCGCTGACGCCGGTCAGCGCGCCACGGTTCTCGGCGGCCCACCGCGCCCCGGGCCGCCCGGTCCCGGTCGGCCCAGTGCGTCGTCGGCGGTGAGCTCGAGGCGCCTGCCCCGCCAGGTGCGCCGGAGCCACCGGTCGTGCGAGGCGACGACGACCGTCCCCGGGTACCCGGGGATCAGGGCCTCGAGCCTGGTGGCCAGGAGCAGGGAGAAGTGGTTGGTGGGCTCGTCGAGGAGCAGCACGTCGGGAGGACCGGCGAGGAGGATGGCGAGTGCCAGCCTGCGCTGCTGCCCGACGCTCAGCACGGCGACGGGCCGGTTCTCGTCCCGCGGGTGGACGAGCCCGAAGGTCCGCAGCGGGATCTGCTCGCAGGCGGGTCCGACGGCGTCGTCGTAGGCCTGACGTGCCGTCCGTCCGGGGCCGCGGCCGTGCGGGTCGGGCAGGTCGACGTCCTGGGCGAGCAGGCCGATGCGCAGCGACGGCGCAGCACCCACCGTCCCGGAGGTCGGGCGGAGGTCCCCGGCGAGGAGGCTGAGGAGGGTCGACTTCCCGGACCCGTTGGGGCCCGTGACGAGCCACTTCTCCCCCGCGCCGAGCACCAGCGACGTGGCGGCCAGGCGCCCATGCACCGCGGCCTCCGCCGCGGTGAGGACGGGGAGCGCTCCCGCCGGTGTCGCGGGTGCGCCGGCCGCGGTGAGCCCCTGGAACCGCAGCTCCCGGGGTGGCCTGCGGATCTGCCGGTCCTCGAGGGACAGCAGCCGGGAGGTGGCGTCGTCGACCCTCCGGGACACCGCCTTCGCGTTGCGGTCGGAGTAGAACTTGAGGCTGGCGCGCCCTTCGGAGCGGGGCGTCCAGTCCTCATGGCCTACGAGGTGACTGTCCGCCACGGTGGCGCGGAGCCGTTCCAGCTCCGCCTGTTCGTCCCGGTAGCGGCGGTCCCACCGCTCCCGGGCGTCGAGCCGGGCGTGCACGTACCCGGTGTAGGTGCCGGTGAAGCGGACCACGCCGATGCCGGTGCCGTCGCCGTCGGCCACGAGGGGTCCGGCGATCGACTGCGGGAGCGGGGCGGGGTCGAGGTCGATGAGGGTTGTCACGACGTCGTCCAGGAACGCCCGGTCGTGGCTCGCGATGAGCACGGGGCCCCGCCAGTCCTCGAGGAGGGTCGACAGGTAGGCGGCGGCGCCGTCGTCCAGGTGGTTGGTCGGCTCGTCCAGGAGCAGCAGGTCGGGCGTGCTGAGGAGGAGCCAGGCCAGGGACAGGCGGGAGCGCTGCCCACCGGAGAGCTCACGCGTCGGCCGGTCCCCTGCGAGGGCGGACAGTCCGAGCCCGGCGACGACGGCGGCGATGCGCGCGTCGACGTCCCACGCACCGACGCGCTCCGCCGTCTCGAGGGCCGCGGCGTACGCGGTGGCGGTCGACGGGTCCTCGGGGGCATCGGCCAGGGCGAGGCCTGCACGCTCGACGGCGTGCGCCGCGGCGCGCACCGGGGCGACGGCGGTCTCGAGCGCCTCCGTGATCGTGGCGGACGGGGCGAACGGCGGTTCCTGGTGCAGCAGGCCGACGCGTGGGCTCACACCTCCGGGCAGCACCGTGGTCACGGTGCCGCCGTCGGGCGGGGTGAGCCCGGCGATGATGCGCAGCAGGGTCGTCTTGCCGGACCCGTTCTCGCCGATGAGGCCGGCGCGGTCGCGGGAGACGGTGAAGGAGACGTCGGTCAGGACGCGGCGCGCCCCGAAGCTCTTGGAGACGCCGTCGACGCGCAGGTGGGCGGCAGCGTGCGGGGAGGTGGAGGTGGTCACGGTGATCCTCGGGGCTGGCTGGTGTCCTGCCGGGCGGTGGCCGCGGGCGCAGGAGGGGCGAGGATCTAGGAGAGCACGGCTCCACTATAGGCATGCCGGGTTCCGAGGGCGCAAGGGTGAGCTCCTCCACGAAGCGCCCGGTCCGGCGACCATCGCGCCCCCGTGCGGGGGCGTGACGATCGCCGGTTCAGCCGCGGACGATCAGGCCTTCGCCGTCCTGCGGCGCACGGCGTAGGTCCCGCCGACGGCGCCCGCGAGGAGGACGCCGCCCCCGAGGGCGATCAACCCCGCGGAGGAGGACATGGACTCCACGGCGGCACCGGTGTCGGCTCCGCCCGACGGCATGGAGCCCATCTGGGCCGGTACGAGCGTCCCGCACAGCGCGGGCGAGGTCGCGCCGAGCGGCAGGGCCGGGTCGAGGTCGCTGGGAGCGTTGAACGCCTCCGGGGTCGACGGCGTCGTGGCCGGATCCAGGCCATGCACGTTGAAGACCGCCGTTCCGTTCTCGAGTGCCGCCATGGTCGCGGCGTCGATCGTGAAGGTGCGCTGGACCGCGTAGGTTCCGCCCTGCCCACCGAGCTGCAGGTTCAGGGCCTCGGCAGGAGTCGTGGGCCCCGACGTCGTCACCGTCGCCAGGATGCCTCCGTAGCCGGGCGCGCTCTCGGTGACGCTGATGATGCCGTCGCCGTCGGTGTCGTTCGCCGGCGTCGGGCAGACGCCGGCGGCGCCGCCATGGATGTGCTGCACGTGCGGGTAGGGGGCGCCCTGGAAGGTCTCGGCGAGTCCGGACACCTGGAGGTCGATGGTGGCCTGGTCGCCGACGACGTCCAGGGTGACGGTGCCCGTGCCGGTGGTGCCGTTGACCTGGCCGAGGGTGGACGAGTAGCTGCCGTCCGCCGCCAGTGCGGAGGTCCCTGTCAGGGCGACGGCGGTGAGGGCGAGAGCGGGGACGGCGAGCAGGCGCATCTTGTTCATGGGATCGTATCCTTCACGGTGCGATGGGAACGGACCCGGATCCGGATCCGCGGCGATCTGGCTGGGAGCACCTCGTCGCACCGGATGGCCGCACGTGCCGGCCCTGGTCCTGCTGCGCGCAGCGCCCTCGAGCCCATCCTCTCCCCGCCCCGGAGCGCGCGAGAAGGACACGTCGTGGCCACGATTCGTCCTTTACAAAGGGGCTTCACGCAGGGTCGGGGGAAGCGGCCGCCGCGGTGGTGCAAGGATGCGGGCTACGCGGTCGGCGCCGTCTGCGTCACCGTGGCGGAGCGCCCGCGCCGCCCGTGTCGGGGGCGCCCGCGCCGCCCGTGTCGGGGGCGCCCGGCGACGGGGTGGGCAGGAGTTTCCCGAGCGCATCGGCCAGGAGCCGGCTGATCGCGCCGGGCGCGTCGTCGTTCCCCTGTTCGAGGCTGAACCGGAGGATCCCGGGGACGAGGTGGGCGATCAGCGCGCTCTGCCGCCGTGTCTCCTCCGCCGGCTCGTCCGCCGGGGCCGCGCGCCGCATCCTGAGGTAGAGGATCTCGGCGACGTCGTCGTGGACGCCCGAGAGCCGCTCCATCTCCTTCTGCATCAGGGCGGGGCTCTGGCTGATGATGCGGAGGCGCGGCGCCACCAGCTCCCTGGTGTCGGCGTTCACGGGCACGAGGGTGGCCAGCAGGCCGAGGAGCTCCTCCAGTACGTCGGGCGAATCCGAGACGAGGAACTCCCTGACACGGCGTTCGTCCAGCGAGCCGGGTGCGGCGCCGAGGATCGCCGCGTCCTTCGTCCTGTAGTAGTTGAAGAACGTCCGCTGGGAGACCCCGCTCGCCGCGCAGATCATGTCGACGGTGACTGCGTCGAGCCCGTGGTCGAGGACCAGCGCGACGGCACTGCGCTCGATCGCGAGTGCCGTCGCCGCCTGCTTGCGCTGCCGGAGTCCCTGCTCACTGCCGCCTGCCATGTCTCCCCTGCCGTTCGGAACCGCGCCTATTCGTAGCGTAGCGATTCGATGGGGTTCTTCCGCGCCGCCCTGCTGGCGGGCAGCGTCCCGGACACGAACGCGATGACCATGATGAGCAGGATGATGGCGAGGATCGACGCCGGGTCGAACAGGAGGATGTCCAGCCCCGGGAGCGCCGCGAGGGGGCCCGCGGCGAGGGCGCCGCTGAGGACGGACCCGACGACGACGGCGGCCAGCGCGCCGATCGCGCTCCCCAGGAAGCCGATGAAGGCGGCCTCGATGCTGAAGAGCGAGAAGATCCTGCCGCTGCGCATGCCCATCGCCTTCATCAGGCCGATCTCGCGGGTGCGTTCCTGGACGCTCATGAGCAGCGTGTTGACGATCCCGAAGGCGGCCGCCACGAGGGCGACGACGGCGAAGGCGTTGAGCACGCCCACGATCCCGTCGATCACGGTCCTGATGACGCCCAGCTGGTCCTGGATGGTCTGCGCACCGAACCCGGCGTCGGCCAGGTCCGCCTGCAGCCGGCTGATCCCGTCGTCGGACAGTGCGGTGTCGAAGTACGCGACGGCGAGGGAGTAGCGGGCGGGCCCGGTGTCGATGCCCGCAGCCTGGAGTCGGGCCAGGCCGTCGATGAGGGAGGCGTTGGCTCCCCCGCCGGAGGCGAGGAGGCTCTCCTGCGACACTCCCGCGATGGTGGCGTCGAGCGTATGCTGCTCCCCCAGCACGTCCGTGATGCCGAGCCGGACGGTTACGCCGATGGCGGCGGCCGCGTCCTCGAACCCGAGCGGCTCCACGTAGTCCGAGGGAAGCATCAGCTGGGGGGTCGTGGCCGCCTCGTCGAGCTGTTCGCCCGCCACGAGATCGGCGCGCGTGATGGACGACGTCGGGTTGATGGTGAATTCCAGCCGGGTCTCCGTGTCCCCCTGGACGTAGTCGACGGCGACGGCCTGGACGGGATCCACGCTGATGATCCCGCTGGTGGCCGCCAGCTCCTGGAGGTCGCCGTCGGTGAGCGGATCCGACTGGCCGCTCCCGGGCAGGCCGGGAGCGTCGGTGCCCGTGGAGGCACTGGAGGTCCGGGGGTCGTAGGGCGCGGGGCCGTCCGTCGTCGTGTCCGCTGCGGCCCTGGTGACGATCAGGACGTCGTCGGCGCCGAGGCTCGCCACCTGCCGCGTGACGTAGTCGGTGACGCCGGCTCCCACGGCCGTGGTGAGGGTCAGGGTGAAGGCGCCGATGAAGAGGGCCAGGACCGTCAGCGTGGTGCGCAGCTTGCTGCGGAAGGTGTTGCGGACCGCGGTGCGGAGGAGATCGATCGTCCTCATGCCGCCGCTCCCCGCTCATGGGCGGGCGTCACCAGGACGCCGTCGCGGAGGAAGACCTGGCGGTCGCAGCGGGCGGCGAGCTCCTCGTCGTGTGTCACGATCACCAGGGTGATGCCGAGGTCGCGGTTGAGCGCGAAGAGCGCGTCCTGCACGATCGCCCCGGTGGCGGTGTCGAGGTTGCCGGTCGGCTCGTCGGCGAAGATGACGCTGGGCTCGTTGACCAGGGCCCGGCTGATGACCACGCGCTGCTTCTGGCCGCCGGACAGGTCCGTGGCCCGGCTGGTGGCCTTGTCCTCCAGTTCGAACTGGCGGAGGACCTCGAGCCCTCGCGCCCTGCGGCTCTTCGACGGCTCCCCCGCGATCTTCAGCGGCAGGGTCACGTTGTCCAGGACGGTCGTGCCCGGCGTGAGGAAGAACTGCTGGAAGACGAAGCCGAACTCCTTGTTGCGCAGGGCGCTGACGCTCTTCGCGGACAGCGCGAGGGCGTCCTGTCCCGCGTAGGTGAGGCTGCCGGCGTCGGGGGTGTCGAGCAGGGCGATGATGTGCATGAGCGTGGACTTGCCCGACCCGCTCTTGCCCACGATCGCCACGCATTCGCCCTGCCAGATCTGGAGGGTCACGTCGCGGAGGGCGTCGAAGCGGCCGGCCCCCTTCCCGTAGCTCTTGTGGATGTTCCGGGCATCGATGACGGGTGGGGCGGTCATGGGATGCGGCTTTCGTGGACGGACACGGTGGGCTCCTGTCGCTAAATATTGCAGTAACTGCACATTAGCATGCACTGACAGCAGGATCTAGGGTTCGCAGGAGGGCGCCTGTCCTGGATGTGCTGTGCCCGGTTAACGGAAGCGGCCCTCCGAACGCTGTCGCGTTCGGAGGGCCGGAGGGTGCCGGGCTGTTCGGGTGCTGCCGGGTCAGGAGGCGTGGTCCGCGCTTCGCTTGTCCGACCGGTAGCCGGCGACGGCGGCGCGGATGTCGCCCTCCTCGTGCTCGCCCTTCTTGCCGAACGGCAGTGCCTTCAGCAGCGGGTGCACGACGGCCATGACGATGAGCCCCCACGCGAGTCCGAGGATGGCCGAGCAGAGGGTGTTCACGAGCCAGGCGAGGAAGCCGCCCACGAGAGGGATGCCGACGAACGGGGACTCCAGGACGTGGACGAGGTCGTACGGCAGGTGCCAGCCGAGATCGTAGGCCCCCTGCAGCATGATGTGGCCGCCGACCCACAGCATGGCGATCGTCCCGATGAAGGTGATGCCGGCCAGGACGGCGGGCATCCCCTTGACGAGCGCTTCGCCGAAACGCTTGGCGCCGGCGGAGTCCTTGGTGGTCAGGTGCAGGCCGATGTCGTCCATCTTCACGATGAGCGCGACCGCTCCGTACACGAGGACCGTGATCGCGAGGGCGACGACGACGAGGATCATTGCACGGGCCCAGATGGACTCGCTGGACACCTCGTTCATGGAGATGACCATGATCTCGCAGGACAGGATGAAGTCCGTGGTGATGGCGCCCTTGGTGACCTTCGCCTCCGCCTCGGGTCCGCGTGCGGTGGCCGGCGCCTTCTCGGCCGCGTGGCCGCGGATCTTGTGCCAGACCTTCTCGGCACCCTCGTAGCACAGGTAGGTGCCGCCCAGCATGAGGATGAACGGGATGACCGCGGGGATGAAGGCACTGATGAGCAGCAGTGCCGGCAGGATGATGAGCAGCTTGTTGCGGAGCGAGCCCCAGAAGATGCGCTTGATCATCGGCAGCTCGCGGGACGGGTCGGCCCCGGAGACGTACTGAGGGGTGACCGCGGCGTCGTCGATGACCACACCGGCCGCCTTGGCCCCCGCCTTGGCGGCTCCTGCTGCGACGTCGTCGACCGACGCGGCCGCGATGCGGGCGATCGCCGCGACGTCGTCGAGCAGGGCTACGAGACCGCCGCTCACAGGACGGCCCCGGCCCGCTCGACGGCGGACGGCTGGACATGGAGGCCCCGGGCGAGGTGTGTGATCGGCATCCTCAGAGTATAGGCGCGCGGGCGGCTATCCACGGGCAGCGGAATTCAGTCGACGGAGGCGGCGCGTTGCTTGTACGGCTGTCGCGCGGCGGCACCGGCGATCTCCTCCGGGGAGAGCCTGCGCTCTCCCACGTAGTACAGGACAGCATCCGTGGGTAGCTGCGCGTCCCAGCCGGGGTTGATGACGGCCCCCTCGTGCTGCACTGCCAGCACCGTGGTGGTGAAGTGTCGGCCCAGGACCTCCTGGACCTGCCCGAAGTTCATCTGGTGGAGCGCTTCGGGGAGGCGTGTGCTGTAGGTGTTGCGGCCGCCGTGACTCATGAGGTCGGTGTAGACGACCGCGATACCCGGATCCTGCAGCTCCTCGGTGGCAAGGCGCGGCGAGTGCCACTGGACGCAGCGGACGTCGGCGGCGATGTAGGAGAAGTTGTGGGCCCGGCTCATGTCGCGCAGCGTGACGACCGTGTGGGCCTCGGGGTTCACATGCGTGACGGCCACCGTCACGGCCAGCGCCTCGTTGTCGTCGCGGGCGTCGATGAGCAGGCGTGCGGCTCGGTGCACGCCTGCGCGCCGCAACACGCTCTCCTCGGCGAGATCTCCGCGGACGAAACCGAGATGGGACTGCTCGGGCATCGGATTCTCGGGAGTCTCGTCCCAGGCGCAGAGGGTGATCCGATGGGCATCATCGGCGCTGATCTCGCGGATCAGCCGTTCGGTACGTCCCGGCGTGTAGCCGACGATCACGAGATGATCCGACATGTCCGAGCTGAGATGGCCTTTCATGCGATGTCCCTTTGCATTCTCGATCGCCGACGCGACCCGGGTGAACAGCGTGGTCAGGGTGACGATGCCGCCGACGATGACATAGGCCCCGACCACGCGGCCGCCGGGCGAGGTCGGGAAGAAATCCCCGTAGCCCACGGTGGCCGCAGTGACCAGGAACCACCACCAGTAGTTCGCCACGGAGGTGATGGTGTTGCTGGACGGCTCCGCCCACACCATGAGGGGCCAGCTGGTGAGGAACACCACGAGGATGATGACGGCCGGCAGGACCCAGACACGCGAACGCCCGAGGCCCCGGATCAGACGAATCAGTACGAACGGCACTCGGTGTTCCCTTCCTCCTCGCACGGTGTTCCTGGCCCGAACCGCCCCGGCCTCAGGCCGCCTGAAAGCAGGCAACCACCCACCCCCTGATGGAGTAGGTGGCTGCCTGCGACACGTCCCCGTGCGGGGCGTGCATCACTCAGTGGTCAGAGCGCTCCGCCGGTGGGGCGGTTCTTGTTCAGCAGGGGGTCGGCCAGCGGATCGGTCAGCGGGTCCGCCGCAGTACCCTTCTGCGTTCCGGCCGATACCGGGTCGACATCCTCGACGGGCAGGAGGACGTCCTCGGTGCTGCGCGAGAGCACGGCGTCGTCGGTCGTGTACACCTCGGGTGCCACGTCGGTCACGGGCGTGAGCGTGACGTCCTCTTCCACGACCGTCGTGTCGTCGTCGTCCTTCTTCTTGCTGGCGGCAACGCCGACGGCGGCAGCTGCAGCGGCGAGACCGATACCTGCGGCGACCTTGCCGGAGACTCCCGCCTTGCCGCTGTCACCGCGGGAAGCGGCAGCGGACTCGACGCCGGGCTCGCCGGTGCCGACGCCGGTTCCGACCGAGCCGCGCCATGCTCCGGTGGCGTAGCCCTCGTCCTCGATGAAGGCCTTGAAGCGGTTGAGGTCTCCCTCGGCCTGGTTCTCGACGACGTTGAGCTTGTCGCCGATCTTCTCGACGAGGCCTTCGGCCTCGTACTCGAGGACGAGGTGCACCTGGGTCTGTCCGCCTCCGACGTCGTCGAAGGAGACCGAGCCGGCGTTCGTTGCGCCCTCGGTCGCAGCCCAGGACACCTTCTTGTCGGGGACCTGCTCCAGGATGGTTGCATCCCACTGACGGCGGATCCCACCGATCTCGACGACCCAGTTGAGGCGCTGGTTGTCGAGCTGCGTGACGGACTTGACGCCACCCATGAAGTGGGGGAATTCTTCGAACTGGGTCCACTGGTTGTACACGATGCTGACCGGGACGTTGACGAGAATGCTCTTTTCGACCTTCGTGCTCATGGCGTCTCCTTCGGGTTGGGACAAGTTTCAGCTGGCACTGCAATTACGGCTGAGCCAATTCATCAGCCTGCTTAGTATAGCGCGGATCACGTTCTCTGCACGAGATTTTCCGGCCCTGTCGGTGATTTCCGTGCGGTACTACAGTTGAGAGGCACCTTCAGGACTCCGTGCCGCCCGGCACCGCGGTCCGGACGCCGCGGATCCTGTCCCCGCATTCCATATCGCCCCAGGAGACATTCATGGCCGCCAGCCGCAACCCCCTCGACGAGCTGCGCGAGACGCTCGGAAACTTGGCCGATCAGATCAAGCTGCCGGGGTCGGATCGAGGCGACGACCGCGTGGGTGAGGTCTTCAGTGCGCGGCCCGGACCGGCCCGGCCGCTCGCCGAGGTGCAGGCCGAGCTCGACGCGCTCGTCGGGCTGGAAAGCGTCAAGGAACAGGTGCGGGCGCTCGTCGCTCTGCTCCAGGTCCAGGCGCGCCGCAAGGCGCACGGCCTGCCCGAGGTGGCGACGTCCCAGCACCTGGTGTTCCTCGGCAACCCCGGCACCGGTAAGACCACCGTCGCGCGCCTGCTGGCCGAGATGTACCGCGCGGTCGGGCTGCTGCAGAAGGGTCACCTGGTGGAGGTGGACCGCTCGGCCCTCGTGGGGCAGTACGTCGGCGCGACGGCGATGAAGACGGACCGGGTGATCCGCCGCGCGCTGGACGGCGTCCTGTTCATCGACGAGGCCTACGCGTTGACCCCGGAGGACGGCCGGATGGACTTCGGCCCCGAGGCCATCGAGGTGCTGCTCAAGCGGATGGAGGATCACCGGCACCGCATGGTGGTGATCGTGGCCGGCTATCCGCGACTGATGGAATCGTTCCTGCTCTCCAACCCCGGCCTGCGCTCCCGGTTCGCGCGGGAGATCACGTTCCCCGACTACTCCGTCGATGCGCTCGAGACGATCTTCCGGCAGATGCTGACCCAGCACGAGTACGTCCTGGAGCCCGGGGCCGATCAGATGCTGCGCCGCATCCTCGCCAACATCCACGCGGGCGAGGATTCCGGTAACGCCCGCTTCGCCCGCACGCTGTTCGAGCAGGCGCTCAACCGCCAGGCGCTGAGGCTGTCGCTCGACGCCGGCCGGAGTCTCGACACCCTCGACCGCGACGACGTCATGATGCTCACCACCGACGACCTCGTCGAGGCCGCGCGGGCGCTGGGCGAGGAACCCGAGCCGGAGCAGCAGCCCCGGGTGGAGCCCGAACCGTCCCGCTGGAAGCACTGGCGGACCTGGCCCTAGCCGCGGGGCCGCCGACCCGGGGCGCCACGAAACATGGACTTTGGTCACTGGTGGCCCCGCTGGGACAGGACTAGGTTGCGGGGATTGCTTGTGAACCGATCACACCGTGTCGCGATCCTCCTCGCGCTTCCGGACAGTTCCGCGGTGGTGACCTCCTAGGGAGCTGCTCGTGACGAGAACCTTCGCACCGTCGGGTCGTCATGCATGGGCTTTCGGCACCGGTGTGGCCACCAGCCTCACGGCGGCGGTCCTGCTCACCGGATGCGTCGGGGCATCGCCCACAGCCACACCCGATTCCTCCTCCCCAGCGTCGTCCACGGTGTCCCCTCCGGCGTCCTCTCCGGCGTCCTCTCCGGCGTCCTCTCCGGGGACGGAACGCCCGGTCGCGCCGGAAGGAGAACTGCCGAGCGGACTGCGCGCCGACCTCCGGGAGACCGTCGAGCGGACGATGGCCGAGTACGGGGTACCCGGCGCCGCCGTGGGCGTCTGGATCCCCCACGAAGGCACATGGACCACGGTGTCCGGCACTGCCGACCTCGAGAAGGGCATTGCCGTCGACCCCGCGATGCAGTGGCCGCTACGCAGCGTCACCAAGTCCTACACCGTGACGCTCGTCCTGCAGCTCGCCGACGAGGGCGTGATCTCTCTCGACGACACCATCGGGGAGTACGTCGAGGGTGTCACCGATGGTGACCGGATCACCCTGCGCCAGCTCGCCGGCATGACCAGCGGCGCCGCGGACTACACCAACGAGGACTTCGTCGACGCCTTCTCCGAGGATCCGGAGCGGATCTTCACCCTCGAGGACCTCAACGGGTTCATGCTCGGCAAGCCCGCCCAGTTCACACCGGGCACCGAGAAGGTCTACACCAACGCGAATACCAACCTGCTCGGCGCCGTCGTCGAGCAGGCGACCGGACAGCCGTTCGATGCCGTGCTGGAGGACCTCATCCTCGAGCCGCTCGACCAGGCCGACACGGACTACATCATCGACGCATCGACGTGGGACACCGCCCACCCGGTGGGCTATGCCCCCGGCGCCGGCGGGCCCGAGCCGCAGGCACCCAACATGTCCGTCTTCGGTCCGGCAGGGTCGATGGTCTCGACCCTCGACGACGGGCGCGCCTGGGCGGAGACCCTCGCCACCGGCGCCCTGCTCGAGACGTCGACCCAGGCGGAGCGCCTTGTGGGAGCGCCCCTGGACGCCGGCCCGCCCTACGATCTCTATGCGCTCGGCGTCGGCGAGACCGGGGGCTGGTGGGGTCACAACGGTGAGGGCTTCGGCTTCACCGCCGCCCTCTTCCACCAGCCGGACACCGGTGCGTCCATCGTGGTCTTCATGAACCTGTCCAACGAGGAATCCGGCGCCCATCCCGCCGACCAGCTCTTCCGTCGCCTCGCGGCGGTCATCGAGAGTGGAGCAACGCCATGATCCGACGCGACCGTAGAAGGACAGCAGTGGCGGCTGCGCTGATGCTCGTCGTGGCGAGTGTGGCGACGGCGTGCACCCCCGACGCCGACCCCGCCGCGCCTGCCCCGGCCGGCGACGCACGGCCCGTGTCGCAGGTACCCGATGCGGCGCTGGAGGTCATGGATCAGCCGGAGTACGCGAACGGCCGCTGGCACATCACCGCCACCGACATCGATACGGGTGAGGTGCTGATCGACCTCGACGGGGACAAGATGGCCGAGCCGGGCTCGTTCGTGAAAACCTACAGCGTGGGCGCGGCGTGGCTGACCTGGGGACCGGATCACACGCTCACCACCCCGGTGAAACGGGTCGGCGAGGTTGTCGGCGGGGTGCTCCGGGGTGACCTCGTCCTCGTCGGCAAGGGAGACCTCACGATGGGCGGGCGCACGAAGCCCGACGGCACCGTCGACTTCACGAATCTGGACCACAACGATGCCAATCCGCTGCCCGGGGCCACGCTCACGCCGGAGGACCCGCTGACAGGGTTGGACGATCTCGCCGCGCAGGTCAAGGCGTCCGGGATCGACGCGGTCAGCGGGGACGTCGTCGTCGACGACCGACTCTTCGCGGGCGAGCTGGCGGGAGAGCCGATCACGCCGATCATCATCAACCAGAACATCCTCGACCTCCAGATCACGCCGGGCGACGTCGGAGAACCGGCGACGGTGGAGCTGACCCCCGCCGTCGAACCGTGGCGCGTGGTGAGCGACATCCGGACCGTCGCTGCCGGTGAGCAGGCCGCGGTGACGAATCCGGCGTCGGCAGGAGGTGGGGAGATCGTGATCAGCGGGACGATCGCCGCCGACAGCGACCCGCAGCTGAAGGTGCTCGTGCTGGAGGATCCTGCGACGTTCGCCCGCACGGCGTTCATCGAGGCACTCGGGCGCGCCGGCGTGTCGGTGGGCGTCGACCCGATCGCCGTGAACTCCACGGCGGCTCTCGCACCGCAGGCCGGTATCGACGCGCTCCCGTCCGTTGCCGAGCTCGAGTCGCTGCCGCTGGAGGAGGAGGCGACCTACGTCATGAAGATCAGCTACAACCGCGGCGCCCAGACCTTCGTCTGCCTCCTGGCCGTGGAGACCGGCACGGACGACTGCAGCACCGGCGTGAGCGAGGCCGGGCGGATCTGGAAGGACGCCGGTCTGGACATCACGGGAGCGTCCCTGATCGACGGCTCGGGCCTGGACGGCAACTACATCACGGCCGAGAACGCCGTGCAGATCCAGACGATTATGGCGGACCGAGCGGATGCCGAGCGCTGGCGGGACACCCTCCCGATCCTGGGCGTGGACGGCTCACTGTCCACCGTGCAGGCCGACAGCCCCGCCGCGGGGAAGGTGTTCGCCAAGACGGGGACCCTGGCCGGCGGCGACTCGTTCAACGGGCGCCTCCGGCTCGGCACCAAGACGCTCGGAGGTGTCATGGAGACTCAGAGCGGCCGGAACGTCGCGTTCACGATCATCCTGAACCAGGGGTTCGCGGACGACATCGACGGGGTGTTCACGGCGAACGACGACGTCGGGGCGGTGGCGGCGGCCATCCAGCAGGGTTTCTGATCGGGCCCGCACCGCAGATGGAGGACCCTGCTTCGTGGGCTCGACTACCGGCGGTCCTCCTGACCGTCCACGACGGCAAGGGGCGGATGGCCGGGGGTACGGGTGCGGGAAGCGGTGACGACGCCGATCGTCGCAAGCACGGCCATGACCAGGACCATGGCGGGATAGCCTGCGAACACGAAGGCCAGGGCCGAGCCCGCGGCGGGAGCCAAGGCTCCCACCACGGTCACCGGCGCCGCGAACACGCCCTGCAGGGTACCGAAATTCCGGATCCCCCACCGGTCCGATACGGCTGTGGCCATCAGGAGCGTATTACACCCTCGCACCATCCCGGCGGCCACTGCCACGACAACCAACAGTTCCGGCGGGCCCGGCACCAGGGCGAGGGCCCAGATACATGCGGCCCCGGCGGCGGCGAGCACCACGGTCCGTGTCACGGCGGACGTGCGCGAGGGTAGGGCCGAGTAGGCGACCCGGCCGATCACCTGCCCCACCCCGATCAAGCCGAAGGACACCGCAGCACTCTGGTAACTCATGCCGCGTTCGAGGAACAGGGCGATCAGGTTGAAGGTCACTGCGAAGAGAGCGAGCGTCGAGAGGGCCATCGTGACCTGCAGCAGACGAAACGGCCCGCTCCGCGTGACTGCCCGGGCGTCCTGCAGCGCCTCGGCATGGAGGGGCGCGCCGGCGGCCGCTGTCCAGTGTGCGTTGAGGAAGAACCAGTGCAGCGGGATCGTCACCAGCGCCAGGATCCCTGCGAGGACGAGGTATGCGGACCGCCACCCGAGGGCATCGATCAGCGCCGCGGTGACGGGCGCGAACACCGTGGACGCGAACCCCGCTACCAGGGTCAGGATCGTCAGGGCCCGCACTCGGTGCGGCCCGTACCAGCGGGTGAGCACCACGAACGCCGGTTGGTAGAGCACCGCAGCCTGCGCGAATCCTGCGATCAGCCAGGCGCCGGCGAAGACCGCGAAGTTCGGTGCGGTACCCACCAGGAGCAACGCCACGACGCCGATGACACTGCCGATACTCATCAGAAGCCTCGGCCCGGTCCGGTCGAGCGTGCGTCCCACCCGCACCCCGAGGAACGCCGAGATGACCAGTCCGGCCGAGAACGCCGCTGTCATCGCCGGCACGGACCACCCGGTGTCTCGGCTGATCGGGACAAGGGCCACCGGCAGCGAGTAATAGAGCAGGCCCCAGCTCGTGGTCTGGGCGACACACATGGCGGCCAAGCCCCCACGGGGCCGATCCAGCTCAACACCCATTACCCGACAACCCCGGAGTCACGCACGCAACGTCGCGGCACGCCCGCCCCAGTCCGCCCTGAGCCCGAAGAACAGCTCATCCGCCTGTGGTCGGGTGGAGCCGGAAGGAATGAGCTCATAGCCGTGTCAGTCATGCGTTGCCCCCTCCGCCGGGTCGTTACGCGGGGTGCCCCACCCGGTACTCCACGAATTCAAGCACCAGCTGCCACGCTCGAAGACCACATCGACTTCGTGCCCGCGGTAGCCCGCACCGGCTTCCGCCATGATGACCGCCTGCAGACGCTCCTCGTCGGCGGAGGGCTCAGCCGCCTCCTAGAAGTCCCAGTCCTCGTCCTCGGTGTTGACTGCCTTGCCGATCACGTACGAGGAGCCCGAGCCGGAGAAGAAGTCGTGGTTCTCGTCGGCGTTCGGGGACAGCGCGGAGAGGATCGCCGGGTTCACGTCGGTCACGGAGGACGGGAACATCGCCTCGTAGCCCAGGTTCATCAGCGCCTTGTTGGCGTTGTAGTGCAGGAACTTCTTGACGTCCTCGGCCAGGCCCACGGCGTCGTAGAGATCGTGGGTGTACTGGACCTCGTTCTCGTACAGCTCGAAGAGCAGCTCGAACGTGTAGTCCTTGAGCTCCTGGCGGCGCTCCGGCGTCGCACTTTCGAGCCCACGCTGGAACTTGTAGCCGATGTAGTACCCGTGCACGGCCTCGTCGCGGATGATGAGGCGGATGAGGTCTGCCGTGTTCGTGAGCTTGGCGCGCGAGGACCAGTACATGGGCAGGTAGAAGCCGGAGTAGAACAGGAAGGACTCGAGCAGCGTCGAGGCGACCTTGCGCTTCAGGGGATCATCACCGCGGTAGTAGTCCGTGACGATGTGCGCCTTGCGCTGCAGGTTCACGTTCTCCGTGGACCAGCGGAATGCCTCGTCGATCTCCTTGGTGGAGGCCAGCGTGGAGAAGATCGAGGAGTAGCTCTTGGCGTGCACCGACTCCATGAACGCGATGTTCGTGAGGACGGCTTCCTCATGCTGGGTGATGGCGTCGGGGATGAGGCTGACCGCGCCGACCGTCGCCTGGACGGTGTCGAGCAGCGTGAGACCGGTGAAGACGCGCATGGTGAGCTGCTGCTCCTCCGGCGTCAGGGTGGCCCACGACTGCACGTCGTTGGACAGCGGCACCTTCTCGGGCAGCCAGAAGTTGTTCACCAGGCGGTTCCAGACATCCACGTCCTTGTCGTCCTGGATACGGTTCCAGTTGATGGCCTGGACCTGGTCTACGAGCTTCAGCTTCTCGCTCATGGTGTGTTCCTTGTCTGCGTGGGTACTGCCTGGTGTGCCGGAAGCCAGGCCGGGCATACCGCCCGGCCTGGCCAATTTAGTTGCCTAGAGCATGCATGAGACGCAGCCCTCCACCTCAGTTCCTTCCAGCGCGAGCTGGCGGAGACGGATGTAGTAGACGGTCTTGATGCCCTTGCGCCAGGCGTAGATCTGCGACTTGTTGATCTCACGCGTGGTGGCGGTGTCCTTGAAGAACAGCGTCAGGGACAGGCCCTGGTCCACGTGCTGCGTGGCAGCGGCGTAGGTGTCGATGATCTTCTCGTAGCCGATCTCGTACGCGTCCTGGTAGTACTCCAGGTTGTCGTTGGTGAGGTACGGCGCCGGGTAGTACACGCGGCCCAGCTTGCCTTCCTTGCGGATCTCGATTTTCGACGCCACCGGGTGGATGGAGGACGTCGAGTTGTTGATGTAGGAGATCGAGCCGGTCGGCGGGACGGCCTGCAGGTTCTGGTTGTAGATGCCGTGCTCCATGACCGAGGCCTTCAGGGCACGCCAGTCCTCCTGCGTGGGGATCCGCACGTCGGCGAACAGCTCACGCACGCGCGGCGTCGCCGGCTCCCACACCTGGTCGGTGTACTTGTCGAAGAACTCGCCGCTGGCGTACTGGGACTTCTCGAAGCCGGCGAACGTGCGTCCGGTCTCGATGGCCATCAGGTTCGACGCCCGGAGGCAGTGGTACACCACGGAGTAGAAGTAGACGTTCGTGAAGTCCAGGCCCTCGTCGGAGCCGTAGTGGACGCGCTCACGGGCCAGGTAGCCGTGCAGGTTCATCTGGCCGAGGCCGATGGCGTGCGAGGCGTCGTTGCCCTTGGCGATCGAGGGCACCGAGCCGATGTGGCTCATGTCCGAGACGGCCGAGAGGGTGCGGATCGCGGTCTCGATGGTCCGCCCGAAGTCGGGCGAGTCCATGGTCTTCGCGATGTTCAGCGAACCGAGGTTGCAGGAGATGTCCTTGCCCACCTGGTCGTAGGACAGGTCCTCGTTGTACGTGGTGGGCTCGGAGACCTGGAGGATCTCGGAGCACAGGTTGGACATGATGATCTTGCCGTCGATCGGGTTGGCCCGGTTCACGGTGTCCTCGAACATGATGTACGGGTAGCCGGACTCGAACTGGATCTCCGCGAGGGTCTGGAAGAACTCGCGGGCCTTGATCTTGGTCTTCTTGATCCGGGCGTCGTCCACCATCTCGTAGTACTTCTCGGTGACCGAGATGTCGGAGAACGGCATGCCGTAGACCTTCTCGACGTCGTACGGCGAGAACAGGTACATGTCCTCGTCGCGCTTGGCGAGCTCGAAGGTGATGTCGGGGACGACGACGCCGAGGGACAGCGTCTTGATGCGGATCTTCTCGTCGGCGTTCTCGCGCTTGGTGTCGAGGAAGCGGTTGATGTCCGGGTGGTGCGCGTGCAGGTACACCGCGCCGGCGCCCTGGCGGGCACCGAGCTGGTTGGCGTAGGAGAAGCTGTCCTCGAGGAGCTTCATCACGGGGATGACGCCGGAGGACTGGTTCTCGATCTGCTTGATCGGCGCGCCGACCTCGCGGATGTTGGTGAGGGCGAACGCGACGCCGCCGCCGCGCTTGGAGAGCTGCAGGGCCGAGTTGATGGACCGGCCGATCGACTCCATGTTGTCCTCGATGCGGAGCAGGAAGCAGGAGACGAGCTCGCCGCGCTGGCGCTTGCCGGCGTTGAGGAACGTGGGGGTGGCGGGCTGGAAGCGGCCGTCGATGATCTCGTCGACCATCTGCTCGGCGAGGGCCTCGTTGCCGCGGGCCAGGTGCAGGGCGACCATGCACACGCGGTCCTCGTAGCGCTCGAGGTAGCGCTTGCCGTCGAACGTCTTCAGCGTGTACGAGGTGTAGTACTTGAAGGCGCCGAGGAAGGTCTCGAAGCGGAACTTCTTGGCGTACGCGCGCTTGAAGAGGTCACGGATGAAGTTCATCGTGTACTGGTGGAGCGTCTCGCGCTCGTAGTACTCGTTCTTCACGAGGTAGTCGAGCTTCTCCTCGAGGTCGTGGAAGAACACCGTGTTGTTGTTCACGTGCTGCAGAAAGTACTGGTGCGCAGCCTCGCGATCGGCGTCGAACTGGATCTCGCCGTTCGGCCCGTACAGATTGAGCATGGCGTTCAGCTCGTGATAGCCCATGTCCTTGAAACGGTCCACTGCGGCTGCGGGAGCACCCGTCTCTGTCTCTGCAACACTCATGTCCAAAACTCTTCCAATCCTTTGGTTACCCGGTCCACGTCCTCGGACGTGCCCATGACTTCAAATCTGTAGAGAACGGGGACGTTGCACTTGGCGGCGACGATGTCGGCCGCACGGCAGTAGGTCTCACCGAAGTTGGTGTTACCCGCCCCGATCACCCCCCTCAGGAGGCTGCGGTTCTGCTGGTTGTTCAGGAACTTCACGACCTGGCGGGGCACCGCCCCGTTGCCGGTGGTCCCGCCGTAGGTGGGAAGAACCAGGACGTACGGCCGGGCTGCCCGCAGCGTGGGCTCCTTGGTGAGCAGCGGCATGCGGGCGGCCCGGACCCCCAGCTTCGTCACGAAGCGGTGGGTGTTGTCCGAGACGGACGAGAAGTAGATCAGCGGGGCGTCCGTGAGCGGTCCCTCGGCGTCCCCGGCAGCAGCCGGTTCAGCGGGGGCGGCTCGGTTGTCCACGATGGTGGCCATGTCCGGATGCCTCGCCGGCGATCCCCGAAGGGATCGGTCAGGCTACCGAGCTGACGGCGTCGGCGAGCGTGCTGATCTTGTCGGGGCGGAAGCCGGACCAGTGGTCGTTGTCCGTGATGACCACGGGGGCCTGCATGTACCCCATGGAGCGCACGCGCTCGAGGGCGGCCGGGTCCTGCGAGATGTCGACGCTCTGGTAGGCGATGCCCTTCTTGTCCAGAGCGCGGTAGGTGGCGTTGCACTGTACGCAAGCCGGCTTCGTGTACACCGTGACGGTCATGTCCTGGTCCCCTTTTCCTCTACTACTCATACGAGATTTATCGATGAAACAGCTGCTGCGTCATGAGCGGCGCGCGACCCCGGAAGGGGAAGAGATCCGGGGATTCCCGCGTCTGGCAAACCCATGCCGTCCAGCGGCTGTTTCTGTCCTTCGATACTACATCTAGTGCAGGCCCGTGGTGCCAACCCCTAGATGATGTATTACAAGTATGTCATTCGGAGGGGTCGTCGTCCACATGATGTCCACAGATCAGCGCTCGGCGGAACCCCGGAAATCAGCCGATCCGCAGCCTCGCGGGGGCGTCGTCCACAGCTCTGTGGAGTACTTCCGCACAGGCAGAAATTCTTCGTGTCGCGTTCATCACGGCGTGTCGTGTCCGGTGTGGCGACCGTCGGCCGGGGCACAGCGAAGGGCGTGCGGCACGCCGCCGGGACATCCCCTGTGTGCAGCGCCCCGCGTGATGGGGTGGGGGCATGGACGACTACGTCAGCTCAGGCTTCTTCATGCTCACCCTGGCCCTCATCAACGCGGGCCTGGCGGAGCAGAAGAACAGATCGAGGTGGATCTGGTTCCTCGTCTCCTTCCTCCTCGGGCCGCTCGCGACGGCGCTGATCGTCGTCTGGCCGGCGCCGCAGCCCGCGGCCCCGTCGATGACCCACCGGGGCGGCTGGAAGGACGCGCCCTCCTGACCTCCGGCGCCCGGGTGAGTGCACACGTATGGCGGGTGCCGTCGTCGTGCACCCACCCCATGTGCCCAACGAACGGTGATCACTCCAGGCCACGACTCCCCTCCCCCTTGAGCACCCGGTGAGTGCACACGTGTGGCGGGTGCCGTCGTCGTGCACCCACCCCATGTGCCCAACGAACGGTGGAGCCGCCAGGCCAAGGCTCCCCAGTAAGCTCGACGGGACCCGTGCCGGCCGATCCGGCATGGACCACGGGGATGGAGAGTGCTATATGGTCAACCCGATCCACCTGCGGACGCTGCTCGAGGTGATCCGCCACGGGTCCTTCAGCGGCGCAGCCACCAGCCTCGGCTACACGGCGTCGGCGGTATCGCAGCAGATGTCCGCGCTGGAACGCGATACGGGCGCGGTCCTGTTCACGCGCTCGGCGCGCAGCGCCGTCCCCACGGACGCCGCCGTCGCCATGTCCCGGCACGCGGCGAAGGTCCTCACGGACATCGATGCGCTGCTCGCCTCCACCGCCCGCGCCGGGTCGGGCCCCGCCCACGAGCTCCGGCTCGGCCTGTTCCCCAGCCTCGCCACGTTCGCCCTGCCGCGGCTGCTCCGCATGCCCGAGTGGAAGCGCCTCGGGGTCTCGCTGCGCGTGTTCGTCGGCGAGCCCGCCCACACCATCCAGGGGCTGCGCACGGGAGGGGACCTCGACCTCGCGCTCGTCTACCAGGTGGGTCAGGCCGGGCTCGCGTGGCCGTCCACCCTCAGCCGCCAGTGGATCGGCGACGACGACTTCCGCGTCATCCTGCCTGCGAGCTGGGGCATCCGCAGCGGTGCCCGGGTCAGCGCCGACCAGCTGGCCGACATGCCCTGGATCATGCACCACCCCGGCACGGCGGACGCCACCGTGATCGAGCGGCTCTTCGCGAGCTGCAACCTCCACCCCCGTATCAGCGCCTACTGCGACGACTTCAACGCGAGCCTCGAACTCACCGCCGCCGGTCTGGGGGCCGCCCTCGTGCCCGAGCTCGCGATGGTCAACCGGCCCGAGGGCATCGTGGCGCTCGACGTGCCCGAGATCAGGCTCGCCCGCAGCATCTTCGCGCTGCGCACCGGCGACGCCGACGACGCCCGGGTGCGTCTCTTCCTCGACCACCTGGCCGAGATCCTCCGCAGCCAGAGCATCGCACCCCGGCACACGGCGGCGGACCGCGCCTAGGGTGCGCGTCCCTCGGTGCGGATGACAGCAACTCGACAAGGCCTCTGGTGGCCCGGAGCGGGACGTTCTACTCTGGGCCGAGCCGAGTCCGGCCCCGGGGTCCCGGCGCGGGCGGGAGGGTTCGGCTGACCTGCGCCCTCCGATCCGGGGGCGGTCATTATCGGGGCAGGAGCGGAGGCCGTGGGCTGATGGATGATCCGATCGAGAGTCTGACGAAGTCGGTGCCGTCGTGGGGTACGAGGATAGCGTTCGGCGAGGGCAGCACCGTGGGCGGACGGGACGTCGTCCCGGCCGCTCTGGTCATCTTCGGCTTCGGCGGTGGCAGTGGCTCGAGCACGTCGCCGCAGGGCGGAGCAGCCCCGGAGGGCGAGGGCTCGGGCGGCGGTGGCGGCGGCTGCGTGCTGCCCCTCGGCGCGTATGTGGCCGGTCCCGGCGGGCCGACGTTTCAGCCGAACCCGGTTGCCCTGATCGTCGCGAGTGTGCCCCTGGTGACGGCTGCCGGGTGGGCGCTGGCACGAATCATCGCTGCCGCGAGACGGGGTCGTACGCCCGCTGCGTAGCGGCCTGCATCCCCGGAAGCACGCACCCGTGCCGGGTCGCCGCTCGGCGGACTTTGCGGGGCGGACAGGCCCTTGACAACTATTATTGTCAAGGGCCATTGTGGTGGCATGCACGACGTCGAAGTCATCGAGGACACCGGGGCGGCCGCTGCCGTCCTGGATCCGGTCCGCGCCAGGCTGCTGGGCGAGCTGGCCGTTCCGGCCTCCGCCGCCGAGCTCTCCACCCGTGTCGGTCTCACGCGCCAGAAGATCAACTACCATCTCAAGGCGCTCGAGGCGCATGGCCTGGTGGAGCTGGTCGAGGAGCGCCGGCACGGGGGGATCACCGAGCGGGTCCTGCGCGCATCGGCAGTGTCCTACGTCGTATCGCCGGCAGCCGTCAGCGCATCGGCGGCCGATCCGGACGCCAACGACGACCACCTGTCGGCGGGCTACCTCGTCGCGCTGGCCGGCCGTCTGGTGCGCGAGGTCGGTGCGCTGGCGCGTCGGGCGGATGCACACGGCAAGAGCCTGCCGACCCTGACCATCGACACACAGATCGGCTTCCGGTCGGCCGCCGACCGGGCTGCCTTCGCCGACGATCTGACCGCTGCGGTGCTCGAACTGGCCGCACGCTACCACCACGACGACGGGCGCCCGCACCGGCTCGTCGTCGCCGCACACCCACGTCCTGAGGAGAACCGATGAACACGATCCCGAACGTCCCGTACCGCCTGGAATTCAGCGTCGAGGTCCCGGGGACCCCGGAGCAGGTCTGGCAGGCCATAGCCACCGCCAAGGGGATGAGCGCCTGGTTCCTGCCGACCGAGATGGAGGAGCGCGAGGGCGGCTCACTGCACTTCAGCATGGGCCCCGAGATGGGGTCGGACGGCCACGTCACCGGCTGGGATCCACCGCGCCGCATCGCCTACGAGGAGGACTGGGCTGCCCTCATGGGCAAGGACCCGGATGCGCTCAGCCCGCTGACGTCGGAGTTCCTCGTCGAAGCCCGATCCGGCGGTACCTGCGTTGTGCGCGTCACCAGCAGCGGCTTCGGGACCGGCGCCGACTGGGAGTCGGAGTTCTGGGAGGACATGGGCGCCAACTGGATGCCGTTCTTCGACAACCTGCGCCTCTACCTGGCGCACTTCCCCGGCCAGGAGGCTGCGCAACTCGAGGCCACCGCCTCCCACCCCGGCGACGCGCAGGGGCTCTGGTCGACCCTGCACGAGGCGCTCGGGCTGGGCGAGGAGGGTGCGGCAGTGGAGATCCGCGGTGCCACCGGCAGGGTGGAGCGTGTCGGCGAGCGCCAGGCGCTGGTCCGGCTCACCGCGCCGGTGCCGGGGATGCTCACTGTCTTCGCCTACGGCGAGAGCGCCGGGACGGCGACGGCGGGCGTACGGGCCTACCTGTTCTCCGCCGACGCCGCTGACTATGTCCGGCGCGAGGAACCGGCATGGGAGAACTGGCTGGAGGGGCTGGTGGGCACGACCCTCAATCACACCGCCGGCCACCCCGTCCAGCCGGCGAGCACCACATGAGCAACGACGAGGCGCTGAACGAGGAGGATGCCTCGGGGCGCCGCACCGGCCGCTGGGAGGAGCGTGATCCTCACGGTGGCATGGTCGCCGGCACCTACGTCGCGGGCGAGCGAGCCGGCGAGTGGACGCACTACTTCGCGGACGGGCGGGTGCGGTCGGTGAGCCACTACATCGAGGGACGCCTCACCGGACCGGTGACCTGGTATCGCGCGTCCGGCGGGCTGCTCCAGAAAGGCGGCTTCGTCGACGGGGAGAAACACGGGTTCTGGCAGCGGTGGAGCGCTGCGGGGGCGATCATCGACGAGGGCGAGTTCGACCATGGCAGCAAGACCGGCCCGTGGACCTACTTCACCCCGGACGGAGCGGTGAAGCGCACCACGGTGCACCGGGGCCGCGCGGCGTGAGGGGCATCGGCGTACCGGCCGTTGCGGTGACGGCCTAGCCGAGTCCGGCCGGAGCCTCCACGGCGGCCCGCACCGCGCGGGCGGCCCCGACGAGGTTCCTCAGCGACTCCTCCGTCTCCCGGTAGCCGCGCGTCTTGAGCCCGCAGTCCGGATTCACCCAGAGCTGCCCGGCCGGCACGTGGCGGACGGCGCGTTCCAGGAGTGCCCGGATCTCCTCGACGGACGGCACGCGCGGCGAGTGGATGTCGTACACCCCGGGCCCCACACCCCGCCCGAACCCGTGCTCCCCGAGATCGTGCACCACTTCCATCCGCGAGCGCGCGGCCTCGAGGGAGGTGACGTCGGCGTCGAGCCCGTCGATGGCCGCGAGGACGCTGCCGAACTCCGAATAGCACAGGTGGGTGTGGATCTGCGTGGCCGGCGCCGCGGACGCCGTCGCCAGGGTGAAGGCCCGGACCGACCACGCGAGGTACGCGGCCTGGTCGGCCCGCCGGAGGGGCAGCAGTTCCCGCAGTGCGGGCTCGTCCACCTGGATGATGCGGGTCCCCGCCCGCTCGAGGTCCTCCACCTCGTCCCGGAGGGCGAGCGCCACCTGGTTGGCCGTGGCGGCGAGCGGCTGATCGGTGCGGACGAAGGACCACGCGAGGATGGTCACCGGCCCGGTCAGCATGCCCTTGACCGGCCGGTCGGTGAGGGACTGCGCGAAGGACGTCCACGGCACCGTGATGGGAGCGGGCCGGCTGACGTCCCCCCAGAGGAGCGACGGGCGCGTGCACCGTGAGCCGTAGGACTGCACCCACCCGTGCCGGGTCACGTCGAAGCCGTCCAGGTGCTCGGCGAAGTACTGCACCATGTCGTTGCGCTCGGCCTCCCCGTGCACCAGCACGTCGAAGCCCAGGTCCTCCTGCAGCCGGACCACGCGCCGGATCTCGTCCTGCAGCGCGGCCTCGTACTGTTCCGCGGTCAGCGCGCCCCGTGCCGCCCGGGCCCGCGCGGAGCGGATCTCCGCGGTCTGCGGGAAGGAGCCGGTCGTCGTCGTCGGCAGGACCGGCAGCTCCAGCGCCGCCTGCTGCGCCGCGCGCCGTTCTCCGTAGTCGCCCCGGACGAAGTCCGACGGCGTGAGGGCCGCGGTCCGTGCGCGGACGGCCGGGACCTCGACGCCGGGCGACGCCCGGCGCCCGGCGAGGATCCGCGCGGCGGCAGCGATCTCCCCGTCGACGGCGCCCGGGTGCGCGACGTGCCGCGCGAGGACGGCCACCTCCTGGACCTTCTGGTCGGCGAAGGACAGCCAGGAGCGCAGCAGCGGGTCGAGCGCCTGTTCGATGCCTGCGTCGTGCGGGACGTGCTGGAGGGAGGTGGAGGTCGCCACGGACAGGGCGACGCCCTCGGCCCTCAGGGTGTCGAGCACGCCGCTCGCCGCGGCGAGGTCGGCCTTCCAGACGTTGTGGCCGTCGACGATGCCCGCCACGAGCGTCCTGCCGCGCAGCACGCCGATCTCCGCAGCCGTGGGGACGGCACCCTTGACCAGGTCGAGGTGCACGGCGTCGACGCCGGTGGCGGCCAGGCCTGCGAGCCGGGTCCCGAGGGCGCCGTAGGGCGTGGCGACGAACAGGGAGGGCCGGTCCGCACCCTCCGCGAGGTGCCCGTACGCCTCCCGGACCGCCGCCTCGATCCGCTCCTCGGGCACCTCCGTGTCCGCGACGAGGCCGGGCTCGTCGAACTGCACCCAGCGCACGCCGCGGTCCGCGAGCCGGCGCAGGAGCTCCCGGTACAGGGGCAGCACGTCGTGGAGCCTGTCCAGCGGCACGAAGGACGGGTCGGCGCCGTCGTCGGCCTTGCTCAGGAGCAGGAACGTCACCGGGCCGATCAGCGTGGGCCGCACCCGGTAGCCGGCCTCGGCCGCCTCGTCGACCTCCCGCAGCACGGAGTCCGGGGACAGCGCGAAGGGTGTCGAAGCGCCGATCTCCGGCACCAGGTAGTGGTAGTTGGTGTCGAACCACTTCGTCATCTCGAGCGGCGGCCGCGTGGCGTCGCCCCGCGCGAGGGTGAAGTAGGCGTCGAGGTCCAGGACGCCGTCGTCGTCCGGCAGGTCCGCGAACCGCTCCGGCACGGCGCCGAGCACGACGGCGGTGTCCAGCACCTGGTCGTAGAGGGAGAACGACGCCGGGATGGAGCTGTCGTGCGGGTCGAGCCCGAGCTCCGCCAGGCGCGCGTAGCTGGACTCGCGGATGCGCCGCGCCTCATCCTCCAGGGCTGACCGGTCCGACTGCCCGGACCAGTAGGCCTCCAGGGCCTTCTTCAACTCGCGGTGCGGCCCGATGCGCGGGTAGCCGATGATCGTGCTGTGCGGGAACGGTATGGACACGTCGGTCTCCTGGTGGCGGCAGTCGGGTCAGAGGGAAGCGGCCAGGCCGGCCTGGGGCGGCCGCTCCAGCTCGAGCGCGTCGAGCACGTCGAGGGCGGCCGCGTGCTCGTTGAAGGTGTAGAGGTGCAGGCCGGGGGCGCCGTCGTCCAGCGCCGCCCGGGCGAGTTCGACGGTGGCCGCGACGCCCACGCGACGGCGCTCGCCGTCGGTGCGGGCACCCTCGAGGCGGGACCACAGGGCGTCGTCGACGTCGACGCCCGCGAGGCTGCTCAGCTTCTCCAGCCGGCGGGTGCTGGTCAGCGGCATGACGCCGGGGATGATCGGGATCGTCACCCCGGCACGCCGCGCACGGGTGACGAGCCGTGAGTAGTCGGAGGGCCGGAAGAACACCTGGGTGATCGCGAAGTCGGCGCCGGCGGCCTCCTTCGCCAGGAGCACCTCGATGTCCTGTTCCGCGTTCGGCGAATCGGGGTGGCGGGTCGCGTACGCCGCGACGCCCACCGAGATGCGGCCGGCCGCGAGCTGCGCGGTGCGCCCGGCTTCGACGTCACGGATGAGCCGGACGAGCCCGTCCGCGTGCTCCACCTCGTCCGGATCGGGTGCGTGGCCCTCCGGCGTGTCCCCCCGCAGCGCGAGGATGCCGCGCACTCCGCCGCCGATCATCCGGTCGACGATCTCCGTGAGCTCCGCCCGGCTGGTACCGACGCAGGTGAGGTGGGCCAGCGGCTTCAGCGCGGTCTCCGTGAGCAGGCGCCGCAGGAGGGTGAACGCGGCATCCCTGTTGTGGCCCGCCGCGCCGTAGGTCACGGAGACGAAGTCGGGTCGCGTGTCCTCGAGCCGCCGGATGGTGGTCCAGAGGGAGTCCTCCGCCGCGGCGTTCCGCGGCGGGTAGAGCTCGTAGGAGAGAGCGGGATGGGCGGGTGGCGGCATGGGGTCCTCTTCGTACGTGCCGCCCTGCCGCCTGCGAGGGCGGACGGGCAGGAGAATGTGCAGGATGATGACGGCGACGGATCACCGCGATGCTGCGTACGAATGTCAGGCCCACATGGGGGCACCCACACTTCCTGGCGGAAGTCGCTGACCCGCTACGTGCAGTAGCTAGGGGCCCACGCTACGACAGTTCGTGGGCCCCATCAAGACTTCCGGCGTTCATGACGAACCGCGGCGGTCGGTCAGTCCGACTCCCCCGCGATCTCCCCCTCCTCGGGCACGTCCGCCGTGCGCACCGAGTCCCCGATGATCCCCATCTCCTCGAGCCGGGTGGACATCCCGGCGCCGTCGGGGGCGTAGATCCACGGGATGCCCGGCGTCGGCTGGATGCCGGTCTTCGAACGGCCGCCTGCGAGCACCGCCTCGCTCACGGACAGCTGGCGGATCGCGATCGCCCGCACGTTCTCCGGGTGACGGCGGGCGAACTCCGCGTAGATCGCCTCGTCGTGCTGTCCGTCGTCACCCACCAGCAGCCACTTCATGCCGGGGAACTCCTCGGCCAGCCGCTCCAGGGAGAGCCGCTTGTGCTCCTGGCCGCTGCGGAACCACCGGTCGCGCGTCGGACCCCAGTCGGTCAGCAGTTTGGGTCCCGCCGGGTAGAGGTTCCGGGACAGGAAGCGCGACAGCGTCGGCGCCACGTTCCAGGCCCCGGTGGAGAGGTACAGCACGGGGGCCGACGGGAGGGTGCGCACGATCCGCTCGTAGAGCACGGCCATGCCGGGGGTGGGCGTCCGCGCGTGCTCGTCCAGCACGAAGGTGTTCCAGGCGGCGAGGAACGGTCGGGGCAGCGCCGTCACCATGACGGTGTCGTCGATGTCGGACACGACGCCGAACTCCGTGCCGTCCGCGACGATCCGCACGGGCGCCTCCACCGTCCGGGACCCGCCCGCCTGGAGGGTGATGTTGTGCCATCCCGCGGCGAGGTCCACCGGGATCCGGGCGTCCACCACGCCGCCGCGGTCCGCCTCGACGTCGTGCACCGAGTCACCGATGGTGACGTGCACGACGGCGTGGGCCACCGGCGCGCTCGTGAAGTTGCGCCAGCCGCGCATGCCTTCCTGCAACGGCTTCAGGCGGCCTTCCTCCGCCCCCGGGACGGCGTCCCGCGGGTCGCTGAGGACCACGCGGGCCAGGACGCGCACCCACGACGTCGAACCGTAGCCCGTGTAGGGGATGACGGTCTCCACCCGTCCGCGGCGGATGGCCAGCCGGGTCTGGAAGCGGAGCCAGGCGTCGTCGAGGCGCATTGCGACATGACGCTCCTCACCGGCGGGGGTCGTGGCACGGCTCGGGTTGGCGGAGCGCGCGTGCGGTTTCAGGGAATGTGGGCGCATGGTCCCAGTCTGGCATGGCCCGCCGCGGCGGACGAGCGGATTAAACACAGGTCACGGGCGGCTAACAACTTCGCGTTCCGGACCAGCCGGTCTTGTCGGTGGGGGCGCCTGCTGGGACGCTTTAACTTCGATACAGCCAACGATCAGCGGGGACGTCATGGCAGTGGATTGGGAACAGACGAGCGTGCGGTTCAAGGAAGACCCTGTACTGCGGAGCTGGGCCGTCGAAGCCGAACGCGACCCCGAGACAACGGCCATCGACCTCGCCCATGCCATCCTCTTCGGCCGGGCCCAGGCAGCCCTCGAGGCCGTTGCAGCGGGCGGACTGTGGCTCACGGCGGACCACGCACGCGCACTGCATTTCGCCAACGAGATGGCGGAACTGCGGCACTACGGACCGCTGATCGCCGTCGACGGTGGACTCCCCGTCCTCGCACCGGGCGTGCGCGAGGTGATCGGCACCTTCGACGGCCTGCTGCTCTGGCACGATCAGCCGCCCTGGCAGCTGTGACTACCCGCTCCCACTGACGCGAGGGACGAGAAGTTCGTCGATCGTTCACCCATCCGCACCCCGGGCGGCATCGAACACTCTCCGGTCCGTGCTCCTGCGCGACCGGCTGTGACGTGTGTGATTCGAGGGGTCTCTCAAGTGGATACGAATGTGGTGCAGCGGTGTCACGCCCGCGGGCCGGCGGACCGCCGGACGGGCCGATTCTCCCTCGCCGCCCTGCCTCCGCTGATCCGCCTGCGCTGGGGACCGCGCATCGCCATCGACCGTGACGACATCGCGCGCGTCGGATCGGCTCTCGCCGCGGCCGGCTCGACGACGCTGCCGCTGCTGGTGGAGGTGACGAAGCTCAAGGAGATCTCGTGGGAGGCGAGGGCCGCGATCCTCGCCCACGACCTCCCCGCCAGGGTGGCCGTGCTCGGGGAGGACGCCGTCGACCTCGTGCTCACCGCGTTCCTGGTGAGGGCCCGCGCCGAGGTGCGGTTCTTCACCGAGCGGGACGAAGCCGAGACATGGCTGCTGCGGGGCTGAACCTCAACGGTCGGTGATCTGTCACACTCGTGCCATGGCGGCAGTGATCATTCCCTGGAACCCGGCCGAACCGCAGTGGGACGGACCGTACGGAGCCGACGTCGACGCCGTGCGCCGGGACGGCCTCGTCCGGCAGCGCTGGACCCTCCCCGCGCACCTTTCCTCGTCGCACGCCGCAGCCTCACACGGTCACGCGTCGCACGCTGCGGGATCGCGCTTCGCCGGCCGGCGCTTTGCCGCCTCGCGCGGCATGGACGTGTGGCTGGTGATCCTCGCGGGTCCCCCGGCCGCGCAGGGCCTGATCGGCCACGGCAGCCTCGCCGTCGTCGGCAGCCCCACGCCGGAGGATGAGCCGACGACGTCGGTGGAGATCGACTTCGACGCCCTCCTCGCCTACGGCGATCAGCTGGCCTTGCCGCGGCTCGTGGACCGGGTGCCCGGCGTGCTGGCCGCCGACGGCCGGCCGGTCGTGATCGAGGGGACGGACGAGGACGCGATGCGTGCGGTGTGGAGGGAGGCCTTCACCCCCGACGCCGGATCCCTCGAGCCCGCCCCGGGGTCCCTGCCTCCGGCCGCCGGCAAGCGGGTACAGGCCAACCGGTTCGAACGCGACCCGGAAGTGCGGAGGACGGTCGTCGCCCACCGGGGTGCCGCCTGCCATGCGTGCGGCCTCGACTTCGAGCAGAGGTACGGCCTCGACGGCGGCGACCTGATCCAGATGCACCACATCACCCCGCCGGAGTACGTCGACGCCGACTACGCCGTCGATCCGCTCGTCGACCTCGTTCCGCTGTGTCCCAGCTGCCACGTGGTCGCCCACAGCCGATGGCCCCGCCCCTACGGGGTCGGAGAGCTCCGGGGGATGCTCGCCCGGAGCGGCTTCCTCCGCGGATCGGCACTGACCGAGGAACAGCTGGCCGCGGAGGCGGGTGCTGCGCGCATCCTCGACGCGTCGTCGGGCCCGGATGCCCCTTAGGTCCCTCGGGCTGCCAAGGCGCGGTGTCGCGCCGGTGACACGAGGTTTCGCTCCTCCTAGGATGCGACGACGTCGATGCCGGCGTAGCGCTTCGTCGCCTCGAAGTCCGGCCCGCCCCTCCCGTGATCCTCGACGAAGGTCAGAACGCCGTACGCCCGGGGCGGAAGATCCGCAGCGATCGTCATGGTGAAGCTGTAGTTCCCTCCGGCGTCGGCGATTGCCGACTGCTCGTCCATCACCCAGCCGTCCGTCCTGTCGATCCCGAGGCCGATGAAGATCTGCTGCCCGGGCTGGTATCCGCTGCCATGGAGCGTGACGGAGGCGCCCTGCGGGACAGTCACCCTCACGGCATTCCACTCGGGATGCGGCGTGACGGCGATGCTCTCAGCCACCTCGGGCTCGGGGACGCTGGTGGGCGTCGGTGCCGGAACGGCGGGCACTACTGGTTCCGCGGGCGGAGCCGGTTCGACGGACGGGGTTGCCGACGGGGTTGCCGACGGGGTCGCCGACGGTTCCGGCGCTGCACTGGGTGACGACGTGGTGATGACAGGCGTTGGAGCGGCAGCAGGCTCATCGGCCGGGGCGCCGGCGCAACCCGCGAGGAGTGCGGCGACAGAAGCGAGGGCAAAGAGGGACGGCAGCTTGGACATGGTCGGAGTTTCCTGAGGAAGAAGTGGCATGAATGGCGAGGAATGACCCGGCAAGAACCCTGCACTGCTTCTTCCCCCCTGCGGACATTACCTTCGAATGCGCCTTCCGAGTGCAGCCTGGAGGCGAAGTGCCTGAACGGTTATGCGCACCGCCGCTGCCATACCTGCACCGACAATGAACGCCCTGAGACATTGCTGGGATACGGGCGCTGAGCAGGAATCACCGAGAATTCTGGGTTCATTCGATCCGCCCGATACGCTCCGGCCCTGCTAAGGCGCTAATGCCGCTCCATGGGGTGTTTGCCGAGAAAACCCGTAAGTGCTCTCGCCAGCTGCGGAGCGTGCGTGAGTGCCAGGGAATGATCCGCTCCGCTCAACATTGCTTCCTCGGCCTGCGGGAGCCAACGGAGCAAGAGTTCTCCTACTTCGGCGAACCACGGTCCACTCTCGGTTCCGCCCACATAGAGGACAGGCTGGGTGATCCTTGCCGCATCCTCCGCCCCGAAGCGCCACGCGAGGAGCGACGGTATATCGGTGGCGAAGAACGTGTCGGCGTCACGTTCAACCTGCGCGGTTCCGCCAGGGAGCATTGCTTCGAGTTCTGTTCGCCACCCGGACCCCATAAGACGTGTCATGAAGTAGTCCATCGCCGCCGCTGATCCGTGTTGCCGGTAGTAAGCCGTGAGTTGAGCGTTTGCGCTGCGAAACTCGTCAGCCGTCGGGGTGTGTACCGGTGGTGGTTCGGCCAGGCACAGTGTGTGGACCCGATTCGGAGCGGATGCTGCCAGGTGCAGGGCCACGGCCCCGCTGTAGGACCCCCCGAATATGTGTGCCTTCTCAACGCCGAGCGCGTCCAGTAGCTGCTCGCAGTCCCTCGCGTCCCGCTCCACCGAACCGCGTCCGTCGACAGGACTGCTGCCCCCGTAGCCACGGCGGTGATAGACAATGACCTGATAAGCGTCAGCGAATTCACGCTGGACCGCGAGGGGCAGGAATTCGTCAGCGGTGACGGCTGTCTGAATCAGTACGACGGGCTCACCCCTCCCACGCACCTGAGCCTCCACCACCGCGTCCGCAAGCGGGACCTGGATCCACTCCGACTGGGACATGCTCACCTTTCCCCGCCGTCTACGTGCCGGTGCACTGGACTGGCACGGGAGCCCGGGCCACGAACGGGACACCGGACGGCCCGAACGGCACTGAGTGCAGCGCACACGGGTAGGTCCGAGTAGCACATGCCCGCAGACCACGGTCTCATGAACCGCTGCGAGTTCTCACCTATGCCTCACCTTGGAGACAGCCCTGACGTCCGCAAGGCGCGGGGGCTTCAAGAGCCTCTTGCCAACCGCGGACAGCAGGTTCATCCTTGGCTGCACGCGTCCAGTGTTGAAATGCTTGTGGGAGGAAAGATGGACGAGGACCCTGACGCTGAAGCCATCGCTGAGCGCGTTCTTGCCGCGGCACTGGGCATGATGGACGTACTCTCCATACATCTCGGGGACCGCCTCGGCTGGTACAGGAGCCTTGCGGCCGAAGGGCCGGCGACGCCGTCCGAGCTCGCGGCACGCACAGGAACGTCGGAGCGCTACGCCCGTGAATGGCTCCACCAGCAGGCAACCACCGGTCTTCTCGCTGCGGACGACGACGGCGAAGCTCCCCGCTTTCGCCTGCCACCAGCTGCCGCTGAGGTACTCACGAACGCGAAGAGCCTGAACTACCTCGCACCCCTCGCCCGGATGCTTGCAGGTGCTGCGGTGCAGCTACCAGCGCTACAGGACGCTTACAGGGCCGGCGCGGGCGTCAGCTGGGAGGACTTCGGCGATGAGGTCCGGGAATCACAGGCCGACATGAACCGCCCGTGGTTCGAACAGGAACTCGGGACTGCTTTGAACCAGATTCCCGAGCTGATTGCGCGGCTGCAGGAGCCCGGTGTTGAGATAGCGGACATCGGCAGCGGTGGATCTTGCGCGCACCAATGCGGCGGACGCAGGTAGCGCCGTTGAATTTCAGCACCTGGACGCCTCCGGATTGCCGGCTGATCGATTCGACGCAGTATTCGCCTTCGAATGCCTGCACGACATGCCCTATCCCCAGGACGTGCTCTCTGGTGTACGACGGTCACTGAAACAGGGTGGAACAGCGGTTGTCGTGGATGAAGCCGTCGCCGAGGTTTTCGATCCTCCCGGTACCGAGGTCGAGCGACTCATGTACGGATTCAGCCTGATGATCTGCCTGCCCGATGGGATGTCGCACCCGAACAGCGCCGGAACTGGCACGGTCATGCGCCCTGAGACGTTGCGTCGCTATGCCTCGGCCGCCGGCTTCGACGAGTTCAAGATTCTTCCCATCCAGGACTTCGGCTTTTTCCGCTTCTACGAGTTGGCAAACTCCACTCGCTAGGCCGGCCTCCCACAGTCGGCGCCCGTATACTGCCAGACCGGTCGCGCCCTCCCGGTCGGACCACCACTGGAACAGCTCACCGCTCGGGACGCTCCAGCCGAGGTCGTCGCCGGGTGCGGCGATGGCGCGGGATGAGGGGACGATGGAGGGACGTTCTACCGGCTGCCACTTGTCGCTGCACGGAACAAACGATCAAAACTCTCGGTACCGTGCGGCGGCGCCTCGACGCCAATCGCCACCTGCCAGCACTTGTTCACCGTACTGCCGTCTTTCTTGCGGGTCCTCCCGCCCGCATTCTCCTCCACCTCGGGTTCCTGTTCCTTCCGGACCAGGAGATAGGCTCCCGGCACCCCGTTCACATCGAACTCGTGCCTCGCTCCCGAGACGATCAGCTGCTCAAGTTCTTCGGGCGTCATGTTCTGTGCTGGATTTCCGGAGAGTTCCGTCAACACCACATTGATTCGATCACTACAGGTGGAGAGACGTGCCTTGACCTTCATGGAAGTCGATCTCCAGAACTTGATGGTCCACGCAAGGCCGAGGGTGCAGGAGAATACGATGACATAGGTCGGGCTCCTCAATTCCGGCATGAAAAGAAGTGCGGCCAACGGAACCAGCGCCCACAGGAGGGCATAAGCCACAAAGGTCCCGACGAAGTAGAAGAAGGAGAAGGAGAAGGAAGCATAGTCCTTCCAGTCCTTGTCGTCGAACTTCGCTATGATGATTTCTTTGTCCTCAGTCATTGCGCCCGGTGACCCTTGACTTCCACCAGTGCTTCGGCGAGGAACACTGCCTCTCGGGCGGACTCGAGCTCGGCGTCGATTCCCCCGGTGACGGCCGTTCCCCTAGCACGTCCATCCTGAGACATCGTCCGGCTCAGTGCACTTCTGTCCTGGGTGAGCATCCGAGAAAGATCCAGTTTCGCCTTGCTCTGTTCCAGATCCATGAGGGACGCGTCAAGATCCTTGTGCCTGTCCTCGATCATCCGGCGCTTGCCCTCGAGGCGCCGTGTTCGCTCTTCGAAGGTCCGCTCGAGGGTGGTTGCATCCTGCAGAAGGTCGGCAAGCAGTTCGTAGCCGGTTGTGTTGCCACGATACTCATCGATAGCCGCCTCGACGTCGCGTCGTCGATCGACCCAGCCTTGATGCCCGACCTGGTTCTCCCGGTACAGTTCAGCGACCAGAGGTGCGGCCAGATCGACCAATGCGTGCTTCTCCCGAAGGGTGACGATTGCGGTTTCGAGGCGATCCATGAACACCGCATAATTGTCGGTGGTTCCTTCAGCACGGTGCGCACTCCGCATCGGGTCGATCTCCATCCTCGGTGGTAGGACTCGCGGGCAATCTGCCACGGCAAGAACCAGCGTATTCCTCGGGACCGGATTGCTCCCCTTTCACGGCTCGCATCCACGTGTGTCCTTTTCAGTGCGACAGGCCGGACAAGATCCTGCACCTGCATCTGCGCTGCAGGATTGCGAATTCCGTGCCGGGTGGTGATCGAGCCGATCACCCCGGTGGAATCCGGGAGCCGCATCGGTGGAGGCTGGCACACTGAGCGCATGGCCTTCGAAAGATTCCCCCTCCGGAGACTCACCGAGCACCCGAAGAACACGCTCGACCGGCGGATATGGCCGGCCACGCTGGCCCCTGTCACCACCATCCTCGATGAGGGGCTCGATCTCGGTCCCGCCACCGTCCTGGTCGGTGAGAACGGGTCAGGGAAGTCCACCATCGTCGAGGCCATCGCGCTGGCCTACGGGCTCTCCCCCGAGGGCGGATCCACCGGCGCCCGGCACTCGACACGCTCCACCGAGTCTGTGCTCGCAGACCACCTCCAGCTGGTCCGGAACGCCGGCACCACCCGCCGCGGGTACTTCCTGCGCGCCGAGACCATGCATGGTTTCTTCACCTACCTCGAATCGAATCCGAGCACCACTGGGCCGAATGTTCCGTTCCACGAGATGTCCCACGGCGAGTCCTTCCTCGAGCTGGTCGTCGACCGCTTCCGCGGCCCCGGCCTGTGGGTCCTCGACGAACCTGAATCGGCCCTCTCCTTCTCGGGATGCCTGGCCCTGCTCGGTGTCCTCAAGGAGCGTGTCGCCTCAGGGAAGTCGCAGGTGATCATGTCCACGCACTCACCCCTCCTGGCAGCACTACCTCAGGCGCAGATCCTCGAAGTCGGCAGCTGGGACCTGCGCCCCCAGCCTTGGGAAGACCTGAATCTCGTCACCGCCTGGCAAGCCTTCCTCACCGCACCCGAGCGGTACCTCCGACACCTCTAGCTCGTCGGGAAGTGGAGACCACACCGATGCGCCAGCGTCAGTGACCTTCAGGTCAGGCGCTCAGAAATGTGGATCACGGCGTCGTCCCCGAGCCCTTTGCCGATCTTCTTCCGCAGTCTCGCGCTGATCGACAGCATGTGCCCGCCCTTCCCTGTGGGCATCAGGGCAACAGTAAAAGGTTCACCGTCGACGCTCCCAGCTACTCTTACCGCCTTGCCGGTGCCGAACAGTCCCCTCGAGTCGGGAACCTCGACACACGCCCACAGGTCACCCCTGACCTCCACCCCGATCGGAGCAGTGAACCGGAGGTCCAGAGGACCCAGAATCGTACTCATCACGGATACCCTTCTTTCGCCCTGATCCGATCAGCGTGCCCGAAAGAAGTGCGGGCGTCCATCGATTCATCCCTCCCGTACGCCCGGTCCCGGCCCGCGCGCAGATCGCCTATTCGACGTCCGGAGGATTGCTCACCAGGACTGCGAGACGAGCCAGATCGGCTTCGACCATCCTGATATCCCGGGCGAACTCCACATCGCTGAGCTCGATCTGGCGAACGGTGAAGATCACTTCGGCTCCTTCCGGGTGAGCGAGTACCCGCATCGGATTGGTGACGATGGTCCCGGACGGCAGGACGACGTCGTGATCGAGCACCCCGAACCGGTTGCGTTCCACGAACTGGATCCGGACACGCCCCATCGGGGACTCGACGAACAGATCCCGCCCCTCCTGCACCACCTCCGACTGCGCGAGACCGGCCGCCCACTTCGGGAGGTTGCCGATGTCGGACGCGAACTCGTAGACAGCCTCCTGGGATGCCGTGATGATCCTGCTCACGTGATGACTTCGCATAGGCCAAGCCATATACCGCCCCGCACCACCGTGTAAAGGCCGGACCCGCCTCGTTCTCCCGGGGAAGGAGGCTCCGCACCGGGAGCGCACGGTCGAGCCCTCCCGGAGTACAGGGAGATCATGGGAGCTGGGACGGATAGGCTTTCCGAAGCCGACGGAAGGGGCAGCATGCCGCACGCACGCACTGACGAGGACCGGGCCATAGTCATGGAGGCTGCCCGCAGCATCATGGTCCACACTGCCCGCCGGCAGGAACTGATCACCTACGCGGACCTCAATCAGCAGATGAGCAGGGACACCGATACGGAACCGTTCGATCTCTCGCAGGATGCCGACCGCGATGCCCTCGGTGCGCTCCTCGCCGACGTCGTGAAAGAGGACCTCCTGCACAGCCGGTTCATGCTCTCGTCGGTCGCGACGCTCTCGGACGTGGAACGGGAGCCCGGGAGTGAGTTCTATATGCTCGCGGAGAACCTCGGCCATCTCGAGTTCGGTGCCTCCCGGGAACGGAAGTACGCGTTCTGGGCCGAGCAGCTGAAGCTGACCCACGACCATTACAAGCGGCGGATCTAGGATCCTGCCATCGAGTCCACCATGTCGTCACCGCGCCGGCCTCGTCCCCGCTCCCCGTTGGAGGATCACGCGCGAAGCGGTCACCCGCAGGGATAGTCCATCCACTTGCCCACCGCCGCCCGAGCACCATGTCAGGTGCTCCAATAGTCAGGCAGGGCCGTCGATAGGACTGCCGTAGGCGTAGAGAATCCAGGAGCCGCTTCCGACGTCGGGCGTGTGGTTCATCATGGCCCGCTCGGTGACCTGGAAGTCCGCCGGAGCTCGCCTGTACATGACCTTCACCAGGTTGATGTCTCGGTCGACACTGCCGTCCTTCCAGAGGACGTCGTAGCGGAACGCACGCTCCCGGCGGCGCAGCCACCTCGAGCTCCGGTAGTAGGCGGTCGCTCGGAACGCGCACGGGACAGGGTCCGTGGACAGCATCAGGGCATTCCTTCGCTTCTGCTGGGGCCCGCGGTGGGGCGCATCATGGGTGGGCTGAGGTATTCGTCCTTCACGGTGAAGAGCGCCGCCGGAGCTCCCCTGGAACGGAGCGCCTTCCGTCCGGTGCCGGTCAGGGCGCCGGTCATCTTGCGGGTGAAATTGCCCGCGTCGAGCTTCTCGGTGTTCCAGACGGCCTCGTAGACATGGCGCAGCTGGTAGAGGGTGAATTCCTCGGGCAGGAGCTTCGCCGCGGTGAGCGTGTATTCGATCTTGCCGGCGAGGCGCTCGAGGGCGGCGGTGAGGATCTCCCGGTGGTCGAAAGCGAGGGTCTCGGTGGCGAGGACCTCGTGGACGGGATGCCATCGGGCGGCCGCGGCGTCGCTGCCCGGGTCGAGCTCGGGCAGGGACCGGCCGTCGGTCGCGAGCAGCACCAGATGGGCAATGGAGACGACGCGCATGCGCGGGTCGCGCCTGGGTGAGCTGTAGGTGGCGAGCTGCTCGACGTGGGCGCGGTGTGCCCCGAGGTCCAGTCCGGTCTCCTCCTCGAGCTCCCGCCAGGCGGCCTGCAGCGCGTCCTCGCCCTGCCCGACGAAGCCGCCGGGCAGGGCGAGCTGCCCCTTGAAGGGATGTCCACCGCGCCGGACGAGGGCAGCGTGCAGGGTGTTCCCGATGACGGCGACGACGACGAGGTCCACGGCCAGGGCGACCGAGGGATAGTCCTTCGGCTCGTAGTCCTCGAGGAACCGCTCTTCGTCGAGGCTCACGGCTGTCCTGCCAGTACCGTGCGGGTGGCCCAGGGCGGGGAGGTGAAGCGGTTCCGCTGGGCGATGATCAGGTCGACGATCTCCGTCGCCGTGGCCATGCGCCGGTCCTGGTCGCCGGAGACGAGGATCCAGGAGTGGCCCTCGCGGGTCAACTCCTCCTTGAACCATTCGGTCATCTCCGCCCGGCGGTGCTCCCCCTCGCGCCAGCCGTCGTCCTCGAAGGCGACGCCCTCGTGGTCGGTGATCAGGTAGAGGTCCCGGCGTGGCAGCTGCGTCATGGCCCGGTAGGAGCCGTGGCTGCCTTCGCCGAGGTAGTACCGCTCCCACAGGGTGGTGGCGAGGCTGTCGGTGTCGGCGACGACCAGCGGGCACCGCGCGGCCGCCTCGTTCTCCAGCTCGTTCTGCCGTTCACCGATCACGGCGAAGTCCTCGGCGGTCCAGACGAGGTCGGCAAGGACGGCGTCGGGGTTCCCGGCCTGTGCGGCGGCGAACTTGTCGTACGTGTAGTGGCGGCCGAACTCGGGGACGTCGACGAGCTCGGGGTACCGCTTCCGGTAGTGCGCGGTGAGAGCCCTCGTCAGGGTGCTGGTACCGGTGGACTCGGCGCCGACGAGGATGATGCGGACGGCCATGTCCTGCCGGGCGGGCTTGAGGATGGTCCGCCAGGCCGCGGTGAGGTCGTCCCGGCACAGGGTCCCGCTGACCGGGTAGGCGGTGCGCGCTGCGTCCACCAGGACGTGGACGGCGCCGAAGTGCTCGGCCAGTTGCTGTCCGTACTCCTCGGAACTGAAGACGGCGTCGACACTCGTGACGCCCCTCGTCCTGAGGGCGATGCGCAGCGCCTCGTCGTGGGCCTTCCAGATGGCCGGTGAGTGGTAGTCCTCGGGGCAGTCGTTCGGCATCCCGAGGACGGTCACGTTCGTCTCCTCGAACTCGGCGGCGAGCCACTTCACGCGGTCTGCCAGTTCGATGTTCTCGAAGCGGTTGCCGAGCACGACGACAGCGAGCTCCTCGGAGTGCTCCGCGGCCGTCCTGATGAGGTGACGGTGGCCGGCGTGGGGCGGGTAGAACTTTCCGATGACGACGCCCTGGGCGAAGCGGGTCATGCCGACACCCCCTCGGGTGCGGTGGCGGCTACAGGGGCAGCGTCGGTGCGGGTGCGCTTCCAGTCCATCAGGCCGTAGACGCACAGGGCGGTGAACCCTATGTAGAGGATGCCAGTGAGGTTCAGGCCCCGCGAGAAGTAGAGCGGGATGGACACGAGGTCGATGGCGATCCAGACGTACCAGTGCTGGAAGATCTTCTTCGCCTGCCCGTAGGTCGCCAGCAGCGAGGCCGCGAGGACGAAGGCATCCGGCCAGGGCACCTGGGAGTCCGTCCCGTGGGTGAGGATCATGGCGATCCCCACGGTCGCCGCGCCGACGATGCCGAGACCGGCGAGGACTTCAGTACGGGCGGCGTCGCGGATCGGCAGGTCGCCTGTCGCGTCGGTGTCCCTGGCGCCACGGACCCAGTTGTACCAGCCATAGACGGCGACGGCGGCGAAGACGGCCTGCAGCACGGTCTCGCCGTAGAGCCCGGCGCCGAAGAACAGGATCATGAAGGCGATGTTGTTGACGATGCCGACCGGCCAGTTCCAGGCCCGTTGCCGGGCGACACCGTAGACGCAGGCCGCGCCCGTGAGGAAACCGATGACCTCGATCCAGCTGACGGGTGCCCCGAGCAGGGTTGCTGCCGGTGAGTTCATCCAGTCCAGTACCGCGGTCATGTCGCGCTCCTTGTTTATTGTCAATCTGACAATAAAGACTCTAGGGCGAAGTGGACCGGAATGGAAGACCCCGCGCCGGCGGCGAGTGGAGCGCCTCGCGCGGAACGCGCGCTACGCTCGGGCCATCTGATCGTTCGTCAATGGGGGTAGCTGTGCGTCTGGATGGAATCGGGTTCTTCGTCATTCTCGTCGTCTGGCTCATCGTGCCTGCGATCACCGGCTTCATCCTGTACTGGATCGTCCGGCTCGGAGTGAAGCACGGGCTGCGGTCGTACTACACCGACTCCCCCGGGCGGCCCCCTTCCACCGAGTAGCGGAAGCTTCCACCAGGTCACGGATCCCCGTGGATGACCGTCCGGAAGGCACTGCCGCTTCCTGATGCGCGGGCGTAGCATGCCGCCATGTCGGCACCCGAGGAACGCTACGAAGACGCCCTCGCTGCGGCGTCGGGGCACGCACGCCAATGGCTCCAGAGCCAAACCCGACGGCGCGTCGGCCCGAGCAGGACCGCCGCGGATCTCGCAGCAGATTTCGGCGGCCCCCTCCCCCGTGCCGGATCCCCGGCGGCCGACGTGGTGGACTATCTGGCCGCGAAGGCGGAACCCGGGCTGATGGCCATCCCCTCCGGGCGGTTCTTCGGCTGGGTCATGGGCGGCACGCTGCCCGCGGCGCTGGCTGCGGACTGGCTCGTCAGCGCCTGGGACCAGAACACCGGGCTCCGCTACGCGACCCCTGCTACGGCGGCCATCGAGGAAGCCGCCGGCACCTGGCTGCTCGACCTCCTGAACCTGCCGCAGACAGCGGATGTCGGCTTCACCACGGGCGCCACGATGGCCAACTTCACAGGACTGGCCGCGGCCCGATGGCGGCTGATGACAGACGCCGGATGGGACCTGGACGCGGAGGGCCTCACCGGTGCACCACGGATCGAGTGTTTCGTGGGCAGGGAACGGCACGACACGATCGACCTGGGGCTCCGCTACCTGGGGCTGGGCCGGCCCACGGTGGTGCCGGTCGACGGGCAGGGCCGCATCGACCCGGCGGAACTGGACCGTGCCCTGACCCTCGCCTCGGCAGATGCCGGGCGCGGACGGTCGAGCGGGTCGGGCCGCACCCCGCTGTTGGTCTGCCTGCAGGCCGGGAACCTGCACTCCGGGGCTTTCGACCCGTTCACGGAGGCGATCACCGTCGCCGACGCCCACGGCGCCTGGGTCCACGTGGACGGCGCCTTCGGACTGTGGGCCGCCGCCGTGCCGGAGCTGGCGGCCCTGACCGCGGGAGTGGAGGGCGCCGACTCCTGGGGCACCGATGCACACAAGACACTCAACGTGCCGTACGACTGCGGCATCGCGGTGGTCCGCGATGCCACCGCGCTGCGTGCCGCGATGGGCGTGCACGCCAGCTACCTCGTCCAGGCCACGGACGGCCCCGCGGACCCCTTGGAGACCGTCCCCGAGCTGTCCCGGCGTGCCCGCGGCGTGCCGGTGTGGGCGGCCCTGAAGTCGCTGGGCCGGGACGGCGTCACTGACCAGGTCCGCGGGCTGGTGCGGCACGCCCGGCACCTCGCGGAGCGATTGGCCGCCGTGGAGGGCGTGCAAATACTCAACGACGTCGTCTACACCCAGGTCTCGCTGACGTTCGGCGACGACGCCACCACGCGGGCGGTGACAGAGCGGATCATCGCCGACGGACGGGTGTGGATGTCCGGTTCGCGCTGGCAGGGCCGGGACATCCTGCGGATCTCGGTGAGCAACTGGAGCACCGACGACGCCGACACGGCCGTCGCCGTCGACGCGGTGCGGGACGCCCTGGCGGCGGTGGGGGGCTGAGGGCGGAGCGACCGATCAATGGGGTGGGGATTGAAGCTCAAAAGAGGTCCGCTGGTGTCCCTCGCGCGTTCATCGAGGTCCAGGGCACTCCGATGTGTTAACCGCTCCACACCGTGCCGTCACCCTTCCCCCGATATAGCCGGAGGTCTCCGGTCCCGGTGACACGGGTGCCGAGGCGGTGGTCGCAGTGGCGGCCGAACAGGCTGCGACCGCGGAGGACGCTGCACTGAAGCGAACTCAGCCCCAGAACTCGTCCGACTTGGTCTGGTCCTCGAAGAACTCCTTGGCCTCGATCACCTTTCCGTCCCGGAGTGCGAACACGACGACCGTGACCTGGTCGTAGGTCCTTCCGTCGATGTCGGCGTGGCTGTGATGGATTCCCACGGTGTGCTTTTCCCCGCCGACGATGTCCTGGACGGTTACCCGGAGTGAGCCCCGGGAACGGGATCCCAGTTCGCCGAAGTAAGCCAAGACAGCGTCGCGTCCCCGCTTCATGCCGGACAGCACGCCGGTTCCAGGGACGGACCACACCGCGTCGTCCGCGAACAGTTCGCCAAGAGTCGCCAGATCCCCTGCGATGAATGCCTCATATCCCCGCCGAACCACTTCACCGTCTTCTGCAGCTCCCATGTCAGAAACCTCTCCGTGTGCCGTATCGATCATGCTGGGACGGCAGAGCCTATTCCTGGGCGGAGCGCATATCAATGGCCCGTCCCAGGATTCGTGGCCCGGTCGAGGACCGTCCCGGATGCGTCGGCCCGGTGGTGTGGACCTGCCGCGTCGAGCAGGTCTCCGACCATGAGTCCGGCACTGACGGGGCGCAGGATCGTACTCGACGCAACGCCTTTGCACTCACTCGGGGCGGCACCGGTAGCGGTCGATCGGTGCGGACACTGCCCTGACCGTAAGGTGAACCATGGACTTCCGAGACATCGTGCTGACTGGTATCGGGGCAGGACTGATTCTCCTGATGGCCGCCGACGTCTTCCACACACTCCTCTATCCCCATGGTGCGGGACCTGTCTGCAGGATGATCATGCGCGCCTTGTGGCTGCTGTCCCGACGCTTCGCCGACCGTGCTGCCACCGTTGCAGCCCCCGTTGCAATGGCAGCCGTGATCGGCGCCTGGGCGTCGCTGGCCATCATGGGGTGGGCTCTGGTGTACCTTCCGCACCTACCGGAGGGGTTCGTCTACGCCGACGGCGTTCCCCACCGCGGCGACCTCGCCGAAGCCCTGTACTTCTCGATGGTCAGCCTATCCACGGTCGGTTACGGAGAAATAGTTCCGGCGACGCCCCTGCTCCGATTCGTCACTGCAGCGCAGGCCGTCACCGGCTTCGGGTTGCTCACCGCCACGGTCTCCTGGATTCTGCAAACATATCCAGCACTGAGCCGTCGCCGCGCCCTCGCCCACGAACTGAACCTGTTCCGTGAGGCCGCCGGCCAGCAGGGCCTCTCCGCGCTGGAACCCGGACATGCCGCTGCATTGCTTGAATCGTTCGCGAGGAGTGTAGCCACGGTCAGCATCGACCTGCTGGCCTTCAACGAAACGTACTACTTCCACGAAGCACAGAGGAGAGGATCCCTGCCGGCCACCATCACCTATGCACAACTCTTGGCCTCCGAAGCGCAGGCAAGCACCGACCCCGACCTGCGCTTTGCCGGACGGATGATGCACGCAGCCCTTGATGACCTGGCGGATGTCCTGCGTGGACGATTCGGTCACCCAGGGAAAACCACCTCAGCGGTATTCGAAAGCTACGAAACACACCACAGACACCGCCGGAAGCCGGATGCAACGGCCGCCTAGAACGTCTTCCACTCTTCAAGGCCGTGAACCCCGCCATGCTTTCCCACACCGTCTCAGGACGCCGAAGCTTCGCAAGAAAGGCCGAGAGTCGCCAGCCGACCATCCATCCCGGTTCACCGGCATGACACGGGAGCCGCGATCTCTTTCCGCCATCTCGCTGCGAACCGTGTCACAGGTCAGTCCGCTCGGATGTCCTCCACCCGCCGGCCCGCGGAGCACGTTGTCGGACCTTGCTTTTGCGGGCATCGACTCCCCCAGGGCAACAAAAAACCGCCGGGCCAAGGTTCTTACCTTGGATTCCGGCGGTTCGTTGTGGAGCTAAGGGGATTCGAACCCCTGACCCCCTGCATGCCATGCAGGTGCGCTACCAGCTGCGCCATAGCCCCGAATCTACGCTGCATCGTCCGGGCGAACCGGCCGAAGCAACTCGATCAGTCTAGTAAATTCTGGCGGCTTCGACAAATCGGCTTCCAGCGTCCACTCATCCCTCCAGTGGCTCCTCGGGCAGCGAGCCGAGCCCCACGTTGTGCTCGGTGAGTTGCCACGAGAACAGCGCCTCGGCCCGGTCCACCACCTCGTGCACCTCGGACCAGTGGCAGTTGGACAGCCCCGCAAGGGCACCCCAGCGTTCCGGAGGCAGTCCCATCAGGGCCGCGAGGGCCGCCCTGATGGATCCACCGTGGCTGACGACCACGAGCGTCTCGGCCGGACCGATCCGCTCCACGGCCTCCGTGACCGCACCGAGCATGCGATCGCCGACCTCGATGCGGTTCTCGGCACCCCCGGCGCGCACCTCGGGGTCTCCGCCCCGCCAGGCGGCGTTGTCATCCGGGAACTGTTCGTCGATCTCGGCGAAGGACAAACCCTGCCACGAGCCGGCATGCGTCTCGCGGAGGCGCGGATCGTAGAGGACCGGCAGCCCCGTGAGTTCCCCCAGCGTCCGGGCCGTGTCGGCCGCACGGCGCAGGTCCGAGGAGACGATCAGCGACGGTTCCCGCAGCAGCAGCACCTCGGCCGCCCGCACGGCCTGCTCCCGCCCGGTCTCGTCCAGGTCGATGTCCTCCTGGCCCTGGAAACGGCCCGAGTGGTTCCATTCCGTGCGGCCATGGCGCCAGAAGACGATGCGCCGGGCCGCGGGATGGGCGTGGGGGTACCGCGTCACTCCGGGACGACGTCGGACGCCGCGACCTGCGGCGAGCTCTGCAGCGCCTCCTCGAGCTGGAGGTCCACGGACGGGCAGTCCTTCCACAGCCGGTCGAGGGCGTAGAACACACGGTCCTCCTCGTGCTGCACATGCACGATGACCTGCGCGTAGTCGAGGAGCACCCAGCGGCCCTCGCTGCGACCTTCACGGCGCACGGGCTTCAGGCCCTGCTTGGACAGCTCCTCCTCGATGCCGTCGACGATGGCGTTGACCTGCCGCTCGCTCGGCGCGGAGGCGATCACGAAGATGTCCGTGATCGCGAGCCTGTCACTGACGTCGATGGCGACGATATCCTGGGCGATCTTGTCCGCTGCGGCATGCGCCGCGGTGCGGGCTATGCCAATGGACTGTTCGGTAGCGCTCACTGATCTCCTTGTGTGTGGCCAGCAGTTTCACCCATTGAGGGAGCTGACTGTCATTATTATCCCGGTCGCGAGGGCGGTCGCGCCCACGACGAGCAACGAGTACTGCAGATACCGCATGCGCCGCAGCCTTCCGAGGCCCGCAGTCATCGCATCGAGGGGGTCCAGGCCGAAGGCGTCCCGCGCCCCGATGGGCTGGGTGCTCGCCCTCAGATCCGGCCCCTCCAGACCTCGGCTGTCACTTTCCCCGGTCCGGACCGGCAGGGCGGCGGATGGCTCGGGGCGCGGCAGGACGATCGGGATGTGCGTGGTCGCAGGCGCACGCAGGACGGACTGCGCACTGCCGGGCACCCGCACGAGCACGGGTGGGGCGATGATCGAGAGGTTGTGGGCCGCGGTCGGGTCGATCGGCGGGGGCGTGCGCTGCTGGTTCTGCTCCGACGGCTCCTGCGGCCGGCGCGCACGCGAATTCAGGGCCGCGGCGCGGTCGGCCAGAGCCTTCTGCTGCGCCAGCACCCCGGGGTCGACGACGAAGGGGTTCTCCGTCCCGGCCGCCCGCAGGCCGGCAAGGTGTTCGCTCGCGTCGTCGCCGATCGACTGCCGGGCGGCGAGGGCCTCCTCGACGCTCATGTCCTCCCCACGGCTCGACGGCGGCGCGGCCGCCCCGTCCGCGGTGTCCCCGGGCGCAGGCGCGCCGGGTCCTGCGATCCCGGGTGCCGTGGGATCGGACGCCACCTGGGTGTCGGACCGCCGACGACGGTCCCGACGCCCGCCGGGTAGTGGCGCCCTGACGACGTCCACCCGCTGGTCGGTCGCCGGATCGGGCGCCACCGCCCGCCCGTCGACCTGCTGCAGCCGCAGCTGACGGCGCGTGGGGAGCTCCACCCGCACACCGCCGCCGTCGTTCGCCGGGGCGTCCTGCGGGCTGACGTCCGCGGAGCTGCTCCTCGCTGCCATGTCCGACTCCCCTGACCCGGCACGGTCCGCTAGGGAAGACCGGGTGTCCCGTGCGTCGTTCGCCTTGCTCATCGGTGATTCATCCAGTGGGTTGTTGTAGGGAGGTCGGACTGTCCCGGTGCTGCCGTTCCGTCGGCGGGACGTGTTCGTCCCCCTGCTGCGACGCCGGCCCCGTCCCGGACGGGTCCACGCGCCGATAGAGGCGGTGCTTGGCGATGTACTGCACCACGCCGTCGGGCACCAGGTACCAGACGGGCTTCCCCTCGCCGACGCGGTGCCTGCAGTCCGTGCTGGAGATCGCCATGGCGGGCACCTCCAGCAGGCTCACGTCGCGGCCCCGCCCGTCGAGTTCGTGCCCGGGGCGCGTCACCCCGATGAAGTGGGCGAGGGACCAGAGCTCCTCCGCGTTCTTCCAGGTGAGGATCTGGGCCATGGCATCGGCGCCGGTGATGAAGAACAGCTGGGCGTCCGGCCGCTCCGCCTTCAGGTCGCGCAGGGTGTCGATCGTGAACGTGGGACCCGGACGTTCGATGTCCACGCGGCTCACGGTGAAGCTCGGGTTCGACGCCGTCGCGATGACCGTCATCAGATAGCGGTGCTCGGCCGCCGTCACGTCCTTGTCGACCTTCTGCCAGGGCTGACCGGTCGGCACGAAGACCACCTCGTCGAGGTCGAACACCGAGGCGACCTCGCTCGCGGCGACCAGGTGCCCGTGGTGGATGGGGTCGAACGTGCCGCCCATGACCCCGAGGCGCCAGGGCGATCCGTCATGGTGCCGCTGCCTGAAGCCGCCCATGACGTCCCGCTCGGTTGTGTCTGCTGCCACCTGGACCGCTAGTGCCGGTTCGCTTCGCCGTGGTCGTGCTTGTTGGTGTGCTGCTTGTGGGGGTCGATGTGCTCCTCGACCGCCTCGTGGCGGTTCCGGACGTTCGAGAAGGACACGGTGACGAGCATCAGGGTGAGCAGGATGCCCATGACGATCAGCCCGTACGCGATGGCGGGCATCGGCAGTTCGGTGTGGTGTTCCATGGCTTCGGTGGCCAGCAGCATGCTGCCGAGGGAGTAGAGCATCGTCATTCCTCTGTCGGTTCAGGGTCGCCGGTCCGCTACGGACCGGCGCGGTCATCAGGTCCCATGGTACGCGTAAAGGAGGGGCTGCCCCCTACGCCCGGGGGCGTCAGCGGCGGACGTGCCCCGCGCCCTGGACGATCCACTTGGTGGTCGTGAGCTCGGCCAGGCCCATCGGTCCGCGGGCGTGCATCTTCTGGGTGGAGATGCCCACCTCGGCGCCGAGGCCCAGCTCCCCGCCGTCCACGAAGCGCGTGGACGCGTTGACCAGGACGGCGGCGGAATCGACGCCGGCCACGAACTCCTCGGAGGAGGCCAGGTTGTTCGTGATGATCGCCTCGCTGTGGCCCGTGCTCCACCGGCGGATGTGCCGCAGGGCGTCGTCGACGCTGTCCACGGTCTTCACCGCGAGGTCGAGCTGCATGTACTCGCGCCCCCAGTCGTCATCCGTCGCCGTCGGTGCGTCCGTGCCGGCCGGCAGGAGACCCCGCGACCGCTCGTCCACGTGCAGGGTGACGCCGGCGCGGACGAGCGCCGCGAGGACCGCCGGGGCGGCCGTCGCCCGCGCGTGGACGAGGAGTGTCTCGACCGTGTTGCAGACGCTGGGGCGCTGCGTCTTGGCGTTGAGCAGGATGTCCACGGCCATCGTCTCGTCGGCGCTCTCGTCGAGCAGGATGTGCACGTTGCCCTCCCCCGTCTCGATCACGGGGACGCGCGCCGTCGTCACGACGGACTGGATGAGCTCCCGCCCGCCGCGCGGGATCAGGACGTCCACCCGGCCGCGGGCCTTCATGAGGACCTGGGCGCCGTCCCGGCCGAACTCGTCGATGGTGAGGACGGCGTCGTCGGGCAGGCCGTGGTCCTCGAGTGTGTCGCGGATGATCCCGACCAGCGCCGCGTTGGTGGCTGCGGCCGCACTGCCGCCGCGCAGGATCACGGCGTTGCCGCTCTTCAGGGCCAGGCCGGCAATGTCCACTGTCACGTTGGGGCGTGCCTCGTAGATCGCGGCGACCACGCCGAGGGGAACGCGGACCTGGCTCATGCGCAGCCCGTTGGGCAGGGTCTCCGCGCGGACGGCGGTGCCCACGGGGTCCGGGAGGGCGGCGAGCTGCGCCAGCGCGTCGGCGAGTTTCCCCACGCGCTCGGCGTCGAGGCTCAGGCGGTCCAGGAGGTACGCGGAGGTCCCGGCGGCGCGGCCGCGGTCGACGTCGGTCCGGTTCGCGGCGAGAACGCTGTCGCGCCTGCTGACGAGGGCATCGGCGATCGCCAGGAGCACGCGGTCCTTGCGGGCCCGGGTGGCGCGGGCCAGGATGCGCGACGCCTCACGGGAGCGGTCGGCGATGGCGTGGACGGCGTCGGTGAGCTGGTCCGGGGACAGCGCCATGGCGGTGTCGTTCCGATGGGTGGGCGCGGCCTGCAGGTCGGTCATCCCCCAAGTCTAGCGAGGCGCCGCTCCGGCATCCGGGGACCGGCCCTTCATGACGCCGAGGCCGCCTGGAGTACCACGAGGTCGTTGACGTGCACCACGGAGCGCTCGTACTCGGCGCCGAGTTCCTCCGCGAGATCGTGCGTGGACCGGCCGAGCATGCGGGGAAGCTCGGTCGAGCTGTAGTTCACGAGGCCTCGCGCCACCACCGTGCCGTCGCCGCTCACGAGCTGGACGGGATCTCCCGCCTCGAACACGCCGTCCACGTCCACGACGCCGGCGGCCAGCAGGGAGCGGCGTCGCTCCCCCACGGCGCGCACCGCACCGTCGTCGAGCACGAGCGTACCCAGGACCCGCGCGAGGTGGGCCAGCCAGAGCAGCCTGATGGGCTGGCGCTTGCCGGTGGCCGTGAACCAGGTCCCGACGTCGTCGCCGCGCAGTGCGGCCGCGGCGTTCGCTGTGGACGTGACCAGCGCGGGGATGCCCGAGGACGCGGCGATCGTCGCGGCTTCCACCTTGGTGACCATGCCGCCGGTGCCGACGCCGGCCCTGCCGGCGCGTCCGATGGTGACGCCCTCGAGGTCGGCGGGCGAGCCGACGTGCGGGATCCGGCTGGCACCGGCCCCCGGCGGGCCGTCGTAGAGGGCGTCGACGTCGGAGAGCAGGATGAGTGCCTCCGCCTTCACGAGGTGCGCGACGAGCGCCGCGAGGCGGTCGTTGTCGCCGAACCGGATCTCGTGGCTCGCGACGGTGTCGTTCTCGTTCACGATGGGCACGACGCCGAAGTTCAGCAGCCGTTCCATCGCGCGGTGCGCGTTGGCGTAGTGGGACCGCCGGATGAGATCGTCCGCCGTGAGCAGGATCTGGCTGACGGTGACGCCGTGCGCCGCGAACGCCTGGGAGTACTGGGCCATCAGGAGGCCCTGCCCCACGCTCGCCGCGGCCTGCTGCGCGGACAGCTGGGACGGACGGCGTGCGAGCCCCAGGGGCGCGAGGCCCGCGGCGATCGCGCCGGAGGACACGAGGATGATCTCGGTCCCGGCCGTGCGCCGCTCCGCGAGGACGTCGGCGAGCCGGACGAGGGCCTCACCGGAGATGCCGCCGGAGACGGAGGTCAGTGACGACGAACCGACCTTGACGACGATCCGGCCCGCCGCGGCGAGCCCCGCGCGGGACGCGAGGGGGTGCCGGGAGTGGTCCGCAGACACGGGGGCCTAGTCCTCGGACTCGGTGTCTGCGCCCTTCTGGGCGGAGGAGGCCTGCTTGCGGTTCTGCACGGACTCGGTCCAGACGCCCGCCTTGCGGTCGGCCTCGAGCTCGGCGCGGGCCGCGGCCTTGGCGTCCTTGCGCTCCTGGTACTCCTCGCGCTTCTGTTCGCGCGTGGGCCGCACGTACTCGGCGAGGCGCAGGTCGGAGCCGCGGGGGCCGGCGAGCAGTTCGGCGCCGCCCATCATGGTGGGCTCCCAGTCGAAGACCACGCCGTCGCCCTCGCCGATCACCACGGTGTCGCCGGGCTTCGCGCCGGTCTTGAACAGCTGCTCCTCCACGCCGAGCTTGGCGAGGCGGTCCGCGAGGTAGCCGACGGCCTCGTCGTTCGTGAAGTCCGTCTGCTTGACCCAGCGCTCGGGCTTCTCGCCGAGGACGCGGAACAGCGGCAGGGCGTCCTTCTCCTCGTGGCGGATCCTGAACGAGGCGGCATTGACGCCGCGGGGCCGGAGCACCGGGGGCTCGATCCTCGGGGGGGCGGTCGCCACGGCCTTGCGTGCGTTCTCGACGATCTCCGCCATGGCGAAGCCGAGCTGGCGCAGGCCCTCATGGCTGGAGGCGGACACCTCGAAGACGCGGTAGCCGCGCGCCTCGAGCTCGGGGCGCACGAAGCCGGCCATGTCCTTGCCGTCGGGGACGTCCACCTTGTTGAGCGCGACCAGGCGCGGGCGCTCGTTCAGCGGCACGACGTCGCCGTCGGGGCCGGCGAAGCTCATGTCGACGGCGTACTTGTCCAGTTCGGCTTCGATGATCGCGAGGTCGTTGAGGGGGTCGCGGTCCGTCTCGAGCGCGGCGCAGTCGAGCACGTGCACGAGGGCGGCGCAGCGCTCCACGTGGCGGAGGAAGTGGTGGCCGAGGCCCTTGCCCTCGCTCGCCCCCTCGATGAGGCCGGGGACGTCCGCGATGGTGAAGCGCGTGGAACCCGCTTCGACGACACCGAGGTTCGGGACGAGGGTGGTGAACGGGTAGTCGGCGATCTTCGGGCGGGCGGCCGACATGGCGGCGATGAGGCTGGACTTCCCGGCGGAGGGGAAGCCGACGAGGGCGATGTCCGCGATGGACTTGAGTTCCAGGACGACGTCGCGCTCGTCGCCGGGGATGCCGAGCAGCGCGAAGCCGGGTGCCTTGCGCTTCTGGGAGGACAGGGCGGCGTTGCCGAGCCCACCCTGTCCGCCGGCCGCGGCGATGAACTCCGTGCCCTCGCCCACGAGGTCGGCGAGCACTTCGCCGTCCTTCGTCTTGACGACGGTGCCGTCCGGGACGGACAGGATCAGGGTCTCGCCGCTCTTGCCGCCGCGCCAGTCGCCCATGCCGTTGCCGCCGTTCGTGGCGTGCCGGTGGGGTGCGTGGTGGAAGTCCAGGAGGGTCGTGGTCTGGTGGTCCACGCGGAGGATGACATCGCCGCCGTCGCCGCCGTTGCCGCCGTCGGGCCCGCCGAGGGGCTTGAACTTCTCGCGGTGGACGGAAACGCAGCCGTGGCCGCCGGTGCCGCCGGATACGTGCAGGACTACGCGGTCAACGAAGCTCGCCACGTTGATCTCCTTCTACAAATGCTTCACTGTGCCGAGTCTGATCGGCTTAAAAGAAAGGTGGGGCGAGCCGTAGAGGCTCACCCCACCCGAAATGCCTGGTGTACCGTGCGCAGAACTACTCTGCTGCAGCGCCCACGATGTTGACGACCTTGCGTCCGCGGCGTGTGCCGAACTCCACGGCACCTGCCTCGAGTGCGAAGAGGGTGTCGTCCCCGCCGCGGCCGACGTTGGCGCCCGGGTGGAAGTGGGTGCCGCGCTGGCGGACGATGATCTCGCCGGCCTTGACGACCTGGCCACCGAAGCGCTTGACGCCGAGGTACTGCGCGTTCGAGTCGCGGCCGTTGCGCGTGGAGCTTGCGCCCTTTTTATGTGCCATGGGTTATGCCTGCCTTCGCTGGAATGTTCTACGTGAGGAGATCGGTAGCCCGAAGGGACTACGCGATACCTGTGATCTTGACGCGGGTCAGTTCCGAACGGTGACCCTGGCGCTTCTTGTAGCCGGTCTTGTTCTTGAACTTCTGGATGACAATCTTCGGTCCACGAAGATTCTCGACGATCTCGGCAGTGACGGAGACCTTCGCGAGGTCCTCCGCTGCGGAGGTGATCTTGGCGCCGTCTACCAGAAGGAGGGCAGGAAGCTTGAACGTGCTTCCAGCCTGACCGGTGACGCGGTCAAGGGTAACGAGGTCTCCTACAGAAACCTTTTCTTGGCGGCCGCCTGCGCGGACAATCGCGTACACCACTTGGGAACTCACTTCTCTCGACAATCTTGACTTCTGATGAAAAAACTAGGGTGCGCCTCGGCAGCAATCCTGGGGTTGCTCTTCGCGCCTGTCCCGCTCCGTGTGTCCATGACACCGAACCCTGGGGCTGCTGGTGTCGTCAGGAGCTTCTGCACGGGTCAGAAGCCCTGACGGACACCCACGGACATGCCGGTTAACAGGCGGATGCACCGAGGGTCAAGGCTACGGCAGTACCGCCTCTTCCCGCAAATCAGTGGCACCCCGCGGCGCACGTCCCGGGCCGTGGACACGGGCGGCGTCGAAGAAGTGCAGCTCGTGGAGCGCGGACCACCGGAAGGCGGCGAGCATGGCGCGCCGCCCTGGCCATCGCCTCAACGACGTCGGGGTCGGCGTAGGTGGCGATCCATGCGCCGTAGGGGCGTGCGCCGGCCGGCCCGGCGTCCCCGTCCCCGAAGCCCGTCCCGGTCTCCCTGAGGAGCCGGTCGCGGTGCAGGTCGGTCTCGTTCCCGAGGCAGGAGGCGGCCGCCGCGAGGCAGAAGCGCCGCTCCGCCTCGGACGGCGCCGGCGCGGCCGTGCGCGCGAGGACGCCCGCATACTCCCTGAGGTGGAGGGCTGCAGGTAGTAGGAGAAGTGGTCTGCGGGCAGGCTTCCGTCGGCCGGTCGGACGGTGGGCGGAGAGGAGCGCACCCTCGAGCCAGGATTTCGCCTCGCGGAGCGCTGTGGGCCAGTCCCCGGTGATGGCGAATCGGGTGGCCGGGGCCGACGAGAGCGGGCATCCCGTGCGGTGCGTGTTCACCGTCCCCACGCGCCTGCCGTCGACGACCAGGCGCTCCTCGGGGGCACCTGAGGGTGGAACGGGGGCGTCCGGGCACCGCTCCCCCGGGACGTGCCCGCCCTTGACCAGGACGGACGTGCCGAGCCGCACGGCGAAAGTGGTGCCCTGCTCGAGGGCGACACCCCGGGTCGGTGCCGGGCCGGCGCCCACCAGGACGGCGGGTTCGGCGATGTTGGGGGTGACCAGTGATGCCCGGCGGGCGAGCTCGAGGACGGCCCGCACGGCGTCGTCGTCGAGCAGCCGGGCGCCGCTCGTGGCGACCATGACGGGATCCAGCACGACGGCGGGCGGTGCCACGTCGTCGAGCCATCCGGCGACGCACTCGGCGATCGCGGCGCTGCCGAGCATCCCGATCGTGACCGCACTGATGGTGACGTCGTCGGATACCGCGTCGAGCTGCCGGCGGAGGAAGGGGACGGCAGGGGTGTGCACGGCGCTGACACCGCGCGTGTCCCGCGCCGTCGGCGCCGTCACCGCACCCATCGCATAGCCACCGTTGGCACTGATGCTCTTGATGTCCGTCTGGACGCCGGCCCCGCCGCGGGGGTCCGAGCCCGCGATGCTCAGGATGTTCGGGAGGGGCCGGGCGGGAAAACAGGAGGGCCGGAGCCCTTGCGGACTCCGACCCTCCTGGAGGGGAACGGTCGTGCCGTTCCCCTGGTCCCTACAGCTCGGAGGCGGGCACCCCGACGCCGAAGATCAGGGGCTCGACGGCGGATGCCTCGGGCTTCGCCACGGGCGCCGCGGCCTTCGCCACGTGCCGGGTCCCTGCCGGCTCGACGGCGGCCTCCACGCCCTGCGTCTCGATGGCCGTGTCGGCCGCTCCCTGCGCGCTACGGGCCACACGGCGGCGCGGACGCGACGCGCGGGCGGTCCCGCCCGACGTCGGCTCGGAAGCCGTCGGTCCGGAGGTCGCCGCCGGTCCGGTGCGGGGTTCCGCCGCCGGCACCTGTGCGGACAGCTCCACGCCGTCGACGGCTCCTGCCGCGGCGGGCTTCCGGTTGAAGGCCTCGCTCAGGCTGTCGAGGGTCAGGCGTGTGGCCGGAGCCTCGACCGTCTCCTGGACGGCCGGCCGTCGGCCGTCCGCCCGGGGCAGGGTGACCGTCTCGCCGTTGATCGTCAGCACGGCCTCGGTGACCTGGACGTCCGCTGCGGGGGCGTCCTGCTCGGCCGCCTCCTCATGGGCGTGGTGGGTCGCGGCCGCGATGCTCGCCAGGGCTGCGCGGGCGGCCTCGGCCTTCGCGGCGCGGTCGGGGCTCTCGACGACGGCCACCGGAGCCTGCGCCATGACCTCGTCCTGCTGGCCCCCGCGACCGCGGTTGCGCTTGCGCTCGCTCCGGGACGGCTTGTCCTGGCGCGGCTGCTGCTGCTGCTGGCTTTCTCCGGTCGTGGACCGGCGGTGTTCCACGGGCTCCATGTAGGTGACGACGCCGCGTCCCGCACAGTGCTCGCAGTCCTCGCCGAAGACCTCGAGCAGGCCCGTGCCCATGCGCTTGCGCGTCATCTGGACCAGGCCCAGCGAGGTGACCTCGGCGACCTGGTGCTTGGTCCGGTCCCGTCCGAGGCATTCCACGAGACGACGGAGGACGAGGTCGCGGTTCGCCTCGAGCACCATGTCGATGAAGTCGATGACGATGATGCCGCCGATGTCCCGCAGGCGCAGCTGGCGTACCACTTCCTCTGCGGCCTCGAGGTTGTTCTTGGTGACGGTCTCCTCGAGGTTGCCGCCGCTGCCCGTGAACTTCCCGGTGTTGACGTCGACGACGGTCATGGCCTCGGTGCGGTCGATCACGAGGGATCCGCCGGAGGGCAGGTAGACCTTGCGCTCGAGGGCCTTCGTGATCTGCTCGTCGATGCGGGACGCCGCGAAGATGTCCTCCTCGCCGGTCCACTTCTCCAGCCTGCCCACGAGATCCGGCGCCACGTACATGACGTAGGCCTCGATGGTGTCCCACGCGTCCTCGCCCGAGACGACGAGCTTGGAGAAGTCCTCGTTGAAGACGTCACGGACCACCTTGATGGTCAGGTCCGGCTCGCCGTACAGCAGTTCGGGGGCGAGGGTCTTGGTCGAGCCGGCCTTGCGCTCGATCTCCTCCCACTGCGCGCGGAGGCGGTTGATGTCGTGGGTCAGCTCCTCCTCGCTGGCGCCCTCGGCCGCGGTACGGACGATCACGCCGGCGCTCTCGGGGAGGCGATCCTTGAGGATGCGCTTGAGCCGGTTCCGCTCGACGTCGGGCAGCTTGCGGGAGATGCCCGTCATGGACCCGCCCGGGACGTACACGAGGTAGCGGCCGGGCAGGGAGATCTGGCTCGTCAGCCGGGCTCCCTTGTGCCCCACCGGGTCCTTGGTGACCTGCACGAGGACGGGATCCCCGGACTTCAGGGCGAGCTCGATGCGGCGCGGCTGGCCGTCGAGGCCCGCCGCGTCCCAGTTGACCTCACCGGCGTAGAGCACGGCGTTGCGTCCGCGTCCGATGTCGACGAAGGCCGCCTCCATGCTGGGCAGCACGTTCTGGACCTTGCCGACGTACACGTTGCCGATCAGCGAATCCTGCTGCGTCCTCGAGACGAAGTGCTCCGCGAGCATGCCGTCCTCGAGCACGCCGATCTGGATCCTGTCGTCCGACTGGCGCACGATCATCTGGCGGTCGACGGACTCGCGGCGGGCCAGGAACTCGGCCTCGGTGATGACGGTGCGGCGGCGACCTGTATCGCGCGATTCGCGGCGGCGCTGCTTCTTCGCCTCGAGGCGCGTGGATCCGCGCACGCTGGTCACGCGGTCGGAGACCGGCTCGCTGGACTGCCGCGGCGCGCGGACGCGGGTGACGGTGTTGGGCGGATCGTCGTCCTCGCCGCCGGTCAGTTCGAGGTCCTGGTCGCCACGACGGCGACGGCGACGACGGCGTGAGGTCACGCTGGCGCTCTCCTCGGGTCCGCTGCCGTTCGGGCGGTCCTCCTGGTCCTCGCCTCCGGCGTCCTCGGTGCCGGCCTCGGCCTGGCCCGCGTCACCCCGGCCGCGGCCCCTGCTGCGGCGGCTGCGGCGCGAGCGGCGACCGGACTCCTCGGACTCGTCCTCCCCCGCCTCCTCCTCGAGCGGGGGCGCGACCTTCACGGACGGCACGGAGACCGTGGTGAGGTCCGGCGCATGGAACAGGAGGGACAGCGGCGATTCGGGGATGGCGAACGGATCGAGGCGGCCGCCGTCCGCGGTCTCGCCGTCCTCGACGCCCTCGTCGGTGGTGGTCTCGGCGGTGGTCCCGATGGTGTTCCCGGCGGCTGCGGCGTCCGGGGCGGAGGGCTCGGCTGCGGCGGGAGCGTTCCCCTCCGGCCCGTCCTGCTGCAGGGGCTCCGAAGCCCGGCGGCTGCGGGTCCGGGAGGAGGTCCGGCGTGCACGGCTCGGCTTCTCCGCCGAGACCGCTTCGGCGGCATCCGTCCCGACGGCCGGTACATCGGCGTCCACGGGGGCTGCCTGGTCGACGGCGCTCACGATGGCGCCATCGATCGCCGTGGCGGGTCCGGCGTCGGCGCCGGCCGCACGACGACGCGTGCGGGGTGCCCGCGCGGGAGCGGGAGTCCCGGCGGAATCGTCGGCGACGGGCGACGCCGCGGTCACGGTGGTCGCGGGGTCGGTGCCTGACGGATCGGCCGTATCGACGGCGACCGGCTCTGCGGTCCGTGCTGCCGCGGACACTGCCGGCTCGACGGCGGCGGGTACCGCGGTGGCGGGCCCGGCCTCGGCGCTGGCGGCACGACGGCGGGTGCGGGGTGCCCGCACGGGGGCGGCCGGGGCGTCGTCGGCTGCTGCCGGCGATCCCTCCGCGGCGTCCGCCGTGCTCTCCGGGGTGGGGGTCTGATCCGTCACGACGACCGGCTTCCGGACGCGCGGGGCCCGCTTGCGGACCGGCGCGGCGGTCTCGGCAGGCGTATCGGTGGCGATCCCGGTGGAGGCGTCGGCCACAGTCCCTGCGCTCTCCCCGGCTGTCCCTGCATCGGGTGCCGGCTGCAACACCGAGGGTGGCGCCCCGGCCGGCGCACTGGCCGTGCGGCGCTTCCTCGGCGTCCTCGCCGGTGCTGCCTGGGCCTCCACGGGTGCTTCCGCTGCGGTCTGGCCGTTCTCCTGCTGTTCTGACTGATCCATGAGGTGCTCGCTCCAAGCCCCTGCGGCACCGGCCACATTCCAGCGCCCTCGAGGGCGGTATGTCGGCCGGCCGCGGGCCTTTCGCCCGGCGGCTGACCGGAAGTCGATGTCATGTCGTCCGAGGTCGCACCGTCATGGGGGTGCTGAATCACTCGACGACCAGTGGCGCTTTTCCAACTCAGCCGCCGTGGTGGACGGTGGGTCCCACCGGCGGATTCCGCCTACTTCCGCCGACGGGGCGGACTCGGTAGGACGGGAGCATCGCTTGCGGAACGGAAGCCTGTCACTGGACCGGCGCGGGAATGTGGTTCCCTCGCCAGCCTTCGTCATTGTCTCACACCACCTTTCGAATGGGGCGTCCCACGCGCGCGGGACGCCCCGTTCGACGGGGCCGTCCGGCCTGTCAGCTCCGCGGGAACTGATCCGTGGCCGGCGCGTGGTCGCCGGCGAGCGGACGGGCCACGGGCACCTTCGTGCCGAGGACCTGCGCGACGACGTCGTGCGTGATCTGCTGCGCGGTCAGCCCCACGCGCTCGAGGACCTGGCTGCGCGATCCATGGTCGAGGAACTCGACCGGCAAGCCCACCTCGTTGAGCGCGGTGTCCACGCCCGCCGAGCGCATCTCCTGGCGGATCCTGGACCCCACGCCGCCGGCGCGGACGCCGTCCTCGATGACGATCACGATCCGGTGCTCCGCTGCCAGGTCGATGACCGAGCGGCGGACCGGGAGGAGCCAGCGGGGGTCGATGACGGTGGAGCTGATGCCCTGCGCCCCGAGCCTGTTCGACACGTCGAGCGCCAGTTCGCTCATGGCGCCCACGCTGACGATCAGGACGTCGTTGGTGCGCGACCCCGACGGCCGGCGGGTCAGGACGTCGACGCCGTCGTCGAGGCGCTCCACGGCCTCCACCTCCGCGCCCACGGAGCCCTTGGAGTACCGCACCACGGTGGGGGCGTCGGAGACGGAGACGGCCTCGCGCAGTTCCTCGCGCAGCCGGGACGCGTCCCGGGGTGCGGCGAGATGAAGGCCGGGGATGGCCTGCAGGAGGGCCATGTCCCACATGCCGTGGTGGCTCGCGCCGTCGGGCCCGGTGACGCCGGACCGGTCGAGGACCACCGTCACGCCCGCCTTGTGCAGGGCCACGTCCATGAGGAGCTGGTCGAAGGCCCGGTTGAGGAAGGTGGCATAGAGGGCGATGACCGGGTGGAGCCCGCCGTAGGCCATGCCGGCCGCACTGGTGACGGCGTGCTGCTCGGCGATGCCGACGTCGAACACGCGGTCGGGGTGCCGGGCCGCGAAACGGTGCAGCCCCACGGGGATCAGCATGGCCCCGGTGATGCCCACGATGTCGGGGCGCTCGTCGGCGATGTCGGCGATCTCGTTCGCGAAGACGGAGGTCCAGGACTGCGACCCCGCGCCGTCCACGGGTTCGCCGGTCTCGGGGTCGATGATGCCGACGGCGTGGAACTGGTCGGCCTCGTGGGCGCGGGCGGGCGCATAGCCGTGGCCCTTCTCCGTGATCGCATGCACGATCACCGGGCCCTCGTAGTTCCTGGCGAGCTGCAGGGCCTGCTCGACGGCTGACTGGTCGTGGCCGTCCACGGGCCCCACGTACTTCATGCCGAGGTCCTCGAAGAGGCCCTGGGGCGCCCACCAGTCCTTGACGCCCTTCTTCAGGGCGTGGAGGCTCTTGTAGCTGAATTCGCCGACCGGGCCGCCGTTCTGCATGCGGTTCTTCACCCGGTCCAGCGTGCGTTCGTAGATGCGGTGCGTCCGCACCGAGTCGAGGGTGGGCCGCAGGGACGCCAGGTAGTCGGCGACGCCGCCGATGGTCGGGGCGTAGGAGCGTCCGTTGTCGTTGACCACGATCACGACGCGGCGCCGCTTGTCCGCGGCGATGTTGTTGATCGCCTCCCACGCCATGCCCCCGGTGAGGGCGCCGTCGCCCACGAGGACCACGGTGTAGCGGTCGCCCTCACCGCCGAGGACCCGGGCCCGGGAGATGCCGTCCGCCCAGGAGAGCGAGGACGAGGCGTGCGAGCTCTCCACGATGTCGTGCACCGACTCCGCCCGCGAGGGGTACCCGGACATCCCGCCCTCCTGCCGGAGCGTGCTGAAGTCCTGGCGACCGGTCACGAGCTTGTGCACGTAGGACTGGTGGCCGGTGTCGAAGATGATGCTGTCGCGCGGCGAGTCGAAGATGCGGTGGATGCCGAGGGTGAGTTCGACGACCCCGAGGTTGGGCCCCAGATGGCCTCCGGTGCGCGAGACGTTGCTCACCAAAAAGGTGCGGATCTCCTGCGCGAGTGCCTTCAGTTGCGCTTCGCTGAGCTTGCTCAGGTCCTGTGGGCCGTGGATCGTCTCCAAGAGTCCCATCCGCGCCTCCTTGATTCGTTCGGAGGGGCGGCGTGGCCGCCCCGGATGATCCTTAACTCTAACGTTCGGGGTCCGGGCGGGGTGCCATTGACAGGCGTCCGCGCAGCGGCGGGGTGCCTGCCCTCCCGCCGGCGGCGAGGGTGGGACCCCCGCCGTCGGGGGCGTCCTCCGCGTCTGGCGGGAGCGCGCTCCGCCTCAGGCGGGAGGCAGGAGGCGCGCGAAGGACTCCATGTGGTGCGTGTGCGGGTACAGGTCGAAGACCCGCAGGGCGTCGAGCGACCAGCCGGCGGCTAGGAAGTAGCCGAAGTCGCGGGCGAAGGACGCCGGGTCGCAGGAGACGTACCCGACCACCCTCGGGCGGGCCTGGACGATCTGCCGGACCACCTTCCTGCCGGCGCCGGCACGCGGCGGGTCGAGCAGGACTCCGTCGAGCGGTTCGTTCCGGCGCCCGAGCACGGCGTCCACCCGGCCCTGGACGATCGAGACGTGGTCCTGGCCGTGGAGGTTGCGTTTCGCGTCGCGGCTCGTGCCGGGCGATCCCTCGACGGACAGCACCGAGCCGTCCGGTCCGACGGCACGGGCGAGCGGCACGGTGAACAGCCCGGCGCCGGCGTAGAGGTCGGCCAGGTGTTCGCCCGCGGCCGGCTGGAGCCCGTCGAGGACCGCGGTGACCAGGGCCTCGGGCGCGCCCCGGTGGATCTGCCAGAAGCCCGCCCCCGTGACGCGGTAGTCGAGGCCGAGCACGCTCTCCTGGAGCCACGTGCGGCCCGTCATCCGCTGCACCTGCCCGGACTCGGGGTCGAGGACGCCCACGGAGGCGCCGTGGATGGAGGACGCGACGGCACCGGCAAGTCCGCCCTCGCCCTGTGCGCGGGACTCGAGGCCGTGCTCGAACGCCGGGAGCACCGCAAGGTGGTGGTCTTCCGGCCGCTCTACGCCGTGGGCGGCCAGGAACTCGGCTACCTGCCCGGCGGCGAGAACGAGAAGATGAACCCCTGGGCGCAGGCGGNTCCGCTGCACCTGCCCGGACTCGGGGTCGAGGACGCCCACGGAGGCGCCGTGGATGGAGGACGCGACGGCAGCGACGCGCCGCGGGGAGGTCGCGGCGGCCGGCACGAGCAGCACGAGCGGCTCGCCCCCGCCGGACGGCACGGCGACGTCGGCCCGCTCGATGCCGGTCAGGTCCAGCGTCCACAGGCGGAGGTCGTTGACGGCCGCGACCGCGAGCGGCATCTCGCGGACCGGGACGACGTCGTGCGAGCGGTGCAGGTGCATGGCGAGCCGCCCGGCGTGGTCCACGGCGAACGCCGCGCGGGTGCGCCAGCCGAGGCCGTCCGCGGCCTCCCCCGGAGCTGCCTCCACGGTCACCGGGCGGTCGATCGACGCCAGGCGCGAGAGCTGCTCCTCGAAGACGGCGGCCTTGAGCAGGCGCTGCTCGTCGAGGGCGATGTGCCCGAACTCGGCCCCGCCCACGGCCGCGCGTCCCCGGGCGGCGGCCTTCAGGGCGTCGGCGAGGGGCCACGGGTGGGGAACCCGGGCGGGCGAGGCCTCGAGCACCTCGACGACGTCGGCGCGCCAGAAACTGGCGGCGTCGTCCGTCCCGGTGAACCGGACGCGCACGCGCTCCCCCGGCAGGGCGTGCCGGACGAAGACCACGCGGCCCTCGTGCCGGGCCACGAAGTGGCCGCCGTGGGCGGCCTTCCCGACGGTCAGTTCGGCGGTCGGTTCGGCCGTCGGCTCGGCCGTCGGTTCGGCGGGAGCTCCGGCGGTCGGCTCCGGCGTGCCGGGCCGGGCGGGCGCCGCTGCGGGATCGGGCCGCTCTCCCGGGGTCGAGGGATCGGAGGCTCGGACGGCGTCGCTCATGGGGCTTCTTCCTACTTCATGTCCTGATAGATCTGGGCCGCGTCGGAGGACGCGAGCTGCCACGGCACGCTGGCGACCATCACCCCGGGTACGAAGTGCAGCCGCGCCTTGATGCGCAGGGCGGTCTGGTTGTGCACCAGCTGCTCCCACCACTTTCCCACCACGTACTCGGGGATGTAGACCACGATCAGGTCGCGGGGCGAGTCCCTGCGGATCGACCGGATGTACTCGAGGATCGGCGTGATGGTGTCGCGATAGGGCGAGGCGAGCACGGTGATCGGCACCGGGATCTCGAACTTGTCCCAGTCGGCGAGGGTACGGCGCGTCTGGTCCGCGTCGACGTCGACCGTGATGGCGTCGAGCCGGGAGGGCCGCGAGGCACGGGCGAAGGCCAGGGCGCGCAGCACCGGCTTCCGCACGTGGGAGACGAGGATCACGGCGTGGACCCGCGAGGGCAGGGCGCGCAGGCGGACGGCGTCGTCGATCGCGAGTTCCGCCGCCACGGTGTCGTAATGCTTCTTGATGGCGCGCATGAGGACGAACAGGACCGCCATGGCGAGCACCGCGATCCAGGCACCGTATTCGAACTTGGTGACGAGGACGACCACGAGGACCGCCGCCGTGAGGCCGAAGCCGAGGGTGTTGATGGCGCGGGACTTGTGGATGGTCCACCGGTTCTGCTTGCCGACGGTGCTGCGGAGCACCCTGTTCCAGTGCGTGATGAGCCCCAGCTGGCCGGCCGTGAAGGAGACGAACACACCGACGATGTACAGCTGCACCAGAGCGGTGACATCCGCCCGGAACACGAGGATGAGGACGACGGCGCCGAGCCCGAGCGCGATGATGCCGTTGCTGAAGGTCAGGCGGTCCCCCCTGGTCCGCAGCTGCCGCGGGAGGTAGCCGTCCGTGGCGAGGATGGAGGCCAGGACGGGGAAGGCGTTGAAGGCCGCGTGGCCCGCGAGCATCAGCATGAGCGCCGTCGCGGCGACCACCAGGTAGAAGACCGGGGAGCCGGCGTCGAAGACGGTGCGGGCGAGCTGGCTGACCACGGGCGCCTGGATGTAGTCCTCGGGGACCGGCCCGCCGTCGAGCAGCAGCTGCGCCCCGGGGTCCTGCACCACGTGGACGCGCGCGGCATTGGCGAGGTAGATGACGCCCGCGAGCATCGCGGAGGACACCAGGCCGAGGATCAGGAGTGTCGTCGCGGCGTTGCGTGAGCGCGGCTTCTCGAAGCGCGGCACGTTGGAGCCCGGGCCCTCGAGCCCGGTGAGGGCGGCTGCACCCGCGGAGAACGCCCGGAGGATCAGGAGGCCACCAGCGAGCCCCACCAGACCGGCGTCGAGCGCAGTGTCGGGGACGATCTCGAAGCGCGCGCTCGGGGCGTCGGCCAGGGTCCCGGTGAGGGCCTGGACCGTGCCCGTGACGCACAGGGCGAGGATCCCCGCCAGGAAGCCGTACGTGACGACGGCGCGGGCGCGGACGCCCTGCGTGACGCCGCGCAGGTTCAGCAGGACGAGCACCGCGACGCCCACGACGGCGAGGGTCACACGGACGTCCTCCAGCGCGGGGGCGAGCGAGACGACGTACTGGGCCGCCGCCGAGACGGACACGGCGACGGTGAGCAGGTAGTCGATCATCAGTGCCGAGGCCACGGTGGTGCCCGCCCGGGGTCCGAGGTTCCGCTTCGCGATCTCGTAGTCGCCGCCGCCGGAGGGGTAGGCGTGGACCGCCTGGCGGTAGGAGGCGACGACGACGAGCAGGACCGCGATCACGGCGAGGCCCACCCAGGGCGAGATGGCCACGGAGGCCACCCCGGCGAGGGCGAGCGTCAGGAGGATCTCGTCCGGCGCGTAGGCCACCGACGACAGCGCGCTGGCCGAGAAGGCGGGCAGCGCCAGGCGCTTCGGCAGGCTCCTGTTCCGCAGCCGGTCGCTGGCGAAGGGCTTGCCCACCAGCACCCGCTTGACGGCCTCGAGAAAAGTCAGCACAGCCCAAACACTAGCGCGTCCGGTCGTCCGGCCAGCCACTAGGCTTGGAGCTGGTACGGCAGGGAACGGCAGGATCTACACCAAGAATCAGGGGTGCCCTCGGTGGCTCATTTTGTGATCATGGGTTGTGGCAGGGTGGGCGTCAGCCTCGCCCACACACTCGACGAATCGGGCCACTCGGTAGCGATCATCGACCAGGACGACCGCGCGTTCCGCCGCCTCCGGTCCTCCTTCGGCGGCCGCAAGGTCACGGGCGTCGGCTTCGACCGGGAGACCCTGAAGCACGCCGAGATCCAGGACGCCTACGCCTTCGCGGCCGTGTCCAGCGGCGACAACTCGAACATCCTCGCCACCCGCGTGGCGCGCGAGACGTTCCACGTGCCGCACGTGGTGGCGCGCATCTACGACCCGGGACGCGCGGAGATCTACCAGCGCCTCGGCATCCCCACCGTCGCCGCCGTGCGCTGGAGCGCCGACCAGGTGCTCCGCCGGATCCTGCCCGAGCAGACCATCAACGGGGACTTCCGTGAGACCTCCGGGCGGCTGATCCTCGCCGAACTCGCGCCGAGCGACGCCTGGCTGGGGCGGTCGCTGAAGAGCATCGAGGCCGCGAGCGGCGTGCGCATCGCGTACCTCACGCGCTTCGGCGAGGGCATCCTGCCCGCCCATGACACGAGCTACCAGCAGGGTGACATCCTGCACGCCATGATGAAGACGACCGCGACGAGCGAGATCGGTCGCATCCTCGCCGCGGCGCCGAAGGAGGAGAACCAATGAGGGTCGTCATCGCCGGAGCCGGGAGCGTCGGCTCGTCGATCGCGCGGGAGCTGCTGGGCAACAAGCACGAGATCCTGCTCATCGACGAGAAGCCCGAGGTGATCGGCCGCAGCGGGCTCAAGGGGGCCAAGTGGTTGATCGGGGACGCCTGCGAGCTCACCACGCTCAAGGACGCCCGGCTCGACGAGGCCGACGTGGTGGTGTCCGCGACCGGCGACGACAAGGTGAACCTCGTGGTGTCGCTCCTCGCGAAGAGCGAGTTCGGTGTGGGGCGCACGGTCGGTCGGGTGAACAACCCGAAGAACGACTGGATGTTCGACGACTCCTGGGGTGTGGACGTTGCGGTCAACACGCCCCGGCTCATGACGGCCCTCGTGGAGGAGGCCGTGGAGATCGGCGACCTCGTGCGCCTGCTGACGCTGCAGACCGGGGTGTCCTCGATCGTGGAGTTCACGGTCCCCCAGGACTCCCCCCTCATCGGCCAGACGATCGGCTCCCTCAGCCTCCCGGAGGACTGCGCCGCGGTCGCCATCCTGCGCGACGACTCCCCCATCACCCCCAGCCCGGACGACCTCGTGGAGGGCGGTGACGAGCTGTTCTTCCTCGCGGCCATCGCTGCCGAGGACGAGCTCCGGGTGGCCCTCTCCGCCCGGAACGACGACGACAACTAGCTGTCCGCGGGAGGTCCGCCGGCCGTGACCGGGCGGGGGCGCGAGACGATCCATGCGAGCCAGACGCCGAGCGCGTACAGCGGTAGCCCCATGGCCACGCGCGTGGATCCCAGCGCCGCGACGTTCCCGGCCAGGTAGAGCGGCACCTGGACGGCCAGGCGCAGTGCCAGCACCGCCACGATGATCCAGGTGGCGGTCGCGTAGGCGCGGACGCGCGCGGGGTCCTTCCGCCATTCGATGCCCTCGTTGCGGATGAAGCCGAAGAGCAGCCCGGCGAAGGGCCACCGGAACACCACCGAGGCGGCCATCGCGATGATGTACCCGCCGTTGATGAAGAAGCCCGGGAGGAAGAAGTCCTCCGCGTTGCCGGTGCGCTGGGCCACGATGGCGCAGAACGCCACGCCGACGAGCCCCGCGAGGGCCTGCGTGACGGGTGTCCTCGAGACGAGCCGGAGGACGGTGAAGACGGCGGAGACCGCCAGCGCCGCGACGAGCGAGACCGTGAGGTCCCTCGTGACGGTGAAGAGGACGGTGAAGACCAGCCCGGGGGCGATGCTCTCGGCGAGACCCTGGACACCTCCCACCGAGGACAGGACGTCGATCTGGCCGGAGTCGCTGCGCTTCACCCCGGACTTCGCGGCGTACTGCATGGCGAGGTCCGCGGCCGTCGGCCCGGCCTGCGGAGCGGCCTGCGGGTCGGTCGGCCGGTCCTCCGCCGGGCGGCCGCCGTCGTCGGCGTGCCGCCGGTGGGCGTCGGGATCCTCGATCGGGTGGCTCATGTCTGGTACCTCATCCGTTCTCGTCCGGGCGGCCGATGATCTCGTAGCGCGGGTTGTACACGGTGGGCGTGCCGTCCACCGTGGTGAGCATTCCCTCGAACCGCAGCGCGACTCCCGCCTCGATCCCCGGCACGCGCCGCTGGCCCATCCAGATGATCCGGACGGTCGTCCGCGCACCGTTCCAGTCGATCCGCGCGAGGACGCTGAAGGACGGCGGGGCCAGGACGGGCGCGATGGTGAGGCTGGTCACGACCCCGTGGGCCTTGATCCTCCCACGCTGCGGAAGCGCGGCCGGTGCGGGGACGGGACCGCGCCCCGGGCCGCCGGGGTCGGCGGGACCCGGGCCGGACGGCAGGGCGGGCACGGCGGTCAGCGGGTCTCGGTGATCTCGGGACCGCGCTCGAGCGGGTTCAGGTCCGGGCGCGCGGGAGCGGGAGCGGGAGCGGCCGGGGCCCCTGCCGCGGCCTCCTTGGGCAGCTTGAGCTGCAGCAGCTCGCGCGGCGGGAGGGGGTGGTCGCCGCGGACCACGACGACGCTGCGGAACAGCCGCTCCATGGGTGCTGCCGCGGCCGGCTCGAGGGCCGCGGGGCCCCCGAAGACTCCCCGCAGGAACCAGCGCGGGCCGTTGATGCCCACGAAGCGCGCCACCCGGTACCCGGCCTGGCCGTCGGGTGTCTGCGCGGGCAGCTTGGCGAAGAGTTCGGTACCGAGCCTGCCCGGCCGCTCCTCGACCGTGCCGCCCTGGGCGCCCACCGAGGTGCCGATCTGCTCCCGGATCTCGTCCCACAGACCCTCCGTCTTCGGCGCGGCGAAGGCCTGCAGCTGGAGGGTCGACCCACCGAGATCCAGCGTCACGGCGATGACGCGCTTGCTGCGCTCCTCGACCTCGAGGCGCAGCTGCAGCCCGTCGGCCGCGTTGATCCGCACGGCACCGAGGTCGATGTAGCCGCTCGCGGTGTCCTGCTCGGAGAGGTCGAACGGGCCGTGGGTGGCGCGATCGTAGTCCGCGCTGGACACGAGGGCGGCGGCCTGCGGGACGCCGGGTGCACCGGCAGCCGCAGGCACGGCGGCATCAGCGGGCGCATCGGCGGTCCCGCCCGTCGCAGCCTCGTCCACCGTTCCGCCCGGCGCCGCCGTGGCATCGTGGTCCTGCTGCTCCGACGCGTCGGGGACGTCGTCCTGCTTCTTCTTCCTGGGGCGCCCAAAAGCCATGTCCGGGGTCCTTTCCTGTGGCGTGGTCGAGTGGGTGGGATCTTCGGTGGTCGCTGCTGCGACACGGAGTGGGGCGTCAGCCGCCCGCGGGCGCTGCGCCGGCGGGCGCCGGGGCGGGGCTCCCGAAGCCGCCGGTCGACCCGAAGCCACCGGTGCCGCGGGCGCTGTCGGGCAACCGGTCGACGACGGTGAACGCGGCACGCTCCACGCGCTGGATGACCAGCTGGGCGATCCTGTCGCCCCGCGAGAGGCGGACCGGTTCATGCCGGTCGGTGTTGAGGAGGCAGACCTTGATCTCCCCGCGGTAGCCGGCGTCGACGGTTCCCGGAGCATTGACGATCGTCAGGCCGTGTCGGGCGGCGAGCCCTGACCTCGGGTGCACGAGGCCCACGTAGCCCTGCGGGAGCGCCATGGCCACCCCCGTGGGGACGAGCGCGCGTTCGCCCGGTTCGAGGACCAGATCGACGGCGGTGCGCAGGTCCGCGCCGGCGTCGCCGTCGGTGGCGTACGCGGGGGGCTCGAGGCCGTCGTCGAGCATCAAGATCTGGACCGGGAGGTCCTGCTGTGTACCCATGAACTGCATCTCCAAGGCGAGCTATCCGGTGACCAGCACCCCACTTTAGCGCCTTTGCCGGAGCCCCACCTGACAGCCTCGGGACCCTCCGGGGGGCGAGGCCGCGAGGTGGCCGGGAGCCGGGGCGGGGATGAGGCCGGGGCGAAAGGGTGGAATGCTGGTGTCATGTCCAGCGCGCCCGGGGAAGCCCCCCAGAACACACCCGACCAGACCGTCCTCTACGACGAGCGCCTGTGGCCCTCGCCCTGGATCTGGCTGATCGCGGCGGGGTTCTCCGCGGCGACGATCATCATGTTCGCGCCCATCTCGATGTTCGTCGGCTACGCGGTGGCCGTCGTCGTCGCGGTCATCGTGTTCACCATGCTCATCCTGTCCACGCCACGGATCACTGTCACCCCGACCACCCTGACCGTGGGCCGCGCGACCATCGAGCGCGAGTACCTCGGGGCGGTGGACTGGTTCGGCGGCGAAGATGCGACCTACCAGCGCGGCCCGGGCCTGCACGGCCTCGCCTACCTGTGCATCAGGGGCTGGATCTCGCCGGTCGTGAGGATCGAGGTCACGGATCCCGAGGACCGCACGCCCTACTGGCTCGCGTCCTCCCGCACCCCGGAACGCCTCGTCGCAGCCCTGGCCGGCTGAGCCTCAGCCCTCGCAGTCCACGCAGTACAGCTGCCCGTCGCGGTCGCGGGCGATCTGCGACCGGTGCCGGACGAGGAAGCAGGAGGCGCAGGTGAACTCGTCGGCCTGCGCCGCGAGGATCTGCACCGAGATCTCCTCGCTGGAGAGGTCCGCGCCGGGCAGGTCGAAGGAGTCCGCGGCCTCGAGCTCGTCGTCGTCGATCACCGCCGTCTGCAGCGCCGCCCCGGCGCCGAGTGCCTCGAGTCCGTCGCTGCGGGTGTCGCCGTCGTCGTCGACCGTTGTTCGCGGCGCATCGTAGTCCGTCGCCATATCTGCCTTCCCACGCTCCATACCGTCCGGATCCTGTCCGACCATCCGCGGGTCGTCTGCCCACGGCTGTCATAACGCTACGGCCTCCCGATTTGTGCCCGGCGCAGCGCCGCAGCCCGCCACGCCTGATCACGTAGTAGGAATGGCCGCCATTCAGTGGCACAGTTTCATCTAGGAATTATTGTCGGCTGGAGGAATCGATGCACGAGCTACGCCTGGTGGGTGTCCATGAGGATGGTGGACATCTGCTGTTGAGCGGCGAGGATGGGGTGTCCTACCGGCTGCCCATCGACGACGCGCTGCGCCGTGCGAGCACGCCCGCCGACGGTCCGACCGCGCCCCGGGCGGTGCCGCCGCAGGAGCCCCGGGCGAAGCCGGCGAAGCCCCCGGTCCACCTGACCCCCCGCGACATCCAGGCCCGCATCCGGACGGGCGCGACGGCGGAGCAGGTCGCCGCCGAATCGGGCCTCGACCTCGCCCACGTGCAGCGCTACGAGGGTCCGGTGCGCGCCGAGCGCGACTACCTGGCCTACCTCGCGCAGCGCGTCGAGGTCGCCACACCGCTTCCGAGCCATGACGGCTACCGGTCAGCCTTCGGCGACGACCCCGCCCTCCTCGGCGACATGGTCGCCTACCGCGTGCAGAGCTACGGGGTGGACCCGGCGTCCCTCGAATGGGACTCGTGGCGGCGCCAGGACGGGTCCTGGCACGTGGAGGCCTCGTTCGAACTGCCCGAGGGCTCCACGGTGGACCTGGGCGAGCAGCCGCCCGCGCAGTGGACGTACAACCCCACCCGCAAGACGGTCGTGAACGGCAACCGGTGGGCGCAGGTGCTCAGCGAACTCGAACCCCTCGACGGCCCGCTCCCCGCCCGCAGGCTCAGCGCCGTGGCGGATCGTGTCTTCGACTTCGAGGCGGAGAAGGCCGACGAGGCGGCCCCGGCCGACCAGGACGGCCTGCTGGACGTCCTGCGCTCACGCCGAGGCCAGCGCCTCGGCGCCGACGAGGACGGCGACGACGCCCTCGCGGAACTCCTCACGCGCGGCGGCATCCCGGCCGCCCATCCGAGGGCCGACGACGGCATCGCGGACAGCGGGACCCTGGACAACGGGACCCTGGACAACCAGACCCGGGACACCGCGGCCCGCGACGGCGAAAGCGGGCTGGACGGGGATCCGGGCGTCGCCGACGAGGACGCGCCGACCGGACGGGAGACCGCGGTCCAGGGTCTCTCGCTCGCGCCGCGGATCGGGGACGACGACGTGCCGGCCGGCGATGGCGGCAGCGGGGACGAAGCGGCCCGGCACGAGGACGGATCGCCGAGGCTCCACGACGGGGTCAGCACGGACACCCGCGAGATCAGCATCTTCGCCCAGCCCTCCCGCCGGCTCCAGCCGCCGGCAGCGGGGACGGGACGCGACGGCACCGGCAAGGGCAACGCTGCCCGCACCACGGGCCGGGATGCGCCCCGGGGCACCGGCAAGGGGTCCGGCAGGGACACGGGCAAGGACACCAACAGGGACGCTGCGAGGGAACCGGGCAAGGACGGCGCGGACGTCGCGGCGGAGCGCCGGGTCAAGCCCAAGCGCTCGAGCGTGCCGAGCTGGGACGACATCGTCTTCGGGCGGAAGGGCGACTGACCTGCCCGCCGCCCTGAGCGGCGGCATCACCGGAACGCCCCGACCGCACCGACCGCGCAGCCCGGCCGCCTGGCCCGGCACGTGGACTGCGGGTCAGGTCAGGTCGGCCTCGTGGAGCCGCGTCTCGAAGGGCAGCGGCGCCTCGTTGGCGTAGAGCGACGGCGACGTCCGGGAGGTCTGGCGGCGCATGTGGTGCCGTCGGCACAGCGTCTCGTACCCGACCACGGGCTCACGGTCGCGTCCTCCGGACAGCGGATCGTCCGCGGGACGCCTCACGATCGCCGGGGCGTCGTCGTCGATGGGCTGGTCCACATCGCCGACCACCATCTGGTCCCCCTCGACGACCATCACGCCGTCCACGGTGCGGGCGTTGTGGGTGGCCCTCTTCCCGCACCAGCACAGCGCCTCCACCTGCAGCACCTGCACGCGGTCGGCGAGTTCGATCAGGCGCTGCGACCCCGGGAAGAGCCGGGTGCGGAAGTCCGAGGTGATCCCGAAACCGAAGACGTCGATGTCCATCTCGTCCACGACGCGCGCCAGCTGGTCGATCTGGTCGACCGTGTAGAACTGTGCCTCGTCGCAGATCACGTAGTCGATCCGCGCGCCCATGGTCTGCCGCAGCGTGAGCTCGGTCCAGAAGTCGGTGTCCGGGAAGACCTCGACGGCCGGCACCTGGAGCCCGAGGCGGCTGGAGATCATGGACTCCCCCGCGCGGTCGTGGGAGCTGAAGAGCACGCCCCGGCGGCCGCGGGCCTTGTGGTTGTGGTCCATCTGCAGTGCGAGGGTGGACTTCCCGCAGTCCATGGTGCCCGAGAAGAACAGGAGCTCAGCCACGGCGCGCCCCCCTGCTGCTCCTGCTGCGGCTGCCCGCTGGGCAGCCGGTCGCTGCGGGTCTCGCCAGGGTGATGAGGGGGACGTCGCGCTCGGCCCGCGTCAGGGAGCCGTGCTGCCCCACCATCTCGAACGCCGTCGGCTGCACGCGCCGCCCGTCGATGAGGGCGATGCCCTCCCGTGCCAGCACGAGCAGGTCACCGATGCGGGGCAGGACGTCGTCGCGCACGGGCCCGAAGTATCCTCCGGCGACGGCCTCGTCCCGCGTCAGGACCCACGCCCGGGACCCGAAGGCCTCATGCCAGCGCAGCGCCAGGGCGTCCCGCTCCCCGGCGGAGAGCTCCGGCGCGAGGTAGAGGTGGAGCATGCGCGGCTCGCCGCCCGTGTGGGCGACGCCCTCGAGGAGGTCGGGGTGCGCCGAATAGTCGATCCGCTGCGGTGCCGCGATGTCCACCATGCCGTGGTCCGCCGTCAGGAGCAGGAGCGTGTCCGAGGGGACCCGGCGGGCCAGGAGCTTCAGGGCGGCGTCCAGGTCCTCGAGGGCGCGCAGCCACTGCGGGGAGTCGACGCCCCACCGGTGGCCGGCCTTGTCGAGGTCGTTGACGTAGAAGTACATGAGCATGGACGGCGCCGCAGCCAGCTGCTCGGCGGCCGCGTCGATCTGCGCGTGGATGATGCCCGCCCCGGCGAAGGCCCCGCCGCGCAGCGCCGCGCGGGTCATGGGCGAGTCCTCGAAGCGGGGGTGGCTCACGGTGACGACGGGCAGGTGCACGGACACCCTCTCGAAGACCGTCGGGTGCGGCTGCCAGGCGAGCGGATCCACCGCGGCGTCCCACCGGCCGAGCATGTTCACCACGGCATCCTGTGCGGGGTCGAGGACGTCGTAGCCCACCAGGCCGTGCTGCCCGGGGGCGAGGCCCGTGCCCAGGCTGGCCAGTGATGCCGCCGTCGTCGAGGGGAAGGCGGAGGAGAGGATCCGCGCGGACGGGAGGCTCTCCCGCAGGTACGGGGCGTGCGCGGCGTACCTCCGCAGCAGCGTCATGCCCAGGCCGTCCACCATGACGACGGCGATGCGCCGTGCGGCGGGCAGGCCGAGGGCGTTGGTGAAGCCGTCCACGCCGAGCACTGCGGCAGAACTGGTCATCACCTCGGCCACGGTGGACACGCCGTAGGCGGGCGGAGCGGGCAGGGGCTCCCGGTGGAGGAAAGGCACCGCCGCTACCGCTGGTGGTGCGGCCTGTTGAACCGCGCGCCGAAGCCGGGCTGCCGGCGCGGCGTCACGTCCGGCGCCGCGATGTACCCGCCGGCGACGGGGCTCGCCGTGTTGACCTTGCGCAGCGCCCGGGCGAACCCCTTGGCGTTCTGCACCGCCTGCGCGCCGTCCGCCTCGGCGCTGACGCGCAGCACGATGTCCTCCTGGGCCATCGTCCCGGTGAGGCCGTGGTCGGCGTCGCACTGCGGGTCGCCGCAGCTGGCGGGGCCGATGTCCAGGCGCTGCCCGCCGGACCAGGCGATGGCGAGCGTCATCTCGCGGACCTGGTCCGTGGGCTTGTAGTCCTGCGGCTGCGCGTAGAGGTAGCTCAGGACCACGGAGCGGATCTGGCTCACGGGGACGGACTCGGTGGAGATCTGCGCCATGACCTGCTCGCCGGCGTCGTCGAGCTGCTGGTCGTCCACGTGCGTGATGACCAGCATGTCCTCGGTGAGGACCAGGACCGTGATGTGGCGGTGCACCTCGGTGCGCTCGAAGTGCGTCTCGAGGTGTGCGACGTGGGAGAGCGGCTCCCGGCCGTCGAGGGCGTCATGGACCACGTCGGCCACGAGCCGGGGGTAGAAGCCTGCCCGCTCGAGCGATGCATCGAGGTCGCGCCACTGTGCCGAAAGCGATGGGGTCATACGCCCAGTTTCCCCCACCGGCCCGCCTCCCGCCTAACCAACCCGCGGACGCGGGTACGGTCAGTCGCGCATCGCCCGCCGTGCGCTGTCGGTGCGGCGCTGCGGATTGCCGACGTCGATCGCGGCGCTGAGCACCGAGAGCCCGGACGCGGCGACGAGCACGGGATTGAACTCGAGCCGGGCGATCTCCGGGTGGTTGTCCTTCAGCAGGGCCACGCGCGCCACGAGGTCCTCGATGGCCGCGACGTCGGCGGGAGGCAGGCCCTGGTAGCCGAAGAGCTTGCGGGACGCGCGCGGCGCGCGGACGAGGTCCGCGATGTCGCCCGTGCTGAGGGGCGGGACGGCGTGGGCCCAGTCGTCGAGCAAGTTGACGGCGTCGCCCGCCAGTCCGAAGGAGATGACCGGGCCCATGAGCGGATCCTCGATGGCGCGGAGGCTGCAGGCCTGGCCCGAGGGGGCCATGGACTGCACCTCCATGCCGAAGCTGCCGAACGGGGCGAGCACCTTCTCCATCAGGGTGATGTTCCGCCGCAGCGACTCGGGCTCGCCGATGTTCAGCCGGACGCCGCCGAGGTCGAGGCGGTGGCGCAGGTTCTCGTCCATGGTCTTCAGCGCCACCGGCCAGCCGAGGCGTCCCGCCTCCTCGACCGCCTCGTCGGCGGAGGAGAAGCGGGCGGACGGCTGGAGGTGCAGGCCGTAGCAGCCCATCAGCGCGGCGCTCTCCTCCGCGGTGAGCCGTGTCAGTTCGACGTCGGCCACCCTGGCCCGCACGTCCGCCAGGATCCGCGTCGCGGCGTCGACGTCGACGCCGTCGGGGTCCACGAACTCCCCGTGGTCGCGGGAGCGCCAGTGCGCGTACCGGACGACGGCGCCGTGGCCGAGATCAGGTCCGTCACGGGGCGGTCGAAGATGTCGGGCGTGAACTTGTCGAGGCTGCCCCGCACGGCGACGAGCAGTTCGAGCTGCTCGCCCCACTCCCTGAAGCTGTCGCCGAGGGNGGCCCGGGACGCCGGCGGGGGTGGCCGCGACGGGCACCCGGACGGGATCGGCCTCGGGAGGTGCGGCGGGGGCAGCGGGAGTGGTGGGAGTTGCGGGCTCGTCGCCGGACGACGGCGCGGCCACGAGTCCGTCGAGCTGGACCCGGGCGTCGAGGATGCCGGTGAAGGACGCGACGACGGGCTTGCCTGCCGTCTCGGCGCACCGCTGCAGGCATGCGGCCATGGCCTCCGCGGTGAGCCCGCGGACCGGAAGCGTGGTGACGATCGCGGTGTGCACGGCGTCGTCGCGCAGTGCGTCCGCCACGGCCGAGGCGAGGGCGGGCAGGGCGACGGACTGCCCCGTGTCGAGCAGCAGCCCGGTCTCCAGCCGCGCGACCGTCATGCCCTGCGACACGACGCCGTCGGCCACCACCTTGCCGAGGGCGGACGAGTTGCTGAACACCGCCACGCCCGGGCCCTGGGGCAGGGGCTGGCTCGCCACGATCTGCGCGATGTCCATCAGCTGCTCCGTGGTCTCGACCCGCATCACCCCGGACTGCCGGAGCATGGAGTCGAGGGCACCGGGGGGTGCCTGGCTGGTGCGGACGGCGTGGCCCGGCGGGAGCTGCAGGCCCGTGACGTCGGACTTCGCGACGATCACGGGTTTGGTCCGGGCCAGGCGGCGGGCGATCCGCGAGAACTTCCTCGGGTTGCCGATCGATTCGAAGTACAGGCCGACGGCGCGCGTGGTCGGGTCGTCCTCCCAGAACTGCATGGCGTCGTTGCCCGAGACGTCGGCCCGGTTCCCGGCGGAGATCACCGAGGAGACGCCGAGTCCGCGGCGGTGCGCGCTGGCGTAGAGGAGCACGCCGAGGCCCGCGGACTGGCTGAAGAGGGACAGCGCCCCGCGCATCGGCAGTCCGGGCGCCATCGAGGCGTTGAGCCGGATCGCGGGGTCCGTGTTCACGAGGCCGAGCGACGCCGGCCCGACCACGCGCATGCCCTGGGCCCTGGCCTTGTGCACGAGGGCGCGCTGCCGTGCGAGGCCGTCGCCGTCGTCGTCCCCGTAGCCGGCGGTGGCGACGAGCAGGCCCTTGACCCCGGCACGGCCGCACTCGTCGACGACGGCCTCCACCTGGTCCTGGGGTACGGCGATGACCGCGAGGTCCACGGGTTCCGGGACCTCGGCGAGCGAGGCGTGGGAGATCATGCCGTGCAGCTCGAAGGCCTCGGGGTTGACGGCGTACACGCGCCCCGTGAACCCGCCGTCCACCAGGTTCTCGAGCAGCGCGTAGCCCACGGTCCCCCATTCGCGGCTGGCGCCGATCACGGCCACGGAGGACGGCGTCAGGAGTTCCGCCATGCTCCTCGCCTCCGCGCGGTGCTCCCGCGACTCCATCACCGCCTGGGACCTCCGGGTGGGATCGATGTCGAAGCTGAGCATCACCACGCCGTCGTCGAAGTGCCGCTCCACCTCGTAGCCGGCCTCGGCGAAGACCGTGATCATCTTCCGGTTCTCGGGGAGGACCTCCGCGGAGAACCGGCGGATGCCGTTCTCGCGGGCGGCGGCGGCGAGGTGCTCGAGCAGGATGGAGCCGACGCCGCGCCCCTGGTGGTAGTCGGAGACGTTGAAGGCCACCTCGGCCTCGAGCGGGTCGTCGAGGCGGTCGTAGCGGCCGATCCCGATGATGTCGCCGCCCCGCGTGATGACGAACGCGACGCGGTCGCGGTGGTCCACCTCGGTGAAGCGCCGGAGCTCCTTGGTGCTGAGCCTGGCCTTGTAGGTGAAGAACCGCAGGTAGATCGAGTTCTGCGACTGGCGGACGTGGAACGCCTGGACGGCGTCGGCGTCGGAGGGTGAGATGGGCCGCAGGTGGGCCGTCCCGCCGTCGCGCAGGACGACATCAGCTTCCCAGTATTCGGGGTATTGTCCGTCTGCCACCATAGACTCAGGGTAGTCGGCATCCCCCCGGCCGGGCCGGGACCGCGGTCGGAACCGTCCCCGGGTCGCGGATGCCGCCAGAGAACCCCGAACCGTACCCCTGAGTTGTTGAGGAACCGCCACGCACATGGCCAGGCGCCAGAACTCCGCACCGCCGGAGGATTTCACCGAGAAGATCATCGACATCGACGTCGAAACCGAGATGGAGGAGTCCTTCCTGGAGTACGCGTACTCCGTGATCTACTCGCGCGCACTCCCCGACGCCCGTGACGGCCTGAAGCCCGTCCAGCGGCGCATCCTCTACATGATGACCGACATGGGCCTGCGCCCGGACCGCGGCCACGTGAAGTCCGCCCGCGTGGTGGGCGAGGTGATGGGCAAGCTCCACCCCCACGGTGACAGCGCCATCTACGACGCCATGGTGCGCATGGCCCAGGACTTCTCCCTCCGCCTGCCGCTGATCGACGGGCACGGCAACTTCGGCTCGCTCGACGACGGTCCGGCGGCCGCACGGTACACGGAGGCGCGCCTGGCGGCCCCGGCCCTGACGATGACGGACCACCTCGACGAGGACGTCGTCGACTTCGTCCCGAACTACGACAACCAGCTCACCCAGCCGGAGGTGCTCCCCGCCGCCTTCCCGAACCTCCTGGTCAACGGCGCCAGCGGCATCGCCGTCGGCATGGCGACGAACATGCCGCCGCACAACCTCGGCGAGGTCGTCGCGGCGGCACGCCACCTCATCGCGCACCCGGAGGCCTCCCTCGAGGACCTGATGCGCTTCGTGCCCGGGCCGGATCTCCCGAGCGGCGGGAAGATCGTGGGGCTCGACGGCGTGCGGGACGCCTACGCCACGGGGCGCGGCTCGTTCAAGACGCGCGCCACGGTCAAGGTGGAGCAGCTCTCCGCCCGCCGGACCGGCCTCGTGGTCACCGAGCTCCCCTACACCGTGGGCCCGGAGAAGGTGATCGAGAAGATCAAGGACGCGGTCACCGCCAAGAAGCTGCAGGGCATCTCGGACATCGTGGACCTCACGGACCGCAAGCACGGCCTGCGCCTCGTGATCGAGCTGAAGAACGGCTTCAACCCGAACGCCGTCCTCGCGCAGCTGTACCGCTTCACGCCGATGGAGGACTCCTTCGGCATCAACAACGTGGCCCTCGTCGACGGGCAGCCGCGCACCCTCGGACTGCTGGAGCTCCTGCAGGTCTACATCACCCACCGGGTCCTCGTGGTCCGCCGTCGCACCTCCTACCGCCTCCAGCGCAAGCGCGACCGCCTGCACCTCGTGGAGGGCCTGCTCGTCGCGATCGTGGACATCGACGAGGTCATCCAGATCATCCGGGCCTCGGACGAGTCCTCCGCGGCACGGACGCGCCTGATGGCCATCTACGACCTGACCGAGATCCAGGCGAACTACATCCTCGAGCTGCGGCTGCGCCAGCTCACCAAGTACTCGCGCATCGAGCTCGAGAAGGAGCAGGACCAGCTCCGCCTCGAGATTGCGGAGCTTGAGGCCATCCTCGGGTCGGAGGAGCGGCTCCGCACGCTGGTGTCCGACGAGCTCGCCGCGCTGTCGGAGCAGTTCGCCACACCCCGGCGCACCGTGCTGCTGGAGTCCGAGTCGGCCGCGCCGCTGAAGGGCTCCACCCTGCCGGCGCCCGCCGCCAAGGGTGGGAAGGCGATGCTCCCGCTCGAGATCTCGGACGATCCCTGCTGGGTGCTGCTCTCGGCGTCCGGCCAGCTCGCCCGCACCTCCGACCGGCAGCCCTTCGGGGACGGACAGCGGATCAAGCACGACGCCTTCCGGTCCGTCCTCGCCTCCACGGCGCGCGGCGAGGTGGGCGCCGTGACCTCGGCGGGACGGATGATCCGCCTCCAGGTCATGGACATGCCCGCCCTGCCGCCCACGGCGGGCGTCCCGAACCTGGCGGGCGGGGTCCCGTCGTCGGAGTTCATCACGCTCGAGCGCGGCGAGAGCCTCGTGGGGCTCGCCCCGCTGGGAGCGGTGGTCGCCCTCGGCACGGCGCAGGGCGTGGTGAAGCGCGTGCAGCCCGACTACCCGCTGAACCGTGACGACTGGGAGGTCATCTCGCTCAAGCCGAAGGACAGGGTCGTGGGGATCGCTGCCGCGTCCGACGCCGACGACCTCGTGTTCATCACCCGACTGGCCCAGCTCCTGCGGTTCCCCGCCTCGGTGGTGCGGCCCCAGGGCCGGACGGCCGGCGGGATGGCCGGCATCAAGCTCGCGCCCGGCGACGCCGTCCTGCATTTCGGGACGGTGTCCCACGGGGACGGCCAGGGTGTGGTGGTGACGGTCGCCGCGGCCGGCGACGCACTGCCCGGGACGGCCGCGGGATCGGCGAAGGTCACCGAGTTCTCCGAGTACCCGGTGAAGGGCCGCGCCACCGCCGGCGTGCGCGCGCACCGCTTCCTCCGTGGCGAGGAATCGCTCTCCCTGGCCTGGGCCGGCCACGGCCCCGCGCGTGCCGCGTCCGCCAACGGCGTGGCCCGCGCACTGCCCACCGAACACGGCCGGCGCGACGGCTCGGGGGTCCCCCTCACCCAGCAGATCGACGCCGTCGGGCCCAACCTCGTGGGGCTCGTCGAGGCGACGCGACCGGCGGTGCCGGAGGTGGGTGCACCGGAGGGGTCGCCGTCGGGCGGTCCCGCCCGCGACGCACAGCCGGACGACGACGCCCAGGGCACGCTGCTCTAGGACGGGCGAGGGGGCCCGAGGACTGTTCACAAGGGCCAGGAGCGGGCGTATGCTCCCCTGCATGGCCAGCGTCATCGCGGCCCGCGACCTCGCCAAGCACTACGGTCGGGTGCATGCGCTCGACGGGCTCGACCTTGACGTCGGAGAGGGCCAGATCCACGGATTCCTCGGGCCCAACGGCGCCGGGAAGTCCACGACGATCCGCGTCCTGCTCGGTCTGGCCCGCGCCACGTCGGGCGCCGTGGAGGTGTTCGGGGCCGACCCCTGGCGTGAGGCCGCCGCCCTCCACCGGAGGATCGCGTCCGTCCCCGGCGACGTCGATGTCTGGCCGAACCTCTCCGGCGGAGAGACCATCGACTTCATCTCCCGCCTGCGGGGCGGCCGGCGCCACGAGCGCGGCTACCGGCTCGAGCGGGAGCGGCTGATGGAGGCCTTCCTCTTCGACCCGCGCAAGAAGGGCCGGGCCTATTCCAAGGGCAACCGCCAGAAGCTGGCCCTGATCGCGGCCTTCGCCGTGCCCGCCGAGCTCTACATCCTCGACGAGCCGACCAGCGGCCTCGACCCCCTGATGGCGATGGTGTTCCAGCACGAGATCACCCGGGTGCGGGACGGTGGCGCCACCGTCCTGCTCTCGAGCCATATCCTCTCCGAGGTCGAGCAGCTCTGCGACGTCGTGAGCATCGTGCGTGCCGGGAGGGTCGTGGAGTCCGGCACGCTCGCGGATCTGCGCCACCTCACCCGGACCGAGGTCTCGTTCGCGGCGACGGAGGCGGCACCGCTCGGGTCCATCCCGGACGCCCACGATGTGCGGCTGGAGCACGGACGGGCCAGGTTCACCGTCGACAGCGACCGCGTCTCCTCGGTGCTGCCGGCGCTGACCGCGCTGCACGTCGAGGGGCTCCGCATCGACCCCCCCTCGCTGGAGGAGATGTTCCTCCGGCACTACGGCGACGACCTCGCCGGGACCGGTCAGGACGGGAACGCTCACGAGCGGCACCGGACAGCGGTCCGATGACGATCTTCCTGGCGCTCCTCGGCCAACGGTTGCGGCGCGACGGGGTGCAGCTGCTGCTGTGGACGACCGGCGCCGCACTGCTGGCCTACCTGACGAAGGTGAGCGTCGCGCAGGCGTACGGCACCGAGGAGGCCCGCGCCTCGATCCTGGCGGTGGTCATGGCCAATCCCGTGATCCTGCTCTTCCGCGGCCTGCCGTCAGGCGCCGGCGAGGGCGCCTTCATGCTCTTCCTGATCTTCCCGTTCCTCGCGCTCCTCGCGGCCCTGATGAGCTCGTTCCTCGCCGTGCGGCACACGCGCGGCGACGAGGAGATCGGCCGGGCCGAACTGGTGGCGTCGACCCGGGCCGGCCGGCAGGCACCCCTGCTTGCCACGCTGACGCACGGCATCCTCGCCAATGCGGTGCTCGCGACCCTCTGCGCCGTCGCGCTGACGGCCACCGGACTCGACATCCGGGGGTCGGTCGTGTCCGGTCTCGGCGCCGGCGCCGTGGGGCTGACCTTCCTCGGGGTGGGCCTCGTCTCCGCCCAGCTCATGAGGACCTCGTCGGGCGCCAACTCCCTCGCCGTCTGGGCCCTGATGCTCTCCTTCCTGGCAGCCGGCATCGGCAACGCCATCGGCACACCCAGCAACGACCTGCAGCGCATGGAGAGCTCGTGGCTCACCTGGCTGTCTCCGTTCGGCTGGGGCGAGCAGACACGGCCGTTCGCCGACGACGCCGTCGGGCCGATCGTGCTGTGCACAGCACTCGGGATGGTCCTGGCGGGTGTCGCGGTCGCGCTGCAGGCCGTCCGCGACCTGGGCGGGAGCTTCGTCCCCGAACGGCGCGGCAGACCCGGTGCTCCCGCGACGCTGTCGACCCCGCTCGGCCTCGTCGCTCGTCTGGCCCGCCCGTCGATCATCGGGTGGGGTTTCGGGGGCCTGGTCACGGGGATCCTGGCGACCACCCTGTCGGGGGTGATCCGTGACATCGGGGTGGACAACCCTGCCCTCGAGCAGATCATCCGCGCGATCTCGGGCGGCACGGACATGGAGCAGGGCACGGTCGTCGCCTTCTTCACGATGCTGGGCATCCTCGCCGCGTGCTGCGCGGTGCAGACCGTGTGCCGGGCACGCCAGGAGGAGACACGCGGCACGGCGGAGCTGGTGCTGAGCACCCCGGTGGACCGCGTCCGGTGGCTCGCGGGTTTCGTCATCGTCGCCTTCGTCGGCGTCCTCGTGGTGATCGCGGCGGCACTGGTCGGCGCCGCCGCGGGCCTCGCGTCACGGGAGGGCGACTGGGCGCTCCTGGGTGATGTGGTCATCACCGGCGCAGGGCAGATCGCGGCGGCCTCGGTGTTCATCGTGGTCACGGCGGTGATCTTCGTCGTGGCACCGCGGCTGACCATCCCGCTCGGCTGGGCGCTCGTGCTGGTCAGCATGACGCTCGGCCTGTTCGGGCCGCTGTTCGGCTTCCCGGACTGGGTCGTCGAGTTGTCGCCGATGGGCGTCACTCCGACGGTCACGAGCGACGGCATCGACGTGAAGGGTCTGTGGTGGCTGATCGCGGCCGTCGCGGCGGGTGGCGCGCTGGCGCTGGGTCTCATGCGCCGCCGGGACCTTGCCCCGGCGGGGTGAGCGGATCGACGGTGCCGCCTCACATGTGAACGAGTGCGTACTGATGCACCTACACTGGGCGGACGTGTTCCTGCTCGAGACGGGTCCTCCCCATGCTGTCTGTCCTACGCCGTCCCGCGTACCGGAAGCTGTTCACCGCCCAGGTCGTCGCCCTGCTGGGGACGGGACTGCTCACCGTGGCGCTGGGCCTGCTGGCCTTCGATCTCGCGGGCGGTCGGGCGGGCGCCGTCCTGGGCACGGCCCTGACGATCAAGATGGTGGCCTACGTGTTCGTGGCACCGGTGATGGCGGCGCTGGTCGAGCGCCTGCCCCGCAAGGGCGTCCTGGTGGGCGCGGATCTGGTGCGCGCCGCGATCGCGTTGAGCCTGCCGTTCATCGACCAGGTGTGGCAGATCTACGTGCTCGTCTTCGTCCTGCAGTCCGCGTCCGCGACGTTCACCCCGGCGTTCCAGGCGCTCATCCCCGTGGTGCTGCCCGGGGAGAAGGACTACACCAGGGCCCTGTCCCTGTCCCGGCTCGCCTACGACCTCGAGTCCCTGGTCAGCCCGCTGCTGGCCGCGCTCCTGCTGACGGTGATGAGCTTCCACACCCTGTTCGTCGGAACGATGGCCGGTTTCCTGGTGTCCGCGGGCATGGTCCTCGCCACCCGGCTGCCGGTCATCCCGCCGGCCCAGCAGCAGGGCTCGCTGCTGCACCGCACCACCCTGGGCACCCGGATCTTCCTGCGGAAGCCCTCCCTGCGCGGGCTTCTGGCCCTGGACCTCGTCGTCGCAGCCGCCACGGCCCTCGTGCTGGTCAACACCGTCGTCTACGCGCGGGACCTGTTCGGCGGCTCCAACACCGACGTCGCGATCGCCTTCGCGTCGTACGGCGCGGGTTCCATGCTCGTCGCGTTCGTCGCACCCCGGGCCCTGGAGCGCACGCCCGACCGGACGTTCATGCTCATCGGCGCGTCGGTCCTGACGGTGGCACTGCCGGCCGCAGCCTTCCTCGCCCTGACCCGGCAGGGCAGCGTGCCCCTCACGGGCAGTCCGTGGGCGATCCTGCTCGGCCTGTGGGCCGTCCTCGGCATCGGCACCTCCATGATCAGCACCCCGTCCTCACGACTGCTGCGCCGCGTGGCCACCGACGGCACCCGGAGCTCCCTCTTCACCGCCCAGTTCTCCCTCTCCCACGCCTGCTTCATGCTCACCTACCCCGTGGCCGGCTGGGTGGGCGCGGCCGCGGGACAGACGGCGGCCGCCCTCGCCCTCGCCGGACTCGCGCTCGCCGGCACCGTCGTCGGCGTCCTCGTGTGGCCGTCGGCCGGGACGGGAGACGGCGACGCCGCGATCCCGGGCGGTTCCACGAGCGGCTCGGCACGCGCGCAACGGACGGTAGGTTAGGTGCATCACCGTACGGGCAGGGGACGAAAGGGACGTGGTCGGCATGAACGGACACTCCCCCGACCCCCTGGAGCCTGCCATCCCGGACAGGCGCCCGCCCGGCCGGCCGAGCCTCGTCCACCCGGTGGAGCCGGACGCCGAGCGTCTCGAGGCCGGCGCTGCGACCTTCCGCATGCTCTCTGATCCCACCCGCCTGCACCTCCTGTGGATCCTCACCCGCGGGCCCGCTGACGTCGGAAGCCTCGTCGCGGCCACCGGGGCGAGCCGGACCGCCGTGAGCCAGCATCTGGCCAAGCTCCGGCTCTCCGGCCTGGTGTCCACGCGGAGGGATGCGCGCAACGTCATCTACAGCATCGTGGACGGACACCTGTCCCGGCTCATCCTCGAGGGCATGAACCATGCCGACCACCGCGTGACCGGCGAGCCCGTGCACGAATAGCCGCCGGTCGCCCGATGGCACGGGAGGTCAGGGTGCGTGCGGCGTCCCGGTGCCCGTCGTGCAGAACGAGGGCAGCGACGACGCCGCGGCGCCTACCGGACAGGGATCGAAGGTGAAGATCACCAGCGATCCGAGGGCGATGATCACCGCCGAGCAGGAGACCAGGACGCCCTTGAGCCACAGGCGTGTCATGGCGGCGTCGGCGTAATCGTCGATGATGACCCGGAGCCCGTTGGTGCCGTGCAGCATGGCGAGCCAGAGCAGGAGCAGGTCGAACCACTGCCAGAACGGATGCGCCCACTTCCCGGCGACGAAGGCGAAATCGATCTGGTTGATGCCCTCCCCCAGCATGAGGTTCACGAACAGGTGGACGAGGATCAGCACCAGCAGCAGCGCGCCGGACCACCGCATGAACAGCCAGGCCATGAGTTCCCGGCTGGTGCCGGCCGTGACGCGGCCGCGCGGCGGGCTGATGTGCGCCCGCACGACGGACCTCCGTTCCGGTGTCATGACCGGCGGTCCGCGCCGCTCGTCCCGCGGCGGCCGGCCCGGAGGGGCTGGAGGGCGGCGATCTCGTCCTCGCCGGCGGTGCGGAAGGGGGCGACGGCGGGCCCCGGCGGCTCGTGGCGTTCCTGGCCGCGGGTGGCGATGAGACTCGCGACGACGGCGACGGTGAGGATGGTGGTGATGACCGCGAGGGAGATCGGCGTGGGGATGTAGTAGACGTCGATCTTCAGGGCCATCTTGATGCCCACCCACACCAGGACCAGGGCGAGTCCGACCTTCAGGTACACGAAGCGGTGGATGAGGTCGGCCAGGAGGAAGTACATGGCGCGCAGGCCCAGGATCGCGAACGCGTTGGCGGTGAAGACGAGGAACACCTCGTCGGTGACGGCGAAGATCGCGGGGATGGAATCCACGGCGAAGACGATGTCCGTGACTTCCACCAGAACGAGGACGGCGAGCAGCGGGGTGGCGAGCAGGACCCCGTTCTTGCGGACGAGGAACCGCTGGCCGTGGAAGGCGTCCGTCATGGGCACGTACCGGCGGAAGAACTTCAGGGCCCGCGACTTCGACGGGTCGATGTGCTCGTTGCGCTGGACGAGCATCCGGTACCCGGTGAAGAGCAGGAACGCCGCGAAGACGTAGAGGACCCAGGAGAAGTTCTGGATCAGGACCGACCCGGAGGCGATGAAGATCCCGCGGAAGACCAGGGCGCCGAGGACCCCGAAGAACAGGACGCGGTGCTGGTACTCGCGGGGGACGGCGAAGAACGTGAAGATGATGGCCCAGACGAAGACGTTGTCCACGGCGAGGGATTTCTCGATGAGGTAGCCGGCGAAGTACTGCTGCCCGAACTCGGCGCCCCAGACGCGCCACACGATGATGCCGAACACGACGCCGCAGAACACCCAGACGCCCGACCAGGCGGCCGCCTCGCGGACGCTGATGACGTGGGCGTGCCGGTGGGCGACGAGGTCGACGACGAGCATGAGGAGGATGAAGCCGATGACGGCGAACCAGACCCAGAGGGGGACGTCCATGAAGTGCTGCCTTCCAGTCAGTGAAAACCAACTGGAGGTCTCTCCCGGCCAACAGGAATCGGCCCTGTCCGCCGGAGGGTGCTGGGACCCTCGTAGTGACGACGAACCGGATGTGGGGATACTCCCCTCCGTGCCTACGAGTGAACCACAGTCCACCCGCCGGGAAAAGAGGGAGGGAAGGGTCAGGCGGGGTTCACGCGCAGCGGCAGGTCGAACACGATGGACCGCTGGGTCGGGACGTAGCCCATGCGCTCGTAGAGGCCGAGCGCCCCGGAGGGGTTCTCGGTGTCCACGCCGAGCCCGGCGTTCTGCATGCCCGCCGCCCGGTACCGCCGCATCGCCTCGGCGAGCAGGGCCGGGGCGAGGCCTCGACCCCGCCAGGTCCGTCGGACACCGAGCAGGTCGGTGTAGCCCTCCGTGCGGCCCAGGAGCCGCTGGGAATCGGGGTCGTAGCTGGCCAGCTGGTAGGCGGCCACCTCCCCCGTCGACGGGTCGACGAGTGCGAGGCTCCAGTCGGCCCGGAACTCAGGGTGGCTGACCGTGAACTGCCACGATTCCTGATCGCGGGGCTCGCTCCCCCAGTGGTCCTGGAAGGCGTCGTTGTGGGCGAGGCGGACCAGCTCGGAGATGCCCCGGTCCATGCCCTCCGCGAAGGTGAGGAGCTCCAGCCCCTCGGGGAAGGCGAGGTCGGGGATCGGCTGGTCCAGCGGCCGCGTCATCTCGGTGAAGTAGCGGACGATCCTGCTGCCGCTCGCGGCGAGCAGCGCCAGGTGCGAGGGGTTGCGTTCCTCGACGTAGTTCCGGAAGATCCCCTCCGTGTGCCCCGTCTCCCGGAGGCGCATCTCCGCACGCCAGGCCTGCCAGGCGAGGACGGCCCGGCCGATGCCGCGACCGCGCCACGCGTGATCGACTCCGCCGGCGCCGTGGATCAGCGACGAGCCGGGATTCCTGGACAGACGTCCGAAGGCCCGCGGCTCACCGTCGGCGTCGAACCCGGCGACGGTGTCCTTGCGGGGATCGTTCTTCGAGGCTCGCAGCGCCTGCTCGAGGTCGGCGCGCTGTTCCACCCAGTCCGGCTGGTCCTCCTCCGCGATGCGCTGGACGAGCGCGTGCCAGCGGGGGATGTCGGCGTAGGTCAGCGCCCGCCACAGCAGTGCGTCGGGCAGCGGCGGAGGGCCCTGCGCCGGGGTGGCCGGACCGGCGTCGGGTCCGGGCGGGTGGGGCGTGGTCATGGCCCCAGCGTATTGCAGGACGGGGCGCATCACCGGCAGGACGGAGCAGTCCGGTACCCGTCGGTCAGGCCCCCACGGCCCCTCGAGGCGGTGCGTCGTGGATGGGAGGGCCCAGCGCCACGACGCCGTCGCACAGCGCGGCCTCCGAGGGATCGTGTGTGACGAGGAGGACGGCGGTGTCCGGGAGGCCCCGCCGGAGGTCCCCGAGCAGGGACCGGGCACCGTCGGCGTCGAGATGGGCGGTGGGCTCGTCGAGGAGGACGACGCCGGACCGCGTGAGCAGGGCGCGCGCCACGGCCAGCCGCTGCCGCTGCCCGCCGGAGAGCCGGGAGCCTCCCGCCCCGGCGGGTGCATCCAGCCCGTCGTCGAGCCCGTCGACCAGCCCGGTCAGTCCCACGGCGCCGAGGACGGCGTCCAGCTCGGCGTCGGTGGCCGGGTCGCCGGGCGGCCGGGCGAGCTGCAGGTTGGAGCGCAGGCTGGAGTCGAAGAGGTGGCTCTCCTGCGGGCACCAGGCGATGCGCGGCGTGACGGCGTCGTCCGCGGGCTCCCCGTTCACGACGAGCGTCCCCCGCTCGAGGGGCAGGAAACCGAGGAGCGCGCCGATCACGGTGGACTTGCCGCTGCCGGAGGGACCTGTCAGCCCGGTCCAGCGGGCCGGTACCAGCTCGAGGTCCAGGCCGTCGACCACGGGGTGGCCGGGCTCGTAGCCGATNGGCGATGCGCGGCGTGACGGCGTCGTCCGCGGGCTCCCCGTTCACGACGAGCGTCCCCCGCTCGAGGGGCAGGAAACCGAGGAGCGCGCCGATCACGGTGGACTTGCCGCTGCCGGAGGGACCTGTCAGCCCGGTCCAGCGGGCCGGTACCAGCTCGAGGTCCAGGCCGTCGACCACGGGGTGGCCGGGCTCGTAGCCGATGCTCGCGCAACGGAGCGCGGCGGACTGCGCGGGCCGGCCGCCCTGCCCGGCGCCCGCGCGCCGCAGGTCCTCCTCCCAGCCGGCGGCGGGGCCGAGGTGCGGGACGATCCGGCGAGTCACGGCCGCCAGCGGACCCCAATGCTGCACGGCGGACGTGCCGGCGACGAACGGCTCGATCAGCGCGAGCTGCATGAGCACGAGGACGGCCGTGAGGTCCGCCGGCAGATCTCCCGCGCCGACGAGGATGCCGAGCGAGGCGGTGCAGCACGCGGCCACGATCACGGCCGTCGACGCACCCGCCGCCGACGCCGAACGCCGCGCCGTCGCCGCGACCGCTGACCCGAGGGCACGGGTCTCGGCGAGCGCGGGCCGGTGGACGCCGTTCACCCGGAGATCGGGGGCGGCCCGCAGCAGCCCCGTGACGCGCTCGAGACCCTGCGCACGGAGCCGCACGGCCGCTGCGCCCGCGGCCTGCTCGCGGAGAACGGCGACGGCGGGTGCGACGACGAGGGCCGCGACGACGGCCAGGGCCTGCCACCCGAGGGAGGCCGGGTGCAGCGCGGCCGTGGTGGCGAGCGCGGCGACGCCCGTCAGCACCGAGACCACGACGGGCAGCAGGGCGCGTGAGGACAGGTCCCGGAGCTCGTCGATGTCCCCGACCAGCCGTTCGATGCCCCCGGACCCCCGGGCGATCGTGCGCCATGAACGGCCGGTGCCGAGCAGCCCGGTCCACAGCCGCAGCCGTGTGTCGTCCGCCCGGTGGAACACGGCGGCGTGCAGCCGGAGGCGTTCCAGGTAGCGCAGGACGGAGCGGCCGATACCGAAGAAGCGGACGCCGACGATCGCCGTGAGCAGGTAGAGGATGGGCGGCTGCTCGGCGGCGCGGACGATCAGCCAGCCGCTGAGCGCGGTCAGGGCGACGGCGAAGACCGACGCGCCGAGCCCGAAGGCGGCGGCGGCGAGGAAGCGCCGGTCCCAGGGCCGCACCAGTCCGAGCACGTCGCGGGCGGAGCGGGACCACGACGTGCTCGGGGCGTGCGGCCGGCGCCCTCCCGCACGGTCCGCGCCGGCGGGCCCGGGAACGCGGTCCACGGGGTCCACGGGGTCGGGAAGGGTGCCGGTCGGCGCCGTGGGCCCGCGTTCCGTGCCTCTGGGCTCGGTGGGCTCGGTGGGCCCGGATCCCGCGGGCCGGCCTGCCGCGTCCGGGTCCGCGAGCGCGAGCTGTCCTCGGGCGGCGGGCCTCCCTGCCGTCGGGAGGGCCGTCGGGAGGGCCGTCCGCTGGAAGGCGCCGGTTGGCGCCGTCGCGCCCCCGGCCCCGCCCGCGGACAGTCCGCCCAGGCGCACCTCGGCCGACGCGAGGCGCGCCGTCTCGTCGTCGTGCGCGATCAGGAGGACGGTCAGTCCGGTGCGGCGTGCCGTCACGGCGGCCCGGATGGCGCGGGACGCGTCGTCGTCCACGTGGGCGGTCGGCTCGTCGAGGAGCAGGAGGGCGACCGACGGGTCCTGTGCGCGCAGCAGGGCGCGTGCGACGGCGACGCGCCGCAGTTCTCCCGGGCTCAGCTCCGTGCTGCGGCGGTCCGCGAGTCCGGCGGCGCCGACGGCGGCGAGCTGGGCGTCGAGGATGGGTGACTCCGCGGGAAGCCCGGCGTAGAGGGCGAGTTCGGCGCGGACGGTCTCCATCAGGAGCTCGGGGTGCTGCGGGACCCAGGCGACCGCACCGCTCCGGAGCCCCGTCACCCGGCCTTCGAGGCGGAGACCGGGTGGGACGGCCGCTCCCCCGGCCAGGGCGCGCATCAGGGTGGACTTCCCGGAGCCGCTCGGGCCCCGGAGCGCGGTGACGGTCCCGGGCTCGAGCACGAAGCGGACGCCGGCGAAGACCGGCTCGAGGACGCCGTCGTAGCGGGCGGTGAGGGCCTCCACGCGGAGCCCGGCCGGCCGGCCGGCCCTCCCGTCGGCCGTCGGGACGCGTACCGGCAGGTCCTCCGGCGGGGCCGCGGGGGCGTCGACGACCGCACGGACGCGGGCCCCGGCCTCCTCGCCGTCCTCGCTGGCGTGGTGGGCCGCCCCGACGTCGCGCAGGGGGCCGTAGCATTCGGGCGCGAGGATGAGGGCGATCAGCGCGGTCTCGAGCCCCAGGTCCCCGTGGACCAGGCGCACGCCCGCGAAGACGGCGACGACGGCGACCGAGATGGTGCTGATGAGCTCGAGGGCGAGGGAGGACAGGAAGACCGTGCGGAGCGTCGTCATGGTGCGCGAGGTGTAGGTGTCGGCGATCTCCCGGAGGGCGCGGGTCTGTTCGGCGGCGCGGCCGAGCCCCACGAGGACGGGGAGGCCCCGCGCGAGTTCGAGCAGGTGGTCCGACAGGCGGCCCAGCGCGGTGGTGGCCTGCTGCGTGTGCTCCTGCGTATGGAGGCCGATCAGCACCATGAAGACGGGCACGAGCGGCACCGTGAGGAGGATGATGAGCGCGCTGACCCAGTCCGCGGCGAGGATCCGTGCGCCGATGAGCAGCGGGACCACGGCGCACGTGATGAGCGCTGGCAGGTACTGCGTGTAGTACTTGTCGAGCCCGTCGAGTCCGCGCGTGAGCAGTACGGCGAGGGAGCCCGTGCCGCTGCCGGCGGCGGCACGCGTGGTGCCGCCGTCGTCGAGCAGGCGCAGGAGTGCCGCCTCGCGCATCCGCTCCCTGGTCCCGAGGGCGAGGCGCGCGGCGGTCGCGTCCTGCCCCCACGCCGCGATGGTGCGGAGCCCGGCACCGAGGATGCCCTGCAGCAGCACGCCGCGGACGTCGAGCGAACCGGCGGCGAGGGATCCGATGCCGAGGGCGAGGGCCTGCGCCAGGAGCACCAGCCCTGCCGCGCGGACGGCGGCGAGCACGCCGAGGAGGTACAGCGCCGTCGTCGACCCCGCAGCGCCTGCGGGCCCTCCTGCGCTCAGCGTCGCCAGCGGCGAGACGCGCCGACCGGCCGGCGCGGCGTGGGCCTCCTGCGGCGTGGTGGCGTGTCCGGCGTCCTGTTCCGGGGCGGCGGTCCCGACGGCGCCGCTCACAGTGCGGTGACGGCGTGGGCCGCCGGGATGCTGGACTCCGAGACCCGCTGCCGGAAGACCCAGTAGGTCCAGGCCTGGTACGCGAGGACGAGCGGCACCCCGAAGCAGGCGACGATGCTCATCAGGCCGAGCGTGTAGGGCGAGGACGACGCGTTCTGCACGGTCAGATCGAAGGCGGGATCGAGGGTGGACGGCAGGACCACGGGGAACACGGCGCCGAAGATCGACCCGACGAGTGCCAGCATCCCGAGGCCAAGCGCCGCGAAGGCGCGCCCGTCGCGGCCCACGGAGGAGAAGCGGTAGGAGGCGGTCAGCGCGCCGACGGCGCCGACGACGACGAGCCAGGTGAGCACCGACCCGGTGTCCAGCTGGACCAGGAGCGCCCAGGCGAGGAACGGGAGCATCGCGACCGGGAGGAGGCGGCGGAACAGGCGGTCGGCCAGCGCGCGTACCCCGCCGTCGGTCTTGAGGGCGATGAACGCGGCGGCGTGGAGGAGGCAGAACAGCACGACGGCGGCGGCACCCAGGAGCGCCGGCAGGGTGGCCCAGGCGAAGGCGCCGCCCACGCGGTCGCCGTTCGCGTCGAGCGGCAGGCCCGTGGTGGTCAGTGCGAGCGCCGCACCGATCCCGGCTGCCGCGGCGAACGAACCGAGCGCGATGGCCCAGTCCCAGCCGTTGCGCCAGGCGTCGCTGTGCCGCTTGCCCCGCCACTCGAAGCCCACGGCGCGGAAGATCAGGCCGAGCAGGACCAGCAGGAACGGCAGGTACAGCGCGGACAGCAGGGAGGCGTACCAGTAGGGGAAGGCCGCGAACGTGGCGCCCACCGCCGTCACGAGCCAGACCTCGTTCCCGTCCCACACCGGACCCACGGTGTTCAGCAGCACGCGCCGCTGCGTGTCGTTGCGGGCCATGAGCTTCATCAGCATCCCCACCCCGAGGTCGAAGCCCTCGAGGAAGAGGTACCCGGACCACAGCACGGCGATCAGTACGAACCAGATGGTGGGCAGGGCCTCGGTCATCGGGGATCCTTCCGGGCAAACGAGGGGGACGTGGGGCGGGACGTGGAACGGGAACCGGTGCCGGACCGGTCAGTACGCGAATGCGAGGACATCGCCGTCGTCCTTCCTGCCGCCGTCGGACCCCTCGGTGTCATCGGAGTGGGCCAGCTCGGGCATCGCGGAGGCGGTACCGCCGCGGACGTAGGTGAAGAGCAGCTTCACCTCGACCACGAGGAGGACGGCGTACACGAGGGTCAGCAGGACGAGCGAGGTGACCAGCTCGGGGAGGGACACGCCGGGCGAGACCGCTGCCGCGGTGAACATGAAGACGCCGTCGATGCCGGACGCATCAGGATTGGGCGCGACGACGAACGGTTGCCGGCCCATCTCGGTGAACACCCAGCCCGCGATGTTCGCCCCGAACGGCGCGAGGATCCCGAAGACCGCAAGGCGCATGAGCCACCGCGATTCCGGGACCGTGCCCTTCCGCAGGACCCACAGGACGGCCGCGGCCGCCGCCGCGGCGATCGCCCCGAACCCGATCATGATGCGGAAGCCCCAGTAGGTGACCTCCATGACCGGCAGGTAGTCGATCTCCGAGCCCGCCAGGTCCCCGTACATCGGATCGTCCGGCAGGTGGGTGCCGTACTGCTCCTGGTACTCGGGCAGGAGGGTGTTGACGCCCTTGACCTCGGTGGTGAAATCGCCGTTGGCGAGGAAGGACAGCACTCCGGGGACCTCGACGACCGCGACGATGTCGTCGCAGCTCTGCGATCCGAGGTTGCCGACGGACAGGAGGGAGAACCCCGTGCCGTCGTGGCACGCCGCTTCGGCGGCCGCCATCTTCATGGGCTGCTGCTCGAACATGAGCTTGCCCTGCAGGTCGCCGGTGATGCCCGTGCCGGCGAACGCGATCATGGCCACGACGGCGCCGGCCCGCGCCGAGCGGAGCCATACGGTGTGATCCGCCGCATCCCGCGCACCGCCGCCGTCACCGACGACGACCTTCCCGTCGGGGCCGAGCGTGTCCAGCCCGTCGTGGCGCCTCTTCCACAGGTGGTACCAGCTGATGCCGAGGAGGAAGGCCCCGGCGACGGCGAGGCAGCCGAAGAGGGTGTGCGGGAAGGCGACCAGGGCCGTGTTGTTGGTGAAGACCGCCCAGGCGTCGACCATGACGGGCCTGCCATCGACCATCTCCACGCCCACGGGATGCTGCATCCACGAGTTCGCGACGAGGATGAAGTACGCGGAGAAGACGGACGCGAGCACCGCGGTCCAGAGCGAGAGCAGGTGGATCAGGCGCGGAAGCCGCCCCCAGCCGAAGATCCAGAGGCCGAGGAAGGTGGACTCGACGAAGAAGGCCAGGAGCGCCTCCATGGCGAGCGGCGCTCCGAACACGTCACCGACGAAGCGGCTGTACTCGCTCCACGCCATGCCGAACTGGAACTCCTGCACCAGGCCCGTCGCGACGCCGACGATGAAGTTGATGAGGAAGAGCTTCCCCCAGAACTTGGTCATCCGGAGGTAGTGCTCCCGGCCGGTGCGGTACCAGAGGGTCTGCATGACGGCCACGAGCAGCCCGAGTCCGATGGTCAGGGGGACCATGATGAAGTGGTAGACGGTCGTGATTCCGAATTGCCAGCGGGCAATCTCCAAGGCTTCCATCGGGCCCTTTCAGCAGTGCATCGCGTCGATGTCGACGGAACTTCTACGGGGTGTAGAACTCGTTGTTCTACATATCGTAGAACAAGTCGGAGACTCTTCTACACAGAGTAGAATTGTGGGCCGGGACGTTGTACGTTAGAGGTACCACGCGTGAGCATTCCCTCCCGGGAGTGCATCCCCGCCCCCCCGAGGGGCACGGATCGCGATCGATTGAAGGAAAGACCATGGCAACGCTCGGAGACCTGGAACGCACGGTGATGGACCTGCTGTGGACGACACCGGAGGCGATGACCGCCAACGAGCTGCGTGACGCCATCGCCGAGGCGCCGTTCGGAGAAGCGGGGCGGGAACTGGCCGTCACGACGGTCCTCACCGTCCTGTCGCGGCTCGAGAAGAAGGGCCTCGTCACCCGGGAACGGGACAGCCGCCCGCACCGGTACATGTCCGTCACCAGCCGCGAGGACCACACGGCGGAACTGATGCATGAGGTACTCGTGACCGCGCCGGACCGTGAAGCCGTCCTCGCCCGTTTCATCGGCAGCGTGTCGGAAGCCGAAGCCCAGACCCTGCGCAAGCTGCTCGGCGGCAGCTGACCCGCCCCGTGTTCTGGGCCTCCTACCTGCTCGCGGCACTCGCGATCATCCTCGCGTGGCCTGCACCCATCGCACTCTCCCGGGCCGACTGGCCGGCGAGGGCGCCGTTCACGGCCATGCTGCTGTGGCAGTCGATAGCCCTGGCGGGCGGTCTGTCGATGATCGGTGCCATGCTGGTCTGGGGCCTCGAGCCGCTCGGCGACAACCTCGTCCAGGCCTCGGCGGCCTTCCTGGACATCCTGCTCGATGACAGGTCGGCCGAATCCCTCGGCGTCATCCACGTCTTCGCGATCAGCGCCGCGATCCTGCTCTTCGGGCACCTCGTCTTCACACTGGCCCTGACGTTCGTGCGCATCCACCGGCAGCGGCGGCGGCACCGGGACATGCTCACCCTCCTCAGCTCCCCCGCGGTCGGCCAGCCCGCGACGCTCGTCATCAGGCACCCCACGCCGGTGGCCTACTGCCTGCCGGGCGGGGCACGCTCCGTCACGGTGATGTCGGACGGGCTGATGGACCTGCTCAGCCAGGCGGAGCTCGACGCCGTCCTCACGCACGAGCATGCGCACCTGCACCAGCGGCACCATCTGCTGCTGTGGGCCTTCGCCGCCTGGCGGTCGGCGCTGCCGTGGCTGCCCACGTCCCGGCTCGCCCAGCAGGCCGTGAGCGAACTGATCGAGATGCTCGCCGATGACGAGGCCCTGCGCCACGTGGACGAGTCGACGCTCGTCCGCGCGATCGCCATCGTGGGCGCGGGGGCAGCGCCGTCGGCGCCGGATGCACTCGATGACGCACTGGCAGACGAGAGCGGGATCCGCCTGACCACTGCGAGGGCGGTGTCCGGCGGGACCGCCGACGGGGCGTCGACGGTCCCTCGCCTGCGCCGGCTGCTCACTCCCCTGCCGCCCCTCAGCCGGATGCAGCAGGGGTTGGCCCTGTCATCCGCCGGGTTGCTGCTGGTGGTGCCTCCGCTGCTCCTGGTGGCCCCCGAACTGCTCGGCTGAGCGCCCGTCAGGCGTCGATGCGGTCCCGGTCGAGGGATGCCGCGCCCGCGACGATGAAGTCCTTGCGGGGGGCGACGTCGCTGCCCATCAGCAGGTTGAAGACGCGCTCGGCGGATTCCGCCTCCTGGATGCGGACGCGCCGCAGCGTCCGGTGCCGCGGATCCATGGTGGTCTCCGCGAGCTGGTCCGCGTCCATCTCCCCGAGCCCCTTGTAGCGCTGGATCGGCGACTTGTAGCGCTTCCCCTGCTTCTCCATGGTCGCGAGGAGCCGCGTGAGTTCCGCCTCCGAATAGGTGTAGATCATCTCGTTGGCCTTCGAGCCTCCGTTGATGACCTCGACCCGGTGCAGCGGTGGGACGGCGGCGTACACCCGGCCGGCCTCCACCAGCGGGCGCATGTACCGGAAGAAGAGGGTGAGGAGCAGCGTCCGGATATGGGCGCCGTCCACGTCGGCGTCGGTCATCAGGATGACCTTGCCGTAGCGCCGTGCGTCCAGCTGGAAGCTCCGCCCCGAGCCCGCCCCGATGACCTGGATGAGGGCGGCGCACTCGGCGTTGGAGAGCATGTCCCCCACCGACGCCTTCTGCACGTTGAGGATCTTGCCCCGGATGGGCAGCAGCGCCTGGTAGTCGGAGGAGCGGGCGTTCTTCGCGGTACCGAGCGCGCTGTCGCCCTCGACGATGAAGAGTTCCGACCGCTCGGCGTCGTCGATCCGGCAGTCCGCGAGCTTGGCCGGCATGGAGGAGGTCTCGAGGGCGTTCTTGCGCCGCTGCGTCTCCTTGTGGACCCGCGCCGAGATACGGGACTTCATCTCCGCGACGACCTTCTCAAGCAGCAGCGCCGACTGCGCCTTGTCGTTCCGCGCGGAGGAGGACAGCCGCGCCTGCAGCTCCTTCTCCACCACCTTCGCGACGATCGCCCGGACGGCGGAGGTCCCGAGGATCTCCTTGGTCTGGCCCTCGAACTGGGGCTCGGCGAGGCGGACGGTGAGGACGGCCGTCAGCCCGGCGAAGACGTCGTCCTTCTCGATCTTGTCGGTGCCGGCCTTGAGCTTGCGCGCGTTGGCCTCGATGACCTTGCGGAAGGTCTTCAGGAGCGCCTGCTCGAAGCCGCTCTGGTGCGTGCCGCCCTTGGGGGTCGCGATGATGTTGACGTAGCTGCGGACCGTCGTCTCGTAGCCGATACCCCAGCGCAGCGCGATGTCCACCTCGCAGTCGCGCTCCACCTCCGCCATCTGGCTGTGCCCGCGGTCGTCGAGGACGGGCACGGACTCCTTGAAGCGACCCGACCCGTGGAAGCGCCACACATCGGTGACCGCGGTGTCGAGGGCGAGGAACTCGGCGTATTCGGAGATGCCGCCGTCGTGCTGGAAGACCTCCTCCACGGGGCCGGACTCCGCCGGCGTGCCCGGGAGCTTCCGCTCGTCCCGGAGCGTGATGCGGAGGCCCGGCACCAGGAAGGACGTCTGGCGGGCGCGGGTCTGCAGTTCCTCGTAGGAGAACGTCGCGTCCGGCGTGAAGATCTGGCGGTCGGCCCAGTACCTGATGCGGGTGCCCGTCACACCGCGCTTGGCCGTCCCGACGACCTCGAGGCGCGAACCGTCGAGGAAGGGTTCGAACGGTGCGGTGGGCGAGGGCGTCCTGCCGTCCTTGAAGAGGCCGGGCTCGCCACGGCGGAAGGACATGGCGTAGGTCTTGCTGCCGCGATCGACGAAGACGTCCAGACGGGAGGACAGCGCATTGACCACGCTGGCGCCGACACCGTGGAGGCCACCGGAGGCCGTGTAGGAGCCGCCGCCGAACTTGCCGCCGGCGTGCAGCTTGGTGAACACCACCTCGACGCCGGTCAGGCCGGTCTTGGGTTCGATGTCCACCGGGATGCCGCGGCCGTCGTCGTGGATCTCCACCGAGCCGTCGGCGTGCAGGATGACCGTGATGCTCTGGCCGTGGCCGGCCAGCGCCTCGTCGACGGAGTTGTCGATGATCTCCCACAGGCAGTGCATGATGCCGCGGGAGTCCGTGGACCCGATGTACATCCCGGGGCGCTTGCGCACCGCCTCGAGTCCCTCGAGGACCGAGAGGTGCCGGGCGGTGTAGTCCGAGGTGGGGGTCACGGTGAGTCAGTCTCCTTGGCGGAACGGGCACGATCCAGGACAGGCGTCAGGAGGGTGGTTGCCGGGATGGGTCGCTCCAGTTTATTACCTCCCGCCGACAGTGACCGGCAGGGGCCGCACCGCGGGCACCCGCCACCGCGCCTCCGTCGCCGAGGATGTGACCCATACCCCTGATACGCCGCCAGCGAAAGGGGGCCAAGCCTGCGGAGGTGCGGCGACGAATAGTGGTTATATGAATACACGATCCACATGAGGAGGCATTCATGACCACTGCAGTAGCCACTCGCGAGCTCACTGCCCTGGACCGCTGCGACCGCTGCGGCGCCCAGGCCTATGTTCGGGCAGTCCTTCAGTCCTCCGGTGGAGAGCTTCTGTTCTGCGGCCACCATGCGCGCGCCGTCGAAGCTAACCTCAAGCCGCTCACCTCTGAGTGGCAGGACGAGACCCAGCGGCTTCACGCGAAGCCGGCCCTCGCAGGCGACTGATCGCCACAGGGACCACCGACCACCCACCATGAGGCGCCCCGTGTACAGGCGCTGACGGACAAGGAAAGGCCCGCTCCGATGGAGCGGGCCTTTCCTTGTCCCGGGGCCTGTCCGGACCCCGGTTCCCATGACGAAGGCCCCTCCCGGCGGGAGGGGCCCTTCGTCGACGAATGCCCGGACGGTCAGTCGAGGTAGTCCCGGAGGACCTGGGACCGCGAGGGGTGGCGCAGCTTCGACATCGTCTTCGACTCGATCTGGCGGATGCGCTCACGCGTGACGCCGTAGACCTTGCCGATCTCGTCCAGCGTCTTCGGCTGTCCGTCGGTCAGGCCGAAGCGCATGGCCACGACGCCTGCCTCCCGCTCGGAGAGGGTGTCCAGCACCGAGTGGAGCTGCTCCTGCAGGAGGGTGAAGCTCACGGCGTCCGCCGGCACCACGGCCTCGGAGTCCTCGATCAGGTCACCGAACTCCGAGTCGCCGTCCTCGCCGAGCGGCGTGTGCAGGGAGATGGGCTCGCGGCCGTACTTCTGGACCTCGACGACCTTCTCCGGCGTCATGTCGAGCTCGAGGGCGAGCTCCTCCGGGGTGGGTTCGCGCCCGAGGTCCTGCAGCATCTGCCGCTGGACACGGGCCAGCTTGTTGATGACCTCCACCATGTGCACCGGGATGCGGATGGTGCGGGCCTGGTCCGCCATGGCGCGGGTGATCGCCTGGCGGATCCACCAGGTCGCGTAGGTGGAGAACTTGAAGCCCTTGGTGTAGTCGAACTTCTCGACCGCACGGATCAGGCCGAGGTTGCCTTCCTGGATCAGGTCCAGGAAGAGCATGCCGCGCCCGGTGTACCGCTTGGCCAGCGACACGACGAGGCGGAGGTTCGCCTCGAGGAGGTGGTTCTTCGCCCGCTTGCCGTCGTGGATCACGAACTCGAGTTCGCGCTTCAGCTTCGGATCCATGTCCGGATCCGCGGCGATCTTCTCCTCGGCGAAGAGGCCCGCCTCGATGCGCAGGGCCAGATCCACTTCCTGCTCCGCGTTCAGCAGGGCGACCTTGCCGATCTGCTTCAGGTAGTCCTTGACGGGGTCCGCGGTGGCACCGGCGGACACGACCTGCTGCGCGGGTGCGTCGTCGTCGTCGGCGTCGGAGTAGACGAAGCCGGTGCTCGTCCCGACCTCGGGGGTCTCGGGCTTCGCGTCCTCGGCATCGACGTCGACCTCGACGGCGGGATCCGTTGTGTCGACGGTGTCCACGGAACCCTGGGCGTCCGCCGCGGAGGCCTTCGCTGCAGCGGCCGAAGCGGCCTTGGTGGCGGGCTTCTTGGCCGCGACCCGTCGCTTGGTAGTGGTGGTACCAGCGTCTGACGACGCCGGTGCTGCTGTCTTCTTGACCGACACAGAGAACCTTTCGTACGGCGGTGTGTGGCATCGTCAGAGGGACAACACCACTATGACCCTGTCAAGTCCGCGCTCGATACCAGATGAACACTGCCGGGTCAGTTCCCAAGGGAACGGTCCTGCAGCCCTCGCTATTCCCTCGGACCCGCCTCTCGGCAAGGACCCGCGTGGAAACGCTCGGTGAAGTTCTGGTGCACGGACCCAACCGGGTCTCAACTCCGATTGTCTCACGGGTCGCCACCGCGCCGGAAATCACCCGGCGGTCGGCTGCCGGCCCGTGGCACCGCATGTCCTGCCGGTCCTCCGGCCTCAGGCCGCGTCATGGAGGGCCGCCGCAGCCCCCGTGGTCCAGGCGGTCGCGCGGCTCCGGGCCCAGGCCGGCAGCCCTCCGCGGCGCAGGAGCTCGTGCAGCAGACGCGCGAGGCGGTAGCCGGGCACGGCCCGCTCCGCCGCGTCGAGGAAGACGGCCGCGCGTGATCCCCGACCCCGCGCGTATTCGAACCAGGCGCTCATGGTCAGGGCTGCGGCACGCGACTCGCCGTCCGATACCGCCGCGAGCCGCGCGAGGAGGATGCTCATCGCATCGACGCGGTCCCAGGCGATCGCGCCGGGGTACCTGCCGGCCAGTACATCCGCGTAGAGCAGGGCCTCGGCCCCGCAGGATGCAGGCCCTGCCGACGGCGACCCGGCCGGCTCGTCGTCAGGACCGGTTCCGGGACCGGGGACGACCCCGGCGGCCCGGAGTGCGGCGACGGCATCCTCGAGCGGGCCGCCGCCCCGCACGTCCGGCAGGACCCGTGCGGCGGCGATCGGGGACCCCTCCTCCGTCGACGGGGTGCCGGCCGGCGGGCCGGGCTCGAGCAACCCGCAGCCGGTCGCCCCATCGAGGGCTGCCGGGGACCCGAGGCACGCACTGGCGAGGAGGAAGTCGCGGACCGCGCGGGACTCGACGCTCGCGAGGAGGAAGCCCGCGACGTCGGGCTCGGCCTCCACGTCGAACTCGCCTGCGCAGGGCAGGACGGCATCCCACAGCGCGGACGTCGCGCGGAACTGGTCGGGTGCCGTCCACCGGCCCGCGCAGCACGCGGCATAGTGTGCCTGCGCGCCTTCGACGGCCCGGGCCACCGCGGCCGATGCCCCGTCCTGCACGGCGACGGAGGGTGCGGCCCGGAGGACGGCGTCGGGCGCGGATGCGTCGAAGGCGCTTCCGCCGAAGATCAGCTCGGCGTTCAGTGCGCTGAGCGTCACGGTGTCGAGGGGCTGCCCCGGCCAGGGGCAGCACTCCTCCTCCGTGCAGAACACGTCGCGCCACCCGGACCGCGAGACGAGCCAGCCCCCGCGGACGGGGAGGCCCGCGGCATCGAGGACCGTCTCGACGGTCCGCACCAGCCTGCTGCGCGGGGCCGGGGTGCGTCTCTCCCAGCGTTCCTCCGTGTACACCACGACGAGCGTGCCGTCGGCGTCGGCGTCACCCTGCAGGAACGAGAGCACGCCGTCGGCGAACCCGAACGGATCCGCCCCGGCCTCGGGGAGGTCCACCCGCAGCGTGGCTCCGAGCCTCCTGCCGGCGGTGGTCAGGACCACCAGGCTCTCGCGGGGCATGAACCCGAGGGCATGGGGGATGTAGGAGAGGATGTCGGCCGGTGAGGTGACGACGAAGGACGGTGACGCCGGGGTGCCCCGCGCGGGGCTCGTGGGAGATGACATGCCGCCAGCGTCCTCGCGTCGCCGGCGGAGCGCACCGGGGTTCCGGCCTATGTGGACAACCGCGGCGCGGGGCGGAGGCAGCCCTAGCGGTTCCGGGCTGCCCTCCGCTCCCGGCGGCGCCGGCGTTCCCGGGCCAGGGCGTCACGGAGCGGCGGGACGACGACCCCCTGCTCCGCCATCCTCCGGCGGACCCTCCGCCGCGCGACGACGACGGCGGTGGCGCCGACCGCGAGGACGAGGAGCTGCACGGACATCGCGAGGCGGAAGGACGGCAGCGCATACAGGTCCCCCTGCGAGAAGCCGTTCCCGAGCAGGACGTCGAGGACGGTCCCGATGGCGAACATCGTGAGCAGGGACGCCATGAAGCCGCCGATGTTCACGATCCCGGTGGCGGTCCCCATGCGTGCCGCGGGGTTGAACGTGCGGGCGAAATCGAACGCGATCATGGACCCCGGCCCTCCCACGGCGAGCGCCACCACCAGCAGGGTCAGGAGCGGCAGGGGTGCGGGTCCAGGGTAGACGAGGACCGCGAGCCAGGCCACGGCCATCAGGGCGGCGATCGCGAGCACCATGGTGGAACGCCGGAGGGGGTGCCGGCCCACGTAGCGCCCCAGGAGGGGCCCACAGACGATCCCGACCGCGACGAACAGCGTCATCAGGGCGGACGCCGCGCCTTCACCCACCTTCTCGGCCCGCACCAGGTAGGGGTAGCCCCACATGAGGACGAAGACGGTGCCGGGGAACTGGATGGTGAAGTGCGTCCACAGGCCGAGCCGCGTGCCGGGCTGCCTCCAGGCGGCGGCGAGGGACGTGCCGGTCTCGCGGATGGTCTGGGCGCTCCGCGTGCCGGCGACGGGCGAGTCCCGGATCAGGCTCACCGAGAGCACGACGGCGACGACCGAGAGGGCGGCGGCCGAGAGGAACGCGGACTGCCAGCCGAGGACGGACAGCACGGCGACGAACGGGATGACCGAGACCACCTGCCCGAGCTGGCCGATGATCCCCGTCCACTGCGTCAGGACGGGGATGCGGCGCGGCTCGAACCACGCGGGGAGCAGCCGGAGCACGCTGATGAACGTCATGGCGTCCCCCGCCCCCACGAGCAGGCGGCCCACGATGCCGGCGCCCACGGAATCCGCGAAGGCCAGCTGCGCCTGCCCCAGCGCCATGAGCACGCCGCCCGCGACGATCAGCGTCCGGGGACCCCAGCGGTCGACGAGGACACCGACCGGCACCTGCAGTCCGGCGTAGACGAGCAGCTGGACGACGGTGAAGATCGACAGCTGCGAGGCCGAGGCGCTGAAGCGGTCCGTGGCCTCGAGGCCGGCGACACCGAAGGTGGTGCGCTGCGTGACGGCGACCAGGTAGGCCACGACCCCTGCCGTCCAGACCAGGAGTGCCCGCGAAGAATTCACCCGCCCATTATCCCGTGGCGGACGCGCCGCCCGGTCCGTCGTCGTGTCCGTCGGAGGCGCGGGGCTTCGACGCCGCCCCGGTCCCGGGGGAGGCATCCGCGCTGTCGGAGCCGCCGTCCTCGGTGCCGGAGCGGTCGTAGTCGATCGGCGTGGTCCCCAGGAACTCCGTGTCCCAGAGCAGCGTGGACTCCTCCTCCGCCTGCGGGCTCGCCAAGTAGGCCTCGACCGCAGCACCGAGCTCCTCCGCGCTGGCGAGCTCGCTGTTGTCCTTGACCAGCAGCGACTTCCGGGCCACGCCGTCGGCGTACTCGTCGTAGCGCTTCTCGAGGGAGGCGACCACGGACTGCACCTCGGTGGAGTTCCCGACCTGCCGGGCGATCTGCCGTTCGACGTCGCGCCCGGTCTCCCGTAGGCGGTCGGTGGGAAGGACGAGCCGGGCGGTCGCGCCCAGGTACTCGAGGCCCGCCACGGCGGCGGGAGGGTACTCGGCCTCGGCGAGGTAGTGCGGCACGTGGATGACGTGCCCCACGACGTCGTGCCCGGCCTCGATCAGGCGCAGCTCCAGGACATGCCCGATGGAGGCCTGCAGCTCGGCGGTGGGCCGCCAGGCGTTCATGCCGTCGATGAGGTCGGACCGGTTGCCGTGCAGCGTCACGCCGATCGGCCGCGTGTGCGGGACGGGCATCGGGATCGCGTGGATCCACGAGGTCATCGGCACGTCCAGTTCCTCGACGAGTCCGACGACGGCGCTCGCGAAACGCTCCCACTGCAGGTCCGGCTCGGCGCCGGTGAGCAGCAGGAAGGGCTCGCCGAGGCCGTCGTACAGGCGGTGCAGTTCGAGCCGGTGCGGCCGGTAGTCCGTCAGGTGGTCCTCGGCGAAGGTGATCTTCGGGCGGCGGCCGCGGTAGTCCATGAGCTGGTCGGCGTCGAACTCGGCGACGGGCTCGTGCTCGAGCACCTCGAGGAGTTCCTCGCTGACCTGCGAGACGACCTGCCCGGCGTCCATGAAGCCGGTCAGGCTCACGAGCAGGGGCAGCCCCCTGCTCCCGGGGTCGTCGAAGACGTCGGTGTCGGTGGTGTACAGGGTTCGTGGATCCAGCATGGCTCTCTCCTCCGGTCAGGTCCTGCTCTCCTCAACACCACCCGCGCCGGCTTCATTCCGGGCCGTCGCGGGGTAGAGACTACGATCGTCAGGACGGTTCCCGGACCACCGGACACCGGGAGCACCCGCAACGCCGATCCGGACCACCCAGCCGGACACGAGGAGACAGATTCCGTGATCAGAACCACCGAACTACACCTGACCGCCTCCGCGAAGGACCTCAGGAAGATTCCGAGTGACGCGCTCGTGATCGCGGTCGCCAAGGGGACCGACGGGCCCGTCCTGCTCGACAGCCCCCTGCCCGCCAAGGCCGCGCGCGCCCTCGGGGACTCTCTCCAGGTCCTCGGCATCACGGGTGCCGCGGACGAGGTGCGCCGCTTCCCCGGCCTCCCCGAGACCGGCGCCGACTCGCTCGTACTCTCCGGCGTGGGACCCGTGGCCGCCGGTGAGGTGCTCGCACCTGAGACCCTCCGCCGCGCCGCGGGCGCCGCGATCCGCCAGCTGACCGGGCTCGAGACCGTCGTCCTCGCCCTGCCGGCCGGGACCGTGGCGGCAGCGACCGCCGTCGCGGAGGGCGCCGCGTTCGGCGCCTACAGCTACGAGGGGCACAAGTCCGGGATCAAGCCCGACGGCACGGTCGCCCCGCCGAAGGACAGGGCCGCCGTCCGCAGCGTCGTCGTGTACACGCCGGTCGCGGACGACGCCGACCTGGCCCCCGCGCTGCGGCGCGCCGTGATCCTCGGCAAGAACGTCAACGCAACGCGCACGCTCGTGAACCAGCCGCCGAGCCACCTCTACCCGGAGACGTTCGCGCAGGCCGCGAAGGAGCTCACCCGCGGCCTCCCCGTGAAGGTCACCGTCATGGACGAGAAGCGCCTCGAGCGTGACGGCTACGGCGGCATCCTCGGCGTCGGCAAGGGATCCTCGCGGCCCCCGCGCATGGTCAAGGTGGAATACTCCCCCGCCAGGTCCGCCGTGCACCTCGCCCTCGTGGGCAAGGGCATCACCTTCGATTCCGGTGGACTCTCGCTCAAGCCCGCCGCGGGCATGCAGACCATGAAGCTGGACATGGCGGGCGCCGCCGTCGTCCTGACCACCCTCCTCGCCGTCGCCGAACTGGGCCTGCCCGCCAAGGTCACGGCCTGGCTGTGCCTGGCCGAGAACATGCCTTCCGGGACCGCGCAGCGCCCCGAGGACGTCCTGTCGATCTACGGCGGGCGGACCGTCGAGGTCCTCAACACCGACGCCGAGGGCCGCCTGGTCCTCGCCGACGGCCTCGCGGCCGCGAGCGAGGAGGCACCCGATGCCATCATCGACATCGCGACGCTGACGGGCGCGCAGATGATCGCCCTCGGGACGCGTGTCTCCGGTGTCATGGGCGACGACGGCGTCCGCGACGCCGTGAAGGCCGCGGCGGACCGCGCGGGCGAGCAGTTCTGGCCCATGCCCCTGCCGGAGGAGCTGCGCCCCAGCCTCGACTCGCAGGTCGCGGACATCGCCAATATCGGCGAGCGGAACGGCGGCATGATGACCGCCGCGGTGTTCCTGCGCGAATTCGTCGGCCAGGTCGACGGCGAGAAGATCCCCTGGGCGCACCTGGACATCGCCGGGCCGGCCTTCAACGAGGGAGCGCCGTACGGCTACACCCCGAAGGCCGGCACCGGCGTCGGGGTCCGCACCCTGCTGGCGTACGTCGAGGACGTACTCGCCCGCACCGCGTAGCCTGCGAGGGGCGCCGAGCCGCAGTCCGGGCCGGCGCCCCTCGACCCCGTCTCCGTCCTCTCCACGTGTCCTCCACGTCCCGGGTGAGAATGCGCACATCCGCGAACTGCGGCGCGTAGCGCCCGCGCTTCAAGTGGATGCCGATGACATCTGGGGATAGGGTGAAAAACAAGGGTACGAAGCACCTGCGACCGCACCGCGACCGCACCAGTTCTCGATTCATCAACCGATCTATCAACCGACGCGCCCTGCGCGTCAACAGACCACGCGAGGGAGCGTCCAAGTGGCCGCATCGGCAACTGCGCAAGAATTCGACATCCTGGTACTGGGTGGAGGCAGCGGCGGCTACGCTGCGGCTCTCCGCGCGGTGCAGCTGGGCTTCACCGTGGGGCTCATCGAGAAGGGCAAGCTGGGCGGCACCTGCCTGCACAACGGCTGCATCCCCACGAAGGCGCTCCTGCACTCGGCAGAGATCGCCGACGGCGCCCGCGACGCGGAGAAGTACGGCGTCAAGGCCACGTTCGAGTCGATCGACATGAACGCCGTCAACGCGTACAAGGACGGCATCATCGCGGGCAAGTACCGGGGCCTGCAGGGACTCATCAAGTCCAAGGGCATCACGGTCATCGAGGGCTCGGGCAAGCTCGCGTCGGAGAACACCATCGACGTCGACGGCACCGTCTACACCGGCAAGCACATCGTCCTGGCCACCGGCTCCTTCTCGCGCAGCCTCCCCGGCCTCGAGATCGGCGGCAAGGTCATCACCTCCGACCAGGCCCTCACCATGGACTTCGTGCCGAAGACGGCGATCATCCTCGGCGGCGGCGTCATCGGCTGCGAGTTCGCGTCCGTCTGGAAGTCCTTCGGCGTGGACGTCACCATCATCGAGGCCCTCCCGTCGCTCGTCCCGAACGAGGACGCCTCGATCGTCAAGAACTTCGAACGGGCGTTCAAGAAGCGCGGCATCAAGTTCAACACCGGCACCCGGTTCAAGTCCGTGGAGCAGAACGACGACGGCGTCGTGGTGTCCCTCGAGGACGGCAAGACCTTCGAGGCGGACCTCATGCTCGTCGCCGTCGGACGCGGGCCCGTCACCCGGGACCTCGGCTACGAGGAGGCCGGCCTCACCCTGGACCGCGGCTTCGTCATCACCGACGAGCGCCTCCACACCGGCGTCGGGAACATCTACGCGATCGGCGACATCGTCCCCGGCCTGCAGCTGGCCCACCGCGGCTTCCAGCAGGGCATCTTCGTGGCGGAGGAGATCGGCGGCCTGAAGCCCGTCGTCGTCGCCGACCTGAACATCCCCAAGGTCACCTACAGCGATCCCGAGATCGCGTCCGTGGGCTACACCGAGAAGGCCGCGCGCGAGAAGTTCGGCGACGACCGCGTCGAGACGCACGAGTACAACCTCGCCGGCAACGGCAAGAGCTCGATCATCGGCACCGGCGGCCTCGTGAAGCTCGTCCGCGAGAAGGACGGCCCGATCGTGGGCGTCCACATGCTCGGCAGCCGCATGGGCGAGCAGATCGGCGAGGCGCAGCTCATCGTCAACTGGGAGGCGTACCCCGAGGACGTGGCCCCGCTCATCCACGCGCACCCCACGCAGAACGAGGCCCTCGGCGAGGCCCACCTCGCCCTCGCCGGCAAGCCGCTGCACGGCTGACGCGCAACACCTCAGGCACCACCCCGGCTTGGTCCACGCCCCGAGGGCGTGGACTAAGCTCGGAAGCAGGAAATCCGAGCACGTCCAGCTGAGCACGCCACGCGCGTCGACCAGCTGCCAAGGAACGATCTACGAAGGAGAAACGGGCGCATTATGTCTGAATCCGTGAACTTGCCCGCTCTCGGTGAAAGCGTCACCGAAGGCACCGTGACCCGCTGGCTGAAGCAGGTCGGTGACCGTGTCGAGGTCGACGAGCCCCTCCTCGAGGTCTCCACCGACAAGGTCGACACCGAGATCCCGTCGCCGATCGCGGGCGTGATCGAGGAGATCCTCGTCGCCGAGGACGAGACCGCCGAGGTCGGCGCCCCGCTCGTGCGGATCGGTGACGGCTCCGGCAGCGCCGATGCTGGCAGTGGCGATGAGGGCAGCACCGATACGGGCAGTGCCGAGGCGAGCGCCGCTCCGGCCGCCGAGGAGGCTCCCGCCGAGCCCGAAGCCGAGCCCGAAGCCGCCCCTGCGGCAGCAGAGTCCTCCGACGGCGAGCCCTCCGGGGACTCGTCCGAGGGCACCGAGGTCACCCTCCCCGCGCTCGGCGAGAGCGTCACCGAGGGCACCGTCACCCGCTGGCTCAAGGCCGTCGGCGACGACGTCGAGGTCGACGAGCCCCTCCTCGAGGTCTCCACCGACAAGGTCGACACCGAGATCCCCTCCCCCGTCGCCGGCAAGCTCCAGGAGATCCGCGTGAACGAGGACGAGACCGCCGAGGTCGGCGCCGTCCTCGCCGTGATCGGGTCGGGGGCTGCCGCGCCCAAGAAGACCGAGGCCGCAGCGGGCGAACCGCTGGCCGCCGCACCCGCCGAGGAACGCGACGACGCCCCCGCGAAGGAGGCCCCGCAGGCCTCCACGCCCGACGACGCCCCTGCCCCGAAGCCCGCCGCGGCCGAGGACAAGCCCGCCGAGAAGGCTGCCCCGGAGCCCGCTGCCGACGCCGCACCGGCGGAGGTGTCCGGAGCCTCGGACGCCGCAGCCTACGTGACGCCCCTCGTCCGCCGCCTGGCCAACCAGAACGACGTCGACCTCTCGACCGTCAAGGGCACCGGCGTGGGAGGGCGCATCCGCAAGCAGGACGTCCTCGAGGCAGCGGAGGCGAAGAAGGCCCAGCAGGCCGAGCCCGCAGCCGCCGAGTCCGCACCGGCACCGGCACCGGCCGCCGCACCGTCGAAGCCCGCGGCGCCCGCCGTCGAGCCCTCGAAGCTGCGCGGCACCGTCGAGAAGGCCCCGCGCATCCGCCAGACCATCGCCAAGCGCATGCGCGAGTCGCTCGAGGTGTCCGCCCAGCTCACCCAGGTGATCGAGGTCGACATGACCCGCATCGCGAAGCTGCGCACCGCGTCGAAGGACTCCTTCCAGGCGCAGAACGGCGCGAAGCTCACGTTCCTGCCGTTCCTCTCCAAGGCCGTCACCGAGGCGCTCAAGCAGCACCCCAAGCTGAACGCCTCCTTCGACGAGGAGAAGAAGGAAGTGACGTACCACGACGCCGAGCACCTGGCGATCGCGGTCGACACCGAGAAGGGCCTGCTCGTCCCGGTCATCAGGGACGCCGGCAACCTCAACCTCGGCGGCCTGGCCAAGAAGATCGCCGACGTCGGCGCACGCACCCGCAACGGTCAGATCGGCCCGGACGAGCTCTCGGGCGGCACGTTCACGATCACGAACATCGGGTCCGCCGGAGCCCTGTTCGACACGCCGATCATCAACCAGCCGCAGGTCGGCATCCTCGGGACGGGCATCATCGTCAAGCGTCCCGTGGTCATCACCGGCCCGGACGGCGACGACACGATCGCGATCCGCTCCATGATGTACCTGAGCCTGACGTACGACCACCGTCTGGTGGACGGCGCGGACGCGGGCCGCTTCCTGCAGACGCTCAAGGCACGCCTGGAAGGCGGCGCGTTCGAGGCCGAGCTCGGACTGTAACGCCCACCCGGTGCGCAGGAGAAGCCGCTTCCCGTGAGGTGCGGCTTCTCCCGTTCTCCCCCGCTCCCTAGGATGGGACCGAAGCACCGGACGCGACCCCCGCGCCCGTTCGACAGCAAGGAGAACCATGGCTACCGTTCGCACAGCCCACACCGTCTGGAGCGGGGACCTCGCCTCGGGCTCGGGGCAGGTCTCGCTCGACTCCTCGGGCCTCGGCACCTACGACGTCACCTGGAAGGCACGCGCCGAGCAGTCCGGAGGCAAGACGAGTCCCGAGGAGCTCATCGCCGCCGCGCACTCCGCCTGCTTCTCGATGGCCTTCAGCAACGCCCTCGGCGAGGAGGGGAAGACCCCGGAGCGCGTCGAGACGAAGGCGGAGGTGGACTTCCAGCCGGGAACCGGGATCACCGCCATCCGCCTCACCCTCGACGCCACCGTGCCCGGACTGTCCGAGGAGGACTTCCAGCGCGTGGCACAGGCCGCCAAGGTGGGCTGCCCGGTGTCGCAGGCGCTGGCCGCGGTCAAGGACATCTCCCTGACCGCCACGCTGCAGGGCTGAGCCCTCCCGTCCCGTGATGCGAAGGACCCTGGACGCCGTCCGGGGTCCTTCGTCGCGACCGGCCTTCCCCCGGCCCCGCCACGCGGCCACCCCCGCAGTCGGCTCCGGTACCGTTCCCCCGTGACAAGTGGTTCGATGGGACCATGCGCATCCTCCTCGCCGGCGCGTCCGGGACCATCGGTACTGCCCTCATCCGCCAGCTCGAGACGAACCACGAGGTCCGACGCCTGGTGCGCAGGGCTCCCAAGGGTCCGCAGGAGGTCCGGTGGGACCCCTCCGCCGGGGAGCTCGACGTCGACGCCGTCGACTGGGCGGACGCCGTCATCAACCTCTCCGGGGCGGGCATCGCAGGCGGACTCTGGACGAGGAGCTACAGGGAGACGCTCTACTCCTCCCGTATCCTGCCCACCCGCACGCTCGTCGACGCGATGCGGAAGGCCGCGAACCCGCCCGCGGTCTTCATCAGCCAGTCCGCGTCGGGCTACTACGGGGACCGCGGTGACGAGGTGCTGACCGAGAGTTCGTCCTCCGGCGGGACGCTGCTCGCCGACATCTGCCGCCGGTGGGAGGCCGAAGCGCTCCGCGCTCCCGACACCGTCCGTGTCGTGCTCGCACGCACCGGGATCGTCATGTCGGAAAAGGGCGGCGCGCTGCCCAAACTGCTGACCCCGATCCGATTCTTCGCCGGGACCTCGCTCGGTTCCGGCCGCCAGTGGTGGCCGTGGATCAGCCTCGACGACGAGGTCAGGGCGCTGGAGTTCCTCCTCACGGCACCGCTGTCGGGGCCGGTCAACCTGAGCGCTCCTGCGCCCGCGACCCTGGATGCGATCACCCTGCACCTCGGCGAGGCATTCCACCGGCCGGTGTGGTTCCGCGTCCCCGGCCTGATCCTGACCACCGTCATCGGGCAGCTCGCCTTCGAACTCCTGCTGGTCAGCTCCCGGATGGAGCCTCGCGCGCTGACCCGGGCCGGCTTCACCTTCGGCGAGCCCACACCGGAGGCCCTCGCCGGCTGGGTGCACCGCACCGTGACGTCCTGAACCCTGCGGGCACCACGCCTCAGGCGGGCGGCGCGACGACGGAGTGGATCCGCCACCCGTCGGCGGAACTCCAGAGGACGAAGACCAGCTCCTGCCGACCGGCCGCCGTGAGCGGGCTCGGTCCGGACCGCTGCGGCCCCGTCCCCGCCGCCGTCTCGGTGTAGGAGGAGAGCGCCGCCGTCGCCCGGACCACTGACACCTCGGTGGTCGGGGGCGGGTCGGTGACCGCCGCCAGGCTCGCGAGCGCCGGGAGGCCCGCCAGCTCCGCGTCCGTCAGGGCGGCCGCGTCGCGGATGTCGATCGACAGGTCACGGAGGGTCCTGCCCGTCTCCGCGAGCGCCCCGACCGCTTCACGGTCCACCGCCATCGCAGGGGACCCCTCGACGTCGACCATCGCGAGCAGGTCCGGATCGGCCTCGGCGAAGGCCCGCGCGCGCACGGCGGCCAGGCCGTCCAGCGCCGCAGCGGGATCACCGGCCGGCGCGGCCAGGCCAGGCT